>NZ_JBFUDJ010000035.1:0-550 GCF_056404775.1 Mesorhizobium sp. P2_B5 | reverse complement strand
GTGTGAGCATGGGCGGCATGATCGCGCAGCGCGTTGCGGTGTTGGCTCCCTCGCGCCTGCTCAGCCTGACCAGCATCATGAGCTCCAGCGGCGCGCGCGGCCTGCCGGAAGCCAGTCCGGCGGTGGCCCGTGTTCTGCTCAGCCGGCCTGCTGGCAGAGGTGTGCAGGCCGCCGTCGACCACACGGTGAAGCTGCTCAAGGCCATCGGCAGCCCGGGCTTTCCCATGGACGATGCCGAGATACGCGAAAAAGTCACTGCCGCGGCGCAGCGCAGCTTTCATCCGCAGGGCGTTCTGCGTCAGATGGTGGCCGTTGCCGCTGACAGTGCCCGCGCCTCCGCACTTGCCAGGGTGACGGCGCCCACGCTGGTGGTGCACGGCCAGGCAGACCGGCTGGTGCCCATGGCCGGCGGGCAGGACACGGCCAGGCGCATTGCCGGTGCCCGTTTTGAAAGCATTGAAGGCATGGGACACGATTTGCCGCCCGGTGTTGTTGACCGTTTGTTGGCGCTGCTGATCCCCCACTTCAAAGCGGCAAGCTGATACAGCCC
>NZ_JBFUDJ010000034.1:0-731 GCF_056404775.1 Mesorhizobium sp. P2_B5 | reverse complement strand
GCCATGTACTGACCGGTATCCCGACGGCGTTCGCCGACGGGACGACAGGCACGCTGACGGCAAGCTATGTCTACAATCCGGCGACCGGCCTCGGCACGATCAGCTACTCCTACACGCTCATCGACAACACGCTGACCGATCCGTCGAGCACCAGCTTCGCGGTGGTGGTGACCGACGCCGACGGCGATCCGGCGCCGGCCGGTAATCTGGTCATCAATATCGTCGATGACGTGCCGACGGCGGTTGCCGATACGGACAGCATTGCAGCCGGCCAGTTTGGTCCCGCGACGGGCAATGTGCTTGTCGGCGGTACGGACGCGGTCGACGCGAACACCACGGACGGCGTTACCGACACCCAGGGCGCCGACGGCGCGACAGTGGTAGGCGTCCAGGCTGGTAACACCAATGCCGATGTCGACGACGCAGCCACGCTTGGCACGCAGATCCAGGGCGCCTACGGCAAGCTGACGCTCGCTGCCGACGGCACCTACAGCTATGTTCGCGATGCCGGCACGTCCGGTGGCGTCAACGACGTCTTCACCTATACGATCAAGGACGGCGACGGCGACACCTCGCACACCACGCTGACGATTTCGATCGGCGATGGAACGCCGACCGTATCGATCCCGGCAGCGGRCGGCGCCGACACGACGGTCTATGAGGCTGGCCTGCCGGCGCGCGCCGGCGAGCCTTCGGGCTCGAACGAGCCTGCGGCCTCGGAAACGACCTCG
>NZ_JBFUDJ010000033.1:0-1080 GCF_056404775.1 Mesorhizobium sp. P2_B5 | reverse complement strand
GCCCCTGCCCGCCCCGCGCTCCCGGAAGCCCTCAGAAGGACCTTGATATGAAAGCTGTCGTCTTCGAACAGTTCGGCCAGGCGCCGACGATCCAGACCGTCGCCGATCCGAAGCCGACGCCCGAAGGGGTCGTCATCAAGGTCGAGGCGACGGGCCTTTGCCGCAGCGACTGGCATGGCTGGATGGGCCATGATGAGGGCATCACACTGCCGCATGTGCCGGGCCATGAACTGGCCGGCATCGTCGTCGCCGCCGGCAACCAGGTCACACGGTGGAAGGCCGGCGAGCGCGTCACCGTGCCGTTCGCCGTCGGCTGCGGGCGCTGCTTCGAATGCACTTCGGGCCATCACGAGATTTGCGAACACCCGAAGACGCCAGGCTTCAGTGCCTGGGGCTCGTACGCTGAATATGTTGCCATCGAGCATGCCGACACCAATCTTGTGCGCCTGCCCGAGGAGATGGAGTTCGCCACCGCAGCCAGCCTCGGCTGCCGCTTCATCACCTCGTTTCGCGCCATCGTCGACCAGGGCCGGGTGAGGCCCGGCGAATGGGTGGCGGTGCATGGCTGTGGCGGCGTCGGCCTGTCGGCGATCATGATCGCCAGCGCCATGGGCGCCAATGTCATTGCCATCGACCTGACGGATGCAAAGCTGGAGTTTGCCAAGAAGATCGGCGCGGTGGCGACGGTCAACGCCTCGACGACGCCCGATGTGGTCGAGGCGGTCCGGGAGATCACCAAGGGCGGCGCGCATATGTCGATGGATGCGCTCGGCCACTCGACGACCTCGTTCAACTCGATCGCCAATCTGCGCCGGCGCGGCCGCCACGTGCAGGTCGGGCTGATGCTGGGCGAGCATGCCAGGGCACAGGTGCCGATGGATCAGGTGATCGCCTTCGAGCTCGAAATCCTCGGCAGCCTGGGCATGCAGGCCTACCGCTATCCGGCGATCATGGCGATGATTGGCAGCGGCAAGCTGAAGCCCGAACTTCTGGTCAGCAAGAGGCTCAGCCTCGAAGAGGCTCCGGCCGCCCTGATGGCCATGGGCGGCTTCGAAGGCATCGGCATCGGCGTGGTGACCA
>NZ_JBFUDJ010000032.1:0-1153 GCF_056404775.1 Mesorhizobium sp. P2_B5 | reverse complement strand
GGGCCTGTTGCGTAATTGGCTGGTTGTGATTCTCTGAAGGCGAAAGGCCGGGAGAGTCACAATGGCAGTTAAGCGGACGGGTCAGTTGAGCTTGGTGGAGGCATTTCTGGGCGACAAGCTTGCGGGCGGTTCTTCGCCGCTCGACCGCCTGTCGGGGCTGGTGAAGTGGTACCGGTTCGAGAAGCTGCTTAACCGGCTGCGCGATGGCGGGCCGGGTCGGGCAGCCTGGCCGCCACTGGTGCTGTTCAAGGCGCTTTTGTTGCAATCGCTCTATGGCTTGTCTGATCGCGAGTTGGAGGAAGCACTCGGCGACAGGCTGTCGTTCCGGCGCTTTGCCGGGCTGGGGCTGGACGACACGGTCCCCGATCACACGGTTCTGTCGCGCTTTCGCAACCTGCTTGTCGGCGAAGGGCTGATGGAGAGGCTGTTTGGCGAACTGGACCGGCAGCTGGAGAAGGCCGGTGTGATCCTGAAGCGTGGGACGATGCTGGACGCCACGCTGATCGATGCGGTCTCGGCACCGCCGACACCCGAGCGGCCGTCGAAGGACGCAGACGCCCGCCCCACCATGCGCAAGGGCAAGGATGGCTTTACCTTTGGCTACAAGGCTCATGTCGGGGTGGATGAGGGTTCGGGCCTGATCCGCACGGTGATCACCACACCGGCCAACGTCAACGACACGGTGATGGCCGATGCCTTGATCTGCGGCGACGAGAAGACGGTGTGGGCGGATGCCGCCTATGACACCCATGCCCGCCGTGCCCGATTGAAGGCACAGGGCAAGAAGGTGCGCATTGCGCGCCGTCCCAACAAGCATCATGCGCTGCCGGCACGGCTCAAGCGCTACAATCGCCTGATCGCCAGACGGCGAGCGGCGGTGGAAACCACCTTCGCTACGCTCAAGAACCGCATGAAGCTGACCACGATCCGCTACATCGGACTGGCCAAGGCTACCGCTCAGGTGACGATGGCGGCCATCGCCTTCAACATGCGCCGATGGGCGGCCATCACGGGATAGGTGCGCCTGCAGCTCGGCCGTACCGGCCGAACCGCCACCTCAAACCCCAAAACTAGGCCTCAATCCCCAAGCGCAAGTGACGACCGGCTGCATTCCCATCCCGCCGTCGCGCACCTCAAACTGCGCAACAGGTCC
>NZ_JBFUDJ010000031.1:0-1171 GCF_056404775.1 Mesorhizobium sp. P2_B5 | reverse complement strand
GGGCCTGTTGCGTTATCGGGCTTTGGATGCCTGGAGAGACGGCAGGGGCGCATCGAGGTGCTTTCCGGCGCGGGTTTGCGGCCGGATAGGGTAGGAGTTGGCGTATTCGGTGGGTTTCGGGCGCAGTGCGACCCAGGCTCAGGTGGCCAGCGTTACCCAGCGGCGCATGTTGAAGGCCATGGCCGCGATGAGGACCTGTCCTGCCGCCTTGGCCAGGCCGCGATAGCGGATGGCGCAAAGTCGCATGCGGTTCTTCAAGGTGGCGAAGGTTGTCTCGACGGCAAAGCGTTGCCGGGCGATCAGCTGGTTGAACTGCTTCAGGCGCGCCGGCAGGCGCGGATGATGCTTGTTGGCTCGCCGCATCAGCCGCGGCTTGATCCCGCGCTGCCTCAGCGACAGCTCGCGCGCCTTGGTGTGATAGGCCGCATCCGCCAGCACCGCGCCTTCGTCGCCACAGATCAGATGATCCGCTTCGACCGTGTCGTTGACGTTGGCCGCTGTCGTCCTCACCCGGCGGATCAGACCAGAACCCTGGTCGACACCGACATGGGCCTTGTAGCCGTAAGAGGAGCCAGGCTTGCCCTGCCGGCGTGTAAAGCCGGCATCGGGATCGCCGACCTCGCCCACCTCCTGCGCGGCCCCACTGGGTGGCCGCGCCGCCGCAGTCTCGATCACCGTGGCATCGAGCATCGTGCCGCGCCGCAGGATCAGCCCGGCTTTGTCCAACTGATGGTCCAGCTCGCCAAACAACTTCTCCAGAAGCCCGGCTTCGACGAGAAGACTGCGAAAGCGGTTGAGCGTGGTGTGGTCGGGCACCGTCTCCTCGAGCGTCAGCCCAACGAAGCGGCGGAACGACAGCCGATCGGCGAGCGCCTCCTCCAGTTCGCTGTCCGACAGCCCATACAAGGATTGCAGCAGAAGCGCCTTGAACATCACCAGCGAATTGTACGCAGGCCGCCCTGGCCCCGCCGGCGAGCGCAGCCGCGCAAGGATCTTCTCGAAGCGATACCACTTCACCAGCGACGACAGCCGGTCCAGCCGACCACTCCGACCAAGACCCTGTGGCAGCAGAGCCTCCACAAAACTGAACTGACCGCTCGGCTTCGTCGTCATCGCAAAATCCCCGTTTCAAAAACAGGGAATCACATCCATCCAATTTTGCAACAGTCCC
>NZ_JBFUDJ010000030.1:0-1177 GCF_056404775.1 Mesorhizobium sp. P2_B5 | reverse complement strand
ATGGCAAAAGGTAAATTCGAGCGCACTAAGCCTCATGTGAACATCGGCACGATTGGTCACGTTGACCATGGCAAGACGTCGCTGACGGCGGCGATCACGAAGTATTTTGGCGAATACAAGCGCTACGACCAGATCGATGCGGCGCCCGAAGAGAAGGCCCGCGGCATCACCATTTCGACGGCTCACGTCGAATACGAGACGGCCAACCGCCACTACGCCCACGTCGACTGCCCCGGACACGCCGACTATGTGAAGAACATGATCACCGGCGCCGCGCAGATGGACGGCGCGATCCTGGTGGTTTCGGCTGCCGACGGCCCGATGCCGCAGACCCGCGAGCACATCCTGCTTGCCCGTCAGGTCGGCGTGCCGTCGATCGTTGTGTTCCTGAACAAGGTCGACCAGGTCGACGATGCGGAACTGCTCGAACTGGTCGAGCTCGAGGTTCGCGAGCTTCTGTCGAAGAACGAGTTCCCCGGCGACGACATTCCGATCGTCAAGGGCTCGGCGCTGGCTGCTCTGGAAGATTCGAACAAGACCATCGGTGAAGACGCGATCCGCGAGCTGATGGCTCAGGTCGACGCCTACATCCCGACGCCGGTTCGTCCGCTGGACAAGCCGTTCCTGATGCCGATCGAAGACGTGTTCTCGATCTCGGGTCGTGGCACGGTCGTGACCGGCCGCGTCGAGCGTGGCGTGGTCAAGGTCGGCGAGGAACTGGAAATCATCGGCATCCGTCCGACGACCAAGACGACCTGCACGGGCGTTGAAATGTTCCGCAAGCTGCTCGATCAGGGCCAGGCTGGCGACAACATCGGCGCGCTGCTGCGCGGCGTTGACCGTGAAGGTGTCGAGCGCGGCCAGGTTCTGGCCAAGCCSGGYACGGTGAAGCCGCACAAGAAGTTCGTGGCCGAAGCCTACATCCTGACCAAGGACGAAGGTGGCCGTCACACGCCGTTCTTCACCAACTACCGTCCGCAGTTCTACTTCCGCACGACCGACGTGACSGGCATCGTGTCGCTGCCGGAAGGCACGGAAATGGTGATGCCCGGCGACAACATCACGGTCGATGTCGAGCTGATCGTGCCGATCGCCATGGAAGAGAAGCTGCGCTTCGCCATCCGTGAAGGCGGCCGCACCGTCGGTGCCGGCATCGTCGTCACCATCAAAGAATAAT
>NZ_JBFUDJ010000029.1:0-1596 GCF_056404775.1 Mesorhizobium sp. P2_B5 | reverse complement strand
CCGGTAGCTCGTCAGGCTCATAACCTGAAGGTCACAGGTTCAAATCCTGTCCCCGCAACCAAATACAAAAAGCCCGCCTCGTGCGGGCCTTTTTGTATTTTGCTGTGGTGGCCGGCCGGTTTTAACCTGCATCAGGGGCCTGCAAGGAGGCGAAGCCGACGCCGCGGGACAGAAAAGCCAAATCCTGTCCCCGCAACCAAATACAAAAGCCCGCCCCGTGCGGGCCTTTTTGTATGCGGCAGCCGGACACAAAGCCTCTCCCGTTCCCCAAGCCAATTCTTCCGGCGCCCAGCTTCCTTGTCGGTGACCCCTGTAGCTCCGGGCTTTGCCCGACGCAGCAACCGCCACTTTTGCTTGCGACGAGAATGGCGGCAGATGATCCAGGCGTGAATCTTCGATCCATGCCGGCGCGATCGTGATGGGCAGCATTTCGATGCTGCAGAGCCAGGTGACGAATCATTCTACCGCCAGCAGATCGTTGCAAACGAAGCATGGCCATGCGCGCACTCGCTGCTAATTATTGCTATCTATTGCTACTGACCCTTATTCGCACCATAATCTCTTCAGGAGGTTGCCATGCCCAACTACGCACTGAACGACCACTATGAGAGCTTCATCAGGAAGCAGCTCGAATCAGGCCGCTACAACAATGCCAGTGAGGTTGTTCGCGCCGGCTTGCGTATGCTCGAGGATTTCGAGGCGGAGCGGGAAAGATGGCTGCGCGAGGAAATCCCCGCGCGCCTGACCGAGCTCCAGCGGGATCCGGCGAAGGCTATCCCTGCCGAGACGGTTTTTTCGCGGCTCGAGGCCCGGCATCGCGCGAAGCAGGCGAAAGCCAAGTAGGCAATGGAGTATCGCATTGTCTTCCACCCTAAGGCGGAAGCTGAACTCGAACAGCTCTATGATGACATAGCCGACCGTGCGTCGCCGGCGATCGCCTGGAATTTCATCGCCAGCATCCGCGACCATTGCCTCGGCCTGTCGACTTTTCCACAGCGCGGCACGGAGCGGGTCGAGATCATGCCTGGTCTGCGCATCATCGGCTACCGCCGCGCCGTCAGCATTGCGTTTGCGGTCGAGGCCGAGAAGGTCCTGATCCTGGGCATCTTTTTCGCCGGTCGAAACATCACGGCGGAATTGCTGGAAGATCGGCTCTGAAGCACTGCTCAGGCTGGCGCTGTGGTCGACATTCACCGGGCAGAGCAGACGATTTTCAAGCCGATGGCACGCCGCCGCCGCCGAGGGATGGGAGCTTCGTAGAAGTGACCGACCGCGGAACACCACTCATAATTTCAGCCAAGCCAACTCACGAATTTCAGCCCCGTGGATATCTCTGCGAGAAATCGAAAAAACATGAGTGATCGGTGTTGACAGTTTGAGTGGGTGGCGACTATATACGCCTCACGAACGAGGGCGGTGCGCCGCAGGCGGCGAAGCAGTTTGCTTCTGAATAAGCCCTTGTGAAATTCAAGAGAGCCGCGTAAGCGACACTCGGACGGCCCCGAAGCCACAAGCGTAACGGGCCACGACCTCGCGTCTGCGGGGTCTGTTCTTTGAAAATTGAATATTGAAGAAAGAGAAACGTGGGCGGCAGAG
>NZ_JBFUDJ010000028.1:0-1655 GCF_056404775.1 Mesorhizobium sp. P2_B5 | reverse complement strand
GGCTTGACGTTCAAGGAATTTGTTCCTCTTCTGTTCTCATGGCGCATGAACCGATTGACACGCTGGGCAAGGCAACCCGGCACAACATGCTTGTGAAGGCGGAGTGCACCTGTGGCAACGTCTTTTACTGCCGCTCGGCCGACCTGATGATGGTCTATGGCGGCGGTGTTGCCCGTTGCGCCTGAAGTTCGACTGCAGCCGATGCAAACCGAATATCAAGATCACGCTTCTGGAAGTTCACCCTGAGCATCTGAGGTTCATCAAGCCGCAGGAACCGATCCTGGTCGAGGTTGCCCCGATCAGCGACGACTGGCAGCACGAGATCAAATATGACGGCTTTCGCACTCAACTGGTGCTGGATTGGGCAGGCGGCCGTGCCTTCACCAAGACCGGCCACGACTGGTCAAAGCGCTACTGGCCGATTGTCGACGCGCTGGAGAAGCTGCCGGCCAAGGCGCTCATCCTCGACGGCGAGATGATCGCGCCCGAGCCGGACGGTCGGCCGAACTTCCATGAGATCCACTCGCGCATGGCCTGGAACGCCGAACTGCTCGCGTTCGTAGCGTTCGACATCCTGCACAGGGACGGCCAGGACCTGCGCTCGCTGCCGGCGATCGATCGCAAGGCAATCCTGTGGAAACTGGTCAAGCCGGCCGACGGTATCATCCAGTACAGCCAGCACGTCGAGGGCGGCGGCGCTGCGTTCTATAAGGCAGCCGAGCAGATGGGCCTCGAGGGCATTGTTTCGAAGCGCCGGGGTAGCCCATACCGAAGCGGCGGCAAGGACGAGGCTTGGGTGAAAATCAAATGCTGGGACATCGGCGAATTCGAACTGCTCGGCGTCCACCGCCAGCCCGGCAAGCGAAGCGAAGCGCTGCTCGCAAGGGACGGCAAATATGTCGGCAAAGCCGTGATCGCCACAAGCAACGCGATCAAGGAACGGCTCTGGAAGCGCGTCCAGCAGGGCAGGGGCCGGCCCCCGGCGGGCTTGCCCACGGCCGTGGTGACCCCGGATGTCGAATGGGTCAGGCCGGGCATCAACTTGCRCGTGAAGACGCTGCGCGGCGAGCCAAAGCTGCGCCATGCCTCGGTGCAGGATTTTCGGGAAGAATGAGCAAGCGCGGCAGTGATTTTCTCTACCATTGGATATCAGACCGTTTGCCTGACGATGCGATTGTCGACCCGGTCTTGCTGGTMATCGATATGGCAGTGGACGCGAAACGGGAGGCGGAAACCCAAGGCATTCCGGGCCAGGAGATCGAYGAAGAAATTGGCCCGATCTTCGAAGCCATCATGCAGRGGTTACKCTAGGATTCGCATAGCTGCGCCGCAGCTAGCAATGTCTCGGGAGCCTAACTTTTGATATTGAAAACCGCCGTCAGCCGGTCTTATAAAATTCGACGTTACCATTGCTTTTCGTAGGGAGGCTGTGATGGATAACGTGGTTCCAATTCGCAAGGCCTTGCCTTGCATCGAAGTGGTCGAAGCCTGCGGAGAGTGGTTTGTCCGCGTGGTTGAGGAAGACCAGGAACTTACCCGATCATTCGATCTGGAATCGTTCGCGCTCTCATTTGCGGAAGGCCAGCGGATACGCCTGCATCTCGATAAGATCGTTCGGCTCTAGTTTCTCTTCGGTACTGCATGCGTTCTTCCCT
>NZ_JBFUDJ010000027.1:0-5128 GCF_056404775.1 Mesorhizobium sp. P2_B5 | reverse complement strand
TCGTAGGGAGGCTGTGATGGATAACGTGGTTCCAATTCGCAAGGCCTTGCCTTGCATCGAAGTGGTCGAAGCCTGCGGAGAGTGGTTTGTCCGCGTGGTTGAGGAAGACCAGGAACTTACCCGATCATTCGATCTGGAATCGTTCGCGCTCTCATTTGCGGAAGGCCAGCGGATACGCCTGCATCTCGATAAGATCGTTCGGCTCTAGTTTCTCTTCGGTACTGCATGCGTTCTTCCCTGGCGGAATGTCTATCCGCGCGGAACCTAATAAACGTCGTCAGCTTATCTTCTGATGAGCACCCGTGGCACCGACTTTTTGTACAAGTGGATTTCGGCCAACGTTCCCCAGACCGTCGCGCCGACATCAGTTGCCGAACTTAAAAAGCTATTCGCCGACGCCAAGGCGATCAGCATCACTAGTGTTGAAATTGAGGAAGAAACCGGGAGTGTGTACGAGGCTCTCCTAGACGCGATCGTGCACCACGATGCCGGCTTATCTGAGTGAAAGCCATCGATGACCAGCGTCTGGGTCGCATACTGTTTCGTCGGCATCGTGGTGGCACTGGTGGTGTTATGGTCGATGAGGTTGTAGCGGCTGAGAGAGCCATCGGCAGGCGAAAAGGTTCTTCCCTGAAACCTTTAGGCTGTCGCCGAATTGTGCCTGATGGCTGACGAAGAAACAGGAAAACCCTTGGACACGAAAGTCGAGTTCGTGCGTAAAGTTGCGCGGGAAACCGGCATTTCTGAAGAACAGGTGCGAGCGCTTGTATCGTTGCTGGGCTACGATCTCTCATCCGTGATGCGCGAAGCCCGAATTCTAAAGAGGGGCCAGGAGCACCCCCGGCATTAACTTCCTCCGGCGCGCCAGGACTTTCGGCGAGGCGCTGTCAAGCGCGGCGCGCACAGTATATTAGCGATCGGGAACATACGGCTCCTGCTGGCGTTTATCGGGTGATCGGCCTTCTGGGAGGTTGCCATGAGAAAACTGCTACTTGCTTCGGTTATTGCCATCGCCTCCGCCGCAGCCACGCTCGTGCCTGCGGATGCACAATTCGGTCCTGGCATCGGCTTTCTTGGTCCATTCGGCGGCTTCGGCCCGTTCGGCGGTGGCCCCTTCTACGGCGGTGGCCCGTTTTACGGCGGCGGCCCGTTTTACGACTTTGGCGGCCGCTATTACGGCCCCCGCTATCCCGGCTACGTGGCCCGCTACCCGCATCGCTACTATTATCGGCATCGTCACTATCACCGTTGCCACGTGAAGTGGGTGAAGCACTGGCGCCATCACCACCGGGTGCGCGAACGCGTTCGAGTTTGCCGGTACTGACAAGGCCGGACATTGGCTGCGGTTGCGCGGTAGGACCCGCGCCGGGATGGCGCGCGCCAGCGTGCGAAGGCGAGGTTTCCATGCGGGGTGTCGCAATCTTAACAGAGCAAAGAAGCGGCTCGAACTGGTTAGGGAGCTTGACAAATGCAACTGGCCTGATGGGGCATTCGGAGGAATGGCTCCTAGGTTCGGAAAATTTGCGATTCGAGCCCAGCAGCTACGTTGCTTTTGAAGAAGCTGTTATTAAAAAAGCTTCGACGGATAACGGACGGTTCGCAATCAAGATATTTCCGCGACACTTGGAATCATGCAAGAACAAGTTCGGTAAGGACTTTTTGTTCGAGATAAACAGGAAGCACGATCTGCTCGTCATTTTACTGGAACGTCGAGACCGACTGCGACAAGCTATCTCAGCCTACCGGGCAAAGATGTCCGGGGTGTTTACTAGCCAGAACCACGAACGGACCACCCCGCGAACTGTTCCCTATAGCTTTACTGGTATTAGCCAGGCGTATTTCCAAATTGAGCTAAGCTATGCGTATTGGCGATCCTACGTGAATCTGCTTGGGTTGGATTGTCGGCTCTTTGTCTATGAAGATTTGCAGCCTGACCCAACTCTTTATCTAGAAGCGTTCGCTGAGTTTATGGAAGTGCCGGCTCTGGAGAGCACGTCTGCTTCGAAATTCATGATTCAACGAGACAGCGTGACGGAAGAATGGCTGGCTCGCTTTCGCGAAGACGTTGCGGCCAAGGGTGCGATTGAAGGGATCGGGAACACGCCAGTTAGTAGGACATTGGGAAATCTGGTGCGCTTTCTGTTGAAGCGTCCGCTTGACCGAAAACGCTTCTGACTCCGGATGCAGAAAGCTTCGTCGCTCATGTATGATCAAACAGCGAGCGCTTAAGCCGTTTTATATCTCCACATCCGGGTTACCCCTTGATGCTTGGCGCCGGTGGCTTTGCTCATTGATCCAATTCTAGCGGCTCGTGATCGGGCTGCTCGTGCCACATCACCTGGCGGAAGTCGCGTCGGTCGACCTGCTGGCCGCAGATCGGGCAAATGTGAAAATGGTCGCTGCCGTCGGCTTTCGGCTCGTGGGGCCGGCCGGGTTTAGGGGGGCCAAGGTCCGCAATTCTCGTCATTTTGCGAAATCGCCGGCGTCCGCAAGACTGAATTCCTGCGCGCTTCTCGCCTCCTCATCCGGCATGATGCGCCTCCGTTTTCCCGAATATCCGCAACGTCACGCTTGCCGTTTTGTTGCAATCGGCCGTCGATTTCCGGTCTTGGAACTATTTTAGCTAAAGCTTATTGAATCGGGGCGGGTGGGAGTGTGCGTGCGTGCGTAACGATGGTCACCGGCTGAGATTTATCAAACCGCAGGAACCACGCCTGGTGCTGGAACCGCCGGTCAGCGATGATTGGCTGCATGAAATCAAGTATGACGGTTTCCGCGTCCAGCTCATCCTCGACTGGGCCGGCGCCCGGGCCTTTACAAAGAATGGGCACGATTGGTCGAAACGTTTCTGGCCAGTCGTCAACGCGGCCGAGAAACTGCCGGCGAAGGCATTCATCATCGATGGCGAGATGATAGCTCCCGAACCGGATGGGCGGCCAAATTTTCATCAGATGCACTCGCGCATGACATGGAACGCCGAACTGCTCGCATTCGTCGCCTTCGACATCCTGCACCAGGACGGCGAGGATCTGCGCCCGTTGCCGGCGATCGAGCGCAAAGCGATACTGTGGGACCTAGTCAAGCCGGCCGATGGTATCATCCAGTACAGCCAGCATGTCGAAGGTGGTGGCGCCGCTTTCTATGAGGCGGCGGAGAAAATGGGCCTCGAGGGCATCGTTTCAAAGCGGCGGGGTAGCCCATACCGCAGCGGCGATTCCGATGCCTGGGGTAAAACGAAATGCTGGGATGTCGATGATCTCGACCTCATTGGCGTCAAGCGGGAGGCCGGCAAGCAGACCGAGGGCCTGTTCGCCAAGGATGTCAAATATGTCGGCAAGGCAGTCATCGCCACGACGCGCGCCATCAAGGACCGCCTATGGCAGCGCATAGAGCGCGATCGTGCCGAACAGCCTGCCGGCCCGCCCTCGGCGGTCGCCAACGATGTCGAGTGGGTCAAGCCCGGCATCACCGGCTGCGTCCGCCATCTGCGCGGCGAGGCCAAGCTTCGTCACGCCTCAGTTCAGGATTTTCGGGAAGAATAAGCAAATGCGGGAAATATGGGCTGCTCGCTGGCGGCGGCGCTCTAAGAAGCGAGCTTAACCCATTCCGGTGAAGTAGAACGATATGCTCACGCCTATCGCAGCAAGGCCGAGGATGAAGATCATGAAGGTCTCAAAACCATTGCTGCGGTTCCCGATTCGGTCCATCGAACTCCCCGTCCTAGCGATTGGTCAGATTCGAACGCCGATTGCGACAAAAGGTTGCCGGCGCTCGTAAACGCCCTTCGCCTCCTGGATTGGCGGCTATGCGGCTGCGGCGCCCGCTCTGGCTTGGCTAGCCCGCCCTGATTTTTTGGAACCGTGGTTTCGTAGCGCTGTTACCCTCCGAAGGGACATTTCGAATACGGAGTTGAATCATGAAACGGCTTCTTGTCGCTGCAGCTATCGCGGCTTTGTCAACGGGGGTCGCCATTGCGCAGTCGACCAGTACATCAGGCGGATCGTCAACAACGACAGGCGGGTCGTCAACAACGACCACCACGACTATGCCGAGCACCACGACTGACCCGGGAACAGATTCCACCACCACGAGTGGGACGAAATCTAACTCGGCCAAGGACTGCGCGCCAGGTCAGCAGACTGGCAGCGCCAAGCAGGCCGCGCCTGGGCAGCAGGATACGGACGCCAAGTCTGTTGCTCCTGGCCAGATGAAAACGACCACGGAAGGTTGCTGACGCGTACTCTCTTGGTCCCGCCGTCGCTCGGCAGCGGCGGGACCTGTTGTCTGGAACCGGGTGGCTCCTCACAGATTGCTAGATCAGTAACCAATCCGAGATGTGAGTTGGCAGGTGGCTTGCGTGCTCGATGCCAGCAAGGCCGGCATCAGGTAGGTCAACGGTTGAGTGGGGTGCAAAATGCTCGCCCGGGCCTGTGGGATGATCAGGAGCCGCCGCTGCGAACAGCGTATCGATATCGAACGAGGCAGGGGGGGCATGGTCCTGAGCTTGGATCGGCAGGTGATCGAGCGCTGGAAAGATTGCAGGCTTACCGGACATAGCTATCTCCATTAGGCGTCCCCCGCGCCCGTCAAACTACAGACATATTAGCAATCGCGCAATTATGACCGAAGGTTGTGGCACTAGGCGTCCAACATTGAGGGGCTGGGATGTGGAGTTTAAAATTCACTGTGGTGAACGAAAAAGCCCGTCGCAGCTAATGAGCGTAAGCGACGGGCTTTTGACGGAGCGGCTACATCCTAAAGGATCGACCACATCACTACAACTTATGATCGAGCTCTAGGTTGCATACCATTTTAATGAAAAGCCCACGCCATGCCTTCGGCAAGTCGTGATGGTTCGTCGCTCATGTTGAAAAGATTCCACAATCCGGCTTGACGTTCAAGGAATTTGTTCCTCTTCTGTTCTCATGGCGCATGAACCGATTGACACGCTGGGCAAGGCAACCCGGCACAACATGCTTGTGAAGGCGGAGTGCACCTGTGGCAACGTCTTTTACTGCCGCTCGGCCGACCTGATGATGGTCTATGGCGGCGGTGTTGCCCGTTGCGCCTGAAGTTCGACTGCAGCCGATGCAAACCGAATATCAAGATCACGCTTCTTCACGCTTCT
>NZ_JBFUDJ010000026.1:0-2500 GCF_056404775.1 Mesorhizobium sp. P2_B5 | reverse complement strand
TGGCTTAGAAGCAGCCATCATTTAAAGAAAGCGTAACAGCTCACTGGTCTAAATAAGGGTCTTTGCGCCGAAAATGTAACGGGGCTAAAGCCATACACCGAAGCTTAGGGTTTGGTCCGCAAGGGCCAAGCGGTAGCGGAGCGTTCTGTAAGCTGATGAAGCCATACCCGTGAGGGGTGGTGGAGGTATCAGAAGTGCGAATGCTGACATGAGTAACGTAAGGGGAGTGAGAGACTCCCCCGCCGAAAGACCAAGGGTTCCTGCTTAAAGCTAATCTGAGCAGGGTTAGCCGGCCCCTAAGACGAGGCGGAAACGCGTAGTCGATGGGAACCACGTTAATATTCGTGGGCTTGGAGGTAGTGACGGATCGCACAAGTTGTCCAATCTTATCGGATTGAACGGGCAGCGGAGCGGTTCCAGGAAATAGCTCCTCCTTATAAACCGTACCCGAAACCGACACTGGTGGTCAGGTAGAGTATACCAAGGCGCTTGAGAGAACTATGCTGAAGGAACTCGGCAAATTGCACGCGTAACTTCGGAAGAAGCGTGACCCTTTTCTACGCAAGTAGAGGAGGGTGGCACAGACCAGGGGGTAGCGACTGTTTATCAAAAACACAGGGCTCTGCGAAGTCGCAAGACGACGTATAGGGTCTGACGCCTGCCCGGTGCTGGAAGGTTAAGAGGAGGGGTGCAAGCTCTGAATCGAAGCCCCAGTAAACGGCGGCCGTAACTATAACGGTCCTAAGGTAGCGAAATTCCTTGTCGGGTAAGTTCCGACCTGCACGAATGGCGTAACGACTTCCCCGCTGTCTCCAGCATAGACTCAGTGAAATTGAATTCCCCGTGAAGATGCGGGGTTCCTGCGGTTAGACGGAAAGACCCCGTGCACCTTTACTATAGCTTTACATTGGCATTCGTAGTGGCATGTGTAGGATAGGTGGTAGGCTTTGAAACCTGGGCGCCAGCTCAGGTGGAGCCACCCTTGAAATACCACCCTTATTACTATGGATGTCTAACCGCGGCCCGTTATCCGGGTCCGGGACAATGTATGGTGGGTAGTTTGACTGGGGCGGTCGCCTCCTAAAGAGTAACGGAGGCGCGCGATGGTGGGCTCAGAACGGTCGGAAATCGTTCGCTGAGTGCAATGGCATAAGCCTGCCTGACTGCGAGACTGACAAGTCGAGCAGAGACGAAAGTCGGTCATAGTGATCCGGTGGTCCCGCGTGGAAGGGCCATCGCTCAACGGATAAAAGGTACGCCGGGGATAACAGGCTGATGACCCCCAAGAGTCCATATCGACGGGGTTGTTTGGCACCTCGATGTCGACTCATCGCATCCTGGGGCTGGAGCAGGTCCCAAGGGTATGGCTGTTCGCCATTTAAAGCGGTACGTGAGTTGGGTTCAGAACGTCGTGAGACAGTTCGGTCCCTATCTGCCGTGGGTGTAGGAATATTGAAAGGATCTGTCCCTAGTACGAGAGGACCGGGATGGACGGATCTCTGGTGGACCTGTTGTGGCGCCAGCCGCATAGCAGGGTAGCTATATCCGGACGGGATAACCGCTGAAGGCATCTAAGCGGGAAACCCACCTTAAAACGAGTATTCCCTGAGAACCGTGGAAGACGACCACGTTGATAGGCCGGGTGTGGAAGAGCGGCAACGCTTGAAGCTTACCGGTACTAATAGTTCGATCGGCTTGATCGTTCTCATTCCTTATGCTCATTCGATAAAGTCGAATGGTCTGACCAGCGCTCACGCGTCGTATCGGCCTTCGGCCGGACGCTCCGCGAGGGCGCCGGAAAACCGGCGACGCGCAGTCGCGCTTGCGGGCTTACGCCCGGAAGCCAACCGCAAAAGGCGTCGCCTTGGCACAAAAAACAGCTTCTCGAATAACGTGCGTTTTGCCGACCTGGTGGTTATGGCGGAGCGGCTGCACCCGATCCCATTCCGAACTCGGCCGTGAAACGCTCCAGCGCTGATGGTACTTCGTCTCAAGACGCGGGAGAGTAGGTCGCTGCCAGGTCTGCCAAACGCACGTTGAACTCTCGATCCAAATTGGATGGAGTGGAATCTTCTCATTACGATTATGTTGATGCATGTCGTTATCCCAAAACCGCTCAACACTTTTGGGCGACATGCATCGAGGCCCGCCAACGGGACTACGGGCCGCGCAAGCGGCCCTTTCATTTGGCGGCTCTTCTAATCCAGTAAGCTTCGGCTTACCTCTAAGGTTGACGCGGGGTGGAGCAGCCCGGTAGCTCGTCAGGCTCATAACCTGAAGGTCACAGGTTCAAATCCTGTCCCCGCAACCAAATACAAAAAGCCCGCCTCGTGCGGGCCTTTTTGTATTTTGCTGTGGTGGCCGGCCGGTTTTAACCTGCATCAGGGGCCTGCAAGGAGGCGAAGCCGACGCCGCGGGACAGAAAAGCCAAATCCTGTCCCCGCAACCAAATACAAAAGCCCGCCCCGTGCGGGCCTTTTTGTATGCGGCAGCCGGACCA
>NZ_JBFUDJ010000025.1:0-9124 GCF_056404775.1 Mesorhizobium sp. P2_B5 | reverse complement strand
CAGTCTTAGTTGAGCGATCGCTAATATGCCTGTAGCTTGGGCAGTGCGGGAAACCCGAATACCAAATGTCCCATGGGTAGCATCGGACCAGTTCGCCGCATTATCAGAAGGCTGTCCTAAGTGCTCTCAACTGTATTGCGGGAAAAGCTGGTTTGCGAATGCGGTCGCACCGGGTATTTGAAACTACGAGAAGACGCTCAGCCCCTCAGCGGCACCTGGGAATCCTACAGCTTGGAGGGTTTCGAGGGCGGCAGCCTGACGATCACCAGTTCGGGAAATATTCCAGGGGACAAATTGGCCTATCTCCATCCTTTGTGTCCTCAGTGCAGTCAGTGGGGCAGGGTGAAGTATGCCAGCAGTGCCTGAGCCTGCAGGAAGGGCGATGTATAGTCTATAATCGTCGGCTGCGGTTTTCCGCCGTCGCGAAGGACCTTAGCCAGTTTCTTGAACAAGTGAGGGTTGTCTCTAGCGCTGGCTGCATTGCCATTTACGGTCGAAAGGCCCTGGCCCTCGACGCTCAAAGTGTATTTTGGCGGAATGGAAAATAGCCGGCGCCGCTCGCTCGAGGTTGCCTGAATGGCGCCGGCTGGGCGGGATAGAGGGCCGCCGCGCTCAGTAATAGCCGAGTCTTGACGCGGCGTCATGATTGCATATGGCTCAGTCGCCCTAAGCCTTCGCCTTGCGCTTTGTGGGTGCCGTCTCTTGCGGCGATGGCCTTTGCCCAAGCCCCGCAGCCTTTGCCAATTCCGATCGCTTTTCGGAATAGCTAGGCGCTGTCATGGGGTAACTGCCGGGCAGGTCCCATTTGGCGCGATAGGCCTCCGGCGTCATGCCGTGTTCGGCCATCAAATGGCGCCGAAGCGATTTGAACTTTTTTCCTTCCTCGAGGCATACGATGTGATCCGCATGCACCGAGCGTTTGGGGTTGACGGCGGGCTCCTTAGGTTCGGCCGGCGGCGCGATCTGTCCGCCCAAGCCTGACAATGTGGCGTGCACAGAGGAAATCAGTTCGGGCAAGCTGCCGACGGGCAAGGGGTTATTGCTAACGTAGGCGGAGACAACATCCGCCGTTAGTTCGGCTAGTTCGGCTGCGTGGTTATGTTCGTCAATCATGTGTTGGTCCCCGTTGATGAGACCTGTCTAATAGACCGGCTTTATGTGCGCAACCGCACGCCTGGTCCGCTATCGACCGACTCGGCTTGCCAAGCTCGCTTTTCGCTACTTGGATAGCGACAGCTGAATTCTCGTTCATCGGCTGTTCGTGCGGCTCGGCGACATAGTCAACAGCTTCGGCAATAGTCCATCGCTTCGTTTTGGGGCATGGACATGAAGCGCATGTAACAGGAAAAGCATGGCCGACCTCTCTTGCACAATCGTCTCACGCAACCGTCATTCACCACCCAAATGGCTAGAGGCGCTTAGGAGCCGTAGCGCAGCCGGCGACACAGCCGATGATAGCTGGGCGCGCTTTGAAGGTCTCGAACTGCATGGGTTAACAGCATCAAGACAAGAGAACCACCAGGGCAGCCGCGAGTCCGGTAACTACTGCCATCCAAGCGAACGTCGCTGTCGTCGAGATGTTCGCGAGGATTACGCAAACAAACTTGCGAGCAACGCTTTGCCCCGCAAGGGCGCTTAAACAGGCAATGGGTGCAGGACGGCGTTAAGGCACAGATCGAGGAGATCACGCCGAAGCCGAAGAGGCGCTAGAGCAAACAGGATATAGGCGCCAAGCGCGGCCATCAGGAGCAAGCGGCCATGCCAATCATGTCGCGCTGGGTGTAGCGCCAGACCCCGCAGTGAACGCACCGCAACCAACCTTTCGCCGCTCATTGACATTTGCCGGGCAGGCACTCCAGAAGGCTTGCCCGCCCGTTTCCGCATTCGGGCGGTCTTTTTTTCGCGTTGGCTTTTTAGCGTGGCTTAATGTTCCGTTTACCGTGAGCGCGCATCCTTTTGTGGTGCGGCAGTGTTCCAGTACCGCGCTGCTTCAGGCAACAACTCGTCCTCGCCGGACCCCTGAGAGCGACGAGAGCGAGGTTGCAACCGACATCTTCAACGTTCGTTGAACTCGCGCCGGTTGATTCCGGCTACTCCAGACCGATTGCCCGCTGGCCCAAGCCGGCGGGCTTTTTGTTTTGCCGCCGTAAAGGTTGGGAGACATTAGCTTGCTCCGCCAGGCTTAACGCTAGCGTCCCCTTCCAGCACGTACGATCCAAATTTGTGAGTTGCTGGAACATCTCGAAACATCCGAACTTGTACTATTGCACTGATCTCTCAGTGCGTCCCCAGCCCACTTGCCCGCTGGGCTCACCGGCGGGCCTTTTTGGGCTGGCGAGAAGCCCGCCGTTTCTCCATAGACGGCGGGCTTTTTCACCTCCGTTGGAACCAGCTTCAGGCCACCAAGTTTGATGGTTGCAGCGCCTCCTGCCGCTGAGTGCACTTCATGACAGCCTCGCCCGCTGGTTTAACCGGCGGGCTTTTTTGTTTGCCTCATGGAACTGCGCAAATGCCGCGAGGTTAGTTGAGTGCAGCGGTATGGCGCATCTCCTCCCGCTGCCGACTGGTCCCGTAGGACAGCCGGGCCCGCGCTTCCCTCACTAGAGGCGCGGGCCACCGCTTGCCTCGCTGTACGATTTCTGGGAGGAGCGAATGGAGATGCTAATCGACTGCGACTGACGTTACATCCAAATAGAGTGGGTCTCGCAGGTTCAGGTACCCGGGGTCGAAGTCTGCCATCTCGCATAAGGCGTCCCAGTTCAGAATGACCAGCCGCCCTTCTTTGTGCTCCAAAAGCCCGTCAGCACGCAGTTTCTTCAACATGCGATTGACGTGCACTACGCTCGCGCCGATTGTCTCGCCGATCTGAACTTGAGTTAGCGGTAACGGATAAGAATGGTCTCTTACCAGCCCCATGACCGTCATGCGCACGTAAAGCTCACAGGCAAGGTGGGCTAATCTGCCCACCACATCATGCCCTCCCAATACCTTGACCCAGGCGCGCGCGACCGCCGCGTCTACCAAACTTTCCCGCCAAAATAGATTTGCCAGGCGAGGTGATTTACGCACAACCTCGAGAATGTCGTGGTGTGAAATCACCGCAATCTTGCTTCTACCGATCGACGCAAGGGTGTGATCCATGATCCTTAGATGCAAGCCTTGGAGATCGGGTATATCGCCGGGGACATGGATTGAGAGCGTTTGCAGGTTGCCGTTGTTCAAAACACTATAGCGTCGCAGGAGCCCCTCAACCACCAAGCAACAGCGGCTGGGTTCGTCCCCTTCCTGCGCAATCTGCTCACCGGGCTGCAACTGCTTACCCACAAGCACCATCGCTTTGACGCTCTCGCGATCATCTGATGAAAGACGACCTAGGCTTTCGAGCTTTCGGATCAGCGGTGTCGTCAAGTCGGACATCGCTGACCTTAGCATTTTGTCATGATCTAACAACGGGCTTTGCCACTCCCGTCCTGTTTTACAACTGGGGCGGCCACTACAGGATTGTCGGCTGGCGGGCTTTCGTTAGAGCCGACTCAGGCATTATTTTTCAGCGTCGGCAAGGCTGAATTCGTGCGTGCTTCTCGCATCCTCATCGACCACACGAAACCAGCGTCCCTGAAGAGCTCGAGGCGCCGCCCGTTGCCCAGTGACTTTCTCTACCGCTGATATCGGATCATCGGCGTCTGTGGCATGAGACGAGACAAGCTCGTCTCCATGCCACTCTTCCACTTGGTATGCTGGCATGCTGGCTTACCTATCGCTTCCCCAGAGCCTTCGCTTCCCGCTCCAGCGTCGCGCGATTGTTCCCGTGCTTGGCGATCAGGTCCTTCACCTGCTGGGGCGTGATCCCGGCCTTCTTGGCGAAATACTGAACCTCATAATCGTCATCGGTTGAAACACGGTCCCGATCGCGAGAACCCCGCTTGCTTTTGTCGTCGGCCATATCGATTCCTCCTGCGATCCTCCGCAACGTCCGGTTGACGTGTTTGTTGCACCAAAAAGCCGATTTCCGGTTTCGGAACTATTTTAGCTTAAGCTTAGGCGGGTGGGAGTGTGCGTGCGCGAAGCGATGGTGAGCGGTTGAGGTTCATCAAGCCGCCGATTGTCGCCGCGCTGGAGAAGCTGCCGCCCAAGGCGCTCATCCTTGACGGCGAGATGATCGCGCCCGAGCCGGACGGTCGGCCGAACTTCCATGAGATCCACTCGCGCATGGCCTGGAACGCCGAACTGCTCGCGTTCGTGGCGTTCGACATCCTGCACAGGGACGGCCAGGATCTGCGCACGCTGCCGGCGATCGATCGCAAGGCAATCCTGGGGGAACTGGTCAAGCCGGCCGAGGGTATCATCCAGTACAGCCAGCACGTCGAGGGCGGCGGCGCTGCGTTCTATAAGGCAGCCGAGCAGATGGGCCTCGAGGGCATTGTTTCGAAGCGCCGGGGAAGCCCATACCGAAGCGGCGGCAAGGACGAGGCTTGGGTGAAAGTCAAGTGCTGCTCTGGAAGCGTGTCCAGCAGGGCACGGGCCGGCCCCCGGCTTGTCAGCTTTCGAAATTATTGCAGCATTACTGCAGCCCGCCGCCGCAGCTGGCGGCGGGCCACAGCCATTCGATCAATCGTAGACCTTGATAATTTTCCGGGTGCCGGGATCGACCAGGACGGGTGCGGTTGTCGACCACAATATACCTATACTTGACGTTCGGGACCTCGTGAAGTTCCACCGTGTCAGGCAAAGCCGTCCCGATCTTGAGTTCGACGCCGGGGATCTTCACCGAGGCGAGCGGCTGCTTTTTCACGTATTCACGGACGACCGTGTCCTGCTCAGGGGTGATGATGACATCCTGCGCTGCGACCGCGCCAACGCCTGCTAACAGCAATGCCGCCGCGGCGACGCTTGTGAGGTGCATTCTCATGATTTTCTCCTCGTTGAACCTGGCGGCAGCACCACGCCTGCTCGCCAGGAAATCGAACTTGAGTAGCAGCAGATTGTTCCTGTCATGGGCTTCAGTCCGAAGCGCATCAGACTAAAGGCCTATCTCGCGTAGACCCTGGACCCTGGGGTGGAACGCTATGTAGTGGCGACCGTTATGCAAATCTAGATAACTAAAATAGGAGACGTAGCCATGGCTGACGGCCCAACTGTTGTTAATTCTGGCGGAGGCGGCGGCACTGCGATCGCTGTTGTTCTTGGGCTTATTGCAATCGTAGTCTTGCTGATATTTACCGGAGTCATCAATATCCACGGCGACGGTGGCAAGGATATCAACGTCAAGGTTGAAGCTCCAAAGGTTGAAGCTCCAAAGGTTGAAGCTCCAAAGGCGGAAGCTCCGGCCGCACCGGCGAAGCCTGCGGAACCAGCCCCGGCGCCAGCTGCCCCAGCGCCAGCGCCGACTAACGGCGGGTGACCTACTCACGTCCGAGACCTCGAACTGACCTGCAACTGAAAAGGAAAATATCATGACCAAATATTTCGTCAGCGCCGCCGGCGCCCTGGTGCTTATGGCAGGCATCGGAACCTCCTTTGCCGAGGACGTCGTTGTCCTGAAGCCCGAACAGCAGACCGTCGTTCGCGAATATATTCACAAGCAGAAACTTGCATCGGTCAGCCTGCTCGGCGTCGAACTCAATGTCGGTACGGCACTTCCCGATACGGTCGAGCTTCACACGATCGACGTCCCAGACGTCCGCTATAAGTACACGGTTGTCGGAGATCATGCAGTCCTCGTTGATCCCGATACACGCAAGGTCGTGCAGATCATCGAGTAATACGAAATGCCCGCCGCTCCAAGCAGGGGCGGCGGGTTTCCTGCAGAGAACCTAAGAGGAGGATGTCCAATGCTTCGTGACAAGGAGACCTGGTTCCTGGAAGCGAGCTGGCTCGCGGCGGTGCCTATTTCCGTCACCATCACCGCACTCGTCGTCTTCTTGACTTCTGCCTGGACATGAACCGCTTCCTTTTTGCAATGGGGGACTTTCTATCCCGCCCTCCGGGTTTTTATTTCTTGCTCATAGCCATGCTGCTCTGCACGGCGGTGGTCCCATTCGGCCTGACAAATGTCGTCACTTACGCATTGTCGGTTGCAGCGATTGTAATCACCGGGGTGGTTCTAATCCAAGGATATCGCGACACAGCCGCTATCCACGCAAAACTTGATGAGATCATTGTTTCGCTGAGGGAGACAAGGAACGACGTCGTCGGATTAGAGCATGCCGAGCCTGAGGAGATTCGGGAAAAACTTCATACGCTGGAAGAAGAGGCACTCGCACGGCAAGTAGGATCTACGTGACGCTTGGTTGCAGTTTTACGAGGAGGACGCGTAGCCATGCCGATCAGACGAAAAGCTGTGGACGCGGGGATTTTTGATCCTGCCGAGTTGGCCTTGCTGGGCCGAGTTTTCGAACAGCTGAAATTCGCAGACCAATCCGCTGATGCGCAAGGCACACTTGCCTCTCGGATCATCGCCAACTATATGGCAGGCGTGGTTGATGAAGCGGAGCTGATTACGCTTTCAAGGCTACCGCTCGGCCGCTAAGGGCGATTCCCGGATCGATCCGGTTTTTATTCTGCAACCAATCCATGAAGGCCACTGACAAGCAGGGCAACCCCCGCGCTACTTCTTAGTGATGTTGCCGTTGTTCAGATCGAAGGCTTCAGCGCCGCGCGTTTGGGCGTAAAAATCGTCCTGCAGTGCTCCCCATTCCCCGAGGTAGCCACCGCACTTACTGCAATGAATCGGCGTGTGCTCTTCAGCACCCTCGGGAATGTCCATCTGGATCGTCCCGCACGCCTTACAATCTAGTTTGTGGTCGAGCCGCTTGTTATCCATTGGATGTGCTTACCGATTGCCCGGCGACCCGTCTACACGCCTATTGACGCATTGTCCCATGTGCTTTTCTCGCGGCGACCGGAACGAAAATAGTGCTCTCTGTCCGGTTCTGGCATCCCCAGGGGTATTCCATGCACGACCCGTTTTTCGCAATTCCAATCATGGTTGAAACGGAAAAGGTGGGGGAGTTTCGCACCTTGAACAGCGTATCCGAGGTCGCCATTTTCATGATGGAGCGCTGGCCGGAATCGCACGGGCCAAGGTATCGGGCTGCACTTCAAGCTTGCACGGGCCCTCTGAGCACAGCCGAAGACGTTGAGAATGCTCGACGTGCCTTTCTGACGGCTGCCAAGGAAGCTGGCCTGAAGGTGAAAGCTGTTTCGGTACAGGACGATGCTCCATTGCCCCGCTCACTTGAGCAGCCCAAGTCGTCCTACATCGGCGATCAGAAACGACGCGACCGAGGGGATAGGGAGGAGCAGGAGGATTTTCTCGTCCGGTTCCTCGCGCGGGAAACGGGTATCACCGAGGCGCAGGCATGTGGACTGATCAAAGTGATTGGCACGGATCGATCATCATTGCTGCGAGAGGCCAGAATACTGAAGGCGCGGTAGCCATGCAGGCGCGGTGCCTATTGGTCCACCAGGACGCCGCCGGTATGGCAGATCGAGTTCTAGGAGAGAGGAAGGGCCTTGCCATCCCGTAGCGAACATACCGACTACAGATCATGCTCAGTGCCGAGGAACTCGCGGTGCTGGACGCTTGGCGGTTTGAGAAAAGAATGCCGAGCCGTTCTGACGCGGTGCCGGAGTTGATTCGCCGAGGTCTCGCCGCGCTCGGAGATGGCGCAGAGGGAGGAGCCCGTTAGTAGACTAGGGGGTTCTCGGTCCGCCAGGCGACTAAAGCCGAGCGGCGTCCGATTTCAGCAGAGATTTGTCGGCTTGGAGGATCTGGCACCGCAAGCTGGCCGGCTGAACTCGGTTCATGGATCGCCAACCATATCCCGAAACGGCTAAGGCGGACGCAGTGTCCATATCAAGCGCGAGGAGATCGACGAAGAAGTTGACAGTCTTTATCGGACGCTTGTTGATGCCGTCTCGGGCACATCCTATTCCAGGGATGGCGTCAAATCACTCCTCGCCAAGGTGCTGGGCTACCTGAGTGCGAGTTCGTTTCGCTGTCGCCAGGACGCGAGACAGATAACCCAAGGACGAAGTCCAGACAGTTTTATCGATCTTGTCCACGTTTGGATAACTATGCTTGGCGATTACACCGGACTTTGGTCTGAAGCCGGATCGGACCAAGTACCATCGCAATAAACGCGATAGTCTTACACTTGGGAATACACGGAACGGCTTAAAGCTAAGGCAGTTGTTTCTCCAGATTCGGAGAAACCAGATGGATAAAAGTGTTGGCCAAGCGCGGTGGTTGCTCGCGCCAATTTTCGTGACAGCCGTCACCTTTCTGGTGATGGGCATGGTGCTTGGCTGACATGTCGTGGATCGGTGCAGCTAGCGTCCCTTCCTGCGCTGATAGGATTCGCGATCTGCTTGGGCGGCTGGCGAATCCTCTTTTTCACCGTGCGCTGAACCCGCTCAGTTCGGGGGCGCCTTTTAGCTCATGCAACCTTGGGAGGTTTACTATGGATCGGCGATCCTTCTTGACTGCAATGTTTGGCATTGCCGGGGCAGCGGCGCTTGCAAGCACTGTCCGCCCAATCGACGCAATGGCCGGTGTTCCAGGCACGGGAAACGGCATTCTCGATGAACTCGAGACGCCACAAGTGGAGCCCTTTGACGAAGATGCACAGGCAGAAGTGCAGCAGGTGTACCATCGAGGCTGGCGCCATCGCCGGCATCACCGCCGTTGGAGAAGGGTTTGTAGGAGCTACTGGCGACATGGTCGCCGCCGCGTCCGGTGCTATCGCAGACGAGTTCCTTACGTCGTTCTGCGATTTTAGCTAGCGGCTATAGCCCCATCGGCCCGTTCCGGCGTAATCGCCGAGAACGGGCCATAGGTCTTCCATTTCAGCGTCGTGGTTCCTCGCATGCCGAAAAGATTCCACAATCCGGCTTGACGTTCAAGGAATTTGTTCCTCTTCTGTTCTCATGGCGCATGAACCGATTGACACGCTGGGCAAGGCAACCCGGCACAACATGCTTGTGAAGGCGGAGTGCACCTGTGGCAACGTCTTTTACTGCCGCTCGGCCGACCTGATGATGGTCTATGGCGGCGGTGTTGCCCGTTGCGCCTGAAGTTCGACTGCAGCCGATGCAAACCGAATATCAAGATCACGCTTCT
>NZ_JBFUDJ010000024.1:0-14798 GCF_056404775.1 Mesorhizobium sp. P2_B5 | reverse complement strand
GAATCCGCTGGCGCTGCCGGTAAAACGCGCTGACCTCGAAGACAACATCTGGCAGTCACGGCAAATTGGAGCCTCGACAGCCAGATACGAAGAAGCCTTGCGCATTCTCGATGAGGAATTCTCCGGGCGCTAGCAAATGCCTGCCAGAAGTCCAACGATACTATTCCCTGACATGTGGCGTGTGCCGTTTGTCCTCCACCGGGTCAATATCGATGCGCGCCTTTTTCGGATCGAAAGCGCCATGACGGGCAATGGCCCGCGCTGCCGTATCCGGCGTCTCGTATGCCCACATAAAGTCATCGGCCGCGCCGCCAACTGCATGGACACGCCAATAGCTAGCGGTTCCCTTCAGCGGTGAACTGCTTGTCGTGTTTGTCTTTTCGAAAAGCTCGAAATAGATGTCCTCGAACGGAATATAGAACACCGGCTCATGTCCCTCTTCCCTGAGTACCTTCGCGCGCTCCGTGGCCGCGACTATGGCGTCGGAGAATCGCACCGTTACCGTGCCGGCAAACGGTTCTATGGTTAATGGGCGGTGGTGTTCTGAAGTTGCGACTGAAGTTTGCATCCGAATTCTCCGTGGCTACCGATTGATCGCGACGGCGTTCCGGCTCGCCATCCATGGAGACGAAATGCGCGGCGATGCATCAGGTTCCAGCTTGTCCGATGAAGCCGAATGACTGCCGAGCCAGGCGCTTTATAGCCTGCCGTAACTGTCGAGAAAGCTCGCCAACAGTGGCGAAACCTCTTCTGGGGCCTCACGTGTTGGGAAGTGCCCAACCGCATCCAGGACCACTCGTTTGTAGGGCGCGGTGAAATGACCCTTCCGACGATGCGGTCAACACAACACGGTCATCGCCACCATGAAGCGTCAAGGTCGGCACTGCGTTGCCCGATTGACCGGATAAGTCAGCGTCCAGAAAGCAAATTGCGTGGCGCCGATGCTGAGAAAGGCGACCACGATAAAACCAAACGATCCGCCTGATCGGTAAAGCAAAACCGCCAGGGCAGCCGTCGAGAGCAACGCCCCCAGCACCACGATGCCAAACAGGCTCCAGCCATCATAGGCGCGTTGCGCGGCGAGATAACTCGTCCCGTCGAGTTTCATCTTGTTGAACATCGCGAAGAAGTGCGCGCCCGCCGGGATGAAAGCCAATGCAACGAAAATGAAGCTGATCACCCTCAGACCATAGATCGCCATATCCAGTCTCCTCTCCAGGAGAACAGCTAGGGCAATCGACACCGTTGAAAAGATCGTTCGAATTGTGCGGCCGAGCCCGATTACCCGCAACCCCTATGAGCATGAGCGCCGCAATCACCCAAGGCACACCGACCACCACATCATTTCCGCAGTCCGCCAGTAGGTCGTCGGCCAGCAAGGCGCTGACGAAGGGGCCGCGCGCGCCCCGAGTGAACCTCCGGCGCCGACGATCCGGGGGTGACGAGAAGTAGCGCCGCCCTTCAGCTTGATGTAGCCGGTTTGACTGCAAGTGTTTGTCTCGCCGTCACAGTACCGGTCCAGCAACCCGGCAAATGATTTGTCATTCGCGGGGCCGCCCGCGTAGCCACGGCCCTGCGATGGCCAATGTCCTCATTACTCAAAAGAAACTGGGCCTGTTCCGACTCTAGCGCTAGGAACGGGCCATTGAGCCACAGTCACTAGCTAGAATCGCAAGACGACTGCAGGACGCCGTCTGCGATAGCACCGACGCGACGCCGGCCATGTCGCCAGTAGCTATGGCAGACCCGTCTCCAGCCGCGCCGGCGATAGTGTCGGCGGCGATGCCAGTACCGATGGTAACCTGCTGCACTTCTGCCTGTGCATCGTCGTCAAAGGCCTCGGCCTGAGGCAATCCTTCTTGACTGCACTATTCGGCATTGCCGGGGCAGCGGCCCGTCTCGAGTTCATCGAGAATGCCGGCGCCTGGAACACCGGCCATCGCGTTGACAGGGCGGAGAGTGCTTGCAACGATCCATCGTAAACCTCCCAAGGTTGCGTGAGCTAAAAGGCGCCCCCGTCTAAGCAGGTACAGCGAGCTTTGAAAAAAAGGATCGCCAGACGCCCAAGCAACTCGCGAATCCTATCAAGGCTGGAAGGGACGTAGCTGCGGCGATTCACGACATGTCATCCAAGCGCCATGGCCATCACCAGAAAGGTAACGGCTGTCGCGAAAATTGGCGCGAGCAGCCAGCGTGCTTGGCCAACGCTTTTATCCATCTGTCCGAATTTGGGGAAATAACACCCCTGGCCCTAAGCCGTTCTCTAGTCCCCGCGTGGTACGACCATCGAGTTTTGGCGAGGGCAATTGGTCCGATCCGGCTTCGGACTGAAGTCCGGTGCAGGAACATTCGACCTGAGTTCGAGTTCGTTGAGCAGGCGAACAGGCGTGGTGCCGTCGCCAGGTTACCAGAGGAGAAATAGATGCGAATGCATTTCACAAGCGCCGCTGCGGCGCTCTTACTGTTGGCCGGCGTCGGCGCCGTGGCAGCACAGGATGTCGTCATCACACCGGAACAGGACACGGTCGTTCGCGAATACGTGAAGAAGCAGCCGCTCGCGTCGATTAAGCTTCCGGGTGTGGAGCTGAACGTTGGCACCGCTCTTCCTGACACGGTGGAACTTCATGAGGTTCCCGACGTCAAATACCGCTATGTCGTGGTCGACAATCGAACGGTTCTGGTCGACCCAGGCACCCGCAAAATTATCAAGGTCTACGACTGATCGAATAACTGTTGCCCGCCGCCAGTTGTGGCGGCGGGCTGCGAATTCACCACGCTAGGACGATGGAAATGAAGAATGACGTCGAGATTTCGCCAGCCCTCGAAACCCGCGTGGCTGATCTCAAAGCCAGAATGCGCGACGCCCGCATAACAGAGACAGATATGAAGGCCTTCAAAAAAGTTGCATCGATCATGGGCGACATCAGCGGCCGGATTGACTGCGATGACCTCATCGCAGCTTCGTTCCTGCTGGACGGCCAGCAACGAGATCCCTAACCCAATCCGACATCAACGAGATCACCATCTGCGATCGGTAGCCGTCGAACTTGACCTCGTGAATCCAGTCGCTCCCCTCTGGTGGTTTTTCCACAAGGTCGGCATCAATGGATCGACAAACTTCAAACGCATGAACTGACCCACGCCCGGCGGATTCAATTAGCACACGCTTAATTCAGGCGCCTCATGGACAACTGGAATCAAGCAATAGGGACACTCGAACTAAAGATACAGGTCACGCATTTCGTCTGACATGGGCATTTGGACCGGACTCGCCTGTGCTTGAGGAAATTCAGCCGATAGGGTTGGTTGCCCGTCCAGGCACAAAGCGTGGGCGAGTCAGACTTTTGCCGCTTTGCGGCGGCCTGCGCCACCTATGTCAGTGTGCAGCCTGCGATGCAGGCCCGCGACCAAAGGCAGGACGCAGGCCCGGCCAAGTCTTGCGGACCTTGGCCAGCAGCAGTGCTGCTGCGTAGTCAACCGATGGCCTTATATGCTGTTCTGCTAACAGCCCGCCACCGTCATGCGGCAGCGGGCAATCGGTCGGGAGTAGCTGGAACGGGCCAGCGCATGTCAACGAGCGGCGAAGGGGTTTTCAGATTCCCAACGCAAACGGGGATCTCGTCGAGCGGCAGTTGAAATCAGCGGCTTGTTGGACCATAGGCGCGCCCCCTTGAAGGCAAAAATCCTTACACCCATATCGACCTCGCGCGGAGCTGGTGTCGGCTCGCGTTAACACAAAGCTCAATGTTCGTTCGACTTGGAGGATCAGATGAACGATCGGATGTTTCAGAACGCCGTCTTCGTCAAAAGCGGTAACGACCTTGTTCAGGAAATTGCGTGTCTCGAGGACGCTCTGGAATTTCTCTATGAATGGCCGAAGGACAGGCGCGGCCCCATTCACCAGACTGCATTGCGCGCCTGCCAGCGGGCTTTCGACAGCGACTATCCGCTGTCCGCAGCCAGAGACGCGTTCAGCGGTTTTGCCAAAGCAGCCAGAATCCTTGAGGAAGTGTCCGTGACAATGCCGTGGATGACAGGCAAGGGTCGCCAAGGCGGAGGAGTGACGGCCTGATAGGAGGTCATGATGCTATCGGAACCTTTCGAAAAGGCAGTCCGGGTGTGGGTAGGATTAGGCTTTCCGCGCCAACTCAACACGGTCGCAGACGCTTATCAATTCGCAGCGGAATGGTGTGGCAACAGCCCGGAGCAGAAAGCTGCTATTCGCGCTTGCAAAGCCGCGCTGATTGGCGATGTCGACCCGGAGACTGCACGAGGCGTCTTCATAGCGTTCGCTCGCAAGAAGGACATTCTCATGGAGGACGGCATTGAGCCCGCGCCTTCCAGGAGGTTGAGGACGCACCACGTCTAAAAATCGAGGCGGCTGCCATGACCGCGGCCGCCTTCCCAGCTAGGGGCAGGAATCAGTGATCCAGAAGATGAAAGCTGCAACGAAGACGATCGCCGACAGGAAGGTGGAGTACATCGGTCGTATCTGGTGTGGATGCGTCGCCAGTCTTTGAGGCGTGCGAATATGTTCTCAATCCTGCAGCCTTCGAGTGAACCCCGCACTCCGGCCGGCGGTCTTTTTTGCGATCTGATCATGCCGGGCGACTTTCCTTACGGTCAAAGCGAACGGTTAGCCCATGCCGGATGGCGTATTTCGCAATCATATTATCAAGGGCCTCAGCCCCGATCGGCGGCGAAATAATCTGCCGGATCGCCTTGGAGGCAAACTCCGTAGACACGAAGTCATGGTTCTTTTTCCGTGCTTCGACGTACTGCTCCACGAGCATTTTCAGTCGCCGTTCCGCAATATCCCCTGCGAGCATTAAACAGGCTCCTTTTTTCGAAGGTACGCAGTCAGTTAGCGATTTCCGAGCGTGTTGCCTTCCTGCTCCAATGTCTCGCGGCTGTTGCCATGCTTCTTGATAAGTTCCCGCAATTGATCGGTTGAAAGACCCAACTTCCTGGCGAGATAGCCAACTTCACACTCCGCATCGCCATACTCCGCATCGCCGCTAACGCGAGCGCGGTCCTGATAGCCAAGCTTCTTTGTCGGTCATGTCAATGCTCCTCCGTTGACAGGTGAGTGACGACCCCAACGTCGCTCGCCGCACTTTGTTTCAAACCGGCATCGGGTTCCGGGAACTATTTCAGCGCAAGCTAATTGAATCGTGGATTTACGAGTCAGTTCATGCGTTTGAAGTTCGTGGAGCCTTTGTTGCCGACCCTTGTCGAGGATCCTCCCGAAGGCGACGAATAGATTCACGAGGTCAAGTTCGACGATCGCTCCCAGATCATTATCGATCAAACCTCCGCATTTTCACGCGCAATGGTCATGGATGGCGAAATATCGCGAATTGGCCGGCGCGGCGAAACGGCTCGGTGTCGAGAACGCCATCATCGACGTAAAATTGTGCTTAATGAAGCGGCCTTTCGACTACCAGGCGTTGGGGAAGGCAATCACCCGCCGCCAGCACGACCTCTATTCGTCGTCTTCGATTTGCTCCACCTCTCCGGCCACGAAATCAAGAGCTACATGAGGAATACGACCTCCTCGGCGCAGAGCGAGCCGGGCAAGCCAGCCTTTGCTCTGATGGCCGATCGGAAGACCGGCAGTATGTCGGCTCCGCCTTTATCAATTCGCGCGGTGCAATCCGAGACCGCCTGTGGAAGCGCGTTCAGGAGCGCGCTAGGCCCGCGCCAAAGGCATCAGCCTGGAAGAGATCGGCGAAGAAGTCGGCAGCGTGTTCGACGTCTTCTTCGATGCGATGCAGGATCGCGAGGGTGATGACCGTGCCGAAATCGAAAAGGTTCTGGATCGCTACCCACATTCTGGCAACGCCGGTCATCGTTGCTCTGGTGCTGCCGTTGTCCTTTGCGGCTCTCTCAGCTCATTGACGTGAGAGCGGCCCGACTGCCGAACACCAAGGGAAGGGCAAAGCAGCCGGCCAAGGCATGGAAAGAGTTCCGCCCCTTCCCCAGCCCCACGGATAGCAGCGCGCCGGTAGAGTGCGAGCGCAAGGCGGCACCCGTGAGTCCAGACGGGACATTAGTGTTCATGCCGCTATGAAAGAAAAACCCGCCGACCAAAGTCGGCGGGCCATCTTCCCTCATACTACGCTTAGGGTTTCAAGATTGGCCCCCGCCAACAACCCGGCGCCCCAGCCAACAACCCGGCGCCCCAGCGCTGTCGAAGGTTATATTAGCTTGCCAAAAACTTCGCTGTAGCGAGCTGGCAACAGTGGCCAGAATTCGCTGATTGCGCCGTTTTGCGACCGCTTAATCGCTTCCTCCCGGGGACATGATGCGCGACAGCGAGGTTATCCAGCAACTGGAAAACGCCCCATTCTGAACGCCGGCATTGATATTGCACTGGAAGCTTTTGCCGGCTGATCCCCGGTCCTGATCGCGTACTATGATCAGGTGTAGGCTCGCCGGGCTTGAGGTCGTGGGGGTTCTTTGCTCGGCGAGTTTTAAGCTTTTTCGTTCTTCCCTGGAACATCGGTTCGAACGCGTCGTTGCTTTTCCAGGTTTCACTGGATGACGGATGCGTCCCATGTTCCTCCTTAGATCGATGCACGAACTTGCAGCGGCGCGCGGGGATGGCTTGCACCCATCTTTATTGAAGATGGCGGCCCAGTCCTGAGGCTTGGGCTGATATTGAAAGCGCGCTACAATCCGCGTCGGCGGACCGGCAAATCGGCTTCCCAGACAACAATGCTCCTCTCAGGCGTTTAATGCGTTTCGAGGAGGGCTTTGATTGAGCGGCCGCGGTACCAACTTCCTCCACAAGTGGATTTCGGCCAACGTCCCCGAGACCATCGGCGCGGATATCATTTCGGTAAGCGAATTGGCCGACAGGCTTTTTGCTGAAGCGAAAGCGATCGGCATAAGCAGTGTCGAGATCGAGGAAGAAACCGGAAGCGTCTATGAAACTATCCTCGACGCGATTGAGCATCACAACGCCGCCTTGGCTGATTAAAGCCATGCCATGCAATCCATGACCAGCGTCTGGGTCGCATACTGTTTCGTCGGCATCGTGGTAGCGCTGGTGGTGATATGGTCGATGAGATTGTAGTGGCCGATGCTTGCACGGCGAAGAAGATTTGCGCAATGCCTCGCTGCAGGACTTTCGCGAGGAGACGTAACGGTTTTGTACGTTTTCGTACCATCTTTTTTTATTGAATTCCCGATTTCGGCGGCCTTATAAAAATGGACGTTTCCCATTGCTCTTGGAGGAGAATTGCAATGGACAGCGTACACCTGAATGACAACGTCCGACCTTGCGTTGAAGTGGTCGAAGCCTGCGGCGAATGGTTCGTCCGCGTGGTCGAGGAACACCAAGAACTTACCCGATCATTCGAGCTTGAATCGTTCGCACGAGCCTTTGCGGAAGGCCAGCGGATTCGCCTGAGGCTAGATAAGATCACCCGGCTATAGCGCTGGCGTGTTGCGCTACGATACACCCCAAAGAAGTCAGATTGGATCCTGAAGACTTCATTTGGGGGTCAAACATCAATTCATTGGAGTTGGTGGCGATGTTGAACAACGATAGAGACGACCATCTTTGGGCTCTTGACCTTGACGCTCTGCGCAAGGCTTTCCGTAAGTTCGCTCAGGAACACGACATCGCGGCTTCCGAGTGGGGCGAACAAGCCCAGCGGTTTCTAGAAAAACAAAGAGACCGGACGCGCGAAGCGACCGCTACCCCAGCGGCGATGCCTACCAAACGCGCTGCCGGTAGCGCCAAACCGCGCTGGCGAGCATTAGGTTGGCGATCGCGGCGATGTAGATCGGAACCATCAAGCGGACCTAGGGTGCGATAGCGCGGAACACGGCCATCGCACTGCTCGTCCGTCGGAATTTCGAAGGTTCGACACCGTCTCTAAAAATACTCAATCAATCCAAGACGGCCAAGATTGCCAAGGACCGCATCCTTATCCGCGACAGGACCGTGCGGGAGGAAATGCCACGCATGCAGTCCGTCAGTTGTTAGCTGTCAGCAATCTGCGGCACCTGTGGAGTGGCTGGCGTGTTTGCCAGCATTAGAAAAATTGGCGCGCGGGCAGAAAGTTCCCGCCGCCCACCTCGCGCATGGGAAGGCAGGGTGAGGCAACTCCGGCCGATGGAGTCCCGATTTCAATCGCCCGGATAATCACTCGCACGCCGGAACAAAGCCGACCGATGCTTGTTAGCTCGACAGCACATCCGTGCCCAAAGAAGGATACCCATTATGAAAACTCGTCTTATTCTGGCTTCACTGGCTACGGCCACAGCCCTGACCTTCGCCCTCCCGGCTTTCGCCGCCGACAGCGCGCAGGACTTCGTCGACAAGGCCGCCGTCGGCGGATTGTTCGAAGTGGATTCCAGCAAGATCTTCGAAGGCAAGGCCCAGGACCAGAGCGTCAAGGACTTCGCCCACAAGATGATCGAAGATCATGGCGCCGCCAACGCCAAGCTCGAGTCTATCGCCGGCGAGCAGAAGCTGACGGTGCCCAAGGAGCTGGATGCCAAGCACAAGGCCGATCTCGACTCCCTGCAGAATGCCAAGGACGACAAGCCGTATGTCCAGATGCAGCGCGATGCGCATTCCGAAGCGGTCACCCTGTTCGAAAGCTATGCTAAGGACGGCGATAATGCGCAGTTGAAGACCTTTGCCTCGGAGACCCTGCCGACGCTCAAGATGCATCAGGAAATGATCGAGAAGATCGTTTCCGCAACGGACAATGCTTCGTCGACCACCAGCTCGACCACCCCGGCCGTGACCACCACCGACACCGCCAATCCGGCGGCGCCGGTCCCCGGCGCCAATAGCTTCACCGAGGACCAGGCCAAGAGCCGCATTCAGGATGCCGGCTTCTCCGACGTATCCGCACTGACGAAAGACGACAAGGGCATCTGGCGCGGCCAGGCGACCAAGGGTGGCAAGACCACCCACGTGGCGCTCGACTACCAGGGCAACGTCGTTGCCGACGCCAATTGACCCACTGAAACCAGATCGAGGAGATCAGGACAATGAGAACCGTAAGTGGACTTTTCGACAATTACGATGACGCTTCCGACGCCGTTGGTGAACTGGAAGCGAGCGGCGTGCCGCATGCCGACATCAGCATCGTCGCCAACAATTCTAACGATTGGTACGAGGGCGGCGAAACCTCCAACGCCGCCGAGGATGCAGCCAGCGGCGCTGGTCTCGGGGCCGTCATTGGCGGCGCCGGCGGGCTGCTGACCGGGCTTGGCATCATGGCCATTCCGGGCGTCGGTCCGGTCGTGGCGGCAGGTTGGCTGGCCGCCACCGCGGTCGGCGCCGTGGGCGGCGCGGTCGTTGGTGGTGCTGCCGGCGGCATTGTTGGGGCGCTCACCGATTCCGGCGTCCCGGAGAGGGATGCGCATGTCTATGCCGAGGGCGTTCGCCGTGGCGGCACTTTGGTGACGGCCAGGGTCAGCGACGAACTCGCCGGTGAGGCCGAGCGTATTCTCGGCCAGGCCAACTCGGTCGATCTGGAAGACCGTCGACGCGCCTACGAAGCAGATGGCTGGACCGCCTTCGATCCCGATGCCGAGCCCTATGGTGATATCGAGAACGAGCGCGACAGAGTGCGCAATGCCAGCCCGATCAGATGATCGTTCCCCGCCGCCGAAAAAGGCGGCGGGCATTCGATACTTATTAGTTAATTGAATGGCCTTACATGATCAAGACAGCGCGGGTCGCGACCATCGCGGACGTCTCCCGCGCTGTACGCGATTGGCTCATCGCAAACGCCGTTCTGCTGTGCCTACGCGGTCGATAATAGAGTTGGGTTAGGAGTTGCGCGGGGCCTAACCCCGCATTGGCCGGCGCTGCCATTAACCCCACCCACGGCGCCGGCCATGCGCCGCTTGGCCGCGCTCGCGTTGCACTCCGATGATGACCATCTGTTTTTCCTCGAAGCATTTGATTTTTGCGCCAGGCGGTCGTTTTCCAACTTTGATAAGCACTGCCCTTGAGCTTCGAGACCATGCCCTCGAGCCCGCTTGGTCGACCAGGTGGCAAACAGCGTCACCAGTGCCGGAGCATGGCTCCGCTGAATTGGATGTTCCCGCCGGTCGAAATCATTTTCTGAAGGATCTCGCGGCGGTCTTCCAGAGGTATCCGGCGCAGATCATGGCCGGAGAAATAGAAGGTCGAACGATACCAGGTAGAATTTTGGCGATGGCCCGCGAAGGCCTATTATGGCTTGCAGTGCGTGGAAGTCGGAAAGGCCTCATTGATCATTATGGTTTCACCTTCGAGGATGACGTTTTTCGGCGTCGATCGCCGCGGCCTCTGCAGGCGATAGCCGAGACGTTGGTGCGTACCGTGACGCCGGATATGAAACTCTCAAGCAGCTGATGAAAGTTGTCCAGAGCGTCCACCCAAAAGCCTCGCCGGAGAATGGACTGCGCCGCTAGTTGGATTGATTATTTACCTTTACGTGACCGGTCATCCGAACTTTCGGCTTCCGCATTATGCGTTGTTCGGCCAGGCAACACACGCGGTTTGACGCTCATCACACCATCGTTTTCGCGACCCTGGCCGCGCCGGATATATTGCCCCTTGGCATCCTCTTCGACGTCCTTGCGCCGCGCGTCCTTCGCCTTCGCCATGATTGTCACCATCGTGTGCTTCCAGATCCAACAATTCTTTCCTTCAGGAAGGAATGTTCAAGCCAAAATGTTGCCTATAGCTTTACGCTCGTTTCTCGTGCCCACAACCGCAGTTTGCGGCACGCCTCGATATACTTTCCGATGGCCTTGCGATCGGTCAGAGGAACGAGACCTTCGTCGGCCGCGGGGTCGACGCCCGCCTTTGTCAGGAGAGGAACCGTCCCAGGCGTAAAACTGATGAATTTGCAGTGCGCATAAGCGTCTGCCACAAAATCGCGGGCCGCAGCCTCGCGTGCCAGAAGTTCCGCAGCTTCTTCTGTGAGCAGGAGGGCTACCGCGTCAAATAGGACCGACGGGCCGCCGTCAATCATGTGCTTGGCAAAGATCTTCGTACCATCGTCGGCTTGCACCCCGCCAACTTTCAGCGCAATCACCTCCATTGTCGCTCCCTCATCTTCGATGGCGGTTTGAAGGGCTTTAAATAGAGCGGCCTCGGTTCCATTACCGACGAGCACGCCGACCTTGCGGCCCTCGAAACGTTCAGGCCCGTTCTCGAGAATGCTCAAGGCAGGAGAGGTAGCCAAATCCTTTCGCGGTGGTACGGCTGCGTCTGCGGGCTTCGGTAAATCGACAATGCCGAGCTTGTCAGCAACCGTCTCGGCCAGCCCTTCGTCGACGTTGAGGAGATGAGCGATCATTCGCTCGCGAATGACAGGTGTTTCAACCTTGCTCAACTCAAACGTCAATGCCATGGCGATATGGCGCTGCTCGGTTTCCGTCTGGCTCTTGAAAAACTGGCTTGCCTGACTGTAATGGTCAGCGAAGCTCTCCGGGCGCAGCCTTACTTTCTGATCATTCTCTCCTTCAGCGAACGAGCGAAAGCCGCGTTGCAGAGACTCCCTTGGTCCTGCCCCAAATGAATTCGGCTGGTAGTTGGCGCGTCCCGCTGGATTGTGCATCGCCATGTGCCCGTCCTGCTGGAAATGGTGGAACGGGCACTTTGGCGCATTAATCGGCAGATGGGAAAAATTGGGGCTGCCAAGACGCTTCAACTGGGTGTCAAGATAGGAGAAATTCCTTCCCTGCAGCAGCGGATCGTTGCTGAAGTCGATGCCAGGGGGCACGTTTTGCGTCATGAACGCCACCTGTTCGGTCTCAGCGAAGAAGTTGTCGGGCATACGGTCGAGGACCAGCCGGCCCACCGGGATCGGGGGTAGCAGCTCTTCCGGAATTAGCTTGGTGGGATCGAGCACATCGAAATCGAAACCATCGGCGAATTCCTGGTCGAAAAGCTGTAGGCATAGCTCCCATTCCGGGAAAGCGCCCGACTGGATTGCGTTCCATAGATCCCGGCGATGAAAGTCGGGATCGGCGCCATTGATTTTGACGGCCTCGTTCCAGACTACCGACTGCATGCCTAGTTTCGGCTTCCAGATGAACTTGACGAATGTAGATTCGTCAGCGGCGTTAAGCATTCGGAAGGTGTGCACCCCGAACCCCTGCATGAAACGGAATGAACGCGGGATCGCGCGGTCCGACATTACCCACATGATCATGTGCATGGATTCTGGCGTCAGGCTGATGAAATCCCAGAACGTGTCGTGCGCAGATTGAGCTTGGGGAAAATCGCGATCGGGCTCAGGTTTCACGGAGTGGACGACGTCGGGAAATTTGATGGCATCCTGGATGAAGAAAACCGGGATATTGTTGCCCACAATGTCCCAGTTGCCTTCCTGGGTATAGAGCTTGACCGCGAACCCACGCACGTCGCGCGCCAGATCGAACGAGCCCTTGCTGCCTGCAACGGTCGAGAAACGAACAAAGGCTGGTGTCTTCTCACCTGCACGTTGGAAGATGTCGGCGCGGGTATACTTGGCCAGCGATTCATACGTCTCGAAAAAGCCATGAGCGCCGTAACCGCGTGCATGGACGACGCGCTCAGGAATGCGCTCGTGGTCGAAGTGGAAAATCTTTTCGCGGAAGTGGAAGTCTTCAATCAGGGTCGGCCCTCGCGGCCCGATCTTAAGGCTGTTCTGGTCATCAGCGACCGGGCCGCCCTGGGCGGTGGTCAGAATGTCGGTTTTGCCATCCGACACCTGATGCAGCTCTCCACCCTCCCCCCGTACAAGGGTCTGGTCGTGTATCCTAGCGACGCTGGGATCGGTTGCTACCTTGCGCGCCATGCGGCTCTCCTTTCGGGCTTGTTTTGGAATAAGATGATCAGCAACCTGCGGGGCAGCTACTTGTTCCCGCGCCCGATGAAAACCGGCTGTCTTCTTTGATAGAAGTTCACACCGGATTGAGCGCGGTAATGTCGCAACGACACAGAAATTGGCCGACCGCCCCGACGGGCGGCACGCTCCGAATAAGGAGGATTGTGGCCCGCTCCGCGTCAAGCAATGCGCTGGCTAAATGCAGGTTGCTAAAGGCGGCCCGCGCCACCCCGCGCGGGCCCGATCAGCTTGCGGCCGGTCGGCAGCGGGAACCCAAACGCTGCAATTACCCAACCTCGCGGTTTGGGCCAAGTTCCTCGCACAAATGAAAAACCTGGTCGCCGTCTTCCTACCCCCGCCGAGGCGCCGACCGGCTCTTGGCGGCCTTGCTGTGGTCCGCAGCAAGCGTTCCGCAAACTCTGCCCGATAACGCTCAAGTGCCTCTTGTCGCACCGGCTCGCGCTCAAGAGGGTACTCTTCCGGCATAGTCATGCCATCGATCTTCGGGAGCATCTCTTCAAGGACCGCTTTATGGAATGCACTAGTAGGATTTCCCCTCGGCAGCTTCCGCCGCCGCGCGGCTGTGCGCCGCCGCTATAGGGCTCCCGCGACGGCGCCGGAGGAATAGCGCGCGATAGAGGTCCCTATCGTTGATCCCGGTTCGCCTCGGCTCCCCTCCTGTCGATCTCAACGGCGCTCGGCCAGGTGGAGTTGCTTTCTGGCGTCCGGTTGGAACTCAGGCCCCCGTCTTTTCGTTCAAATCCTGTCCAAAAGGAGAAACGGCCCATAGGAGAAACAGCCATGCCACGTGGAGAAAAATCGAAATACACCGACAAGCAGGAACGCAAAGCCGATCATATTGCCGAAGGCTATGAGAAGCGCGGGGTTTCCGAAAAGGAAGCCGAACGCCGGGCATGGGCGACCGTCAACAAGGACGATGGCGGCGGCAAGAAGGAAGGCGGCTCCGGTCGCGTCAAACATACCGGCCATCCCGCGGCGCACAAGGGCGGCAAAAGCGGCGGAAAGGCTTCGGCCTCGCGCTCTGCACCCAGCCGGTCTGAATCGGCCAAGAAAGCTGCGGCAACCCGTAAGCGAAACGCCGAACACCATGCCCACTGACGGGCCAAACTGATGTTCGGAGGGCAGGCATGAAATCCCGGCTCGTCAACGAGCTCGGCGGTCAACGCACATTTGTCATCGTGCTCGACCCCGGCGAAGAGGCGTTTGCCACACTGATCGGTTTCGCAACCGAGCAAGGCGTCGACGGTGCTTCCTTGACTGCCATCGGCGCATTCGAAAGAGCCACCGTTGGCTGGTTCGACCTCGATGCGAAAACCTACCGCAAAATCCCGGTTCACGAACAGTGCGAGGTGCTGAGCGCGATCGGCGATGTTGCGCTGGGGGATGATGGCAAACCAAGCCTTCACGTCCACGCGGTGCTCGGCCTGAGCGACGGCACCACCCGAGGCGGGCATTTGCTCGAAGCGATCGTTCGCCCGACGCTCGAAATCACATTGGTGGAAGCTCCCGGTCACTTGCGCCGCCGCAAACGCCCCGAAATCGGCGCCGCCTTGATCGACCTGGGCGTCTGATCGTCCAGATCAGATCGGTCGGATTTTCAAGTCCAGTTCAAGAGAACCACCTCCATCTCGACCGTCTCGACCTGCTGGGCAAATCGCTGGTGATATACGGTCAGCAGCGCGTCATGCGTCGCGTCGGAAGAACTGCACAGCGCGTCCGTGACGAGGACCACGCGATAACCGAAATCGATTGCTCCGAGCACCGTGGCCAGAACGCATACGTCGGTTTCGCCGCCAGTGATGACCAGCGTATCGATGTCGCGCTCCGCCAGAAAAGCCCTGAGCCGGCCCTCAAACCAGGGCGAGTAGATGTGTTTGTTGATGACTGCCGCCGGCGGGCAGTAAGCGGCCAATGCCGGCAACGCAACAGGTCGAC
>NZ_JBFUDJ010000023.1:0-16088 GCF_056404775.1 Mesorhizobium sp. P2_B5 | reverse complement strand
AGGTCGGGCTGATGCTGGGCGAGCATGCCAGGGCACAGGTGCCGATGGATCAGGTGATCGCCTTCGAGCTCGAAATCCTCGGCAGCCTGGGCATGCAGGCCTACCGCTATCCGGCGATCATGGCGATGATTGGCAGCGGCAAGCTGAAGCCCGAACTTCTGGTCAGCAAGAGGCTCAGCCTCGAAGAGGCTCCGGCCGCCCTGATGGCCATGGGCGGCTTCGAAGGCATCGGCATCGGCGTGGTGACCAAGTTCCAGTAGCCGCCCTCAACCCCCCCAGCCTGGCGGTTTCCTGCATCGCAAGACACTGCGCACCAACGACGCAAGCGCGCCACTGCGAGGGTAAACGACGATCATCAGCAGTTGATCCTGTCGGGGGCAGCAGCGTCCTGTCGCCTCGGGGGTGTCTCTGGCCCCAGCAACGGAGAACGTTGGTTCGCGATCATCCCAATGAATATAGGACGGTGGGTCGCCTGTTCGCTCGGCCTCGATAACTAATTTAGCTGGCACATACCGGCTTAGCCCGGGTGATGCCAGCTGTCCTGCAGGCGACGGCCATACGATAGGCCACGCTGCGTTTCCTGGTCGAGGTTGACACGCTTGTTCAAATAGCAAGCCATGGCTCTCATTCAAGCGTGTCATCCGTCCTTGTCCAGCATCGCGCCTGCCGCGCCAGCTTATCGCGACCCAGTCGGGTAGAGACAGGCGCTAGAATTGCAACGAATACGACAATCCGACACCCACGGCCAAATCGGCGCCCGCGGTCGCGTCGTAGGTGGCACCGTTGTCGACTGACTGCGCTCCTGCTTCCAGATAAGACAGGGCTGTTCCAAGACCAAAGGTGCCGATCTGGGTCTTGTATTGCGCTCCGACACCAAGGGTCCAACTATCGGTGGTGATGTCCGCACCCGAGCCTACGCCCTTATCCCAGGTCACGTTGACAGTGCCAGCAAGCTTGTCGGTGAAGTCGTGCCCCACTCCAATCTGGACGGTATAGCCATCCGAGTAGTTGAAGATCTTGTTGGCTGTACCCAGCCCAATCACGTCATAGCTGAAGTGCTGCAGAACACTCCAGTCTGTCCATTCTACGGACCCGTAGATCAGCCAGCCGGGGGCAACCCCTGTCTGTGCGTTGATCTTGAGCGACTGCGGCAGCGTGCCTGCACCGTTCGCGGGTAGATTGCTCGTTATCCCATTGTCGATCGCCAACTGAGAGGGCGTGTACGTGCCATCCCCTTCATGTTTAATTTCCGAGCGATACATAATCTGGAGCCGCATCGCGTATTCCGGGATATCGTAAGCGACGCCTATTCCGTAGCCGAGCGCTCCACCATCTTTCAAATGGACCGAGCCGATCCAAGTGTTTTCCTTGTAATCGAATGTCTCGATGAACGCGCCGCCTAGCAAATAGAAATTCCCCGGGCCGGCTGCAAAGCGAACTCCGCAAGTTGCACCGTATTCGTCCGCGGAGAACTTCATTTTGGACGTGGGATTTGGGAACGGATCTCCGTTGCCGGCCGCCGTGAGATATTCGGCGACCTGCGCTTGATCGCTGTAGGTCGCGGAAGCGCCGAATGGCTGCGTGTAGGTGAGCGCACAGGAAAGGGGCGACCAGAACCTGAAGCCGACGGAAGCCTGAGGGACGACAAAGGGGTCGGAATATGCGCCTTCCTGCACGGGTTGGCCCATCAGCGATGCAAAGCTACGGCCCGGATTGACGTATATCAGTTGCGAATCCACGGTGAAACGTTCGTCGCTGAAGAGGACGTCCGTGTTGGCTTGGCCGCGGGAAAATCCACCTGCGGAAGCTGGCATTATCGCTGGCAGCAGGAAAGCACCGGCCAGAAATATTGATCGAGGTACCCTCCGGACGAACATTGCGTACATCTCTTCTCCGTTCCCCTTCATGTTGCATTGTGTTCATGCAATTTGCAGACCTGCTGGCGCCTTACCGGATCGCCAAGGAAGCGCCGCGAGCCCGAATACACGATTGCGTTGACGACCCCTGGCGCGCGTTGGCAAGCTGGCGTGAGAAATTAGCCAGTGAAGAGCATCTCGGTGTGACGACTGGCGCTTGTGAGGCGGCGCCCTCCCCGACCATTTTCCGCGCGAACTCCGCGAGGCGGAGCCCACCCCTATTCTCGTTAGACGGCGATCAGTCCCCGTGATCCACCAACCCAACACTCCACCACGATATGTGGCTGTCTCGACCGAACAATGGGGGATTTGGCCAAAGGAGTGTCATTGTCGGCCAAATAGCTGGTTTGAGGACACCCACAGCCGTCGCGATTAAGCCGTGTTTGTGCCCGGCTTGGCTTCTGCCCAGCCGGCACGCTCCGCCGGCTGGGCGATGCAAGTTCCCGTCATCGCCCTCGACTTTTGAGAAGCCGCGCATCGCGGGTGCCCGAAAACGAGGTATCCAAGTGCGACCCTCACCTCACCCTGCCCGGCCTCGCAAGATCGGAGGGCAACAATGGTTGGAGCCGAGATAGTCGTCCGCGCTCCCTCGACGCAGGTCTTCTTGCCGCCAGGGACTCTATCGCGGCCAGGTTTCCGACATATCCGCCCGCAACAAACCTGGTGTTGTGCCCGTCCAGCGGCGAAAGGCCCGGCGAAAATTATGAGGATCCGAGAAGCCCACGATGAAGGCTATCTGCTCGACTGACATTTGCGGATTGGCGAGCAGCTCCAACGCCCGGTTCTTGCGAACGGCATCGAGCAGTGCTTGGAAGGAGACGCCGCTTTCTGTCAGGCGCCGACGCAGCGTTCTCTGGCCGACGCCGAGTTCGCAGGCAATCTTAGTGATGTTGCTGCGCTCGTTCAGATTTTGCCTCAGCGCGCGCTCCACCGATTCGGTGATCTCCGCCGCCTCGCGCAAACGGGCGCGGTTGTAAGCTATGAATTCGAGGAGCTGACGATGCGTGAACGGGTCCGCCGTGAGCAGGGGCTGCTTGTACCACATGGGATCGTAAAGAAAGGCGTTCTCCATCTGGCCGAAACGAATTTCGCATCCGAAGAGCCGCCGGTACACGTCCGCATGTGCGGGAGGTGGATAAGTAACATCGATCCTAAGGGGTTTGAAACCCTCGCCGACCAGGCCGACCGCGATGCCCAGGAAGCTCGCAAAGGCTTCCTCGACTAAGAACGTGTAGATTTCGGGGTCGTGGAAACGAGTTGATGCGGTGACGACGATACCTTCCTTTGTGGTTCGCGTGTCAAAGTCGAGCATGCTGCCGCTATCTCTTTGCAGCTGAAGTGCGAGTTCGACGGCCTCGCCCACCGTGGCCGAAGTCAGCATGGCATAGCCGATCAAGCCAGCGGATGTGATCTTCTCGCGACTTCCCGTTTCCAACCCGAGCGCCTGGCCTTTGGCCATTTGAGTTGCACGCAGGATGGCTTCCCGTCCTTGCCGGTAGGACACCCGACAGCCGGGGTCCTCCAGGTCCTTGACCGCTATTCCCAATCCAACGAGCATCCGGGAGGGATCCAGTCTGAATTCAGACAAAGTCGCGACCAGGCTCCGGATCAGGAACGCAGGAATGTTTGCCGTAACATATCGCGTATCGACGGATTTCATCTAAACCTCCTCCCCCTACGGCACCTGTTGGCGATTGCCTCCAAGAACGCCCCTCTGCCGCCGTCCCCTTTGCCCCTCCAGGCAGCTGCCGAATGGCCGCGTATTGTCTCCATCTTCAACTGAGGAATTTACAATCCGCAGGGACGTTGGAGTGCCCGAGCCCAGCTTGGCTTGGTGGCACCTCATTTGACCGACAGCAGATTTGAGACGTGTCGTGCCGTCAAGCCGTCGCGTGAACATGCCGACGATTTGGCCGGAAAAGACCCCAAACCGGCCCCAAACATCCCTTGCTGGCTACTCCTTCACTTCTATCCTTCGCGGGGTCAGCAGCCGAAGAAGCTGCGAGGAACGAGAAGAACAGACCGGCGCCAATGTGCCGGAGCTGCGTTGGGAGGCGATAGTGTGGTGGATCCTGGGACTTAGCGCCGCTTATGCCCTTGCCCTGAACGGCACGATGGTGATGCCCGTCGTTGTCCTTTCGATGAGCAAGCTGGCTGGCTATGATGAAGGGTTGGCCACGGTGGTCGCTAGTGCCGAACTGGCGGGCATTGGCTTTTACGGACTGTTTCTTCCAAAGCTGGCGGTTCGATCATGGCGTTGCGTCGCAGTGGCCGGAGTGCTTGCGGTGCTTGTCGGAGAGGCGGCAAGTTTCTGGTTGCAATCGCCGCTGACGCTTGCGGGGGCTCGCTTTGTCGCAGGCCTCGGCGAAGGCGCCATCTTCAGCCTCGTCGCCATGAGCCTTGCTTCGCTTGCCGATGCCGAGCGGCTCTGGGGAGCCCTCAACCTGATCAGCGGGGTGGCGTTGGGCATCCTGCTCTTTATCGTATCCATGATCCCGCACCAGGAAACAGGGGCGCCAGTCTTTCTCGTCCTTGCTGCGTTTACCGCGATGATGGCGCCATTCCTGCTGTTGATATCGAAACGTTCGGCGGTGAAGACGGCGGCCACGCATCAATCCAGACTCGATAGCGGCAAGATGCGGCTGACCATGCTGATCGTCTTTCTCGTCTACGCCGTGCAGGCCGGGCAATGGGTGGTTTGCGGCTATGTCGGCGAGCGGGTGGGCCTGAGCGGTCCGCAAGTCGGCCTGTATCTCGCGGTGGCGTCATTGGCGGGATTTTTAGGCGCCATCGTCCCGATGACCACCCACGACAAGGCGAAGCGACTCACCTTCGTACTTGTTGGCTTTCTGGTCATGGCCGTATCGATCTATTTTCTTTTCAACGTCTTCACCCCATCGGTCTTTGTGATCGCACAGGTGTTCGTGAATGTCGGCTTCTACATCGTCACCCCGTTCGTGACCGGTATTCTGACTGAGAACGATCCGGATGGCTCCTTGATGTCGCGTATCCTGGTGATCGCCATCGTGGGAGCGACGATCGGCACCGCAGTCGCCGGCCCGATCTTCGTGACGGCGGGACCTTCGATCTTCGCCTGGTCTTTCCTGCTGCCGCTTGCCATTGCGGCCGTGTTTGCGACGCTGGTCTTTGGGCATTTGCACCGCTGCTTACCGGGAACGCTTACCGCAAAGATCGCCGAATGAGTGGTCGGCCGGGAACAATTCCGACATCTGCAACGCATACCGCGTCGTTAGCGGAAAGGGTTCAAGCGTGACATCGGTCCCGATTCTGAATGGCACGGCACAGGAGATCGTTGTGGGCAGGAGCAAGCCAGGCACCCCAGCGCCGCAGATCCCCGAGCGAAAGAGCCTTCCTTTTGTGGGCCACGCCTTGAGCATTCCCGGCGGCGGACGCCTGATGGACTTCCTTCTGGCCGAAGCCGAGGAACAGGGCGCGATATTCCGATTGCGCATTTTCGGCAACGAGATGATCCTGGCCTCCGGGTCGGACCTGGTTGCCGAATTGTCCGACACCGACCGCTTTGTCAAAAGCGTTCATACAGATCTTGTGCGGCTCCGCGATATTGGCGGCGACGGCCTGTTCACTGCCTACAACGAAGAACCAAACTGGCGTAAGGCGCACAACATCCTTATGCCTGCGTTTACCCGCGAGGCGATGCGCGGCTATCACGCGATGATGGTGTCCGCGGCACGTAGCCTGGTCGGTTACTGGGATCAACGGGCTCGCAACAAGCATCCAGCCGATGTGCCGCGGGACATGACCCGTCTTACGTTCGACACCATCGGGATGTGCGGGTTCGGCTACGAATTCGATTCTTTTGGCAGGGACGATCTCCACCCTTTCGTCGCTTCAATGGTCCGCGCCCTCACCCACGCCCAGGAAGCGAGCGAGCTGCCGGATTTTGTGAGCCGGCTGCGGTTCAAGCGGAATCGCGCCTACAAGCGCGATATTGCGTCGATGCGGGGGCTCATCGCCTCGCTTATCGAGCGACGGCGCGCGGAAGGCGCGACCCGCACGGATGATTTGCTCGGCCGCATGCTCAACATTTCCGACCCAGGCACCCGGCAACCGCTCGACGATGCAAACATCCACAATCAGGTCATAACGTTCCTCATTGCCGGTCACGAGACAACCGGCGCCGCGCTTTCCTTCGCACTCTATTACCTTGCAAAGCATCCGGCTGTGCTTGCGCGGGCGCAGCGGGAGGTCGATACGCTGTGGGGTGCCGATGACGATATCAGCCCTAGCTACGAGGATGTCGGCAAGCTCACCTATATTAGACAAATCCTCGACGAAGCGCTGAGGCTCTGGCCTACTGCTCCTGGATACGCGGTCACCCCTGTCGAGGAAACCGTCGTGGCGGGACGCTACGCCTTCCGCCCTGGCGACTCGATCCAGATCTTCATCCCGTCACTGCACCGACAGCCGGAATGGGGTGGCAACGTCCATAGCTTCGACCCTGACAGGTTTAGTCCCGAGGCCACGGCGGCCCGCCCCGGACACATCTACAAACCATTCGGGAACGGTGAACGCGCCTGCATCGGACGGCAATTCGCGCTCCATGAGGCAATTCTGGTGCTGGGCATGCTGGTGCACAGATTCCACCTCAACGACCGCACCAATTACAAGTTGAACATAGGCATGACGCTAACGATCAAGCCTGACGGTTTCATGCTATATCCGGAGCCAAGGAAGCCGAGCGAGCGCCGAGTCGAACGCGTGGCCAGTCCGGTCCTTGCGCCTCGGCCAACCACCGTGGCGGCTAGCCACACATTCCCAAGGCTCGCCGTGTTCCATGGCTCGAACCTTGGCACATCGGCCGGTGTAGCGCGAGAACTCGCGGCCGCCGCCTCGGATCACGGACACAGTGCTTCTGTCGCGCCACTCAACGATGCGGTCGGCAAGCTCAACGACCTGGCCACCGGCACCCTGCTGGTGATCGTGGTTTCTTCCTACAACGGCCGTCCCACCGATGATGCCGACAGGTTCGTCAACTGGGCCGAGGCCTTGCAACCCGGCTCGCTCGAAGGCCTGTCCTTTGCGATCCTCGGTATTGGCGACCGCTCGTACTCCGCGACTTACCAGCGCATTCCGTCGCTGATCGATGAGCGGCTCTGCGCCGCCGGGGCGACACGCATCGGGGACCGGGGCGAGGCGGATGTCGGGGGAGACTTCAGCTCCAGCGTGGACTCCTGGTCGCAAAACCTGTGGGACTCTATCAAAACCGGGGACGGCGACCGCGCGGCGGATGACGCAGCAACTGCCGGTCAAGCCGCTCTCCAGATCGCCCTCGAACCGGTAGAGAGCAGCGAGGCGGAACGGGCCAGACAGCATGGCATGGCCGCCATGACCGTGGTTGATTCGGGCGAGCTGGTCGACCTCGCCAACCCCCTCGGGCGATCCAAGCGCTTTCTGCGGCTGCGTCTGCCCGACGGTGTCAGCTATCGCACCGGTGATCACCTTGCGGTACTGCCGAGGAACCACAATGAACTCATCGAGCGCGTCGGCGCCCGGTTCGCTCTCGATCTGGATCGTCCGGTGCGTGTTCGCGCCTCCCGGAGACTGCGGCTCTTCTTGCCTCAGGAGCGCCCCATTACCATTCGTGAGATATTGCGCGACTACGTCGAATTGCAGGAACCCGCGACCCCTGAGGATCTCCGCTTCCTTGCCGAACGCTGCCCATGCCCGCCCGAGCGCAAGCCACTGGAGGACTTAGCTGGCCTGGAAGCCGCCGAGTTCGAACGGACGATCACGGCGGTCAGCACTAGCGTTCTCGACCTGCTGGAGCGCTACCGTTCGATCGATCTTCCTTTCGAGCATTTCCTGGCACGGTTGTCTGCGATCAGGCCCAGGCGATACTCGATCTCATCGTCGAACGTAGCCACACCCTCGGCGGTGGACCTCATGGTTTCGGTGGTCGATGCCCCCTACCGCAACGCCGGAAACGGACAGGGACGGCGGTACCGCGGCATCGCATCAAATCACCTCGCTCTCCTGATCGCCGGTGAAACCGTCCTGGCCCGGATCGTCCCATGCAGCGACAGCTTCCGCCTGCCGGTCGATCGCCCGGCGATCCTCATCGGCGCCGGCACGGGTCTGGCGCCCCTGCGCGGGATGATCGGGGATCGCGCCGCCCATGGCCACGCAGCGCCTCTGGTTCTCTATTTCGGCTGCGATCACCCCGACGTCGACTTTCTTCACCGTCAAGAGCTGGAGAAGGCTGAACGCGAGGGGGTCGTCACGCTACGGCCGGCATACGCCCTCGCCCCTGTCAACGACCACAAGTTCGTCCAGGATCGCATGATCTCGGAGCGCACCGAAATCTGGTCCCTGATCAATCAGGGCGCACATATCCGGGTGTGCGGTGACGCCGCGCGGCTCGGCGCGGGGGTGGAGGCGGCACTTCTCGACATCCACCGTCAGTGCTCTGGCGAAACTGAAAACGGCCCCAGCGATCCAGCGACGCGGTGGCTGGGCAAGCTGCGTTCCGAAGGACGGTTTGTGTGCGACGTCTGGTGAGAGCCGACCAATTTCCCGTGAAAGGACCCGCTGTGTTGGACATTTCTGCCTCGTCAAGCCACGCCACTGCGCAGCCGATCGATGACGTGCTCGACGTCGTGATCGTGGGTGCCGGATTGTCCGGAATCGGCGCCGCCTGCCACCTCATGCGTCAGCGGCCGAACAGCACCTTTACGCTGCTCGAGTCGCGCGCCGATCTGGGCGGCACCTGGGATCTCTTCCGTTATCCCGGGGTTCGATCCGACTCCGATATGTTTACGCTCGGCTACTCGTTTCGTCCCTGGCGTGACCGCCGCGTCATTGCCGACGGTCCGTCGATTCTAAACTACCTAAGGGACACCGCGGTCGAGTACGGCGTTGATCAGCGCATCCGCTACGGCCACCGAGTCGTCGGTGCCGCATGGGACGGCACCCGGGCCTGCTGGATCGTCACAGTGGAGAAAGCATTGCCGGATGGCAGCGCCACCACGACTGTGCGGATCAGCTGCCGATGGTTATCGGTCTGCTCGGGATACTATCGCTACGATCAAGGACACCGTCCGCACTTCGAGGGTGAAGAAACTTTTCGCGGCGAGATCATATCACCACAATCCTGGCCGGAGGACCTCGACTGGACTGACAAGCGTGTCACGGTGATCGGCAGTGGGGCAACGGCGGTAACCCTGGTTCCGACGCTCGCGCAAAAAGCCAAGCACGTCACCATGCTGCAACGCACACCCACATATATCGTTTCATTGCCCGCCGAGGACTCACTGGTCCGGCGGCTTGAGAGGATCTCGGCTCCAGATGCGTGGATCAGCCGGATCATGTTTTGGAAGAACGTCCTATCCAACATATTGTCCTATGAGATGGCTCGACGTTTTCCCCGCCTGTCCCGGCGGCTCATCCGCAAGGAGATCGACCGCGAGCTAGGCAAGCACGTCGAGGTGGAGAAGCACTTCAACCCGCCATACAACCCCTGGGATCAACGGGTGTGCGTGGTTCCTGACGGTGACTTGTTCGAAGCAATCCGCAACGGCACAGCCGAGGTCGTAACCGACACGATCGCTCGCTTTGTTCCCAACGGGATCGAAACCAGCAGCGGGCACTTCATCGAGTCCGAGGTTGTCGTGGCGGCAACAGGACTACAGATGATTCCGCTCGGCGGAATGACCCTGTCCGTCGACGGCCAGCCAGTGTCACTGCCCGATAGCGTCGTCTACAAGGGCATGATGCTGTCGCAGGTCCCCAATTTCAATCTGGTGATCGGCTACACGAACAACTCATGGACGCTGAAGGCCGATCTGGTCAGCGAGAGCATTGCTCGTTTGATCGCTCATCTCGACAAACATGGCTATGATTTCGTCATGCCGCGTGCACCGGAAGGCGTCGGCGGTGTCCCATTCGTTGACCTGCATTCCAGCTATGTCCAGCGCGGGATCGCTGGCTTCCCGAAGCAGGGTAACCGCAAACCATGGCGGCTGCACCAGAACTACCTTTTTGACCTGAAACTCTTTCGCAGCGATTTCGAGGGCGACCCCGCCCTTGAGTTTCGCCGTAGCCCGGCGGCGACCGGATCTCCGAGTCTTCCCGTGACCAGTTCTCTGTCCGACCGCAAAGGAGCCTCCTATGCATGACTTCGATTTTTCCGGAACCGCCATTGTCACCGGCGCCGCCGGCGGCATTGGCCGTGCCCTTGTCACTCAGCTTGCCGATCGAGGTTGCGACGTGGTTCTTGTCGACCGTGACGAGAAGGGCCTGAACTCTGCCCTTGCTGAGCTCCGTTCCAAGTATCCGCGAGCTCAGTGCAGCTCATACGTCGCCGATCTGACCAGCAGCGAGCAGGTGCACACGCTCGGTCTAACTCTCAGCCAGAACCATCCCGACATCCGCCTTCTCGTGAACAACGCCGGCGTGGCGCTCAGCGGGGTGTTCGAGCAGTACTCCAAAGAGGATTTCGACTGGCTTCTCGCTGTCAACCTTCTGGCGCCGATTGACCTGGTCCGGGCTTTGTTGCCGGTACTGCGCCGCAACAAGGGCGCGCACATAGCAAACGTATCGAGTGTCTTCGGGCTTGTCGCTCCCGCCGGCAACGTCGCCTATGCGACAAGCAAATTCGGCATCCGCGGGTTCACCGAGGCCCTGCGGGCCGAACTCGCACCCTCCAAAATCGGCGTCACCTGCGTTCATCCGGGCGGCATCAAGACCAACATCTCGCTGGCCGCGCGCATCGGCTCCGAGATGACGCCGGAACAGCGGGCCAAAGCCGAGAGGGACAATGTGGAATTCGACAAAGTTCTCACCATTACCCCGGAAGTGGCCGCCGGAGCGATCATCGATGGCATTGCCCGCCGGCGCCCGCGTGTGCTGATCGGGGCGAGTGCGAAGATACCCGACGTCGTTGCGCGGCTATTCCCCTCGCACTATCACGGCGTGGTAGACGGGCTGGAAGCAGCGCTCGGCTGGTTGTCCTCGCTCGCCGGGAAGCGCGGCACGTCCGCCGCGCCGGCCGTGAAGCGGGTGGCACGATGAGCGGCGCCGATCGCCCCGCGCCCGCGGCAGATCTTGCTTTGCTGCTGGCTGAACTCGATCCAACAGACCGGACCGCTATTTCGCCTGGCCAGCAGCGTGCCGAATACGCAGGGTTTGTCGAAATGTTCCGCGGCGAAGAACCGGCCTTCCCAGGCAGGGTCACCGACGAAGTGATCGAGACGGGGCCGGACAAGCATTCGGTGCCGGTCCGGCGCTACCGGCCGGATCAAGAAGCCCACCCAGGGCACGTCCTGGTTTACTTTCACGGCGGCGGCTGGGTGCTGGGCAGCGCTGACACCCACGATCGGTTTACGCGCGCGATCGCCGACCGCCTGCGCCTGCATGTTATTTCGGTCAATTACCGGCTCGCACCAGAGCACCCGTTCCCGGCCGCTTTCGACGATTGTGAACGGGTCGTCGCGCACGCAGCACAAGACGCGACCTGGTTGGCCGTGGGCGGGGACAGCGCCGGGGGCAACCTTGCCGCCGCGATCAGCGCCCACCGGGCGGCCGGCGGCAATCCCGTCGACGCCCAGATCCTCATCTATCCAGGGCTCAAGGTCCCCAACGGCGATACAAGTCTCGACGGGCTCGGCCTGGATAGCAGCGACATAGACTATTTCTGGTCCGCGTATCGCGGCGACCACACGCCCGATGCCCTGCTTGCCCCGCTGCTTGCGCGGGATCCCATAGCCGCGCCCACCACATTGGTGACTACGGCAGGTTGTGACCCGCTTCGGCCTGACGGCGTGGAATACGCCCAAAGGCTCATCGCCGCTGGTATATCGACCGTGTATCTTCCGTTCCCCGGGCTGATACATGGATGGCTGGAGCTGGCAGAGCAGGTTCCGAGCGCGGCGCGCGCGCGCGAAACATTGCTCGATGCGATCGGGGAACTGCACAGGAGCACCTCAGCGGCGCAGCCGCGTAGGCTTTCATGACCGCCCTGGCTGACATCTGGTCCGGCCCGACGGCGAGCCGCCGGTGTTGCACCGAGCTCATCGCCGACGGCCGGTCCCCAGTTGGGCGTTCCGACGGCATTCATTTAGGCATGTCGGCCATCCAGGCCGCCAGCGGACCGCCTCTTGCGTGCGCGATCCTCCCTGATCGCGTAAGGCGAGGCGTCGGCGCTTGCGAGTGGGCCTAGGCCCTGTGAGGGTTGGCGCCTCGGCTTCGCAAGTCACCGAAGGCGGGGCGCTGGCGGGCGCCCCGCCGCCGACGGCATCGTGGGAGCTGCGCTTCCCGCTTCTGACAAGTCGACTGTGCCCTATCGGGCTGAACTCGCTTACGCCGGACGAGGTGGTCGCGCTGGAAGGCGAGACCTTCGTCGACTTGCCGGCAAGCACAACGTTGACCGCTTCAGTTGCGGTTGACGACGCGCAAGCCGGTAGGCAACCGAACATAAAGGCATCCATGGCCGGCTATATCCCTCCCGTTGAGGACATGTCGTTCTTGCTCGGCGAAGTCTTCGACTTCGACGCACAAATGACCGCCCTTCCCGGCTGCGACGACGTCAACACGGAACTGGCGACCCGCATCCTGGAAGAAGGCGGCAAGTTCTGCGCCGAGATCCTGGAGCCGCTCAACCGAGGCGGTGACGAAGAGGGATGCAAGCTGTCGAATGGAATGGTGACGACGCCTAAGGGCGTCGCCGACGCCTACAAGGCCTTTGTCGAGGCCGGCTGGGGCGGCCTTTCTGGCAGCCCGGAATTTGGCGGACAGGGTCTGCCGCGCGTGCTGCAGATACTGCTGGACGAGATGGTATCGTCGGCAAATCTCTCCTTCGGCCTGTTCCCGGGGCTTACGCGTGGCGCGGTGGAGGCGATTTCCCATCATGCAAGCGACGAGCTCAAGCAGAAATATCTGCCCAAGATGGTCACCGGCGAATGGACGGGCGCCATGGCGCTCACCGAATCCCGCGCGGGCACCGATCTCGGCCTGCTCACCACCCGCGCCGAGCCGGTAGGGGACGGCTCCTATTCCATCAGCGGTTCGAAGATCTTCATTTCATCGGGGGATCAGGATTTTGGCGGCAACATCATCCATCTGGTGCTCGCCCGCCTGCCCGACATGCCAAAAGGAGTGAAAGGCATCAGCCTGTTCCTATCGCCCAAGTTCCTCGTCGATGCGGACGGCAGGCTGGGCGAACGCAACCGCATGTCGGTCGGATCGCTGGAGCATAAGATGGGGATCCACGCGCAGCCGACCTGCGTGATGAATTATGACGGCGCGATCGGCTGGCTGGTCGGCGAGCGCGGCCGCGGCCTCAACGCCATGTTCACGATGATGAACGCCGAGCGGCTGTTCGTCGGCATGCAGGGCCTTGGAGTCGGCGAGGCCGCCAACCAGAAGGCCGTTGCCTATGCTCGCGAGCGCCTGCAGGGTCGTTCCGCCGACGGTGAGCGCGGCCCTGTTGCGATCATCGAGCATGCCGACGTGCGCAAGATGCTCCTGGAGGGCCGCTCCATCACCGAGGCCGGGCGCGCGCTCGCCGTCTGGATCGCGCTGCAGATGGACATCGCCGCCAGCCATCCGGACGCCGAGACGCGCCGCAAGGCGGAAGGCCTCGTGGCCCTGCTGACACCAGTGGTGAAGGCGGCTTTCACCGATTTCGGCTTCGAGATCGCGGTCCTGTCGCAGCAGGTGTTCGGCGGGCACGGCTATATCCGTGAATGGGGTATGGAACAGTACGTGCGAGACGTTCGCATCGCTCAGCTTTATGAGGGCACCAATGGCGTGCAGGCCATGGATCTGGTGGGCCGCAAGCTGCCGATGGAAAACGGTGAACTGCCTCTGCGCTTCCTTGCGCTTGTGCGCGAGGAACTGTCGCAAATCAACGGACCCGCCTGGCTCGACACCGTGAAGTCCACCGTCGTCGATAGCCTTGCCCGGCTGGAGAAACTGACGGAAGACCTGTTGGCCAAGGGCGCCGATCCGGTGGAGGCCGGGGCGTGCGCTACCGACTACCTTCGCTTCTTCGCGCTGGTGGCGTTCGGCTGGCTGTGGGTGCGCATGGCACAGACGGCCGCGGCTTGCGCGACGACGCCGCACAAACAGCGCAAGCTTGCCCTCGCCCGCTTCTTTGCGGCTCGCCTGCTGCCGCAGACCGTCGCACTCGAGGCGGCGATCCGCGCCGGTGCTTCAGACATCATGGCGCTCGACGCCGACCTGTTCTGATTGAACCATTGTCCGGGAGGAAAAGACCATGCTTGGCCTGATGATGAATACACCCCTGCTCGTGTCCTCCATCCTGCGTCATGCGGCGACCTATCACTGCGACACGGAAATCGTTTCGAAAACGGTCGAGGGCCCGATCCATCGCTACGCCTATGCTGATCTTTCGAAGCGTAGTCAGAAGCTTGCCAACGCGCTGGCAAAGCTCGGACTGTCGCGCGGAGATCGGGTCGGAACGCTGGCCTGTAACGGCTACCGGCATCTTGAGCTCTATTACGGCGTTTCCGGATCGGGGCTCGTGTGTCACACGATCAACCCGCGGCTCTTCCACGAGCAGATCGGCTACATCATCGAACATGCCGGTGACCGCCTGCTCTTCTGTGACCTCAATTTCCTTCCGATCCTCGAAGCGCTGGCCGACCGGCTGGTCGGGATGAAGGCGATTGTCGTCTTGACCGACGCGGAACATATGCCGAAATCGGCGGCGCTGCCGAACCTGGTTTGCTACGAAACCCTCATCGCGGGCGAGCTGGACGAGTTTGCCTGGCCGGTGTTCGACGAGAACACGGCTTGTGGCCTTTGCTACACGTCCGGGACCACCGGCGACCCCAAGGGCGTGCTCTACAGCCACCGCTCCACCGTGCTGCATGCCATGGCGATCAGCTTGCCGGACGTGCTGAGCCTTTCAGCCATGGATGCCGTGGTGCCGGTTGTGCCGATGTTCCACGTCAATGCCTGGGGCCTGCCCTTCGCGGCCCCGATGGTCGGCGCCAAGCTCGTGATGGCGGGACCAAACCTCGATGCCGCCAGCCTGCATGGCCTGTTCGAAAGCGAGAGCGTGACGTTCACCGCCGGTGTGCCCACCGTTTGGCTCGGCCTGCTCGACTGGATGGACGTCAATGGCCAGAAGTTCTCAACGTTGAAGCGCGTCGCCATCGGCGGCTCCGCTTCGCCCCGATCATGATCAGCCGCTTCCAGGGCATGGGCGTCATGGTGCGCCATGCTTGGGGCATGACGGAAACAAGCCCCGTCGGCCTTGCCGCGACGCTGCTGCCCAAGCATCAACGCCTGTCGGAAAAGCAGAAACTCACACTGGAGTCCAAGCAGGGACGGCCGCTGTTCGGGGTGGAGTTCCGCATCGAGGGCAGCGACGGCAAGCCGGTGGCGCGTGACGGAAAAGGCTTCGGCGCCATGCTTGTGCGCGGCCCCTGGGTCGCGGCCGGCTACTACGACATGGAACAGAGCCCAGCTCATACGGTGGAGGGCTGGTTCGACACCGGCGACGTCGTGACCATGGACGAGGACGGTTTTGTTCAGATTGTCGACCGCACCAAGGACGTTGTGAAATCCGGCGGCGAATGGATCAGCTCGATCGAATTGGAAAACATCGCTCAGGCCCATCCCGCGATCAGGGAAGCGGCCGTAGTCGCGACGCCCGATGCCCGTTGGGGCGAGCGCCCGGTCCTGGTCGTCGTCGTCAAGCCCGGCCAGACGTTCACCCGCGACGACATGCTGAATGGCTATGCCGGCAAAATCTCCAAATGGAGTATTCCCGACGACGTCATCGTCGTCGACCAACTGCCTCATACCGCAACGGGCAAGCTGCTCAAGACCGCCATTCGCCAAATCGTATCCGACGAATACGCCAGGCGTTTGCCCGACGACGCGGCACTGGTGGACTGACTTCCAAGACGTATAGCCCCTGCCCGCCCCGCGCTCCCGGAAGCCCTCAGAAGGACCTTGATATGAAAGCTGTCGTCTTCGAACAGTTCGGCCAGGCGCCGACGATCCAGACCGTCGCCGATCCGAAGCCGACGCCCGAAGGGGTCGTCATCAAGGTCGAGGCGACGGGCCTTTGCCGCAGCGACTGGCATGGCTGGATGGGCCATGATGAGGGCATCACACTGCCGCATGTGCCGGGCCATGAACTGGCCGGCATCGTCGTCG
>NZ_JBFUDJ010000022.1:0-21286 GCF_056404775.1 Mesorhizobium sp. P2_B5 | reverse complement strand
GTCCGGGGCAGTCGACGTGGGCGTAGTGGCGGTTGGCCGTCTCGTATTCGACGTGAGCCGTCGAAATGGTGATGCCGCGGGCCTTCTCTTCGGGCGCCGCATCGATCTGGTCGTAGCGCTTGTATTCGCCAAAATACTTCGTGATCGCCGCCGTCAGCGACGTCTTGCCATGGTCAACGTGACCAATCGTGCCGATGTTCACATGAGGCTTAGTGCGCTCGAATTTACCTTTTGCCATGTGATGTCTCCAATCTGCTCGCCCGTACGGGCCTTGAATTAAGTTACCGCTGCAACCCGTTCGGTTACGCGTATTTCTTCTGGACTTCCTGGGCGACCGCGGTCGGCACAGGCTCGTAGTGATCGAACTGCATCGTGTAGGCCGCACGGCCCTGGCTCATTGAGCGCAGGTTGTCGACGTACTTGAACATGTTGGCCAGCGGCACCATCGCGTTGATCACAACAGCCACGCCACGCGCTTCCTGGCCCTGGATCTGGCCACGACGGCCGTTCAGGTCGCCGATGACGCTGCCGACATAGTCTTCCGGCGTCACGACTTCGACCTTCATGATCGGCTCGAGCAGCTGCACGCCAAGCTTGGGTGCGGCTTCACGGAAGCAGGCGCGGCCGGCGATTTCGAAGGCGAGCACCGAGGAGTCGACATCGTGGTAAGCGCCGTCGATGAGCGTCGCCTTGACGCCGATCATCGGGAAGCCGGCAAACGGGCCCGACGTCATGACGCTGTTGATGCCCTTTTCGACACCCGGGATGTATTCCTTCGGAACCGCACCACCGACGATCTTCGATTCGAACTCGAACTCCGAGCTCTCCGGATTCGGCTCGAACAGCAGCTTGACACGAGCGAACTGACCGGTGCCACCGGTCTGCTTCTTGTGCGTGTAGTCCTGCTCGTGCTTGCGGGTGATCGTCTCGCGATAGGCCACCTGCGGCGCGCCGACATTGGCCTCGACCTTGAACTCGCGACGCATGCGGTCGACGATGATGTCGAGATGAAGCTCACCCATGCCCGAGATGATGGTCTGGCCGCTTTCCTCGTCGGTCTTGACGCGGAAGGACGGATCCTCGGCGGCCAGGCGGTGAAGGGCGAGGCCCATCTTTTCCTGGTCGTTCTTGGTCTTCGGCTCGATGGCGATCTGGATGACCGGATCGGGGAATTCCATGCGCTCGAGGATGACCGGGTGCAGCGGATCGCTGAGCGTATCGCCGGTGGTCGTGTCCTTCAGGCCAGCCAGGGCGACGATGTCGCCGGCAAAAGCCTCTTCGACGTCGGCGCGCGAATTCGCATGCATCTGCAGCATGCGGCCGATGCGCTCTTTCTTGCCCTTGACGGTGTTGTCGAGCGAGACGCCCTTGGTCAGCTTGCCCGAATAGATGCGAGCAAAGGTCAGCGAGCCGACGAACGGGTCGTTCATGATCTTGAAGGCCAGCATCGACAGCGGCTCGTTGTCGTCCGCATGACGCTCAATCTCGGCGTCGGTCTTGGCGTCGACACCCTTGATGGCAGGAACATCGGCCGGCGACGGCAGATATTCGACGACGGCGTCGAGCAGCGGCTGCACGCCCTTGTTCTTGAAAGCCGAGCCACAGAACATCGGGAAGAACTTGACCGCGATGGTACCCTTGCGGATCAGCGCGCGGATCTCGTCATTCGACGGCATCTTGCCTTCGAGGTAATTTTCAAGCGCCGTCTCGTCCATTTCGACGGCGGCTTCGATCATCTTCTCGCGGAATTCCTCGGCGCGAGCCTTGAGGTCGGCCGGGATCTCGACGACGTCCCAGGCAGCGCCCAGCGTCTCGTCGCGCCAGACCAGCGCATTCATCTCGACGAGGTCGACGACACCCTTGAACTCGGTCTCGGCGCCGATCGGCAACTGCATGACGACGGCATGCGCACCGAGGCGCGAACCGATCATCTCGACCGAGCGGTAGAAGTCGGCACCGATCTTGTCCATCTTGTTGCAGAAGATCATGCGCGGAACGCGATACTTGTCGGCCTGACGCCAGACAGTCTCGGTCTGCGGCTCGACACCGGCATTGGCGTCGAGCAGCGCGATGGCGCCGTCGAGCACGCGCAGCGAACGCTCGACTTCGATGGTGAAGTCGACGTGTCCAGGGGTGTCGATGATGTTGAAGCGGTACATCTTGCCGTCACGGCCCTTCCAGAAGGTCGTGGTGGCGGCGGAGGTGATGGTGATGCCGCGTTCCTGCTCCTGCTCCATCCAGTCCATGGTGGCAGCGCCGTCGTGCACTTCGCCGATCTTGTGCGACTTGCCCGTGTAATAGAGGACGCGCTCGGTGGTCGTCGTCTTGCCGGCGTCAATATGCGCCATGATACCGAAATTGCGGTAGTCTTCGATTTTATATTCGCGGGCCATCGTGGATGCCTTCTCAGTCTCGTTCGCGCTTTACCAGCGGTAGTGCGCGAAAGCGCGGTTGGCTTCTGCCATCTTGTGGGTGTCTTCACGCTTCTTCACGGCCGTGCCGCGGTTGTTGGCCGCGTCCATCAGCTCGCCGGAGAGGCGGTCGACCATCGTGGTCTCGTTGCGGTTGCGCGCGGCTGCAATCAGCCAACGGATCGCCAGGGCCTGACGGCGCTCGGGGCGCACATCGACCGGAACCTGGTAGGTGGCGCCGCCGACGCGACGCGACCGGACTTCCACATGCGGCGCGACATTGTCGAGCGCCTGATGGAAGACGGTGACCGGCTCCTGCTTGGTCTTCGACTGAACCTGGTCGAGCGCGCCGTAGACGATGGTCTCGGCGACCGATTTCTTGCCGTCATACATGACGGCGTTCATGAACTTGGTAACGATCAGATCGCCGAACTTCGGATCCGGGTTGATCTCACGCTTTTCTGCACTGTGACGACGGGACATGGCTTTTGTCTCTCAATCTCTCATAGCCCGGCGCTGTCAAAAAAAGCGCCGAAGCCGGAAAACCTTACTTCGGACGCTTCGCGCCGTATTTCGAACGGCGCTGCTTGCGGTTCTTCACGCCCTGCGTGTCGAGCACGCCGCGGATGATGTGGTAGCGCACGCCCGGAAGATCCTTGACGCGGCCGCCGCGGATCATGACCACGGAGTGTTCCTGAAGGTTGTGACCTTCGCCGGGGATGTAGCCGATCACTTCAAAGCCGTTGGTCAGGCGGATCTTGGCCACCTTGCGCAGTGCCGAGTTCGGCTTCTTCGGCGTCGTTGTATAGACGCGCGTGCAGACGCCCCGCTTCTGCGGGTTCTGCTGCATGGCCGGGACCTTGTTGCGCTTCACCGGCGCAATGCGCGGCTTGCGGATCAGCTGGTTGACGGTAGGCATTAAACCCTCTTGTCTCTCAATTCCGTGTCTCGCCCGGTCAGGGCCGCTCAAAGCGTCAATTCCATACACAAATTCGGGCCATAAACCGCGCCTCGCGGTCCTGCCCGAACAAAATGCAGAGGAAGCGGAAACCGCCTCATGCGCGCCGGAAATGTCTTTTCGCTCGTAAAACGAACCCTGTTTGAGGCAAACTCCAAAGCGTGTCGCTTCGGAAGGGAGAGCCTCACATCGGTTCTGACTGGGCGGCTTCTACTCGCAAGACCGTGAACCGTCAACCCCGGCACGCCAAATATTGCGCGCTGACCAAGGCTTGGCAGCCATGCGAAAAACGCATGTAATTTTCTTTCTTAAGTTTGCAAGGGGAAGGAAGAAAGTGACCGGCTTGCGGCTGTCCTGCACCACCGCTTCGTGGCAAAAGGCGCCATGGACAGCCCCAAACCCCTTGCCCGCCCGAATCTCAAGAGGAATCAGCCCGTGAACGACAATGAGGAGCGCCCGGTCACCATCATCACCGGCCGCGTCTGGAAAAAGAAGGGCGGCAAGCCGGAAGGCGTCCATGTGATGCTGGTTGCCCCCGACGACGATTCGGCCGTGCGCCGTGCCCTCGAATCGCTCGCCGCCGAAGGCTATGCCGAGGCCGAGCTCGACCAGATCGGCGACATGGAGGGCGAGCCCGACGATGAGCCGCATCTGTCGGCCTTCCAGGGCGCACTGGAAGGCGAAGTATCGATCGTGACGTTCGAGGTCCCGCTGTAAACCTGAGAATCGGGTTCGGCTCGCACTTGTCACCGCGCCGGCTTGCCCGGCACCGGTTCTCTGCTAAGAACCAGGCAACTTAAGAACAGCCCAAATTCCAATCTGCGGAGTCCCCATGTCCTCCAACAATGGTCCCATCAAGCTCGGCATCGTCGGCGTGGGCAAGATCGTGCGCGACCAGCATCTGCCGGCGGTGGCCAAGGATGGGGATTACCGCCTGATCGCTGCCGCCAGCCGGCACGGCAAGGTCGATGATATCCCGAACTTCCCGACCATTGAGGCGATGCTCGACGCGGTGCCCGAACTCGAGGCCGTGTCGCTGTGCATGCCACCGCAGTATCGCTACGACGCTGCGCGCACGGCACTGATCGCGAAAAAGCATGTCTTCCTCGAAAAGCCGCCGGGCGCCACCGTCAGCGAGGTCGAGGATCTGAAGCGGCTGGCGCAAGCCAATGGGGTTACGCTGTTCGCCAGCTGGCATTCGCGCTACGCGCCGGCGGTGGAGGCCGCGCGGACATTTCTGAGCTCAGCCAAAATCAGCTCGGCGGCAATCGTCTGGAAGGAAGATGTCCGCCGCTGGCACCCAAACCAGGACTGGATCTGGGCTCCGGGCGGTTTCGGTGTTTTCGATCCCGGCATCAACGCGCTGTCGATCGTGACACACATCCTGCCGGCAATGTTCATCACCTCGGCGGTACTCGACTTTCCCGAAAACCGCGCCTCTCCGGTTGCCGCCCATGTCAATTTCCGCACCTCCGATGGGTTGCCGGTGACGATGGAACTCGACTGGCTGCAGACCGGCCCGCAGAGCTGGGACATCCTGGCAGACACCGACAAAGGCAAGATGGTGCTGTCCGGCGGCGGCACCAGGCTCGCCGTCGACGGCAAGGTGGTCCATGACGAGCCGGAGGCCGAATATCCCCAGCTCTACCGGCGCTTCGCCGAGATCGTGCGCGCCGGCGTCTCCGATGTCGACCTGGCGCCCCTCCAGCACGTCGCCGACGCCTTCATGCTCGGCAAGCGCAATGTGGTGGAAGCGTTCTTCGACTGAGCGGTGAGCTTGGCCGGACCGTAGCCCGGCCACTTCACTCGACGACAGCGATGGCAAATCCGTCATAGCCTTTGGCGCCGACGGTCTGGATGGCGGTGCCGTCCAGGCGCTTCTCGCCGCCGATGAAGGAGAATGCGGCGCGCGCGCCTTCGACATAGGCGTCATAGCCATCGTCGTTGAGCACCGTACCGTCACGGACGACGTTGTCGCAGATGATGACCGATCCCGGCCGTGACAGCCGCATCGCCCATAACAGATAGTTCGGGTTGTTCGGCTTGTCGGCGTCGATGAAGATCAGGTCGAACGGACCGGCATTTTCGCTGCCAAGCGTTGCGAGCGACTGCAGCGCCGGGCCGACGCGCAGGTCCACCTTTTCCGACACCCCTGCCCGCTCGAAATTCGAGCGCGCGACCTTTGCGTGGTGTGGATCGAGTTCAAGCGTCACGACCTTGCCGTCGGCCGGCAGCCCCCTTGCCATCCAGATGGTCGAGTAGCCGCCAAGCGTGCCGATCTCCAGCACCTTCCTGGCACTGCTGATGCGCACCAGAAGCGACAGCAGCTTGCCTTGGGCGGCCGACACGTCGATCGTCGGCAGGCCCTGTTTGCGATTGGTTGCGATCACCGCGTCAAGCACGGGATCCGCTTCGAAAAGGGAGGAGACGATGTAGTCGTCGACAGCCGTCCAGGTCTTGTTGCTCATGGTGCTTCCTCGTTCGTAAGGCCAAAACGCGAAAAGGGGCCACTTGGGCCCCTTTCCTTCTTCTCGTCCGACCGCACTTACTGCGCGGCGTTGACCATGTCGGTCAGCATCGGATCGGCGACTTCGACACCGGAGGCCTTGCGGCGCTCGTCGATGATCAGCTCGTCGCGCGAGGTGGCGATGCGCCGGATCTGGCTCATCGTGCCGCCGGTACCGGCCGGGATCAGCCGGCCGACAATGACGTTTTCCTTCAGGCCCTGCAGCATGTCGGTCTTGCCGGCAACCGCAGCTTCCGTCAGCACCCTGGTCGTCTCCTGGAAGGAGGCGGCCGAGATGAAGGACGGCGTCTGCAGCGACGCCTTGGTGATGCCGAGCAGCACGGGCTGGCCTTCGGCCGGCTTCTTGCCGTCCTCGATCAGGCGCTCGTTGACCTCTTCCAGTTCGATCACGTCCACGTGGTCGCCCGGAATGTAGGTCGAGTCGCCCTGCGTGGTGATCTCGACCTTCTGCAGCATCTGGCGAACGATCACCTCGATGTGCTTGTCGTTGATCGACACGCCCTGCAGGCGGTAGACTTCCTGGATTTCGTTCACGAGGTAGGAAGCAAGTGCCTCCACGCCCTTGATCGCCAGGATGTCGTGCGGCGCCGGATTGCCGTCGAGGATGTAGTCGCCCTTCTCGATGACGTCGCCGTCCTGGAGATGGAACGGCTTGCCCTTCGGGATCAGGTATTCGACCGGCTCAAGCGTCGAGTCATGCGGCTCGATGATGATGCGGCGCTTGTTCTTGTAGTCGCGGCCGAAGCGGATCGTGCCATCGATCTCGGCGATGATGGCGTGATCCTTCGGACGGCGTGCCTCGAACAATTCGGCAACACGCGGCAGACCGCCGGTGATGTCCTTGGTCTTGGCGCTTTCCATCGGGATACGCGCCAGCACGTCACCGGGGCGAACCTGCGAACCCGGCTCGACCGAGAGAATGGCCTCGACCGAGAGCAGGAAGCGGGCGTCGCCGCCCTTCGACAGCTTGCCGACCTTGCCCTTGCCGTCCAGGATGGCGATTGCCGGCTTGAGGTCGTTGCCGCGCGGCGTCGAGCGCCAGTCGATGACCTCACGCTTGGTGATGCCGGTCGACTCGTCGGCCGTTTCCTGAACGGAAATGCCGTCGACCAGATCCTCATACGCCACCTTGCCCTCGATTTCGGTGAGGACCGGGCGGGTATAGGGATCCCACTCGGCGATACGCTGGCCGCGCTTCACCTTGTCGCCATCGTCCACGAAGATACGCGAACCATAGGTGACGCGGTGCGTGGCGCGTTCCTTGCCGGCCTCGTCGAGGATCAGCACCGCCATGTTGCGGCCCATGACCATCTGCTGGCCATCCGAGTTGCGCACCACGTTGCGATTGCGGATCTCGACCTTGCCCTCATACGAGGCTTCAAGGAACGAACTATCCACCACCTGCGCCGTACCGCCCATGTGGAAGGTACGCATGGTGAGCTGGGTGCCCGGCTCGCCGATCGACTGCGCCGCGATGACGCCGACGGCTTCGCCCTGGTTGACCGGGGTGCCGCGGGCCAGATCGCGTCCGTAGCAGACCGCGCAGACGCCGACCCTGACCTCGCAGGTCAGTGCCGAACGGATGCGGACCGACTGCACGCCGGCCTTTTCGATCTGCTCAACGTCACGCTCGTCCATCAGCGTTCCGGCCTTGACCAGAACCTCGCCCGACACCGGATGGTTGATGTCGTCGAGCGCGGTACGGCCCAGCACGCGCTGGCCGACCGAAGCAACGACCTGACCGGCATCGACGATCGGCTGCATGGTGAGGCCCTTGTCGGTGCCGCAATCCACGGAGTTGACGATGCAGTCCTGCGCCACGTCGACCAGACGACGGGTGAGGTAACCCGAGTTCGCCGTCTTCAAGGCGGTGTCGGCCAGACCCTTGCGGGCGCCGTGGGTCGAGTTGAAGTACTCGAGCACGGTCAGGCCTTCCTTGAAGTTCGAGATGATCGGCGTCTCGATGATTTCACCCGACGGCTTGGCCATCAGGCCACGCATGCCGGCGAGCTGGCGCATCTGGGTGGGCGAACCGCGCGCACCCGAGTGCGACATCATGTAGATCGAGTTCATCGGCTTCTGACGGCCATTGTCCTCGAACTCGACCGCCTTGATGCGGGCCATCATTTCGTCGGCGACCTTTTCCGAGCACTTGGCCCAGGCGTCGACGACCTTGTTGTACTTCTCGCCCTGCGTGATCAGACCGTCATTGTACTGCTGCTCGTATTCCTTGGCCAAAGCCTCGGTGTCGGAGACCAGCTTGATCTTGGCGTCCGGGATCAGCATGTCGTCCTTGCCGAACGAAATGCCGGCGCGGCAGGCATGGCCGAAGCCAAGCGCCATGATGCGGTCGCAGAAAATGACCGTCTCCTTCTGACCGCAATGGCGGTAGACGGTGTCGATCATCTTGGAGATGTTCTTCTTGGTCATCTCCTGGTTGGCGGTCTCGTAAGGCACGTTGACGTTCTTCGGCAGCAGTTCGCCGATGATCATGCGGCCAGGCGTGGTGTCGTAGATCTTCGACACGACCTTGCCTTCGGCGTCGACCGAACGGAAACGGCCCTTGATCTTGGCGTGCAGGGTGACGGCCTTGGTCTCGAGCGCATGCTGGAGTTCGCCCATGTCGGCAAACACCATGCCTTCGCCCGGCTCGTTCTGATTGACGATCGAGAGATAGTAGAGACCCAGAACCATGTCCTGCGACGGCACGATGATCGGCGCGCCGGAAGCCGGATGCAGGATGTTGTTGGTCGACATCATCAGCACGCGGGCTTCAAGCTGAGCCTCGAGCGACAGCGGCACGTGAACGGCCATCTGATCGCCATCGAAGTCGGCGTTGAAGGCCGTGCAGACCAGCGGATGCAGCTGGATCGCCTTGCCTTCGATCAGGATCGGCTCGAACGCCTGGATGCCCAGGCGGTGCAGCGTCGGCGCGCGGTTCAACAGCACCGGATGCTCGCGGATGACCTCGTCCAGGATATCCCAGACTTCCGGACGCTCCTTCTCGACCAGCTTCTTGGCCTGCTTGACGGTCGAGGAGAAACCCTTGGCGTCGAGGCGGGCATAGATGAAGGGCTTGAACAGTTCGAGCGCCATCTTCTTGGGCAGGCCGCACTGGTGCAGCTTGAGCTCCGGACCGGTGACGATGACCGAACGGCCCGAATAGTCGACGCGCTTGCCGAGCAGGTTCTGACGGAACCGGCCCTGCTTGCCCTTCAACATGTCGGACAGCGACTTCAGCGGACGCTTGTTGGCGCCGGTGATGACGCGGCCGCGGCGGCCGTTGTCGAACAGTGCGTCGACGGCTTCCTGCAGCATGCGCTTTTCATTGCGCACGATGATGCCGGGCGCGCGCAGCTCGATCAGCCGCTTCAGGCGGTTGTTGCGGTTGATGACGCGGCGATAGAGGTCGTTCAGGTCGGACGTCGCGAAGCGGCCGCCGTCCAGCGGGACGAGCGGGCGCAGGTCCGGCGGGATCACCGGAACCACCTTCATGATCATCCATTCCGGACGGTTGCCGGATTCCATGAAGTTCTCGACCACCTTGAGCCGCTTCAGATACTTCTTCTGCTTCAGCTCGGACGTGGTCGAAGCCAGTTCCGAACGCAGGTCGCCGGCGATCTTCTCCAGGTCCATGCCGGCCAGAAGGTCATGAATGGCCTCGGCGCCGATCATCGCGGTGAAGGAATCCTCGCCATACTCGTCGACGGCGATCATGTACTCTTCCTCGCTGAGCAGCTGGTGCTCCTTCAGCGCGGTGAGGCCAGGCTCGGTGACGATGTAGTTCTCGAAGTAAAGGACGCGCTCGATATCCTTGAGCGTCATGTCGAGCAGCGTGCCGATGCGCGACGGCAGCGACTTCAGGAACCAGATGTGAGCGACCGGTGCTGCCAGCTCGATATGGCCCATGCGCTCGCGGCGAACGCGCGACAGCGTGACTTCGACGCCGCACTTCTCGCAGATGACGCCCTTGTACTTCATGCGCTTGTACTTGCCGCACAGGCATTCATAGTCCTTGATCGGGCCAAAAATGCGCGCGCAGAACAGACCGTCACGCTCCGGCTTGAAGGTGCGGTAGTTGATGGTCTCCGGCTTCTTGATCTCGCCGAACGACCAGGACAGAATCTTCTCAGGGCTGGCGAGCGATATCCGGATGGAATCGAACACCTGCGCCGGCGCCTGCGGATTGAAGAGATTCATGACCTCTTGGTTCATGCCGTTCTCCTTTTCGGGGTCCTCGAAAACCCCTTGCATCTAACGCGGGCCAAATGCCCGCTGAGTGGTCGGCCCACCGGCCGTAGAATTTGGTGCATCCGGCCGCGGGCTCCCGCGACCGGATGTCTTGCTTTTACTCGGCTGCGTCAGGCAGCCGGACAGGGTTGTCGTCAAGCTTGGTGTTCTCCAGCTCGACATTGAGGCCGAGAGACCGCATTTCCTTGACGAGCACGTTGAAGCTCTCCGGAATGCCGGCTTCGAACGTGTCGTCGCCGCGCACGATCGCCTCGTAGACCTTGGTGCGGCCGGCCACGTCGTCCGACTTCACCGTCAGCATTTCCTGCAGCGTGTAGGCGGCGCCGTAGGCTTCCAGCGCCCAGACCTCCATTTCGCCGAAGCGCTGGCCGCCGAACTGCGCCTTGCCGCCCAGCGGCTGCTGGGTAACGAGCGAGTACGGACCGATCGAACGCGCGTGGATCTTGTCGTCCACCAGGTGGTGAAGCTTGAGCATATAGATATAGCCCATCGTCACCTTGCGATCGAACGGCTCGCCGGTGCGTCCGTCATAGAGCTGCGACTGACCGCTGGTGTGCAGGCCCGCCTGCTCCAGCATGATGTTGATGTCGACCTCATGCGCGCCGTCGAACACCGGTGTCGCGATGGAGACGCCGCGGCGCATCTGTTCGCTGAGGCGAACGATGCTCTCGTCGTCATACTCGCGGACCGGCTCGTTGCGGTCGTTGGCAGGGATGAAGCTCTCGAGCGTCTTGCGCAGCGGCTTGATGTCTCCAGCCGTCTTGTACGCGTCGATCAGCTCGCCGATCTTCTTGCCCATGCCCGCACATGCCCAGCCCAGATGCGTTTCCAGGATCTGGCCGACATTCATGCGGCTCGGCACACCCAGCGGGTTGAGCACGATATCGGCATGCGTGCCGTCTTCGAGGAAAGGCATGTCCTCGACCGGAACGATGCGCGACACGACACCCTTGTTGCCGTGACGGCCGGCCATCTTGTCGCCCGGCTGCATCTTGCGCTTCACGGCCACGAAGACCTTGACCATCTTCATGACGCCCGGAGGCATTTCGTCGCCGCGCTGCACCTTCTCGACCTTGTCCATGAAGCGCTGCTCGAGCGCCTTCTTGGAGTCGTCGTACTGGCCACGCAGCGCTTCCAGTTCGCTCTGGAGCTTTTCGTTCTCCACCGCAAACTGCCACCACTGCGAGCGCGGATACTCGTCCAGCGTGTCCTTCGACAGCTTCGAGCCCTTCTTGAAGCCCTTCGGTCCGGCAATCGCTTCCTTGCCGACGAGGACGTCGGAAAGGCGCGAATAGACGTTGCGGTCGAGGATCGCCTGCTCGTCGTCGCGGTCCTTGGCGAGGCGTTCGATCTCCTCGCGTTCGATCGCCATGGCGCGCTCGTCCTTCTCGACGCCGTGACGGTTGAACACGCGCACCTCGACAACGGTGCCGAAGGTGCCCGGAGGCATGCGCATCGAGGTGTCGCGAACGTCGGACGCCTTTTCACCGAAGATGGCGCGCAGGAGCTTTTCTTCCGGCGTCATCGGGCTTTCGCCCTTCGGCGTGATCTTGCCGACCAGGATGTCGCCCGGCTGCACTTCCGCGCCGATATAGACGATGCCGGCTTCGTCGAGGTTCTTCAGCGCTTCTTCCGAAACGTTCGGAATGTCGCGCGTGATTTCCTCCGGTCCGAGCTTGGTGTCGCGGGCCATAACTTCGAACTCCTCGATGTGGATCGAGGTGAAGACGTCGTCGGCCACGATGCGCTCGGAGAGCAGGATCGAGTCCTCGTAGTTGTAGCCGTTCCACGGCATGAACGCGACCAGCACGTTGCGGCCGAGCGCCAGATCGCCAAGCTCGGTCGACGGACCGTCAGCGATGATGTCGCCCTTGTTGACGCGGTCGCCCATGCGCACCAGCGGACGCTGGTTGATGCAGGTGTTCTGGTTCGAACGCTGGAACTTCATCAGCCGGTAGATGTCGACGCCCGACTTGCCGGGATCAAGATCTTCCGTTGCGCGGATAACGATACGCGTCGCGTCCACCTGGTCGACGATGCCGCCGCGGCGGGCGCCGATGGCAGCGCCCGAGTCGCGGGCAACGATCGGCTCCATGCCGGTGCCGACAAACGGCGCTTCGGCGCGCACCAGCGGCACGGCCTGACGCTGCATGTTGGAGCCCATCAGCGCGCGGTTGGCGTCGTCGTTCTCGAGGAACGGGATCAGGGCCGCGGCCACAGACACCATCTGCTTCGGCGACACGTCCATCAGATCGACGTTTTCGCGCGGCGCCATCATCACTTCGCCGGCGCTGCGGCAAATGACGAATTCGTCGACGAAACCACCATTCTTGTCGAGCTCGGCATTGGCCTGCGCAACGTGGTGCTTGGACTCTTCCATAGCGGAGAGATAGACGACCTCATTGGTCAGCTTGCCGTTGACGATCTTGCGGTACGGGCTCTCGATGAAGCCGTACTTGTTGACGCGCGCAAACGTCGCCAGCGAGTTGATCAGACCGATATTCGGGCCTTCCGGCGTCTCGATCGGGCAGATGCGGCCGTAATGCGTCGGGTGCACGTCGCGCACTTCGAAGCCGGCGCGCTCACGGGTCAGACCGCCCGGTCCAAGCGCCGACAGGCGGCGCTTGTGGGTGATCTCCGACAGCGGGTTGGTCTGGTCCATGAACTGCGACAGCTGCGAGGAACCGAAGAACTCGCGCACGGCGGCAGCCGCCGGCTTGGCGTTGATCAGGTCCTGCGGCATCACCGTGTCGATCTCGATCGAGGACATACGTTCCTTGATCGCGCGCTCCATGCGCAGCAGGCCGACGCGGTACTGGTTCTCCATCAGCTCGCCGACAGAACGCACGCGGCGGTTGCCGAGATTGTCGATGTCGTCGATCTCGCCCTTGCCGTCGCGCAGTTCGACCAGCGTCTTGACCACGGCCAGGATGTCGTCCTTGCGCAGCACGCGCACGGTGTCCTCGGCCTTGAGTTCAAGGCGCATGTTCATCTTGACGCGGCCAACGGCCGACAGATCGTAGCGCTCGCTGTCGAAGAACAGCGAGTTGAACATGGCTTCGGCGGTTTCCAGCGTCGGCGGCTCGCCCGGGCGCATGACACGATAAATGTCGAACAGCGCGTCCTGGCGGCTCTCGTTCTTGTCGACGTTGAGCGTGTTGCGGATGTAGGCGCCGACATTGACGTGGTCGATGTCGAGAACCTTGATCTCCTGCTCGCCGGTGCCGAGCAGCACCTTCAGCGTCTTCTCGTCGATCTCGTCACCGGCTTCGAGGAAGATCTCGCCGGTGCCGTAATTGACGATGTCTTCGGCCAGGTAATTGCCGAGCAGATCCTCGTCGGTCGCCTTGATCGCCTTCAGACCCTTTTCGCCAAGCGCCCTTGCCTGGCGGGCGGTGATCTTCTTGCCCTGCTCAACGACGATCTCGCCGGTGTCGGCATCGACCAGGTCGCCGACAGCCTTGAGGCCGCGGAAACGCTCGACGTTGAACGGAATGCGCCAGTGATCGCCGGCGCGCTTGTAAGTGATCTTGTTGTAGAAGGTCGACAGGATCTCTTCGCCGTCCATGCCAAGCGCCATCAACAGCGACGTCACCGGAATCTTGCGGCGGCGGTCGATGCGAGCGTGCACGACGTCCTTGGAATCGAACTCGATGTCGAGCCACGAACCGCGATAGGGGATGACGCGCGCGGCAAACAAAAGCTTGCCCGACGAGTGCGACTTGCCCTTGTCATGGTCGAAGAAGACGCCCGGCGAACGGTGCATCTGCGAGACGATGACACGCTCGGTGCCATTGACGATGAAGGTGCCGTTCAAGGTCATGAGCGGCATGTCGCCCATGTAGACGTCCTGCTCCTTGATGTCCTTGATCGACTTGGCGCCGGTATCCTCGTCGATATCGAACACGATGAGGCGCAGCGTCACCTTCAGCGGCGCGGCATAGGTCAGGTCGCGCTGACGGCATTCGTCAACGTCGAATTTCGGTCCTTCGAACTCGTACTTCACGAACTCCAGCATCGAGGAGCCGGAGAAATCGGAGATCGGGAAGACCGACTTGAAAACAGCCTGCAGCCCTTCGTCCGGACGGCCGCCCTTGGGCTCGTCCACCATCAGGAACTGGTCATAGGATGCCTTTTGAACCTCGATTAGGTTCGGCATCTCCGCAACTTCCGGGATCTTTCCGAAGAACTTGCGTACGCGTCTGCGGCCATTGAAAGTCTGGGTCTGGGCCATCGTCGCTCCTTAGCTCTAAACTCGGGACGAGCCTCGCCGCGGCTCGCCTTGCATACTGAGCCGCCTGGGCAGCGGCCCTCTGTCTGTTTCTCCGGCAGGCTGCCGGCTAAAACGGGAGAAAACCCGTTTCCTGAAGGCCGGTTTCGGCCCTCAGGAAAGAGGTTCCCGTACATCTCGCGCTACGCGTTCTCCCTTGACACGAAGGGAGTGGCGGACGGCGCGAGGCCGCCCGCCGCTTTTACGCTTACTTCAGGTCGACCTTGGCGCCGGCTGCTTCCAGCTGGGCCTTGAACTTCTCGGCGTCAGCCTTGGAAACGCCTTCCTTGACCGGCTTCGGAGCTGCTTCGACCAGATCCTTGGCTTCCTTGAGGCCCAGGCCGGTGATGGCGCGGACTTCCTTGATGACGTTGATCTTCTGAGCGCCTGCCTCGGTGAGGACGACGTCGAATTCCGTCTTTTCCTCGGCCGGAGCAGCAGCAGCGGCACCACCGCCAGCAGCGGCAACCGCCACCGGAGCAGCAGCCGAAACGCCCCACTTTTCTTCAAGAAGCTTCGACAGCTCGGCCGCCTCGAGGACGGTCAGCTTCGAAAGGTCGTCTACGATCTTTGCCAGATCAGCCATTGTTGTATTCCTTCATCAGGTTCGAACGTGTGTTTGTGATAGCGAGGAACGGCCTCATGCCGCCTCGTCCTTCCGGGCGTAAGCGCCGATGACGCGCGCGACCGAAGCCGCTGGCGCATTGACGATCTGGGCGATCCGGGTTGCCGGCGTGGCGATCATGCCAACCAGCTTGGCGCGCAGCTCATCGAGCGACGGAAGTGTGGCGAGTGCCTTCACACCGTCGGCGTTGAGCGAGGTGGTGCCCATTGCGCCGCCGAGAATGACCAACTTGTCATTTCCCTTGGCGAAATCGGACGCGACCTTCGGCGCCGCAATCGGATCCTCCGAATAAGCGATCAGCGTCTGTCCCTTGAACAGGTCGATGATCGATGCGGAGTCCGTGCCCTGAAGAGCGATTTTGGCGAGACGGTTCTTCGCGACTTTGACGGTGCCACCGGCAGCGCGCATTTTCGACCGAAGGTCGTTCATTTGCGCGACGGTGATACCGGCGTAGTGGGCCACGACGACTGAACCAGCGCCTGCAAAAGCACCATTCAGGCCCGTGACGAGTTCGCGTTTTTCCGCTCTGTCCACTGCCTATCTCCAGTTGACCCCTGCCCCATCAATGGGAACATTCCCATTTAGAGGACAGGCGTCGGGTTGCCTTTTTGCCGGCCGGGCCATCCAGTAACGGATCTCCCGAACGACGCTCGAGGATCCTGCCCCCTTTCGCCACATCGACGGCAAGCCGGCGATGCGCAGACAAAAGGCAAACACGGTTCGAACCTTTCATTGGAGCAGTCGCTCCGTTGTCAGGTTTTCACCCGTCTCATGCAGGCCCAATTCAATTAAGGCTTCTGGGCCGCCTGCAATCTCGGACAGGATGTCCGGAAACCTCTCGGCTTCCGGTACCGGGCCGCCGACAAGTCGGAGGCCCGGAATTCACTTGCGGATCAGCGCTTTAGCGGCCGATCCAGATGTTTCGTATCAGGACGCTGCGAGCGTCGAGACGTCGAGCTTGAGGCCCGGGCCCATCGTCGAGGTGACCGACACCTTCTTGACGTAGTTGCCCTTGGCGCCAGCCGGCTTCGCCTTGGTCACGGCATCGGCGAAGGCGCGGATGTTTTCTTCCAGCGCCTTTACGTCGAACGAGACCTTGCCGACGCCGGCCTGGACGATACCGGCCTTCTCGACACGGAACTCGACAGCGCCGCCCTTCGATGCCTTGACGGCAGCTGCGACGTCGGTGGTGACGGTGCCGACCTTCGGGTTCGGCATCATGCCGCGCGGGCCGAGCACCTTGCCCAGACGGCCGACCAGCGGCATCATGTCCGGCGTGGCGATGCAGCGATCGAAGTCGATCGTGCCCTTCTGGACGATCTCGACCAGATCCTCGGCACCGACGATGTCGGCGCCAGCGGCCTTGGCTTCCTCAGCCTTGTCGCCACGTGCGAACACGGCGACACGGACCGAGCGGCCGGTGCCGTTCGGCAGGTTGACCACGCCGCGGACCATCTGGTCGGCGTGACGCGGGTCGACGCCGAGGTTCATCGCGACTTCGATGGTCTCGTCGAACTTCACTGTCGAACGGTCCTTGAGCAGCTTCAGCGCTTCACCCAGGGCATAAGCCTTGTTGGGGTCGATGCCTTCGCGGGTCTTCGATACACGCTTTGCAAGTTTTGCCATGATCTCAGCCCACCACTTCCAGACCCATCGAACGGGCGGAGCCCTCGACCATGCGCATGGCCGCTTCGACGTCGTTTGCGTTCAGATCCTTCATCTTCTGCTCGGCGATGGCGCGCACCTTGTCGCGGCCGATCGTGCCGACCTTGACCTTGCCCGGCTCCTTGGAGCCCGACTTCAGGTTCGCAGCCTTCTTCAGGAAGTAGCTCACCGGCGGCGTCTTCATGACGAAGGTGAACGACTTGTCCTGGTAGTAGGTGATGACGACCGGAATCGGCGATCCCTTTTCCATTTCCTGGGTCTGCGCGTTGAACGCCTTGCAGAATTCCATGATGTTGATGCCGCGCTGACCAAGCGCCGGGCCGATCGGGGGCGACGGCGTAGCCGAGCCCGCGGCAACCTGGAGCTTGAGCTGGCCTGCAATTTTCTTAGCCATCTCTTTCCTGCCTTTGTCTGATGCCGGCCCCACTATCGGGGAATGCCGGCGGTTGCAGTCTGGTGGTACGGTTCGCGCGGCCGGCTAAAGCCACATTCGCCTCCCACCCGTTCATGGCCGCGCGTTTTCGCGCCGCCTCCCCTTGCCGGCGAACCGGCGCGGGGTTTTTCGGATCAGCCCTTTTCGACCTGTCCGAATTCCAGATCGACGGGCACGGCGCGCCCGAAGATCGAAACTTCCACCTTGAGCCGCGCCCGCTCCTCGTCCACTTCCTGGACGAAACCGTTGAACGACGCGAACGGACCATCCGAAACGCGGATCGCCTCGCCGATCTCGAAGGTGACCGAGGGCTTGGGCCGCTCGACGCCTTCCTGGACCTGGTTCAGAATCCGCTGCGCCTCGGCTTCCGTGATCGGCACCGGCTTGGAGTCACCGAGGAAGCCGGTAACCTTCGGCGTATTCTTGACCAGCGAAAACACCGCGTCGGTCAGGTTGGCCTTCAGCAGCACATAGCCCGGAAAGAACTTGCGCTCGGCATCGACCTTGCGGCCGCGGCGGATCTCGACGACCTTCTCGGTCGGCACCACGATCTGCTCGATATCGGCGGACAGGCCCTTCTGCTTGGCCTTGTTCTCAATGTCCTCGGCGACCTTTTTTTCAAAGTTCGAATAGGCGTGGACGATGTACCACCGCGCGGTCATTTCAAGACTTCTCCGTAATCGCCGGACTTAATGGCCGAGGCTCAATAACCGCTCGATCGCGTAGCCCATGGCCACGTCGGCGGTGAAGAAAAAGATCATCGCGATGACCGCAAACACGAGCACCATCACCGTCGAGATCATCGTCTCCCGGCGCGAGGGCCAAGTCACCTTGGCGGTCTCCGCGCGGACCTGCTGGAGAAAGACGAAAGGATTTGTGGTTTTCGAAGCCATATGCCGCTCTGTCTTCAAGACCCGTTGGCCGGGTCTCCTGGATGATCCCGCTGGCCGGGACGTGCCGCCTGGGTTTCAAGTCAGCGCCGAATCAGCGCAACCATTTCGCCCATGCAAATCGGACGCGTAAAGCCGGCTTCCCAGCTCCACGCGTCGCGTGTCTGTTGTGTCTACATAAAACCGATTCTTGATCCACGCAAGTGGCAAGTGTCCGCTTTATGACCAAACGCCGCCTCGGAACCATCCAGTCGTCCCGTCCCGGCTATGGGGGTCTTATGCCTCATTTTCCCTAATATGGCAAGCCACCTGCCATTTTTCAATGCGGGGCACGGGACCGAGTTCGTTCGTTAAATCGCCATTTGAGAAAATGGCACGGGCAGCAGGGCTCGAACCTACGACCTGCGGTTTTGGAGACCGCCGCTCTACCAACTGAGCTATGCCCGTACGCGCGTTTCGGCGCAGGCGCTTCCTAAAAGCTTCCGGGCGCGCTGTAAAGAGTGGTCTGACGCGCTTTCATATCCTTCGCCGGAAATCCGGCCAGGTAGCCGCCAGGTCTTCCCTGTCAATCGCGATTTTTTCGTCTGAGGCCGCTTGCCGGCGCTCACCCCCCGGCCGGCGGCTTGTACGGCCCGCCCGGCACACCCCAGCCCCAGGCCGGCATCGGTTCGGTCTCCGGGTCGCAGGTCTCGCCGAGGGTGGAGTTCATCTTGGCCAGCCGCGATCCCCACTCGACATAGCCCATGAAGGCGGAGCGGAATTCGGGATCGTCCGGCAGCCCGACCGCATCGGCGGCATCGGCAAGCAGGCTGATCCAACGCCGGCGCTGTTCTTCTGTGAGATGCTTGCCCAGATGATGCATGACCATCTCGCGATGGCCGCCATGCTTTTCGCTATAGGTTTTGGGGCCGCCGAAGACCTCTCCGATGAAAGCCGCGACATGAGCCGGATGATCAGGCGACATGTGCTTGAACACCGGGCCGACGACCCGGTCGCGCGCCACGCTGTCATAGAAAGTCTGGGTCAGCCTGTTCAGCGCCTCGATGCCGCCGGCCCATTCGTAGAGTGTCGGGATATCCTGGCTCATTTTCGATCCTCCGCCAGCCCGGCGCCTGGCGACGATAGCGGTAAAATCGAGCCTCACTCAACCTGCCTCGATGGCGAGTTCGTGAAGCCGCCACCCTCTACAATTTGGCGGGCGCTTCGGCCTGCGCGTTGGACGACGCCACCACGCGGCAATTCTCAGGTTTCGGCGCCGACTTGCAGATGCTGGACCCCGTCAGCGCATCCACCGACTGGCGCCCGGTCGTCAGGCCGACCTTCAGCATCATATCGGGTTTGAGCCGGCGCTCGACCGAACTGTCCTGAAGCGCAGTGAACAGAGCCGGACTTATGGCCATCTCGTCGAGATAGGCTCTGACCGTCTGTTTCTGCCCCATCAGATAAAGGCTGAGCCGCGCCTGGGAGCCGACAAGCCGTCTGGCGCCACCCGCCAGCATGAGCGCGCAAGCCGAATCGCAGTCGCCGTCCCCGTCGACGCTCAGTCCGGCATAGGCGCCGTCCTCGGCCAGGCAATTCCACTCTGCCGGGTCGCAGCCGACGAAATCAGTGCGGGCAACGGCAACGTCGAGCTTGTTTTCATGGATGATCCGTCCCGCCGCCAGGGCGCCGAAGAGGTCACCGCCGCGCGAGCTGATCACCACCGGCAGCCGTCGGTTGCCAAGTGTGGCGAGCAATTGGCTGAGCTTCCGCGGCGTCTGAGGCGTAATCGCGCCTTGCGCCGCAATCCACTCCGGACAGTCGGGATTGCAGAGCGGATTGCTGCCGCGAACCACGACAAAGCGCATGCCGTCATCGGGCTGTGCGTTCTGGGGCTTCACCGGCGGCGCTGCCTTTGCCACGGCCGGTTGGCCGCCGGCTGGTTTGTTCGCCGGTATTTCCCGGCAATTCGAGGCCAATGGCTCCAGCGTGCACAGGCTAGCATTGGTGAGCAAGCTTACAGAGTCTTCGCTGGTGACCAGCTTCATTGTCAGCATGTCGCTAAGGTCGATCTGCTGGATGTCGCTGGCCGGCGTGCTCTTCATCGTTTCGACCACACTGAGGTCGACACCCATCTCCTTGAAATAGGTGGCCAGCTTGCGCTCGACCTTCTTGCTCATTTCGTAGGTCTTGTAGCTGCCGGCATTCTTGCGGCTGACGACCTTCTTGCTGATGACCCGCTTCTTGCCTTTCACGACGCGATAGCGGACTTCATATTGCACGTTCATTTGCACGACCGTGGTCGTGATCTGGTGGACGCCGAGATAGGCCAGCGGCCCGACCAGGCGCCTGGTGCCGCCGGCCAGCATCATCGGGCAAGCGGACGCGCAATAGCTGCCGAGCACATAGGGGTTGCCGATATAGTGCGAGCCCTTGGCGTCGTTCTCCTTGCAGTTCTTCACCCCCGGCTCGCAGCCGACAAACCAGGTCCGGCCGACCGCGATGTCGAGCTTGTTCTTGCGGATCATACGGCCCATGGCGATGGCCGCATCGACATCGCCGCCGGGTGAGTTGACGACGATCGGCAATTTGCGGCGGCCGAGCGTTTTCAGGGCGGCCTTGAGCAGCGCCGGCGACTTTGCCGATATCGCACCCTCGGCCGATATCCATTCCGGGCAGGCCGGCTCGCAGCCCGGCGCATTGCTGCGCACGACGACGAACCGCATCGGCGAATCCGGGTCCGGCTCGGAATTTTCTGTCTGGCCCGCGAAGGCGGCATTGCCCATGGCAAGCAGCGACACCAGGCAGATCAGCCCCAGTGCCCGGCACGCCCAACCCTGAAAACGGTGCCGTGGAACCATCCGACCAAGCTCCTCAATAGCAACCTATACTAGTATAGGCCCGGAGACTTGCAACAGAGATTGGGACACCAAAACAGGCACATCTGGGCATCAGTCAACGAAAAGGGCGGCCTTGAGGCCGCCCTTTCCTTGTCGATCCGGCGGATGCCGGGCTCGATTATTCTTTGATGGTGACGACGATGCCGGCACCGACGGTGCGGCCGCCTTCACGGATGGCGAAGCGCAGCTTCTCTTCCATGGCGATCGGCACGATCAGCTCGACATCGACCGTGATGTTGTCGCCGGGCATCACCATTTCCGTGCCTTCCGGCAGCGACACGATGCCGGTCACGTCGGTCGTGCGGAAGTAGAACTGCGGACGGTAGTTGGTGAAGAACGGCGTGTGACGGCCACCTTCGTCCTTGGTTCGTCCTTGG
>NZ_JBFUDJ010000021.1:0-28504 GCF_056404775.1 Mesorhizobium sp. P2_B5 | reverse complement strand
ACCACGATCCGCTACATCGGACTGGCCAAGGCTACCGCTCAGGTGACGATGGCGGCCATCGCCTTCAACATGCGCCGATGGGCGGCCATCACGGGATAGGTGCGCCTGCAGCTCGGCCGTACCGGCCGAACCGCCACCTCAAACCCCAAAACTAGGCCTCAATCCCCAAGCGCAAGTGACGACCGGCTGCATTCCCATCCCGCCGTCGCGCACCTCAAACTGCGCAACAGGTCCCGTTGGGGAGAAGAGCTAGGCGCCAACGCCAACTCCCTCCTCTCCCCTAGGGGAGAGGTCGGATTGTCCCGAATTGCCCTTCGCAATTCGGATGGCAATCCGGGTGAGGGGGTCGCGCCGAACTAGGCCGCCCCACCCCTGTTCCATCCCCGCGCCCTATCCCCGAACATCACGTAACCGGTGTCCGTCACCGCAACCGTATCCTCCAGCTTGATGAACCCCCGCGTCGGGTGAAGCATGGTCGTCTCCACCGACAGCACCATGTTCGTTTCCAGGGGCTTGGCGGCGTAAGTGCCTTCGTACGTCACCGGATGGTTGGTCATCAGGAACGGCGCTTCATGCGTGATCAGCCCCATGCCGTGGGCGAAGAAATCCGTATAGGGCGCAACCTTGGAGGCCTTCAGCACGCCCTCGGCATGCGAAATCATGTCGCCGCCGATGGTGCCTGCCTTGACCTTGGAGAAGGCCGCCTGCTGCACCGTCTCGACCTCGGCCAACAGATCTTCCAGTTCGGCATCGGGTTCACCGAGAATGCCCATGCGGCAGAGATCGCCAATATAGCCATGGTAATTGCCGCCGGAATCGATCGACAGCACCTCGCCCTTCTTCCACGCCTGCGGTGACGCCGCCCGATTGTGGCTGGAGCCGAGCGTCAGCAGGCAATATTCGAAATGCGCGCCGCGATTGGTTTCCTCGCGCCGCAGATGCTCGATAATATCGGCCTTGGTGGTGCCTTCGCGCGCCCATTGGATGGTCGCCAGCATGGAATCGGTGATCAGCTCGGAAGCGATGCGCAGCTTTTCCAGCTCGGCATCGGTCTTGATGGCGCGCATGCGCTCCAGCATGTCGGTCGCATCGATCAGCTTGGCGTCCGGCAGCGCCTTGCGGATCAGCGCATAGGCGTCGGACGGCAGGAAGGCTGGCTCGATGCCGATGCGCGCGCCGGCCTTGCCGATCTTGCTGATATGCTCCACCGCAAGATTGGCGGCGTCGAGCGTGCCCCAGCAGGCGGCATGCAGCGTCGGCGTCCAGAACGGATTGTTCTGGTGCTCCGCGCCTTCCATGCGGTTGCCGATATAGGCGGCATGTTCCGGCCCGCCCTTTTCGTAGACGACAACGGGCAGATAGCGGCTGTGGCCGATCGCATCCATGGCGGCAAAGAAGATGAACTTGTAGCCGCCGAGCAGATATTGGGTGTTGTGCTTGGACGTCGCCAGCAGCACATCGATGCCGGCTTCTTCCATCAGCCGGTCGACCCGTGCCTGGTCGAACGGGATATTGCTGACGGCATTCTTGCCCGGGGCGATGTTCATCTTTCTCTCCCTGATTGCTTGGGATCGTCGGTCGCGCTGCGCCCGATCCCTCGGCTGTCGATCAAATCTGCACCATTATGCTCACTCTGGTCCAGCCAGAAACAAGGAAATGGCGTCACCGCGCCAGTCTGCAAATCGTCATTCATCGGCTACTCAGCCAATCTGGTCCTACCAGAATGATCGGTTGGAGCCACTGCTTCTAACTGGTCCAGCGGACGAAAATTTCAAAGCCAAGCAAGGATGCGCCAATTCCGTCTCTGGCGAAACCCCGCACAAGGCCCATAATCGGCGCTACAAGGAGGCTGGCGCACCCCGCTGGTATCCGGGGGGGATTGGTGCACCCGGCAGGGTCGCGGAGAGGACGGAGTTCGATCATGTCAGATATTTCTAGACGCACGCTGCTTTCGGGGTCGGCCCTGCTGCTGGCCTCCACCGCCATGCCGGCATCGGGCTGGGCGCAGACACCGAAGAAGGGCGGCCGCCTCGTGCTCGCCGCCGATTCCGAGCCGCGCAATCTCAATCCGGCGATCGTCGCCTCCAACGGCGTTTTCTTCATCTCCAGCAAGATCGTCGAGACGCTGGCCGAAGCCTCGTTTGACGGCAAGGATGGGCTCGAGCCGCGTCTGGCGCTCTCCTGGGAAGGCGCCGCCGACGGGCTGTCGGTGACCTTCAAGCTGCGCGAGGGCGTCAAATGGCATGACGGCAAGCCGTTCACCTCGGCCGACGTCGCCTTCTCGGCGCTGCAGATCTGGAAGCCGCTGCAAAATCTCGGCCGCACCGTGTTCAAGGATCTGGCCAGCGTCGACACCCCGGACGACTTCACCGCCGTATTCAAATTCGCCAAGCCGACTCCGTTCCAGCTCATCCGCAACGCCTTGCCGGCGCTGTCGAGCGTGGTGCCAAAGCATGTCTATGAGGTCGGCAAGATCGAGGAGAACCCGGCCAACAATGCGCCCATCGGCACCGGACCGTTCAAGTTCGGCGAGTACAAGGCCGGCCAGTATTACAAGCTGACCAGGAATGCCGACTACTGGGGTAAGGACGAGCCCTATCTCGACGAGATCATCTATCAGGTGCTTCCTGACCGCACGTCGGCCGCGTCCGCGCTCGAGGCCGAAGAGATCCAGCTCGCCGCCTTCTCCGCGGTGCCACTGGCCGACCTCGACCGCATCTCCAAAGTGCCGGGCCTGAAGGTCATCTCCAAGGGCTATGAGGGGCTAACCTATCAGCTCGTCGTCGAGATCAACCATCGCCGCAAGGAACTGGCCGAGGTGAAGGTGCGCCAGGCCATCGCGCATGCCATCGACAAGGATTTCGTCGTCAAGACGGTGTTCCTCGGCTATGCCGCGACCGCCACCGGCCCGGTGCCGAAGAATGACCCGCAATTCTACACCGCCGACGTGCCGACCTATCCATTCGATGTCGCCAAGGCCAACGCCTTGCTCGACGATGCCGGCTACGCCAAGGCCGATGATGGCAAGCGCTTTGCGCTCAAACTCCTGCCGGCGCCCTATTTCAACGAGACCAAACAATTCGGCGACTATCTGCGCCAGGCGCTGGCTGCCATCGGCATCGACGCCGAGATCGTCAACAACGATGCGCCCGCGCACATCAAGGCGGTCTACACCGACCACGCCTTCGACCTCGCCGTCGGCCCGCCAGTGTTCCGCGGCGACCCGGCGATCTCGACCACCATCCTGGTGCAGAGCGGCATTCCGGACGGCGTGCCTTTCTCCAACCAGGGCGGCTACAAGAACGATGCGCTCGATGCGCTGATCGCCAAGGCATCGGAAACGCTCGACACCACAGCGCGCACCGATCTGTACAAGGAATTCCAGAAGGAGGTGGCCGCCGACCTGCCGCTGATCAACGTTGCGGAGTGGAGTTTTATCAGCGTCGCGCGCGACACGGTGGGGAATATCGCCAACAATCCGCGCTGGGCGGTTTCGAACTGGGCGGACACGTACCTGGCGGGCTAGCGCGATCCGCACGCGATGCTTGCGCATCGTTTGAGCGAGTGCTCATCATCAGGGATGAGAGTTCCTTCGCGCCCCCCTCTGTCCTGCCGGACATCTCCCCCACGAGGGGGGAGATTGGCAGTTTCTGCCGCCCGCTCAGTCCCGCAACGTTGGAGATTGGCGAAGGCAGGGATGACAGCTGATCTCCCCCCTCGTGGGGGAGATGTCCGGCAGGACAGAGGGGCGCGCCGTAGAGCGCAACTTCAAATACCTTCGCGCGGCGCCATTTCCCCATGATCCGCGCCCTCACCCTCATTCGCCGCCGTCTCGTCGGCAGCATCTTCGTGCTGCTGATCGTCATCATCGGCACCTTCCTTTTGCTCGAAGCCGCGCCCGGTGACGCCGTCGACGCCTATATCGTCTCGACCGGCGGCGATGCCGGCATGATCGAATTGCTGCGTCATCGCTGGGGCCTCGATCAGTCGGAACTGACACGGCTCGCCAACTATCTCTGGGCGCTGCTGCATCTCGACCTCGGCCAGTCAGTCACCTTCTCGCGACCGATCCGCGAAGTCATCCTCGAGCGCCTGCCGACGACATTGCTTCTGATGGTCAGCGCCACCGCGCTCTCCTTCGGCTTGGGCTCGGCGCTCGGCATCTATGCCGGCGCCAGACCCGGCAGTTTTCGCGACCGCTTCCTGTCCATCGGCTCGCTGGCGCTCTATGCCGTGCCTGGGTTCTGGCTCGGCCTGGTGCTGATCGTCGTCTTCGCCGTCGATTTGCGCTGGCTGCCGATCGGTGGCATCGAGAACCTGGCCTCCGACAAGACCGGCTTCGCCCGCGCCGCCGACATCGCCAGGCACCTCGTCCTGCCGGTTTCCGCCCTCGGCTTCATCTACCTCGCACTCTATCTGCGCATGATGCGCGCCGGCATGGCCGAGGCCTGGCGGCAGGATTTTGTCCTCGCCGCCCGCGCCAAGGGGCTGTCGCGCCGCCGCATCGTGTTTGCCCATGTCGCCCGCAACGCGCTGCTGCCCCTCATCACCATGCTCGGCCTGCAATCAGCGCAGATGCTGGGCGGCAGCGTCGTCATCGAGAGCGTCTTTGCCGTACCCGGCCTTGGCCGGCTGGCGCAGGAAGCGGTGGCCTCGCGCGACACACCGCTGCTGCTCGGCATCATCCTCACCAGCGCCGTCCTGGTCATCGCCATCAACCTTGCCGTCGACATCGCCTACGCCTTTCTCGACCCGCGCGTCGGCGCCAGCGAGGCCGGCGCGTGAGCCCGCTCAACCGGCTCCTGCGCCGGCCGGAAGCGGTCGCCGGCGCGATCATTCTGGCGGTGCTTTTCGCCATGGCGCTGTCTGCGTCGCTGCTTTTCCCCGGCGACCCTCAAGCTATCGCCGGTCCGGCCCTGCTGCCGCCGTTTCAGGACTGGTCGCTGCCGCTCGGCACCGACCGGCTCGGCCGTGACGTGCTGGCCGAATTGTTCCACGGCGCCCGTACCTCGCTGGCGGTCGGGCTGGCGGCGGCAGCGGCGGCGCTCTTGATCGGTGCGGTCATCGGCACGCTGGCCGGCTTCGCCGGTGGGCTTGTCGACGAGGTGCTGATGCGCATCACCGATGCCTTCCAGACCGTGCCGAGTTTTCTCCTGGCGCTGGCTTTCGTCAGCGTCGTTGGCCCGTCGCTCGGCATTGTCGTCGCGGCCATCGCGCTTGGCGCCTGGACCGGACCGGCGCGTGTGGCGCGCGCCGAGGTACTGTCGATCCGCGAGCGCGACTATGTCGCCGGCGCCCGCGTCATCGGCATGCATCCGATGGCGATCGCTTTCCGTGAAGTGCTGCCCAACGCTCTGCCGCCGGTGCTGGCGCTGTCCTCGGTGATCGTCGCCGCCGCGATCCTCACCGAAGCAGCACTTTCCTTTCTCGGCCTCGGCGACCCCAACCGCGTCACCTGGGGCGGCATGATCGCCGAGGGCCGCACCGTTCTGCGCACCGCGCCCTTCCTGTCGATCGTTCCAGGTATCGCACTCGTGCTGACCGTGCTCGGTATCTATCTCGCCGGCGAAGGCGTGGTCGAGACGACGGCCGTGCGGAGGAGCCTGTCGTGACCGCGCTGGCTGAGATCCGCGATCTCTCGGTGCACTATCGGCGGGATGGGACCGAGGTGACGGCGCTGAAAGGCATCAGCCTTGATGTTGTTGCAGGCGAGCGCCTGGCCATCATCGGCGAAAGCGGGTCGGGGAAGAGCACACTGGCGCTGGCGATTGCAGGGTTGCTGCCGAGGAGTGCCAGGATTGAGGGTACCATCGATTGGTTCTTGGAATCGACGGGAAAGGCAAGTGCCAAGGCACCCCCCTCTATCCTGCCGGACATCTCCCCCGCGGGGGGGGAGATCAGCAGTTCCGACGTTGGCTCTTCAACTTCGACGATTGGCGAAGACAGAGATGAGAGCACAATCTCCCCCCTTGCGGGGGAGATGTCCGGCAGGACAGAGGGGGGTGTGACGGAACGCCGAACATCCGCGATTGGCGGACCCCGACAGCCCCTCCCAGGCCGCGACATCGGCTTCGTCTTCCAGGACCCTTCCGCCAGCCTCGACCCGGTGATGGCGGTTGGCAAGCAAATCGCCGAAGTCGCCCACACCCATCTCGGCCTTGACTGGCCACAAGCTTACGCCAGGGCAAAGCACCTGCTCGAACGCGTCCGCTTGCCCGACCCGGCCTCCGCCATACACGCCTTTCCTCATCAGCTCTCCGGCGGCCAGAAGCAGCACGTAGCGATCGCCGCGGCCATTACCGCCGGACCGAAACTGCTGATCGCCGACGAGGCGACCAGCGCGCTCGACACCATCGTGCAAGCCGAGATCGTCGCGCTGATCCGGCAACTGGTCATCGAGGATGGCATGACGTTGTTGTTCATCAGCCACGACATCGCGCTGGCCGCCGAGCTTGCCGAACGCATCGCCGTGTTCCGGCACGGCGAGCTGATTGAGATCGGCTCGACGGAGCAGATCGTCAATGCCCCGCGCCAGGACTATACGCGCGCGCTGCTCGACGCCCATCTTGGCCTCGACGCCTCGCCGCTGCTGCGACGGACGCCGGCATGAGCTTGCTCACCGTCTCCGACCTGACCAAACGCTATCGCCGCGGCGGCAAGACTATCGCCGCCGTCGACGGCGTCTCCCTCACCATCGAGCCCGGCGAAACGCTGGCGCTGGCCGGCCCCTCCGGCAGCGGCAAGTCGACAATCGGGCGGCTGGTGCTCAGGCTGATCGAACCGGATGCCGGAAACATACAATTCGAAGGCGATGACTTCCTTACCTTGAACGGCGCTGCCCTGCGCGCCCGGCGAGCCCACCTGCAAATGGTGTTTCAGGATCCGCTCGCCGCCTTCAACCCGCGCGCCACGGTGGCGCGCGTGCTTGACGATCCCTTGCGCATCCATGCCATCGCTTCCCGCGCCGAGCGTCCGGCCCGCATCGCTGCCTTGCTCGAGCGTGTTGGGCTGACGGCCGATCTCGCTCCACGCGCCATCCATGAAATCTCCGGCGGCCAGCGCCAGCGCGTGGCGATTGCCCGCGCCATCGCAACGAACCCGTCGCTGATTGTACTCGACGAGGCGGTGTCGGCGCTCGACGTTTCCGTGCGCGGACAGATTCTTGAGCTGCTGCTCGACCTGCAGGCCAGGGAACGGATCGCCTATCTCTTCATTTCGCACGATCTCGGCGTTGTTCGTGCGATCGCCCACCGCGTTGTCCTTCTCGACGCCGGGCGGATCGCCGAGAGCGGCGACGCCCGCGCCGTTATCGACGCGCCGCAATCGGCCATCGGCAAGGCGCTGGTGGCGGCGGCACCAAGATTGAACAGAAGCAGCAGGCAGGTACCATGACAGACGCCGAAGCCAGAGCCGAAAAACTCTCGCGCGAACTCGATTTCGCCTTCCGCAACCGCGCCGATCTCTACCGCCTGTTTCTCGACGAGCTGACCGGCGAACTGGGCGCGGAAAGAGCCGAAGCGATCATGATCCGCACCATCGAGCAGCGCGGCAAGGAGGTGGCGGCAGCAGCCTTTGCCCGCTTCGGGCCCAACGACGCAGCGGCCATCGGCGAAGCGTTCCTGGCCGTCAGCCCGGATGGCGGCCTGATGTATCCGACCGATGTCGAGCGCGGGCCGGACCACATCGCCTTCAAGGTGAAACGCTGTCCGCTGAAGGAGGCCTGGGTCGAGGCCGGTGTCGGCGATGAAAAACTTGCCACGCTCTGCCGCATCGCCGGCGCCTTCGACCGCGGCCTGTTCGAGGCGACGGGCGTGCGCTTCGACAATGTCACCTGGACGCCGGGCCACGGCTCCGGCTGCTGCCACATCGCCCTGACCAACCGGGATGCTGCCGGATAGCCAGCGGCGCCGCCCAATCAGTCGCCGGCGAACACATGCAGCTCCGTGCCCGCCTGTTCGGCAGCAGTGCGCAGGTCGGCCGTGGGTTCGCTGTCGGTGACGATGTCGGCAATGTCGTCAAGTCCGCAGATGCGCTCCAGGCTGGAGCGGCCGAACTTGTCGTGGGTCACCACCAGCACCGTCGACAGTGAACGCGATATCATCGCGCGCTTGACTGCCGCGGCGCCGGAGATCATGTCGCTCGGGCCGTCGGCACTTAGTCCCGACGCCCCGATGATGGCAACGTCAGCGTTGTAGCGGCGCACGAACTCGACCGTGTCTTCGCCCAGTACACTGCCTTCCCTGCTGTCATAGGTTCCGGGGCAAAGCAGCACGCGAAAGGTCGGATTGGCGCCGGCCACCGAGGCCACGCCGGTGGAATTGGTGATGATGGTCAGGTCGCGCTTCAGCTGCGAAAGGTTGCGTGCCACCTCATAAGTGGTCGAACCGCCGTCGATCATCACGATCTGGCCCTTCTCGATCAGGCCGGCCGCGCCGCGGCCGATGCGGGCGCGCTCGTCGACCAGGGTCAGGCCGCGCTCGGAAATTACCGGTTCGGTCGTCACCAGCGAGATCGTCGCGCCGCCATAGGTGCGGTTGATCAGCCCGGCATCGCCGAGTTCGATGAGATCGCGGCGGATGGTCTCGCCGGCGACCCCGATTCGCCGGGCGAGCTTGGAGATGCGAATGGACGCCGACCGGCGCACTTCCGAAAGGATAAGCGCGTGCCGCTCCTTCTTCGTCAGTCGGCCTCGATCCATGACACTTCCATTCCCTTTGCAGCAATCAACGCGTCAGCAAGCTCGGCAAATCCTTGCGCGCCGCGCCCGCTTGTGACGAAGGCAGGAGATGCCGGAAGTTCGCCGGCGAAGTCCAGCACATTAGCGACGCCGACGCTGTTGGGGAAGAAGCCGAACATTGGTGCATCGTTTGGACTATCGCCGACGAAGGCAATGCTGTCCTTGTCGTGGTCAATATCTATACCGAAACAGTCCTGCAAGAATAGCCGGCTTGTCGACAGTTTGTCGTATTTGCCGAACCAGCCATTGACATGGATGGACGAAATTTTCGCCGTCGCGCCATAGCGCTGGAAGATACCAACGATCTTCAGCGCTTCGGTTTTTGGCAGCGGCGCGACATCCTCGCAAAAGTCGATCGCCAGATCGGCCTCGCGATAGGGCTGGTCGGCGGCGACCGCCGCACCCGGAACCTCACGCAGCACCGTCTGCTCGATCTCGCGCAGACGTGCGGCATCGGCCTGCCGTTCGGCAGCGCTTTTGGCGTAGTGGCGAACAATCCGCTTGGCAGCGTCGTCGTAGCGAAAATAGAACGCGCCGTTCTCGCCGATCACACCATCCACCGGCCATTGCCGCGCGATCAAGTCGCACCAGCCAGCCGGCCGGCCGGTGACCGGCGCGACGATGAACCCAGCCTGCTTCAGCCGCTCCAGCGCCGCATAGGCTTTTGCCGGCAATCGTCCCCTGTCAGTCAAGGTGTCGTCTATGTCGGTCAGCACGACGGCGATCTTGCGCCGGTCCAGGTGGTGAAGTCGGCAAGCGGACGCAGCACCCGCTCAGGCTCCCGCCGCGACCGTTTCGAGCGAGACGGCCGCGACGTCGAGCATAGTGAACCTGTCGCGGATCAGCCGGGCATTGGCGACTGCTTCGTCGTAGAAGGCAGCCGGTATGGCGACCTCCTGCGGCGTGGTCGGCGCACCGGCGGCACGCAGTGCTGCCGCGATCTCGCGCGCCGGACGGGCCACGCGGGAAAGCCTTTCGCGATACGAACGCCATTGCTCGGCCAGCATGGTGTTGATGGCGGTCGCCCGCTCGTGGTCGAGCAGCTTGGGCTTGAACGCTGCCCAGCAGGAGCGTCCAAGCGTTTCGCCAAAAATCTCGATGAAGCGGTCCGGTGTATCGGCGGACGGCGCAAGCTGCAGCTCCGGCAATGCCAGCACGCGTTCCTGCAGCCGCGCCATTGTCAACGTCGTCACCGCTATGTGTTCGCCGTGATGCGCCTCGGGCAGTCCCTGGCCGCGCATATCGATGTAGTGGGCGATCAGATGTTCGCCCTGGCTGGCAGGATAGGAGCCGCCGCACAAAGTCATGCCGAGGCCGGACATGACCAGCGTGCGCACCAGCACTTCCATTGCCTCAAGGTCCCCTGTCCTGAGTTCGCCGGCCTTGGCGATCAGCGTCTTCTCGTCCTCGGCCAGAAGCATGAACGGCGCCTGCCTGTAGGGCGTGCCGATCAGCAGATGCGCCATCAGCCAGTCCGTCTGCGCTGTCGGCCGCGCCATCGAGTCGCCGAAGCCGGCGGCGATCAGCCGTTGCGGCGCCCGCGCCATCACGTCGAGATCGAGAAACACACCGACCGGCAGGCTTGCCGTCAGCGATTTCTTCAGCCCGTCCTCGGTGATCGCCGCCGACACCGAGGTATAGCCGTTCATCGAAGGTGCGGTGCCGAACACCACATAGGGTTTTTGGGTCAGATGCGCGGCATATTTGGTGATGTCGTTGATCGAGCCCGATCCGACCGCAACCAGGCCGCTGGCGTCTTTCGTGCGGGCGATCACCGATCGCACCGCGTCCATGTCCGGATGCGGATGGCGCGGCAGGATGATCTTGTCGACATCGCTGGAGCCGCGCAGCGCGATCGACACCCTCTCGCCCAGCGCCAGTCGCGTGTCGGGATCCATAACCACGGCGAGCTTGCGGCCGAGCGGTAACGGCTTGACCAGCGCATCCGCTTCGTCGCCGAGACCGCGCCCGATGACGATGGTCTTCAGCGGCACCGATAGCATGCCCTCACCATCCGGATCAGGCAACGTACCGGCAATAAGGCGATCGAGCATTTCCTTGGACATCGGGATGCCGTCCAATCAGTCAGCATGAAGCGGGGTCAGGGCATCGAACAGGGTCCGATACCGGCGGTAACTTCTGTCGTAGGCGGCCTTGGCCGAAGGATTGGGGTCGATCGTCTCGATGCCATCGCTCAGCCTTTCGGCCGCCTGTTGCACTGAGGACGAAAGGCCGATGGCGTTGGCGGCAAGGATTGCCGCACCGATCGGCGAGGCATCGGCGGCGTCGGCGATTTCCACCGGCCTGCCACTGACATCGGCGCGGATCTGCGCCCACACCCGGCTACGCGCGCCGCCGCCCGAGAGCCTGATGCGCCCGGTGGCGATGCCAAGTTCGTCCAGCCGGTCGACAACGTCGCGCATGGCGAAAGCGCAGCCCTCCAACACCGCGCGCGCGCAGGCCGCTTTGCCGTGGAAGGAAGTAAGGCCGTAGAAAGCGCCCCGCGCCTCGGCGATCCAGCGCGGCGCCATGGCGCCGGACAGCGCCGGCAGGAACAGCAGGTCGTCGCTGCCGGCAACGACCGTCGCCGCCAGCTCCGACATTGCCGCCGGAGAATCGACGCCGAAAGTGGACAGGAACCAGGTCACTGCACCGCCCGAGAGCCATCCGGGGTTGGAGACGAAATAGCGGTCACCGAGAAAACCATGCGTCTCGACCAGGCCGCCGGTGTCGAGCCGAGGCGTGTCGGACACCGCGCCGACCACTTCCGCCGTGCCGAGATTGCAGGTAACGACACCGGGCACGACAACGCCTGCGCCGATAGCTGCGGAAAAATCGTCGCCGGTGCCGACTGCCAGCGGTGTGCCCACAGGCAGGCCTGTCAGATCGGCGCCGGCCGCAGTCAAGGCGCCGGCGACCGCCGATGCATCGTCGATGCCGGGCAATTTATCTGCATCGATGTCGAAGGCGGCGAGCAGATCGCCGGCATAGAAGCGCTCCTTCAGCCCATAGAGCATGGTCGTCGAGGCCAGCGCGTGGTCGATGACGGCACGGCCGCACAAAGCCGCGACCACGAACGATACCGGCTGGTGCCAGAGTGCTACTCGGCGCGCTTCGGGCAGGTTGCGCGTTGCCCAGCGGATTTTCGCCGCCATATGCGTTGCGTCCAGAACGAGACCCGTGCGCTCGCGGATGAAATCCGGGTCGATGCCGGCAATTTCTCCCGATGCGCGCCGGTCCATCCAGATGATGCATGGCGCCAGCGCCTGACCGCTGCTATCGACAGCGACACAGCCGTCGAGCTGTCCGGCAATGGCGATTCCTTTGATGTCGGATGGCGCCAGCCCGGCCTTGTCGAGCGCGTCGGCAATCGCCGGCTTCAGCGCCGCCAACCACAGCGCCGGATTCTGTTCGGCCCATCCCGGCGCCGGAAAGGCCGGCTGGTAAAGCACGCCGGCCTCGCCACGCAGCCGCAACTCGTCATCGACGACAACCGCCTTAAGGCTCTGGGTGCCGAGATCGATGCCGATAACCGCCATTAGACACGCTCGCAATCCGCGAGGACATCCCGCAGTTGCGAGAGGATAGAACCTTTCGTCGGCGAATAGGAACCGTCGAAAACCGCTGTGCCAATGGTAAAAGCGTCTGCGCCAGCCTGCTTGATTGCCTTGATCCGATCGGCCGAAGCCACCGCGCCGGCTACGATCAGATGCCGCAACGGACCAAGGCCGCGTCGGGCGGCGCGAACCAGTTCGGCCGGGTCGGCCTCGGTGGCGCGATAGGCGAGGATATCGCATCCCGCACAACCCTTTTCCGCGAAGGAGCGGCAATCGGCCTCGACATCTCCCGGGGAGCCGCCGAGCTTGGTCGGATGGCCGACCGGCCGGCCCGGAAAAGGGTAGTATTCGGTGTCGCTCCCCTCCAGCAGCGCCATGATCTCGTCGACCTGGGTGCCGCCAAGCAGGCGTTGGATGCCGAGATCGCGGGCAATGCGCGCGGAGTTGAGGCACGCCTCCGCTGTCGTTGAGACGACTTCCATATAAGCGGTGGCGCCTGTCCGGCGAATGGCGCCGGCGAGCTTGCGCAGCACATCGGGCGCAACGCCAATATCCTTGAAGCCGACATGCTTCAGACCGACCGGCTCGATCAGATCGACCAGGTCGAGGCAGTCCTCGACCGTGCGATCGTTTCGCGTCAGCATGAAGATGAAGTCCATCCGAAAGGTCCCTCGCCTGGTCGGGAAAGCCGGGTTACTGCCGGTCTGTTAACATCTCCCAATCATTTGTTGCAAGGTGCCACATTTTAGTTTGCAGTACCACATATTTTATGACAGAACGGGCGCCGGCCCGCCAGGCACGACTTCTAGGGAGAGGGATGAATGCTCAAGCCGCTGATACGTGGGAGTACCGCATCCGGACTCCTCGTTCTCGCCGCCCTTATGTGGCAAATCACACAGGCAGGTCGAACCCGATGTGCTGATCTTCGCCAAAAGCGAGGCAAACGCACTGATCGTCAGGACAGTGAATGACGATCGCGCCTACGACCCCGGCCAACCGCTACACCTGCGCTTCCCACCGGCAGCGCTGCACACGTTCGATGCCGTGTCGGGAGCGCGGCTGCCGTGAGCACGCTGCTCGCTCTGGTGCCGCTGGCCTCCGCAGCGCTGGTCTGGCGGGTGTTCTATGTTTTCAACAAGTCGAGGCGCTGGTTCTCGACCGGCGAGCTCATCTTCTGGGACGCCATTGCGCTGGTCATCCTGCAGCTTGTCTGGCTGATCTGGTTCTGAATACGCGCCGAGATCAGTAGCCGAGCGCGCAACCGTCCTTACGTGGATACGATGTTGCCGGCATCGCTTCCGTGGCGCGAACCGTCGAGCGGCCGGGGAACTGAAAATCACGCAGGCAATCGCCTCCGATGATCCCCGCCCGCCAGCGGTAACTCAGTGCTTGATGCGGTCGCGCATGGCGTACCACAACATGCCGAGCACATAGAGCGGACCACGCAGCGCCGTGCCGCCTGGGAACGGCATCGGCGTCAGCGTCGAGAACAGGTCGAGCCGTGAGGCATCGCCGGTGATCGCTTCGGCCAAGAGCTTGCCCGACAGCGTCGACAGGATGACGCCCTTGCCGGAATAGCCATGCGCGAAATAGACCTCGCCATAGTGCCCGACATGCGGCAGCCGCGACGTCGTCACTGAGACCAGCCCGCCCCAGGCATGGTCGATGCGGCAGCTCTTCAGTTGCGGGAAAGTGGCCTCCATATGCGGCCGCACGAAGCCGGCAATGTCGGCCGGCGGCGACGGCGTGTAGCGCTCGCCGCCGCCGAACAGCAGGCGTCCGTCCGCCGACATTCTGAAATAGTTGACGACGAAGCGTGTGTCGGACACCGCCACATTGGCCGGGATGACGTTGCGCTTGCCCTCCAGCGGCTCGGTGGCGACGATGTAGTTGCCGACGGGCATGATGCGGCTGTTGACGCGCGGCTCCAGCCCGTGCAGCAACGCATCGCCGGCCAACACGACATGCTTGGCCCGCACCGAGCCCTTCGATGTCGAGACCCGGATCGAAGGCTCGCGCTCCAGCTTCACCGCCACCGAATTCTCATGGATGACGACACCTGCCGCCACAGCGGCACGGGCAAGCCCGAGCGTGTAGTTCAGCGGATGCATGTGGCCGCCAAGCGGCTCATACATGGCCCCGTGGTAAGGCGTGTCGACCTTGGCCCGCGCGTCCGCCGCCGACAGGATCTCGACATCGCGAAACTTCATCACGCTCTCAAGGCATTTCGCCTCTTCTTCGAGATCCCTAAGATCGGAGCCGTTGACCGCGCCAACCAGATGACCGGTCAGCCTCAGATCGCAATCGATGGCATGGCGCTTGATGATGTCGAGCACCAGGCCGCGCGCCTCGAAGGCGAGATCGAACAGCGCCTTCGCCCGCTCGGGCCCATAGAGCTTGACCAGCCCCTTTGCGCCCTTGCGCAGGCCGGGGATCATCTGGCCGCCATTGCGGCCCGATGCACCCCAGCCGATCTTGCCGCCTTCGAGCAGAACCACCTTCAGACCGCGCTCGGCGGCATGAAGGGCGGCGGACAGGCCTGTGCAGCCGCCGCCGACCACCACCAGGTCGGCCTCGACATCTCCCACCAGCGCCGGATGGTCCGGCGCCGGATTGGCGGTGGCGACATAGTAGGATTTGCCGATATCGAGACCGGAATTGAAACCCGTTGAGCTGGAGGCCATGATCACACCTTCAGCAACAAATGGTCACGTTCCCAGCTCGTCACCACGCTCTGGAACAGGTCGAGTTCGACACTCTTGACGCGCAGATAGGTCTGGAAGAAATCCTCGCCGAGCAATGCCCGCACCGGCTCGCAAGCGGTGAAACGGTCGAGCGCCTCCTCCATGGTTTTCGGCAGCGTGCTTTTGATCTTGTAGGCATTACCCGACGCCTCAGCCGAGCGCGCCAGCTTCTGCTCGACGCCGAGATAGCCGGCGAGCAGCGAGCCGGCGATCGCCAGATAGGGATTGCAATCCGCACCCGGTAGCCGGTTCTCCACCCGTCTTGCGGCACGCCCACCGGCCGGCACGCGCAGGCCGCAGGAACGGTTGTCATGCGACCATTCGATGTTGGCCGGCGCGCTGTGGTTCGGCCGGATGCGGCGGAACGAATTCACGTTCGGCGCAAACAGCGGCATGATCTCAGGCACGTACTTCTGCAGGCCGCCGATGAAATGGCCGAACATTTCGGTGTCGGCATCATCAGCGCTGGCAAACAGCGCCACGCCGGTCTTCTCGTCGACGACAGACATGTGCAGGTGCATCGAGCTGCCGGCTTGCGCGGCGATCGGCTTGGCCATGAAGGTGGCATGCATGCCGCTCTGTTGCGCGGCCTGGCGCGTCAGCCGCTTGAACAGCAGCACTTGGTCGGCTAGCGGCACCGCATCGCCATGGAGCAGATTGATCTCCAACTGCGCGGTGCCCGATTCATGGATCAGCGTGTCCAGCGGCAGACCGGCGGCCGCGGCATAGTCATAGACGCGCCGGATCACCGGCTCGAATTCTTCCAGCGCCACCATGTCATAGGGATGCTGTGAGCCTTCGGCGCGGCCATTGGCGCCGACCGGCGCGGTCAGCGGCTGATCTGGATTGGGATTGGGCGCGGTCAGATAGAATTCCACCTCCGGCGCCACCACCGCCCGCCAGCCGCGCTGGCGATAGAGATCGAGCACGGCTCGCAGCACGTGCCGCGGCGAGGCCATCCATGGTCTGCCGTCCATGTGGAAGGCGTCGGCGAAGACATAGGCTTTGCCGGCACCGCCGCCTGGCGCCAGGCACAGCGTCGAGACATCGGGCACCATGCGCATGTCCGGATCCTGATAGGCAAAGCCTTCATCGATCGAGCCGGAATAGCGGCCATCAATGCTGACCAGGAAAGCGCTGCTCGGCAGATAAAGCGCGCGGTCTTCCAGCGCCTTGAGAAACTTCGCCGTCGGCAGCGCCTTGCCGCGCAGCACGCCGTTCATGTCTGGCACCAGGCACTCGACTTCGGTAATGACGTGCTGAGCGAGCCAGCTCTTGGGATCTTTGCCGGTGAAGAGAGTGGTGCTGGTATTTTTGTCCTGCATTTTGGTTCACGTGCCTATGAGAGAGAGTATGGCTTGCGCGGCCACATCCGTTCCAGGGGTCAGCGCCATGCGGACTGCATTCTCCCTGAGGCGGGCGCGCATCACATCGTCGGCCAGCAGACCGAGAATGGCTCTCTCCAATCCCCCTTCGGTCCAGGCATCGCGGCCGATATGGTCGCCGACGCCCGTCTCTCCCGCGCGTTGCGCATTGTCATGTCCGTCCCAGCAATAGGGCATGATCAGCGACGGCACGCCGAAGCGCAGCGCCTCGCAAAAGCTGTTGTTGCCGCCGTGATGGATGAACAGGTCAGACTTCGCCACCACAGAAGGCTGCGGAAACCAGGCGTCGAGATAGACATTGTCCGGCACCGCGCGATAGGCGTCGCGCAGTCCGCCGGCATTGACGATGAAGCGCGCCGGCATCCTGTCGAAGACGGCCAGCATGCGCTCGATCAGACCGACATCCATGGCGCCAAGGCTGCCGAAGCTGACATAGACCAGCGGCCCGCCATTGCGCGGAAATACCGGCACCTCGAACGGCCCTTCCGAGCGCACGCAGCCTTCGAGATAAATGAAGCGTTCGGGGTCGAGCGGCTCGGCACGCTCGCGCCGTACGATCGCCGGCGTCAGCAGCAGGTTGAGATCGGGTGATGTCTCGAGGAATAGGCCTTTGGGGAGCGGCGCCAGGCCGGAATCCGCGCGAAAACGGTTGAAGCGGTCATGTGCCGGCGCCGAGGCCGACAGATAGCGCGCCTCGAACGCCTCGCGTTGCGGGTCATCGGCAGCCATCCCGGAGAGGTAAGGCGGCACCTCGGCATCCGGCAGCTCTGTCTCGGCGCAGGAGACGACACGCACCCACGGGCAACCGGCGGCAGCAATCGCCGGGAACATGATAACATTGTCGAGCACCACCGCGTCGGGCTTCAGCCGCGCCAGCAATTGGCGCAGCGGCGCCTCGGCATTGACCGCAGTGTCGACGATCGCTTGCCAGGTCGGCGCAACATAGGTTTCGAGCTGGTCGATCGGGCTCAGCCGGAAATGCGGCAGATGCCGGCGCACGAAGGCCTGCCAATAGCTCTGGCGTTCGCTGTCGCTTAGCGGCTCGTCGGTCGGCAGCTGGTATTCCTGGAAACCATAGTCGGCAAAGACGCCGGAGAAACCGGCATGGCAGATGAAGACGGGCCGGGCGCCCCGTGCGCGCAATGCCTGTGCGATACCGACGCAATTCAATGCGGCGCCGAAACTGGCTTCGGGAAACAGCGCGATGGTCGGGCTGGCTTTACGCGTCAATTATTCCTCTTCAGTCCGGCCGGCGGATCATGCCGAACAGTGCGGGAGCTCCGCGGCTGGCCGCTTGCGGTCGCTGGTTGCGGGAGAGCCGCAGGTGGATGCGAAGCAGATCGGCAGCCACCTCATACTGCCGGCTTTCAAGATAGTCGAGTATGCCTAAGTGTTCGCGCAGCGATTGCCGCAGCCGGAAGACGTTGACGCCGGCATAGATGCCAGGCAACCGGCGCAGGCGGAGATGATCGGCCAGCGCATCCGACACAAAGCGGTTGGTGCAGCCTTCGGCGATCATGCCATGAAAATCCATGTCCAGCCGCTGGAACTCGCGCGTGTCCAGGGTCGCGTCCGGCAATGCCGAGAGCGCTTCCATGCCCTGGCGCAACGCTGCCGCCCGCGCACCATCCAGCCGGAAGCCGGGCGTCAGGATCGCGGCCGGCTCCAGCAGCAGGCGGAATTCATAGCTCTCGCCTTGCGCCTCCGGATCGTCCGGCGCGCGCCGGAACAGCCAGGACTGGCCGGGCGCACGATCAAGCAGATTCTCGTCAGTCAGTTTGTTAAGCGCTTTTAGTACCGTCTTGCGATCAGCATCGTACCGCCGCATCAGCCCGGCGACGGTCACCGTCTGGTCAAGCCTTCGCGCTGAGCGATCGCGCAGGATCGCTTCGGCAAGCTCGTCTTCTTCAGCACTGGGAAGCTCGGCGGCAATGGCCGGCTGCGCGGCGAGGTCGACCGCCAGGTGATAACCCGTGTCGGCCTCCCAGCGCACCACGCCCTGCCCGGCAAGCAGGCTGAGCGCCGCGCGCACCGGCGTGCGTGAGACATTACAGAGCGAGGCGATCTGCTGCTCGGGCAGGCGGGCGCCGGGTTCAAAACCGCGCTGGCGCGCGACATCGAGGATGCGCTGCGCCAGATCGAGATGGTTGGTGCGAGGTCGTCGGGCTGCGGCTTGCATGACTGGTCTCGGCGGACGGAAGTGACGAATTGGTTTGGCCGATCGCCGGAACGGACGCAATCGGCCAGATTCCTCGGTCGGTTGGCAAATTATGGATTGACGTACTTTTTTCTGCAATAGTACTGTCAGCACAATCGGCGATAAAAGACCGAGGGAACAGGATCGAGGCATCGGCGCGGGTCGCCGGCTTTGGTCCGGCAAATGATTTCGACGATCAAACCGAATGGGAGTCTGCCATGACCGCTACCAGCCTGCGGCGCCGTGCGCTCAATATATCTTCAATCGCTCTCGGCCTTGCTCTGGCGCTGTCGGCGCCGGCTGCCGCCGCCGACCTCGTCATCTCCAACTGGGACGGCTACATGGCGCCCGACGCCATGTCCGCCTTCAAGACCGCCACCGGCGTCTCCGGCGAAGTGGTGGTGCACGCCACCAATGAAGAGATTATGGGCAAGCTGATTGCCGCCGGCGGCAAGGGCTATGACGTGGTCTTCGTCTCATCGCCCTTCGCCGAAGTGCTGAACAAGCTCGGCCTGACCGAACCGGTCGACCACGCCAAGATCCCCAACCTCGCCAACCTCTATCCCGAGGCGACCAAGCTGCCGCACGATGTCGGAAACGCTTTCTCCGTCCCCTACACCTGGGGCACGACGGGCCTCTGCTACCGCTCGGACCTGGTCAAGACGGCGCCGACCAGCTGGAGCGACTTGCTCGCGCCTTCCGATGAGCTGAAGGGCAAGACCACCATGCTGGCGACTGACCGCTGGTTGCTGGCCGCCGGGCAACTCGACAAGGGCTATTCCGTCAACGAGACCGACCCGGCCAAGATGGCCGAGGTCAAGGACCTCTTGATCTCGGCAAAGAAAACCCTGCTCGCCTATGACGACACCACCTTCTACTCCAAGCTGGTTTCCGGCGAGGCGTTGATGGTGCAGGCCTGGGACGGCTGGTGCAACTACGGCATCGCCGACAAGCCCGAGATCAAATACGTCATCCCCAAGGAAGGTTCGGACCTGTGGGTCGACACGATGGTCGTGATGAAGGCGTCCGAACACAAGGACGACGCCTTCAAATTCATCAACTTCATGCTCGACGCCAAGAACCACGCCTGGGCGGCACAGAATATCGACTACAAGGTGCCGAACAAGCCGGCGATGGAAAGCCTGCCGGCCGATTTCCTGGCCAAATTCCCCAACATGGCGATGCCGGTGGCCGACCTCGTCAAGTTCGAACAGCTACGTGACGTCGGCGAAGCCCAGCGCGACTATTCCAAGATCGTCAGCGAGATCAAGGCCGCGCAGTAAGCGGCCTGCCACTTCGATCACTGGAAGCAAGCTTGCGTTCCTTCACACCCCCCTCTGGCCTGCCCGTCCTCCGCAGCAGCTGCGCTGCAGCTGCGGAGGGTGGACCGGCCATCTCCCCTTTGACGGGGGAGATTCGCCGGCTTGCAGCTTTTCGCCAATCGACGGCGCAGCGCCCCCTCATCCGGTCGCTTCGCGGCCACCTTCTCCCCGCTGGGGAGAAGAGGAAGGTGCCAGCGCTGGCCATCTCCTCTCCCCTCGGGGAGAGGTCGGATTGCCCCGAATTGGCCTTCGCAATTCGGCTGGCAATCCGGGTGAGGGGGCAGCTACCGAGACACCATTTCGATGCAGTCGAGATGATCGGCAGGGGTGTGGCGTGACGCGGATCTCCCGCTCCTCGCTGCTGATGGCTCCCGCGCTGGTCTGGCTGACTGCGCTGATGGTCGTTCCATGCGCGCTGGTGCTGGCGCTCGCCTTCTTCCGGCGCGGCATCTATGGCGGAATCGACTACACCTTCACGCTGGAGAATTTCGGGCTGGTCGTCGATCCGCTCTATGCCGGTATCTTCCTAAAGTCGGCGCGCATCGCCGGCACCGCTACGTTGATCGCGGTGGTGATCGGCTATGCCGCCGCCTACGCCATCGCGGCCGCGCCGCGCCGGTGGCAGCCGGTGTTCCTGTTCTTCGCCGTGCTGCCGTTCTGGTCCAACTATCTGATCCGCACCTATGCCTGGATCGTGCTGCTCAACCGCGAAGGGCTGATCACGCAGCTCTTGCGCTGGTTCGGATACACAGGCGAGCCGCCGTCGATGCTCTACACCGAAGGCGCCGTCATCGCCGGCCTGGTCTACAACTATCTGCCCTTTGTCATCCTCGCCTGCTACGCGCCGCTGTCACGCCTCAACCCGGAGCTCGCCGAGGCCTCGCGCGACCTCGGCGCTTCGGCCGCCACGACATTTCGCCGTGTCATCCTGCCGCTCACCGTGCCGGGCATCGCTGCCGGTGCGGTCTTCGTCTTCGTACTGTCGATCGGCAATTTCGTCACCCCGGCGCTTCTTGGCGGTGGCCGTTTCCAGATGATCGGCAACCTCGTCTACGACCAGTTCTTGACCGCAAATGACTGGCCCTTCGGCGCAGCACTCGCCATGGCGCTGATCGCCATCATGCTTCTGGTGCTGATGGCGCAGGCGCTGGCCGCCGACCGCGCCGAGGGACGTGCGGCAGAGGTAAAAGCCGATGGCTGAGCGCGGCGCGATCCTTGCCTTCTCCCCGTTCACGGGGAGAAGGTGCCCCGAAGGGGCGGATGAGGGGCGACGCCAGCGCCTGCAAGGTTGGGCGCTGCCCCTCATCTGCCTGCCGGCATCTTCTCCCCGTGAACGGGGAGAAGGACGCAGTTCGTTCACGCGGCTCCAAACTATCGGAGGCTCGCGATGAACCAATCCTTCACCCGCACTCTCGGCATGCGGACGATCCTCGTTCTCGTCTTCGCCTTCCTCTACATCCCGATCGCAGTGCTGGTGGCGTTGTCCTTCAACGAAGGCGGGCTGCCGACGGCATGGTCGGGTTTTTCGCTGAAATGGTATGCCTCGCTGGCCGGCAATTCCGCCATCCTGTCCGCCGCGCTCAACACGCTGATCGTCGCGCTGGTCTCGACCGCCATCGCTACGCTGCTCGGCACGCTGCTGGCGATTGGCGTCGAGATGCGCCGGCAATACGGCAAGGGCCTGGAGGCGCTAATCTTCGCGCCGATGATCATCCCCGACATCGTGCTCGCAATCGCGCTGCTGTCGTTCTTTTCCATGCTTAATTTGACCATGGGCCTGCACACCATCATCCTTGCCCATGTCGTCTTCAACCTCGCCTTCGTCTGCTCGGTAGTGCGCGCAAGGCTGAAGAGTTTCGACTGGTCGATCGTCGAGGCTTCCGCCGACCTCGGCGCCTCCGCCATCACCACCTTCAGGCGCATAACCTTGCCGGTCATCCTGCCGGCGGTCATCGCCGGCGCATTGCTTGCTTTCACGCTGTCGGTCGACGAGTTCATCATCGCCTTCTTCACCGCCGGCGCCGGCCGCGCCTCGACCACCCTGCCGATGCAGATCTACGCCATGATCCGTTTCGGCATCACGCCGGAGATCAATGCGCTGGCGACGATCGTCATGGCGGTCTCAATCACTGCGCTCACCCTGTCGCAGCGGCTCAACCGTGGGATCATCGGCCAATGAGCGAACCGCGCACGCTGCTCGCCATCGACCATGTGTCGAAGAATTTCGGCCGCGTCACCGCCGTCGACGGCATCTCGCTCGACATCCGGGAGAACGAGTTCTTCGCGCTGCTCGGCCCCTCCGGCTGCGGCAAGACCACGTTGCTGCGCATGCTGGCTGGCTTCGAGACGCCCACGGACGGACGTATCCTGCTCGACAACAGAGACATCGCGAGAACCCCGCCCAACAAGCGGCCGGTCAATCTGATGTTCCAGTCCTACGCGCTGTTCCCGCATATGAGCGTGCGCGCCAACGTCTCCTATGGGCTGGAGATGGAGCGTTTGCCGTCAGCGGAAATCCGCTCCCGCGTCGACGCCATCCTGGCCACCACCGAACTCGTCCCGTTCGCCGACCGCAAACCGGAGCAACTGTCCGGCGGGCAGAAGCAGCGCGTCGCGCTCGCCCGTGCCTTGGTCAAGCGGCCCCGGCTGCTGCTGCTCGATGAGCCGCTCGGCGCGCTCGACAAGAAACTGCGCGGCGCCATGCAACTGGAACTGAAGCGCCTGCAGCACGAGGTCGGCATCACCTTCGTCATCGTTACCCATGACCAAGAGGAATCGCTGGTCATGGCCGACCGCATGGCGGTGTTGAAGGACGGCAAGCTGCTGCAATGCGATACACCGCACGCCATCTACGAGCATCCCGCCGATCGCTTCGTTGCCGACTTCATCGGCGTGATGAATTTCGTGCCGGGCAAGGTATCAGCCGATGGCGTGATAGCGGCGAACGGCGTGCGCATCGCCGGCAAGGTACCCGCCACGCTTGCGCCTGGCGCTTCCGCCGTCGCTTCGGTGCGGCCCGAACGCATCCGGCTGTTCCCGTCAACCGAGACCGCCATCCGCACCAACGGCACGGTCGAGGCGCTGGCCTATCACGGGCTCGATTTGCAGCTCCATGTCAGCACGCCCTTGTCGCCGAAACCCTTCCTGGTGCGCGTCACCGCCGATGCCGCCGACCGTCGGCCGGTCTCGTCGGGCGACCAGGTCGAACTCGGCTGGGACGCCGCCGATGTCAGAATTTTCGCAGAATAGGAGAAGCTTGATGGCGCAGAAGACGATCGCGTTTTTTCCGGAAGCCGCCTACGGCCCGGCGCTCAATTCCGTCGGCATCGCGCAAGCCGTTGAGGCGCGCGGCCACAAGGCTGTGTTCCTGTCCGATCCCGGCTTTGTCGATGTCTACAAGGGCTATGGTTTCGAGGCGCATCCGGTGAACCTGTCGGAACCGATGCCACCCGAGCAGATGGCCAAATTCTGGGAGGATTTCATCAACGGCCACATCCCGAACTTCCGCAAATCGCCCTACGATCAGGTCGACAATTATGTGAAGGATTGCTGGACCGCGATCGTCGACAGCGCCAAGTGGGCGCAGAAGGATCTGCCGCGCGTTCTGGCCGCCATCGAGCCGGACGTGATCTGCGTCGACAACGTAATACTCTTCCCGGCCATCAAGCAGTTCGGCAAGCCCTGGGTGCGCGTCATCTCCTGCTCGGAAAACGAGATCGAGGATGAGGATATCCCGCCGCATCTCTCCGGCTGCGGCGAGAACGACCATGTCGGCCACCAGCGCTACCGCGATCATTTCAACGCGGTGATCAAGCCGATCCATGACGACTTCAACGCCTTCCTCACCGCCAACAACGAGGCGCCTTATCCGATCGGCCAGTTCTTCGAGGCCTCGCCCTATCTCAATCTGCTGCTTTATCCCGAAGCGGCCAAGTTCAAGCGCCGCCATCCACTCGATCCGGCGAAATTCCAGTATCTCGAAGGCTGCGTGCGGCAGGAGAAACCCTACACGGTACCGACCTTCGCCGAGAACAATGACGGCCCGCTGCTCTATGTCTCGTTCGGCAGCCTCGGCGCCGGCGATGTCGATTTGCTGAAGCGCATCATCGCGACGCTGGGCAAGACCCGCTACCGCGCGCTGGTCAATGTCGGCGGCTACAAGGACCAGTATACGGATGTACCCGGCAACGTCATCGTCGAGAGCTGGTTCCCGCAGCCATCGGTCATTCCGCAGGTCGATGCCGTCATCCACCATGGCGGCAACAACTCGTTCACCGAGTGCCTCTATTTCGGCAAGCCGGCGATCATCATGCCTTATGTTTGGGACGGCCACGACAATGCTACCCGCGTCCAGGAAACCGGCCATGGATTCGGCATGCCGCGCTATGACTGGAGCGATGCCCAGTTGATCAGCCGGATCGAGACCTGCCTGACCGATCCGAAGATGAAGGCCAAGCTGGCAAAGACCTCGGCGCAGATGCAGGCGCAGAACGGCCCGGAAAAGGCCGCCGGATTGCTGGAGGCGCTGCTGTGACTTCCTCCGCCCCGCACCTCTACCAGGCCTCGACCCGCACCGATCTCGTCGACTGGGGCGTCCAGCCGGATGCGCTGGATGGTGCTTCGCACTCGACCGGCAAACTTGTCCACAAAGGGCCGAACAACCAGCCGGAATCCGGCATCTGGGTGTGCACGCCCGGCCGCTGGCGCCTCTCGATCCCGCGCGACGAATTGTGCCATTTCGTTGCCGGACGCGCGACCTACCGGTCGGATGTCGGCGAGGTGATAGAAGTCGCGGCCGGGACCGTGGTCATGTTCCCCGCCGGCTGGACGGGCGAATGCACCGTGCATGAGACTATGCGCAACGTCTACATGCTGGCMTGACATCGCGACACAGGGAGCACGACATGCCGATACCACACTGGCCAAAGGCCTCGACCGTGGAACTGGAGGACTGGGGCGCGGGCAGCAACACGCTTGCAGGTTCGCCGCGCGCCTCGGGCAAGATCCTGTCGCAGAACCTGGACGGCTCCAGCGAATGCGGCCTGTGGTCGTGCACGCCGGGTACGCGAAAAGTCACCTTTGCCGCCGACGAGTTCTGCCATTTTCTGTCCGGCCAAGGCAGCTATATCCACGATAATGGCGAAGAGATTCCGGTCGGGGCCGGCACGCTGGTGTTCTTCCCCGCCGGCTGGACCGGCACCTCCACCGTCACGCAAACGCTGACCAAGGCCTTCATGTGCCGGTAAGCACTCAGTTCAAGGAAATCGCTATGACGACACCAATCATGCAATCCCCGCTCGCCATCACCGACCTGGTCGACTGGGGCGTCATCCCGACCATGATCGAGGGTGAGTCCCATACCTCTGGCAAGCTGCTCTACAAGGGGCCGGAAGGCCGCTCCGAATGCGGGCTGTGGGTCTGCACCCCGGGCAAGTGGCATTGCCACGTCACCCGCGACGAGTTCTGCCACTTCCTCGAGGGACGCTGCACCTATGTCCATGAATCCGGCGAGGTCATCGAGATCGAGCCGGACACGGCGGCGTTCTTTCCGCAGGACTGGAAGGGCATCTGCACCGTCCGTGAGACGATCAAGAAGGTCTACATGATTCGCTGAGCGGATCTGAGAGGATGTCCATGGATTTCTCCGCTGACCGGCCGGCGTTCTTCGTCAATCCGGACTACCGACCGATGACCGGCGCGAAAAAACAGGTGATCGATCCGGCGACGCTCGAAACCGTCGGCACCATCTCCGCCGCGACGGATGGCGAGATCGACGCCGCGTTGACTGCTGCGACCACAGCGCAGGCCGCCTGGAAAAAACTCGACGCCAAGAGCCGGGCAAAACACCTGCATGCAGTCGCCAATGCCATCGAGGCGGCCGACTTCACCCGATGCGCCGAACTGATGGTGCGCGAGATGGGCAAGCCTTATCCGGAGGCGATCGGCGAGATCGCCAATTGTGCGCCGATCTTCCGCTACTATGCCGAGATGGCGCGTGATGATGCCGGCAAGGTGGCCGGCACGACGCAGGCCGGCTCGTTCCAGTATGCACGCTACGAGCCCTACGGCATCTCCGTCCACATCATGCCCTACAATTTCCCGATCTTGTTGATGTGTTGGACGGTGGCGGCATCACTCGCCGCCGGCAATGCCTGCGTGATCAAGCCGGCCGAGGCGACGACGCTGTCGACGCTCGATTACATGACGGTGTTCCGCTCGCTGCCGGAGGGGCTTGTCTCCTGCCTGCCCGGCGCAGCCGCCACCGCTCAGGTGCTGATCGCCTCCGACCGCACCCATGCGGTGGCCTTCACCGGCTCGGTCGCTGCCGGCAAGGCCGTGGCGGTCGCCTGCGTCGAACGCATGAAGCCTTGCGTCATCGAGGCCGGCGGCAGCGATCCACTAATCATCAGCCGGCACGCCCCGCTGGAGGTGGCGACCGCCGGCAGCGTCACCGCCGCTTTCCACCTCACCGGCCAGGTCTGCACGTCGGCCGAGCGCTTCTTCGTCGTCGATTCGGTGCATGACCGCTTTGTCGAACTGTTCGCCGAGAAGACGCGGGCCCTGCGCATCGGCAATGGCATGGACAAGACCGAGATCGGTCCACTGGTCAGCGAGACCGCGAGGGCAAAAGTGATGCGGCTGGTCGACGACGCCATTGCGCGCGGCGCCAAGGCCGTCACTGGCGGCCGTATCCCGCCGGCGCACAACACCGGCTGGTTCTACGAACCAACGATCCTGACCGGCGTCACCCCCGATATGGCGATCGTACGCGAAGAGTGTTTCGGGCCGGTCGCCGCGATCTGCCGCGTCAAGGATTTCGACGAGGCGATCCGGCTTGCCAATGACAGCCCGTTCGGCCTCGGCGCCTCGGTCTTCACCACCGATCTTGCCGAGGCACATGAGGCGGCCGAGCGGCTCGAAGCCGGCATGGTCTGGGTCAACAATCCGCTGATCGACAATGACGCCTTGCCCTTCGGTGGTTGGAAGGCCTCAGGCCTTGGCCGCGAGCTCGGCCGCCAGGGGCTCGACGCTTTCCGCCGCTCCAAGATGGTCATCATCGACCACAAGCCGGCGATCCAGGACTGGTGGTACCCCTACCCCGACAGCTGGTTCCGCGAGACAGGCGGCCGCAAGCACGTATGAGATGATCCGGCAGAGCTTTGCGTCAGCCGATGCCATGCCGCTCGCTCGCCTTGAATTGCCTGCCTTGCCAGCCAATCACGGGCCACGTTCGCGCGGCGGTTTGCGCGACTGGTTGGAGAGCCATCGCTGGCCTTGTCGCGCGATGGCGGATGAATCTCGCAGCCAAGGCGCTCAGGGAAACCAATCGCACGAGATCGGACGAGCGATCGGCTATGAATCGGCGCCTTCGTTCTCGCAGGTTTTCACCTGGCTGATCGGCCAGGCTCCCGGTCGCTATCGCCGAAGTTTGCAGCCGCTTGGCCCGACGACCTGAGTACCTGACCCCTCCGATATCAGCTGGCTGGGCCGGCAGATCTCGCTGATCGCGCCAAATTTCATCGAGAGAGTAGACCGACCCGATCTCGGTCGAGAAATCAGGGTTCCGGGATTGGTTGGCGGCTTGGTTCGTCCTTGCTTAGCCGACGACCGCGATCGCATCGATCTCTATCAGGTAGCCGGGAGACATCACAGCTATCCCGACCACGACGTTTGCTGGCTTGTGATCCCCGAACAGCTCGATCTGGGCCTGTTCGATGATCGGCACGTGTTCGTCACGTTTGTAGTCGACGATGTAAATTGTGATCTTGCAGACTTCCTCAGGCCGAGCGCCGGCGGCAGCAAGCGCACGGCCAAGATTCCCGAATGCCAGGCGCGCCTGGGCTGCGAAATCACCATGGCCAACGAGCTTGCCGTGTATGTCTTCCGGCTGCTGGCCTGAGACGAACACCAGCTTGCTTCCTGTTGCGGCGACGACCTGGCTGTACATTTCTGGAACGGGCAGATCGTGGGGATTTATGCACTCGAGCGGCATTGAATAGGTCTCCTGCTGTGACTGATGGGAACTGGCTGCTTCACGGATCAAAATGCCAGGGTCTATTTGCGGGTCTACGACATTGTCGCCGAAGCGGGCGCTTCCCTCGCAATCTCACTTATACAACCGCAAGCATCCGCATGTGAGCATCGCCGTGCACTGAACCGCTTCGGGCTCGCCGGCGGTTCCGAGGGTTAGGTTAGGCTCCCATGCGCGCCTCGTCGAGCATGGCGTAATATCGTCGGCCTCGGCGGGCGGAATGTTGCCGAAAGGCTCAAGCAGGCGGAGATGTTTGAGCCCAGGTCTGTCCGGCTGCCGCATACAAAAAGGCCCGCACGGGGCGGGCTTTTGTATTTGGTTGCGGGGACAGGATTTGGCTTTTCTGTCCCGCGGCGTCGGCTTCGCCTCCTTGCAGGCCCCTGATGCAGGTTAAAACCGGCCGGCCACCACAGCAAAATACAAAAAGGCCCGCACGAGGCGGGCTTTTTGTATTTGGTTGCGGGGACAGGATTTGAACCTGTGACCTTCAGGTTATGAGCCTGACGAGCTACCGGCTGACGAGCTACCGG
>NZ_JBFUDJ010000020.1:0-39542 GCF_056404775.1 Mesorhizobium sp. P2_B5 | reverse complement strand
CTCGAAACCCTCCAAGCTGTAGGATTCCCAGGTGCCGCTGAGGGGCTGAGCGTCTTCTCGTAGTTTCAAATACCCGGTGCGACCGCATTCGCAAACCAGCTTTTCCCGCAATACAGTTGAGAGCACTTAGGACAGCCTTCTGATAATGCGGCGAACTGGTCCGATGCTACCCATGGGACATTTGGTATTCGGGTTTCCCGCACTGCCCAAGCTACAGGCATATTAGCGATCGCTCAACTAAGACTGAAGGACTAAGCCGTTGGATGTCATGGCAGGCTTGAGTGCTAGGCGCGCTCTGCGCGGCGGCTTGTCAGTGCGCTTCCACGAAGGCCTTGCAGCTAGGTGACAGCTGATTAATCCTGCCTACGCTCTGGGTGCCAATGGCCCGGCTAAGGCCATTCGCGGGAGTTGCTACGCTCCGCCTGGGACGGTGTTCCTGTTCGTCCCCTTCGTCAAGCACTCCCCATTAGCGTCGACCCTTGCTTGTAAAGGAACTGATGGGCATAACTCGAGTGGCGCGGGACCGACGCTGGCGGTCGCAACAACAGGGGTGAACGAATGCTGGTCTTCCACATCTTCTGGACCATCTTCTGGCTCGTTGTCCTCGGTTCGATCCCACCCCTGGGAGCGATCCTCATTGCGTACTTGGGTGCGGGCTTAGCCGAGACCCTAGGGTTGACAAAGTAGGCAGTGTCCAAAGGCTTGTAGGCGACGGCGGCCGGTGTCGAGTTCATCCCCGAGAATGGCGGTGGCGCCGGCGTGAGGCTGAGGAAATGATCAAAGCGGCGTTGTATCTCTCGATTGCCATGTCGTCGCCCATCGGTGTCGCCGACGCCGGTACCCCACAGCACATCTATGAGAGTTGCATCGGTGATGCTACGAAAGAGTTCCAGGACATTTGTTGGCCTGCAGACCGGATAGAAAAGGTTATACTTCTCGAGTGCCGCGCCCAGCTCTTGGGTCTCTTGCGCTCAATGCCACCGGCTGTCGACAAAGGCGAACTCGCCGAGCGACGTCGCTTGGACAAAATTCCGGAAGGGACCATGGCCAGTGTGTTGGAATATCAGCGCCGGCACCGAACCTGCCAAATGAGTCCGACGCCTTCGTATTCAACACGTTGCTGGAAAAGCACCGACGCAGCCGCGCTGAAAGCGGCGAAGGGCTTGGGACGCTGATATCAAAGCACTCCCTCCAGGGTAGCCGGCTTGCGTTTGCGCTCAACTAGCGCGATGCTTTGAGCTGCTTGGACTTTCTCGGGGGAGATTTTCAATGGCCTTGTCAACACAAGAGCAGATTCTTATCGAACAGCGCGTCACAAATGAAGCCAAGTCGGCTGGTGTCGCTTATCTGCTGTGGTTCTTCCTCGGCGGGCTTGGGGCGCACCGGTTCTATTTTGACCGTACTGGGAGCGCGATTGGGCAACTGCTGCTTTTCATTTTCGGATGGATGCTGCTGGTCGCCGGTGGCGTCGGAGCGATCCTGCTTGTCGCACTTGGCATCTGGGTTCTGGTCGACGCCGTCCTGATCCCTGGCATGATCGCGACATAAGAGTGACGTTCGGAGGCAGCTTGGGATGGATGTCCTCATCGCCTCTGGTGGGCAGATGCCGATGATCGACACGAGCAGGTGGTCGAGGGCCGATCTGCGAACGACTGGCTGCGCAAGCCACTCGGGAGCGCACACAATGACGAACATCCAAATCCAGAGCGAGCAGGAATTCACATACGATGGGCGTGTCGGCGCATTCCTATTCATTTGCGGTCCAATTGTTTCCGTTCTGGGGTACGCTTGGCTGCTCAACGAGCTAACTTCCAGTTATGCCAGCAGTGCCGATCTCGCGCCGCCTTTTGTAGTTGTGGCAACCGGCGGCGTCGCCTTGCTGAGCGGATGTGTGATGATTCTGGTAGGCCGGACCTATCGTCACGTTGTGACCGTTCAACAGAGTGATCGTGCCGCCGATCCGCAAGCAATGCGGGACGGAAGATAATGCCGAAACTGCTGCCGGCGTCGAGTTCATCCCCGAGAAATGGCGGCGGTGCTGACGTGAGGCAGAGGAAGCCATGAAAGCAGTGGCATTCAGTCTGCTTGCTGTGGCAACGATCACTGCGGACTCTGCCGACATGAGTAAACGAGATGCGTTTGAAGGCTGTCTCAGCGCTGGAATTGCCAAATTTAAGGATCTTTGCGAGCCGGCCGACCTCTTGGCCAGGGCGATCCTTTTCGAGTGCAACCCGCAACTCACCGACCTCGTGATATCGATGCCCCTGGGGCTTAGCACTGATAAAGTCGCTTTGGCGGAGAAGCACCGGCGGGACAAAACCGAAGAGGTCTTAACCCTCTTGCTAGAGCACCGGCTGCAGCACCCCTGTCGGTAGCGACAACCGCGGGATCACCCTTGCGCAAGCCATAGAGCTTGTTAGCTTCCTTGGACCATACAACTGGTCGTCGCTCTTGCGCGAAGCGCGGATACTCAAAAAGCCCTAGGCTTGAAAAGCCCGCTGCCAGGGCGTTAGCAGCGGGCCTTGGACATGCCGAACACAGGATCTTGGGGCATGCATCCGGCTGGTGCAAAAAACGGCGATTGTGGAAATTTGTTCCCGCGCCGTTCGCATAAATTAGCGACAGCTTGACTAGGCCGTCGCTCGCTCCAGAATCCTCTGCATTCGGCTGGGTAGAGCCTTAAGGCCAATTGCCCGATTGCTGATATGCCCATAAATCAAGGACGGAACCGACCCAACTAGAGACGCACTGTGACGGACGAAGAACTGACGCTTAGCAGCATCTCCAAGCTGTTCAGGGAAGCGAACAAGAAGCTTCAAGCGTCGCCAGACGCACCAGGTTGGCTCAAAAATAAGGTGGCTGGCTTGTCACTCAAGATAGCAGACGCCCTTGACGATCAGATGCACAAGGACGGTGATGCGAGCAAGGACGCGATTCCGAGAGGTTGAATGGGTTGCCGGCCTGACAGGAATGGTCTCTGCGAACCGGGAAGCCCGCGCCTCGTGCGGAAAGCGCGGGCCGATCGGAGGCCCGATCTTCGGCAGGCGATGGAGGGCACCACCTGCCGCACGCCTCAACATTTAGCGACAGCTAATGTTCCGTCAAGCCAGGTTTGGTCGGGTCGACGGTCGGCCGAGGGACGATCCAATCATAACCCGCAGTGACCGGTGCGGCCTGCACCCCCAAGGAGAGACCCGGGTCGCACCGGCCATTCAATAAGCGCCGTCTTGGTCCGCTTGAAATCATTGCCGTGTTGCGCGAAAGTCGCCGCTTATGGACATAGGTGATTGATGCGCCGTAATGCAGGCTCTGCCTTTCGTGCCGACAGAAATTCATGTCAGCATCGGTTGAGGACGAAAAGGGCCTTCTAGGCATCCTTTCGATTCAGACAACCGAAGGCATGCTGGACTTGGCTCTGGACCTCACGACGGCAGACGCGATAGTGAACGCCGTCCAAGAAATCCGGTCAAAGCTCGACCCTGAGAGCTAAAAGACTGCCCGGTCAAAGCCGGGCAAATAGGAGGTCTTGGGAACACCGAACGCGGAGGAATCCCCTTCGGTGCCCATAACGTTGCACTACATTATGACGTGCTCATGAAGCCGTTTACAACCGAAACCCGTTACGTCTCCTCCCGAAAATCCTGCAGGGAAGCGTGGCGCAGATCCTCCTCGCCGCGTAGATGCTTCACGCGTCCGATCAGCCCCGGCTTGACCCATTTTGTTGCCGGCCGCTTCATGCCCTTCGGCGCCGGTCCTGCATGCTCCTGGACGCGCTTCCAAAGCCGTTCGCGCATTTCGCGGTTCAGGGTGATGAAGGCCGAGCCAACATAGCGGCCGGTGCCGCGCTCGGCCAGCAGCGCGAAGGCTGGCTTGCCTGGTTCACGCTCGACGCCGAGCAGATCGAACTCGCCGATCGCGTGGCACTTCGCCTTCAGCCAGTTTGTCGAAGTCCCGCTTCGATACCGGCTGTCCTTGCGTTTCGACACCACGCCCCCAAGCCCGGCTTGATCGACAAGGTGAAAGACCGCGGCGCCGGTGCCCGGCAGAGCTTCGCTGAATTGGATGCGTCTCGGCCAGGATCTCGCGACGGTCCTCCAGCGGCATGTCCCGCAGGTCGTGGCTGTTTAGGTGGAGAAGATCGAACGCCACGAAATACAGATCATGCTGCCGGCGGGTGATCGCCTTGCGCAGCTCGCCGAAGTCGGACAGGCCAGCCTCATTCAAGACGATCATTTCGCCGTCGATGATCGCGCTCTCGACGCCAAGTTCACCAGCGGCCTTAGCCAGGTCACGATACTGCGACGTCCAGTCGAGCCCGCGCCGGGTGAAGATCCGCACACCCTCGTCGTCGGTGATGATCTGGGAGCGATAACCGTCGAACTTCACCTCGTGAATCCATCGGTCGCCTTCGGGAGGCTTCTCCACAAGGGTCGGCATCACTGGAGGAATGAACGAAAACCGGACCCTGCCGGCAGGCTTACCCATCGGAACCCCACGCAACTCGAATTTGATTCAATATAGCGGAGTGGTTTCGGTTCCATTAGCGGTCTCTAATAAGCAATTCGGAACTTTTGGGCGAGGCTTTGGTTCTTTTCAGCAGGAGGATACGGCCATGACGGACGACAAGAACAACGGTGACAATGGCGACCGCGACCGCGCATCAGTTGACGAGGCATATGAGGTTGCTCGCATCGCGAGGAAATTTCAGCTGACTATGCCTGAGGCTCGATACCTGATCCGAAGGTGCGGCAACAATCGTACGACCTTGGAGCAGGCGGCTAGAAAGCTTTCGTATCAGTCCGTGAAACCAGGCTTTCGGGCCTAAATCAGTCTCGCTTGTTGATCCAAAGGGAGTAGAAAATGCTACGCGGAATCGCAATCGCCGCAGCGCTGCTCATTCAGTCTCCAGCACCGGTATTTGCAGACACGGCGCAATATTGGATCGCTAAGGATGCCGTCTCGAAGCAGTGTGAGGTGGTCACGAAGGAGCCAGACGGAACCCTCGTCATAGAGCTTTCGAAAACCATATATAAGACTGAGGCGGAAGCGAACGATGCATTGAAAAAGATCCCAGATTGCAAGAAGTGAGAGGCGACCGCCGGCGCCAACGAAAACCCCGCAATTCCCAACATGGTTGATGACATCGGCAAGACGCCCGAAACAGCGATCGGCGTTGCCGCGCGACGTCTTTCGGCTGATACCGGGAGGAGCGGCGCGCGGTGCGGTGATCACCGCACCTCCTCGAAGTCGCCCGACGTCCATGTCTTGTCGAACCATGGCCCAGCGGCGCGTAGAGGCGCAGCAACACGTTCCAGCCCTTGCCGGGCATGGTCTGCACCCAATTGTGTTCCTGTCCCGCCGGGCCACGATTGCTTACTTATCACTGGGGGTAAGCGTGCTGCAAATTCTTCAACTGACAACCTAATTTGTAGCTACGTTACGACGGACGTCGCATGGCCAATGGACCAAGGTCCCCAATCGCGAGGCAATAAGGTCCTAGCAGACGGATTGCAGGAACGCCCCGGCCATAGTCCGAATTATGTAGCACCGTCGATTGAATTCCTTTGTCGCCGGTTGTTGGTCCCGCCGCCCTTCAGCCCAGGGGGATGGCGGGACCTACTTTTCGTCGTAAGTGTGGCTTGCTTATCGGGTTAATTGCGTGATTGCTAAAATGCCGCTAACTTGGCCGACGCGCGGGCCTCTATCGTCCCGCAGTGGCCGGTGTTGTCTGCACCCCTATCTACCCCTGCACCGGCCATTTCTGTTGCAGGTGCCTAGAACGCCTCAGGCGCCTGGAGCGGATTGTGATTAGGTCGAAGAACGGCCCAGCGGCTGGAACGAATACCCGGTTGTGCGCGTAGTAGTGCAAGACTGGGGCATTAACAAATGATGGTTGGGGCGATTCTGGTCGTTGAAGACGAGCCACTTATCCTGCTCGACGTCGAAACGGCGTTGCAGGAAGCTGGCTTCGAAGTGGTAACGGCTCATAATGCGGCTGAGGCGATTGCAGCCTTTGACGCGCAGCCGGACGAGTTCAAAGGTCTTGTCACAGATATTCGGTTGGGCGCTGGGCAGTCGGGCTGGGACGTTGCCAGGCATTTGCGGCAAGCCAACTCCACCCTGCCCGTGATCTATGTGAGCGGTGACAGTGCTATTCACTGGGGCGCTGAGGGCGTCCCGGAAAGCGTGATGATAACCAAGCCGTTCGTCCTGCCTCAGATCATAACGGCCCTGGCAACGCTCCTAAATGCGCAGCCGCCTGCACCTGACGGGCAAGGTCACGCGCATCGCGGATGACAAGGTGACGATCAGCCTTGGGCCCCTTGTCACGGTCGATATTGAGCACGTTCGCCGCCTGGTCGAGAGTTATGTGGCGCCGAAGCGGAAGGCGCCGCTTGTCGATAAGGTCTAGGGGCGAGAACAAACCGGGGACTCACAGATTCGCGGTGTCGATCTAGAATCTTGTGTCCGCGCCTTCGCCCTCGATATGGCCGGCAAGCTCGCCATGGACCTCGGCATCGGCCTTGGGGCCGGCATTGGAATGGCGATTGCCGGCTAGGAACCGGCGGTTAGGGCGGGTCTGTTGCCATAGCTTTAAATAACAGCAAACACGCCAGCAGCGAAACGACGCAGCCTAGTATGTCGTCTGCGGTCAGGCCGGAAAAATAAACGAGATCGAACGCCAATGCCGCCATCGCCCTAGCCAATCCTGATTTCGGAACACGGCGAATTAAACCGTTAGAGAGCACTAATGTTCCGTATGGACTCGAGGGGGCCGCCTTGCGCTCACGCTCAAGCGGCGCGATGCTGCGTCGGGCTGGGGAGGAGCGGAACTCTTTCCATGCCTTGGCCCGGCTGCTTTGGCCTTCCCCTGGTGTTCGGCAGTCGGGCCGCGTCACTTCCATGATTCAATGAGGTGAGAGTGCTGCAAAGGACAGCGACAGCACCAGAGCAACGATGACGAGCGTTGCCAGAATCCCTGTAGCGATCCAGAACCTTTTCGATTTCGGCACGGTCATCCACCCTCGCCGCCGGCACGATGCTGCATCGCATCGAAGATGACGTCGAACACGCTGCCGACTTCTTCGCTGATCTCTTCCAGGCTGATGCCCTCTTTTTCCGTCGCCTTAATAGCCTGATCGGCAAGGTCTGTAATTGCCGCCGGATCGTCGGTGAATGCGTTCGGCAGATGCTCCGCGATCCATTTTTCGAGGAAGTCGATTCCGCGCTTGCTCATTGAAGGAGCCAAAATGCGAGTAGGGCAAAAAACGCAAAGGGCAGCACCGCATCTGCCACCAACACCCCTTTGCTAGTCGGCTGAGGGTCCAGGACGAGTTTTTTGGGGTTCGGCCGTTCGTTCATGGGAGATAAAGTTGCGGCAGCAAATTAGGTTCCGCTAATCCTTAACTGCTCGTAAACCCGCCGCCCCATTCATGGCAGCGGCGGGTCGATCCCGCTTTCAGGGCTGGACTGCGGCAGGCGAATTGAGGGAACTTCACTCCCGTCAGCTCAACCCTTTGTCGACTACCTACGTTCCAGAGCCGGCAGCGTATCGGGCAGTAGGCGGCCAAAATTTCTTCTAATTCTCCGCATGGCTAAAAACGACAGCGCCGCTTTCCTTGCGAATTTCAACGGCCACGATTCCATCATCGCCCTTCCGGGTTTGAAACATCGCGATAGCGTGATCCTTTGCCGCTTTCTCGGCATCGAACATTTCCTTGTCGACAATGCCCTGTCTTCCATACCAGATGACAGTAAAGGCCATTATTCGCTGGTCCTTTCTTTCGCGGTTAAAGCCGGGCTTATCTAAGCCGCTACAACCTCATCGACCATACCACCACCAGGGCCACCACGACGCCGACGAAACAGAATGCGACCCAGACGCTGGTCATGGATTGCTTCACTCAGCTAAGCTGGCATCGTGGTGCACGATCGTGACGCCCGGTTTCTTCCTCGATCTCAACACTGCTGATGCCGATCGCTTTGGCGTCGGCGAATAGCTTTTGAGTAAGTTCGGCAACTGAGATGATGTCGGCGCCGACGGTCTCGGGACGTTGGCCGAAATCCACTTATACAAAAAGTCAGTGCCGCGGGTGCTCATCAGAAGATAAGCTGACGACGTTTATTAGGTTCCGCTGATGCGCTTCCCCTACGTCAGACCGTCGGTTGTACGATCCTTGAACGAAAGGTCGCCGGTCTTCCTTAGCTGCCGAGCGCCTAGCTAGGCGCTGGCCACTTGCGCGTGATCCAATCCAGCAATTCGGCATCCACCACCTTTACACCGGTATAGTCGCGGATCATTTGCGAGGCGTAGTCATGCCATCGATCTTGGGGGAGCTGCTCTTCAAGGACAGCTTTATGGAACGCATTTCGTAGGATTTCCCCGTCCAGTGCCGACACCTTTGCGCCAGACATCGCCGCCTCTCGCTTGCTCATTCTTCCCGGAAATCCTGTAACGAAGCATGGCGCAAATCTGCCTCGCCGCGCAAATGCTTCACACGGCCGATCAGGCCCGGCTTCACCCACTGCGTCGACGGTCGCTTCATGCCCTTGGGGGCTGGGCCAGCCTGCTCCTGGACGCGCTTCCAGAGTCGATCGCGGATCTCCCGGCTCGAATTGATGAAGGCAGAGCCGACATAGCGGCCAGTGCTGCGCTCGGCCATAAGGGCAAAGGCCGGTTGGCCGGGCTCGTGCTCAATGCCGAGCAGGTCGTATTCGCCGACCGTATAGCACTTCGCTTTCAGCCAACTGGTCGATTGGCCGCTTCGGTAAACGCTGTCCCTGCGCTTCGAAACCATTCCTTCAAGCCCGGCCTGATCGACAAGATGGAAGATTGCCGAGGCATCGCCTGGCAGGGACTGGCTGAATTGGATGCGGCGCCCTTCTGGTATCATCGCGGCCAGTATCTCGCGCCGGTCTTCCAGCGGCATGTTTCGCAAATCGTGGCCGTTGAGGTGCAGAAGGTCGAAGGCGACGAAATACAGATCATGCTGCCGCTGGGTAATCGCCTTACGCAGCGCGGCGAAGTCGGACAATCCGGCATCGTTTAGAACGATGGTCTCTCCGTCAATGATGGCGCTTTGCACCTCATCGAGTTCGCCGGCAGCCTTCGCTATGTCGCGGTATTTCGAGGTCCAGTCGAGGCCACGTCGGGTGAAGACGCGGACCCCACCGGCATCCTTCACAATCTGCGATCGATAACCGTCGAATTTGACTTCGTGAATCCAGTCGACGCCTTCGGGAGGCTTCTCGACCAAGGTCGGCAACAGAGGATCGACGAATCTCAAACGCAGCATCAACACACCCACAACCCGGCGAGTTAATTAGCATGCGCTTGATTAGTTCCGGAAAATTTTAACGGATCATTGACCGCGCTGTCCCAAAATAGGACGGCGCGGTCAAATCACCCAACCGACTGCGCAGGCGGCTCCGGCAGGCTACGCCCTACCCAGCCCAGTGTGTTCGGAGCCGCTTCCACACACATCTAAATACCAGAAATGGTTGAATTAACGGTTACGGCACGTGGTTTCCAAAAGGGGAATTCAACCGGGTTGAGGAAAACAAAAAAGCCCGCCAAGGGGCCAGCGAGCCTAAGGTTGACGAGGGTAAGGGTTTGAATTCTCTCGTCGCAAGATAGTTTCGCCGAAGCTTACATTTGCGGCAATTAGTCCTTACGGCCTATCGGACCAACCCCTTCTCCACTCAGCGAAGAGGTTAGATTTGGCATTGAACGATTGAGCGGTTGCAAAGGGCTCAATTAGCGAATTCTGGCCGCTGTTGCCAGTTCGCTACAGCGAAGTTTTTGGCAAGCTAATATAACCTTCGTCAGCGCTGGGGCGCCGGGTTGTTGGCTGGGGCAACGGGTTGTTGGGGGCCAATCCTTGGAACCCTAGCGTAGTACGAGGGAGGATGGCCCGCTGACTTTGGTCGGCGGGTTTTTCTTTTCGTAGTGGCGAAACTAGGAAGCACCCCCCTTCCCGTCGGCCGAACCAGGACGCTTGATGGGAATTGGCCCGCGCATTCGGTCAAGGCGCGGTGCGCCGACCAGGATGGTGACATCTGGTCTTCGGAGCGTGCGAGGGAGCACAGGCCGAGTTTGCCAAAACAGTCTCTGCGGAAAGAAGTTCCAGTCAATCGAAAGAAAGCCCACTCGGACCTTGAGGGTAGACGGTAGCGGGCTCCAATCGTCCACAGAGGTCCGATCTACAGTTTTGCGTTCGCGCTCAACCGGCGCGATGCTGTCCGTCGGACTGGGGAGGAGCGGAACTCTTTCCATGCCTTGGCCCGGCTACTTTGGCCTTCCCCTGTGTTCGGCAGTCGGGCCGCGTCATCTCCATGGCAGAGCCGCGATGACAAGCGTTGCCAGAATCCCCGCACGGTGGCGGATGAGACCGATCGCTGATATTGATCTGATCCACTTCATCAAGGCGCGCATATGACATCCGATTCAGAGAAGGCCGAGGCCGTCGAGCAACTGCTCGATACGCCTGACCTCGCCACCGCCCTGGAAAGCGAACAATTCAAGAAGTTCCTGGACCAGGTGCCGATCGCGATCGCCGTTTCTGATATGAACGCGGAGGAGCGGATCGTTTATGTCAATCCGGAATTTGAGAAGCTCTCGGGTTTGAAAGCCGCCAGCTTGGCACGCAAAAACTGGGCAGCGCTTTCCGGGATTGGCCTCCATGAACAGCAGGACAGTGCGCTGGCTGACAGCATTGTATCAGAAACCGATTTCGTGGGAACTTTTCGCCTGGAGCGCGGCGTCGACGAACCGACCGTGGTTGATGCATACTCAAATGTGATCGTAGACGACAACGGCAAGGCTTGCTTTCGACTTGTTGCCCTTGTGGACGTTACGATCCATGGTGGAGCAGCGCCCACGGTTGATGAGCTTGTCCGCGAAAAGGATACTCTGCTGCGCGAGCTCCAGCATCGGGTGAAAAACAATCTTCAGATGATCACGGCACTCATCCGGCTGGAGACCCGCAACGCAGAGGAGCCTGATCAGAAACGTTTCGAGCGGCTGGCGGGGCGCGTTGATGCGCTGGCAATCCTCTATCAGACGCTATCGGCCGACGAGCAGAAGGACGAGGTCGATCTGGGTATCTATCTAAGCCAGATAGCCTCAGCAGTCATGGCCTCGCATGCCGTTGAGGGCATACGGCTAGACATGAAGGTGGACACCTATCCGGTGTCGATCAATGTAGCCATGCCGACCGGGCTGGTTGTGAACGAACTGCTGACGAACGCACTCAAACATGGCTTTAAGGGACGAGAAGGCGGAACTATAACACTTCATAGCATTGTCGATGGTGACGGTTGCCGGATAATAATCGCGGACAACGGGGTTGGTTTACCTGATGGAGAGACCTGGCCCAAGCCGGGCAAACTCGGCGCACTGATCGCGCGTTCATTGACTGAGAACGCCAAGGCCTCTTTTGACGTCGTGTCAAGTTCTACTGAAGGCACGAAAGTTACGATTATGTTCAAGCGATCGGCCGCAACGGGCTAAGGAATGCCGCTACGTCCTTTAGCCATTGCATAAAGTTTGCCAGATGTAGCCACCGTCTCTTCAAGTACCACCTTGATGGACGGTCCGCGCCGGTTAAGGCGCGGGCCACTTCCAACTATTGACTGATAACAATCCGCTGTTTGTCACGATTCTGGGCATACGTGCCCTTGTCGTAAGCGGTCTGCGCTTCCAGCTGGGCCTTGGTGAAATTGGTGTAGAGATAGCGATTGCCGTCCTTGTCGGCCATGAACTTCAGCTTCTCGAGGCCCACGGCCACCTGTTTTTCTCCCATACCGAGAAAGCCGCCGACGTCGACGATCACGGCATCAACCTTCTTGTCGGTGCTTAGAACCACGTCGCCAATCTCGCCGACCTTCGCATCATCAGCGCCGTAGACGGTGGTGCCGACAAAGTCATTGGTGCTGATCTTGTCCACCGGCAGCTCGGTCAGCGACGCCTTGTCGATGGCAGCTGTTGCTGTGTTGTCGGTCGTTGTAGCTGCAGGTTCGTTGTTGGCCGGCGCGGCGGCATTCGAAGCCGTCGTGTCGTAGGCCTTCAGGTCGAAGTCGGGCTGCGCGGTGAGGTCTTCCTTGCTGGTCTTGGCGACCAGCCACCGTTCACCCTTCTTCTCGACCCATTCGGCCTTGCTGAAATCGTAAGCGACGTTCTTTTCCCCAATGCCCAGGAACCCACCGACGCCGATGACAATATATTTGGCTTTTCCGTCATTGGAGATGACGATGTCTTTCACATCGCCGATCTTCGCGGCGTCGTCAGCGGCACTGTCGTAGACGTCGGCGCCAATGATCTTGGTGACCAGGGATCCTTCCGCCGTTGTCGCAGGCGCAGCAGTTGTAGTGGTCGCTGCTGCGGGCTTTGTAGCATCTTCGGCTGTGGCTCCCGTGGCCCACACACCGGCAGTGAGGAGCGTGGCAATTGCTGTGGTAGCCAAAAGTTTGCGGAGCATGTTACGTTTCCTTCGTGCGTTAAGTGTTGATGCACGCCGCGTTCGGCTTAACTAATTGCAACCGTTGGCCGAACGCGGCACCGTTTGCCAATTCACAACGGGCTTGGTGACACACAGTTCCTTTCGCCGGCCGAATGCATTCCCATTTCGTCGGAAGGCCGCAAACTCCCAGCATCTTAAGGAGCAGCAACCTTCTGGGAGCGGAGACTGGCGCACCCTTCCACCCTCGCCTTGATCATCGTGAGGTGCATAGTGAGGCGACCGACTCCATCGGGCGCCTAGAGGCGCTATGTTCAACCCCAGAGGCTAGGATCAACTGTTCGCAGCCATGAATGCCCTGAGGATCAATTTGTCCTGTTAATCGACGTAACCGCAAGGTTCGTCAGTTTGTTGTTGGTGGCTTTTTCCTGGTCGAGGATCTCGCTGAGCAACTTGTGCGCCTCATCATGCCCAAGATCCTTTGCCCATTCCCGCAGCGAGCCGTACCGGGATATCTCATAGTGCTCGACTGCCTGACAAGCCGCCAGCAGGCCGGAATCGAGGGCCGTTCCTGACGCTTCCTCCATCAGTCCGTCAGCTTCCTTGATGAGGCCCTCTATCGCATCGCACTTCTCGCCAGACGCCTTCTTGCCGATCGACTTAAACACCTGCTCGAGTTTCTTGATCTGTCCCTTCGTCTCCTCGAGATGGTCCTCGGCCGCTCTCTTTAGCTTGGCGTCCTTCACGGCCGCAGCCACCTTCGGCAAGGCCTTGGTAATCGCATTCTCCGCGTAATACATGTCTTGCAGGGTATGCTCGAAAATATCGGCTAGAGTTTTCATTACAATGCTCCTTGCCCGAATTGGCTTCGGGTGAAAGAGCGGGCGAGGCTAAAGGTTCCGTGCCTTTTACGCGGCCGTGGCACGTCCTGCCCAAGTGTCACACTGGCTTATAGGGGAATTGCGACAGCTTGCTGCGTGGTCAGAGGCGAAGACCCAGCATTAATGCGGTCAGCGCTGCGCTCGCGGTGTACCGCAACTAGCACAGCAACTCCACCAAGGTTAGATTCGCCCTGCGCGAGCGAGCTACAGGAGAGGGCTTCAAAAGCTGGCTCGGACAGCAGACCTGAACCCGAGGGATTGAGCGTCGCAAGAGGGTTGTGAAAAACGCGTGATCCCTAGGACCACGCGCCTCAATCACGAGTAAGAACGTGCAAGCTCGATTCAGCGTCTAATCATTCGAGCTACGGCAATCAAAATGCATGCACCGATAAAGCCGGCGACAAGATAGCCAAGCCAGCCGCTCAAAGATACGCCCAGCAGCCCGAGAAGGACGTTGGCAACGATGGCGCCAACGATCCCCAAAATGATGTTCATGAGCACTCCCATATTGCTTTTCATGAACATCTCGGCGAGCCAGCCGGCGATACCGCCGATGACGATAGCAGCTATCCAACCAACACCTGGATTTTCCATATTTTCCCCTTTCCTTGAACCTAAATTGGTTCGGCGGAAAACGTGCCATAAGCCAATAAAGTTCCGCGGGTGAATACTGAGCTACACTCAGAAAGGTCGCGTTACCGGGCAAGTGCCAGAGTCCGCCTACCTCTGGAGGTGACGACGAAGCAGTCGGATGTTGCGGTTGTTGGCCTTAAAATAGATATCGAAGATTGAACCGAGAATAGGAACGCTTCCCCCTACCGTATCAAGCAGCACGTTCCCCAGCATGCGGGCGACCAACCCATTTCCAGCACCGCAGTTTCGGGCTCGCATCACGATATATGCCGAGACCAGGCCCGTCGCCACATCTCCGAGTACGGGCACCAGACCCACCAGGGCATCCAGTCCAAAACGAATTGATGTTCCTGGAATGCGCCAGCGGGCATCAAGCAACGCGGCCAACAAATCCAACTCGACAATTGCTCTTGCCACCTCAGAATCGCGATGGCCCTCCGGGCTCGTCTCAGCGGCCGGGCGTGTGCGATTTATCAAATCGCCGAGAGCTGTTGCTCTAGACATCGTCTTGGCCGGTTGAATTCTTAGCTTGTGGCCTATGCGTCGGCACGTCATCAAGCAGGGTCGTCTCACCCAAGTCTCGCGTCGGCTCAGCGGGCAATTTACCATCTGGCGTCATCTTGTTGACTGCTTCGGGCAAATCTCGCGTGATCCTGCTGATGAGGTCCTCGCGTGAAAGACCCGTCTGCATCGAGAGCGAAGTGAGTGTGTCTTCGTCTATGGCCGCCTCGACGTCGCTTGGCTGGAGAGGCTGGTTCGGCCCGGTGCCAACCCAAGAGTCGACCTTCGATCCTGCCCCTGCCCCTCTGAATCGGTCGAGGATGTCACCTAGGGCTGTCCCCGACACGCCTTTCGATATCTGATCCAGAATCCCGCCTTGCGGGTCGTTTGGATTACGATCTCCCGCCCTACGGATCATGTCGCCGATCTTGTCGCGATTCTGGTATGCCAGGACGCCAAGCATCGCGATCGCCAATCTTCCCAGATTTGCCATTTTGGTCTCCTCCACGGTTCAAATGGAGGAAGGGCTCAGCTTCACAAAAGTTCCGCGAGCGGCGATCTAATGTTGGGTATCGTTGCGGCGCTGTCCGGGCATCGTCCAACCGAGGTGAGAGAGCCGCTACGAGGCTACGCTTGCGCTAAAGCCTTGAACCCAATGCCTTGGGCCGAGTCACGGAACCTACCAGGCCGAGCCGCGTCATATAGGCAGGTCACCATCCGAGTGAATTCGATGATCAGGCTCCTTGTTGTCGCGCAGCGTTCCTCCTAGCTTGTGGGGGAGCCGATTCATTCGGCGTGCGGCGGTTCACCAACGCGGTACCATCTCGTTCAATGCTATCAGCTCGCGGGCTCGATCGGGGTCGATGCCGGTTTCCCTCGACAGGCAGAAGACACGAAAGGACTTCTCTTCAGATGAACAGGCAACAACCCCGATCTTTAACCAGACGCTTGGCACGCTTCCAAGGTGCGCGTTTCCTCTGGGCAGATGCCGTGAGGGGTCGACCGATATGACTGCTGGGCCAGAGACGCTCATGATCCCTGTCCTCGGTTTGCCGCTTCTTCTTCGAGCACGATAAGCTTTTCCCGGATCTCCTCCGGCTCAGCGTGCTCCAATCCGACGACATCGTTTCTGGTTTCATCCAGTGAAACGATGATCTCATCGAGTTTGGCGTGGATAGCGGCTGTGTCTCGATAGCCATGAATAAGGACGATGCCCGTGATCACGATGGCCGCTACTGAAAGCGCATAGGTAACTACATTTGTCATGCCAAAGGGCACCAGGGCGGTGCATGCCACCATGGCTATCATGATGACGTAGAAGCCCGGTGGCCGCGAAAGAAAATCGGCAGCCGCGAAAAGGATGCGGTTCATGTCGTAGCCACGGTCAACCAGGCAATCAGGGCAGCGAGAGCGACGCACATTGGCACTGCCGCGAGCAAGCCTGCTTCCAGGAAGCGTACTTCTTTGGCTCGAAACATTAGTTCACCCCACGCTCACCAGTCAGGAAAGAGGGGTCGATCGCCACTTTCCGCTGCAGGAGAATCCTCTCAGCGCAGCAAAGGGCCAAGGAGACGTTGGGATTGTCAGCCAAGGGATATTCCAATCATCAGGAACGTGATGGCCACCGCAAAAATCGGCGCGAGCAGCCAGCGCGGTTGGCCAACACTTCTATCCATAGCTTCCTCCTGCAATCTGCATCAAACAACGAGCGCAGGCAGTGGCTGTTCCGAGCAGCATTGTCCGCAAGACCATGCGCTTTGCGGTCAGACCTTAGTCATGAGCCGGCCCACCGAAGCCTGTGTCTGTGAAGGTTTGCAATCCTAGAAGTTCGGTTGGCCTAGCCGATGACGAAGTTCATATGCCGACGTTGCGAAGGAGAAAATGAAAGTAGCCAACGTCCGATACCCCACGTCGTGATCGACAACCGCACGGTTCTCGTGGATCCGCGCACCCGCAAAATCGTCAAGGGCTACGACTGAGCACGTTGCTAATTCAGCCCGTCGCCTCCAGAAAAGGTGACTGGCGAACAGAAATCGGGTCGTTCGCTGTCAACCGCCGGTGCTATCCCGCCTTGATCTTCTGGGGCTCTGCATTGGCAACAGCGCGGAAGATGCTGTCGAGCAGATCCTTGTCGCGGAAGGGCTTGCCAAGCAACGGCACGTCCGCTGGTCGATCGGCGATGTCCCCCTGATCGGCATAGCCCGTGATGATAACCGCCGGCCAATCGGAGCGCAGGTTGCGCGCGAAGCGGATGACATCCACGCCGGTTACCAGGGGCATGGCGAAGTCGGTAACGATGACATCGAACTGATCGGGAGCCCGTTCGATCATGGCTAACGCTTCTGCTCCTCCTCCCGCGCACGTAACCTCGAACCCACGTTGGCGAAGCGACTCGGCTGTCAGCTGCCGCAACACGTTGCTGTCATCAATCAGAAGGATCGACGGGCGGTCTGTGGAGGCGTCTAGCAGCGTGTGTCCAATGTCGGCCTCGAGCGAAGGATTGGCCGGCTCTCCGACCGATCGCGGCAGCCAAAGCTGCATGGCCGTTCCACGATCTACGGCGCTCTCGATGCGCAGCGTCCCGCCCGACTGCTTCATGAAGCCGTAGACGGTGCTGAGACCGAGCCCTGTTCCCTTCCCCACCGGCTTTGTGGTGAAGAACGGTTCGATGACCTTCGCAAGAATGTCAGGCGCGATACCCGAGCCCGTGTCCTTGACCGTCAGAACGACATAGTCTCCGGCCGGCACGTCTTCCGATCGATTTTCCACTGATCGGTTTTGCGCATGGACCGTTATTGTGCCGCCAGAAGGCATGGCGTCTCGCGCATTGAAAACCAGGTTCATCAAGGCAAGCTCCAGCTGTCCGGCGTCGACGTGCACGGGCCACACCGCGTCATCGACCTGCCAGTCGAAGCGTATCAGCCCTCCCAAAACCGGTGCGACCAAGCCGTTCATAGTGTCGCCAAGGGCAGCAAGGCGCATCGCTTCCGGCTTCAGGGTCTGACGCCGCGAGAAGGCGAGCATTCGCGTGACCAAGTCGGCACCTTGTTTGGCAGAACGCCGCATTAGATCGACAACCTGTCGTGCCTGATCGTCCAGTGTCCCGCGGCGTTCAAGCAATCCCAATCCGCTGAGAATGGCGGCGAGTAGATTGTTGAAATCATGGGCCAAGCCACCCGTCAGCTTGCCGATTGCGTCCAGACGCTGTGATTGGAGCAGCTGATCCTCGAGGCCGCGCCGCTCGGTAACGTCAAGCAGTGTCCCCAGTATCTCTGGTTTTTCGCCATCAGACCCGTCCGACATCACACCCTGGTCGAGAAAGATGCGATACTCCCCGTCGGCGCACAGCCAGCGGAATTCGCAGGTGTAGAAGCCGCTATTTTTTGTTTCCAGCAGTGCTTGCTCCAGCCTTGAACGGTCTTCAGGGTGGACCCGGCTAAGGCCGAAGGCCGGATCCGAAATCAAATCGTCGGGCGAAAACCCGGTCAGACGCTCGACGCCCTTGGTCACAAAGCGAGCCGCGAAGGGCGGTTCGGCGGCCCGTGCATGGAAACATACCGGCAACGACCTTAAAATGGCGTCCTGCCGTTCCTCTGAGCTGCGCAGGGCCCGTTCCGCCTGAAGTTTGTCCTTCTGCGCCTGGAGTGCCTGCGCCAGCAATCCCTGCTCGGCCGCGGCCTTTCGCTGGATTTCCAGCCTCTTCTCGTGAAGCTCGACGAACACCGCGACTTTCGAGCGCAGCATGATCGGATCGAATGGCTTGAAAACATAATCGACCGCGCCGGCGTCATAGCCGCGCAGCATGTGGGCTTCCTCCTTGTTGATGGCGGTGAGGAAGATGATCGGCGTGCGCTTGGATTGTTCACGCTGGCGGATGAGCGCGGCCGTTTCATAGCCGTCTATTCCCGGCATAAGGACATCCAGCAGAATGACGGCGAAATCCTCCTTCAGCAGATAGCGCAGAGCCTCTTCGCCCGATTGCGCGCAGATGACATCGCCGGTTGCGGCGAGCACTTCGCTGATCGCCAACAGATTGCGCTCATCATCGTCAACGGCGAGGATGCGTGACCTTGCCGGTGCTTCGGCCGATTGCACGGCCTCAAGTTTTCTTACCCTGTTTCGCGGCGGTTTTTGCATTGGGGCCGGCCGTCAGTTCACTGCCACGAGCATCTCTTCCGGATTCTCGGCGCGTGTTCGAGAACGGCCGATCCAGACACGAAGCAACGCCAGCAGCAGATCAAGATCGACCGGCTTAGCGATATAGTCGGAAGCACCGGCGTCCAGGCATTTCTGACGATCGCCCTTCATTGCCTTGGCGGTCACCGAAATCAGTGGGATGTGAGCGATCGCGGCGGTGCCGCGAATGCGCCGCATCGTCTCGTAGCCGTCCATCTCCGGCATCATGATATCGATCAAGGCCGCGTCAACATCGGGCGTCTGTTCCAGGAGCGCGATGCCATCACGGCCTCGCTCCGCATGCAGAACCTGTATGTCGTAAGTCTCCAGGACGCTGGTGAGCGAGTAGATGTTGCGGATATCATCGTCGACGATGAGAACCTTGGCTCCCGCCAGATCCGATCTGCCGGTCGGTTCGGTTTCGGTCTCGCGCGCTTCGCGTCCTTCGCCCGGCAGCGTCGCCGAGATATGAAGCGCCAATTGAGCAAAATTCTCCGCACGCGGCGCACTCGCAAGTGCTGGATTTAGCGCCAGCACCTGCTCAAGCGCATCCGGATGGGGGGCAAAAAACAGCAGTTGCGGCAACGCTTCCCCGAACTGGCCAGTGAGTTCGTCTAGCACTTGGGCGTTCTCCTTCGCTGAGCGGCCGAAGCCGAGTACGACGGCATCATAAGAGGCCATGCCGACGTCGTCGGCGTTTGCCGCAAACCGACCGACCGCAGTCACCGAGGTTACGCCGTCCCGGATCGCTTCGACGAGCAATAGCCGGCGCTCCGGATCGGGGTCGGCGACCAGAACGCGGCGTTGGATACGCAGTTTCTTGGAATGGATGTCCTGAAACACCTGCATCAGTTCGTCGGAGGACACCGGCTTGGTGGAAATGCTGGACGCGCCCTTACGGGCAAGACTTCCGATATCTTCCGCACCCGAGATGACATGGATGGGAATTCCCTTGGTCTTCTGGTCGTGGCGCAGCAGATCGAAAAGCACCCAGCCATCGATGTCCGAAAGCCCGAGATCAAGCGTGATAGCGTCGGGTACCAGTTTGCGAGCCAATGCCAAAGTGCCGGACCCCGCATTCGACAAGACGCCTTTCAGCCCTGCCGAACGTGCGAGGCCGAGCAATAGCCCGCCAAATGTCGGGTCGTCCTCGACGATCAGCACGACCCGATCGGTCGGCGATATGGAATCGCGGTCGTCGATAAGCTCTGCCGAAGGCGGGCTGCCCAGCGATGGCCCAGCAACGGCGTCCGTCGGCGCAGGCATGGCGGCTGACTGCGCGGCGGCCACGCGCGGGCCGGCGAACGGGATGACCAGCGTAAATGTCGAGCCCTTTCCCGGGACGCTTTCGACGCGAAGTTCACCACCAAGCAAGCGAGCAATCTCTCGGCTGATGGACAGCCCCAGCCCGGTGCCGCCATATTTGCGGCTGGTGGTGCCGTCGGCCTGCTGAAAGGCTTCAAATATTAGCTTCTGCTTGTCTTCGGGAATGCCGATGCCGGTGTCAGTGACTGCGATCGCCAGTCCCTTCGTCGGGTGTGAGGAGCCATTGCGGCGCCCGGTCTTCTCGACCCGGAAATTCAGACTGACCTCGCCTTGCGAGGTAAACTTGAAAGCATTCGAAAGCAGGTTGAGGACGATCTGCTGCAAGCGCTTCTCATCGGTGCGGACAGTCTCGGGAAGCGCGGGATCGACATTGATGGTGAAGCCAAGACCCTTGTCTGCGGCCAGCTGACGGAAGGTGCGTTCCATGTGCTGCCGCAGATGCGTGACCGGCATATCGTTGATATCGATCGAGACAGTGCCGGACTCGATCTTCGACAGGTCGAGGATATCGTTGATCAGGCTGAGAAGGTCGGTTCCGGCGGAGTTGATGGTGCGTGCGAATTCGACCTGCTTTTCGTTGAGATTGCCCTGCTGGTTGGTCGCGAGCAGGTTTGACAGAATAAGGAGCGAGTTGAGCGGCGTGCGCAACTCATGGCTCATATTGGCCAGGAACTCGGACTTGTACTTCGACGTCAGCGCAAGCTGCTCGGCTTTCTCCTCCAGCGCGCGCCGGGCCATCTCGATTTCGAGATTCTTGTTTTCCACCTGCTTCTTTTCGTTTTCGAGCAGCTGCGCCTTTTCCTGCAGCTCCTCGTTCGTCGTATGCAACTCTTCCTGTTTCTTGGTCAGTTCGGTCTGACGCGCCTGCAACTCCGACGTCAGCAACTGCGACTGCTTGAGCAGGCCCTCTGTGCGCATCGTTGCGGCAATGGTGTTCAGGACGATGCCGACAGACTCCATCAGCTGGTTGAGGAACGACTGGTGGGTGTCCCGAAACTCACTGAACGAGGCAAGCTCGATGACGGCCTTGACCTCATCCTCGAACAAGGCCGGAAGGATGATGACGTTGGCCGGCGAGGCGCTGCCGAGGCCGGACGTTACACGCAGGAATTCCGGCGGCACGTTGTCCAGCATGATGGCGCGCTTGTCGGCGGCACTTTGCCCGACCAAGCCTTCCCTGAGATCGAGGCGCTGCTTGATGGAAGCCTTGCTCTCGGCGCCGTAGGACGCCGCCAGCTCGAGATAGGATTCCTCTTCGTCGCGATTGGTGACGTAGAAGACTCCGTATTGCGCATTCACCAGAGGCGCGAGTTCGGACATGATAAGACGCGACACGGTGGCGAGATCGCGCTCTCCCTGCAGCATGCGGGAAAACCGGGCGAGATTGGTCTTCAACCAGTCCTGCTCGGCATTCTTCAGCGTCTGATCCTTCAGATTGCGGATCATTTCGTTGATGTTGTCTTTGAGCGCCGCGACCTCGCCTGAGGCCTCGACGCTGATCGAGCGCGTCAGATCGCCCTTGGTGACTGCGGTCGAGACCTCGGCGATGGCGCGGACCTGGGTGGTCAGATTGGCGGCGAGCTGGTTGACATTGTCGGTCAGGTCGCGCCACAGGCCGGCCGCACCCGGCACACGCGCCTGTCCGCCAAGCTTGCCCTCGATGCCGACTTCGCGGGCGACATTGGTCACCTGGTCGGCAAAGGTCGCAAGCGTCTCGATCATGCCGTTGATGGTGTCGGCCAGAGAGGCGATTTCGCCCTTCGCGTCGACTGTCAGTTTGCGCTTCAGATTGCCTTGCGCGACCGCTGTCACCACGTCGGCGATGCCACGCACCTGATTTGTCAGGTTTGTCGCCATCAGATTGACGTTATCGGTCAGATCCTTCCAGGTGCCTGCGACGCCTTCGACCCGCGCCTGACCGCCAAGTTTGCCCTCTGTGCCGACCTCGCGTGCCACGCGGGTCACCTCGCCGGCAAAGGAGTTGAGCTGGTCCACCATGGTGTTGATGGTCGATTTGAGCTCAAGGATTTCGCCCTTGACGTCAACCGTGATCTTCTTCGACAGGTCACCGCGCGCAACGGCGGTCGTCACTTCGGCGATGTTGCGCACCTGGCCGGTCAGGTTCTCGGCCATGGAGTTCACATTGTCGGTCAGGTCTTTCCAAGTGCCGGCGACGCCGCGCACCTGTGCCTGGCCGCCAAGCTTGCCTTCCGTGCCGACCTCGCGTGCCACACGCGTCACTTCCGACGCGAAGGAATTCAGCTGGTCGACCATCGTGTTGATCGTGTCCTTGAGCTCGAGAATCTCGCCGCGGACATCGACCGTGATTTTTTTCGACAGGTCGCCGAGCGCCACGGCCGTGGTCACTTCGGCGATGTTGCGCACCTGGCCGGTCAGATTGGCGGCCATGGCATTTACGTTGTCGGTCAGGTCTTTCCACGTGCCGGCGACACCACGCACCTGCGCCTGGCCGCCCAACTTGCCGTCGGAGCCGACCTCACGCGCCACGCGTGTCACTTCCGACGCGAAGGAATTCAGCTGGTCGACCATCGTGTTGATGACGTCCTTGATCTGCAAGATCTCGCCCAGGGCATCGACCGTGATCTTCTGCGTCAGGTCACCGGTCGCAATGGCCGTTGCAACCTTGGACACGTCGCGCAATTGCACCGTCAGGTTGCCCGCCATGGCGTTGACGTTGTCGGTCAAATCCTTCCACGTACCGCCGACGCCTTCGACATGAGCCTGTCCGCCAAGCTTGCCTTCCGAGCCCACTTCGCGGGCCACGCGCGTGACTTCCGAGGCGAACGAATTCAGCTGATCGACCATCGTGTTGACGGTGTCTTTGAGCTCCAGAATTTCGCCTTTGACGTCGACGGTGATCTTCTTCGACAGATCGCCGCGCGCCACGGCCGTCGTCACCTCGGCGATGTTGCGCACTTGCCCGGTCAAATTGGCGGCCATCAGATTGACGTTGTCAGTCAGATCCTTCCAGGTGCCGCCGACACCTCTCACCTCGGCCTGGCCGCCGAGCTTGCCTTCGGTGCCGACCTCGCGCGCCACGCGCGTCACTTCGGAGGCAAAGGAGTTCAGCTGATCGACCATCGTGTTGATGGTATCCTTCAGCTCAAGGATTTCGCCTTGCACGGCAACCGTAATCTTCTTTGACAGGTCGCCCGACGCGACCGCCGTCGTCACCTCGGCAATGTTGCGCACCTGCCCGGTAAGATTCTCCGCCATAGAATTAACGTTGTCGGTGAGGTCCTTCCACGTGCCGGCGACGCCGCGCACCTGCGCCTGGCCGCCGAGCTTGCCTTCCGTGCCAACCTCGCGCGCCACACGGGTCACCTCGCCGGCGAAGGAATTGAGCTGATCGACCATGGTGTTGATGGTCGATTTCAGCTCGAGAATTTCGCCCTTCACGTCGACCGTAATCTTCTTGGACAGGTCGCCCAAAGCCACTGCTGTCGTCACCTCCGCGATGTTTCGCACCTGTCCCGTGAGGTTCTCGGCCATCGAATTCACGTTGTCGGTCAAATCCTTCCATGTGCCGCCGACACCCTCGACGCGCGCCTGGCCGCCAAGCTTGCCCTCGGTGCCGACCTCGCGTGCCACGCGGGTCACTTCCGAAGCGAACGAATTGAGCTGATCGACCATCGTGTTGATGGTGTTCTTCAGTTCGAGGATTTCGCCTTTGACGTCGACGGTGATCTTCTTCGACAGATCGCCCGACGCGACTGCGGTTGTAACCTCCGCGATATTGCGCACCTGCCCGGTCAGGTTGGTCGCCATGGCGTTGACGTTGTCAGTCAGGTCTTTCCACGTGCCGGCAACGCCTTTCACCCGCGCCTGGCCGCCGAGCTTGCCTTCGGTGCCAACCTCACGCGCCACGCGGGTCACTTCAGAGGCGAACGAGGCCAACTGCCCGACCATGGTGTTGACGATCTTGCCGATACGCAGGAACTCGCCGCGCAGTGGTCGGCCGTCGATCTCGACCATCATGGTTTGCGACAGGTCACCCTTGGCGACGGCGCCGATAACGCGGGCCACCTCGGCTGTCGGCTGGACCATGTCTTCAATCAGGTCGTTGACGGATCGGACACTGGATTCCCAGCTGCCGGTGGCGTTTCGAACGCGGCCGCGTTCGCCAATCCGCCCTTCCTTGCCGACAACTCTGCTCAGGCGCTCGAATTCACGCGTCACCTGATCGTTGAGATCGACGATCTCATTGAATGTATCGGCGATCTCGGAATCGACCCCTTCGTAGATATTGTCGATACGGACGGAAAAATCACCGCGCCGAAAGGCTTTTAGAGAATTGAGAATGCTTCGACGGTCCAACTGCTTCTTGGATGCCTGCACGGTCAAAGCGCCCCTCCCACCGTAATGGAATGCTTGAAACTGCCCCTGCGGGCCGAATGGTACATTCCCCCGCAACCCCGAAACGCCGCATTTGAAATTTCGTTCCATAGGACGCTGCGCCCAGAGCAGACCCAATCAAGGAGATCAAACCTGGTTCTGAAGCAGAGCGAAGATTTACTCTGGCGCGGGTTCCGTGGCGGATCTGACCGCAGAGGGCTCTCATGCCGAATTGAGGAATATGCGCTGAAGGTTATCGGCCAACGGGCTAGCGCAAAGCCCACAATCGCCGCCATTGCGCGATTACAGCCACCGACCCCGCGCATGGCCAGCGCTCAGTCCCGCCGCAACTGCCGGTTTGCGTCAAAGCGGCGTGTTGTCATTGGCCTGCCGGGCAGCTTCGGCCTCCGCGACGTCGATCGAGCAAAGCTCGTTGCCGGCATAGTCGCACACGCGTATCAGCCATCCGGTGAGATCGTCAGCGCCGGGCTGCAGACCGGCCAACATGTCGATCGCGCAATAAAAGCGTCTTTGCACATTCTCAAGGGCATGGGCTATCTGGTTTCAACGCTGAGCGTTGTTCAATCGTAAGTTGGTCGAGTGCTTCCGATAGCCCGCTGTTGGTTGCCTGCCTGCTTACGCCGCTGCATCAATCGCCGGCATGTTCTGTCGCTTGCTGACCTACGATGTCGAGAAGCGTAAGGAAGGCAAGTAGGAGGATCCTGCTTACGCTGGAGCTTACTGACGCCCTACCAATTTTCCTCCGTTGTGCGGTAGCTGACTCTCGGCGCCATAGTGGTACTGGGGTGCGGGTGCCAGTTCTGCGCGTTGATCGAGCGCCGCGGTGTGTATGCCGATCTCGTCTCCCGCGTCATACGCCAAGGCGATGGCCGAGCCGCATTTGCCGCAGAAACTCCTGACTGCGATCGGCGACGATCTATATTCCAGCGGTTTGGCTTCTCCCGTCCACAACAGGCTCTGGCGAACAACCCACGCAAGAACGGCTGCTGGCGCGCCGGTCGATTTCTGGCACATTGTGCAATGACAATAATGGACCCGACGAGGTCCGGTCAGCCGAAAACGGACTGCACCACACAGGCAATTTCCAACGATTTCTGCCATTCAAACGAACTCGCGGAAGGGCGGCAGCTGGTCATTGTCGTTGCCCGACAGGAATGCCAAGGCAACCGGCGTCTGCGTTGCGGGCTCCCGTCATGCCACAGGCATCGCACGGCGTGGCCTTCGTTATGCTTCCTTGTAGCGGCCGCTTTTTTTGCAGAGGCGGATTTGGCGGACGCCGAGCGCGACGCCGATGCCTTGCCGCCGAGTTCGCCGCCCCTGTGCGCTACGGGATGACCCGTGTGCTTGCCACGACCCGATCCACCCTCCTTTTTGCCGCCTCCGTCATCCTTGTTGACAGTCGCCCAGGCGCGACGCTCGGCTTCCTTTTCCGATACGCCACGTTTTGAATCAGGAACCTGTGAAAGGCAAGAGTCTCTTGCAGATTCAGTATCTTATGCGATTACAGGATTAGTGTCCTGGCACCCAAGCGGTAGGTTCGCTTCCTGCTAGCGGGCGGAGTGTCGGAGGTCTTGACCGGCCCCGTCGCCAGTGACCTACTTCGGACCCGCACGCTATCGGTTATCCAGGAGACAGGCGAATGGACATTCGATCGACACTGACGGAGCTAGGCGATGCCTTCAACGCGCACGACCTCGATCGCATCATGGCGTTCTTTGCTGACGACTGCGTCCTGGAGATGCCGAGGGGAAGCAACCCTTGGGGCTCTCGCTTCGAGGGTAAGCGCAGCGTACGTGACGCGCTGGCGACACGCTTCGAAGGCCTGCCCGATGTCCACTACGGCGACGGCGACCATTTCGTCGATGCAGCCGCCGATACCGGCATGTCCAGATGGATCCTCACCGGCACCACCACCCGCGAGGGCGTGAAAAAGGAGGTGCGCGGTTGCGACTTTTACACGTTCCGCAACGGCAAGGTGATCCGCAAGGATTCGTATTGGAAGATCGTGGAGTAAAAGCTGGCTCTGTAGCGCCAATTCGCGAGATCGCGGCAAGACTGGCAGCCATGTTCTGAGATCGCACAGGGTGCAGGGGAAGCTCTGGCAGCAAGAGTAATGAGCCCCTGCTGAAGTCGATCGAGACCATCACCGACAAGAGGGCGCCGTTCGTCCAGCCGAACGGGACAGGACCGGTAAGGCCACCAACGGGGCTAGTCCATACGGCTTAATTGCGCGATCGCTAATATGCCCGTAGGGTCCTCCGTGCGGGGGACCAAACTCACCCGTAGTGGCCGGCATGATTAGCCCACAAGGCAACCCAACCCTGCCGGCCACTCATCTATAGCGTTTTGGGGTCGAACTCACGACCGGTCATTGATCATCGGCATGGCTCGGGGCAATATCAAGGTAAGCGATGAAGTCGCCGTCACTGCAGTTGTGCGCGGTCGGGTGACACCACGCTGCTTTTGGCGCTCTCGCTCCAGCCGCTAACGGTCTATTAGACGGCCCGATCAGAACTCTTCTTCTTCCGTTCGAAAAGCGCAACTTTGGCAGGGTAACCAATTCGCACCCTTGTCTCGCACTGGGTGCAGGTGAAAGCGGAAATAACTTTAAGCCAAGAGCCCTTCTTGACGATGAGACAGCCGCAGTTTGGACATTCAAATTCCAAATCCTCGTCTCGCATGTCATCTGAAATGGGCATTGCAACTCGCCAATACCAAACAGTGCCGATGCGGAGGCTCCTCGTGCGGTTCCTGGAGCACACAAAAAATCTCGCGCCTAGGGTGTGGCAGCGGGCCAGTCGGGGTAGTCCTGTCCGCTCATACAATAAGCCCGCTGCCGGACCTTGAGGGGTTAGACGGCAGCGGGCCTCGATCGTCCACGGAGGGCGATCTGCAGTGGACAAGAAAGCCGTTCAGCCCACCGCAAGAAACCAACTACAAGAGCGCGTGGTATGTTCCAACCTGACCTAAAAAAGCCCCGTCGAAACCGGGCGGGCATGTCTAGCATCTTTGTTAGAGGCATGGCATCGACAAGCGGTGGAACTCTTCAAAATGACCCGGAAAGTTCCGGGCGAGATATCGCACCACTCTGGAATTATCCATCATCCGGTCGAAAAAACAGTTGGCTGCGACAAGCTCCAGGCCCACTTGGCCATGATTTTCCACGGCGCTTAGAACCGCAAGGCTCAGCGTGCCGACCTCGAACACCATCGCGCCGCGCTGCTCTTCCGCCTGTGTGGTGATCGTTGAGAGATTAAAATCTTTGGCCAGCAGGGCTTGTGGTGTCAGAGCGACGAGTAGCCTCGCGTAGGTGATCCTGACCCGGTCCATCGCCACCATCAGCCGGGCAATCTCCAATTGCCTGACTGGCAGAACCTTCTGGAGAAACCCGAAGATTTTCGTTTTCACCGGCGCGTCCCGAAGCAGGTCGAGGACATCAGGGCAGATTCCGTTAACGGGTTTCCGGTTCTCGCCGTTCTCGGAAGCGGGTTTCCCGGGAGGGCAGAACATTTGCGGCTCGCGGGTCGCGCCACGCAACCTACGTGCCAGTAGCGTTGGCATTGTCCCGAAGCCCTCAGACACCAACATCGTGCAAAATTCCTTGTCGCGCATCATCAGGTGGAGCGCCGCGACGATCCGGCCCAGGCTCTGTTCAGACTTTGCCGCTTCGGTGACGAAATCGCGCATGCGTTTGCATTCCGTATCGTAGGTCGCCAAAAATTCGTACGAACGAAGCCTCTTCTTGGACCCTATTGCGCCAGCTGTAATATTCCTCGCATGTCTGTCGCCGCCGTTTTCCAGCGCACGGTAGGCGGCGTCCTTGGCTAAGCGTTTGACTACCAAGTCGCCCCCCCGACAGGCTCTCGCTCTGCCAGCCTGACAATTGGGTTGAGCGTGGGAAAAATATAGGTGTCCAGCAGTGCCCCATTGATGGCGTGCAGTTCCGATTTGCCCGCGATCTCATGCGCAGGAGCAATCAAATAGTCCCGAATGGTCAGGTCGCCGGGATTCATACGGATCAGGACGAAAATATCCGGTAGCGGCCGTTGATCGGCCTTCGAAAACCAGCGTGGATAGCCGAAGCCGGAAACCCTGCATCGTCCAATCGTGATCGCCACGGTGATCTCCTCGTTTATCCGCAGGAGGTCTGTCGCCATGTCATGGGCAGCAGCCCCGCCCTGCCTTTCCATCGCGCCCACGAGATCCCCGATAACCCGCAGCCTCATTGTTTCCAGGCGCCGGTTCACGCCGATGTAGCGGTAGTTGTTGGATGGCTCGTATCCGATCAGTTCATAGGCTTTGACAATGGTTCCAAAACGCCACTGGTAGCGTTGCGACGGCGGGCATTCGGAATCGGCGTCGATCATGGCTAACGACAAGGCGCCCCGGCGAGCCAAAAGTGCCCTAAGGGCGGCCAGCATCTCGTCATTGGTCATGTGGCGATAGATGGTCTTGAGGACGATCTGCGCCCGGTCGAACAGTTTGCGGTCGACGATAGGCTCCAGGACGTTTTCCACCCGCACCCACTGTTCCGGGGGATTGTGGACTTGATGGCTTCTAAGCCGGGCCGAATGCTTGTTCCAGACGCTGTTGCCAATGTAATTTTCGTTGGTCAGCACCGAGTGCACGGATTCTCGCGTCCATGGTCGCCCCAAATCGCTGAGCACACCGCGCTTGTTGAGCAGTCTTGCCATCTCCAGCTCTGTCTTGTGTGTTCTGACAAAGTGACTGAAGATCCACCTCACTGTCGCAATCTCGGCAGGCGGTCCGAGCACCAGAACTACCCGATCCGTTTGCTGGCTCTTGTATTCGTAGGATGAAAGGATGCCCTTTGAGCGGCCGTGTTGACTGACAAGCAAGCGCCGCAGGCCAAAGCCGGCCTTGCCGCCTTGCCGGAAGCCCAGCCGGACCAACCTCGCCTGGCCGATGAAGACTTTTTGGGAGAGCATTCTGCTCTGCTCGGCAGCCATGCTGCGTTTGATTGCTTTGAGTACATCTGAGCCGATGCTGCCGTCGTTTGCGAATTGCTCGGCGCAAAATTCGATCCGGACGCCGGCCATCTGGCACCGATACTCATAGACGGCGCTCTCATCGATATTCTGGAACCGTCCCCAGCGGCTGACATCGTACACCACCACCGTTTCGAAATCGGCTCTTCCGTTTTCTACATCGGCCAGCAACCGCTGAAGGCCGGGACGGCCTGCGAGGTTGAGACCGCTACGACCGGCGTCCTCGTAGGTTGCGACAATGTCGTAGCCCATGATCTCGGCGTAGTCTCGTATGGCATCTCGCTGGTTGTCTATCGAATAGGTCTGGTGGTCTGTCGACATGCGCAGATACTGGGCCGCACGCACCATGCGCCTGCCTGAGGGGGCTTGTGGGGCCGCTGCAACCTCGTCCATCGCTTGTGCTGTCCTGCCGAGATTACATGCTAGCAATTGGTGACCTGTCCTTTGGTTGATAACTCCCGTCCAGTTTGTGTCGAATGCTACCCTTCTGCGTTTGGAAACCAACGTCATCAACGACCGGGAAACCGTGACACACTTCGTGTGCCGGCACGCCGCCGTTTAGCCGCAATGCGCCAGCAACTGGCAACCATTCGCCCCGGTCCGCGTTTGGGGCTTCAAAGGAGTTCCAAGATGATCATCAGACAAGCCATTGCCGCCGTGCTCATGACTGCCGCTCTGGCAGGCTGCGCGACCCAGACCGAACAGCAGCAGAGGGCAACCACCGGCGCGCTGATCGGCGGCGGCGCCGGCGCCCTCGCCGGCCAGGCGCTGGGCGGCAACACCGAAAGCACGGTGGTCGGTGCCGCCGGCGGCGCCCTGCTTGGCGCCGTCATCGGCCAGGCCACCACGCCGCAGCGTCGCGGCGAACAGCTCTGCCGCTACCGGGATCGCTACGGCCGGATTTACACCGCGCCCTGCGACGACCGGTATTACAACGGCGATTATTGAGCCAAGTGCCTTCGCTAACACCTTCTTCCCTTGTGAGAGCAGGTGTTAGCGAGGGCGACGAATGAGGGGGCCCCAAGAAAGGCTTTGCCGGTACACCCCTCATCCGTCTCGGCGCCGCCACTCCTCCGCCCGCGCCGCTTTCCGGCAGCACCAGTTGCGTCTCGTCCAGCGTCAGAAATCCCATCATACACTGCACCACCTCGGCCCTCGTAAAATGCTCAAGGCCCTGTGCGGCGCGAAGCCGTTGGGCGTTCTTGTCCTCGCCATCCACTCGCCAGGACGGGCGGCGGTAGTAGCCGACGGTTGTTGTGAGATCGGTCAGCACCAGTTCGCCGTCCTCGCCTGGCGATGGTCAGCCCATGCCATTTTCCCGACTGCGGGACGATCAGGCTTTCCAGTCCCGCGGCCAGTCGGCTGAGTGTGCGCCGCAAAACTTTCTTGTGCATCGCAGCAATCAGTGCGTAGATAGGCAAAGTAAAACTGACGGAAACGGGATGACCGAGACGCGGGATTCAAGGACGGCCCACTTCGACGCGCTGCATGGACTTAGGGGCATTGCTGCTGTCTTGGTGATGCTCGGCCACTTCAGCGAATACACGGGCCGGCGATATGATCTGGCGCCTTCGGGGTTCCTCGCCGTGGACCTGTTTTTTCTGCTGAGCGGCTTCGTGATCGCCCACGCCTACGACGACAAGTTCCGAAAAGGCATGTCATTCTGGGGCTTCGCGGAGACCCGTCTTCTCAGGCTCTACCCGCTCTACTTCGCCGCACTCGGCCTGGCGATGATCGGCGTCGGTGCAATCATCGCGACACAAGGGATCGGTGCGTATTCGCGGCTGGATTTGCTTGCAACCCTTGGGTTTTCCGTACTTTTCCTACCCACGCCGCCGGCGCTCTCGACGGCTCCCGACCTGCTTTTCCCGCTTGATGGTCCGGCATGGTCGCTGTTTTATGAACTCGTCGCCAATGCGTTTTTTGCCGCATTGGCCACAAGGCTGGTTGCGCGTTCGCTGGCTGTCATTGTCGGAGTCGGCTTGCTGGCCCTGGTGCTGATGGCCTGGCATGGTGTCGTGCTTGGCGGCGGCGCCTACTGGGACAACACGATCGCGGCTCCCGCCCGGATCGCCTTCTCGTTCTTTCTCGGGGTCTTTCTCAACCGGTATGCGACCGGGGACAGCCGGGACGGCAATCTCTATATGCTGTTGCTGCTGGCGCTATGCGGAGCGCTGATGTGTTTCGATCCGGCCGAACATGTCCAGTTGTACAGTCTGGTGGTTATCGTCCTGATCTGGCCCTGGCTCGTTCTCGTGGCGTCGCGCTTGCGGCTTTCCGGTTTCTGGCGCTGGATTGCGCTCTTCTCCGGCAACATCTCCTACGCCATCTATGTCCTTCACACGCCGCTCATCCGCCTTTCGAACGCCGCAGTCGAAGCTGTGACCGATATCTCATGGAACGAGCACGGCCTGCCGTTCATCCTTGTGACATCCACCCTGATCATCGCGGTCTCGGCATTCGCGCATTATGTCTACGACAAGAATATCCGGGCCCTGCTGCGGCATTGGCTTTCACTTCGCCGCGGGCGAGAGCGCGTGACCCAGTTCTAGGGTGGATTCAGTTCGAGGAGACCGGCTGGCTTCGCGCCCTACTCCGCCGGTGTCCTCTCCAGCGCCGCCGCGTCGCCCTTGCGGCCAAAGCGCTGGACGACGAAGCGACCAGCCTTCTGGCCGGGGACCTCGATCAGGTTGTAGGTGAACCAGGACAGCAACGTCACGGTCGGCAGCACCACGGCAACGACGATCGCGAAGCGCAACGGCGCCGCCAGCTCGTTTCCGTATTGGCTGATGACAAGCGCCGCGACGGGCTGCAGCACCAGCAGATGGATCAGGTAGATGCTGAAGGAAAGCTCGCCCATCAGATGGAAGAACCGGTTGCTGAGCGTCACGGCGATGGCCCTCGCCAGCGTTCCCGCCTTTCCTGGCAGCATGCGGTAGAGAACCAGCGCAAAGAAGCCGGCCACCAGCGCTTCACGCACCAGAAGCTTGCCCAGCCCGTAGTCGCCGCCAAAGGGCAGCGCCGCCAACAGCAGCGCCAGTGCCAGGTACAGGATCGGCCGGGGCTGGGTCTGATGCACGATCCCGGCAAGCAGCATCCCGCACAGGAATATCTGCATCTTCAGCGGCAGAAAGGACGGCATCGGAAAATGGATGGACAGCAGCCGCATCGCAAACACAATGGCGCAGCCGACGGCCGCGACCAGGATGGCGCTCCTGATCCAGTCCAGCCTGCGCACCACCAACATGACGGCCGGGAAGACCGCGTAAAACTGCATCTCCAGCCCCAGGCTCCAGTCAGGCAGCGGCGTGCGGTAGGCGAGGTTCGGCACCAGTCCGAACAGGAAGGTGAGATGGGCGACGATGTTTTTCAGGCCACCGTCGAGGTAGCGCTCGGGCGCCTGGTGCGATCGCGACAGGAAATCGTCGATGATGATCCGGCAATCGTAGAGATAGGGGCCAAGCGCCAAAGCCGCGAAAAGCATGACGTAGAACAGCGGCGCGATCCGGAAATAGCGGCGCGTCCAGAATTTCAGCCAGGTTTCCGGCCTTTGCCAGGGCTCCTTGTCCTGGCGCAGCTGATAGTGGAACACCATCAGGAAGCCGGACAGCATGATGAACAGGTCGACGCCAAGATCCGGCTCGCCGACGACCGGAATCTGCCAGCCGGTCAAAAGCAGGCAGTGCCCAACAAGCACCCAGATCGCCGCAAGCGCGCGAAGCCCGTCCAGGCATTCGATGCGCGATGACCTGATGATGCTGGTTTCGTAGCTAGCCATGTTGCACTGCAGCATGGCGCTTGAGGCGTGATTGTCAACCCGTTTAAGATCGCCGGCGCTATTACCCTCCCCACAAGGGGGAGGGTAAGAGGCGTCATCGCCTTCTCAGCAGCCTTGCATGCCGTCGCCAATACCACCACGCCAGCACGCGCTTTCGGAAACTGCGTTTCATCGCGGTCATGGTCATACCCCCAAAAGCACGCGGCGCTGGCCGGTGAGGTCGCCGGGCGCGAGGTCGGTTTTCACCGTGCTCAACGTGCCCTGGCGCTGTTCGACTTCAGCCCGCAAGGCTGCCTCTCGCGCCTGCACGTCCTTGTCGGCGATGGTCGGCGTCGGCGGCAGCGGCTTCAGCGCCGGCGGCTTTGAAAGAGACACATGGTTCCAGCATTCTCTTGTCCAGTCGTAGAGGAAAAAGTCTTCGCCGTTGCGGCCGTAGGCCGGCAGCAGGCAGCGTTGCGTGGCGCCGAGCCAGGCCGAGCCAGCGCAGCGCCAATTCATTGGCGGCAAGCGCCCTCGCCTCGACCCGCCACGCGCCGCCACCTCCGGCCCGAGCACGGCATGAAAATGTGCGGTAATGCCAGGCACGCAGCGCTTCATACGGCGCGTGCCCCAGCTCCAGGCGATCCACAGCCCGCTGCGTTGCTCGGCGGCGCCAAAGCCAGCCTCCGGATTGCCGTCGAGTTCGACGACAAAGGCAAAGCCCTGCAGCGCGGTGAGCGCCAGCAGCGCCGGCGACTAATGGTCAAGCTGGCAGTCGATCTCGGCCCGGTCCTGCGGACGCAGATTGGCGGCGATATAGGAGAGATCGCGCAGCGTGGCGGGGACGGCCATGAGGGCACCAGAGCGGTGGAAACCACCCAGCAAAATTGCCGGCGGTTTCAAAGGGTTGATACCGGGATGGCCTCTAGTCCGGTTGGCGCCTAGGCTTGTTCTCCTGGTGGTCGATACCTAATCGACGATGCCTTTTGCAGCGCTGCAAGCGTGTCCTCAACAGTCAGGAGGACGGTCGTCTGGACGGAACTCAGCGCTCCACCCGCGCCGATCGCGAGCGCAGTGGCCGCCATCGACACGTTATCGGGAGCCTCCCACAGATTATATCCGTCATGCTCACCAAAGGCGTACCAGAAGCCGTGCAACTTTCCGCCAACCGATTCAATGTACTGCTTCGCCGCTTCTCGGCGGTCCTCCGGGCTCTTGATGAGCTTCGCCCATGTTGCCGGCGTGTAACTGAACCGAGTCAGGTATAACGGCATGGTCTTATCCTCCCTGTTTCCCGGCTCAGTATACAGGAGTTCGAGCCCGACTGCGACGGCGGCGCCAAGGCCGGCGACTCGACCTGACAATCGGCCTCGGCGCGTGCCCAGTGCGCAGGTTGGCAGCGATGTAGCTGTCTGGCTGTTGACTGGCGCACGCATAGCCAATCCTGTCAGCATCTTCTCATACGCTCACCGAGTTTCTAAGGGGAGGAATGGCAGCGATCAGGTGTCAGCTTGTGGCCGCTAACCCCGCAGTTATCCTCCGCTCATGACGTCACGTTAGGAAACAGCAATCGATCGGGCCGCCGGCAGGCATGGCTCTGCCTGGCGGGCGCCAGTCGGTCAGCCTCCAAAGCGGCGCCGGCCTTTTCTACTCTCTGAAATAGCCAAGCACGCCCTTCGGAAAGCCGGCTGGCGTGCGGCATGTCTTTAGCATTTGGCCGGACAACTATGATGGTGGCCTGCGGTTTTCAAAGATTGCCATTTTGTACGAATAAGTCAGGCGGATCTCATTCCCACAACCCTCACATGTCAGAGACTTGGAGCTTTTTATCAGGCGACCTTTGCGGATCATCATTCGCTTGCAGTTAGGGCATTGGACGACCATATCGTCTTCATCCCGATCTCGTGAAAGTATCATAGTTACCTCCTGCCAGTTACCAGGAAGCAAGCTGCATGCCGCATTAGCGTCTCTTTTCGAAACACTGCGCACGCGAGACGTGCGTTCACGAAATTGAGAAAGATGGCGAGCCGCTACAACCTCATCGACCATAACACCACCATTGCCACCACGACGCCGACCAAACAGAACGCGACCCAGACGCCGGCCATGGATGGCTTACTCAGCCAAGCCGGCATCGTGGTGCCCGATGGCGTCCAGGAGAGCCTCGTTCACGCTGCCGGTTTCTTCCTCGATCTCAACGCTGGTGATGCCGATCGCTTTGGCATCGGCGAACACCTTTTTGAGTGAGCTCGACAACGGAGATGATGTCGGCGCCGGCGGTCTCGGGGACGTTGGCCGAAATCCGCTTTTACAAAAAGTCGGTGCCGCGGGTGCTCGTCCAGGATTAAGCGGAGCGACTCTATTAGGTTCCGCTGATGAGCTTCCCCCGCGTCAGAATGACGTTCGTACCCTTCCTGAACGAAGTGGGAATGCGGCCGCCCGCGTAACAAATGATGCTGCGATCATCTGTTAGGGGTGTAAAGTCGCTCGTCCGCTTCCACCGGAATGTGGACGCTAGGGAGCCAACTCAGGTGCTTTCGCCCCGCAAGGGATAGAAAGCCATGGTTGAAGTTAGTCCGGACCCCAGTTCCTAATTCCGTTGAGATCACCGAATGCCTTAGCGAGCGGTTTGTCCGCGTGCGAAACGGCAAGGCAAGCATCAGCAGCCTTGAGAGCGAATTCTACGCTCGCTCTTTCGCCGAGGTTCAGCGATCGGCTTAGATCTCCAAGAAAGAAGTCCCATGAGTAAGCCCCAAAGCCCTGCCTCAACGAACTACCTGTACGACACGGCGGATTTTGCCGAGAAGCACGGTCTTTCACTACGGCCAGCGGACGTCATTCTTTGCGCAAACGGTCCTTCGAGAGGTGGCCTGCGATGCAGCCGCCCCTGTTTCGCCGAAGCGGTGGCGCAACGAGCTGACCGAGGAACATTTCGATACGACACGGAAGACCAATCTGTACGGCTATTTTCATATGGCTCAGGAAGCAGTGCCGCACATGAGGCCCGGTTCGCGATCACCAACACCGGTTCGGTAACCGGCATCGACGGTTCAAAACAGCTGGTGGATTATTCGATGACCAAGGGCGGCATTCATGCGTTCACGCGCGCCCTTTCAGGTAATCTCATGAGCAAGGGCATCCGGGTGAACGCCGTTGCACCAGGCCCGGTGTGGACGCCGCTCAATCCGTCGGACATGGAAGCCGACGACGTATCGAAATTCGGTGCTGACACGCCAATGAAACGGCCTGCACAAACCGGAGGAACTCGCACCCGCCTATGTGTTCCTCGCCTCGCCACAGTGCTCGAGCTACATCTCCGGCGAGATCTTGCCGGTGGTCGGCGGCTATTGACGTCAGGACAGCCGACACGGACGTACGGTGAAGGGAGTGAGAAGGATGGTCCGTCTGCTTTTCACAATGACTCTGGGATATGTGGCTTATCGCATCTGGAGGGAAGATAACGGAGTCGATCCGGCGCGCTGACGGTTCTCTCCGGCAAGAGGCGGAGCGAAAATTCACTACCCGCTCCATCGGCCGCAGGGATGTCCCGCTCGGCCGGCTAGCCAACGCGCCTGCCGGCCGAAACGAATCTTCCTATTCTGCTGCATGCAGGTTTATCTTGCTTTCCGCCATTTCGGTGAGCTTGCGATCGGTCACCTGTTCTTCCTTGAGGTTCTTGGCCAGCACATTGGCGCAGTCGCTGCGGCCAAGCTGTTTGGCCCAGGCGATCAAGGTGCCATAGCGGGTCATCTCGTAGTGCTCGACCGCCTGTGCCGACGCAATCAGGGCCGCATCCAGAACCTCCTTGTCGTCGACGTCGCCGCTGACATCGTCGGCTTCCTCGAGAATGCCGTCGATCGCCGGGCAGTTCACCTCCTTGGCCTTGACGCCATGCAACTCGAACACTTGCTCGACACGTTCGATGTGGCCCTTCGTCTGGTCGAGGTGTTTTTCGAAACCAGCTTTCAGTTGCGGGTCGGTTGCCTTGTCGATCATCTTCGGCAGCGCTTTCTCGATCTGCTTTTCGGCGTAGTAGATGTCGCGCAGCGTGTGCACGAAGAGATCGTCGAGTGTCTTGATGTCCTTCGAAAAGAAGCCCATGGCCTTCCCTTTCATTGCTCTCGGGGTGAATTTCGACAGCGGTTGGTCGCTGCCAACTGCCGCCAGGACGTGTCCCGGCTTGTCTGGTCAACGTCCGGGTAGGGCAGCAGTTCCCCATCTCCGGTGCCAGGCCTGCAGCCTCGTCCGATCCCAGCCGACTTATGACGGAGCTGCTCCATTGGAGCCTTTGTCGGGGTCCTTCGTTCTAGCTGGAGCTCAACCGGCAACTTGAAGGTCCGCGGAATGTATTTCATTGCACTGGCGAGCGACTATGACGGCACGCTGGCCCATGACGGGATCGTTTCCGGGAAGACCCTTGCTGCCCTCCAGCGGTTCAAGAAAAGCGGTCGCAAGCTGGTTCTCGTCACCGGCCGCGAGCTGCCGGACCTCAAGCGCGTCTTTCCCGAAGTCGCCCTGTTCGACAAGGTGGTCGCCGAAAACGGTGCGCTTATCTACACGCCGGCAAGCGAGGAAGAGCGGACGATTTCGCCGGCGCCGGATCCCAAATTCGTTTCCAGGCTGAAAAAGCAGGGCGTCAAGCCGTTGTCGGTCGGACGCTCGATCGTCGCTACCTGGGAACCTCACCAGGCGGCCGTGCTCGAAGTGATCAAGAAGATGGGGTTAGGGCTGGAAATCATCTTCAACAAGGGCGCGGTGATGATCCTGCCGAGTGGCATCAACAAGGCCACCGGACTGGCCGCCGCGCTGCAGGACCTTCGGCTGTCGCCACACAATGTCGTTGGTGTCGGTGACGCTGAAAACGACCACGCTTTCCTTAAGGTCTGCGGCTGCAGCGTCGCCGTGGACAATGCAATTCCCGCCGTCAAGGAGACCGCCGATCTGGTCATGCGCGGCGCACGCGGAAAGGGTGTCGAGCAACTGATCGACAGACTGGTCAAGCGCGATCATGGAATCGTGTCGAGGCGCCATGACGGCGTCGTTCTGGGCTCGGCCGGCGGCGATGACGTCTATCTGTCGCCGACCGACACCGTGCTTATCGCCGGCAGTTCGGGCATCGGCAAGTCCACCTTGGCCACGGCGCTCACGGAACGCTTTGTCGAAGGCCAGTTTCAGTTCTGTGTCTTCGATCCTGAAGGCGACTACGATGGCCTTGAAGGCGCCGTCAGACTGGGTGACGGCTCCAGCGCACCGACGAAGGCGCAAGTGCTGGACCTGATTGAGAAGGCGGACAGCAATGTCGTCATCAATGGGCTGGCGCTTCGTGTCAATGAGCGGCCGGATTTCTTCGCCGACCTGCTACCGGGCCTCGGCAGTTTCCGCCGCCGCACGGCAAGACCGCATTGGCTGATCGTCGACGAAGCGCATCATCTTCTCCCCAAACGGCGCGACGATACGCGGGCAATTCTGTCGCTGGAATTGCCGGGCACCATTCTTATCACCGTTCACCCCGAGGCTATATCGACCGACGCCTTGAAACTGGTGACGGCGATCATCGCGCTTGGGCCCAAGGCCAAGGACGTCGTCATGGCGTTCTGCCATCAAACCGGCATCGAGCCGCCCAAGAATCTCCCCACGCCCAAGGGGGCACGGGTGCTGCTCTGGCGGCCGCATGCGGGCAAGAAACTTAAAACCGTCAAAGTCATCGAGCCGCGTCAGTCGCTCAAACGACACAGCCGCAAATATGCCGAGGGCAAACTCGATGAAGCCGGCAGCTTCTATTTCCGTGGCCCCGACAATGCGATGAACCTCAGGGCGCACAATCTGATGATCTTCGCCCAGATCGCCGAAGGCATAGACGACAAGACCTGGGCGTTCCATTTGCGGGCAGGCGACTACTCGGAATGGTTTCGCCATCAGATTCGAGACAAGGATCTCGCCCGCGAAACTGCTGAGGCGGAAAAAGATAAAAAGCTTTCGGCCGAGGAGAGCCGCAAGCATGTGCTCGACGCTGTGCGCCGCCGCTATACGGCTCCCGCGACGGCGCCGGAGGAATAGCGCGCGATAGAGGTCCGCTATCGTTGATCCCGGTTCGCCTCGGATCCTTCCCGTCGATCTCAACGGCGCTCGGCCAGGTGGAGTTGCTTTCTGGCGTCCGGTTGGAACTCAGCAGCGGGTCATGCGTCGCGTCGGAAGAACTGCACAGCGCGTCCGTGACGAGGACCACGCGATAACCGAAATCGATTGCTCCGAGCACCGTGGCCAGAACGCATACGTCGGTTTCGCCGCCAGTGATGACCAGCGTATCGATGTCGCGCTCCGCCAGAAAAGCCCTGAGCCGGCCCTCAAACCAGGGCGAGTAGATGTGTTTGTTGATGACTGCCGCCGGCGGGCAGTAAGCGGCCAATGCCGGCAACAGGTCGAC
>NZ_JBFUDJ010000019.1:0-60693 GCF_056404775.1 Mesorhizobium sp. P2_B5 | reverse complement strand
GCATGAAGCTGACCACGATCCGCTACATCGGACTGGCCAAGGCTACCGCTCAGGTGACGATGGCGGCCATCGCCTTCAACATGCGCCGATGGGCGGCCATCACGGGATAGGTGCGCCTGCAGCTCGGCCGTACCGGCCGAACCGCCACCTCAAACCCCAAAACTAGGCCTCAATCCCCAAGCGCAAGTGACGACCGGCTGCATTCCCATCCCGCCGTCGCGCACCTCAAACTGCGCAACAGGTCCACAAGGGGAGAAGGGGGAGCGCCGCCCACCTACTGCCTATCTGCAATTTCGCTACTGGCTTGCCACAAACCCCTCGCCCGCGATATCCCGACCAACAACTCCTTCCTTCGTCCCGGTTCTTCATGCTCAAGACCGCCTTTTTCACGCTGCTTTCGCTTGCCATTGCCATCGGCGGCGGCGGCGGCAGCGTCTGGTATGCGCTGCAGGCGCAGAGCGGTGTCGGCGCGATCAGCATCGGCCAATGGACCGCCTTCCCCGAGATCGGCACGCAAGATGCCGACCCCTATTCGAAGGCGCGCGTGGCGCGTGAGGGCGTACTGGCGCTCGGCAAGGCAGAAGGCTTGTCCTTCATCGCCGAACGCGATGCGGCCGGCGATGAGTTTCAGCGGCAATGCGACTACAGGATCGAAGGCAGTTTCCCGACCGCCCGGTTCTGGACGCTTTATGCCGCCGATCAGTCGCTCGGCGTGGTCGACACCGGCAAGCCGCGCCTGGCGGCGCTGCAATCCTACCAGGTGCTGCGCCAGCCCGACAATTCGGTGGTCATTGTCGTCGGCAATCGCCCGGCGCCCGGCAACTGGCTTCTGACCGAAGGCTTTGGCCGGATGTATTTCGTGCTCACCTTCTACGACACGCCGATCGCCTCAAGCACCGGCCTTTCCGACGTGACGCTGCCCCGTATCGTCAAGGCGGGCTGCAATGCGTAGGCTGCTGCACGCCATCCTGCTCGGCCTGCTCGGTGCCGGCATCGTCCACATCGTGGTGCTTTTGCTGGTGCCGGAGTTTACCGAGCGCGACGCCTGGTCGCGGCTGGCGATGGCTTCAGACCTCTACAAGATGACCAGGCTCGACGCCGAGGCTGGCGGCGCGCCGGTGGTCAAGTCGGTCGATCCGCTGTTTTACGCTGCCGCCTGCCGCTTCGACCTTGCCGAAGGCATGGTGCGGATCAAGGCGCCGGGCAGCGTGCCGTTCTGGTCGGTGTCGGTCTATGACCGCAACGGCCACAATTTCTATTCCTTCAACGACCACACCGCGACCGACAGCAAGCTCGACACCGTGGTGCTGACGTCGGCGCAGATGATCGACGTGCGCCGGGAGCTTCCGGAAGACCTGCAAGGGGCGATCTTCGTCGAAGCGCCGATCGAGGAAGGCATCTTCGTCATCCGTGCCTTCGTGCCCGACGACAGCTGGAAGCCGGTTGTGTCGCAGTTCCTGGAGCAGAGCTCCTGCGAGCTGCAGGGCTACTGATTTCAGCCTTGAGAAGCCCTTGTAAGAAGCCGGCTCAGTGGTGCGGAACAGGCATCCGTGGTGTGCCTGGCTTGTCCGGACCGGCCGGCCGCGCCTCGCCCGCCAATGGCGGATGCTCGTAGCGGACGCCTGGGAAGATGATCACCGCCGCCGGCGTGCCGGTGTCCTGAACTGCTCGATTGACTGGTGCCGGTCGCGGCACGAAAGACAGTACCATGCCCATGATTCGCGTATTCCTCTCGGTTGCCCCGGAGCACAACGCAACGCCTCCAAATGTGATTAAGGCAGGCAGAGGGTTAACGGAGCGCTAACGGATCGCCGCTAATTTGATGTTTGTCCCAGGCCTTACGCGAAACCGACACAGTTGCGGTTGAGCATGGTCCGGGTCGTGTCGAGTATCGGGCGTATCTTCCGTGTCAGTTTCGGATTTCAGGCAAATCGCTATACGGACGGAATCGGGAAAAGCCGAAAGGCTGTTTCGCGCCGCCGTGTCGGCGTTCTGCTCGCTGACCCGCCCGTCACGCCGCGAGATCGCCCAGCTCGAGGATCTGACGCTGCCGCTTTTCGAGACTGTGTCGGTCGAATCGCGCCGCTATGTCGCCGCTGCCCTCTCCGAATGCGAATATGCGCCGGCTGCCCTGGTGCGGCGGCTTTGCGAGGAGCCGGTCGATGTCTGCGCGCCCTTGCTGGTCCGTTCCCGCGCCCTGAGCGATATCGACCTGATTGCGCTGATCGGCCGTCACGGCCTGCCGCACGCGCGCGCCATTGCCCGCCGCAAGGATTTGAACCCAACCATCGCGCAGCTGATCAAGGCGCTGGAGAAACCAGCCCTGGTGCGGGTGCGGCAGCCCGAGCCTATCGCCGAAGTGGCGGGCGACAGAGCCGAATCCGCTCCCGCCGCTCCCAGCCCACCCAAACTGCCCGGCAGCGCTGCCGAAAACGCCAGGCGCCGGCTACGCTCGATGATGCTCGCCGAGGGTGAGGCGACATCGGTCAATCCCTTCGTCGGCTCAGCAACCTACGGCAAGCTGCGCGAGACGGCGCTGACCGGCAACGCCGCCTTCTTCCAGACCGCGCTTGCCGATGCGCTCGACATCGACTTTTCGACGGCGCGCGCGCTGACCGAGCAGTCGAGCTACCTCTCGCTGCTTGCCGCCTTGCGGGCGCTCGACCTCAGCGAGGACAGGGCGTTCCTGATCACGGTCGCCGTTTACCCCCGGGAATTCCCGCACCCGCAGGCGATCCGCATCTTCCTCGACCGCTACCGGCTGCTGCACCACGAGGCGGCTCTCGAAAAGCTCCGCGGCTGGAAGGCCGAAACAGTGTCGCGAGTGGTGCGCGGCAACGCACCAGTAGCCGCAAACGCCGACCAGGTGCCGGATGGCGACAAGGCCAGCCTCAAGGCATCTTGACGGAGAGAAGCTCCTCGACGGGAACCGAACCGGCCTCGATCTCGACCACCCAGATATCGGGATCGAATTTTTTCTCCCGCTCCAGCCTGGCGTCGAGCACGCTGGCGTCTTCACCAGAGCCGAGCAGCGTGAAAAACCGGTCATCCGGTTTGGCCGAATCGTAGCTCGTCTGCGGCGCCGGGCCGAACAGGGAGACCTCGCCCAGCCGGCCGCGCGACAGCACGAAGACAGTGCCGGCCTCGGTCGCGCCGCGCTTGACGACGGCCGCAAAGCCGCCGGCGCCGAACACGCGGCGCAACAGGGCCGACACCCAAAGATCGGTGGTTACGCGCATGAGCGAATTCGGGACGGCATCTTGGCTTTCTTATCTGAATTTCGGCCGGGCGAGCAAAGGTACTTGCCAGCGTTCGAAGTAGCAAATCCTAACAAACCTTGTTAGGATTTGCTGGGAATGCTATATTGCAAGGCATGAAAGCTCAACCTATGCGCACGCTTACGGTATCGCTCACGCCTAGGCAGGCAGCCCGCCTGCAAGACGCCGTCGATGGTGGCGGCTATGCCTCGAACAGCGAGATCGTGAGGGAGGCGCTTCGCCTGTGGGAGCAGCGTGAGGAATTGCGTACGCTTGAATTGGAACGTCTCAAACGTGCTTACGACGAGGGCATGGCCAGCGGCGATGGCCAGGATGTGGATCGTGCTGCCTTCCTACGCGCCTTGAAAGCAGAACGCGCCGCACGTGGCTAAATACCGGCTCACCCCTCGAGCCGTACAGGATTTGCAGGACATCTGGCATCATATCGCTGCTGACAACGAGCCTGCAGCCGACAAGCTGATCACGCGCATTTTCGATAGGCTGGAGTTGGCCTGCGAACAGCCGAACATGGGCGCGGCGCGCCCAGAGCTAAGCGGCACGGCGCGAATTCTGGTGGAGGGCCGCTATATTGTCATCTACGAGCCGACCGCCTATGGCGTGTTGGCTGTCGCAATTGTTCATGGGATGCGTGACCCGGAGCGATGGCTCAGCTAGCCACCACCGCTCAGTTGGTCAGGCCGATTTCGCGCATCTTGACGTAGACGACCTCGTCCGGCTCGCCGGTCTGCGGCAGGCCGAACAGCGACTGGAATTCCTTGATCGCGGCCTTGGTGCGGGCGCCGACGACGCCGTCGAGTTGCATGTCGTCATTGCCGAATGCCTTCAACCCGGCCTGGATCTTGACGATGCGGGGATCGGGCGCCTGGGCGGATGCCGGTGCTGAGACCGGAAATGGCGCGGGGGTAGCCTCGGGCGCGGCAGCGGGAGCAGCGGCCATGTCCACCGGCCGTGGCACCGGATGGGGAATACCGGCCGTCGTCTGCTTGGCGCCGAGCTGGTCGAGCAGGACGGCGTCGATCTCGCCGGATGCCGGCAGACCGACCTTCTGCTGGTAGGCCTGGATGGCCTTGTGGGTATTCGGCCCGGAAATGCCGTCGACGGTGCCGGTGTAGAAATCGAGGTCCTTAAGGATGCCTTGCACTTGCTCGACCGTCGGGTCGCTCTTGGCCGGCGCCGGGCCAAGCCGCAGTATGTTGATGGTGGTTTCGGGTTCGTCCGTGCCGGGGTGCGGAAAACCCTCGATGCTGCGGGTGGCGAAGAAGGCACCGGCATGCGGAAACGGCTGGTACCACAGCGCGTTGGCGGAAACGTAGAACAGCGTCACCAAAAAGGCTGTCGAGCCGCCGACCAGGACCGGATTGCGCGAGATCGCTCCGCCGAGCGCAATCGCGCCGGCCTCGAAAGCGCCGCTGCGGCGCTTGACCGCCTTAGGCTGTTTTGCGGAGCGAGCCATTCCTGTCCCCTTTCGCGTCGCCCTTCGTCCTGGTCGCGGGCATCGGCAGCACGCCGTTCCTGTCGGTCGCGCGCTTCTTCGGCCCGTTCACCGGCAGGCTGATCGTGACCGTGGTCCCCTCGCCCGGCATGCTCTCGATCGACATCGTGCCGTCGTGCAAGGCCACCAGGCCCTTGACCAGCGACAGGCCGAGCCCGGTGCCCTCAAAGCGGCGCGTATAGTCGTTCTGGATCTGCATGAACGGCTTGCCGAGATTGGCGAAATCCTCTTCGGCGATACCGATGCCGGTGTCCCTGACCCAGAAATGCAGCCGCGTGCCGATCCGCTTGGCGCCGACGACGACATCGCCGCCATCTGGCGTAAACTTGATCGCATTGGAGACGAGGTTGATCAGGATCTGCTGCACGGCGCGACGGTCGGCATTGATCTCGCCGGCGTCGGGCGCAATCTGCGCCTGGAGGTCGATATTCTTGGCGTTGGCCTGCAACTGCATCATCGACTGGCACATCTCGACCGCCTCGATGAAGCGGAACGGTTCGGGCTCGGTTGCGTAGGCGCCGGCCTCGATCCTCGAGACGTCCAGGATCGAGGTGACGACGGCAAGCAGATGCTGGCCCGAATCCCGAACCAGGCCGACATATTCCTTCTGGCGCGAGTCCTTGAAGCCGCCGAACATCTCGTGCAGCAGCATATCGGAAAAACCGATGATGGCGTTGAGCGGCGTGCGAAGCTCGTGGCTGACCACGGCCAGGAAGCGGCCTTTCGCCACCTCGGCCGACGCTGCCGCCTCATTGGCGGCGGCAAGCTCGTCGCGCAGTTCGGCGATCTCGTCGTTCTCGCGCAGCAGCAGGGTGAAGGTTTCCTGCTGCTCTTCGGCCCGAACCAGTTCGAGCTGGAATGGCCGATAATTGTCGGCCATCGGAGCATTGCCGTCCTGGGGCAGCCTTACCCGAAGATCGAGCCGCCGCGCCAGGGCGCCATCGCGCAGGTCGGCAAGCGCGCTCAGATAAGCAACGCGATCGGACAGATGGATGCGGTCAAACAGGCCGGCGCCGAAAAGCAGTTCCGGCGGCAGCTTCAGGATGGTGCGCGCCTTGGCCGAGGCATCCAGGACCTCACCATGCCGGGCAACATGCAGGACAACGGCGTCGATCATGTCCTCGAGGCGGTCGCTTGGAAGGAGCGCGGGCGCGCGGGCGGCATCGCCAAGGGCTGCAAGCCGGGGAACCAGCGTCAGCCCCCAGGCCATCGGCAGAAGCCAGTGCCACACCGCGACTTGCACCGCGCCGAGCGGGACGACAGTGCCGACAAAGGGCTGCAGCAGCACCGCGGCAAGGGCGGAAATGCCGCCCCAAAGTGCCGCGCGCTTTGAACCAGCGATCCACCAGGCTTCGAATGGCAGCGCCAGAGCCAGCAGCGCAACCGGCGACGCCAGGCCGCCTGCTGCCGCGATGGCGCCGGCAAGGGCAAGACCGCCGGCGGCAAGCGCGACCTGGGCGGCCAGCGCCATCTTGCCCGACGCCGCCACCAGCAAGGCGGCGAACCAGCAAAGACCGAAGGCGGCGAAGATAGTTGCGACAGTGACGGCGGCGCCCATCCCCGAGGTGACCAGTGTCACCGCGGCACCCGCTGCAAAGAACGGAGCGGCAAGCATGATGCCGATGAACCGGCGCTGGCGCAGGCGGTCGTCCCGGCCAACGATGGCCGGATGGACCATGCGTTCGCAACCGGCCGCCAGCGCGCCAGGCAGTTCAAGATATCTGGCCTTTATCAAACTCAACTCAACGCACTCGCACCCGGTCGTGACTGCCCCTGCTTTGCAGGTCGTTTTTGTTTGTTTGAAACTCGCATCGAGCGTTTAAGGAATGAATAAGGCTGACCGGAACAACGACCTCCCTGCGGCAAAAATTGCGGCGCAGGCGCCAGAATGCACCGTCATTTACGGCCATAGTAAACGGAGCGTTATGTGCAAAAGGCGTGCCTGCGGCGGCAAAATCCTGAGCCGCATGCCAGCACCTCTGGATATATCCATTCATAACAATCGCTTAGATGGTTAGTGCAAGGTTAAGAGAATCGCCGGCATTTGAAGCCAATGCATTGCAAAATGCTTCGTTTCGAATTTGCCTAAAATTTGAGGAAAATTTTCGCTGAGCAAGCAAGCCGTCCTTTGCGCCTCATGTGTCATTGTCGCTGAGATAAAAGAGGTCATGGCGCATGGACGCATGATCCGTCATGGACGAGAGGGCAATTCGATGGGCTTTCTGATAAGAATGGCGTTCTGGTTTTCGCTGGTGCTGCTGGCGCTGCCACTGAGCGTCGGCTCCGACGAAGAGGGCCACGAGAGCGTCGGGCCGATCCAGGCACTGTTTGCGGCGCGCGAGGCGGTCGGCGACATCGCCGGCATTTGCGAGCGCAAGCCCGATGTCTGCGAGACCGGCAAGTCGGCGATGCATACGATCACCGCCCGGGCCAAGGAAACCGCCAAGATCGCCGCCGCCATGCTGGACGACAAGGGCACCGAGCCCGAGACGTCGCCCGATACCTCACTGGCCACCGGCAGCGTCGCCGAGGACATCGTGCTGCCGGCGACCGTCAACATCCCTGCCAAGCTGGTGGCGAAGAACTAACATCGTTTCCGCTGTCTCTACAGCGACACCGCAGGCCGGTCGGACCTCTCGGCGCCTGCGGTGCTTTTCTTCTTTTTCCGTGACGCCGCAGCCGCGGATGACTATATCCCAAGCAATGGCTACGACGATCCAGACGATCCGCGACGACTTTTCCCTGCTCGACGAGTGGGAAGACCGCTATCGCTATGTGATCGAGCTCGGCGAAGCGCTGCCGCCATTTCCCGACGCCGAACGCAATGCCGTGAACAAGGTGCCTGGCTGCGTCAGCCAGGTCTGGCTGACCACTGACCAAGCCCCGGGCGCCGATCCCGTCATCACCTTCACTGGCGATTCGGACGCCCATATCGTGCGCGGCCTGGTCGCCATCATGCTGGCGTTGTTTTCGGGACGGTCCGCCAGCCAGATCCTGGAAACCGACGCCGAGGCGACGCTGAAGTCGCTCGGCCTCGACGAACATCTGTCGCCGCAGCGCGCCAACGGTCTGCGCTCGATGGTCAAGCGCATCAAGCGCGACGCGGAGATGGCGCTCAAGCAAACTGCTTGACCCCGGAAACAAAAACGGCGCCTCGAAGGCGCCGTTGATCTTGTCGAACTGGAGTCGGTGTTACCGGCCCTTGCGCTTGCGACCGAGGCCCATCTTCTTGGCCAGCTGCGAACGGGCAGCGGCATAATTGGGGGCAACCATCGGGTAGCTGGCGTCCAGATTCCACTTCTCGCGGTATTCATCGGGCGTCAGACCGTAGTGGGTCATCAAATGACGCTTCAGCGACTTGAACTTCTTGCCGTCTTCAAGGCAGACAATGTAGTCGTCATGGACAGAACGCTTCGGGTTTACAGCAGGCTTCTGCTTGTCGGCAGGAGGCTGTTCGCTTGCTCCGCCCACACGCCCGAGAGCAGCATGGACGTCGGCGATAAGATTCGGCAGTTCGCCGACTGGCACGGGATTGTTGCTGACGTAGGCGGCGACCACATCGGCGGTCAGCTCGATCAGCGCATCGCTATTTCTGGAAGGTGTTTCGACGATATCCATGGTGTTCAGGCCCCAACGAAAGATGTTTCTGTTTGCGCCCTTTTTGAGAGATCGGGCATGGCGCGAATTTCACGCGGGAAGAGCTTCATGGATTCGCGTCCGGGCATCTTAATGAGCCTGCTGACCAAGTAAGTCAATTCGCATCTTGCGCTATATTCAACGATATTCATCGAATAGTCGCTCTTCAGCTTCAATCTTTCGTGCACTCTGTAACTTCGCGATATTTTCTGGTCGGACCAGGACTGGCATGACGTAGGGTCATGCATCACTAAATCAGCAAGGACTCATAAAATGGATTGCGATGCTTAGCCTATGCTTTGCAGGCTCGAATAGCTGAATTGCTGGATTCGTACAAAATCAGAAGTTGCAAGGTGTTTGCGAAACCCGCCGAAGGAAGACCTGCTTAGACCGGATTCAATAGGGAACGAGGTATTTTCCGTAGACCCAGCCAGTAACGAAACCACCATTTTGCGCCGGGTCGTGCCAAACTTGACACCATTGGTAGCGAATTGCCTGTTTCTGTTTCCAGTCCGGCTTGCCGGCGATCTCCAGAAGGTTCAGCCCCCCGGTGCACTTGCCGGTCATCTGCAGGATGGTCCCGTTGGGATAGGCCGCCTGCTTCTGGGATGCGTTGGACGGATATTTGCGAACGTTGAGCGTGTCGCCGAACGGCACGCCAGCCACTTGCCAAGCGGCGAACGCGGTTGCATGAGACTGGCCGGTGAAAGCCAGAACGGTCGAAGCGACGGCGAGAGCCGCAGCGGTGCTGACATAGAAATTCGTCATCCTCTCCTCCTTTACATCTTCTGCGGCTCATCTTCCCGAGCCCGCCGCCACCAATGCCTGCCTGCCCTTGAACCCGCGCTGATCGGCGTGTTCATTTGCCATTCAAGTAACTTCTTCAGTGAGACGCAATGACCAAGACCCCAGCCTTTCCGACCGCTCGCCCGCCGAGCCCTGAGAAACACCCAGTCTTCGACACGCATCACGGCTTCACCCGAACCGACGATTATGCCTGGCTGAGGGCGGATAACTGGCAGGCGATGTTCCGAGATCCTTCCCTGCTCGATAGCCGCATCCGCGCCCATCTCGAAGCCGAGAACGCCTATCAGACAGTGCTGATGGCCGATACCGCACAGCTTCAGAAGCAACTGTTCGGCGAGATGAAGGGGCGCATCAAGGAAGACGATTCGACGGTGCCGATGAAGGATGGCCCCTATGCCTATGGCTCATCCTTCAAGCTTGGCGGCGAACAACCACGCTATTTCCGCATGCCGCGCGATGGCGGCGATGAGCAGATCCTCCTCGACGGCGACGCGGAAGCCGAGGGCAAGCCGTATTTCCGCCTCGGCGGCGTCGACCATTCGGCCGATCACCGCAAGCTCTTGTGGGCGTTCGACGACAAGGGCTCCGAATTCTTCACGCTGCGCGTGCGCGACCTCACCAGCGGCAAGGAATTGCCTGACCAGATAGACGCCACCAGTGGTGGTGGCACCTGGAATGCCGCCGATGACGGTTTCTTCTACACCAGGCTCGACGACAATCATCGCCCGTCCAAGGTGCTGTTTCATGCGCTCGGCGACAGCCCTCAAAATGACCGGCTGATCTATGAGGAAATCGATCCCGGCTTCTTCATGGATGTCGGCGGCACGCGCTCCAATAAATGGATCATGATCGGCATCAACGATCACGAAACCTCGGAATACCGCCTGATGCGCGCCGATGAGCCGTTCGCCGAACCCAAGCTGGTGGCGGTGCGCGAGATCGGCCTGCAATATGATCTGGAAGAAGGCGGCGACATCTTCTTCATCCTCACCAATGCCGACGGCGCCAAGGACTTCAAGATCATGACGGCGCCGGCTGATGACCCGGTGCGCGCCAACTGGGAAGAGTTGGTGGCGCACGAACCGGGCCGGCTGATCCTGTCGGTGGTCGGCTTCAAGGACCATATGGTCAGGCTCGAGCGCAAGGAAGGCCTGCCGCGCATCGTCGTGCGCGACCGCCGCAACGGCGAGGAGCACCTGATCTCGTTCGACGAGGAAGCCTTCTCGCTCGGCCTGTCGGGATCCTATGAGTATGACACCGAGATCATGCGCTTTACCTATTCGTCGATGACGACGCCGGCGCAGGTCTTCGACTACAACATGCGCAGCCGCGAGCGCGTGCTGCTGAAGACCCAGGAAGTGCCGTCCGGCCACGATCCGGACCACTATGTCACGCGCCGGCTGATGGCGCCCGCCGCCGATGGCGAGTTAGTGCCGGTCTCGCTCCTGCATAATCGCGACACGCCGCTCGATGGCTCGGCACCTTGCCTGCTCTACGGCTACGGCTCCTACGGCATCGCCATTCCGGCAGCCTTCAATACCAACTGGTTCTCGCTGGTCGACCGCGGCTTTGTCTTTGCCATCGCCCATGTCCGCGGCGGCAAGGACAAGGGCTATGGCTGGTATGATGACGGCAAGCGGGCGCACAAGATGAACACGTTCACCGATTTCATCGCCGTCGCGCAGCACCTCGTCGCCGAGCGCTACACACAACATGATCGCATCGTCGCGCAAGGCGGCTCGGCCGGCGGCATGCTGATGGGCGCGATCGCCAACATGGCGCCGCACAGTTTCGGCGCCATCGTTGCCGAGGTCCCCTTTGTCGACGTGATGACCACCATGCTCGACGCAAGCTTGCCGCTGACGCCGCCGGAATGGCCGGAATGGGGCAATCCGATCGCATCAGCGGAGGACTATCGGATCATCGCCGCCTACTCGCCCTATGACAATGTCGCGGATCACGACTACCCGCCGATCCTGGCGCTGGCCGGCCTCACCGATCCGCGCGTCACCTATTGGGAACCGGCCAAGTGGGTGGCGCGGCTGCGCGAGCGCAAGAGCGGGACCAATCCGGTGCTGTTCAAGATCAACATGGATTCCGGCCATGCCGGCGCGTCGGGCCGGTTTTCCAGGCTGGAGGAGATCGCTTATACCTATTCCTTTGCGCTGAAGGTGATGGGCAAGGCCGAGATAGCAAAGGAGGCGTCATGATCGATCTATCCACCTTGATGGCCTACGTGGCGGTTGTGCTTGGCTTTGTGTTCATTCCAGGCCCAGCCACACTTTTGACGGTGGCGCGAGCGACGAGTTCCGGGACCCGGGTTGGCATCGCGACGGGCGCCGGCGTCGCGGCTGGCGATGTGTTCCATACCGTCATGGCGATGGTGGGCATTTCGGCGATCATCGCCACGTCGGCAACGCTGTTCAGCATCGTAAAATACATTGGCGCGGCGTATCTGGTTTACCTCGGCATTCGCGCGATCATCGAGAGAACACCGGCCAACCCTACTGCCGGCGTGCTTGCGATCTCCGCCGGCAAGGCGTTTCGACAGGCTGTCCTGACCGAAGTGCTCAATCCAAAGACCGCGCTTTTCTTCCTCGCCTTCCTGCCCCAGTTCGTGCGGCCTGAAAACGGATCGGTAATGCTCCAGCTGATGACGTTGGGCATAGTCTTTGTTCTGCTCGGCCTTTTCAGCACAGTCGTCTTTGCCGTAAGCGCGGGCCGGCTCGGTACGTTCCTGCGCCGCAATCCATCAGTGGTGAAATGGCAAGGCAAGGTGGTCGGCGGTATCTACTGCGCGTTGGGCGTTCGTCTGGCCTTGCAGCAGCGCTGATGTCGGAGCGAAAGGCGCGCCTCGTCGAGGCGTGCCGATCATCACGTTTTGAATTCCGCGCTGCTCATTTTCACTCGCAATTGTAATGGCTGCGCGCTACCCAATGCGCGCCACCTTCCAGACAATGACATACGCAAAGGGGCCACTATGTTGCTCGTCGACACCTATCTCGAGAAATCGCCGATCCAGGGCATCGGTGTTTTCGCCAAGACCCACATTGCCAAGGGCACGCTGGTCTGGAAACTCGACCCGCGCTTCGACCGGCTGATCGACGTTGAAACCTATGAGGGCGAGAGCGGGCCGGTGAAGAGCTACCTCGACCGCTATTCCTATCCCGACCGCCGCGATCCGAACTACATCGTCTTCGAAGCCGACGATGCCCGCTACATGAACCATGACGACGAACCGAATTGCGATGTTTCCTCGCCCGAGGAGACCTATGCCTTGCGCGACATCGCGCCCGGCGAGGAACTGACCTGCAATTACAGTCACTTCTTCGAAACGGGCTTCGACTTCCTCGGTGACCGCCACCTTTAGTCGGGATCACTTAGCCGGCTTGCTTCGCGCCGGATAGCCATTGGGATGCGGCGGCACTGCCTTGAGATAGGCGGCTATTGCCGTGCGATCTTCCGGCGTCAGCTGGGCCATGTTGCGCTGGACGTCGACCATGGCGCCGCCGACCGAATCGAAATCGGGCGTAAAACCGGTTTCGAGATAATTGGCGACGTCGGCTTCCGACCAGTCGCCGATGCCGCCCTCGCCCGAGGTGATGTTCGGCACGATGCCGCTGCCTTCGGCAGCGGTGGCACCCGCCAGCCACTGGCTTTTCCTGGTGCCGCCGCTGAGGTCGCGCGGCGTGTGGCATTCGCCGCAATGGCCGGGTCCCTCGACCAGATAGCGGCCGGCCAGAACCGGGTCAGGCGTGCCGTCGGCCAAGGCGATCACCGGCTGGTTGCTGAGATAGAGCCGCTTCCACAAGCCGAGACCGCGGCGGATGTTGAAGGGGAAGCTCAAGGAATTGTCCGGCGCCTTGCCGGCGACCGCCGGCAGCGTCTTCAGGAACGCATAGAGATCGGCAATGTCAGCGGGCTTCATGCGGGCGTAGGACGCGTAGGGAAAGGCCGGATAGAAATGCTCGCCGGAAGGCGACACGCCTTTCAGCATGGCATTGGCGAGATCCTCGACCGTCCAGGCGCCGATGCCGTCCTTGGGATCCTGCGAGATGTTGGGTGGGACGAAGGTGCCGAACGGCGTCTTGAGTTCAAGGCCACCGACGAGTTGGAGACGGGCCTCGCCTTGCGAGCCCGGCTTGGCGTGACAGGAGGTGCAGCCGCCGGCATAGAAAATGCGTTTGCCCCTGGCGGCGTCGCCGGAGCCAAGCTGTGCCAGGGTATCAGTGTCGAGTTTCACTGGCGCCGACAACAACCAGCCGGCGCCGGCGCCGGCGACGCCCAGGACAAGGGCGGCGCCGACGAGTTTTTTCAACAGGGCCATTGCCCGGGATCAGCCCTTCTTCACCCGATAGGTCTGGTGGCAGGTGCCGCAATCGCTGCCGAGGGTACCGATCTGCGCCTTGAGCGCATCGACATCGGCAGGTGCGGCGGCGACAGCGGCCTTGACGTCGGCGACGTATTTCTCGTTCGTGGTCTTGAAGCCCGCCATGTCTTGCCAGATTTTCGGCGAAGCGGTGGTGTCACCGCTGTCGCTGCCGGCCGGGAACAGCGCATCGACATCGACCTTCTCGGCATTGACCTGCAGCGCCTGCAGCGCCGTCAACACGGCGGCGGCATCGAAGTCTGCTTCCCCCTTGGCGATTTTCGACAGGCCGCCGACGAGTTTTCCGCGCTCCTTCATCAATCCCTGTCGGTCGAGGATCGGGTCGGCAAAAGCGGCCGAGGCGGCCAGGCTGAGCATAGAGATGGCGATGACAAGCTTTCTCATTCAATTGGCTCCAGGATGATGAGGGGTCGCGACCTGACGTTAACGGATGGCGGGCTGAGATTATTCCCTGCTCGCCGCACGGAAACTGCCGCTTTGCAGTGTGCCTCCGTTTCGATCTGAAAAAAGAAAAGCCCCGGGGATGCCGGGGCTTTCTGGATCGATCAGGCTTTCGCTTTTTCGTACATTTCGAGGACGTGGTCCCAGTTGATCAGGCTGTCGACGAAGGCCTCGAGATATTTCGGCCGCGCGTTGCGGTAGTCGATGTAATAGGAGTGCTCCCAGACATCGACGCCGAGGATCGGCGAGGCGCCATGGACCAGAGGGTTCTCGCCATTCGGCGTCTTGGAGATCGCCAGCTTGCCGTCCTTGACCGAGACCCAGGCCCAGCCCGAGCCGAACTGCGTGGTGCCGGCGGCGATGAAGTCGGCCTTGAACTTGTCGTAGCCGCCGAGGTCGGCATCGACCGCCTTCTGCAGGGCGCCGGGAAGCTTGTTGCCGCCGCCGCCCTTCTTCATCCACTTCCAGAAATGAATGTGGTTGTAGTGCTGGGCGGCGTTGTTGAAGAGGCCGGCATTCTTGCCGAACGACTGCTTGACCACCTCTTCGACCGACAGATCGCCAAGACCGGCTTCAGCGGCCAGCTTGTTGCCGTTGTCGACATAGGCCTTGTGGTGCTTGTCGTGGTGATACTCCAGCGTCTCTTTCGACATGTAGGGCTGCAGGGCCTCGTAGTCATAGGGCAAGGCGGGCAATTCAAAAGCCATCGGTCATACTCCTCATGGAAAAATCCGGTGCGATACCGGATTAAGATAGGGCTGGATTGTTCTGGAACAACTCCGGAATGAAGCGCCGGTTCCTTTCTAAGCGGGTTCCGGAAAAGTGTCACACGGTTTTGCGGACAGGATGCTGCGTCAAAAAATAACGCCCAGCAAACGAAGCGGCGGCGGCTCAGCCGGCAGGCGTCGAATGCGCCCATTCCCAATAGAGTTCGCGCGCCTTCTTGGCCACCGGCCCGGGCTGGAGGTTGCGGTCCTCGATGCGGGTGATCGGCACGACCTTGGAATGGTTTCCGGTCGAAAAGATCTCGTCGGCCTCGAGAAAGTCGCGCACCGACAGCATCCTTTCGGTGGTCTTGAAGCCATAGTCGCCAAGCAGCGTCATGGTGCGCGAGCGGGTGATGCCGGACAGGAAAGTGCCGTTCGGCGCCGGCGTCAGCACATGGCTGTCCTTGACCAGGAAGATGTTGGAGGTTCCGGTCTCGGCGACATTGCCCAGCATGTCGAGCACAAGTGCATTGTCGAAGCCGCGCATCTTGGCTTCGAGAATGGCGCGGCCATTGTTGGGGTAGAGGCAGCCTGCCTTGGCATTGGTCGGCATGGTTTCGATCGTCGGCCGCCGGAACGGCGAGACGGTGATCGAAAAGCCGGCCGGCGAGATCATCGGCGATTCGTAGAGGCAAAGGCAGAAGCGGGTCGATGCCGGATCGGCCGGCACGCCCATATAGCCGCCGTGCTCGGCCCAGTACATCGGCCTGATATAGACCGCCGTCTTGCCGTCGAACTTCTTCAGCCCGTCCCAGGTCAGGCCGACGATCTTGTCGACGCTCATCGACGGTTTGAGACCTAGCGCGATTGCGGAAGCATTCACCCTGGCGGCATGCAGTTCGAGGTCGGGGGCGACGCCTTCGAACCAGCGGGCGCCGTCGAAGACGCTGGTGGCAAGCCACATGGCGTGGCTGCGCGGCCCAAGGATGGCGACGTTGCCTTCGTACCAGTCGCCGTCGACGAAGGTCCATGTCGCCGATTGCGCCGCAGTCGCCAGTGTCATTGCTCGGTTCCGCTTCGATGCTGCCTGTCTGGTATCATTGGAAGATGCTTTGGCGGGCGCCGTCAACCGGCATCAGGCGGATTTTGTTGAGACCAGCGAGGCCCAAGAAAGCGATCAAGTCTGCAATCGATGCTTGCACCTTGCCCCGCCTGCCCTCAAAACTGTCGTCATGCATTACGCGGCTTACGTTTTCGACGCCTACGGCACGTTGTTCGACGTGCACGCCGCCGTGCGCCGTCACGACGGCGAGATCGGGCCGGACGGCCAGCTTCTGTCGGAAATCTGGCGCGCCAAGCAGCTGGAATATTCCTGGGTGCGCACGCTGATGGGCGGCTATGCCGATTTCTGGCAGCTCACCGAACAGGCGCTCGACTTTGCCTTGCGCAAGGTCCCTTCGGCAGACAAGGGGCTGAAGGCAAAGCTGCTCGAGGCTTATTGGCGGCTCGACTGCTATCCGGAAGTGCCGGCCGTGCTCAAGGCGCTCAAAGCGTCCGGCGCCAAGCTGGCAATCCTCTCCAACGGCTCGCCCGAGATGCTGGAGGCGGCGGTCAAATCGGCGGCCCTCGACCAGGTGCTGGACGACATCTTTTCGGTCGATGCCGTCAAGCGCTTCAAGACCGACCCGTCGACCTACGACATGGTGGCGACGGGCTGGCGTCTCTATCCCGGCGCGGTCTCGTTCCAGTCCTCCAACCGCTGGGATATTGCCGGCGCGACCAAATTCGGTTTTCGCACCGTGTGGATCAACCGCGCCAACCAGCCCGAGGAATACCGGGACTTCCCGCCGGCGCTGATCCTGCCGTCGCTGGAAGGATTGTTGACAGGCGGCTAGAGCAATTCCAGGACAAGTGTGAAACGGTTTTCCGTCCGGAAATTGCGCAGAAGGAAAGACGCAGAGCAGTCGGCGTTTCTGTGAGACGATGAACTGCTCAAGAGTTCTGTTGCCTCAAAGCAACAGTGGCATGACGGTCACAGCTTCGCCTTTGTTTGTCCACCCTCAGGCCAGAATCGGAACCGCCTATCGCCCCAGGCATTGGGTGAGACCAACACTGCGCCGCCTGGAAGCATTCACGCTTTCTTGCGACTTGAGACTTAAAAAAGGCAACCATGTTGAAGACCGAAATCGACCTCTATCGCCTGAGCCGTCGCGGCTTTCTGAACGCCGCAGCCCTTGGCGCCGCCTCGATTGCGGTCTCCGCCTGCGCCACCACCGAACCGGCGCCGGCGCCGGTCGAGCCGCCGCCGACTTATGTCGATCCGCCGCTCGGCGACTACGCGACGATGTACGGCCCGATTTCGGACAGCGGGTTCGAGCTCCCAGCTATCCCGATCAAGAAGATGGACCCGCAGTTCCTGCGCCAGATCGTTCCCGATCCGACCGGCCAGAGGCCCGGCACCATCATCGTCGATACGACCAACCATTTCCTCTATCTGGTACGCGAGGGCGGCCAGGCGATCCGTTACGGCGTCGGCCTCGGCCGCGCCGGCTTCGAATGGTCGGGAGACGCCGTCGTTCAATGGAAGCAGAAATGGCCGAAATGGACGCCGCCGGATGAGATGGTGGCCCGGCAACCGGAACTGGAGCAATACAGCGCCAAGAATGGCGGCATGCCCGGCGGCCTCAAGAACCCGCTCGGCGCCCGCGCGCTCTATCTGTTCCACGACAATGTCGACACGCTCTACCGCTTGCACGGCTCGCCGGAATGGAACTCGATCGGCAAATCCGTCTCGTCAGGCTGCGTGCGCCTGATAAACCAGGACATCATCGACCTCTACGACCGCGTGCCCTCGAAGAGCCCGGTCATCGTGACGTCCGATATCGGCCAACCGATGGTGGCGAGCGCAAACCGCAGGGCCATTCCGATCGACGGCGGCGTGCCGGACGGTTCCGTCCTGCTCGGCCCGGTGAACTGATCGACGTTTTTGCGATGCTGGTGAAGCGGCAGGTTTGCCGCTCCATCCGCAACTTCGCGAGGATTCCGATAGCTTTACGCGAATGCCTGGGGTCTGCATCCAAGACATGCAATGCCGGCAGCAGGAGGCCAAGGAAGACTTCCAGACGAGCTATGGAGCCGGCGCAATCGATGCGCCCACGCACCGTCAATTCCGGTGCTCCTGTATTTCGTTCCCCGATGCATGTATATTAGGCGGGAATAGAATTGCAGGTATATACGTTTCATTAGATCATTGATGGCGGGGGAACGCCAATGGTGGGATTTGACTTCGATAGTCCGCCTGCCGACAGCGCCGAGGTCAATTTGTCGGCCGAATGCGAGCGCCAATTGCTGCCGCTCGTCCGCGGAATTGTCGAAGCCGCGGTTGCCGCCGGGTGGAGCCGGGAGGATGTTCTTCTCGCCATGGTTGAGCTGTCCTGGGATCTATATGAGAAGCGTCGAGGCGATCTTTAGCAGCCCCGCGTGACCGGATAATTCTGTATCGGGGTCACTGCACGGTCACCGGTCGGGTAGCGCGGCGCGTCCTGAGCATAATCCTCGAAAGCGCCGGTAGGAGAAGGGCCACCATGCGGGGGAGCGCGTCCGTCGTAGTGGCGGCATAGGCCGAGCAGGTCCGGTGACAGCCGCGCGATCTATATTCTGCATGCAACGCTGGATTACAAAGCGGGCGCACGATGCACAACAACTAGGCACAAAATGGTAAGATAAGATCGGCAAATTGTCAGATTAGTTCGTGCTAAAAAAGCAAAATCTGTAGATTTATAGGCCAAATCCTGACKAAATTTTCATTTCGGCTGAAAATCTTCTTTTCAATATAAAGTAACGACTCTAAGGTTCGAGAGAACGCCCGGGAACAAGCGTGAATTCTGGGCACCTCCGTACAACACAGGATTAGATCGATCGGCGCGCGGCTGTGGCAGAGACGAAGACGCAACACAGAGGCGACGTCCTGGAAAGCGCCGGGACAGACCGGCGGCGCACGGATCGGCGCATCTTCGATGGAATCCCCGAAAGCGCGGGGCGGCGCCTGGTCACCTTTCGAGGCGGAGCGGCTCATGTCGTTCATGGGCCGGGATCACATACATTCAAAGCGGCGGAACATTTCGGTTCGGTTCTGCTTGCGCCCTCACCCGGGATAGCGGCATCGCTGGGCAGCGACAAAGTCCACGAATATGACGGCGACGTCGGTATGATCATGATCGTCCCAGCCGATCTCGGCGGCAAGGTGACACGGTCATCCACCACGGAGAGCGTAATCGTGGCGCTCACCCCCGAGAGTCTCTTCGAGCTGGCAACGCGTGAATTCGGCACCGGCCATGCTGAGCTTCAACCGCCGCCGTTCGGGACCGTCGATTTCCAGGCGCTGCAACTCGCGCAGTTGCTGAAGGTGGAACTGACGGATCGGGAAACTCCAAACGAATTCTATGTCGATTCGTTGGTCACCATGTTCGGCGTCCATTTGCTTCGGAACTACGCAGGAGCGCGAAAGTTGCCACAAGGCCCAAAAGGCGGTCTGTCGAACCGCAGCGCCCGGCGGGTGCGGGAATTCCTGGACGTAAATTTTTCCAGCAAGATCGCGGTGGCCGAGCTAGCCGCACTCTCCGGCCTTTCGCCAAGCCATTTCATCCAGGCATTCACGAAAACCTTTGGCGAGCCGCCGCACAAATATCTGCTGCGGCTGCGTCTCGATTTCGCCGAGAAACTTCTCGTCGAAAGCGAGCTGTCGATAGCCGAAGTCGCGCATCTGAGCGGCTTTTCAGATCAGAGCCACCTGACCGTCACCATGTCGAAATACCGCAGCAGAACCCCTAAGCAGGTGAAGCTGCAGCGGTGATATTTGCCGCGGGCGCGTCTCCGCAGCCAAAAGTTGCGTTGCAGAGCGGTCACACCTGCCCGCTCAGCCCTCAAAGACCGGATTTTCCTACAAAGATTCCGGACTTTTCCAAAATACATACACCGCGAACGTGCTCATGGTCGCGATGGGAAGTCATTTGGGGCGGGGGCAACCAGATGAAGCAGCATGTCGGATTGTCCCATGGACATTCAATTCGCGGAAATCGAAGTCTTCGCACCCAAGGCCGAAGCGGCTTGGGCCGCGTTGCAGCGCCAATATGCCAGCCGGATCAGCGGTGCGGAGATCGATCATCTGCTTGCCTGCTTCGTGCTCGGATTGACCACCCCGGCGTATGGCGAGGGGGAACCGGCTCTTCATTTCGATCTCTGCCGCGCGCTGGTGGCGATAAGTCTGCCGCCGGAGCGGACCGAAGCCGCCTTGCACTCGGTTCCCGAGCCGACGCAGCCATGGGTCGCGAGCGCCTATCAGCTCATTGAAAAACAAGGCGCCAAGGTCGGTCTCTCGTTGCGGGACAAGACGCGTAATTTCGAAGATTTTTTGGCTGCCGAGGCGAATGATGCGGCACATCAGGGCGCCTCGGCAATTGCGAGGGAAAAAGTAGCATGACCAGATACGTCAAGGGGCGGGCAAGGATCGAACTTTCTTCAAGCTTTGTCGGAAGCTGGATCGCGGGCGCGGCCGACAGCCGCTCGGTTCGTCGCCGCCTGATGGCGGTGCTACGCAACGCGTGCCGCGTGCTCGGGATGCGCCGCAAAGGTCTGGGGCTTGGTGCGCTCGGCAGTGGACGGATGCTGGCGACGGCGCTGGGCGCGATCGCATTGGGCGGCACCGCGACGCCGGCGCTGGCGCAGTATGCCGCTGGCGGCGGTACGGCGACCGGCAGCGGCTCCATCGCCATCGGCACGCCCGCAACGGCCTCTCAGCTCAATGCCATTGCGATCGGAACCCGATCCGCCTCGTCGACACAGTATGGGGTGGCAATCGGCCAGGATGCGCAGGCCACAGGCACCGGCGGCGCGGTGGCGATCGGCGGCGGCGCGATCTCAAACAACATCAATTCAGTAGCAATAGGCGTCGCCGCCAATGCCACTGGGGCCGGAGCCAGCGCGCTGGGCACCAACGCCCAGGCCTTGGGAGGGAACTCCACCGCGGTCGGTGTCGGCGCCACGGCCAGCAGCAACTATGTGTTCGCCGCTGGCTACGGATCCGTAGGTAGCGCTCAATTCGCGTCCGTCATAGGCTATCAGGCCAGTGCCAGTGGCCTGCGCGGTATGGCGCTTGGATATCAAGCAACGCAGAGCGGAATCGATTCTCTTGCCCAAGGTACCAACGCCAACGCGGGCAGCCAAAATGCCATCGCTGTCGGCTTCCAGGCGACCGCGAGTGCCATAAACTCCGTCTATGTTGGCTCGCGCACCGCCGTGGGGACGGGAGCGTTGGCCCAGAGCGCCATCGGCATCGGCACCGATGTGACGGCGTCTCAGGCTGACAGCACCGCGATCGGGCGCGCAAGCAAGGCCACCGGCGTCACCAGCATGGCGTTTGGTTTGCAGAGCCAGGCCACGGCGACCAACACCATCGCCATTGGTCCCCAGGCAAATGCAACGGCGCAAAACTCGGCAGCGCTCGGTAACGTCGCCGTGGCCTCGGGCAATTTCGCACTGGCTCTGGGCAATTCGGCCACGGCGAGTGGCGTCGGCTCAGTCGCGGCTGGTTCTGGAGCCCAGGCCACGGACGTCTCCACCACTGCGCTCGGTAACAACGCCGCAGCAACAGCGGCAAATGCCAGCGCACTGGGATTGGGCGCCACAGCCAGCGGAACATACGCCACTTCACTTGGTTCCACCTCCAAGGCGACCGGCGCCCGTGCGTTCGCGGGTGGCCGTTCCACCACTGCCCAAGGCGACGATTCCATCGCCATCGGCACGACATCCATCGCGACAGCGGCGAGCTCGACAGCAATCGGAGCGGGTGCGGTGACACTCGACGTCAATGCGATCGCCATCGGCACCGCCGCCGGCGCGGACACCGCCGACGCGATCGCCATCGGCACCAGCGCGTACGCCAGTGGCGGCAAGGCGGTGGCAATCGGCGCGGACAACGTTGCCTATGGCGACGGCGCGGTGGCCATCGGCGATCCGAGCTATGCCAGCGGCACCGGCGCCTTCACCGGCGGCGCCAACAACATCGCCAACAGCGACGGCACGGCGACCGCCACCGCGGCCAACATGGCCAACGGCGCGGTCGCCATTGGCAACAGCAACAAGGCGATCGGACAAGGCTCGGTGGCGCTGGGCAACGGCTCGACAGCGGGCGCCGCCGGCCTCGCCGGCAATGTCGCGCTGGGCAATGGCGCGACGGCGGCGGCGAGCTCCGGCGACGTGGCGTTGGGCTCGGGCTCGGTGACCGCGACGGCGGTCGGCACGGCCAGCGGCGTGGTCAACGGCACGACCTATGCGTTCCAGGGCACCACGCCGACCTCGACGGTCAGCATCGGCGCGCCCGGCGCCGAACGCACGCTCACCAACTTGGCGGCGGGGCGGATCAGTTCAACGTCAACCGACGCCATCAACGGCTCGCAGCTCTTCGCTACTAACCAGGCGGTTGACGCGATCGGCGCCGTCGTCAACAACATCAACGTCGGTGGCGGCATCAAGTATTTCCATGCCAACTCGACGGCGGCGGACTCATCGGCGACGGGTACGGACTCCGTCGCCATCGGACCCGTGGCGACCGCGACGGGGACGAACGCCATCGCGGCCGGTGTCAATTCGAGCGCCTCCGACGCCAACGCCTCGGCCTTCGGCAGCGGCGCCGTTGCGTCGGCCCTCGATGCAACAGCGATGGGATACATATCCAAGGCCTCAGGCCAATACAGCACCGCCGTCGGGGCCAATGCCAATGCCACAGCCACGTCCAGCACCGCGATCGGCCAGAACGCATTTGCAACCGGCTTTCAGGCGACAGCTCTCGGCGTAGGAGCGAATGCCGGCGCTGCGAATGCGATCGCGCTGGGCGCCCTCTCCGCCGCCAGCAACGCAGGCGACGTGGCGCTCGGCTCGGGCTCGGTGACCGCGGTAGCGGTCGGCACCGCCAGCACGACGATCGGCGGCGTCGCCTACAACTTCGCCGGCACGACACCGACGAGCACCGTCAGCATCGGCGCGGTCGGCGCGGAACGTACGATTACCAATGTCGCGGCGGGCCGGCTCAGCAATTCCTCGACCGACGCCGTCAACGGCTCGCAGCTCTTCGCAACCAATCAGCAGGTGACGCAGAACACCACCGACATCGCCGCCAACACCGCTGACATCACCAATCTCGGCAATTCGATCAGCAACATCACCGGCGACACTTCGACCGCCTACACCGACGCCAATGGCGACGGCATCCGCTATGTGCGCACCAACGACAGGACGCTTGCCGTCGCGGACTCCTTCGCGCAAGGGATCGGCTCGTCTGCCCTGGGCTACCAGGCGACCGCGAGCGCCGACAATGCGTTGGCACTCGGCCGCGACACCCAGGCCAGCGTCATCGGCGGCGTGGCGCTCGGCGCCGGTTCCGTTTCGGATCGTGCTGTCGCGCCCGCATCGGGATCGATACTCGCCGGCACAGGCCTGGTTCCCTACAATACCACCGACGCGACCTTGCTCGGCGCCGTCTCGGTCGGCACCTCCACCTCCTATCGCCAGATCATCAACGTGGCCGACGGCACCCAGGACCAGGACGCGGTCACGCTTCGCCAGCTGAAGGGCGCGCTGAGCTCGTTCGCGGTGACGGGAAGCCTGTACTTCCATGCCAATTCGACGGCTCCCGACTCGCTTGCGGTCGGCGTCGATTCGGTTGCGGTCGGTCCGCGCACTACCGTCAACGGCGACAACGGCATCGGCATCGGCAACGGCGCCATCGTGCAGCAGACGGCGCCGGGGGGCATCGCGATCGGCCAGAATTCGACCGTCAACCAGGCCGACAGCATCGCGCTCGGCACCAACTCGACCACCAACGGGGCCCAGGCAGTGGCGCTCGGCGCAGGCGCGACGGCCAACGAGCCGGGCAGCGTCGCGCTCGGCGCAGGCTCGACGACGGCGGCCGCGGTCGCTACCACCGGCACCACGATCAACGGCGTCAACTATACGTTCGCCGGGACAGCCCCGACGAGCACAGTGAGCGTCGGCACCGTCGGTAACGAGCGCACCGTCACCAATGTCGCTGCGGGCAGGATCAGCGGCACCTCCACCGACGCCATCAACGGCAGCCAGCTCTACGCCACCAACCAGGCCGTCGAAGCCATGCAGGGGAGCGTCGGCGATCTCAACGAGTTTGCCGTCCAGTACGACAAGAACGGCGACGGCAGCAAATCCAACTCGATTACGCTTGCCGGCGGCGACCCGAACACGCCGGTGGTCATCCACAATGTCGGGGCCGGCGTTGCCAACACCGATGCAGTCAACGTGCAGCAGCTCAACAACAGCCTGTCGACCACGCTGGCGGATTCCAAGACCTATACCAACCAGGTGGCGACCACGACGCTGCAGCAGGCCAATGCGTATGCGGACTCCAAACTCAGCCAGCTCAACATGGACATGGGCGAGGTTCGGGGCGAAGCACGCCAGGCCGCCGCGATCGGCCTGGCGGCCGCTTCGCTGCGCTACGACGACCGTCCCGGCAAGCTGAGCGTAGCGGCCGGCGGAGGCTATTGGCGCGGCGAAGGCGCCGTCGCCTTCGGCGCCGGCTACACCAGCGAGGAGGGACGTGTTCGAGCAAACCTGTCCGGCACGACAGCAGGCGGGCACTGGGGCGTCGGCGCGGGCGTCAGCCTTACGCTGAACTAGAGCCCGGCCATGATCAGGCAGACAGTCCTTGCTGTCGCGATATCCATGACGTCAATGCTCCTGTCCGGCTTTGCGGCCGGGCAGGAAGCGATCCCTTCCGGCTACAGGGTAAAACCTTCCGACGTCGCGGTGCCTGCGGATGCGAAGCTTGGCGAATATCAACGGACCACCCGTCCGTTCGAGAACTGGACGCTGATCTGCGACGAGAACCTGAAGGCGCGCCAAAAGGTCTGCAACGTCACCCAGATCATCGAGGACCAGGCAGGACAGGTTGCGTTCAGCTGGTCGCTGGCCGCTACCAAGGAAGGCAACCCCTACATGATCTTGCGCACCCCGCCGATCGCCAAGAGCGACAGTCCTGTCTCGCTGACATTCGAGGGGCGCAAGGAGCCGATAAAAATTCAACTCGACGGATGCAATCAAGCCGTCTGCGTCGGCATGCTGCCGGTTGGTCCGATCATGCGCGAACAGATTTCGAAGGCCGCGGCATCCGTCATCTCCTTTCCGACGACGGATGGCAGGACGATCAACGTGACCGCAACCCTCAAGGGCTTGGCCGCGGCCGTCGAGGCGATCAATTGACGAAGGCATCGCGATGAACCAGCAATCGATCCATGATCGGATAATGTCTCGCAACCAGAGCAGCGATGCCGTTCGGATCGACGACGGGGGTCGGAACAGGCCGAAACGAAACTGGGCGAAGACCGCTGTCTTCTCGTTGCTCGCCATCGCCGTCGTCGCCACGGCCGGCTTCGCAGCCATGCGCTACGGCTTGGTCCACAATCTATTGCCGCAACCGGCGGTCGCGGAGACCAACGAGCCCGATCCGGCCTTGGCCGACACGCCATTTCTGCAACACGCCAAACAGGCAGGCTTGCAGTCTTGTTCCAACATTTTCCCGGCCCTTGGGCAGATGCTGACGACCGGCACGACCTACAGCGTCCAGTCGATCTGGAACAACGAGGCCCCCGACAAACACGTCGTGGAAGCCCTGGTCGGCATGAACTACGCCACGCAGGGCTACAGCGGCCCGGCCGCGGGCCTGGTGTTCGCAGCACCCACCGCATCTGTTTGCGAAGGTACGATGGTCAGGGTGGCGCCGTTCGCGGCCAATTGCGCCGATGTTCCGGCCCTGCTTCCGAAAGGCAGCAAGCTTGCCAACAATCTTGGACAAATCAGCGTCTATGAACTGGCCAATGGAGGGGGCAACGCGATGCTGCTGCCGACAGGCAACAGCTGCGTCGTCATTTCCGTGGCCTTGGCAGCAGGAAAACAAGGAGGCGTACAATGAGGGTGAATTCCGCCATTGCGGCAATCGGCATGCTGTTGGCCTGCGCCGGGCGGCTCGCTGCGGCGGACCTCGCCCCCGAGGCGGACGTCCCCGAGCCCCCGGCCCAGGAGGAGAAAGGAATCTGGGCGGCGATCGCTTATTCGAACCCAGACGGGAAGCACGGCTTCTTCTGGGGTGCCGACAAGCGTCAGGAGGCGATGGACATCGCCCTCAAGCATTGCCAGAACGCCGGCGGCGACGGCTGTACCGTGGTCAGCGTGTTTCGCAATCATCGTCACTGGGACGACGACGACAACACCGGCTTTCCCTACAATCATTGCGGCGCGCTCGCGGTGGGCGAGAAGACGAGCGGACAATCCACCAGCTGGGGCGCGGAGACGGCGCAAACACGCCGGCAGGCCGAAGACCTGACGCTGCAGGCCTGCGAACGGAGTGGACAGAAATGCAAGATCCGCGAATGGGTGTGTACCTGAGGCCCTGCTGTGGCTGAAGGGCTTTTTCACCCAGCCGATCGCCAAGGGGGCGGAGAACGGTTGTGCGGGCCTGTTTCACATCAGCGCCAAGCGATCGAACTCCAATCAAGCCGTATGTTTGCACTCAACGTCGCGCCGTGCTCAAGCGGGGTCAGCCCCTCACCGTGATGGGCATCGACGGAATGCGACACCGGCTCGAAGCAGAAGAAATCGGCGTCCTGCGATGGCGAATAGAGGATAAAGACGTCGAGCGCCCGTGAGGCCGTGAGCGAGATGGTGATCCTGTCCTTAGGCCAGATGATCCTGGCGCGGCGGTCCCATCCGTCGAAAGCGTTGTTCACCCAGCTTCGCGGCAGCGGATCGTCGAAGTGCCCTGCTCGTGGCCGACGAGCTGCGCCTTTGGCGGCGCCGATCTCGATACTCTGTTCATCACCTCGGCGCGCTTCACGATGACCACCGACCACCTTGACGCGCACCCGCATGAAGGCGGTCTTTTTGCACTCCGGCCAGGGGAGCGAGGCCAACCGAGCAACCGCTTCGGTTAGGTTCTTCCTACCGCCCCCTGGAAAGGCTGCCCAGAATCCCGCGCACGATCGCCCGTCCGACCGACGAGCCGACCGAGCGCACGACAGCTTTGATCGCGGCTTCGGCGACGGTCTGGCGGTTGGAGGGTCTCGGCTCCGGCGCGCGGCGGCCACCGGACTGCGGCGGCGTATCGTTGCCAAAGCCGGGGATGGTCCAGCGTGAGCGGCCACTGCCGGCCTGCTGCGCCTGCTCATCCGCCTCCTGCGCTCCCTTGGCCTTCTTCTGCAGCATCTCGAAGGCCGATTCGCGGTCGATGGTCTGATCATACTGGCCGGCTACCGGGCTCTGGTCGATCAGCTTGCGGCGCTCATCCACTGTGATCGGGCCAAGCCTGGACGATGGCGGGCGGATCAGCGTTCGCTGCACCATGGACGGCACGCCCTTGGCCTCAAGCGTCGAGACGAGCGCTTCGCCGGTGCCGAGCTGCGTGATGGAGGTGGCGCAATCGAAATCGGGATTGGGCCGGAACGTTTCGGCCGCCGTCCTCACGGCCTGCTGTTCGCGTGGCGTGTAGGCGCGCAGCGCGTGCTGCACGCGATTGCCGAGCTGGGCGAGAACCTTTTCAGGGATATCCAAGGGGTTCTGCGTGACGAAATAGACGCCTACGCCCTTCGAGCGGATCAGCCGCACCACCTGCTCGACGCGGTCGATCAGCACCTTCGGTGCTTCGTCGAAAAGCAGATGCGCCTCGTCGAAGAAGAAGACCAGCTTCGGCTTGTCGGGGTCGCCGACCTCGGGCAATTCCTCAAACAGCTCCGACATCAGCCAGAGCAGGAAGGTGGCGTAGAGCCTGGGATTCATCATTAGTTTGTCGGCAGCAAGCACGCTGATGGCGCCGCGGCCGTCGCGGGTGGTGCGCATGATGTCGGCGATGCGCAAAGCCGGCTCGCCGAAGAAATTCGCCGCCCCTTGCTGTTCCAGCACCAGCAGCGTGCGCTGGATGGCGCCGACCGACGGCTTGGTGACATTGCCGTAGCGCGAGCTGATCTCCTCGGCGCGCTCGGCGATGTTGGCCAGCAGCGCCTGCAGATCCTTCATGTCGAGCAGCAGCAGGCCGTCCTCGTCGGCGATGCGGAAGGCGATGTTCATGATGCCCTCCTGCGCTTCGGAGAGGTTCATCAGCCGCGACAAAAGCAGCGGTCCCATTTCCGAGACGGTGGCGCGGATCGGATGGCCCTGCTCACCGAACAGGTCCCAGAAGATGACCGGAAATTCCTGGAAGTCGTAAGGGTCGAGCTTGACCTGTTCGGCTCGCCTGACCAGAAAGTCCTGCGCCTTGCCCATCATGGCGATGCCGGACAGGTCACCCTTGATATCGGCGCAGAACACCGGCACGCCGGCATTGGAAAAGCCTTCGGCCAGGATGTGCAGGCTGACCGTCTTGCCGGTGCCAGTGGCGCCGGTAATCAGGCCATGGCGGTTGCCATATTGCAGCAAAAGCTGTTCGGCGCGCTGATAGCTGTCGTCGGGCTTGCGGCTGGCGCCGAGGAAAATGCTGGTCTCGTCAGCCATACGTCCATGTCTCCGCAAACTGGTGTTAAAGCCAATGGCCTTGCCGCACGTATAGTGAGGCCGTTGCACAGCGACAATCCAAATCCTCAGATGGGCCAATTGTCTAAACTGGACCAATGCTCCAAATCGGGGTTTTGGAGCTTGCGGATTTTGCCGGTGTTTGGCAATCGTTCATGGTTCGTCCACGCAGGCTGACCTATATCAGAGAGATCGAGTTCGGACCTGAAGGCGCATTGCATTGCGATATCGGACAGGGGACCGTAGACTGAACCGCTCCAGGCTGGTGCGGCCGCATAAGAACGAGGAAAATGGATGGGCGCCGGAGCCTTGACCAAGGAAGTCGAACCCACAAACGTCGAGCGCCAGCGATGGCTGGCCTTGACGGAAAAGGCGTTGGCCGGCGCATCCTTCGAGGACAGGCTGGTGTCGCACACCGACGACGCCATTCGCATAGAGCCGCTCTACGATCGCGCCGCTGGCGCCGAACCGCTTGTGCGCGCCAACCCCAAATTGCCCTGGATCGTCAGCCAGCGCATCGACGATCCCGATATCGGCCGCGCCAAGGCCCAGGCTCTGGATGATGTAGCGCAAGGCGCGACGGGCCTGTCGCTGGTCTTCGAGGGCGCGCCGAATGCGTTCGGCTACGGCCTGCCGCGGACGGCGCAGGCGCTGGAGACGGTGCTCGACGGCATACCGCTCAACCGCGTGCAGATCCGCATCGACGCCCATCCCTGGAGTCGCGCCGTCGCCGACTGGCTGGTGGCGTTCCTGAGCAAGCGCCGCTCCGACCCGGCGAAACTCAACCTCTCCTTCGGCATCGACCCGGCGGCAATCTTTGCCGGAACCGGCCGGCTGCGGATGTCGATCGAGGCCTTGCAGGCATCGATGCCGCAATCGCTGGCACATTTCTTCTCGCTTGGCGTGCCGGGCGTATTGCTCGAGGCGGACGGGCGGGTGTTCCACAATGCCGGCGCCACCGAGGCGCAGGAGCTCGGCACCATGCTCGCTTCCGCGGTCTCCTATCTCAGGATGTTCGAGGACGCGCGCCAGCCGCTTGTCTATGCCGCACCGCATATCGGCTTTGCCCTGAGCGTCGACCAGGACCAATTCCTGTCGACGGCCAAGGTTCGGGCGCTGCGCAGGCTGTGGGGGCGAATCCAGGAGACGTGCTCGATCCCGGCCTCGACCGCCAATATCCATGCCGAGACGTCGTTCCGCATGATGACGGCAGCCGACCCCGAGACCAATATTCTACGCACTGCGATCGCCGGTTTTGCCGCAGCCGCCGGGGGCGCCGATTCGATCTCCATCCTGCCGCACACGATCGCGCATGGCCTGCCAGCCCCTTTTGCCCGCCGTGTCGCCCGCAACGCGCAGCTGATCATGGCCAATGAAAGCCATATCGACCACGTCGCCGACCCCACTTATGGCTCGGGCGCGGTCGAGGCGCTGACCTTGGGCCTGTGCGAAGCGGCGTGGGCAGAATTCCAGAGGATCGAAGCGGAAGGCGGCGTTCTGGCAAGCCTGCAGCACGGCCATATCCAGGCGCGCGTCAAGGCAGCATCCGAGCGCCGCGCCGAGGCCTACCGGTCGGGTGAACGGGCCATCATCGGCACCACGCTTTATCCGCTCAAAAGCGAGACCTCGGTCGAGACCCTGGCGGCCGAGCGGCGGCCTCCTTTCACCGACGGCGTGGCGGTGTGCGAGGCCCTGTTTCCGGTCCGCATCGACCAGTCGATCGGAGCCGCACCTTGATCCCGGATTTCTCAGAGATCGGCTGGTCGGCGCCACGGCGCGCACCCGTCGAGGTCAAGGGCCAGCGGCTGACGCCGGAAGGCATTGCCGTCAAGCATCTCTATAGTCAGGGCGACCTCAAGGGCCTCACCCATCTCGACACCTATCCGGGCATGCCGCCCTTCGTGCGCGGCCCCTACCCGACCATGTATGTCCAGCAGCCGTGGACGATCCGGCAATATGCCGGCTTCTCGACGGCCGAAGAATCCAACGCCTTCTACCGGCGCAATCTCGCCGCCGGCCAGAAGGGCCTGTCGGTCGCCTTCGATCTGCCCACCCATCGCGGCTATGACAGCGATCATCCGCGCGTTGCCGGCGATGTCGGCATGGCGGGCGTGGCCATCGATTCCATCCTCGACATGCGGCAGTTGTTCGACGGCATCCCGCTCGACGAAATGACGGTGTCGATGACCATGAACGGCGCCGTGCTGCCGATCATGGCGCTCTACATTGTGGCAGCCGAAGAACAGGGCGTTGCGCAGAAGGATCTCGCCGGCACCATTCAGAACGACATTCTGAAGGAGTTCATGGTCCGCAACACCTACATTTATCCGCCGAAGCCTTCGATGCGCATCGTGTCGGACATCTTCTCCTACACCTCGAAGAACATGCCGAAGTTCAATTCGATCTCGATCTCCGGCTATCACATGCAGGAGGCCGGCGCGACGGCGGACCTGGAACTCGCCTACACCATTGCCGACGGCATCGAATATGCCCGCGCCGGCGTCGCTGCCGGTCTCGACATCGACCGTTTCGCGCCACGGCTTTCCTTCTTCTGGGCGATCGGCATGAACTTCTTCATGGAGGTCGCCAAGCTCCGCGCCGCGCGGCTTCTGTGGTCGAGCCTGATGCAGAAGAATTTTGCGCCGAAGGACGAACGCTCGCTGTCGCTGCGCACCCATTGCCAGACCTCCGGCTGGTCGCTGACAGCGCAGGACCCCTACAACAACATCACCCGCACCATGATCGAGGCGATGGCGGCGACGCAGGGCCATACGCAGTCGCTGCACACCAATTCCTTCGACGAGGCGATGGCGCTGCCGACCGACCATTCGGCTCGCATCGCCCGCAACACGCAGCTGATCCTGCAAAAGGAATCCGGCACCACCCGCATCATCGATCCGTGGGCCGGCTCGGCCTATCTCGAGCGGCTGACGCATGATCTGGCTGCACGGGCGCTCGCCCACATCGAAGAGGTCGAGGCCCTCGGCGGCATGGCTGCGGCGACCGAACAGGGCATCCCCAAGCTGCGCATCGAGGAAGCGGCCGCGCGCACGCAGGCGCGCATCGATTCCGGCGAGCAGATGCTGGTCGGTGTCAACGCGCATCGGCCGGAGAACGACATCGAAGTCGACGTGCTGAAGATCGACAATGCCGAGGTCCGAGCCCGGCAATTGTCGAAGCTGCAGAACCTGAAAGGCACGCGCAATGTCGGCGCGGTCGAGAGCGCACTCGATGCGCTGACCCGTGCGGCGCAAGGTAACGAAAACCTGCTGGAATTCGCCATCCGCGCCGCGCGCGCCAACGCCACGGTCGGCGAGATTTCGCTGGCGCTGGAAAAGGTCTTTGGCCGTCACGTCGCCTCGGTGCAGACGATCTCCGGCGTCTATCGCAACGCGCTTGGCGACAATCTGACGGTCGACCGGCTCTTGGAGAAGCTCGAAGCTTTCGAGAAGAAATCCGGCGGCAAGCCGCGCATCCTGGTCGCCAAGATGGGACAGGACGGCCATGATCGCGGCCAAAAGGTCATCGCCACAGCCTTCGCCGATCTCGGCTTCGACGTCACCGTCGGTGCGATGTTCCAGACGCCGGATGAGATCGCCAAGCTGGCGGTCGCGCAGGACGTCCATATCATCGGCGCCTCGTCACTGGCGGCGGGACATCTGACGCTGATCCCCGAACTGCGCGATACGCTGAAGAAACTCGGCCACGCCGACATATTGATCGTCGCCGGCGGCGTCATCCCACCACAGGATTATGATGCGGTGCTTGCGGCTGGTGCTGCGGAAATCTTCCCGCCGGGCACGGTCATCCCGGAAGCTGCGGATCGGCTGCTGGACCGGCTGCTGGCGGCGTAGCTTGTTATAATTCGCGTTGTAACACCCGGCATGTTGCGTTATAATCAATGTTGAAACAGGACATTTCAACATGAACACCACCATTCGCAAGATCGGCAATTCCGACGGCGTGATCCTGCCGAAGGAGATGCTCGACCGCCTGAACCTGAAGACGGGCGATCAACTTCAGATCGTCGAAACGGACAAGGGCATTGCCCTTGAGCCGGTTGACGACAGTTTCGAGCGGCAGATGGAAGCTGCGCGAAAGGTCATGGACAAATACAAGGTCGCGCTTCAGAAGCTCGCAGAATGAGCTGGGAGTTTCTGACGCGGCGTGCTGTTGAAGCGATGCATGCCGAGCAGTTGCGTCGGCATGGCGGAGCACAAGGGTTGAGAGACGAAAATGCTCTCGAATCCGCCCTCGCACGCGCCGAGAACAAGGCTAACTATGGAGACCCTTCGATTGAGGATCTCGCGGCCGCCTATCTCTTCGGCATTGCCAGGAATCATGCTTTTGTCGACGGCAACAAACGGACAGCAATCGTGGCAGCCGGTGCATTTTTGATCGTGAACGGACATCTCCTGACAGCCGACAACGGCACGCTTTACGAGTTCGTGATGGCCGTTGCTTCAGGCGAAATCGATGAAGCGGGCTCGGCCGCATTCTTCCGCGACCATATCGTCAAGCTTGAAAACTAGCTCTCCGACAGCTTGACGATCTCCCATTCCTTGCCGTTGACGCTTGCGACGTCGCCGACCTTCTTGCCGAACAGCGCCACGGCCATCGGCGAGACGTGGGAAATGCTGCCCTTCGAGGGGTCGGCCTCGTCCTCACCGACGATCTTCCAGTGCACCTTCTTGCCGTCGTCGCCTTCCAGCGTGACGCCCATGCCGAAGCGCACCTGGTCGCTGCCCGGTTCCGGCACAGAGAGTTCGGCGCTTTCGCGGCGCGCCGTCCAGTAGCGCAGGTCGCGCGACACGACGGCGATGCGCTCGCGGTCTGCTTTTCTCTCGGCTTTCGCCAATATGTCGCGCAGATCGGTCAGATTGTCCTCGATCTGCGCCAGCCCGCGCTCCGTCACCAGATTGCGGTGCGGGCTGATCGGCCGCTCGCCAATGCCGGCGATGGCGTTTTCGCTGTCTTCCTCACGGGTGAAAGCTCTGCTCATCGGACAAACTTAGGCCCGCTTCGGCGACTGTACAAGCCACTTGCCGGACCCGGTCATTGGCCGGACTATGGGCCGAGCGAAGACCGCTGCGGCTGGCATGATTCCTGCGGTTAGTCGGGGATCGCAAGGGATGTGCCGATGTTGAACAGACGAGCGCTTCTGAAGGGGACGGCCGGTTTTGCCGTGCTCGGTCTTTCGTCGGACAACGCCTTGGCTAAGACGGCAGCGCGCGGCTCGATCAACGCCGCCGAGGTTGGCGTGCGGCCGAACGCAGCGGACGACCAGAGCAAAGCCTTCGCCAGGATGCTTGCCGAGGCCAGCGAGCGCAACGCGCCGGTGTTCCTGCCGCCGGGGAACTACGTCGTCTCCAATCTGACGCTGCCCGCCCGTGTCAGGCTTTCCGGCGTGCCCGGCGCCTCACGCGTTCTCTATGGCGGTGGTGGCCGTTTGCTCACGGCCGAACAGGCCGAGCATCTCGAGTTCACCGCATTGGTCTTCGACGGAGCCAGCGGCTCTCTGGCCGACGATGCGCAAGGGTTGCTCGACCTGCGCCGCGTCGCCCACCTGGTCATCGACAACTGCATGATCACCGGCAGCGGCAAGCACGGGCTGGCGTTGGAGCATGCATCCGGCCAAGTCGAGCGCTCGGATATTTCGGGAGCAGCGGACGCCGGCATCTACTCGGTAGAGGCCGGCGGCCTGGAGATATCGGGCAATACCGTGTCCGACTGCGGCAATGGCGGCATTCTCGTGCATCGCTGGCAGCAGGCCGAGGACGGCACCATCGTCAGCGGCAACCGCGTGCAGCGGATTGGCGCGCGCAGCGGCGGCACCGGTCAGAACGGCAACGGCATCAACGCGTTCCGCGCCGGCAATGTCTCCGTCACCGGCAACGTCGTCTCCGACTGCGCCTTTTCGGCGATCCGCGCCAACAGTTCCAGCAATCTGCAGGTCGTCGGCAACACCTGCTCGCGCTCGGGCGAGACGGCGCTTTATTCCGAGTTCTCCTTCGAAGGAGCCATCATCGGCAACAACATCGTCGACGGTGCTGCCAACGGCATCTCGATCGTCAATTTCAACGAAGGCGGCCGCATGGGCGTGTGCTCGAACAACATCGTGCGCAACCTCTCGACCACCGGCCCCTACCCCGCCGATGCGCCGGGTTTCGGCGTCGGCATCAGCGTCGAAGCCGACACCACTGTCACCGGCAACGTCATCGAAAACGCGCCGCTCTACGGCATGCAGATCGGCTGGGGCGCCTATATGCGCAATGTGGTAGCGACGGGAAACATCATCCGCAAGGCCGGAACCGGCATCGCCGTCACCGTGGTCGAAGGGGCTGGAAACGCCATCATTTCCGACAATGTCATCGACGGCGCCAAGAACGGCGCCATCATCGGCCAGCGCTGGGCCGAACCGGCGACCGGCGACCTCGCGAGGTCAAGCAATAGTGGCTACCCGCATCTGACGGTTGAGCGCAACAAGGTCAGCTAGAATAGTTAGCGTTCGCTCGGCTTCTCGCGTTTTATCGGCGGCGACTTCTCGGCAGCGACGTCCGATTCCACATCGACTACCACTGGCTCCACGAACCAGGCGTGCTCGGAATGCGCACTCGAAGACGGAAGATCCAACGTCGGAAAAGCCTTGTTGATTTTGTTAATGGCCCAGACCAAGCCGGACACAATACCGATATAGGCCAACACACACGCAAGCATGGCTTTCAGACCCGCATTGTCGGCCACCCAATGCGCTATCCGCACGCTGAAGGCTAAAAACGCCAAGCTTGCAAAAAGAAGTCCGTATAGGAGACCAAGTGCAATTCGGTGATACACAATGTCGCCCGCAATCCGGAATATGGCGCGAACTTATACTTAAGTGCCTGAAAATTGGCAAAAGCCAGACATCGAATTCAAATGACCACGATGAATCACCAAGCGCATTTTCGTTCGACCGTTAAGTAGCGGACGCATCGGCTAGCCAATCGCCGCCGTCGGCCGCAACGAACCGACCTTGGCGCCGATGCGGCTTTCGATCGGCGGATTGGCCTGTTCCAAAAGGTTCGCCGCCAGCGCCTCGTCAGCCCCGAGAAGTTTTGCCAGCACCGCGGCTATCATCACCTCGGCGGCGCGGCCGGCGCCGTCATCACATTTCAACGCGATGCCGAGGCCTAGCTCCGGAACAGCGGCGCAATAGACGCCCTCGGCGCCGGTCTTGACGAAGATGCGGCCGGGCGCGGCCTGCATCAGCGCCACATCCGCCTTGCCGGTGCCGGCAACCAGGAAAGGCTCGGCCATGCAGGCTGACAGCAGGCGCTTTGCCGCCTTGGCGCGCTCAGGACCAAAGCCCCTGCCCGTCGCCATGCGGGCAAAGCCCAGCGCAAAGCTCTTCAGCGGCACTGCATAGGTCGGGATCGAGCAGCCGTCCGTGGCCCGGCTATTGGAATCGTGGGCAGCGCCGGTTACCGCCTGCATGGCGTCGCGAACCATCTCTTGAAAGGCATGGCCTGCCTGGACGTAGCCGCGATGCGCGATCCCTGCGTGCACACAGGTGCAGAGAAAGCCGGAATGCTTGCCGGAGCAATTATTGTGCAATGCGTTTGGCGAACCATCTGCACGCGCCAGCGCGATCGTCGCGTCATGGCTCGACGGCCAGTGCGCGCCGCATTCCAGCGCTGATTTGTCGAGGCCGGCCTTGGCCAGCATCGCCTGCGCCAATTCGACGTGCGCGGGTTCGCCGGAATGCGAGGCGCAGGCGAGCGCCAGTTCGCGGTCACCGAAGCCATAGGCGTCAGCGGTACCCGTTTCGACCAGCGGCAATGCCTGGATTGCCTTCACCGCGGAGCGCGGAAACACCAGCTTCGCCGTATCGCCGATTTCCCATACAGGCTTGCCGTCGCCATCAAAGACCGCGACAGCGCCGCGATGGGCGCTCTCAACGATCCCGCCGCGCAAAACTTCGACCAGAACCGGATTCGTCATGACTACGCCCTAAAAATACGGGCCGCTTCTACCTGATCCGGTCGAGGATGGAAACGTAGTTGGCAACGGCAGCGCCACCCATGTTGAAGATGCCGCCGAGCTTTGCGCCAGGCACCTGGATGCCACCGGCCTCGCCAGTCAACTGCATGGCCGTCAGCACATGCATCGACACACCGGTCGCGCCGATCGGGTGGCCCTTGGCCTTCAGCCCGCCGGACGGATTGACCGGCAGCCTGCCGTCCTTGGCGGTCGTGCCGTCGAGCGCCAGCTTGGCGCCCTCACCGGGCTTTGCCAACCCCATCGCCTCGTACTCGATCAGTTCGGCGATGGTGAAGCAGTCATGCGTTTCGACGAAGGAGAGGTCGTCGAGCGTCACGCCGGCCTTCTTCAAGGCCTGGTTCCAGGCCTGCTCGCAGCCTTCGAACGACAGGATATCGCGCTTCGACATCGGCAGGAAATCCTGAACATGCTCGTTGGCGCGGAAGGCGACAGCGCGGCGCATCTTCAGCGCCGTCGACGTGTCGGTCAGCACAAGGGCTGCCGCGCCGTCGGAAACCAGCGAACAGTCGGTACGCTTCAACGGACCGGCAACGAACGGGTTCTTTTCGCTTTCCTGGCGGCAGAACTCGTAGCCGAAATCCTTGCGCATCTGCGCGTAGGGATTGTCGACGCCGTTCTTGTGGTTCTTGGCGGCGATCATCGCCAGCGCATCCGACTGGTCGCCATAACGCTGGAAATAGGCCTGCGCGATCTTGCCGAAGACGCCGGCGAAACCCGCCGGTGTGTCGCCGTCCTCCGGCAGGTAGGACGCCTTGAGCAGGTTCTTGCCGATCTCGGGACCGGGCGTCGTCGTCATCTGCTCAGCGCCGACCACCAGCACGATGCGGGCGGCGTTGGCGTCGATGGCGCGGATCCCTTGCCGGACCGCGGCGGAGCCGGTTGCGCAGGCGTTCTCGACCCGGGTCGCCGGCTTGAAGCGCAGCCGGTCGTCGGCCTGCAGCACCAGGCTTGCGGTAAAATCCTGCGGCGAGAAGCCGGCATTGAAGTGGCCGAGCACGATCTCGTCGACCTCGTCGGGGCCGATTCCGGCATGGTCGAGCGCGTCGACCGCGACCTTGGTGATCAGGCCTTCCAGCGTCTCGCCTTCGAGCTTGCCGAAGCGCGAATGCGCCCAGCCAACGATGCATGCGGTCATGGCGGTCTCCATCCTTGGCGCCAGCCCAGCATGTGGGCTCATGGCGCAGTTCGCCTTCATTGTTCAAATATAAACAATCCCTCCTGCATCGAAAAGGGCTGCAAGCCGACAATCGCTTGGTGCAGGCTGCAATCGAGTCGATTTTTTGTTGATTGACGGATCAATAAAAAATAATCATGCGGGCCAAGAGCCGGGAAAAACAATGCCGAAAGTCGGAATGGAGCCACTGCGCCGCAAGGCGCTCATCGACGCGACGATCTCGGCGATCGGCGAGCGCGGCTCGCTCGACGTGACCATGTCGGAGATCGCCGGGCGTGCCGGCGTGTCCTCGGCCCTTGCCCACCATTATTTCGGCGCCAAGGATGAACTGCTGTTCGCCACGATGCGGCACATATTGGCAGAACTGACCATCGACATGCGGCGTGCTCTTCAATCCGCCGCCACGCCGCGCGAACGCGTCTCAGCCGTGGTAGCCGTCAACTTCTCCGACATCCAGTTCCAGCCGGAAACCATCGCCGCCTGGCTCGCCTTCTATGTCGAGGCGCAGAAATCATCGGCTTTGCGCCGACTGCTCAGGGTCTATGCGCGGCGGCTGCATTCGAACCTGATGAGCGGCCTGACCGGCATCTTGGCCAGGCACGAAGCCGACCGTGCGGCGGAAGCAACCGCAGCGCTGATCGACGGCCTCTATATCAGGCGCGCGCTGAAGGACGGCGTGCCGGACGCGGCGACCGCGATCGCGCTGGTCGAAGACTATCTGGAAATCAAACTCGGCGGGCGACAGACACAGTGACAGCCTCAGTGACATCAAGGCGACCCAATATCCTGATCGTCATGGTCGATCAGCTCAACGGCACGCTGTTCCCCGACGGGCCGGCCGACTTCCTGCATGTGCCGCATCTGAAGGCGCTGGCCGCCCGCTCGGCTCGCTTTGCCAACAATTACACCGCCTCGCCACTCTGTGCGCCCGGCCGCGCCTCATTCATGAGCGGGCAATTGCCGTCGCGCACCGGGGTCTACGACAATGCGGCGGAGTTCGCCTCCTCGATCCCGACCTTCGCCCATCATCTGCGCGCCGCCGGCTACTACACCTGCCTGTCGGGCAAGATGCATTTCGTCGGGCCAGACCAGTTGCACGGTTTCGAGGAGCGGCTGACCACCGACATCTATCCGGCCGATTTCGGCTGGACGCCGGATTACCGCAAGCCCGGCGAGCGCATCGAATGGTGGTACCACAATCTCGGCTCGGTGACCGGCGCCGGTGTCGCCGAGACCACTAACCAGATGGAGTATGACGACGAGGTCGTGTTCCTCGCCACGCAGAAGCTCTATCAGCTTTCGCGCGAGCAGGACGATGCGGAGCATCGGCCCTGGTGCCTTACCGTTTCGCTGTCGCACCCGCACGACCCCTACGTCGCGCGCAAGCAGTACTGGGATCTCTATGAACACAGCCAGGCGCTGGACCCGGAAACGGGCTTCATCGCGCGTGACGATCAGGACGCGCATTCGCAGCGTCTCTATCATGCCTCCGACTACCCCTCCTTCGACATTACCCGCGAGCAGGTGCGTCGTTCACGGCGCGGCTATTTCGCCAACATTTCCTATGTCGACGACAAGCTTGGCGAGCTTCTGGACGTTCTCAAGCGCACGCGCATGCTCGACGACACCACCATCCTGTTCTGCTCCGACCATGGCGACATGCTGGGCGAGCGCGGCCTGTGGTTCAAAATGAGCTTCTTCGAGGGCTCTGTGCGGGTGCCGCTGATGATCGCCGGCAATGGCGTGCCATCAGGGCTGATCGAGGCGCCGGTTTCCAATCTCGACGTGACGCCGACGCTCTGCGACCTCGCCGGCATCGACATCGGGGCGATCGCGCCATGGACCGACGGCCAGTCGCTGCTGCCGCTTGCCAAGGGCGGGCAGCGCACCACGCCCGTGTTGATCGAGTACGCAGCCGAAGGCTCCTACGCGCCGCTGGTGGCGATCCGCGACGGCAAATACAAATTCGTCCATTGCGAGCTCGACCCGCCGCAACTGTTCGATCTCGAAGCCGACCCGCTCGAGCGCGACAACCTCGCCAACGATCCGGCGCACACTGCCCTCGTGACAGCTTTCACAAGAGCAGTCCGGGCGCGTTGGGACATGGTCGCCTTCGACGCCGCGGTGCGCGAGAGCCAGGCGCGCCGGTGGGTCGTCTACCCGGCGCTGCGCAATGGCGCCTATTACCCGTGGGATTTCCAGCCGCTGCAAAAAGCATCGGAGCGGTACATGCGCAACCACATGAATCTCGACAATCTCGAAGAGAGCAAAAGGTATCCGCGAGGCGAATGATGACAACAACGTTCGTTCCCTCCCTCGATCATCTCAAGCAGGCCTATGCCGTCACCTCCAGGGCGACGCAGATCACGCCGTTGCTGGAATCCGCGGCGCTCGCCAAGGAGACCGGTGCTGCGCGCGTGTTCATCAAGCCGGAATCGCTGCAATGGGCGGGCTCCTTCAAGGTGCGCGGCGCCTATTGGCGGCTGAAGCGGCTGTCGCCTGACGAAGCCAGGAAAGGCGTCGTCGCCTACTCCTCCGGCAATTTCGCGCAAGGGCTGGCGGCTGCCGGCCAGGCGCTCGGCATTCCCGTCACCATCGTCATGCCGATCGATGCGCCGGCCGCCAAGCGGGATGCCACCGCTGGCTATGGCGCGCGCGTCGTGCTGACCGATCATGGCGAGCGCGCCCGTGAAGAGGTCGCGGCCGCCAAGGCGCGCGAGATTGCCGAAACCGAAGGGCTGGCGTTGCTGCATCCATTCGACGATCCGGAGATCGTCGCCGGCCAGGCCGGCGCCGGGCTCGAAGCGCTCGAACAACTTGAGGCAAAGGACGCCAGTGCCGACCTCTTGTTCTGCTCGGTCGGTGGTGGCGGACTGATCGGCGGTGTGTCGCTCGCCTTCCACTATTTGTCGCCGGCGACCGAGATCATCGGCGTCGAGCCGGAAGGGTTCAACGGCATGGGGGCGTCATTGGATCACGGCGCCATCGAGACCATGCCGATCGCGCCGAAATCGATCTGCGACGGGCTGATGTCGCGGCGGCCGGGCGATGCGCCGTTCGCGGCGGTCAAGACCGCCGGCGTGCGCGGCATCACCGTCGACGATGCATCTGTGCGGCGGGCAATGAAGATCGCCTTCGAGCGGATGAAGCTGGTGCTGGAACCGTCGGGCGCGGCGTCGCTGGCGGCACTGCTCGGCGGCAAGGTGAATGTGGCGGGTAAAACCGTCCTGGTTGTGGCTACCGGCGGCAACGTTTCGCTCGCCGATTTCATGGCGCATATGAACCATGCTTGAAGCAGATTTCGTCATTATCGGCTCCGGCTCGGCCGGCTCGGCCATGGCCTACCGGCTGTCGGAAGACGGCAAGCATTCGGTCATCGTCATCGAGTTTGGCGGCACCGATATCGGACCGCTGATCCAGATGCCGTCGGCGCTGTCGATCCCGCTCAACATGAGCCTTTACGACTGGGGCTTTGCCAGCGAGCCGGAGCCGCATCTCGGCGGCCGCGTGCTGGCGACGCCGCGCGGCAAGGTGATCGGCGGTTCGTCCTCGATCAACGGCATGGTCTATGTGCGCGGCCATGCCCGCGACTTCGACCATTGGGCCGAAGAGGGCGCGACCGGCTGGAGCTTCGCCGACGTGCTGCCCTACTTCAAGCGGATGGAAGACAATGACGGCGGCGAGGATGGCTGGCGGGGCCATGGCGGGCCGCTGCACGTCCAGCGCGGCCCGCGCAAAAATCCGCTCTACGGCGCTTTCGTCGAGGCCGGCCGCCAGGCCGGCTTTGAGCTGACCGACGACTACAACGGTTCGAAGCAGGAAGGCTTCGGGCCGATGGAGCAAACCATACGCGGCGGCCGCCGCTGGTCGGCGGCATCAGCCTATCTGAAGCCGGCTCTCAAACGGCAAAATGTCAGTGTGGTCAAAGGTTTCGCCCACAGGGTAATCATCGAGAATCAACGCGCCGTCGGCGTCGAGATCGAAGCTCACAAACAGATTCAGGTCGTTAAGGCACGACGTGAGGTAATCGTTGCCGCATCGTCGATCAATTCGCCCAAGATCCTGATGCTGTCCGGCATCGGCCCGGCCGCGCATCTCGCCGAAAACGGCGTCCAGGTCGTGGCCGACCGGCCAGGTGTCGGCCGCAATCTGCAGGATCATATGGAGCTCTACATCCAGCAGGAATCCACGCAGCCGATCACGCTGAACTCGGTGCTCAACCCGTTCTCCAAGGCGCTGATCGGGGCGCAGTGGCTGTTCTTCAAGACCGGCCTCGGCGCCACCAACCATTTCGAGGCCGCGGCCTTCGTGCGCTCGCAAGCCGGCGTCGACTACCCCGACATCCAGTACCACTTTATCCCGGCGGCGGTACGCTATGACGGCAAGGCGGCGGCCAAGGCGCATGGCTTCCAGGCGCATGTCGGACCGATGCGCTCGAAGTCGCGCGGCTCGGTGACGCTGCGCTCGCCCGACCCCAAAGCGACGCCGGTCATCCGCTTCAACTACATGTCGCATCCAGACGACTGGACGGAGTTCCGCCACTGCATCAGGCTGACCCGCGAGATCTTCGGCCAGAAGGCTTTCGACAGTTTTCGAGGCAAGGAAATCTCGCCGGGCTCGCACGTCCAGTCGGACGAGGATCTCGATGCCTTCATCCGGGATCATGCCGAGAGCGCCTACCACCCGTGCGGCACCTGCAAGATGGGCCGCGCCGACGACATCATGAGCGTGGTCGATCCGGAATGCCGCGTCATCGGCGTCGAAGGACTGCGCGTCGCGGACTCCTCGATCTTCCCGCGCGTCACCAACGGCAATCTCAACGCGCCGTCGATCATGACCGGCGAGAAGGCATCCGACCACATTCTCGGCCGCACGCCGCTGGCGCCGTCCAACCAGGAACCCTGGATCAATCCGCGCTGGCAGGTCGCGGATCGATAGGGCATTGTCCAGCGAAGATCATTGGAGACTTCATATGCGCGCCCAGCCAACGGCATCGCACTATGTCAACGGCCGCTACATCGAGGATGAAGGTGGTGCGCCGCTGCCGGTGATCTATCCGGCGACGGGCGAGATCATCGCCACCTTGTATTCGGCGACGCCGAATGTGCTGGAGCTGGCGATCGAAGCCGCACGCGCGGCACAACCGGCCTGGGCGCGGATGAAGCCGGTTGAGCGCGGCCGCATCCTGCGCCGCGCCGCCGACATTTTGCGCGCCCGCAACGCCGATCTCGCGCGCATCGAGACGCTGGATACCGGCAAGGCGATCCAGGAAACGCTGGTGGCGGACGCGCCGTCGGCGGCCGACTGCCTCGAATATTTCGGCGGTGCGGTCGCTGCCTTCAACGGCGAGGCCATCGATCTCGGCGGACCCTTTGCCTATACGCGCCGCGAGGCGCTTGGCGTGTGCGTCGGCATCGGCGCCTGGAACTATCCTATCCAGATCGCCGGCTGGAAATCCGCGCCGGCGCTCGCCATGGGCAATGCCATGGTGTTCAAGCCGTCGGAGAACACCCCGCTGTCGGCGCTGGCGCTGGCCGAAATCTACTCAGAGGCTGGCCTGCCCGACGGGCTGTTCAACGTTGTGCAGGGCTATGGCGATGTCGGTGCCGGCCTTGTCGGCCATGATGTCGTTGCCAAAGTGTCAGTGACCGGCTCGGTGCCGACCGGCCGCAAGGTGCTGTCGCTGGCCGGCTCGAAGATGAAGCACGCGACGATGGAGCTCGGCGGCAAGTCGCCGCTGATCGTCTTCGATGATGCCGATCTCGAAAATGCCATTGGCGGCGCCATGCTCGGCAATTTCTATTCGACGGGGCAGATCTGCTCCAACGGCACGCGCGTCTTCGTGCAGAGCGGCATCCACGACCGTTTCGTCGACCGGCTGGTCGAGCGGACGAAAAAGATCCGCATCGGCGATCCGCTCGATCCAGAGACGCAGATGGGACCGCTGGTCAACAAGGCGCAGCAGGAGAAGGTCGTCTCCTACATCAAGGCCGGCCAGCAGGATGGAGCGACGCTGGCCTGCGGCGGCAACGTACCGTCGCTGCAGGGTTTTGATGGCGGCTTCTTCGTCGAGCCGACGGTGTTCACCGGCGTCACCGACGGAATGCGCATCGCGCGCGAGGAGATTTTCGGACCGGTGATGAGCGTGCTGAAGTTCGACGGCGAGGACGAGGTGATCGACCGTGCCAACGACACCGAATTCGGCCTCGCCGCCGGTGTGTTCACCCGCGACCTGCAGCGCGCGCATCGCGTCATCGCAGAGATGCAGGCCGGCACGTGCTGGATCAACGCCTACAATCTGACGCCGGTGGAAATCCCGTTCGGTGGGGTGAAGCAGTCCGGTATCGGGCGCGAGAATTCGCTGGCGGCGCTGGCGCTCTATTCGCAGTTGAAGGCGGTGTATGTCGAGACCGGGGACGTGGCGAGCCCTTATTGATTGGCGAAAGCGGGCGAGCGCCTAATCTCCCCCCTTGAGGGGGAGATGTCGCCGAAGGCGACAGAGGGGGTCGCCGCGCGTGAAGCACCAACCTTCATCGATCGCAAGGAGGTCGCATCCAGTCGAACCGACCCCCTCTGGCCTGCCGGCCATCTCCCCCTCAAGGGGGGAGATCAGCAGCTTCAGCGCCTCACCCCTTCTGCGCCGTTCCATCCAGATACTGCGTCAGCGCGCAGACCAGATGATAGAAGATGCTGGCCGGCACGTCCGATGCCAGCGAGCGGCCGCGTTCGTCGATGCGGTCGATCCAGAGGCCGAGCGGGGCCGGGTCGACGTGCCAGCGGAACAGGCGGCCGACTCGCGCCTCGATCTCGGGCTTGAGATCGGGACCGCCGGAGCCATCCAGTGCGATCGCCGCCTTGATCGCTTCGGCCTGCGGCCAGCTGCGCGACACAAGTTCGAGCGGCAGGCCCTGTCTTGAGACAGCGCCGTAAGCAAGGCCGGTGGCGCGGTTGAGGCCGTTGGCGATCGCCGAGGCGTAGAGCTTGCGGGCAAAATTGCTCAACTCGCTCTGGCCGCTACGGGCGGCAAAGTCGGTGAGCAGCGAGGCCCATTCGAAATGGTGGCCGGGCTCGGTCCATGTGCCCTTCTCGCCGGCCGCGGGTTTCCATCCCGCGTCAAAAAATTCGCCGAGCGTCCAGCTCTCGGCGTCGAAGAAATGGCTGCGGAAGAGGTCGATGATGCGGGCGGCGCGTCGCAGATAGGTGCGGTCGCCCGTCGCCTCGTACCAGGCCAGGAAAGCCTCGAGCAGATGCATATGCGGGTTGGAGCGCCGTTCGCCCTCGCCGTCCGATGTCTCGAGAAAACCGGTCATGCGGGCATCCTCGAGATGCGCGTCGAGGAACACAAAGGTCTCCTGGCCCAGCCGCAATGCCTCGGGGTTGCCGCACATATGCGCATGCGCCAGCGCCAGCAGCACGCAGGAATGGTCGTAGGCATCCTCGGTGGCATCGGCGACGGAGCCGTCGACATTGAGCGTGCGCACCCAGCCGCCCCGGTCCGTGCGACCCTTGCCGGCCATGAAGGCGATGCCATGGGCAATCAGTCGGTCCGCCGGTCCGTCCCAGCCGCGCGCCTTGGCAACAGCGAAGGCGTAGATCTGCCTGGCCGTCGTGCGCATGCGCTTGGGTTTCACCATCGGCTGGGCATCGAAGCCGAGCGCCTCGTGAAAACCGCCATGGCGCTCGTCGACGCCTGCCGTCGACCACAGCGGCAAGGTCTCTTCGAACAGCCAGTGATGCACGCGCCGCCGCCAGGCGCCGCTTTCGATGACGCGGTCATGCGCGGGCGTGAACCTGGTTTCCAGCCGGCCCGATTTTTCCAGCTGCTCGACGATCTTCTTCACATGCTGGCTGTGGCTGACCGGCGCGACGAAAGTGGCGTCGGCGGTCGAGACGATAGCGACATCCTTCATCCCGATCGCCGACAGGAGCCGGCCGTCGCTTCTGATGTAGGAATTCTCGCAATCGATGGCGACGACATCGCCGACGACGACATTGCCCTTGGCATCGGCAGGGCCGACATCGAGCAGCGACTGCCAGGAGCCGAGGTCGTTCCAGCGGAAGCCGGCCGGCACCATGGCAATGTCCTTGGCCCGCTCCATGATGGCGTAGTCGATCGAGTTCGACGGGATGGCGGCGTAGAGCTCCAGCGGCATATAGAGGCCGGACAGATCCGATGTCGCCGCCTTGTAGGCCGCTTCCGTGGCTTGCCAGATGTCCGGCTGGAACGCCGCGAACGCGTCGCGCATGGCGCCGGCGCGAAACAGAAAGATGCCGGTGTTCCAGTAGAAAGTGCCGGCCTTGAGATAGCTCTGCGCGGTGGCAAGGTCAGGCTTTTCGACGAAACGGGAGACGTCGAAGACGCCGCTGTTCTCGCCTGACACCTCGATATAGCCGTAGCCGGTCTCGGGCTGCGTCGGCCTGATGCCGAACACCACCAGCCGGCCAGCAAGGGCTGCCTCGCTGCCGACCTCGACGCTCTGCCAGAACTGCTTCGGCGTCGCGATTTCGTGGTCCGACGGCACCACCAACACCAGGCTGTCGCCAAACTCGGACAGCGTGCGCAATGCAGCCAGCGCCACGGCAGCAGCGGTGTTACGGCCGGTCGGTTCGAACAGCGGACCGCCGCCCGAGAGGTCAAGGCCGGCAAGGTCGGCATGGACGCGCTCGGCATGACGCTCGGCGGCGATCAGGAAGATCGGCGTCTCGCCTTCCGGCCGTGCCGTCAGCCGGCGCAGCGTCTTGGCCAGCATCGAGCCGTCGCCGGAAAGATCGTGGAACTGTTTTGGATTGTCCTCGCGCGACAGCGGCCAGAGCCGCGAACCGACACCGCCACTCATGACAAAACTGACAATGCGCTCGGTCATTCGGGTCTCGCGCTCAAGAGTTGTTGGTCGATTGGGTAGCACGCATGCCTTTAAGCCGTGTTTACCTGGCTGGAAATCCGCTCGGCTGCCAGCTCGATGAAGGCCTTGACCAAGGGCGAAAGGTGACGGCTGCTCGGATAGAGGACGTGGAGGCCACCGGCCGGCGTCGTATGCTGCTTGAGAACGCGCCGCAACCGCCCTTCATTGATCAACCCCTCGGCAAGCACGTGGGGCAATTGGGCGATGCCGAAGCCCGCAAGTGTGGCTGCAATGACCGCCTGCATCTCGTTGGCGGCGAAGCGGCCAGCCACGGCAACCGTCTCCTGGCCGCGCGGCCCATCCAGCACCCAGTGGGCACCCGACGTCGATGGGCCGGCGACGACGCATTGATGGCGCGCGAGATCCACTGGCTCTTCCGGCACGCCGTGGTGCGCGAGATAGTCCGGGCTGGCGCAGAGCAGCCTGTGCGTGGAGCCGAGCTTGCGAGCGATCAGCGTCGAATCCTGGAGCGCGCCGGTGCGGAAAGCGAGATCGATACCGTCCTCGACCAGATTGAGCCTGTCGTCGGTCAGGCGGAGCTCGACCTTGGTCTTTGGATACATTGCGAGGAAGTCGACGACGGCGCCGATAAGGAAATGGCCGCTAAAGCCGACCGGGGCCGAAATGCGAATCGTGCCCGACGGCTCCGCCCTGGTTTCGGCAAGACGCAGATTGGCCTCCTCGATCGTCCGCAGCGCCTGGCTGCTCTGCTCGTAATAGAGACGCCCGGCATCCGTCATATTGAGGCTACGCGTCGTGCGCTGCAGCAGGCGGACCCCCACCTCGCGTTCGAGCGCGGCAATGCGGCGGCTGACCGTCGTCTTGGGCATGGCCAGCAAGCGCGCCGCCGCCGTGAAGCTGCCGGCTTCGACGACGCGGGCAAATACGACGATGTCATTGAGGTCAAGCATTGTATCCAAAAACGGGACAAAGTTTTCCAATTATAGGCAGTTATGCATCAATGCGACAGACCCTAATTCTACTCCAGCGAACAAAAGGAGCAGACGAGATGATCAGCAAAAGAACCATACTAGTGACCGGCGCTACCGGCCAGCAAGGCGGCGCCGTGGCGCGCGCCCTGCTGTCGAAAGGACATCGGGTGAAGGCGCTGACGCGCAAGCCAGACAGCGAAGCCGCTCGGCATTTGGCGGCGGCGGGCGCCGAAGTGGTGGCTGGCGATCTCGCCGATACAGCCTCCGTCGTGAGGGCCGCCGGAGACGTCGACACCATGTTCCTGATGGGCAACAGCTATGAGGCCGGCATGGAAGAAGAGACCCGCCAAGGGATCCTTGCGGCCGATGCGGCGAAGGCTGCCAGCGTCGGGCATCTGATCTATTCTTCAGTTGCCAGTGCAGACAAGAAAACCGGCATTCCGCATTTCGACAGCAAGTATCTCGTCGAGAAACATGTCGTCGGGCTCGGCATCCCCTACACGATCAGCGCGCCCGCCGCCTTCATGGAGAATGTCGTTGCGCCGTGGTCGATCAGCGCGCTCAGCCAGGGCACCTATGCCTTCGCGGTGCCACCAAAGCGTGCCCTCCAGCTGGTCGCTCTGGCTGACATCGGCGCTTTCGTCGCCGCCTTGGCCGAGCGGCGCGAACAAGTGTTCGGCAAGCGCTTCGACTTTGCCGGGGACGAATTGTCGGGCGAAGAGCAAGCGAAAATCCTGTCGCAGGTCATCGGCCGACCCATCAGCTATCAGGAAATCCCGATCGCCGTGGCACGCCAGCAGAGCGAGGATGCCGCGCTGATGTTCGAATGGTTCGACCGCGTCGGCTACGATGTCGACATCGGCGCCTTGCGCAAGGAATTCCCGGAGGTCCGCTGGCACAGTTTTGCCGACTGGGCACGAGAATTCGACTGGAGTGTGCTTGGGCAGGCGACTTCCGCCGCCTGACTATTCCTGCCCGAACCGAAACGTGGGAACCTAGAAGGTCTGGTTGTAGGCGCCTACTTCGGGACTGCGGCGCAGCACGGCGTCGACGGCCTCGAACATCTGACGGCGGCGGTCGGACGATACCGGGCTTTCGACAACCACGACAAGCTCCGGCTTGTTCGACGACGCCCGCACCAGCCCCCAGGTGCCATCCTCGGCAACGACGCGCACGCCGTTGACGGTGATGAGGTCCGATATCTTCTGGCCGGCAAAAGCCTCGCCGTCGCGCTGCATTGCCTGGAAGTCAATCACCACGCGTTCGACCACGCCGTATTTCACATCGTCGGCGCAATGCGGCGACATGGTCGGCGTTCCGAAGGTCAGCGGCAGTGCGCGGTAGAGATCGGCCATCGAGCTTTTCGGATTGCGCTCTAGCATCTGGCAAATGGCTATTGCCGTGATGAGACCATCATCGTAGCCGCGGCCGATCGGCGGGTTGAAGAAGAAATGGCCTGACTTTTCGAAGCCGGCGACGGCGCCGAGCTCGGCAACGCGGCGCTTGATATAGGAGTGGCCGGTCTTCCAGTAATCGGTGACGGCGCCATTGGCGCGCAGCACACCGTCGGTGTTGAACAGCCCGGTCGACTTGACGTCGACTACGAAAGTCGAGCCGGGATACTGGCTCGAAATATCCCGCGCCAGCATGACGCCGACCTTGTCGGCGAAGATCTCGTTGCCTTCATTGTCGACCACGCCGCAACGGTCGCCGTCACCGTCGAAGCCCAGCCCGACATCGGCGCCGGTCTCCAGAACCTTGTCCCTGATGGCATGCAGCATCTGCATGTCCTCCGGGTTCGGGTTGTAACGCGGAAAAGTATGGTCGAGCTCGACGTCGAGCGGGATCACCTCGCAGCCGATGCGCTCCAGCGCCTGCGGCGCGAAGGCACCGGCGGTGCCATTGCCGCATGCCGCCACGACCTTCAGCTTTCGCGCGATGCGTTTGTTCCCGACAAGGTCGTCGAGATAGGTCTCGCGAAAACCAGAGACGAATTCATAGGAGCCGCCGCCGGCAAGATGGAAATCGCCCGACAGCACGATCTGTTTCAGTGCGCTCATCTCCTCCGGCCCGAAGGTCAGCGGCCGCGCCGCGCCCATCTTGACCCCGGTCCAGCCGTTTTCATTGTGCGAGGCCGTGACCATGGCGACGGACGGTGTGTCGAGCGCGAACTGGGCGAAATAGGCCATCGGCGACAGCGCCAGGCCAATGTCTTTTACTCTGGCGCCCGCAGCCATCAGGCCGGACACCAGCGCCAGCTTGATGCCGAGCGAATAGGCGCGGAAATCGTGGCCGGTGACGATGTCCGGCCCGGCGCCAAGACGCCGAATCAACGTGCCCAGCCCCATGCCGAGCGCCTGGACGCCGATCAGGTTGAGCTCCGGCGGCTGCGCGGAGCCGGGGAGACCGAACCACCAGCGCGCATCGTACTCGCGAAATCCCGACGCTTTGATCAGCGCTTCCGTTTCGAATTCGAAGCTGTTGGGCCGGGCGTCGCCTACGATTTTCAGGGGCAAGACAGCAGAGCTCCAGATGGCGAAAACACGATTTATCGAGGCTGCTGCCTAGCACACAAGGCTTTAAGCGGGGTTTATCCCGGGCGGGAAATCCAAGCTTTGCGGCAATGCCCGACGAAAGCGAACGAAATGCGACAGAAGCGCTGCCATTGCCGCTTGCAGGAACGAAGTACGGCGGCTATAAGCCCGCGGTCTGGTCACGGAGTGTAGCGCAGCCTGGTAGCGCACCTCGTTCGGGACGAGGGGGTCGCAGGTTCAAATCCTGCCACTCCGACCAGAAAAAACAGACATTTAGGTGTCCGTTTCTCCCGACACCCCACAGATATCCCCACAGAAATGGAAAAGTAGTTGGCAGCTCTTCGCGGCTGGCAGGGTGTACCGCTCTCCTAAGCAGCGGTCAGTTGCCGGCAGTCGTCGGATGACTGCAATGGGGCCGCAAGCGGAAGGGCGGCTTTTGGCGTCGGAAGAACGATAGCGGACGCAACTGTCAGAAGGACTGATGCCTTGGCGTGACCCCAAAGCGGTCATTCCGGCAAGCCCGCTTTGCGCATGCCTTCAGCTAAATGCTGGCGGTCTTCGATGCGAAACAGCGGCTCCTTGGCCACGTATCTGGCAGTGGAGAATTCTGGGATCCGGCGCAGCAAACCAGCAACGCAATCTCTCGCAAGATCGGGCTTGCCAGCCATTGCGTAGCTTGCGGCGAACCAAACCTGTTTCGAAAACGACAAAGAACTTGATCGGCGCATGTTGGCAATGGCGTCGTCATAGCGGCGCGCGTTGAAGTAGACGGCGGCGAGTTCGCCCCAATACCAATAAGGGTTGAAGAATGGGTCGAGGCGCTTCGCCTCCAGCATCCCCTCAATGGCTCTCTCGGTTTTTACCAAACTCAGTCCTGATGGAAACACCGGCGAGTATGTCCTTGAAACTTCATGTGGCGAGGTCCGGGCACGGCATGTTGTCATCGCCACCGGTCCGTTCCAGCGTCCCCTAATCCCAGACTATAGCTGCGCTGTGCCGAAAACTATTTATCAGATCGACGCCATCCGCTACCGCAGTCCGGAAAGTCTTCCGCCGGGTCCCGTACTAGTAGTGGGCAGCGGTAACTCCGGCTGTCAGATTGCCGACGAACTTCTGCGCAGCGGCAGGCGGGTATTTCTGGCGATCAGCCGCCATGCCCGCGTGCCCCGGCGTTATCGCGGCAAGGATGTCATCTGGTGGTACGAAAACTTGGGCCGCTTCGATGTGGACATCGACACCTTTCCAGGCAGGAGATATCCGCCGCCCATCGTCATAACGGGTGTGGATGGGGGATACGACCTCGACCCACGTAGCCTCGGCCTTGCGGGTGCGACCCTTGTCGGACGCGTGTTGGGTATCAGCGATGACACGCTGATGCTTGCTGGCGACGCCGGCGAGTTGCTGGCCGCAGCCGACAAGAGCCATGCTGGTTTCATCGAGGTGGCGGATGCGCTGGCGACCACAATGAGTTCCGAACTCCATCAAAAGGAGACATCGGCGCCACTGGCGCCTGCCTGTGTCGATGGCATCCGCAGACTGAACCTGCGCCAAGAAAACGTCGGTAGCGTCATTTGGGCAACTGGGTATGGCTATAGTTTCGACTGGTTGAAGCTGCCGGTCACCGATGCCAATGGCGTTCCAATCCAACAGCGCGGCATAACCGCCTGCCCCGGGGTCTATTTCCTCGGACTGCACTGGATGCACACGTGGCGGTCAGCCATTCTTCCCTTCGTCGGCCAGGACGCGGCCTATCTCGCCGATCACATTGACCGCTTATGTTTGACGTGAATGCCTCCACGCGTGCATCTTGCTCGACGGCTTACCAGGAAGGTCGATGTTCGAGATTCCAAATAAGGTGGCGATCATCACCGGATCGACAAGGGGCATCGGCTTGGCGATAGCCCAAGCTTTTGGGCAAGCTGGAGCCAAGATTGTCATCTCCAGCCGCAAGAAGGAGAATTGTGAGGCAGGTCTCAGACACCTCAAGATGCAAGGGATCGAAGCGATTTCCCAACCTTGTAACATGAGCAAAAGAGATCAGGTCGAACAACTGGTCAATAAAACCATTAGTCAGTACGGCCGTCTGGACATTGTCGTCGGCTGCGCGGCTTCCAACCCCTTCTTCGGATCTCTCACCGACATTGAAGACTCTGCTTTTGAAAAGATCTTTGCCACCAACCTGCAGGGCAATCTCTGGCTGTGCAAGGCGGCGCTTCCTCATATCGCAAACGCTGGAGGCGGATCGGTGATAATGATTTCGAGCATTGCCGCCCTGCGCGGTACTGAGGGCATCGGTGCCTATGGGGTTTCGAAGGCTGCGCTGATCCAACTGACGCGCAACTTGGCGGTTGAGTGGGGCCCGAAAGGTATTCGCGTCAATTCCATAGCGCCCGGCCTCATCAAGACGGAGTTCGCGCGGGAACTGTGGGAAGATCCGGAACGGCTGGAGAAAATCGAGAATCGCACGCCACTGCGTCGGATAGGAACGCCAGAAGACATTGCCGGGGTTGCTCTGTTTCTGGCGTCCGATGCCAGCGCCTATGTAACGGGGCAGGTCATCATCGCGGACGGAGGCGAACTGATTTCCTGAATCCGCCGCCAACCTGTCACGTGGAACAGAGACGAGCACGGGTCGACCCTCATGAGTTTCGCAGCCCACCCCCTTGACACCAACCTCAGCGCTTCAGCCGAACGATATCCCACAAAGCCCGCCGTCTTCATCGACGATCGTGTCGTTACCTATGAAGAACTCGATCAATTGGCAAATGCGGTGGCCGCGTTCCTGCAATCCACATTGTCGCTGGCGCGCGGCGAGTTAGTGCTGCTTATCCTCGAGAACGAGCTGGAATTCATCGTTTCCTATTATGCTGTGCTGCGAGCCGGCGGCGTCGTCGTTCCCATAAATCCGAGAAAGACGGCGCGCGAAGTGCATCAGATCCTGGCTGATGCGAGGCCAGGACTCGCGGTCACATACGGCGCTCAGGCGTCACTCTTGCTGGCGGGGCCGATTGAATGCCTGCGCGGTGGATTGATTGTTGGGGCCCCAGAAACCAACCGATTAAATGTCGGCCCCGCCGGACAGCAGTGGGAATCCTTCGAGCGGGCCACAGATTGCGGAGAGATGCCTGCAAAGCGAGGGGTGCAAAGTCATGACCTTGCGCTGATCGTCTATACCTCGGGCACCACAGGCGATCCGAAAGGGTGCGCACACCTGCATGGCGGGATCCAGCGCGCTATCGCAAGCACGCGCAAGGCCAGCGCTATCACGTCGGATGATGTCGCTCTGGTAAGCCTTCCGCTTTACCACGTCACCGGCATGCAAAGCTCTATGAACGTGCCGATCGCAGCGGGCGCGGCGCTTGTCCTTGCAGGGCGGTGGGATCCGGAGATCGCCGCAAAGTTGATCGAGCGTCACAAGGTCACGTGTTGGCGCAACATCGCGACCATGATGAAAGATTTTGTCGAAGCGACAAGTATCGCAAGATTCGACCTATCGAGTCTGAAGTTCCTGGGTGGCGGTGGCGCTGCCATGCCAGTTTCCCTGCACGAGCGGGTCTATGCTGTCACCGGCCTGCACTATATCGAGGGGTTCGGCATGACTGAAACCATGGCGGCGACGCACATGAATCCGCGCGCTGCGCCGAAGCCGGGATCGATCGGCCTCCCGCTCGAGCGCGTTGAAGCGAGTATCGTCTCACTTGACACAGGAGAACCTTGCGAGACCGGCGTCGACGGAGAGCTTGCTATCGCCTCGCCGCAACTGTTCAGCGGATATTTCGGCCGGCCATCGGAAACGGAGGCCACCTATATGCATCGCAATGGGAAGAAGCTCTTTATGACAGGCGACATAGGCCATGTGGATGCCGACGGCTTCTTCTTCATCACCGATCGCCGCAAACGGATGATCAACATCTCCGGGTTCAAAGTCTGGCCTGCCGAGATCGAGAAGGTGCTGATGTCGCATGCCGATGTCGCCGACGCGGGCGTGATTGGCATCGAGGACGAACGGCGCGGGCAGTCGGTCAAGGCTCTGGTCGTGCTGAAGCCGGGCAGACCTGAGGAGGATGCTTCTGCAAAATTGACCGCATGGTGCAAGGAGAACTTATCGTCGTACAAGATTCCACGAATTTTCGAGTATAGAAAATCTCTGCCCCGTACATCGACAGGAAAGCTCGATTGGAAAGCCTTGCGTTAATTGTTTCCCTTCGAGTTAACCGGGCGATAGAACACGGTTCTGGATGTCGATCTTGAGGATGCCTTGAACTTGCCGAAGCAACCGCGGAGGTTGAAGGTCCGCTAGTAGTTCCCTCACCACAAGCTGACCTACTGCTTCCGGGCAAAGGCTGCCGGACCGGCGTTGGCACCAGCGAACCCAGGGGATGCGCTAATTGCAGACCTTCGTCGTATGATTTGATGTATACTGAGCGAACGGTGTCATCAGATCTATGGGATTGGCGGTATGATCGAAGGTGGCTGTCTTTGTGGGGCGATCCGATACCGATCAATGAAGGCCCCGACTGCAGGAGCCTTCTGCCATTGTCGGATTTGTCAAAAGGCCTATGGCGGTCCGCATATGGCCGGTCTTCGTTTTGACGACGGCGTAGAATTCACACAGGGAACGCCCACCTATTTTCGATCAAGTGAAGTGGCACAACGCGGATTTTGTACTGGATGTGGTTCCCCGCTCGTGTTCGTCTACGACAAAGCTCCTGACATGTGGATAATGATTGGCTCGCTCGACCATCCCGAGGATTGGCCGATGACCGCAGAAGCCTTGTGGGGACAGGTCGTTCACACTCAGACTAACTACAAAATCGAATGGGAGGTTTTGAATGACGGACTTCCACAGGTAAAGAGCCCGTTTCGCGACGCTGCTGAAGCTTTATTGTGTCGTTAGATTCAAAGGCAGGAATCGCCACTCTTTGCTCTTTTTCTCGGCGAATACTGATCTCCAACAACTTTCGCTTGGCAGGTAGGAGCCGACGCTAGCCGGCGATTGATGACCAATCGCCGGCTGTTATTGCGTTAGTTGGCGCTTGCTACAGGCGCGACTAGTGGCGTGATGCGGCGGATGCCAACCCGCCGATTTTCACGAGCGGCTTCTTCAGTCTTCACCTTCAGATACTGCTCGCCGTAACCCTGCGTTACCAAGTTTTCCGGTGGAATTGCAAAGCTGTTGGTAAGGGCGGACGCGACGGATTCGGCGCGCCTGTCCGATAGCGCGAGATTGGCTTCGTCCGAGCCGACAGCGTCGGTGTGACCTTCGATCAGAAAGGTTTCAGCCGGATTCTCGCCCAATAGTTTCTCCATGGCCTCGGCCAGACCCTTCAGCTTTCCCAATTCGCCTTCAGCTATATCAGCTGACCCGGTCTCGAAAGTCAGCGTATCGAGGTCCACGCGGCGGACAATGTCACGAAGACGGGCCGAGCGCTTCACTTCGTCAACGGAGTAGAGTCGTTGGATGCGCTCGACCGGAGGCTGGTCCAGAAACGTGTAGTATCGCTGCGGGTCGTCTTCGTCGGCCGCATCTAGGACATACTCATTCACCGGAATCGTGAGCCGGATTGGGGGCAGATCGAGGCCAGGATCCCGCCAGTTGTTGTCGCGGTAGTATTCATCGTCAACATAGACCATCACGAACTCGCGGCCATCCGCGGTGATGCGGGAGCGCCGGATCACGTTGCCATATCGATCCCGCACAGTGACAATTTGGTTGCCGTTCTCGCGCACGATCGTCTCGCGGGTGCGGCCACGGGAAAGGTCTTCATAGTAGACCTCCTTGGCGCCGCGAGTCATGCGCGGCCGGTCGTTACTTTCAACAGTGATATGGTCGCCGAACTGGATAATAATCCGGTCGCCGATCTCACGGACCACGTCGGTTCCCTCCGGACGCTCGCGCTTTCGCCCCTCCTCCTCGGGCGAGCGGTCTCGCCGCGAGCCTTCTTCTGACTTGACGGACTCAATCTTCTTAGGCTGGGCAGCCTCGGTCGCTGCAGCGTCCGACGTCGGAGGGGGACCAGCATCTGAGGGTGCCGGTTGGTCCGTCTGCTCTCCCGTCGTTGCTGGTGCTGGTCCATTGCTCGGAGCAGATTCCTTCTGACTATCCAAAACAGGGGCTGCATCGGGGTTCGCAGGTGCGGCGCTCGCGTCGGCGGGTGCTTGACCCGCCTTTGCGGGCTGCTCAGTTGCAGCCGGAGCTCCCGTTGCCGGAGCCTCGGTTTGCGGTGCAGTTGGCTCCTTCGCGGGCGGAGGCGTGGTAGCAGGCTGCTCGGTTGCAGCAGGCGCTTCCGGTTGAGCTTGAGGCTGCGGAACCGGCTCGGTCGCAGCCGGAGGCGCAGTAGCAGGCTGCTCGGTCGTAGGTGCTTTGGGTTGTTCTGGAGGCTGAGGAGCCGGCTCGGCTGGGGCCTCTGACGGACTGAGGGTAGGCTCTGCCGTTGGTGCAGCTTCTGCAGGGGCCTTCTCTGCAGGCGCGGGTGCGTTCTCAGGCGCTGGCGCGGGTGCCGGAGTAGGGTCTGCCGGTGGTGCCGGCTGCTCGGAAGCTGGCGCCTCGTTGGCCTGGCGAGCGGCACAGGCCTCGGCGCTTTCGCCCTCCTGGCAAGCGGACTGCGCTAGCATAAGCGGTGTCGCCTGCCTGGAAAGGTCGGCGCTCTTTTGCAACGGGTAGGCGCCTATCGGCGAGGACGCCATCAGCAAGCCAAGCGCGGTCCCCGAGATTATCTGTCGTTTGTACTTCATGGTTTTTGGAGTTCCTTGAGACGTGTCCCGTCGCCATTAAAACACTTCTCGATCCCAATCGTTCCAATAGGCTGAGCCTGCTTCAGCTGGTATGAAGCTGTGGGGCTACCAATTTTGGTCATTTCACGTTTGCGCATTCCCGAAACGATGATCCGCCCGGGCGGTGGTTTTGGCTGAGGGAGACGCCGGAAAGCGTTCGAAGGGTCGAGCTACCGGCGGAACGCATGTTCTCCTGGAGAAGGTTGGATGTCGGTTCCTCTCCCTCTACCAGTCCTCACAAACGGCCCGCGACAACCGTTGGCAACCGAGGTTACTCTTGCAAGCTGGCAGCCGCGCGCCCGGTGGTTGTCAACCAGTCGTGAACTCCACCGATCTAGACAACAAATCCGGCGTCAGGGCAATTCGACACCCTCTCGCCGCGCGGAAAATGCCTCACGCAGCAACCTCTCCTCACGGATTTAGTCTAGAAGGGATGAAGTCTACCGCCTTCCGCCGGCCATCTTCGTGGAAGGAGTTAGTCGCCGCAGGCCAAGCATCGCCGCGGCACCGATCAACGGTCCAGGCGCTAGAAACAAGAATGCCCAACGCCAGCCGCCAAGCAAGGCCGCCACGTGAGGCATCAATCCGATGACCAGCACCGTGAGCGCAAAGCCGAGCCCGAGTTGCACGGAGAGCGCCGTACCGACAAAGCGCCTGTCGCCAAGCTCCGTCACCGCCGCGGAGAACTGCGCGGAATCACCGATGACCGAGATGCCCCAGACAACTGCGATCAAGACGAACAGCCACAGCGGACCGTTGAAGACCAAGCCGATAGCGAGCGCGCAGAGACCTGACACAATCATCATTCCTGCCGTGGTCAGGCTGCGACCGAAGCGGTCAGACAACACGCCGCCAAGCAGGCAGCCGGCGACACCCGCCGCTATGGCGCAGAACGTCAGCAGTGATGCAAAAGCCGGCGACGGTTGACCCTGCACTTCGAGCGCAGACCGGGCATATGTGAGCAACCATGTCCACATGGCATAGAGTTCCCACATGTGGCCGAGATAACCGATATTGACCAACAGCAATGGCCGGTCCCCGAAAATTGCGCCTATCTGGCGCGGATCGAAGATCGCCTTGCCGAATGGATATGGCCCTTCGCTAGCGAAGAACCAGAATATCGTGGATCCGATGAGCGTCGCGGCGGTTGCGGCAAGCATTACCGATTGCCAGTCGAGCGAACCGGTGAGGGCCCGAAACAGATGCGGCAGCGCCGAACCCAGTGTCAACGCACCGATGACGGCGCCGAGCGCCAGTCCCCTGCCTCGTATGAACCAGGTCGAGACCAGCTTCAGCGCGGGCGGATAGACACCGGCCAACGCAACGCCGGTTAGGATGCGGGCAGCGACGATGACGACCGGGCCGGGCTGCAGCAGCAGGCAAGCATTGGCGGCGGCGGCAAGCAGCGCGGAAACCGCCATCAGCCGGTTCAGCCTGACGACATCAGGCAGATTGACGAGGCTCGAGATAAGCGCGCCGGCAACGAAGCCGATCTGCACGCCATTGGTCAGCCATGCCTCGATCGGGCCTGAGAGATGCCACGCCGCCTTCAGCTCGGGAGTGATCGCGGTCGCTGAAAACCAGGTGGTCAGCGACAACACCACTGCGAGGCAGAGTATGCCCAGCACGCTCCAGCGATGCCTATCCTCGACAATAACGGCCTCGGGCGCGCTATCAGAACTCAGTTGGCGCGCCATGATCAACCACCTAGCCGCGAGCCAGCGGCACGGTGAACACCGTCGCAGTGCCGGTTAGACAGACTTCGCCGGCCTCGTTGCGTACTGAGGTCTCGATCTTTCAGATCGGCTTGTCGGGACGTACTTCCTTGATCTCGACTCGGCCGGTGATCATCTCGTCGACTCCAACCGCCTTGACGAATTTCCAGGCGACCTCGAGGAAGACGGTGCCAGGGCCAGGAAGGTCCTCGGCCACAACTGCATTGAGGATGCCGGAGGTGACGCCGCCCTGAACGATCAGCTTGCCGAAGACAGATGCCTCGGCGAGCGCCTTGTCGTAGTGCAGCGGGTTACGGTCGCCGGTCATTTCGGTGAAAGCATGGATGTCTTCCAGGCGTGTGCGTCGCGAGCGTTCGGCAAAATCGCCCACTTGCGGCCGACCCTTGACGATGCCAATCCATCCGTCCTTCGTCTGTGCACTCATCGATGTATCTCCATCCGGTTGATTTTCGTGGATCAGCCCGGCTGCGTCAGCATCCAGGCGTGGTTCACCTAAGCAGAACGAAGGGCTTCGGCGCGCTGCTGCCACCAAGGCCACGGGGAACGTCGGGCTTGCATCTCCCGTTCAACGATCCGCTCGAATTCGGCTTTCATCACACTGCTGAACTGCCGATGCCTGGCCTCGATGTCGCTGAGCGTCCAGTCGAACGAGGCTATTGCGTCGGTGGCCTTGAGGATCTGCTCGGCGATAACGTCCCGTTCGCGTTGATAGGATGCGAAAGCTTGAGCCGATCCGTCGAGGACCGCACGCGCCAGGCTTTCGCTGTCTCGCAAAGCATCCGAAATGCCATGCGAGGTGATCGGGTCTCGGAAGAACCCGGCATCACCGACCAGCGCCCAGCCCGGACCATACACCTGGCGTAGGAAGCCCGGCACGCCGCGGAACACACGTATACGACCGTCGCTCAAACTATCGCCGTGGGCCGTCTCGGCCTGGGCGGCCAGCGCAGGAGAAAGTGACCGCAGGACAGCCATCCGGGCGTCTTCGTGGCCGCCCCGAAAGCGTTCGTCGAAATGTTCTGTCGGTACCGAGGCTACAATGCAGGCAAGGCCGTCATTTGTCGGGATGAACGAGCCGCTCACACCCTCCCGAAAATACCAATGATAGCTGCTCTCCGGCTCCGCCGGGACGTAGGCATACAGATGGGCAGCCGAGACTCGGCCGCGCCGCAGCGTCTGGGCTCCAGAGCGCTTCGCCACCAGCGAGCCAATCCCGTCGGCGCCAACTACGATGTCGGCTGTGACGGTATGAGGCGTCCCTTCAGAAGTGACTATCTTAACGCCGCGCATCCTGGCATCAGCGCCGCTGACGAGATCCGCAACAACCGTGTCGTGCAATACCTCGGCGCCGGCCTCGCGCGCGGCATCGACCAGCGTCCTATCCAGCAGCGTGCGCCTAGGAGCTATCAGGCCACGCAGCTGCTGACTCGCGCGCAGGGGTATGGTGATTTGCTCATCGCCGTAGTGGAAGGTGGTCGCGGTTATCAGCGGCGTGCCGGCGTCCAGCAGCCTTTGCAGCAGGCCCCAGCGGGACAGCTGGAGAACAGCGGGACGCATCAACGCGTGCGTCGAGAGCGTGTCCGACCCATAGGCCTTGCGGTCTACCGCAAGGACTCGCAGACCGGCTCGTGCGAGCAGCATGGCGGTCGAAGCACCTGCGCAGCGAGCGCCGACTACGATGGCGTCGTAATGGGAATAGGCTGGTTTGATGTACATCTTGATGTCCTTGGGGAGTCGGGTATTTGGACGGCGATCAAAGGTGCATCCGCGCCGACGCCGTTAAATTGGAACCGCGCTTGCGCGGGAAATCGAAACGCAACTCTGATTGGCTCGTTGACCGTTCGACGTAGTCGGTCAGATGCGCGGTTAGTTCCCGCGCGTCGTCTTCGGCGCCGTGAATGAAGCTCGATTTCCGGCGACGCAGATATGGCAGTCCCACCACATAGACTCCGGGAACGTCAGCAACGCCTCGATCGTGCTTCAGGTCGCCCTTGCGATCGAAGATCGGCAAATCCAGCCACGAAAAGTCCGGCCGAAAACCGGTGGCCCATAGCACCGTGCGAACGTCTTCGCCGAGTTTGAGCTTCAGTTGCGGCGCCGCGTCGATTGCAGTGGGGGCAAAGCGCTCGATGGGACCAACGCCGGACGGTGCATTCGCCTCTGCCCATTCGTCGATCGATGCGAGCAGCCGGTTCATCTTCAGGTCGGCAAGCGCGCAGACGTTGCGAAGCGTTCCTGAAAACTGGGCTGTTGCGTCGCGAGCGA
>NZ_JBFUDJ010000018.1:0-62743 GCF_056404775.1 Mesorhizobium sp. P2_B5 | reverse complement strand
GGCCAAGGCGGCAGGACAGGTCCTCATCGCGGCCATGGCCTTCAACATGCGCCGCTGGGTAACGCTGGCCACCTGAGCCTGGGTCGCACTGCGCCCGAAACCCACCGAATACGCCAACTCCTACCCTATCCGGCCGCAAACCCGCGCCGGAAAGCACCTCGATGCGCCCCTGCCGTCTCTCCAGGCATCCAAAGCCCGATAACGCAACAGGCCCACAAGGGGAGAAGGAAAAGGCGCCGTTACTTCGCCTTCGAAAAGGCCAACCACAGGCCGCCGCCGACCAAAAAACTGCCGCTGATCCTCGACATCAGTTTGATGCGGCTGGCCGAGAGCAGGCGGCCGGCGCGGCTGGCGGCGAGCGCGTAGGTCGAATCCGAGACGGCGGCGAAGATCATGGCGGTGAGGCCCATGACGACGATCTGCAGCGTGTAATTGCCCTGAGGGGCGATGAACTGCGGGAAGAAGGCGCCGAAGAAGACCAGCGTCTTGGGGTTGCTCAGCGCCACAGCCAAGCCCTGCAGGAAGAAGCCGCCGCGCGGCTTCCTGGCGGTGCCGTCGGCGTTCAGCGTGCCCTTGGCGCGGAACATCTGCACGCCCATCCAGATCAGGTAGGCGGCGCCGATCAGGCGCACCCATTCGAACCAGTGGCCCATGCCTGATATCAGCGTGTTGAGGCCGATGCCGACAATGGCGATCATCACGGCAAGCCCGGCCTGCGTGCCGGCGACATTGGCGAGCCCGGCGCGCGCGCCGTGGCGGATGCTGTTGGCGATGATCAGCGTCACGGTCGGGCCGGGCACCAGGATGATGACGATGCAGGCAAGGACATAGGCGGCGTAGAGTTCCAGCGACATTGGGATTCCTCGGGGATTTCCTCAGCAGAATGCGCCTCGCGCGGGCGCGGCAGGGCCTGATCAATGCACGCCGGCGACGCCGGTGCAAGCCGGCAGGAGAGGTCGCCGGCAGCCGCGGGTTGACATCAGGAGGCTCCGGCCTGCCACGGCAGCGTCGCCTCATAGGCCGCGCCGGCCCGCAGCACGGCGAGATCGCCGCGCGGCCGGCCGATCAGCTGCATGCCCATCGGCCTGCCCGCGGCGTCGAAGCCGACCGGCACGTTGAGCGCCGGACAGCCACCCAGTGTGGCGAAGGCCGAAACCTGCATCCAGCGGTGGTAGCTGTCCATCGCGCGTCCGGCGACCTCCTGCGGCCAGGGGATGCCGACTTCGAAAGGAAAGACCTGCGCCGTCGGCAGCGCGATGAGATCGAAGCGTTCGAACAGCGACAGCAGCGTGCGGTGCCAGGAGGTGCGGACAACCGACGCCGCGCGGACCTGCGGCGCCGTCAGCCGCATGGCGTTCTCTACCTCCCAAACGGCTTCCGGCTTCAGCAGGGCGCGCTTGTGCGGGTCGTCATAGTGGATTTTGAGCGCGGAGCCGCCGGTCGCCTGGCGCAGCGTCACGAAGGCCTGCCACAGCGCTTCGAAATCGACATCCGGCAGCAAGGGGTCGGTCACGAAGGATGCCTCGGCGAAGCGCCCGAGTGCGGATTCGCACAGATCGAGGATGCCGGCTTCGACCGGCAGATGGCCGCCGAGATCGCCGAGCCAGCCGATACGGCCGCCCTTTGCCGGTGTTGCCAACCCTTCGAGGAAGGAGCCAGGCTTGTCCCATGACAGTGGCGCCTGCGGGTGATAGCCCGCCTGCACATCGAGCAGCAGCGCCATGTCACGCACATTGCGGCCCATCGGCCCGTCAACGCCCATCTGGGCATGAAAGACCTCGACGTCCGGTCCGCCGGGGACAAGGCCCTGCGACGGGCGGAAGCCATAGACATTGTTCCAGGCGGCCGGATTGCGCAGCGAGCCGCCGAAATCGCTGCCGTCGGCGACAGGCACCATGTCCAGCGCAAGGGCGACCGCAGCGCCGCCGCTCGAGCCGCCGGCGGTGAGCGCCGGATCGAAAGCGTTCAACGTCGGGCCGAACACGTTGTTATAGGTGTTGGATCCCAGCCCGAATTCGGGAACGTTGGTCTTGCCGATGATGATGGCGCCGGCGTTGCGGATACGCTCCACGAAGAAATCGTCTTCCTGCGGCACGAAATCGGCGAAGATCGGCGAGCCGAAACTGGTCCTCAAACCGCTGGTCATGGCGAGGTCTTTTATCGCCATCGGCAGGCCGAACAGGGAGCCGGTCTGTCCGCCCTGCGCCAGATGGGCATCAGCCGCGTCGGCCTCGCGCAAAATGTCTGCGCGCTCGCGCAGCGACACGATGGCGTTGACCAGCGGGTTCACCGCCTCGATACGGTCGAGGAAGGCCGTGACTACGTCGCGTACGGACAGGCGACGAAGCCTGATCGCCTCGACAATGTCGATGGCGGAAAGGCGGCAAATATCGCCGGCCGGCGGCACGGCGTGCTTCGTGGCGGGGCGCATCACTGTCATCCGGCGGCGTTACGCAGGGCGGCATCGACGTCCGCCGCCAGCGGGATCGCCGGCTGGGCGCCGGGCTTCAGGCAGGCCAGGGAGCCGGCCGCGGCGGCGCGGATGAGAGCCTGTTCGAGCGGCAGGCCCGCCGCCAGCCCGGCGGCAAGGTAGCCGCAAAACGTGTCGCCGGCGCCGACCGTATCGACCGGGGTGATCTTCAGTGCCGGCACGGTCAGGAAATCGTCCGGGGTCGCGGCCAGCACGCCGTCGCCGCCGAGCGTGACGACAATGGTGCGGCCGGTCTTGCCGGCGAAGTCGCGCATGCGCGCCGCGCGGTCGCGGCCTTTCAGCGACAGCGCCTCGCCGTAAAGGTCGAATTCGATTTCGTTGGCAACGGCGTAATCGGCCTTGCCGAGAAAGGAAGCCGCGTCGCCGCGGAAGGGCGCGGTGTTGAGCACGGTGATCGCGCCGGCGGCGCGGGCGGCGTCAAGCGCTGCATCGACCGTCTGCAGCGGGATTTCGTGTTGCAGCAGGACGACGTCGCCTTTCCCAAGGAAAGCTTTGGCAAGATCGCCCGGCAGCACCGAATCATTGGCGCCCGGCACCACGGCGATCACGTTCTCGCCGTCGGCGCCGACCAGGATCAGCGCCGTGCCGGTGGAAGCGAAGCTCTGGCCGACGCCCGACAGATCGACCTTGCCCGCGACAAGCAGCGCCTGCGCCTCGGTGGCAAAGTTGTCCTTGCCGACGGCGCCGACCATGCGCACCTTGGCGCCGGCGCGCGCCGCGGCCAGCGCCTGGTTGGCGCCCTTGCCGCCGGGCGCGGTGGTGAAACCGGAGCCGCGGACCGTTTCACCCGGCGAAGGCAAGCGGTCGACATTGGCGATGAGGTCGAGGTTGATCGAGCCGACAACGATGATCAAGAAAAGGCCTCCTGCGGGAATGCGCGGGAAGCTAACCTGTAAGCCGGCGGCTTGCCAGAGCGTGCGGATGTTTTGCTCGACTTCCGAGGGCTCGCAAAAAGAAAAACACCGGCGAAGGGTTTTCGCCGGTGTTGTTTGATGCGGGTCCTTCAGGAAGCGGTCTGGCCCGCTTCCCAACCGAGGATGGCGCGTTTGCGCGTCAGACCCCAATGGTAGCCGGTCAGCGCGCCGGACTTGCCGATCGCCCGGTGGCACGGCACGACGAAGGACAGCGGGTTGGCGCCGACTGCCGCGCCGACCGCACGGCTCGCCTTCGGCGCGCCGATCCCGGCGGCGATCGAGGAGTAGGTGCAGGCCCTGCCCATCGGGATCCGGAGCAGCGCGTCCCAGACACGCAGCTGGAAGTCGGTGCCGATCATCACCACGCGCAGCGGCTGGTCGGCGCGCCACAGCGTCGGATCGAAGATGCGCGCGGCATAGGGTTGGGTGGCGCTCATGTCCTCGACATAGGTCGCGTTCGGCCAACGGCCCGACATGTCGGCGAAGGCCGCCCGCTCGCCGCCCGGATCGTTGAAGGCGAGCCCCGCAAGGCCGCGGTCGGTGACCATGATGAGCGCAATGCCGAAGGGCGAGATGTGGTAGCCGTAGCGGATAGTCAGCCCGGCGCCGCGCGTCTTGTAATCGCCCGGCGACATCGCCTCATGGGTGACGAAGAGATCATGCAGCCGGCCAGGGCCGGACATGCCAAGCTCGAACGATGTTTCCAAGAGCGGCATGCCGGAATCGAGCAGCTTGCGCGCATGGTCGAGGGTGACAGCCTGCAGGAAGGCTTTTGGCGACAGGCCAGCCCAGCGGGTGAACAGCTTTTGCAGGCCGGTCGGCGTCTCGCCGACATCGGCTGCCAAAGCTTCCAGCGAGGGCTGGTCGCGATAGTCGAGGCTGATCTTTTCGATGGCGCGGCGCACGACCTCGTAGTCGCTGCCTTCGGGAGTGATGTCGTGCTGCAGGATCGGCGTCGGTTTCATCTGCGTATTCATGGTCATCTGGGCGTTCATGGCAATATCTCCTTGACCGCGAATATCGGTCTTTGCACGCTCTGCAACCACCCGAAACTTGCCTTGTCGCCGACCGTTCCCAAATAGACACTGCATTGCCAAGCGGGAGATGCCGATGGCCGGCGAAAAGGTAAACCTGACCGGGGCAAGGGAGACCTTGTTGATGACGCTCTACGGCAAGGCGCTGGAGAGCCGGTTGCAGCATTCGCTGCTCAAAGACCGTTTCGCCGATGAGGCTGTGCGCGCCATCGACTATGATTTTTCTCGGCTCAAGGTCGACACCAATCTCGGCATCGGCCTGGCGATCCGCGCCAGGACGTTTGATGTTCGCGTTCAGGACTTCATCGCCAGGAATCCTGGGGCCATCGTGCTGCATCTCGGCAGCGGGCTCGATACGCGCATCTTCCGCGTCGATCCGCCCGATGGCGTGGAGTGGTTCGATGTCGATTTTCCTGACGTCATCGACCTCAGGCGCAAGCTCTACCCGTCCCGGGACAATTATCACCTCGTCGCGTCGTCGGTGACCGAACCGGACTGGCTGACGCAAGTGCCACGCAATCGCCCGGCCGTCGTGGTGATGGAGGGGCTGACGCCTTATCTCCCGGCCGAGGAAGGGCCACGCCTGTTGTCGCGTCTCGTCTCGCATCTTGCCGGCGGCGAGCTGATGTTCGACGCCTACGGCCGATTCGGCCTGAAGATGCTTCGCCTTAATCCGACCATCAGGGCGACCGGCGCCGAGGTCCACTGGGCGATCGACGACCCGCACGAACTGGAGCGCGCCGTTCCGAAGCTGCGCTTCGTCGATGACATCTCGGCCTACAGCGCCGAACGCACCACTCACATGGGCTGGTCCGCGAAACTGTTCATCGTGCTCTGGAGACACATTCCCGCACTGCGCAAGGTCGGCAGAATCCTACGCTTCCGTTTCTGAGGCGCCGCTTCAGCGCGTCTTAGCGGTCGCAAGAGCGCGCGAGAACGCGGTCGCAAAACTTTCGCGGGAGTCTGGATCCAGGAATGAGCCGATCGGCACATTCTGCCCCTGTGCTTCCACCGTCATCCTGGTGATACCGATCTCGGCGTGGCGGGCGACGGAAAAGCGCGCCCAGAACGGGTTGAAGCGATGCGCCTCCGATTTGCCCGAGGGCGCGGTCTTGCGGATGTCGAGGCTGGTGCGTGACACCGAGACCTCCTCGCGGGCGCGGGCGGCGCGGTAATTGGCGCGGAAGGCGATGTAGACGGCGATCACGTCGAGCCCGAAGAAGCCGAACACCGGCCAGGCGCCGCGCGACAGGAAAAACGCCCCGGTCACCACCCAACCGAACAGCAGCGCGCCCATCAGGATCAGGAAGCCCGTCCTTCCCAGCGACCGGTGTGGGGTCAACAATGCGTGAAAGAAGGGCTCGTCAGCCTGAAACGAGGCGTTTGTGTCGCTCATGGCGGGATATTATAGGGGGGAAATGGCTAGCCCCAAGTCCAAAGATTCTTCCATGCCCAAAAGTGAACTGCCGCCAGGCCGGCGCGACGGCTCGAACGCGAAGCCGCGGCCACGGCCGGCAAGGGTTCGTTCGCTCTACAGCGCCGCCGAAGTGCATGAGATCTTCCGACGGTTTTCGGTGCAGCGGCCGGAGCCGAAGGGTGAACTCGAGCACGTCAACGCCTTCACGCTGCTGGTGGCGGTGGTGCTGTCGGCGCAGGCGACCGATGCCGGCGTCAACAAGGCGACGCGGGCGCTGTTCAAGGTCGCCGACACGCCTGAAAAGATGCTGGCGCTGGGCGAGGCCAGGGTCGGCGAGTACGTCAAAACCATCGGGCTCTGGCGCAACAAGGCCAAGAACGTGATTGCGCTGTCGGAGGCGCTGATCCGCGACTATGGCGGCGAGGTGCCCGGCGACAGGGATGAACTGGTCAAGCTGCCGGGGGTCGGGCGCAAGACCGCCAATGTCGTGCTCAACATGGCGTTCGGCCAGCACACGATGGCGGTCGACACGCACATTTTTCGCATCGGCAACCGGCTGGGACTGGCGCCGGGCAAGACGCCGGAACAGGTCGAGCAGGGACTGCTGCGGATCATTCCGGACGAATATATGCGCCATGCGCATCACTGGCTGATCCTGCATGGCCGCTATGTCTGCAAGGCGCGCAAGCCGGATTGCCCGGCCTGCGTCATCGCCGATATCTGCAAGGCGGCGGAGAAGACCACCGATGTGCCGGCGCCGCTGGTGGAGATCGCGGCGCTCGGCCTCTCCGACGTTCCGGATAACTAGTTCTCCTCCACGAACACCTCTTCGCGCTTCTTCTTGACCGACGGCAGGAAGACGACGATGAGCACGGCGAGTGCGACGAGCAGCAGGCCGGCGCTGATCGGCCGGGTCACGAAGGTCGAGGGGTCGCCGCGCGACAGGATCATGGCGCGGCGCAGGTTTTCCTCCAGCAACGGGCCGAGCACGAAGCCGAGCAGCAGCGGTGCGGGCTCGCAACGCAGCTTGGTCAGGACGTAGCCGAGCAGGCCGAAGAAGGCGACGGCATTCAGATCGAAGGCGTTGGTGTTGACGCTGTAAACGCCGATCGAGCAGAACGCCATGATGATCGGGAACAGCACGTAGTAAGGGATCGTCAGCAGCTTCACCCAAAGCCCGATCAGCGGCAGGTTCAGCACGATCAGCATCAGATTGCCGATCCACATCGAGGCGATGATGCCCCAGAACAGTGCCCGCTGCTCGGTCGCGACATTGGGGCCAGGCACGATGCCCTGGATGATCATGGCGCCGATCATCAGTGCCATGACCGGGTTGGCCGGAATGCCCAGCGTCAGCATCGGAATGAAGGAGGTCTGGGCGCCGGCATTGTTGGCTGATTCCGGCCCGGCGACGCCGGCGATCGCGCCCTTGCCGAATTCCTCCGGGTGTTTCGACACGCGCTTTTCGACCGTGTAGGAGGCAAAAGCCGCAAGCACCGCGCCGCCGCCGGGCAGGATGCCGAGCGCCGAACCGATGATGGTTCCGCGCACGATGGGTGCTGCCATGGCCTTGAAGTCGTCGCGGGTCGGCATCAGGCCGGAGACCTTTTTGATCAACACCGTGCGCTCGTGCTCGTTTTCGAGGTTGCGCAGGATCTCGGCAACGCCGAACACGCCCACCGCCACCGCGACGAAGTTCAGCCCGTCGGCATATTCGCGGATGCCCAGCGTGAAGCGCGGCGTACCGGTGTAGATGTCGGTGCCGACAATGCCGAGCAGCAGGCCGAGCACGACCATCGCCATTGCCTTGACGATCGAGCCATGGGCGAGCGCGATGGACGAGACGAGGCCGACGATCATCAGCGAAAAATACTCCGCCGCGCCGAATTGCAGCGCTATCGCCGTCAGCGGCGGGGCAAAGACAGCAACCAGGAAGGTCGACACCGTACCGGCGAAGAACGAACCGATCGCAGCGATGGCGAGCGCTGCCCCGGCGCGGCCGTTGCGGGCCATCTGGTAGCCGTCGATGGCGGTGACGGCCGAGGAGGATTCGCCGGGCATGTTGATGAGGATGGCTGTGGTCGAGCCGCCATACTGGGCACCGTAGTAAATGCCGGCGAGCATGATCAGCGAGGAAACCGGGTCGCCGATCTGGAAGGTGATCGGCAACAGCATGGCGATGGTTGCGGTGGCGCCGATGCCGGGCAGGACGCCGATCAGCGTGCCGAGCAGAACGCCGATCAGGCAGAAGCCAAGATTGGCCGGCGTAGTCGCTGTCGAAAAGCCGAGTGCGAGGTTGTTGAGCAGGTCCATCTCATCACCTCACAATGCTAGCCATTGGGGCAGCCATGGGCCGAAGCGCTGGAACGGCAGCCCGAGCGCGTAGCTGAAGACCAGGACCGAGAACAGTGTCAGGCCGGCTGACAGCACAAGCGCGGTCAGCGGCTTCATGCGGCCGCTGGCAAAGGAGGCGATCAGCGCCGTCAGGAAGATCGACGGGATGAAGCCGAGGCCGCGCACCGTCAGGCCAAAGAAGATCGGCGCCGGCAGGATGAACAGCATGCCGCGCCAGGCAATGGGGCCGATCGGTTCACCTTTGACGCGCACCGCCTGGACGAGGATGATGGCGCCGAGCACGATCAGCACGATCGCCAGCACCAGCGGGAAATAGCCCGGTCCCATGCGGAAGGCGGTGCCGATCTCAAGTCCGAGCGATTGTATCGCGAAAAAGGCGCCGAAAAAGATGAACAGCGCGGCGCACAGGCCGTTTGTCCTGTCGATTGCGAAAGGTTTCATGACGGTCCTCCCAGGCCCCGGGCCTGCCGTTGCAAATGTGAAAACGAATGAAAGCGGGGCGCGCCGGAAGCGCCCCGTTCAAGTCCTCAGTCGGCGTACTGGCCGGCGGCTTCGATGATCGGCTTCCAGCGCGTGATCTCGCCTTCCAGCTTGGCCTTCAGCGCCGCCGGCGTCGCATCGGCTTCGGATGACGGCTTGGTGCCGAGTTCGGCGAAGCGGGCGATGACGTTGGGGTCCTTCAGCGCCACCTGGAGCGACTTCGACAGCCGGTCGGTGACCGCGGCCGGCGTGCCTTTCGGCGCATAGAGGCCGTGCCAGATGCCGACCTGCACAGCGGGAAGGCCACCTTCGATCGTCGTCGGGACGTCCTTCATGACATCGAGGCGTTCCGGCGTGGTGACGGCATAGGCCTTGATCGAACCGCCCTGGATCTGCTTGGTGGTGTTGGTGGTCTGGTCGCACATGATGTCGACCTGGCCCCCGAGAAGGTCGGTCATGGCCGGGCCGGTGCCCTTGTAGGGCACGGTGACCAGCGGCGTGCCGATGGCGCTCATGAACAGCATTCCGCACAGATGCGAGGCCGCCCCGATGCCGGCATTGGCGACGGTGATGGTGTCCTTGTTGGCCTTGGCGTATTCGACCAGCCCTTTGAGATCGGTCGGCTCCAAATCCTTGCGGGCGACGATGGCCATCGGCACCTCGGTGACGAGGCCGACATATTCGAAGGCGTTCAGCGTGTCGTAGGCGAGCTTCCTGTAGAGTGTGGCGCTTGTCGCCATGCCGATGTGATGGAGGAGCAGCGTGTAGCCGTCCGGGTCGGCGTTGGCGACGCGGCCGGCGCCCAGCGTGCCGCCGGCGCCGCCGACATTCTCGACGATGATCTGCTGGCCGAGGTCCTTCGACATGGCTTCGGCGACAAGGCGCGTTACCGTGTCGGTCGGACCGCCGGCCGCAAACGGCACCACGACGCTGATGGTGCGCTCGGGATAGGTCTGTGCGCCGGCGGTGAACGAATAAAGCGTGACGGCCGCGGCGGCGGCCAGGCAGGCAACAAATTTCCTCATCGTAATTCTCCTCCCAGGATATCAATTTCCAACCGTTGCCCGGAACCCGCCAGCGATGTGCAACATTGGCAGGCTAACAGATTGTCGCCTGACGCAAACTGCAAAATACAGTCGTCCGCAAGCATGGCGATCGGTGGGGAGTATGCCCGGCGGCGATGCGGTTTCGTGTTGGCGTTGCTTCAATAACCGTAGCCGCGCGCCATGGCCGCCGCGAAGATCGGGATCAGCAGGAAGATGAAGGCTTCGGCGCGCACATAGGTCTTCACCGAGGCGAGCTCCGCCGCCGGCACCTGAAAGCCGGGACTGCCGCTGGCCTGCCGGTTCCAGGAGATGAAGCGGATGGTCGGGATGATCGACAGCATGCCGACAATGGCGAACGCCGCGATCTTGGCCCAGAACACCCAGTTGTAGACGTAGAACTCCCAGCCCTTCAGGCCATAGATGACGCGGCCGATGCCGATGATGATGATCAGACTGGCGATGATGCCATAGTGGCGGTCGATGCCGGCAAGCCGCTTGAGCGTGACGGCGGAGAGATCGCTGCGGATCAGGACGAATTCGGCGCCGATGATGCCGGCCAGCGAGAACACCAGCAGATGATGGAAAATGGCAAGCACAAGATCGGTGGTGTCCATGGCGCGCTCCTCCCGTTGGCGGTGTCGAGTCCGGCCCTCACCGGACCGGTCGCGGAAGGTAGCATCGTTCGGCAGAATTCCCAGAGGCAGGCTGCTTCCTGTCCAGTCATCAGTGTCATTGACGCCACATCCTGACCCTAGCTTGATTGATCGAGATGGTTTCGCTGGCCGTACGATGATGCGCCTTGGCCCTTGTTGGCGAGCGTTGGTCTGTTAAGCGACGACCGTCAACGGAGGCAGAGTTTCATGGGCAATCCAAAAGTAGCCGGCGTCCCGGTTCTCGAGACGGAGCGGACCATCCTGCGGGCGCACCGGATCGATGATTTCGACGACTATGCCGTCATGTGGGCCAATCCCGTCACCACCCGCTTCATCAGCGGCAAGCCGCGGACGCGCGAGGAAAGCTGGATGCGGTTTCTGCGGCACGCCGGCCTGTGGTCGCTGCTCGGTTACGGTTTCTGGGCGGTCGAGGACAAGGCCAGCGGCCGCTTCATCGGCGAGGCCGGGTTTCACGATCTGAAGCGCGATATCGAGCCGTCGCTCGAAGGCATCCCCGAAGCTGGCTGGGCGCTGGCGCCGCAGGCGCATGGCAAGGGTTTTGCCAGCGAAGTCGTCAGGCGGGCGCTGGCCTGGGGCGACGAAACCTTTGCCGGCGCCAGAACCGTCTGCATCATCGATCCGGAAAACACCGGCTCGCTGAACGTCGCGGCAAAATGCGGCTACACCAAAGTGCTGGAAACCACCTATCACGATGGGCCGACCATCCTGCTTGAGCGGCTGGTGTGAAGCACTTCATCGACGCAATTGCCTCGTTCTGGAAAAATTGCCATCCTGATCTAGCGACGCAATTCCTGTGGGAAAACCGCTCACACTTTTCCCGGAATTGCTCTTGGGGGAGGCAGGCCAATGCGTGCGATCAATGCGATACTTCTGAAGCTTTTCTGGGCGGGGTTGCTGCTGCTGGCGGCCGTGCGGCTGGCGGGCGCCGATGCGACGGTGCCGACCGCCGACATCGAAGGCGCGGCCGACAATCATCTGGCCAAGCGTTATGAGGGGTCGTTCATCGTCTCCTACGAAAAATTCGCCTATACCGATTTCACCGTGCCGCTGTCGCGGCTGAAGCCGAGTGCCGATGCGGACGCGCGCGATACGATGAACAATCGTATCTATGCACCGGACAAGAAGGCCGAGGTCGAGGGTGCGCTGACCCGCATCGCCTATGTGCTGCCAGCCGAGCGCTCGCCGCTCGAAGTGCTGCGCAACTATCAGGATGTGATCGAGGCCGCCGGCGGCGAAGTCCTGTTCGAATGCAAGAAGGAAGAGTGCGGCGGCGCTGCCGACCGGTCGTCGAGCGGCGGTGGCGGCGACACGAGCCTGATGATGTATTTCTTCCATGAAAGCGACATCAAGGACGCGGCGTTTTCCAATGGCGCCTGTGCAGTAACCACGGGCATCAACGACCAGCGCTTCTTCTCAGCCAAGGTGCCGCAGGATGGCGGCGACGCCTATGTCACTGTGCAGGCCTACTCGCTGATCGATGACCTCTACTGCAAGGAACTCAACGGCCGCACCATCGCCGTCGTCCAGGTGCTGGAGCCGAAGGCGCGCGACAAGAAGATGGTGGTCGTCGAGGCCGCCAAGATGGCGGATTCGCTCTCCACCACCGGCTCGATCTCGCTCTACGGCATCTTCTTCGACACCGACAAGTCTGTCATCAAGCCGGAATCGGAGCCGACGCTGAAGGAGATCTCGACGCTTTTGACCAACGAACCCGGCATGGCGGTGATCGTCGTCGGCCACACCGACAATCAGGGCGCTTTCGACTACAATATCGACCTGTCGTCGCGGCGGGCGCAGTCGGTGAAGGCGGCGCTTGTCTCTAAATACGGCATTGACGGCGGGCGGCTGACTGCCGCCGGCGCCGGCATGATGGCGCCCGTCGCCAGCAATGACGACGAAACCGGCCGCGCCAAGAACCGGCGCGTGGTGCTGGTCAAGGCGAACTGACGAAGTCCGGCGACGGCTTTTCTTGTCATCCGGCCTTGCGCAATTTTCGCGCAAGGGCGTTCCATCGATCTTTGTCCCTCCCCTTTGCCGGCTCCGCTGGATTCAGCAGCGTCATGGAGGCCTTGAAAGGTTGCGGCCTGGCTATCGCATAGCCTTGCGCATAGTCGACGCCGATGGTCTTCAGTGCCGCGATGATGCCGTCGCTTTCGACGAATTCGGCAATGGTGCGCTTGCCCATCACCTTGCCGATATGATGGATCATCTCGACCATGGCACGGTCGATCCGATCCTCCAGCATGTCCTTGACGAAGCTGCCGTCGATTTTCAGATAGTCGACGGGCAGGTGTTTCAGGTAGGCGAACGACGACATGCCGGAGCCGAAATCGTCGAGGGCGAAGCGGCAACCCAAGCCGCGCAGATCGGCAATGAAGCGCATGGCATTGGCGAGATCGGCGATGGCGCTGGTCTCCGTGATCTCCAGACAAATCATTTTCGGCGGAATGCCATAGGCAAGAAACTGCTCGCGCAGGAAGCCGAGGAAGGTCTCGTCGCCGAAGCTGGCGCCGGAAAGATTGATGGCACAAGTGGTGATGGGGGAGGCCGTTGGATCGGCGAGGCGCGCCGCCAGGACGCCGAAGGTGTTGCGCACGACCCAACGGTCGATCGACGGCATCAACCCATAGCGCTCGGCCGCCGGAATGAAGCTGGCGGGCGAGACGACGAGACCGTCCTCGTCGGTCAGCCGCAGCAGGATCTCGATATGCGCGCCGGCTTCCGCGGCCGCCTCGTTCAGCGGCCAGATCTCCTGGGCATGAAGCGCAAAGCGGTTTTCTTCCAGCGCGGCATGCAGGCGCTGAACCCAGGCCATCTCGCCGAAGCGTTCGCGCAGGGCGACATCGCTGTCGCTGTGCAGTTGAACCCGGTTGCGGCCTTTTTCCTTGGCCATGTAACAGGCGACATCCGCAGCCCGCAGGGTCTCTTCAAGCGTGATTTCGGCATTGGTGATCTGAACCATGCCGATACTGACGCTGCTGTTGAAAGGCCTGGCCTCCCAGGTGAAATGCAGGTCCTGCACCGTTGCACGCAGGCGTTCGGCGATGTCGACAGCGAGATCCAGGCTGCAATCGAACAGCAGAACGCCGAACTCGTCGCCACCCAGCCGCGCCAGCATGTCGCCCGGTCGCAGCGCATTGCCGAGGAGAATGGAAATCTGCCGCAGCAACTGATCGCCGGCCGCATGACCACACGTATCGTTGACAAGCTTGAACTGATCGAGATCCAGGTACATCAGCGCGTGCTGACGGGGCTTGTGACGCAATTCGGCGATTTCCGACTCCAGCCGGCTTTCGAAGTCGTGGCGGTTGGCAAGTCCGGTCAGCGCGTCATGCGAGGCCTGCCAGGAGAGCCGCTCGATGTAGTCCTGTTCGCGCGTCATGTCGTGGAAGGCCAGCACTGCGCCAACCACATGGCCGGAAATGAGCAGTGGCGCGCCGGTCAGCGCCACGGGAATGACCGAGCCGTCCGCGCGCTGCAGCAGTTGCGGGCGGACGTTGGGGCGACGTGGCTCGCCAGCCAGCAGGCGTTCCGCCAACCCGAGTTCCTCTACACCGCTGTCCTTGTCCAGCAAGCGGAACAGCGAGGCGATCGGCTTGCCCCTGGCCATGTGGAGCGAGTGTGCCAGCAGCCGCTCGGCGACGGGGTTCATGTAGTCCACCAGTCCGTCCGCTTGCGTGCTGATGACAGCCTGGCCGATCGAGGCGAGGGTGATCTGGGCGCGCTCGCGTTCTGCGTTGAGGGCGGATTGGAAAGCTCGGCGCTGCGCCAGCAGTTTGCGGGTGCGCCACACGGCGAGCAAGATGAGCAAGGCGGCGGTAGCCAGGTTGGCGAGCGTCAGCACCATCTTGATGAAACGGGATCCCTCGCCGAGGCTGTCGGAGAAGGCCTTGGAAAGGGGACCGATCAGATGGTTAAGTTGATGGATTTGGGTTTTCCAGGTACTGATTTGCGCAGCCGAAACCGCCCCTTCCAAAAATCCTTGGTGGATCGTGGTACCGAGCCGATCGATTTCTAGAATCATGCTGTCAGCGGCCGTCCAATGCTGGATGGCAATGTCGAGATAGCTCACCTCGCGGAAGTTCTGGAACAGCCAGATCAATCCCGTCAGATCGTCGGGGTGGTTGCCGCCTTGCAGGAAGCCCGCGCGGGCGGAGCTGATGTCGGGTTCGGGCTGCTCGAGGGCAAGTCGAGCCGAACGATCGGCGAGCGGAACAGCGATGGCTCCGCGATACTCGTTGAAGAATTCTTCCTTGCCGGTTTCGGCATAGAGACTGAGAAAATAGATGGCCTGCTTCTGTCCCTTGGACCAGTGGCTCTCGCCGCCGACATAGGCGCGTACCGCCGAGAGCGTGTAAAGGCTGCCGCTGGCAACCAGGGCCTGGACAAGAACCACGAGGATGAATGGCCAGACCAGCCCGAGAAGACGGGGGCTGGTGTCTGTTGGTGACAGCCTCATCAAGCTTCCATGGGTATAGCCACGGCTCCTTGCGAATTGCCTGCCGACCAGATGCTGGCCAAGCGACGCCCCCTCCCAATGTCGCCTATATCCGGCGACGATTGACTGACTAGCCTACCGGCATTAACAGCAAATAAATTCTTCGGATACTTGCTTTCGGATTGGTTCGATTTCTGTAGAATTTGCTTGCGCGGAGTCAGGTGCACAATCTTTCGCAAAAATTGGGTTGTATTCGAGTAAATTACAAGAATACATTCGGTATCGGGAGCTTGCAAGAGCGGGTGGAAACACCACGCAAACCGCACATGCTTGATCGCGTTGCGGAGCTTGGCCGCACTAGGTGAGGTTGCCTGCCTTCACGCCTGCATGTTCGAGGGCTGATGCATCCTCGCCGAAAGCGCGGGTGGCGCGGGCGGCTGCTTCCAGCAAAGCCGGCGTCATGCGGCGCAGAAAGGCCGTATCGACACGCGTCGATGGACCGGCGAGTGTCAAGGCGCCGAGCAGAACGTGCCCAGGTCCGAACACCGGCGCCGACACGCCCGCCGTCTCCGGGTCGCGGTCGCCGATCGACAGGTAGTAGCAGGTTTGGCGGATGGTGTCGTATGGCTCGCCCTGCTGGCCTGAAAACGCCGCCAGCACGCGGCCGCCCGAGCCGGAAAGCAATGGAAGCAGGTCGCCTTCTCGGATCGTATAGCGGATCGGATGCTTGGATTCGACGCGGTAGAGGCAGGTGCGGGCGTCGCCCGAGCGGACATAGAACGCCACGCTTTCCCAGCTGCGCTCGGCGAGATCGCGCATGATCGGCAACAGTATGTCGACCGCCACCACCGAGCGCTGGTAGAGCGCGCCGAGCCGGAAGGTGGCTGGCCCGATGCGGTAGCGGCCATCGTCGAGCCGCTCCAGCAACTGCCCGCGCAGCAACGAGTTCGCCAGCCGCAATATGGTGCTCTTGTAGAGCCCGGTCCGCGCCGCGATTTCGGCCAGGCTGAGCGAGCGGTCGGCGGTGGCGAAAGCGTCGAGAATGGCGATCGCGCGATCGAGCGCGGCAACGCCATCTGCCTGTAACGGCTGGGGTCGCGCCTCGGTCATCTCACGGACAGTTTCATGCCAGTTTACTCGCTCGGACTAGAGCGTTTCGCCGTTTCACGGAAACGGCGAGCCACTCTATCTCTTTGTTTTTGCCCAATTCCTGTGGGAAAACCGATCACACTTTTCCTGGAATTGCTCTAGGCCGACCGAAGCGACTGTACCTCACATCTTTTGTTCTGCCTAGTAGAACGCCGTTCCTGTTGACAGAACGTATCGAAATCGGCATGAATTTTTGCCGAGCGGGTCTGTTTTCAGGCTACGTTTCTGGCAGGCACCGGAGGAGGTGTCGTGATTTGGAGGAATCCCATGCTGAACAGACGCAGATTTTTGATGAGCACCGCGGCAGCAGGCGCTGCCGGTTTCGTCGCAACGCATTTGACGCCCGCCTTCGCTCAGGATGCACCGCAGATCCAGATTTTCGTGCCGGCCGCTCCCGGTGGCGGCTGGGACCAGACAGGGCGCACCATCGACCAGGTGCTGCGCAGTGAAAAACTGATCTCCGGCTCGCAGATCACCAATGTCGGTGGCGCCGGCGGTACGGTCGGCCTGCCGCAATTCATCAGCCAGTGGAAGGGCAAGGGCAATTCGCTGATGGTGGCCGGCATGGTCATGGTCGGCGCCATCATCGCCAACAAATCGGCCAACAACCTGTCCGAAGTGACGCCGATCGCCCGCCTCACCGGCGAGTTCGAGGCGCTGGTGGTTCCGGCGGATTCGCCGTTCAAGACGGCCGGCGATTTCGTTGCCGCGCTTAAAGCCGATCCGACCAAGGTTCCGGTGGCTGGCGGCTCGGCCGGCGGCTCCGACCACATATTGTTCGGCCTGATCGCCAAGACGGTCGGTGTTCCGGCAACCAACCTCTCCTACGTGCCGTTCGCCGGCGGCGGCGAGGCGCTGTCGGCATTGCTCGGCAACCAGGTTGCTGCCGGCATTTCCGGCTTCGGCGAGTTCTCCGAGCAGATCAAGGCAGGTGCGCTTCGGTTGTTGGCGATCTCCGCCGACAAGCGCCAGGAAGGCATCGACGCACCGACGATGAAGGAAGCCGGCATCGATGTCGAATTGTTCAACTGGCGCGGCGTCTTTGCACCGCCCGGCGTGTCCGATGCCGACAAGGCGGCGATGGTCACGATGATTGAAACCATGGCCAAGAGCGACGCCTGGGCGACCGAGTGCAAGAACCGCAACTGGACGCCCATCCTTCTGACCGGCGACGACTACGCCAAATTCCTCGCCGACGACACCGCCCGCATCACCGCGATCCTCAAGGATCTCGGCCTCGCCTAACACTTATAGAGCGGTTCACCGTTTCACGGAAACGGTGAACCGCTCTAACTTTTGTTTTAACGCAATTCCGGACGGAAAACCGCTTCACACTTTTCGAGGCTTGGGCCGCCCCTTTCCGACTTTCGCCTGCAGCATGGACATATCATGCGGTGGGAGTGAAACTGCGGATGCGGCCGGCAGGAGGATGCCGGCCATATTGGGAGGACATTGATGAGCAGCAGCGACCAGCAGCCGGCGCCCTCGCGCCTTGCCATGCCCGAACTGTTGATCGGCATCGGGCTTCTCGCCTGTGCCGCGGCCGTGGCGTGGCAGACCCTGGCGATCCCGGTGTCGCCGCTCTATTCCAAGGTTGGGCCGACTGTCTTTCCCTACATCACCATGACCGGCATGATCGTGCTTTCGCTGCTGCTCATCCTTGCCGCGGTGCGCGGCGGCTGGCAGCCGCAGGAGGAAAAGGAAACGCCGACCGACTGGAAGGCGATGGGCATCGTCGTTGCCGGTCTGGTCGCAAATCTGGTGCTGATCCAGCCGCTCGGCTTCACCGCCGCCTCGGTCATCATGTTCGTGCTTGTCTGTTACGGCTTCGGCAGCAAGCACACGCTGCGCGATGCGCTGACTGGTCTGATCCTGGCGCTGGCCGCCTATTTCGGCTTTGCCAGGGCGCTCGGCGTCAACATCGGCGCCGGCTTCATCGAAAACCAGCTGAACACGGTGATCGACGCGATCGTCACCACGTTGAGGGGCTGAAGCCATGGAAACGCTCGGCCATCTCGGACACGGATTTTCCGTCGCTTTCTCACCGATGAACCTGCTGTGGTGCCTGGTCGGCACCACGCTTGGCACCGCCATCGGCGTGCTGCCCGGCCTTGGGCCGGCGCTGACCATCGCGCTGCTCTTGCCGATCACCTACCAGGTGGCGCCGGAAGCCTCCTTCATCCTGTTCGCCGGCATCTATTACGGCGCCATGTATGGCGGCTCGACGACGTCGATCCTGCTCAACACGCCCGGCGAAAGCGCCACCATCGTCACAGCGTTGGAAGGCAACAGGATGGCCCGTTCCGGCCGTGGCGGCGCGGCACTGGCGACCTCGGCGATCGGCTCCTTCGTCGCCGGTACCATCGGCACGCTGGGCGTTGCCTTCCTGGCGCCGGTGGTGGTGAAGTTCGCGCTGGCTTTCGGGCCGGCCGAATATTTCTCGCTGATGGTGCTCGCCTTCATCACGGTGTCAGCGGTGCTTGGCTCGTCGTCGGTGCGCGGCCTCACCAGCCTGTTCCTCGGCTTTGTCATCGGCATGATCGGCGTCGACCTGCAGACCGGACAGCCGCGCTTCACCTTCGGCACGAACGAACTGCTCGACGGCGTCGATGTCATCATTGCCGCGGTCGGTCTGTTTGCCGTCGGCGAGACTCTCTACATGGCCTCGCGCCGCTATGCCGGCAAGGACGAGATCGTGCCGCTCAAAGGCTCACTCTACATGACGGCAGCCGAATGGGGGCGCTCGTGGAAGCCTTGGCTGCGCGGCGCTTTCATCGGCTTCCCGATCGGCGCCATGCCGGCCGGCGGCGCCGAAATCCCCACTTTCCTGTCCTACGCCATCGAAAAGAAGCTGTCGAAGCACAAGGAGGAGTTCGGCACGGTCGGCGCCATCGAGGGCGTCGCCGGACCCGAAGCCGCCAACAATGCCTCGGCCGCCGGCGTGCTAGTGCCGATGCTCACCCTTGGCCTGCCGACCTCGGCGACAGCCGCGATCATGCTGTCGGCCTTCCAGAGCTATGGCATCAATCCGGGGCCGCTGCTGCTGACGACGCAGGCCGATCTGGTCTGGGGCCTGATCGCCAGCCTGTTCATCGCCAACGTCATCCTGGTCATCCTCAACCTGCCGCTGATCGGGCTGTGGGTGCGGCTGTTGAAAATTCCGGCGCCGCAACTCTACGCCGGCATCCTGGTGTTCGCCACCGTCGGCACATACGGCATCTCGCAATCGCCGATCGATCTCATCATCCTCTACCTCCTGGGGGCCGCCGGCTTCCTGATGCGGCGCTTCGATTTCCCGACCGCGCCGGTGATCATCGGCATGATCCTCGGGCCGCTCGCCGAAACCCAGTTCCGCCGGGCGATGACGATCTCGAACGGCGACTGGTCGGTGTTCTACACCCACAAGCTGTCGCTGGTACTGCTGATCCTCGCCTTCATCGGGCTCGCCGGTCCGCATATCTGGGCCTTCATTGAGCATAGGCGCCGGCGTGGACCGGAGCATGTGCCGGGCGATGCCTGAGCGATCTGGAGCATCATGACCGATCTGCTTGCCGGCATCCGCGTTCTCGACCTGACCAATGTGCTGGCCGGGCCTTACTGCGCCTACCAGCTGGCGTTGCTCGGCGCCGACGTCATCAAGGTCGAGGCGCCGCAAGGCGGCGATCTGGCGCGCCAACTCGGCGCCTCGCCGGCGCTCAACAAAGCCGGCATGGGCGCATCGTTCCTGGCGCAGAACGCCGGCAAACGATCGGTGGTGCTCGATCTCAAGAGCGAAGCCGATCGCGAGCGTTTCCTCGATCTGGTCGCCTCGGCCGACGCGCTGGTCGAGAATTTTCGTCCCGGCGTGATGGAGCGCCTTGGGCTCGGCTGTGAGAAGCTGAAAGAGGTTCGCCCCGGTCTCGTCTATTGCGCCATATCGGGGTTCGGCCAGACCGGGCCGATGCGCGACAATCCGGCCTACGACCAGATCATCCAAGGGCTTTCCGGCATTATGAGCGTCACCGGCACGCCGGAGACCGCACCCTTGCGGGTCGGTTATCCCGTCGCCGACACGCTGGGTGGACTGGTCGGGGCGTTTGCCATTGCCGCAGCACTTGTGAAGCAGAAGACCTCAGGCGAGGGCGCGTTTCTCGATGTCTCGATGCTCGAATGCACGCTGTCGGCGCTCGGCTGGCCGGTGTCCAACTACCTGACGGCCGGCGTCGAGCCAAAGCCGATGGGCAATGAGAACATGACGGCAGCGCCCTCCGGTGCATTCCGCACCGGCGACGGCCTGCTCAACATCGCCGCCAACAAGCAGGAACAGTTCGTCACGCTCTGCCAGCTGATCGGCCAGCCGGAGCTGGCATCGGACCCGCGCTTTGCCGAACGCGAGACCCGCAAGCAGAACCGCGCGGCGCTGAAGGCGCTGATCGAGACGGCTCTGGCCAGCGCCTCGGCCGCCGCCTGGGAAGAAAAGTTCAACCGCGCCGGCGTGCCGGCGGGCCGGGTGCTGACCATCCCGCAGGTGCTGGGCGAGCGCCAGGTGACCGAGCGCGACATGACCACCCGCTTCCAGGGACTGCCCGGCATGGAGCAGCCGCTGACCGTCGTGCGCGGCGGCTTCATGGTCGATGGCCAGGCACCTTTGCCGGTCCTGCCGCCGCCTGTGCTCGGCGAACACATGGACGAGGTTTTTTCCGCCCTGCCGCCGCGCACCAGGAGAAGCGCGTGAGCGAGGGGGACAAAAAGACCGGCCGCGAGCGCGGTGAGGAATGGTGGCAGACCGGCATCATCGAGATGAGCCCCGGCATCATCCGGCTACGCGGCTATGAAATCCAGGATTTGATCGGCCGCGTCAGCTTTCCGGCTGTCATCTGGCTGATGCTGCGCGGCGAACTGCCAAGCGAGGACCAGGCGGCGCTGCTTGGCATTGCGCTGGGTGCAGCCGTCGACCACGGGCCGCAGGCGCCGTCGATCGCCATTGCCCGCATGGCCATCACCTGTGGCGTCGGCATCAACAGCGCCATGGCCTCGGCCGTCAACGTGCTGGGCGACGTGCATGGCGGCGCGGGCGAACAGGCGCTGTCCTTCTACGGCGACATTGCCGTGGCGCTAGACCAGGGCGCGACGCTCAGCGAAGCCGTATCGGCGCGGCTCGATCGCTTCTTCGCCGAGGAGAAGGGCTATGTGCCGGGGTTTGGCCACCGCTTCCATCCGATCGATCCGCGCGCGCCGCGGCTGATCGAGGTGACCCGCGATTTTGCCGCGCGCGGCGTCGTCAGCGGACGCTTCGCCGACATCGCCGAGGCGGTCGAGGCGGAGGTGGCGCGGCGCAAGCGCAAGAAGATACCGCTCAACATCGACGGTGCCACCGCCGTCATCTATGGCGAACTCGGCTTTCCGCCGCCGCTGACGCGCGGCCTGTTCGTGTTGTCGCGCTCGGTCGGCATCCTGGCGCATGCCTGGGAGCAGTCGCAGCAGAGCGACCGCAACAAGGGGCCGCTGCCGCGCGAATGGCTGTGGGCCTATACAGGCACGCCCGTGCGGCCGTTTCCCGCTGAAGGCGACGAGGGCAAGTGAGGCTCAGGCCGGGTCTGGCGCCGCTGGCTGCGTGGTCGCCAGGTTTGCCATCAATGTCGAAAGATCGGGCTCATCGATGAGTAACGCCGCGTCTTGCGGCTTGAGCCAGGCGCGCTGGCGGCTCTTGGCCTCCTGCCAGTTGGCCAGTTCCTCGGACACTTCGAGCAGGTAGACGACGACGTCGACGCGGACGAAACTGTTTTCCAATCGTTTCCAGTAGGAATAGCTGCCGGCCGGCGCCTTGCGGGTCTTGCCGAGCACGCCCGCCTCTTCCCGTGCTTCGATGGTGGCGGCCTTGCGCCCGCTCTTGCCTTTCATCGGCCAGCCCTTGGGCACGATGAAGCGCTTCGTTGTGCGCGACGTCACCAGCATCACTTCGAAATTACCGTCAGCGTCCAGGCGAAAGGGTATGGCGGCGACCTGGCGAATCCGCTCACCTCGCCTTGCCTTGCGCACCGCCTTTTTCTTCGTCGTCGCCATTTGCTGATAACCCGGGCGCACCGCCGCACGCCGCCTGCAAACCCCAAAAATGCCCGCGAGGCAATGAAGCATTTTTATTAGATAAGTCGACTAAGTAAATCGCAAGCGACCGATATCAACGGCAAACACGCACAATCTGGTTGCCGACGATCTGAATTGGGCAAGCTTGCCTGACGACCGGCACTTCAGGGCGCGGCTGCGGCACGATCCGGCGGTCCTGGTCGCGATATTGCTGCTGCTGTTGCTGGAACTGCTGCCGCTGCAGGCTGTTGCGCAACTGCTGCAGCTCGTTCTGCTGGATCAGCCGGTTTGTGCCGGGATTGACGGCCTGCGCCGAGGCAGATTGCACCATGCCCGGCAGCGTCACCGCCGCCAGCATCGCCGACATCAGAATTGTCGATAGACGAAGCGTCGACATCCGTTCATTCCCGCACAGACATAGCCTCCCTCCTATATAGGGCGTTCGTCCCGATCTGCCATGGGTTGCGAAATCGGCGGAGCCCGTGGCGGATGCGACCTGCCCGCACTTGACAGAAAAGATCGAATGAACGCTCTATCGGGCGCGGTCCTTGAGCTCAATGGCGGCTGGCTCGGGGCACAATCGGGAGATATTGATGAAAAGCAGGCAAGTATATTTCGCAGCGCTACTGGGCAGCGTCTGTATTCTTGGCCCGGCGGCGGTCGCCGCGCAGACCAAGACCGACAAGGCAGCACCTGCCGCCGCTGCCGCTGGCCCGACACTGCCTGGCGGCGCGTCGGCGCTGTCCGAAACCCATGGCGACTGGACGGTCAATTGCCAGATAACGGGGACCAATAAGGCCTGCAGCCTGTCGCATCAGCAATTCAACAAGCAAACCAACCAGCGCCTGCTGGCAATAGAGCTGTCGAGCAAGAGCGGCGAGGATGCGGCCGGAACGCTGGCGCTGCCATTCGGCCTGGCGCTGGCCAAGGGCGTCAGCCTGACCATCGACGACCAGAAGCTGGATGGCAGCCTGCCGTTCAACACCTGCCAGGCCGTCGGTTGCCTGGTGCCGGTGGCGTTCGATGCCAGCGTCATACCACTGCTCAAGGCAGGGACGACGCTGAAGATCGACACCTTCGCGGCCGACACCGGGCAAGCGGTGAGCTTTACCATCCCGCTCAACGGCTTCGGCGGCGCACTGACCCGGACGGCGGAATTGTCGGCTGACTGAGCGCCCGGTCATTCAAGCTCGCGCAGCCGATACCCCACGCCGGTCTCGGTGGTGATGTAGCGCGGTTGGTCGGGCGATTTTTCGATCTTCTGCCGGAGCTGGCGGACATAGACCCTGAGATACTGCACGTCGGTCGAATCGCCCCAAACCTGCTTCAACAGGAAATGGTGGGTGAGAACCTTGCCGGCGTGCTGCACGAGAATACGCAATATGTCGTATTCCTTCGGCGAGAGTTTTACCTCCTTGCCCTCGACCTTGACGATGCGCTTGACCAGGTCGACGCTGAGATCGCCGGTGTGGAAGACCGGCTTCTCGCCCTGCTGCTGGAATTTGTGACGCAGCGCCACGCGGATGCGGGCGACCAGCTCGTTCATGCCGAATGGTTTGGTGATGTAATCGTCGGCGCCCAGTTCCAGTGCGGCGACGATGCCGGCCTCGTCGGTGCGGCTGGACAGGATGACCACGGGGACGTCGAGCCCGTCGTCGCGCCATTTGCGCAAGAGATCGAGGCCGCCCATGCCGGGCAGGCCGAGATCGAGCAGGATCAGATCCGGCTTTTGCGTATCGACGATCTCGATCGCGGCCCTGGCGTTGGGCGCCTCGCTGACCGCATAGCCCTGGCTGCCGAGGCCGACGCGCAGCAGTTTGCGAATCGGCGGCTCGTCATCGACCACCAGTATGCTGACGTTGGAATTTGTCATGCGAGATCACCAGATGCTTGCCCGTCCGCGCCGATGCCGGGCGATTGTGCCGGCCTCGGCATGCGGATGGTGAAGACCGCGCCCGTGCAGTCGCTGCGGTTCGCCGCCGTGATCGTGCCCCCCATCGCCTCGATGAAGCCGCGGCAGATCGACAGGCCGAGCCCGGTGCCGGCCTGGATCTGGTCGCGTTTGCGTACCCGGTAGAAGCTGTCGAAGATCCGCTCCAGGTCGGCGGGTGGAATGCCCGGTCCTTCATCCATGACCTGCAGCACGACGGAGCCATTGTCGACCCAGCCCTGCACGCGGATGGTCGACCCCGGCGGCGCGTATTTTGCGGCATTGTCGAGAAGGTTGAACAGCGCCTGCTCGAACAGGACGGGGTCGAGCTTCAGCATCGGCAGATCGGCCGGAATATCGACTTCGGTCTTGTGTCCGGCAATGATCTTGCGCGCCCGCTGCAAGGCCGAGCCGACGATGTCGCCAACATAGTGGAGAGCGAAATTCGGCTCCATGGCGCCGGACTCGATCTTGGTCATGTCGAGCAGGTTGGCGATGAAGCGGTTCAGCCGCTCCGATTCGTCGAGCACGGTGGTCAGCAGCTCGGCTCGATCGCTCTCGGGCAATGAGGGTGCGTATTCCCGCAGCGTGCCGGCCGCGCCCATGATGGCCGCAAGCGGCGTCTTCAGATCATGGGAGATTGAGGTCAGCAGCGCCGAGCGCAGCCGGTCGGCCTCGGCCGCCAGATTGGCGCGGTCGACATCGGCGACCAACTGAATGCGCTCGATGGCGACCGCCGCCTGGTCGGCCAGCGCGTCGAGCAGGCGCTGCTGCTCAGGCGTCAGCAGCGGCCCTTGCTTGTCGTTGTCGAGGCCTACGACGCCGATGGCGGTGCGGCCTGTCCGCAAGGGCAGATAGAGGCGCTTGGCGCCGGGCAGCGTGTCGGCGCCACGGCCGGCGGCACGGTTGTGCTCCCAGGCCCAGCGGGCGGCGGCGATGTCGGCCTCGGCCAGTGTGTCGTCGGGTGGATAGCCGGCCTTGACGGTGATCGTGCCATCTTCAGGCAAAAGCAGCACGACGCGCAGCTTCAGCATCGAGGCGATCTGGAAGGCCGTGGCCCAGAGCACGTCGTCAAGCGTGCCGGCGCCGGCAAGCTTCTTGGAGAAGAGGTAGATATCCTCCGTCGCCCGAGCGCGTGAGCGGGCAGCGACCGCCTGGCGCTGCATGCGCGCAGTCAGATTGCTGGCGATGACGGCAACGACAAGGAAGACGGCGAGCGCGACAATGCTCTCCGGATCCCGGATGGTGAGCGTGTAGCGCGGCTCGAGGAAAAAAAAGTTGAAGGCAAGGGCGCTGGCCACACAGGCATATAGAGCCGGCCACAGACCACCGGCCACCGCCGATGTCAGCACGCCGATGAGAAAGATGATCGCAAGATTGCGGACGTCGAGAAACTGGTCGAGCAGGGCGGCGAAACCGAGCGAGCCGGCAACGAAGGCCGTCGCCTTGAGATAGGGCCAGACATCGAACTGCCATTGCTCGTCCGCTGCCTTGACGTTCCGCGAGGCCGCCTCGTTGCCGCGCTCGGTTCCCGAAATGACATGGACGCTGATGTCGCCGGCATTGCGGATGAGATCGTAGGTGAGCGAGCCTTCGATCAGCTCGCGCCAGCGCGACCGGGTTGGCCTGCCGATGACGATGTGGGTAAAATTGTTGGCCGTCGCGTGGCGGACGATGTCCTGGGCAACGTTCTGGCCCGGAATGGTCGTCACCTCGGCGCCGAGTTGCTCAGCCAGGCGCAGTAGCGTCGCCAGCCGGTCCTTGTCCTCCTCGGACATGGTGGCCGAACGCGGCGTGTCGACGTGGAGTGCCGTCCAGGGCGCGCGCAGCCGGTCGGCCAGCCGGCGCGCATAGCGGATGCGGGAGGCTCCGCCCGGACGCGAGTCTACGCAGACAAGCACCCTTTCGCCGGCCGCCCACGGACCCTGGATGGCATGCGACTGCATGTGGTTGAGCAACTGCTCATCGACGCGCTGGGCGGTGCGGCGCAGCGCCAGTTCGCGAAGCGCCGTCAGATTGCCGGGTGAGAAATAGTTTTCGACCGCGCGTTGGGCGGTGTTGGGGAAATAGACCTTGCCTTCCTTCAACCGCTTGATCAGGTCGTCGGGGGTGAGATCGATGATCTCGATGTCGTCAGCCTGGTCGATGATGGAGTCGGGAACCGTCTCGCGCACTCGTACGCGAGTGATCTGCGCTACGACGTCGTTCAGGCTCTCGACATGCTGGATGTTGAGCGTGGTGTAGACGTCGATGCCGCGGGTCAGGAGTTCCTGGACGTCGAGATAGCGCTTGGGGTGGCGGCTGCCGGGCGCATTGGTGTGGGCGAGCTCGTCGACAAGCACCAGCGCCGGACGGCGGGCGAGGATGGCGTCGATGTCCATCTCGTCCAGCACGCGGTCCTTGTAGCTGACCTTCTGGCGCGGGATGACCTCGTAGCCTTCGACCAGCGCCTGGGTTTCCTTGCGGCCGTGGGTTTCGACGATGCCGATCACCACGTCGACGCCGTCGGCAAGCCTGGCGCGGCCGGCCATCAGCATTTCGTAGGTCTTGCCGACACCGGGGGCGGCACCGAGAAATATCCGCAAACGGCCGCGCTCTTCCCGTTCCGCATGCTCAAGCAGCGCGTCCGGAGAGGGTCTGGTGTCGTTGCTTCTGTCGTCCGGCATCAGGCTCGATCATGAACGGCGCCGGGGATGCTGTCGATCCCCGGCGCTAGGCTTCAAAGACTGTCTCTCACTTGGTATCGTCCAGCGCCAGGTTGAGCGCCAGCACATTGACGACCGGTTCGCCGAGGAAGCCGAGTTCGCGGCCTTCGACATGGCTGTCGACAAGCGCCTTGACCTTGGCTTCGTCGAAGCCCCTGGCCTTGGCCACCCTGGCGACCTGGAAGTAGGCGGCCTCGGGGCTGATGTCGGGGTCGAGGCCGCTGCCGGAGGTCGTCACCAGATCCATTGGCACCGGCTGGTTCGGATTCTCCGCCTTCAGCTTGTCGGCATCGCCCTTGATGCGGTCGATCAGCTTGGGGTTGGTCGGGCCGAGGTTGGAGCCGCTGGAGGCGGCGGCGTTGTAGCCGTCGCCTGCAGCCGAAGGGCGGCCATGGAAATATTTGTCGCCGGCAAAGCCCTGGCCGATCAGCTCGGAACCGATAACCTTGCCGTCCTTCTCGATCAGGCTGCCATTGGCCTGGTGCGGAAACAGCGCCTGGGCGATTCCGGTCATCCCCAGGGGATAGATCAGGCCGGTCAGGACAGTGAAGAAGACGATCATGATGATCGCGGGTCGTATCTGGGTGAGCATGGATGTGTTTCCTTAAGCGAGGCCGAGGCCGGTGACGATCATGTCGATCGCCTTGATGCCGACGAAGGGGACGATGACGCCGCCGAGGCCGTAGACCAGCAGGTTGCGGCTGAGCAGCGCGCCGGCGCCGATCGCGCGATACTTGACGCCTTTCAGCGACAGCGGGATCAGCGCGATGATGATCAGCGCGTTGAAGATGATGGCCGACAGGATGGCGCTCTGCGGCGTCGCCAGATGCATGATGTTGAGCGCCTGCAGCGGGCCGGTGGTTTGTCCCGGCGCGACGTAGAAGACGGCGAACATGGCCGGGATGATGGCAAAATACTTGGCCACGTCGTTGGCGATCGAGAAGGTCGTCAGCGAGCCGCGCGTCATCAGCAGCGCCTTGCCGATCTCGACGATCTCGATCAGCTTGGTCGGATCGCTATCGAGATCGACCATGTTGCCGGCCTCGCGGGCGGCGACCGTGCCGGTGTTCATGGCGACGCCGACATCGGCCTGGGCAAGGGCGGGTGCGTCGTTGGTGCCGTCGCCGCACATGGCGACAAGTTTGCCCTTGGCCTGTTCGTCGCGGATCAGCTTCAGCTTGTCCTCCGGCGTTGCCTGGGCAAGGAAGTCGTCGACGCCGGCTTCCGCCGCGATCGCCGCCGCCGTCATCGGATTGTCGCCGGTGATCATCACGGTGCGGATGCCCATCTTGCGCAGTTCGGCAAAACGCTCGCGAATGCCGCCCTTGACGATGTCCTTGAGGTGGACGACGCCGAGCAGGCGGCCGTCACGCTCGACCGCCAGCGGTGTGCCGCCGGACTTGGCGATCTCGTCAGCAACCGCCTGGAGATCCCGGACGGACTCGCTGCTTGGGCGCGTGCCGTGGGCGGCGACCGTCGACTGGTTGACATGGGCAAGCACGGAATCGACCGCACCCTTGCGCACCGACGAGCCGTCGACGTCGACGCCGCTCATGCGGGTCTGCGCGGTGAAGGGCACGAAGGTTGCGTGCAGCGTTGCCATGTCACGGGCGCGAATGCCGTATTTCTCCTTGGCCAGCACGACGATCGAGCGGCCTTCCGGCGTTTCGTCGGCCAGCGAGGCGAGTTGCGCCGCGTCGGCCAGTTCCTGTTCGGTGACGCCCTTGACCGGACGGAATTCCGTCGCCTGGCGATTGCCGAGCGTGATGGTGCCGGTCTTGTCGAGCAGCAGCGTGTCAACGTCGCCGGCGGCCTCCACGGCACGTCCGGACATGGCCAGCACATTGAAGCGCACCAGGCGGTCCATGCCGGCGATGCCGATCGCCGACAGCAGCGCGCCGATCGTGGTCGGGATCAAGGTGACGAACAGGGCGACGAGCACGGTCACCGAGATGTAGCCGCCGGAATAGGAGGCAAAGCTCGGGATCGTTGCGGTGGCTAGCACGAAGATCAGCGTCATGCCGACAAGCAGGATGTTGAGCGCGATCTCGTTGGGTGTCTTTTGGCGCGCCGCACCTTCGACCAGCGAGATCATGCGGTCGAGAAAGGTGTGGCCGGAAGCGGCCGATATGCGCACGCGGATCCAGTCGGACAGCACCTGGGTGCCGCCGGTGACGGCCGAACGGTCGCCGCCGGATTCGCGAATGACGGGTGCGGACTCGCCGGTGATCGCCGCCTCGTTGACCGAAGCCACGCCTTCGATCACTTCGCCATCGGACGGGATGATGTCGCCGGCTTCGACCAGCACGATGTCGCCGACCTTCAGGCTGGTGCCGGGCACCAGCTTGAATTTGGAGCGGTCCTCGCCGGCAAGCAGCTTGGCCTGCGTCTCGGTGCGCGCCTTGCGCAACGAGTCGGCCTGCGCCTTGCCGCGGCCTTCGGCGACGGCTTCGGCGAAGTTGGCGAACAGCACAGTGAACCACAGCCAGATGATGATCTGCAGGGTAAAGCCGAAATCGCCGCCACCAGTGAAGCGATCCCTGACGAACAGGACCGTGGTCAGAGCTGAGACGATGGCGACGACGAACATCACCGGGTTTTTGATCAGGGTGCGCGGGTAGAGTTTCCTGAAGGCGCCGCCGATGGCGGGCCACAGGATGCGGGCATCCATGATGACCGCGGATTTGGACTGGCTCATTTGGTGGCTCCAGTATCTGAAATGTTGGCCGGCACCGATCGATCGGATGCCGAGAAAAGGTGCGACGGCCCGTAGGCCAGCAGCCAGATCACGATCATGACTGCCGCGAGGCCGAGGAAGGTGGACACGCTGGGGAAGGGAGGGGGAGGATCCTCCCCCTCGGTGCCGGCTCGCGGCCGGCCCTTCCTGCGTTTCGGGTTGAACCAGGACATGACAAGCCTCAGAAGGTCTGTCCGTTGATGGCAGCCAGGTGCTCGACGATCGGTCCGATCGCCAGTGCCGGGAAGAAGGTCAGGCCGACGACGATCAGGATGACGCCGACGAGCAGGCCGACGAACAGCGGACCATCGGTCGGGAAGGTGCCGGCGGAAGCAGGTACCGTCTTCTTCGCCACCAGCGAGCCGGCAATGGCGAGCGCCGGGATGATGACGAAGAAGCGACCCACCCACATGGTGATGCCAAGCGTGATGTTGTACCAGGGCGTGTTGCCGGAAAGGCCGCCAAAGGCCGAGCCGTTGTTGGCCGCCGCCGAGGTGTAGGCATAGAGAACCTCGGAGAAGCCGTGCGGCCCGCCATTGGCCATGGAGGCCACGGCGCTTGGCAGCACGACCGCGATGGCGGTGAAGGTCAGCATCGCCAGCGGCAGGCACAGGATGGCGAGCATCGCCATCTTGACCTCCTTGGCCTCGATCTTCTTGCCGAGATATTCGGGCGTGCGGCCGACCATCAGGCCGGCGACGAAGACGGCGACGATGATGAACATCATGATGCCGTAGAAGCCGGCGCCGACGCCGCCGACGATGACCTCGCCGAGCTGCATGTTGACCATCGGGATCAGGCCGCCAAGCGCGGTGAACGAGTCATGCATGGCGTTTACGGCGCCGCAGCTTGCTGCCGTGGTGATGACCGCGAACAGTGCCGAAGCGGCAATGCCGAAGCGGCTCTCCTTGCCTTCCATGTTGCCGCCGTCGATGCCGAGCGCATGGACCAGCGGATTGCCCGCGGCTTCCGCCCAGTAGCAGACGGCGACGCCGGCGATGAACAGCACACCCATCGTGGCCAGGATCGCCCAGCCCTGGCGCTGGTTGCCGACCATGCGGCCAAAGACGTTGGTCAGCGCCGCACCCAGCGCGAAGATCGTCACCATCTGGATCAGGTTGGAGATAGCATCCGGGTTTTCGAAGGGATGCGCGGCATTGGCGTTGAAGAAGCCGCCGCCATTGGTGCCGAGCATCTTGATGGCGACCTGCGAGGCGACGGGGCCGAGCGCCAGCGTCTGCTTGGCGCCTTCCAGCGTGGTGGCATCGACATACGGCCCGAGCGTCTGCGGCATGCCGAGCCAGACATAGACCAGGGTGAGTACGATACAGAGCGGCAGCAGGACGTAGAGCGTGCAGCGGGTCATATCGACCCAGAAATTGCCGATCGACTTGACCGAGTGCCGGGCGAAGCCGCGGATCAGCGCCACCGCAATGGCGACGCCGACAGCGGCCGACATGAAGTTCTGCACAGTCAGGCCGGCCATCTGCACGAGATAGGACATCGTGCTTTCGCCGCCGTAATTCTGCCAGTTGGTGTTGGTGACGAAGCTGACGGCGGTGTTGAAAGCGAGATTGGGCTCGACCGCTGTCATACCCGCCGGATTGTAAGGCAGGACACCTTGCAGGCGCTGCAGAAAGTAGAGCACCAGGAAGCTGGCAAGGCTGAAGAAGATGATGCCTGCCGAATAGGTTGTCCAGTGCTGCTCCTCGCGTTCACTGGTTCCGGAGATGCGATAGAGGCCGCGTTCAACCGGGCCAAGTATGGGCGAGAGAAAGGTGCGATCGCCGTTGAAGACGCGATACATGTAGCCGCCGAGCGGCTTCACCAGCAAAACGACGATCCCGCAATAGACGAGGATCTGTATCCATCCGTTGAGTGTCATGAGAATAGCTTTCCGTGCCTTGCACCAGGAGCGATCAGAAGCGTTCTGGGCGAACGAGGGCGTATGTCAGGTAGACGAGCAGGAACAAGGTCACGCCGCCACCGAGGATGTAATCGACAAGCATGGTGTGATCCTTCCGCTTAAAGCGCGTCGCAGGCTTTGATGTAGGCGAGGGAAAGGGCGAAAAACAAAACCTCGATCCCGATGACGACGATGTCCATTGTAGTGTTCCTTGCTGTTGCTTGTATTTGGCGCCAGCTGCTGGCGATCCAGAAATTCCATGAAAACGATCCGCCGTACCTCGATCGGCCACGGCGGTCGGAGCGTTTTGCTCGGAATGGAATATGGACCCGATCGCCATAAAGGTTCGAGACGGGCCGCGGAGGAAAGATATAAAATTCCTATAAAGATTTCGCTGCAGCCCGCGCGCTGCCGCGCCGCTCCCTATACGGCGTTTATAAATCAGGCCGCGCAGTCCTCTCGAATTCCTATGCGGTCGCCGACTATGTCATGCGCGTCGGCTGATCCGGAGATGACGCATCTGATCGCCGCTGAACGCGATCGGTGATCCAATGCGCAAGAGCCTCAATCCATTCAAAATGACCGGCAGGATCGGGCGCGGTGTGCCAACCGAATATTTCATCCTGAGCGACTTTCGGACCGAGGGCGCGACCATCGGCCATCTCGCCGGCAAACCCATTGCCGAGACGGTCGTCGATGCAAGCGGGCACCGGTATCGCTATGTCGGCGTTGCACCGCGCGTCCCTGATGGGCGCTTCGATGTCGATGCGTTGCGCAGCGGCGAATGGATCGTTCGCCCTGGGCTTGTCTATGCGCTGGAGGAGAAACGCAAAGCCGGCTGAACTAGCCCGCGCTAGCCTTTCGTATAGTCAGGCCCAACACGGGTCGGCAGGCCGTCGGCGAGTTTCAACCAAGGGAGCTTCTCCTCAAAAGCGACATGCAGCGTAGGTGCAAATTTTTCCGGCTCCTCCATCGCTGCCGAAAAGAAATGCATGACACCGGACATGTTCTTTGAGCGGAAGGACAGCGGCGAGCCGCATTGATCGCAGAACGTTCTTTCCACGCCGGGAGAAGAGTTGAAGACCTTCGGTGGCTTGCCCAGCCATCGCCATTGGCTGTCCAAGACGCCAATATAGCTGGTCATCGGCGCAGAGCATTGCCGCCGGCAACTTTCGCAATGACAGACCACGCAGGCATGTGCTGGGCCATCGACTTCAAAAGCAGTGGCGCGACATAAGCAACGACCACGCATGCAAACTCTCCTTGAGAGAACAAGGACAGCTTCATGCCTGGGCGTGAGGGAGGCGCCATGAAATGCGCCGAACTGGCGCCCAATTCCGACACTAGGCGCCAGTCTAGCCCCACCACAGTCCGCCGTTCGCAACGGCCTGTCTCGAATTGAAGACGCTGCTGTCATTGCCGGCCAGCGTCAGCATGGCGTCGCGGATGGCGGCGGCGGTCTGGGGCTCCACCGATGTCAGCGGCAGGCGGACATCGGCGTTCAATCCGAGCGCCAGGTGCAAGGCATATTTCACCGGAATTGGGTTGCTCTCCAGTTCCAGCGCCGCAATCAGCGGCCGCAGCCGATGGTGGATTGCTCTTGCCGTGTGGGCATCGTCGCGCCGCAGGGCATCGTGCATCTCGACATAAAGGCGCGGGACGACGTTCGAGAGCACGGAAATCGTGCCGCGGCCGCCCATCGTGTTGAAGCCGAACGCAGTCGAATCGTGGCCGGAGAGGCAAACGAAACGGCGCCTCAGCACTGCCGGCAGCGTCGATTGCCGCCTCAGGTCGCCGGTAGCATCCTTGACGCCGACGATGGCCGGTATTCGTGCCAGGCGTTCAAGCGTCTCGACAGTCAGGTCAACGCCGGTGCGCCCCGGCACGTTGTAGACGATGATCGGAATGCTGACCTTGCGGGCGACGGCTTCGAAATGGCGGAAAATGCCTTCCTGGGTCGGCCGGTTGTAATATGGCGTCACGATCAGCGCGGCATCGGCGCCGAAGGCTTGCGCCGCCGAGGTGAAGGCGATCGTCGCCTCGGTGCTGTTGGTGCCGGTGCCGGCGATGACCGGTACCCTGCCGCCCGCGATTTTCGCGCATGTGGCGATGACGTCGAGGCGTTCTTCCCACGACAGGGTCGGCGCCTCGCCGGTGGTGCCACACGGCACCAGGCCGTTGATGCCTTGTTCGATCTGCCATTCCAGCAGCGTGGTCAGGCCGGGCAGGTCGACTTCGCCGTTCGAGAAGGGGGTGACCAGCGCGGTCATGGCGCCATTGAGGCGGCTTCGTGCTTGTTCAGGGCTCATGGTACGCACACTGTCCTTTTGGCTGGGGAAAGCCGCTTTGCCGCCGGGCTTTCATCCGCATTCAGAAATGAAAAAATCAGCGCTGCCAGGACCGCGGCGGGCAAGTCGGTATGGCTTGAGGTGAAGGTTCTTGTCGCTGCACGCGTCACGACGGTAGACCGGATGGTGCACGTCCAGCCTTCGCCGGTGGTGACGAGGTTTGAGACTGTGCGCCCCGACATGGCGACCAGCAGCAAGGTGGCGTCGAGCATAGCGCCGGCCTCGACCAGGCCGGCAAAGCGCCGGCCCGCCTTAGATGACCTGTCGATGGACAGGCTGCGCGCTGCCTCCAACAGCTGGTGTTCGAGAAGTCGGCGCGTATGGATCAAGCGATCGAGCAGGCTGCTCAGATCGGTTGCATCAGGGGTTTCCATGACGGGTTACTGCTGCGCATCCGGCGAGACGGACGGCTGCGCGTGAAACAGTTTCAGTTGAAGAGCGAAAGGCGCATTGAGCGAGGCGCGAAGCGGATGGCGCCGGCCTGGTGGTCGCTTTCCATGGTGGCGAAGCGGATGGCCGAGACCTTGTCGGCGAAGACGCCGCCGGTCTGGCCCTGTTCGTCGCGGGCGATCCAGTGGCCTTCGCCATCGCGGCCGATGACAAAGCGGTGAGTGGTGGTGGACGGTCGGGGAGGTACCGAGGTGGGCATGGTCGTTCTCTTCTATTGGGATCAGGAAACCGACGCGGCGATGGCCGCGGCAGTCAGCAGGAAGCCGATCATCAGAAGCACCTTGGTCAGCCTGAAAGGGGCGATCGGCGGCCTGCGCCGGCCGTGCTCCACTGTCTGCATGTCGGCTTTCACCGACGACACCGGCAGCGGGCGATGAGTCTGCAAATAAAGGGGGCAGCGATACATCGGATTTCCCTTCTTCATTTCACGGTCGTCGCCGGGAAGCGGCGACTGCCTGCAGCGGATCAACCGTCTGCTTCGGGAAAATAGAAGGCCAGGCATTTGTATTCGAGATAGGGAAAAGACAAAGAATATAAAAAAGTCATATGTTTAGAGGTGTCTTGAATGGCGCGGCGGCGGTCCCCAAAAAGGTACGTCGCGGGCCTGACCCCCTTGCGGCGGCGCCATGTTTCGAAACAATGAGAGCGCAAAACAAGGGAAGAACAGATGCTCGACGTGGCTCCATCGAAACAGGCGTCCACATGGCTTTCCGCCCTTGCGCGGGCGCTGGAAGCGGACGACATCGAGGCGGCCGCCAACCTGTTCGTCGACGACTGCTACTGGCGCGATCTTCTGACCTTCACCTGGAACATCACGACCATGGAGGGTCGCGACGCCATCCGCGATATGCTGCAGGCGACGCTGGCGACAGTGAAGCCGTCACACTGGACCTTGTCTGGCGAAGCGACGTCGGACGAAGGCACCGTCGAAGCCTGGTTCACGTTCGAAACCTCTGTCGCGCGCGGCGAGGGGATTTTGCGCCTCAAGGAGGGCCGCTGCCGGACATTGTTCACGGCGATGCGCGAGCTCAAGGGGTTCGAGGAACAAAAGGGTCCGGCGCGGCCGCTCGGTATTCGTCACAAGGCCGATCCGGCGCGGGAGACCTGGGCGGAGGCGCGGGCACGCGAGGCGCGCGACCTCGGCGCCACCGAGCAGCCCTATTGCCTGGTCGTCGGCGGCGGCCAGGGCGGCATCATGCTCGGCGCGCGGCTGAGGCAGTTCGGCGTGCCCACCATCATCATCGAGAAGAATGCACGCCCCGGCGATTCCTGGCGCAACCGCTACCGCTCGCTCGTGCTGCACGATCCGGTCTGGTACGACCATCTGCCCTATATTCCGTTCCCCGAGAACTGGCCGGTGTTCACGCCCAAGGACAAGATGGGCGACTGGCTGGAGATGTATACCAGGGTGATGGAGCTCAATTACTGGGTCGCCACCAAATGCGTCAGCGCCAGTTATGACGAGGCCGAGAAGGTGTGGACGGTGGTGGTTGACCGTGCCGGCCGACACATCACGCTGAAGCCGAAGCACGTCGTCTTTGCCACCGGCGCCTACGGTCCGCCACGGAAGATCGCGCTGCCCGGCGCCGAGATTTTCAAGGGCGAGCTCTTGCATTCCAGCCAATATGCGAGCGGCGAGAAATTCCGCGGCAAAAAGGTCGCGGTCATCGGCGCGGCGAGCTCCGGACACGATGTCAGCGTCGACCTCTGGGAGAGTGGCGCAGACGTCACCATGATCCAACGCTCGCCGACGACGGTGGTGAAATCCGATACGCTGATGGAGGTGGGTTTCGAGATTTTTTCCGAGAAGGCCCTGGCGCGCGGCATCACCACCGACAAGGCCGACCTGATCGTCGCCTCGACACCATTCGCGCTGGTGCCCAAGGGCCAGCGGGACCTCTACGAGGTGATCAAGGAACGCGATGCGGCCTTCTACGACCGGCTGCGCGCCACTGGCTTCGCCATCGATTTCGGCGAGGACGAGACCGGGCTGCTGATGAAGGCCTACCGCACCGGCTCCGGCTTCTACATCGATGTCGGCGCCTGCGAACTGATCATCAACGGCGAGATCAAGGTGAAGAGCGGCGTCGGCATCAAATCGCTTACACCGACCGGCATTGCCTTCGACGACGGCAGCGAGTTGGCGGTCGATGCGATCATCTCGTGCACCGGCTATCAGTCGATGAACGAGACGGTGGCGGCGATCGTCTCGCGCGAGGTCGCCGACAAGGTCGGGCCATGCTGGGGCCTCGGCTCCGGCGTCAAGGGCGATCCCGGACCGTGGCAAGGCGAATTGCGCAACATGTGGAAGCCGACGGCGCAGGAGGCGCTGTGGTTCCACGGCGGCAACCTGGCGCTGTCGCGGTTCTATTCGAAATATGTGGCGCTGCAGATCAAGGCGCGGATGGAGGGGATTGAAACGCCAGTTTATGGGGCGGTGAGTAATGCGCCAACCCAGCGTTCGTCATCCTAGGGCGAAGCAGGAGCGAAGCTCCGTCGCGGAGACCCTAGGATCCATGCCGTTACATTGATGGCGTGCATAGGCGGCTCAGAAGCGGGCTTCTTTTCGCAAGGTGGCGGCAGGCTTCATTCTGCACCGCTGCAAGCTTCGGCAACAGTCACGGCATGGATCCTAGGGTCTGCGCTCCGCTTCGCGTCGCTCCGCCCTAGGATGACGAAGATGAGGAGCCGAAATGCCGTGCCGCAACCTCGACATGCGTATGCGGCGCATGCGGCTCGAACCTCTCGGTCTCATTGAAATCGCCGGCTTCGTTCGGCCACCAGACACCGCCGATGGCGATGCCGTCCGAGGTGAGCCGCTGATCGGCGATCAGTGCTGCGCCGACGGCATCGACAAAGGTGAAGCGGCCGGGGCGCAGCCTGAGCACCGCGACATCGCCGATCCCACCAACCCTCAGCGTACCCAGCTCCGGCCTGGCGATCGCTTCGGCAGGGCGCTGCGTCGCCGCGCGCAAAACCTCGACCAGCGGCATGCCGAGCGCCATCAGCTTCGACATGCAGACCAGTATGTCGAAGGCGGGACCGTCGACGCAGTAGAGATGGACGTCGCTCGAGATGACGTCGGGCGCCAGGCCTTCGGCCAGCATGGCTTTGGCCACCTCGAAGTCGAACGAGCCCATGCCGTGGCCGATGTCGAAGATAACGCCGCGTTCGCGCGCCAGATACATGTCCGGCCGCACCGCGCCGGAGGCGAAGACCGGTGCGTTGGGGAACGGGCGGAAGCAGTGGGTAAGGATGTCGCCGCGGCGCAGGCGCGGCAGCACTTCGGAGCGGCCGGGCGGCGGCTCGTCTATATGCGCCATCAGCGGCAGGCCGGCCTGGTCGGCGGCTTCGAGCGCGAGGTCCACCGGCGCAATGCCGCTGGTGCCGCCGGCATGCTTGCCGGAGCGCACTTTTACGCCGACGACGACATCGGCGTGCTCGCGCACCGCCGCCACCGCCTCGCGCGGCTCGCAGAGCCTCAGATCGCTGCATTCGCCGACCGACACCGTCTGCGAAAAGCCGAATATGCCGGCAAAGGAGATGTTGACGTAGGCCAGGATGCGCACTTTCGAGCGCTCGATGACATGGCGGCGAAAGCCGAGGAAATTGCCCGCACCCGCGCTGCCGGCGTCGATGAAGGTCGTGGTGCCGCTCTTGGCCGCCAGGCGGTCGGCATCGACGCCAAGCGAGGTACCGCCCCAATAGACATGGCTGTGCAGATCGATGAGGCCGGGCGTGACGATGCAATCGCGGGCGTCGACGACCTGCGTGGCGTGCTCGGCATCGATGGCGGCCTCGATGGCCGCGACGCGGCCATTGGCGATTGCTACATCGCGCACGGCGTCCAGGCCGGAGGCCGGATCGATCAGGCGGCCGCCCTTGATCAGGAGATCGAACTGCATCGGCGCCTCCGCTGTTATTTATCTACTGATCAAACCGGCCGGTAGGCGACGGCTTCGACCTCGATCTTGATGTCGATCATCAGCCGCGATTCGACCGTGGTGCGGGCCGGCGGGTTGCTGGGAAAATGTTTGGCGTAGACGGTGTTGAAGGCGCCGAAATCGCGCGCGTCCTCGAGCCAGACTGTGGTCTTGACGACATCGTCCATGGTGCAGCCAGCCAGTGCCAGGGCTGCCTTGACATTCTGCAGCACCTGCTCCGTCTGCTCGGTAATGCCGCCCTTGACCACGATGCGGTCGCTGTCGACCGGCACCTGGCCGGAGATATAGACGAAATCGCCAGCGCGCACCGCTGGCGACAGCGGCACATGCGATGTTCCAAAACACTCTTTGGGCAAGGGAAAACTCCTGTTCTGACCTGGCGGATCACGCCTGCGGTTCGATTTCAGCCGACCGCTCTACGCCTCTCCCCACGATCCTCATAGGGGGCTTTTGGGAAAGCAAGATTTTTCCAGATGCGTGTTGCTTTATCGGGGGCCGGCCAGCATCTTGCGCCTCGCATTTTCCCGGCAGGAGATTTTTTAAATGACCTTCGACAAGAACCCGTTTCCGGAAGGCGATGCCGATCGTTACGCGCTGTGGGAAATGCTGGTGCGGCGCGACATCGACGCCTTCATCGGTCAGGACTGGTCGATGGTTGAGGATGATTTCATCGCCGACAGTTTTTTCGGCATGCATGCGCATTTCCTGAGCGATGCCGACGCCTGGCGGCTGCAATTCCCGAGCCTTGCCGTCTATCGCGACGAGTGGTTGCGCCAGGCCAAGGAGACGGCGGCGACCAAGTTCGCCGAGCCGCTGCGCGAAGCCCTGTTTCGCGTCACCAACATGCGCGACATCGATGTCGATGGTGACCGCGCCGTGCTGCACAAGAAGTTCAACGGCTCGGTGGCCAAGGCCGACGGCAGCGTCGACCGGCTGAAGTGGCAGACGCTGTATTTCTGCAGGAAAGTGGCGGGGCGCTGGAAGATTGCCGGCTTCGTCGGCTACATGCCGCATCCCCTGGGGAGCTGAGGCGCGCTCCGCAGCGTCAGTAGGCTAGTGCCGGCCTTCTCGCACGAATACGTTCGCTTCCCGGGCCGCGGCGGTGAAGGCGCGGCGCGCCGTGCCAACTGGTCGGCGCTGCTCCATCGCATCCATCATCGCTTTCAACGCGGAGCGGTATTTTGGCCCACGCTCTTCGTCCGGCCATCCGTCGACCAGCAGGGAGGCTGCCTGGACCGTTCCGGTAACGGTCAGGCCGCTGCCTTCGCTTTCGATGGTCACGGGAACGTCGAACTGTTCATTGCGCATTGACGCTACTCCTGGAACTCTTTGACGCAATTCCGGACGGAAAACCGCTCACACTTTTCCTGGAATTGCTCGAACTTGAAGACGTCAGAAACGGCGCAATGCTCGTTTCGTTCCAGCGTCACTGCTTGCGGTGGTCGAATACGACCGCCATGGTCTTACCAATTGCCGCCATCACGATCAGTTCGACCAGATCGTCGTCGCTGTCGACGCAGCCTGGATCCATGCGGCGGATTGCGTCGAGCGCCGCCCTGGTCGAGACGGTATCGCCGGCGCGGAATTTGGAAAGCGCAGAGGAAACAAGATCTTGAGCTGTCAGATCGATGACAGGTACGCTTGCTACAACGTTCATTGGCTTCCTCCTGCCAAGAACCCTATCCCGCAGGAATGATACGCCGAACGGCGATTTCCGCCAGCGGAATCGTGGTCCGACCAGATTGCGGAGGGGGGCACGTTTGCGTGTTTGATAAGGTCGAGCCAACAGCGTCTAGGAACCAGCCCGAACATGAAACTGTACTTCAGCCGCAATCCCAATCCGCGCCTCGCGGTTGCAACGGCGCGTCATCTCAGGGTCAGGGTCGAGTTTGAGTTCGCGGCACCCATGGCGCCGGGGCAAGCCGAGCGGTTCCGACCGCTCAATCCTAATCTTACCCTGCCGACATTGGCATGGCCGGGCGGCAGCCTCTGGGAAGCCGACGCCATAGCCTGCCTGCTGTCGCGCGAGGCGGGTTCGGATTTCTGGCGCAATGGCGACGACCAACCCGACATGATCCGCTGGCTGAGCTGGGGCAAGGAGAATTTCGTCCGGGCCTGCGACACCGTGCATTTCGAGCGCGGCACCAAGCAGCGCTACGGGATTGGCCCGATCGACCAGGGCAAGGTCGAGGAGGGAACGGACGAGTTCCGCAGGGCGGCAGGGATTCTCGAGGCCGAGCTGTCCCAACGGCAGTGGCTGGTCGGCAGATCACTTTCCTACGCCGATTTTCGCATGGCGACGTTCTTGCCTTTCAACGATGTCGCGGGCCTGCCGTTGGATGATTATCCATCGGTCCTCAGTTGGTATCGCCGGCTCGAGGCCATCGACGCCTGGCGCGATCCCTTTGACGGGCTGGATGCGCCGCTTTTGCCGCCGGTGAAGCCGGTCTAGCCAGCTTTTCAACCGACCAGGCCGGCCAAGTGTGGCGCTTTGGCAGCATAGGTGTGGAACACCGGGCCTGTTGCCTCGGCGCGCTCGACGGCTTGCGGTCAGGTTGATAAGCCCTCTCCTCAAGGAGAGTCGTGACATGACCGTAGCCATCGAGATGGGACAGACGACGGCGGGTGCGCCGGCGGCGCTCGACCTTGAGGAGCTGCTGGCGACGCGCCTTCTGGTGCAGGGCAATTCCGGCTCCGGCAAATCGCATCTTTTGCGCCGGCTCTTGGAGCAGAGCGCGCCCTGGGTACAGCAGACCATCATTGATCCCGAAGGCGATTTCGTCTCGCTGGGCGACCGTTACGGCCATCTGGTGATCGATGCCGAGGAGCATACGGAGCGCGGCCTGCAGGCGGCCGGCGAGCGGGCGCGCATCCACCGCGTCTCCACCGTGCTCAATCTCGAAGGGCTCGACGCCGAGAACCAGATGCGTCGCGCCGCCGCCTTTCTCGGCGGCCTGTTCGAAGTCGCCCGCGAGCACTGGTACCCGATGCTGGTGGTGGTCGACGAGGCGCAGCTGTTCGCCCCGGCGGTGGCCGGCGAGGTGTCCGACGAAGCGCGCAAGCTCTCGCTCGGCGCCATGACCAATCTGATGTGCCGGGGCCGCAAGCGCGGCCTTGCCGGCATCATCGCCACCCAGCGGCTGGCCAAGCTTGCCAAGAATGTCGCGGCGGAAGCCTCAAATTTCCTCATGGGCCGCACCTTTCTCGACATCGACATGGCGCGCGCCGCCGATCTTCTCGGCATGGAGCGGCGGCAAGCCGAGGCGTTCCGTGACCTGGAGCGGGGGCACTTCATGGCGCTCGGGCCGGCGCTGTCGCGCCGTCCGCTCGGCGTGCGCATCGGCCAGACCGAGACGAGCCCGCGCAACGGGACGCCGCGGCTGATGGCGATGCCGGAATCAGCGCTTGAGGACGCCCGTGCGATCATCCTGGCGGCGCCGCCACCCGAGACGATGCGCGCGCCGCGCCGGGTGGCATCGCCGGACCTGCTCGACCAGTTGATGGCGGCCAAATCGGCGGCGCTGGAGATCCGCCCCGAACCGGCGGAGCCGGCGGTAAGCGCCGAGGATCTGGCCGAGCGGCGCGAGCGGGTGGACCGTGTCCTGCGCGCCATCCTGGCGCAACCCGACGCGGGCTTTCGCGTCATCGGCGTGCTCTACCAAGAATTTGTGGTCCGCTGCCGCATCGAGGGGCTCGCTTCGGTGGTGCCGGACCTCTCCGAATTCCGCCGCATGCTGACACGCGCCCGCGCCGGTCTCGGCGCCGACATGGCAGGCGATGACGCCTGGCAGGATGTCTCGGTGCGCGCCTCGCTGCTGCCCGAGGATATGCAGGGCGTGTTCATGATGATCGCGCGCGCAGCGAAAGAGGGCTGGCCGTGCCCGAGCGACGCGGCGATCGCGCGCGCCTACGGTTCGCACTCGCTGCGCCGCGCCAGGCGCCTGCTCACCTATATCGAGGAGCAGGGTCTCATCGTCTGCCAGCTCGACGGCACCGGCCGCCGCACGGTGACGCTGGTCGAACTCGCCTGGGCAACGGCGCCCGGCGATCCCAATGCGGTGGAGGCGGAGCAGGGCAGTTTGGCGCTGTGATTGCGGGCGCTTTGGGCAGCCTGGCCTCATCGCCTATGTAGGCGGTTCTGAACAAGATGTGTTTCGCCGATCGGCGCGCGACGAATTATGATTGTTTCTGAGAATCGCTGAACGGTTCGGGCGGGAGGGTTGCGGTTGAAATCTCTGGCTGTCTTTGTCCTCGGCATCCTTGCCGTCGCTGTCATCGCGATCACGGTGTCGGCCCGGTCGTTTGCCGCGCCCTCCGGTATACCGGATTGGTTGCAGGCCCATGTCGGCGATGGCGACGGCGAAATCTCTCAAGTGGTGCTGGAACGGGCGCGCGCGCTTTATCAGAAGAAGGTGTCGCAGGGCGCGGTCCACAATGGCTGCTATTTCGCCATGGATGCGACGCGTCCGGGCGATCTCGGCGGCGGTGCGTTGGGGCGGCGCTACTACGTCATCTGCGAAGCCAAACAGTCGTTTCGCGCGATTTCGTCAGGGCATGGCGGCGGCCGCAATCTGAAGGGCGTCGTCGATTTCTCCAACGGGAAACGCTGTGCGAAAAACTTCGGCAATGCCCTGGACTCGTCCTTGACGATGGGCGGCGCCTATATGACCAGCGAGGCAAAGACGTCATTCAAGGGTTTCTATCGCGTCGGCGCGAAGCAGGATCAGATTCTGCAACGCACCTTTATCCAGTTCGACGGCGAGGGTGAGACGGCGAATGCCAGGCAGCGTGTGATCGGCGGCCATGCGGCGCGGCTCTTGCGCGGCATGTGCCTGCGCAAGAAGTCGAACAGTTCCTACGCCGACCATGACGGCTTTGTGCCCTACGGCAAGCTGGTCGATTACGCCGGCGGCCGCAGCAATGGCTGCACCAGCTGGTCGCCGGCCGATGCGGAGCAGATCATTTCGATGGTGAAGGGCAATCCGACGACGCTCTACATTTATCCCGAATCGCGCGACATAGCCGCCGTTGGCAAATCCGGCACCTACTGGAACGCGTCCTGCCTGAAGGCGATCGGCAAGCCGAAATTCTGGCCGCGCCAGCGCCTCGAGCCGATCATCGCGCAATACAAGAAGGACAACCCGCCACCGCGGCCGCAGCCGCTGCCGATCTGCAGCGGGCCGTGAGGCGATGAGAGCTCGGCTCGGCATTGTCGCGGCGCGGGCTGGGCCGCGCCGCCGTCGATTGCGATGGGGTGGGTGACTCTACTGATTGATCTCGGGTTCGACGAGCTTTGCCAGGTTGCGCAGCGACTCCTGCCAGCCGAGATAGCACGCCTCGGCCGGAATGGCGTCCGGAATGCCCGCCTGCGTGATATCGAGTTCCGTGCCGACCGACACTTTCTTCAAGGTCACGGTCACCACGATCTCGCCGGGCAGGTTGGGATCGTCGAACCTGTCGGTGTAGCGCAGGCTTTCGCCGGGAACGAGCTCAAGATATTCACCGCCGAAGGCGTGGCTGCCGCCGGTGGTGAAGTTGCGGAACGACATCTTGAAAGTGCCGCCGACTTTCGCTTCGAAGTGATGAACCGTGCAGGTAAAACCGTTCGGCGGAAGCCATTTCGCCAGTGCATCGGCTTCAGTGAACGCGCGGTAGACCTTCTCCGGGCTTGTCGTCAGAACGCGGTGCAAACGTACGGTGCTTGGCATGTCTTCGGTATCCTATGTGGTTTCGTTGGTCGATGCCCCAAGGACGGGTGGACTTCACCCGGTCCGACACACCCTGTCAAATTTTTTGGGCCCTTGCCTGCGGCCTTCCGTCCTGCGCTTTAAGCGCCGCTTCGGGCGTGCGGCCGCGGCGCGACGAATTGCATGCATCATCGACAATCTGCCTAATCTTTTTGCAAAAATTTCGCAATATTTATTAAAATTGACAAAGTCTCTCCTTAAAATTGTATTAGGATCATCTTATTATATTCGGTCTGACTGAGTGACTATCTTCCTCGTGTACTATAGGATGATTCCCAGGAGCCATGGATTAATCTAAAAGTTGATCCGAAGTGATCGCTCGAAGGTTGTCGAGCGACCAAGGTGCCACGTGCAAGGAGTGTCCGAATGACCACCGTCCTGAACGCCAAGGGGATTGCCCTTCCCTACACCGGCGCTTCCACCCACTGGTTCTCCGCGGCCGGAGGCGCGCCTTACCTCTACGGCACCTCGGGCAACGATTCCTTCTGGGGCGACACCAGCGTCAAGGTCACCATGTATGGCGGCGCGGGCGACGACTATTACCATCTCTATTCGACGATCAACAAAGCGGTCGAGACCTACGGCGCGGGCGTCGACACGATCGACACCTGGATGAGCTACAAGCTGCCCGCCAATTTCGAGAACCTCGTCGTCACCGGCGGTGGCCACTATGCCTTCGGCAATGGTCAGGACAACATCATAACGGGCGGCGCCGGCAGCCAGACGCTGGACGGCGGCAAGGGCAATGACGTGCTGATCGGCGGCGCCGGCGCCGACACCTTCATCGTCACCAAGGACAATGGCAGCGACCTGATCTTCGATTTCGGCGCCACCGACACGGTGCGCCTCAACGGCTATGCCTTCACCACGTTCGAGGCCGTCCAGGCGAATATGGTCCAGGTGGGATCGAACGTGCAGCTCAATCTCAGCTCCAGCGAGGTGTTGGTATTCAACAACACGACGATCGACAAGTTTCAGCCCGCCCAGTTCGAGCTGCCGATCGACAAGACAGGCATGACACTGTCTTTCAACGACGATTTCAACACGCTGAGCCTGTGGAACGGCCAGAGCGGCACCTGGGATTCCAACTTCTGGTGGGGCGCGCCGAACGGCAGCACGTTGACCCAGAACAACGAGCTGCAGTGGTATATCGACGCCAATTACGCGCCAACGAGCTCGGTTCATCCGTTCAGTGTGGCAAGCGGCGTTCTCACCATCACCGCGGCGCAGACGCCGGCGGACATCAAGCCGCTGATCAACAACTACGAATACACCTCCGGGCTCCTGACCACACACGACTCCTTCTCGCAGACCTATGGCTATTTCGAAATGCGGGCCGACCTGCCCGAAAACACCGGGGCCTGGCCGGCTTTCTGGCTGTTGCCGGAAGACGGCTCATGGCCGCCGGAGCTGGACGTCGTGGAAATGTATGGCCAGAACCCGAACCAGCTTCTGATGACCGCGCACACAAATGAGACGGGAACCCATACCACGGTCGGGTCGACGGTGAATGTCTCGAACACCGCCGGCTATCACACCTATGGCCTGTTGTGGACGCCGGACAAGCTGGTCTGGACCTATGATGGCGTACAGGTCTCGGAAGCGGCGACGCCGTCCGATATGAACAAGCCCATGTATATGCTGGTCGACCTTGCGATCGGCGGTCAAGCCGGCGCGCCGCCCGACCATCTGGCGACGCCCGCCCAGATGAAGATCGACTATATCCGCGCCTACACGCTGGACGATGTGCAGCAAAGCCATCTGAGCGCAACAGGCGAGCACGCGGTCTAGATGTCGCGGGACCGCGCGCCGCTCAGGGATGCGGCCATCCGGCCCGGCCTGCGCCCGGTCTTCCTGCGCGCCATCGCCGATATCGGCGTCTTCTCGTTGCTGATCAACATCCTGCTCCTGGTGATCCCGCTCTATCTGCTGCAGGTCTATGACCGGGTGCTGCCGTCCTCCAGCGTCGAGACGCTGATTTATCTCTCGGCCATGGCGGTCGTCGCGCTCGCCTTCCTCGGCCTGCTGGATGCGGTCCGCGCCATTTACGCGCAGCGTATTGCGGCTACCGTCGACCAGAAACTGGGTGCGCGGACATTCGCTGCCTCGCTTGGCGCCAGATATGCCGGCAGCGCGCTGTCGCCGCTGAACGACCTTGCCACGGCCTGCGCCTTCATCAGGTCGCGCGGCGTGGCGGTGCTGTTCGACCTGCCGTTTGCTCCCGTCTTCCTCGCCTTGCTCTATTTCATCCATCCCGTCCTGTTCTGGCTGACGCTCGCCGGCGCCGTGCTTCTGTTTCTTCTCGTCGTGGCCAACCAGTCTGCCATCGGCAGGAACGATGCCATGTCGGCGGAACGCTCTGCCGTGGCCAGCCAGGCGGAGCAGGCCTTTGCCCGCAACACGGACACGTTGCGCGCCATGGGCATGGTGCAAAATGCCGCGGCGGTTTGGGGGCAGCACGTGGCCGAAGCGCTGACCCTGCACGACCGTTCCGGAGGCGCCAACGCGATCTTCAGCGCGACATCGCGGTCGCTGCGCATGATGCTGCAGCTGGCGATCCTCGGCGCCGGCGCGTGGCTGGTGCTGCAAGGGCAGATGACCGCCGGCATGATCTTCGCGTCCTCGCTGGTGTCGTCGCGCGCGCTGCAGCCGCTCGACCAACTGATCGGATCCTGGCGGCAGATCGTCGACGCCAGGCGGTGCTGGAAGCGGTTGGGCGCCGCGCTTTCGGCGCAACCTTCGGAAGCGCGCAAGCTCGTCCTGCCCGATCCGTCCGGCGCGATTTCGGTGCAGGATCTGTTCTTCATCGCGCCGAATGCGGCTTTCGGCACGGAGCCCATCCTCAAGCGGCTGAATTTTGCCATCGGCGCCGGCGAAGCGGTGGCGATCGTCGGCCCGAGCGGCGCCGGCAAATCGACGCTGGCGAAACTGCTTGTCGGGGCACTGCAGCCGACCGGCGGCGCGGTCAGGATCGACGGCGCCGACCTGAGGAGCTGGGACGAAACGCAGCTTGGAAGGCATATCGGCTATCTCCCGCAGGAGGTGGAGCTTTTCCCCGGATCGATCGCGCAAAACGTCGCCCGCTTCGACGCCGCTGCCGATGACGCAGCGATCGTCGAAGCGGCCAGGCATGCCGAGGCACATGAGCTGGTGCTTACGCTGCGCGATGGCTATCAGACCATGATCGGCCCGTCGCATACCGTGCTGTCGGGCGGCGAGCGCCAGCGGATCGGGCTGGCGCGCGCCTTCTACGGCAATCCACGCATGCTGATATTGGACGAGCCCAACGCCCATCTCGACGGCAGTGGCGAAACGGCGCTCGAGGTGATGCTGTCGGCCGCGCGCGGCGCCGGCGTCACGGTGCTGGTGATCACGCATCGCCCGTCGATCGCGGCGGCCTGCGACCGCGTGATGGTCCTGCGCAACGGCGCGATCGAAGCCTTCGGCCCCGCGAGCGAGGTGCTGCGGCAATCGGCGACCGGCAAGGGCGTTGCCGGGAACGCGGTGGTGACAGGCTCGTTCGTGCCGACCGCGCGCCCGCACAGCGTCCGCTTCGGATCATAGACAATGATGCAGCAGAGCCTTGCCTTCGAAAGCCGACCGCGCACCGACTTCCGGCGCACAGCCGTTGTTGGCTACGCGGCCATAGCGCTTTTCGCCGGCTGCTTCGGCTATTGGGCGGCGAGCGCGCCGCTCTCCGGCGCGGTGATCACGTCCGGCACGATCTCGGCGACCGGCGGCAACATCCTCATCCAGCACCCCGAGGGCGGCATCATCGAGGAGTTGTTGGTGCATGAAGGCGACCGCGTGCAACAAAGCGAGCCGCTGGTCCTCCTCGACCGCACGGCGGCCGAGGCCGATCTCAACCGGCTGACCAGACAGTCGATCGCGCTCAGGGCAAGTGCCGCGCGGCTGGAAGCGGAGCGCGACGGATCGGACAGGCTGGCGCCAATCACCGATGCAGCCCCCGCGCCGTTCCAGAGCGATTTCGACAATCTGGTGCGCGAACAGCAGAAGGAGTTCGACGCCAGGCTTGCCCGGTTCCGGTCCGAGCAGTCGATCCTGGCGCAGCGCGTCGCCATGCATCACGAGTCGGCACTGGGCCTGGACGCGCAGAAACTGGCCATCCAGCAACAGGCCGACATTGTGAAAAAGGAACTCGGCATCAAGGCCAGCCTGCTCGACAAGGGCCTCACCAACCGCAGCGAATATTCGCAGCTTCTGCGCAGCGAGGCCGATCTGGTCGGCCAGGCCGGCGCGCTGGAGGCGGACCTTGCGGCGACCAAGACGCAGATCGTCGAAGCCCAGGCGCAGGTCGAGCGCGCGACCACGCAACGTGTCGAAGACGCGCTGACCAAGCTCGACGAGGTCCGCACCAAGCTGGCCGACATCGGCGAACAGATCACAGCGGCTGAGGCGGTGCTGGGGCGCACGACGATCAAGGCGCCGGCAGCCGGTATCGTGGTGTCGTCGACCTATAATTCCAAGGGCAGCGTGATTGCGCCGGGGCAGAAGATCATGGAGATCCTGCCCACCGCGTCAGGCCTCATCGTCGACGCGAAGCTGCGGCCGAAGGACGTGGATCTGGTTCGCGTCGGCCAGCCGGCGAAACTCAGATTGTCGGCCCTCAACGCGCGCCTCACGCCCGAGGTCCCGGCGACGGTGACCCAAATCTCCGCCGACCGGCTGATCGATGAAACCACGCACGAGGCCTATTTCCGCGCCAGGCTGAAGATCACCGACACGCTGCCGCAGGGGGTGAAGGCCGGGCAGCTTTACCCGGGAACGCCGGTCGAGGCGTTTATCAGCACCGGCGACCGGACCTTCTTCGAATATCTGGCGCGGCCGATGCTGGATTCGTTCGCGCGGGCGTTCACGGAGCGGTAGGCGAGGGCGCTCCGCCCGGCATTCGGCCGGGATGCCTGAGATGGGTCGGCGTGATGCCGGTCTGCTGGCGGAAGACGCGGCTGAAATGGCCGGCATTGGGAAAGCCGCAGCGGTAGGCGATGTCGCCGATTGCCAAGTCGCTCCCTTCCAGCAGCGACTTCGCTTGATGCACGCGCAGCGCAAGATAGGCCGCCATCGGGCCGATACCCAGCTCGGCGCCGAACAGCCGCTCGAGCTGGCGCCGCGATAAATTCAGCCGGCTCGCGATCTCGGCGACCGACAGCGTCTCCTGGAGGTTGCTTTCCATCAGCAGCAAGGCCCGCTTCACGGCGCGGCTCGACGCCGCGGGAAAGAGGTCGCCGACGGGCTGCACGTCCCGGCTCGAGCGGATGCGGTCGAGCACCAGGATCTTGGCGGCTTTTTCCGCCGCCTTGCGGCCGATGAACTGCGAGACGAAATGGCCGGCAAGGTCGGCCGCACCGGTGCCGCCGGCGCAGGTCGAGCGGCCACGGTCGACGGAAAACAGGCTGTCGGCATGGGCGTTCACGTCAGGGAACTGGTTGCGGAAATCCTTGATGTGGAACCAACTCACCGCGGCGCTGTAGCCGTCGAGCAGGCCGTAGCGCGCGAGCACGAAGCTGCCGGTGCAGAGTGCCGTCAGCGGCACGCCCTTTTCGGCGGCGCGCAACAGGAAGGCCTCCTTTTCGGAGCTCAGGCTGCGGTTGGTGTCGAGCAGGCCGCCGACCACGACGACATTGTCGAACTCCTCCGGATTGCCCATCGCCTTGGTCGGCAGCAGTTCGACGCCGCAACTCGCCCGGATCGGCAGGCCGCGTTCGCCGACGATCTCCCAGTCGAACTCGATCCTGCGGCTGCGGTCGCCCTCATCGCCGGCGAGCCGCAGCGTGTCGATGAACAGCGACAGCGGCGATAGCGTGAAGTCGCGAACCAAAAGAAACGCAAACCGCCTGGCCATTGTGTTCCCGGAAACCGCTCCTCGACCGATGAGCCTGATATCGCCGAAGGTTTGGCACAGATGTGCGCCCCGTGCTCCTCAGGAGCGGCCGCCGGATGTCGGAGATGAGATCGACGATCTCGGAAGGGGACGGATATCTCGCTTACCTCGCCATGGGCTGGTACGGCGGCGCAAGAAAAAGCCCGGGCACCGTCAGGCGCCCGGGCAATCCATTTCGTGTCACGCTGCTTGCTTCTTGGCGACGGCCTTGGCCGCCTGTTCGATGAGCTTGGCGACAGCTGCCGGATCGGAGACGTAGACGGCGTGGCTGCCGGGCACTTCAACCGTCGTTGCTCCAGCGCGGGTTGCCATCTGGCGCTGTGCCGGCGGCGGGATCATCTTGTCGTCGCTGGCGACCAGATACCAGCTCGGCTTCACCTTCCAGGCGGGAGCGGTGACCTTGCCTTCGAGCGCCGGGATGCCCCATGGAACCTGCGAGTCAGCCATGAAAGCGGCGAGCGACGGGCGCACGTCAGCGGCGAAGGAAGCCGCGAACTTTTCCTTGTCGAGCTTCAGGAAGCCGTCGACGGGCGGCAGGATCGGCGGCACCGGAGCGCCGGGAGGCGGGTTGGCGATCAGGGTCGAAACCGATTCACCGGCATCGCCGGCGAAGGCCGCGATATAGACGACGGCCGCTACCTTGGGGTCGGTGCCGGCTTCCGACACCACGATGCCGCCATAGGAATGGCCGACCAGGATGACGTCGCTCTTGGCTTCGGCAATAGCGCGCTTGGTGAAGGCGACGTCGTCGGCGAGCGAGGTCGTCGGGTTCTGGACGATGGTGACGTCATAGCCGTTCTTCTTGAGGATCTGATAGACGCCGTCCCAGCCGGAACCATCGACGAAGCCGCCATGCACGAGGACGACGGAATTTGCTGCGTTGTTCGACATTTGAGTTCTCCTTTTCAAAGCGTTGGTTGGGTTGTTGGTTAAGGTCGGTTGAACGTTTGTTGCAGGAGGACTATGCGCCGCCAGCGACGGGCGCGCTTTGAGGGGACCTTCAGGACCCCTTGATTTTCCCTTGAGATCACTTTGATTTTGCGCTCAAGACGCGGCTAAAGTGTCCGACTTGCAATTTCCAGACGATTTGGAGACAGCAATTTGTCGTATCATTTTGAGGACTTCGCTCTGGATGGCGAGCGGCGCGAATTGCGCCGCGGCAACGAGCTGGTCCCCGTCGAGCCGCAAGTGTTCGACCTGCTGCAATTTCTGATCCGCAACCGCGAGCGGGTGGTGAGCAAGGACGATCTGGTCGATGCGGTCTGCCAGGGGCGGATCGTCTCCGACGCCACGCTTGCCAGCCGCGTCAACGCCGCGCGCAATGCGCTTCAGGACAGCGGCGAGGAGCAGCGTCTCGTCCGCACCATCCTGCGCCGGGGCTTTCGTTTCGTCGGCACCGTGCGCGAGGAAGGCGGTGGCCAGACGACCGCCCCGGCGCAGCAAGCAAAGCCCGACCTCGGCATTCCCGCCCGGCCCTCCATCGCCGTGCTGCCCTTTGCCAATATGAGCGGCGATGCCGAGCAGGATTATTTTGCCGACGGCATGGTCGAGGATATCATCACCGGCCTGTCGCGCATCCGTTGGCTGTTCGTCATCGCGCGGAATTCAAGCTTCACCTACAAGGGCCGCGCGGTTGACGTGAAGCAGGTCGGGCAGGAGCTCGGCGTGCGCTATGTGCTGGAAGGCAGCGTCCGCAAGGCCGGCAACCGCGTGCGCATCACCGGCCAGCTGATCGACGCCGAGGATGGCCGCCATTTATGGGCCGAGCGCTACGACCGCGAGCTGACCGACGTGTTCGCGCTGCAGGACGAGATCACCGTCAGCGTGGTTGCGGCGATAGAACCCAATCTGCGCCGGGCCGAGATCGAGCGCGTCAAGCGCACGCGTCCCGACAGTCTCGATGCCTACGATCTGTTGCTGCGCGCGCTGCCCGATGTCTACACCTTCATGCCGCAGGGGGCTGCCAAGGGCCTGCCGCTGCTCGACCAGGCGCTCGCCATCGAGCCGAACTACGCGCTTGCACACGGCTTTGCCGCCTGGGCGTACCAGACGCTGTTCATTCGGGGCGGGTTGAAGGCGGAGCACCGCGACAAGGCGGCCCGCCACGCGCATGCGGCGATCGAGCACGGTCCGGGCGACGCCATGGCGATGGCGCTCGCCGGCTTCACCATCGGCATGGTCGAACACGACCGCAAGCTCGCCGACGCGGCATTCGCAACGGCGCTTTCGCTCAGCGCCTCCTGCGCCTTCGTCTATGCCTTTGGCTGCGTGCCGGTGGCTTATGGCGGCGATGCGGCACGCGCCATCGACTGGGGCGAGCAGGCAATCAGGCTCTCCCCGCTGGATGCCACGAACTGCGTGCCGCAAGGCATTATCGGCTTCGGCAATTTTCTCACCGGCCGCCACGAACAGGCCATAGAAGCAGGCCGGCGGGCAGTGGAAATGACCCCCGGCTTCAGCATGCTGCATGGCTGGCTGGCAGCGCCGCTGGTCAGGCTCGGCCGGCTCGACGAGGCCAAGGCGTCGGCGGCGCGGCTCCTGGCGCTCGACCCGCATTTTTCCATTGGCCGGTGGTCTGCGGCGGTGGGGCTGGCGCCTGAGATTGCGGGCAAGGTGACCGACGCGATGCGGCTGGCGGGATTGCCGGAATAGCCTTCATGCATACTATTAAGGCAGCACCAAGCGGAGCCCAGACCATGACCCTGACCAATCGAGACATTGTCGAGCTGACGGGGTGGCGGCGCAAGCTGCACCGGCAACCGGAAATCTCGAACGAAGAGGAGAAGACGGCCAGGGAAGTCGTCGCCTTCCTCGCCGATACCGGTCCGGACAAGGTGCTGACCGGCCTCGGCGGCCATGGTGTCGCGGCGGTCTATGACAGCGGCAACGTAGGGCCGACAGTGCTGTTCCGCTCGGAGCTCGACGCGCTGCCGATCGAGGAACTTTCGGGCGTCGACCATGCCTCGCAGGTATCAGGAAAATCGCATATGTGCGGCCATGATGGGCATACCGCGATCCTCGCCGCACTCGGCCGCCAGCTCGGGCGCGAACGGCCGGCGTGCGGCCGTGTCGTCTTGATGTTCCAGCCGGCGGAGGAGACCGGCAATGGTGCTGCCGGCGTCGTCGCCGATCCGCGCTTTGCCGAGATCGCGCCGGATTTCGCCTTCTCGCTGCACAATCTGCCGGGCGTGCCGTTCGGCGAGGTGCGGCTGAAACCCGGCGTGGTCAACTGCGCCTCGCGCGGCATGCGCATCGTGCTGGAGGGCAAGACCGCGCACTCGTCCATGCCGGAAACCGGGGTGTCGCCGATGCTGGCGATCAGCCAGCTGATGCCGGCGCTGCCGGCGCTCGGGCGTGGCACCTTTGCCGACGACGATTTCAGCATGGTGACCGTCACCCATGCGACGATGGGCGAGGCCGTGTTCGGCATCGCGCCCGGTCATGCCGAGGTGTGGGCGACGCTGCGCACAAGGCGCGACGAGCGCATGGCGGAGCTGGTCGCTGCCGCTGAAGTGCTGGCCGCCAGGATCGCGGTCGAGCACCGCCTGTCGGTCCGCTGCGACTATCACGAGATCTTCGTCGCCAGCGTCAATGCGCCGGACGCTGTGGAGCATCTCAACCGCGCGCTGGACGAGGAAGGTGTCGCGCGCAGCGAGGAGGCCCTGCCGATGCGCGCTTCGGAAGATTTCGGCATTTTCGGCCACAAGGCCAAGTCGGCGATGTTCTTCCTCGGCGCCGGCGAGCGCACCCCTTCGCTGCACAATCCGGACTATGATTTTCCCGACGACCTGATCCCGATCGGCTCGAAAATCTTCATGCGCACGGCGCGCAACCTTTTGGGCTGAGCGGCTGTGCGAAATCCGCACGCCGAAGCTGCCTTTTTGCGGCTCGAATCATCCTGTAGTCGCCGCCCTAAATTAGGAGGGACTTGCGGATGAGGATTGCAATGGTCGTCGCGTTGACCGCGACAGTGGCAGGATGCGTGAGTTCTCCGGTCCAATACGGAGCCTCGCTGTCGCCGCAGGATCCGAAATGGGCGACGCCGGAATGCCAGCAGGCCCGCACGGATGCCATGAACTACGATGCACGCGAGAAGGGGCAGCCGGGATGGGGCTTCGGCGTGCTGCTTGGGCCCTACAGCATGGGCCTCGTCGCGGCGGCCAAGGAACACCAGCAGCAGCAGCGAAGGCTGCTTGCCCGCCAGGTGCATCTGCAGTGTTCGAGCCTGCCGCTGCCGAAGGATCTGGATTTCGATCCGCAAATCTACGCACCAAAGCCGGCGAAATATCCGTAGGGCTATTCATCGTAGCCAGCGCAATCGCATAAGGCAGCGCCAGCCCCCTCTCCGGCCGCTGCGCGGCCACCTCTCCCCCATTTCATGGGGGCGAGGAAATGCCAACCGCGAAGGCCGCAGCCTCGAAAAGCTTGGGTTCCTCGCCCTGCGGGAGTGGGGGTAGAGGTGGCTCGGCGAAGCCGAGACGGAGTGGGGGAACGCCCTATGCGACTTGCCCCGCCCCTTGCCCGTCACACCAGCCGCTGCCCGCCATCGATGTGGATCGTCTCGCCGGTCATGAAGTCGTTGCCCATCAGATAGAGATAGGCCGGCGCGACATCCGCCGGCGCCGCCACCTTGCCTGCCGGCACGCGCCCGGCGATGGCGGCGAAGTAGCCGGATTTGGCCTCGCCGACGAGTTCGTCCCACATCGGCGTGTCGACCCAGCCGGGCGAGACGATGTTGACGCGGGTGGGCGCCAGCTCCTGCGCCAGCGCGCGCGCGAAATAGCTGAACGAGCCGGCGATCGCCGAGACCACCGAGCCGCCGGGCACCGGCGGCCGGTCCTTGTTGATGCCCGAGGTGAAAATCATCGAGCCGCCCTTCTTCAAACCGCGCACCGCGTGCTTGGCCAGCATCACCGCGCCGATCAGCTTGTTGTCGACAAAGCCGCGCACGAACTCCATGTCGGTGTCGCCGATTGGATAGTTCGGCGGCGGCGTGCCAGCGGTCGATACCAGATGATCGAAGGCGCCGACCTCGTCGAACAGCTTGGCGATGTCCGCCTCCTTGATCATGTCGGCCGCAATGCCCTTCACGCGGCCGCCCAGCCTCTTTTCCGCTGCCTGCAGCTTCTGCGGCGAGCGGCCGACGATCACTACCTCCGCGCCGCCTTCGAGTGCGGCTTTCGCCACGCCGAGGCCGATGCCGGAACTGCCGCCGACGACAACAATTCTTTGTCCCTTGAGCGGTGCCATTGATACCTCCAGTTTTTCGGGAATGTCAGGTTTGACTTACGAACGGCCGGCGTGGGCGGCTTCGAGATCGGCGAGGATGATCTTCCTCATCGAATACATCGCCTGGCGTGCCCGATGCGCCTTGTCGCGATCGGGATCGTTCATCAGCGGGATCGCGGACTCGGGGATGACCTGCCAGTAGACGCCGAACTTGTCCTGCAGCCAGCCACAGGGCTTTTCCGAGCCGCCGCCTTCCGTCAGCGCCTGGTAGTAATAGTCGGTCTCGGCCTGGTCCCTGGTTTCGATGTAGAGCGACATCCGCTCGTTGAAGGGCGGCATCCCGCCGGCATTGAGCGCGGTCAGCCGCAGCCCTTCGAGCTCGAAGTCGAAGATGGCGTGCGGCACGCCGGTGCCTCTGACATGGTCGGTGAAGGTCACCGTCTCCAGCGTGCGGCCGTTCCTGAACACCGAGAGATAGAAGTCGCGGGCTTGCTCGGCATTGCCGGTGTACCAGAGGAAAGGATGGACGGTGGCCATGTCATGCTCCTGCGGTGAGGTTTGATCACAAATCTTGTGAGGATTTGTGGCTGGCAAAAGCGCAATGGACAAACCAAAATTTGGCAAGTATTTGTTACCAACGCTCACAAATGCCCGGCGCCCGCACATGCCCCGCAAACTGCCACCGCTCAATGCATTGCCGGCCTTCGAGGCCGCGGCCCGGCACCTGAATTTCTCCAGGGCGGCGGACGAGCTCAACCTCACCCATGGCGCCATCAGCCGGGCGGTAAAGCATCTGGAGGAGCAGCTCGGCGTGCAGCTGTTCGAGCGCGCGACGCGTTCGGTGCGCCTCACCCAGGTCGGCGAACCCTATGCGCGCGCGGTGCGCGGGATGCTCGACCAGCTGACGGTGGCGACGCTAGCGGCGACATCGCGCCATTCCAACACGAGCCTGAACGTCAGCACCTCGGATGGTTTTGCCGGCAAATGGCTGGTGCCCCGGCTCTACCGTTTTCATCGCGCGCATGGCGATATCGATGTGCGGGTGTCGACATCAGGCAAGCTGACCAATTTCCTCGGCGACGGCATCGACATCGCCATCCGCTACGGCGGTGGCCATTATCCCGGGCTGACGTCGGAATTCCTCACCGGCGAGGAGGTGTTTCCGGTCTGCAGCCCAAGGCTGCTCGAAGGGCCGCATCCGCTGCGCACACCGCAGGATCTCAAACACCACACGCTGATCCGCGACGGCTACCGCATCGACTGGGCGGCGTGGCTGGCCAGCGCCGGCGTCGAAGGCGTCGACCCCAACAGCGGGCTCACCTTTGATTCCGCCACCTTCGCGGTCGAGTCGGCCGTGCAGGGCGAAGGCGTGGTGTTGGGCCGCACCATGCTGGTCTCAGCCGACCTCGCCACCGGCCGCCTGGTGCGCCCCTTCGACCATGCGCTGAAGGCGGTTTCGAGTTTTTACGTGGTGTACCCGCCGGAGGCGATAAGGCAGCGGAAGGTGAAGGCGTTCCGGGATTGGCTGTTTGCGGAGGTGGAGGGGTAGCCGCCCATTGATTGGGTGATCGCCGAGAGCGGGTGGGGCCAATCATGACGGGCCAGCAGCTAAGCAAGCTGGTTCGACCTCTGGCGAGGTGGTAGGCGTTGAGTATTGAGGGCTTTGCAATGCTTCAGAGATTTCCTGAAGGAGCAAAGTGGCACGTAACGCGGCCGCTGCTGCCAAAAAGAGTCTTCGTTCCGACAATGGTGTCGCATCGCACCCGGCGACATGCGGTGCTCACTGGGGGTGGAGCGGTATCCTTTAGGCGAGGATTCAGGGGTGTGGCTTGTCGAGGTGGAGTCTAGAGCCACTGTTTCCGGTGGGACAGCAATCGAGTTGTTGAAGGGGATTGGCGATGGTGACGGGTGGGTGGGGCGCTGTGTAAATTCGCAATCGCCAAGACGGTCATTTGAGCGGAGCGATAGCTTTGGATACCCTATAGTGTCCAGATCTCGCATAATAATAGTGCGAGACTTTGTTACGACGTACTGTCTCTCCGGGAACGATCCTGAGAATCTCCTCTAGCTTTGAGAGAAAAACTTGTTCCTTGGAATCGTCTCCACGGAGCCTCCAAATCATTGAGCTATAGCGGAAAAGCGTGAGGAGATTCTCCCAGTCCCCCCTTTCGGTGAAGACGTGCCAGAGAGCCGCATGACTGGAATTAAACATCCACGGGACCCTCTCTTTGAGGACAAATTGGTAGCAAATGATAAGTTGTGCTACCTCAGGATTCGTAATAGCAAGGCCGGCTTTAATCTTTCGTTGGAATAATTCCAGAGCCGCCCTTCCTTTGTTGTAAAAATCTGTAGTTTTAGCTCCATTCAACACGCTGTCTAGAAGAGATGAAGCAGATTCGATGTTTACTTCTTCTTTTGCCAGCGCAATCGCAATATTTTCGGCTGTCACGAAGAATTTGTTCTTGCGGGCTCGTTTTCCAAGCTCGCTCAATCTCTTAGTTCGATCTAGGCTGGGAGGTTCCAATTCGATGATGATTTGCTGAGCTTGGTAGCCATGGCTATTGTGGCGATTAATCTTCAATATCTCTTTGGCATACGCTAGGGCTTCGGGCTCGCCGAGAGCTTTGTGACAGAGCGCGAGATCGATAAGTACGCTCTGTCGAATAACTTTGGGGAACGGAAAATCGAGTACCTCTTTCAACAATGCTTTCGCGCGGGCTCGATCACCCAACATCCGCAATGCGTAACCCTGTTGGCGAATAAGGCTAGCCCGCTTTTCCGCAGAATCATCCGTTCCCGTAAGGGCGTGAAAATCGCGACTGAAATTCGCAGCGCTCGTGTAGTGAGACCCATCACAAAGCGCCTCTGCGAATGAGGCTGCCAACAAAACTATGGCGACAGCCTCTCTCGATCCGGGGTTTTCTCTGTGAAGCCTGAACAGTCGTATGAGCAGAGCGCTGGCGTTCGCTATGTCTGCGCTGCCACACCATGAGCTTGAATAATCAAGATGAGGAGGCCAGTCTTTTGATCCTGCCATCCATTCGGGGCCGAAGAGTAAGGTTGCGGCCCTCATGTTGAGGCTGTCGATCTCTTCCTCATTGACAAGGGTACGCAGATAGTCTCGGATCGGGCGTGGTACGACGAGTATTTTCTGGGATGAACTCGTTTGAGAGTTTCCAACTTCAGGTGTTTCAGAAACTGTAATCAAGCCCCTGTCCATCAAACCTAGCGCGTCGGCAGGATAAAACGGATTGGCGCCGTTGAAACGCTTGATGCGGCCAAGCTCCGCGCCTTGAGGAAACACCAAAAGCGCCTTAAGCATATCGAACATTCGCTTTGTTGGTTTATCGTCCGCCTCCGAAAGCTCATGGACGGCACGTTTTAGAACCGCCGGCGCATCGGATTGTGCCTCGTCACCGCCGTAGCTGTCCTCGCCGCTGCTGGAGAGTTCTTCGATCGATACGACCGTCAATTCCTTTAGGCGCGCATCCAGCCTCGTAGGATAGCCGTCCGTGTGACGATAAAGAATCGCAATTGCATCGATGGTGGTGAGCTTAGAACCGCCGCGCTCATGGTCGCCTACGTATAGCTTTACGTCCGCCTCATCCAACGGAGCAAGTTGAAGAGAAACGAGCGTATTTCCTGTCGGCTTTCTCAGCGAGCGCAGAGCGACCCATAGTTTAGGGCAGGCATCGACCAGAACCTCAACAAAGCTCTCAATGTCTCTCTCCACCGTAACTAAACCAGACGGAAGGTCCACGTTAGCCTGAATGTCATCAAGTATAAGAAGCGCCGGGCCGGAGCTTACAGCATCACAGAACTGGGCAAAGCTGCAGCCTAATCTCCTTGCGATATCTGCACTAAAATTATCTTTATTGGTGTACTCTACTGCATCCAGTCGGAAAATATTACATGGTGTTGACCTTTGCGCGATCACGCTCGCCAAGAATTCGTCGCTGCCAAGGCCCCATTCAGAAGTGAGCCACAGCGCTCGGACTCCTTCAAAGGTATCAAGGCACTGCTGTTGCTCCGCCCGGCGGACGCGTCTGTGGGCAGGGGGCAGTCCGAGGTGATATTTGAGGGGCCGCAGGACGTCGCGATCCTGCTGCTCGACGTCGGCAGCCTGTAATGTCTTGCTGTGGGGTTTATCGACAGGCGTAGATACCGAATTCAGACGCGTTTGCAGATTGATAGTGAAGTATTTGTCGTCTTCTAAGACAAATTCACTGTCAGCCACGAACCTCTGTTGGCCGCTTTTGTGACCGAGCAGCCGCCGCGGCCATATTCGGATGCGCCTGTCTTTGTCCAACGTCTCGAAAGACAGTAACGAATAGCCGTGGATGCGATTTGTCTTGCCGTCTGCAAGCATTTCCATTCCAAAAAGCGATGGCGCCTGCAGAGAGTGACGATTTGCAGCCCCACTTATCCCGAGCGTCATTGAGAATGGTTCGTGCATATGTCCGAACAAATGAAGATCGAAGCGACCAGGAGGATTGATTTCACGGTACCATGTGTCGAGATTGGATGGATGCAGCCAGTCGAGAGGATGGTGTGTAACGACGATATTGAAGTGATTGCCATCGCACCATTTCCCAACTCCTCGCTTCAGTGTGTTAACCTGTCTTAGGTCGACACTCAGTATTCCTTTGTATTCATCGCCTGTGAGTTGAAGCCACGTTGAATTCAGGCCCATCACGCCAAGCGTGACCTCCTTATCGTGGAAGCTTATTAGTTGGTCTCCTGGTAGGAGACCAATCTGTCCTTGCGCAAGCGGAATCGAGGTCGATGCTAGCTTCTCGGCGAAGCGCCTATATCCCGACAGCGCCTCGGTAACGAGATGTCGGTATATGTCATTGTCGTCTTGAAAGAAGTCATCCCAAATTTCGCGCTCTTCGAACCATCTCTTAAGTACCTTGACCTCAGGTCTCTTGGTGTTAGGCCGTTGGATGTCATGATTGCCAGGTATGCAGACTAACGTCGGTTTAAAGCCAAGATTTTCGAAATGAAGCCATATGTCTTGCAGCCTGGCGATGACCTCGTCGAATTCCTCATCCGCTCCCTTCTGAGTGAAGTCGCCGCTAAACACGACTACGTCCCATTCGCCCACTTGATTCTTCAGTCCCGCGAGATCTTTAAAGAAAACTTCCTTGACGTTGGGCCATAGCAGGCTCTGTCCAGACATTCCTGCATGGAGGTCGCTCAAGTGAAGAAGTCGGAAAGAGGTAGGATCAGTCATTCACGGTATTTCGATTCGCTCGATGATTGGCTGGCAATCATGACCATTGTGGCTTGCGGGCGCAAGCAAGAGACTTTCTCAAACTTCGCTAAACTCCAGAGGACTCATAGACCACATACAATAGCAACGGTCTGAGATTTTTTTCTCAAAGTCCATCCCCAGAGCCCTTTCTCGTCATAGCAGACTGTTGCGAAGAGATTCTGTTTAAGATTTGACAACAGATAGGGCAGATCCACTCTGATTGGGTTTTAACTCTAGCTATCTCCGCCACAGTCCGCGAATAAGCCGCTTAGGAGCAGCGCGAGGCACGCGATGATGCCCCAACCGAAGGATGGAGAGGCCTCCGATGATGGTGGCGGCCACCGAAAGCAATGGTCGGCGAGCGGGAGCGCTCGCGCCTGCCAGCTGCCTCATTTCGTAGCGCTCCTCTCGCACCCCCGCCACCTCCCTCGGAACCAAATCCCGGCCTAAACTGTTCCAGTTTGATTCGACGCCGCCTGCCGGTTGGGTGAGCGGCGCACTTGAGGAGCTTGCACCATGACCATCTCGTCCAGCTTTCGTTCGCTTGCGGTTGCGGCCATCGTCACTGTTGCCGTCGGCGCTGCCAGTGCCGCGCATGCCGATAGCGGCACGATCCGCTTTGCCGTCTACAAGGCGGCCTTCTTCGTCGGCGGCTCCGGCGGCGAGGGCACGCTGACCTTCCATGGCCGCACCTATCCCATCTCGATCGGCGGCGTTTCGGGCGGCTTCGCGTTTGGTGTTTCCAAGACCTATTTCCGGGGCACCGTGCGGCACATCAGAAGGGTCCGCGATGCGACCGGGGTTTACGGCGCGGCGGGCGGTGGCGGCGCGCTCGGCAAGGGCGCCCAGGTGATCGTCATGACCAATGACAAGGGCGCCACGCTCGAGCTCACGGGCCGGCAGGTGGGGTTGCAGGTGAACGCTGATCTGAGCGGGATGGCGATTTCGTTGAAGTAGGGGGTGGTCTGGGTCAGCAAACTCGCCCGGGGCGATGGCAATCGCGTAGGGCAGCGCCAGCCCCCTCTCCGTCCGCTACGCGGCCACCTCTCCCCCACATCCGTGGGGGCGAGGAACCCAAGCTTATGAAAGCCGCGACCTCCGCCATTGGCGTTTCCTCGCCCCCATGAAATGGGGGAGAGGTGGCTCGACGAAGTCGAGACGGAGAGGGGGAGCGCCCTGTCCGATTGCCCTGCGTCTTGGGCGAGCAAGGCTTCGCCCCATGCAGCGCTGGCATCGGCCGCCTACCTTTCCTCCACAATCCGCAAATACGCCGCCGTGACAAACAGCACGATCAGCCCGAACAGGATCCGCCTTGCCCCCTCCGGCATCTGCAGGATCGTCAGCAGCGTCGTCAGCACGGTCAGGATCAGCGCGCCGATGATGGTGCCGGTGTAGCCGCCGCGGCCGCCGAAGATGGAGGTGCCGCCGATCACGGCGGCGGCGACCGAGGGCAGCACCAGCGGTTCGGCGAGCGACAGCGATGGGGCCTTGATCAGGCCGATATAGAGCAGGCCGGTGATGCCGGCGAGCACGCTGGAGGTGACGTAGAGCGCGGTGATCACCTGCCAGTATTGCACGCCCGACAGGCGGGTCGCGCGCTCATTGTCACCAACGGCGTAGAGCAGGCGGCCGAAGCCGGTGCGGGCCAGCGTGAAGACGATCAGCGCGGCCAGCGGTAGGAACAGCAAGAGCGCGTTGGGGAAGCCGTAGGTCACACCCGTGCCGAGCCAGGCGAGGAAGTCGGGGATTTTCGCGCCCGACGCGATCACCGTGCGCTGGTAGACCTGCAGGCAGCCGGTGCCGATGAGGCTGGTGCCCAGCGTCATGATCAGCGGGTGGACGCGGAAGACGCCGACGCCGATGCCGTTGACGAGGCCGATCAGCACCGCCGGCATCATCGCCAAAAGGAATGCCACCGCCGGGTCCTGGTTGACCACTTGCGTGGCCATGATGAAGGCGCTCATCGTCGCCACCGTGCCGACCGACAGGTCGATGCCTCCGGTCAGCATGGTCATGGTCTGGCATCCCGCCAGGATCGCCAGCGGAATGGCGAATTTGATGGTGTTGGCGATCCAGCGCTCGTTGACGATGCCGGGTCGCAAGATCTGCAGGATCACCACCAGGATGATGAGCAGGATGATCAGCGGGATGAGAGGGCGATCGGCCATGAAGCGTTTTAGGCGACGGCCGAAGGGGACGGGGGTGATCGCGGTGGTGCTCATAGGGTGGCTCGCGGTGGGGTTGGCGCGACGCATCTTCCCCTTCTCCCCTTGTGGGCCTGTTGCGTTATCGGGCTTTGGATGCCTGGAGAGACGGCAGGGGCGCATCGAGGTGCTTTCCGGCGCGGGTTTGCGGCCGGATAGGGTAGGAGTTGGCGTATTCGGTGGGTTTCGGGCGCAGTGCGACCCAGGCTCAGGTGGCCAGCGTTACCCAGCGGCGCATGTTGAAGGCCATGGCCGCGATGAGGACCTGTCCTGCCGCCTTGGCCAGGCCGCGATAGCGGATGGCGCCGCGATAGCGGATGGCG
>NZ_JBFUDJ010000017.1:0-77663 GCF_056404775.1 Mesorhizobium sp. P2_B5 | reverse complement strand
TAGTCGGCGTGTCCGGGGCAGTCGACGTGGGCGTAGTGGCGGTTGGCCGTCTCGTATTCGACGTGAGCCGTCGAAATGGTGATGCCGCGGGCCTTCTCTTCGGGCGCCGCATCGATCTGGTCGTAGCGCTTGTATTCGCCAAAATACTTCGTGATCGCCGCCGTCAGCGACGTCTTGCCATGGTCAACGTGACCAATCGTGCCGATGTTCACATGAGGCTTAGTGCGCTCGAATTTACCTTTTGCCATAGTCTCTTTCCTTGGACGGCCTTGACCTTCAGTTCAGTCGAATGCGGGGCGATTAGCGACTACGGCCGAAAAACACAAGTGCCTTGTGGCCGGGTGCGCTGTCCACTCGGTCCGAACCGATGATCCGATTGCGGGGGATATGGCGCTGATATAAGAACGCGCGACGGAAAATGAAATGGGGGCGCCGGCTTCAGCGCGTGTCTGCAACTCCCGGCTATGTCCTGGCTCTTCCTTGCTGGATTGGCAGCCCGCCCCTGGCCCATTGCCGCTGCGGCGCCGGTCTGATTTGGTCGCCCGATGCATTTCATCCCCACATCCATACGCGGCCCGCTGTTCATGATCGTTTCGACGGGGTCCTATCTCGTCAACGACACGATGATGAAGCTCGCCACCGCAGGCTTGCCGTCCTATGAAGTGCTGTTCCTGCGCGGGGTCGCGGCCACGCTGTGGGGCATGCCGCTATTGTATCTGCTGGGCTACGGGAAGCAGATCCCGCTGATCTTCGACAAGCGCGTGCTGAGCCGCAACCTGCTCGAGCTGGCGGCGATCCTTTGCTACGTGGTGGCGCTGGCCAACATGCAGATCGCCGATTCAACCGCGCTCGGGCAGATCACCCCGCTCCTGATGCTGGTCGGCTCCTCCATCCTGTTCGGCGAGCGGATCGGCGGCGTGCGCATGGCGCTGATCGGGCTCGGCTTCGTCGGCGCGGTCATGGTGGCGCAGCCGACCATGGAGGGCATCTCGGTCTATGCCTTGCTGGCGCTCGGCAACGCCGCCCTGTCGGCCGCGCGCGATCTCGCCGGCAGGCGGGTCCCGGCCGAGGTGCCGGGCATGATCGTCGCCATTTCCGCCGTCGTGGTGGTGCTGATCGGCGCGGGCGCCGCGCATCTGGTTTCCGAGCGCTGGGTGATGCCGGAAGCCCGTCACCTGCTGTTGATGGCCGGCGCCGGGTTCTTCCTGATCTTCGGCCATTTCTTCATCTTCATGGCCTATCGCGTCGGGCCGACCGGCGTCGTGGCGCCGTTCTACTACTGCTTCACCGTCTGGGCGGTCATTTCAGGCGTGCTGGTGTTCGGGCAGTTCCCGAATGCCTTGGCCGTGTGCGGCATCCTGCTGGTGGTGGCGAGCGGACTCACGATCGTCTCGCTGGATGAACGCAAGCGCAGACTGACGGTCGTCGCCTGACCCTTATGGCAACGTATCGGCAGCCAGCCAGTTCGGCAGAACTGGCGCTTAAAGCGCCCGCCTGCCGCTGATCAGATGATAGGCCCACAGCACGACCACCGCGCCGATCACGGCGACGATCCCGGCACCGCCTTGCGGCTGTCGGGCGTGGCTTCGACAGCGCCGCGAACTGGTTGGTGGTCGATGGATCGACCGGCGTGTAGCCGAAAAGTCCCGACGGCAACATCGTGGAGGTATTCGCTGAAATCTGATGCGGATTGGGGAAAGTTTGGAGCGGGTAGCGGGAATCGAACCCGCATATTCAGCTTGGAAGGCTGCTGCTCTACCACTGAGCTATACCCGCTTCGCTTCAGGGCTGACGGGCTGGCAGTGGTGGAGAGGGTTGGATTCGAACCAACGTAGGCTAAGCCAACGGATTTACAGTCCGTCCCCTTTAACCACTCGGGCACCTCTCCAGCCTGCCGTCGAAGCCTTGCAACGAGGCATTCTCGCCGATCCGGTCGAAACCAAGGTTTTGTCCGAAATCAGCGAAGCGCCTTATGGCGGCAAGGCCAGTGGGTGTCAACCGCACGTCTCGGCAAAATGCGCTGATTTTGACAGCCCGCCCGGCAAGCCGGCTTTCTGCCTGTATCCATGCCCTTGCGACACAGCTATAGAAGCCGGCCATGAGCAATGACAACACGCCCAAGACCGCCAAAGACACCCACTACGCCAAGCTGCGCCGCGCCCACCGCGACGAGAAGGCCGGCGGTGCGCCCGCCTTCCGGCCGCGCCAGCCGGTGCCGCCGGGCGAGAACGCCGCAGACGGACTGGTGCGACTCTATGGCCTGCACACGGTGCGGGCCGCGCTCGACAATCCGCGGCGCAAGATCAAAAAAATGCTGGTGACTCGCAACGCCGCCGAGCGGCTTGCGATTGCCGACCTCGCCGCGCTGCCGTTCAAGGCGGAGCTGGTCGAGCCGAAGGAGATTGACAAGGTCACCGGTTCGGACGCCGTCCACCAGGGCGTGCTGATCGAGGTCGAGCCGCTGAAGCCGAAACGCCTCGACGCGCTCGGCGATACAAAACTGGTGCTGGTGCTCGACCAGGTCACCGACCCGCACAATGTCGGCGCCATCCTGCGTTCCTCGGTCGCCTTCGGCGCCGGCGCGCTGATCACCACCGCCCGCCACAGCCCGCAGGAATCCGGCGTGCTTGCCAAATCGGCCTCCGGCGCGCTTGAGCATATCGATCAAATCGAGGTGAAGAACCTGGCCGACGCGCTGGGACAACTGCATGAGGCCGGCTTCCAGACCATCGGCCTCGATTCGGACGGCCCGGCCGAACTCGAAACGAGTTTTTCAGGCGACAAGATCGCGCTGGTGCTCGGCGCCGAAGGCAAAGGCCTGCGCCAGAAGACGCGCGAGACGGTGACGACCCTCGCCCGCCTCGACATGCCCGGCGCGATTCGTTCGCTCAACGTCTCGAACGCGGCGGCGGTGAGTTTGTATGCAGCGCGGAAATTCCTGGGAAAGTGAATGGTGAATAGTCAATGGTGAATGGTTGAGTGGCTTGCCATTCACTATTCACCCACTTCATGTCCTGCCATCCGCTCCAGCGCGCGAACCAGCGCCGAGTGATCCTCCTTCGCCCCGCCATTGGCCGCACATGAGTTGAACAGCTGCTGCGTGGTCGAGGTGTTGGGCAGCGAAACACCAAGCGCCTTGGCGCCTTCCAGCGCCAGATTAAGGTCCTTCTGGTGCAGTTCGATGCGAAAGCCCGGCGCGAAGGTGCGCTTGACCATGCGCTCGCCATGCACTTCGAGGATGCGCGATGCCGCCAGTCCGCCCATCAGTGCTTGCCTGACCTTGGCCGGATCGGCGCCGGCTTTTGAGGCAAAGACCAGCGCCTCGGCGACGGCTTCGATGGTCAGCGCAACGACGATCTGGTTGGCGACCTTGGTGGTCTGGCCGACGCCGTTCGGACCGACAAGCGTGATGTTCTTGCCCATCTTCTCGAAGACAGGCTTTGCGCGCTCGAACGCCTTGTCCTCACCGCCGACCATGATGGTCAGCGACGCCGCCTTGGCGCCGACCTCGCCGCCCGACACCGGCGCATCGAGATAGTCGCAGCCGAGATCGTTGATCTTTTTGGCAAAGGTCTTGGTCTCGATCGGCGAGATCGAACTCATGTCGATGACGAGCTTGCCTTTGCTGAGGCCGGATGCGACGCCATTGTCGCCGAACAGCACGTCGGCCACTTGCGGCGTGTCGGGCACCATGGTGATGACGATGTCTGCGGCCTTCGCCACGGCGGCATGGCCGCTGACAGTCTTCAGGCCCTTGGCGACGAGATCGGCCGGCGCCTTCGAGCGATGGTCGCTGGCAATGACAGTGTAGCCGGCATCGAGCAGATGCCCCGCCATCGGCGCGCCCATGATGCCGAGGCCGATAAAGCCGATGGTGTCCATTGTTTCTCCTAAAAGTCTTGTCCAGACTGATTGAACGCTAGCACCGCCCCTCATCCGCCTGCCGGCACCTTCTCCCCGTATAGTGACGGGGAGAAGGGAAGCGCTCCGACGCCGGCGACCCCCTCTCCCCGTTCTTCACGGGGAGAGGGTAAGGGTGAGGGGCGGCACCAACGCCGAGTAGTTGCCAACAGCTAAGCCGCGGCACTCCCCTGCCCATTGAGCTCCCTGAACCACCCCAGGCCAGCCTCCGTTCCCGCCTTCGGCTTGTATTCCGCCCCAACCCAGCCGGAATAGCCAATCCTGTCGATGTGCTCGTAGAGGAAGGGATAATTGATCTCGCCCGTCCCCGGCTCGTGACGGCCGGGATTGTCCGCAAGCTGGATATGCGCAATGCGGCCAAGGTTAGCCTCGATGGTACGGGCGAGATCCCCCTCCATGATCTGCATGTGATAGATGTCGTATTGCAGGAACAGGTTCTTCGAGCCGACGCGGTCGATCAACGCCAGCGCCTGGTCCGAATAGTTGAGGAAGAATCCCGGGATATCGCGGGTGTTTATCGGCTCGATCAGGAGCCGGATGCCGGCCTGCTCCAGTTTCTCCGCCGCGAACGCCAGGTTCTCGGCGAAGGTGTTTTCCAGCACCGAACGATCCGCGCCTTGCGGCGCGATACCGGCGAGGCAATTGACCTGCTCGCAGCCTAGTGCGTGGGCGTAAGAGATCGCCTTGGCGATGCCTTGCCGGAACTCCGGTACGCGGTCGGGCAAAACGGCAGTGCCCCGCTCGCCCTTGCCCCAGTCGCCGACCGGCAGGTTGAACAGCACCTGGCTGAGCCCGTTCTTCTTCAACCGCGCCGCGACCACGTCAGGCGCGTGATCATACGGGCCGATATATTCGACGCCCTTGAAGCCGGCGCGGGCGGCGGCGTCGAAGCGGTCGAGGAATTCGTGCTCGCCAAACAGCATCGACAGATTGGCTGAAAAACGCGGCATTCTTTTTCTCCTTCTTCCCGCCAAAGCTTAATCCAGGAGGACGATGGCCGTCGGCGCATCCTCATGGCTTTCGGCAAGGTCTTCGAATTCGGTGATCTTGTCGATTTCCGTGCCCATGGAAATGTTGGTGACGCGTTCGAGGATGAATTCGAGCACCACCGGCACCTGATGCTCCTTCATCAGCCGCTGCGCTTCCTTGAACGCGCCGGCGAACTCTTCCGGCTTGCGCACCCGCACCGCCTTGCAGCCCATCGCCTCGGCGACCGCGACATGGTCGACGCCATAGCCGGCCTCGGGATCGTCTGCGCGGTTGACGTTTTCGAAGGCGAGGCTGACCTCGAAATCCATCGAAAAACCGCGCTGCGCCTGGCGGATCAGGCCGAGATAGGCATTGTTCACAACGACATGGATGTAGGGCAATTTGTGCTGCGCGCCGGCCGCCAGTTCCTCGATCATGAACTGGAAGTCGTAGTCGCCCGACAGCGCCACGATGGTGCGGTCCGGATCGGCGGCGCGCACGCCAAGCGCTGCCGGCAGCGTCCAGCCGAGCGGGCCGGCCTGGCCGCAATTGATCCAGTTGCGCGGCTTGTAGACATGCAGGAACTGCGCGCCGGCGATCTGCGACAGGCCGATCGTGGTAACGTAGGTGGTGTCGCGGCCGAAGGCCTTGTTCATCTCCTCGTAGACGCGCTGCGGCTTCAGCGGCACCTGGTCGAAATGCGTCTTGCGCTTCATCGTCTTCTTGCGGCCCTGGCACTCCTTCGCCCAGCCCGACCAGTCGCGCAGTTTTCTCGCCGTCTTCCATTCGGTGGCGACGTCGAGCAGCATCTTCAGCGCCGCACCGGCATCCGAGACCACGCCGAGATCCGGCGCGAAGACGCGTCCGATCTGCGTCGGCTCGATATCGACATGGATGAATTTCTTGCCCTTGGTGTAGACATCGACCGAACCGGTGTGGCGGTTGGCCCAGCGGTTGCCGATGCCGAAGACGAAGTCGGCTTCCAGCATCGTCGCATTGCCGTAGCGGTGCGAGGTCTGCAGCCCGCACATCCCCGCCATCAGACGGTGGTCGTCGGGGATCGCGCCCCAGCCCATCAGCGTCGGGATGACCGGAACGCCGGTAATCTCAGCAAACTCGATCAACAGATCCGACGCGTCGGCATTGATGATGCCGCCGCCGGCAACGATCAGCGGCTTTTCCGCCGCGTTGAGCATCGCCAGCGCTTTCTCGGCCTGGGCGCGCGACATGGCCGGCTTGAACGGGACGAGCGGCTCATAGGCGTCGATGTCGAACTCGATCTCGGCCAGTTGCACGTCGACCGGCAGGTCGATCAGAACGGGACCCGGCCGCGACGAGCGCATCAGATGAAACGCCTTCTGCAGCGCCATCGGCACCAGATAAGGCTCCATGACGGTGACCGCCCATTTGGCGACGGGTGCGGCGATGGCAGCAATGTCGACCGCCTGGAAGTCCTCCTTGTTCAGCCGCGCCCGTGGCGCCTGCCCGGTGATGCACAGGATCGGGATCGAATCCGCCGCCGCCGAATAGAGCCCGGTGATCATATCGGTGCCGGCCGGGCCCGATGTGCCGATGCACAGACCGATATTGCCGGCCTTGGCCCGCGTGTAGCCTTCAGCCATATGCGAGGCGGCCTCGACATGGCGCGCCAGTATGTGGCGGATCGAGCCCAGCGCCTTCAGCGCCGAATAGAACGGATTGATCGCCGCGCCCGGCACGCCGAAACCGCAGGAAATGCCTTCCTTTTCGAGAACGAGAACCGCTGCATCGACAGCGCGCATCCTGGCCATGTCTAGCCTCCGCAAGATTGTTGGTTGGCTGACAATGCCAGCGCGCTGGCCATTTTTCAATTTTTTCAAAATAATTTTTCATTTCTAGAAAACAGCTCCTACTGACTGATTCGCTTACTTTTTCGTTTTCCATGAATCCGGTTCAAAAAATTGGTGAAAAACTTTTTCATTGTGCTTTTGGAGAAATTGGCGACAATGCCGCCATGGAGACCAGCGAAAAACGCCAGCGCGGCCGTCCCCGCGCCTTCAACGGACCGTCCGAGGCCGGCTCGGTGCAGTCGCTCGACCGCGCCTTGCGCATCCTGGCCATTGTTGCCGAAGGCAGCGGCCTGTCGTTGAGCGAAATATCGGCGCAAAGCGGTCTTGCCGCCTCCACCGCCTACCGCATGCTGACGACGCTGCAGAACCACGGCATGGTCGAGTTCGATACGTCGGACCAGCTATGGTCGATTGGCGTCGAGACCTACCGCATGGGTGCGGCCTTCCTGCGCCGGCGCAAGCTGGTCGACCGCGCCCGCGTCGTCATGCAGGAATTGATGGAAAAGACCGGCGAGACAGCCAATCTCGGCGTCGCCGAGGACGATTGCGTCGTTTTCGTCAGCCAGGTCGAGACCCATCAGGCAATCCGCGCTTTCTTCCGCCCGGGCACGCGCAGCTCCTTTCATGCCTCGGGTATCGGCAAGGCGGTGCTGGCGCAGCTCGAGCCGGAACGCGTCGCCGCCATCCTGCGCAAATCGGGCCTGCAGCGCTTCACCGACAAGACGCTGTCGGATATCTCGGCGCTCGCCCACGATCTCGCTGTCATCAAGCATCGCGGCTGGTCGGTCGACGACGAGGAGCGCCATCCCGGCATGCGCTGCGTGGCCGCCGCCATCTTCAACGAATTCGGCGAACCGATCGGCGGTGTTTCGGTCTCCGGCCCGACGGTGCGGGTGACGCCGGAGCGGCTGGGCGAGATCGGGCCGCTGGTGCGCGACGCGGCCGCGGAGGTGACGAAGATGATCGGCGGCGTCGGGCTGACCTGACTAAGCCCCGACCAGCGCGCTCCTCGCCGATACCTCGAAGACATCGAGCAGAATCGCCAGCCCGACGCCGCAGGCGGTCAGGATGATGCCGGCCATGAAGATGCGGTTCGCGCGTTCGTAGATTGGCCGGCGGAGCGAATCCAGGTCGAGCAGCAACGACAGCGCCCGCATCTGCAGGGCGATGCCAACCAGGATCGGCACCACGGCAAGCAAATGATGGAGTTGCCACGGTATCGGGTTGGCCGCCCAATGGGTGACGAAGCCCAGCGAGAACGCCAGCAGGATGCCGACGGTGGTGACCGTGCCATTGCGGAAAACCGGCTCGATCAGGTCTTCCTTCGGGTCCTGCTCGTCCAAACCACCCTCCCCTCAATTGGCGCTCGGGTGGCAGACTAGACTTTCGCAAAATCGCTGTACATCGCCGGCCACATGGACGTTGCCCGTCTTGCCGCGGCTTTCGCAAGCATGCAAAAAGGCGAGCATGCGGAAAACGGTCCAGCTTTTGCTCTTCGCTTCGCTTTGCGGTTGCGTGGCGACGACACCGCCGCGACCTGAACCCGCCGCGAGCCAGCGCGCCGATCCCATTGCGGTCTCGCTCGCCCTGGAGGAGACCATCACCATTGGCGTGCGCCAGCACTTGAAAAACCCGGTGGCAGCGAGGTTCGGACCCATACTGGCCGGCGAGCGCACGATGAACGGCCGCAAAGAGATCGTGATATGCGGCTCTGTCGATGACAAGAACGCTGCCGGCGGCTCTGCTGACTACGAGCCTTTCCTTGGCAGGATCTACCTGGATGCCGACAACAGCTTCGAACTCGCCGCGATGGGCAACACGCAGCAAGGGGCGATTGCGGATGCCTGCCGCGCGGCAGGGTTGCCGATCGACACGCAGAAATCCTAGCGTGAATGAAAAAGGGGCAGTGGAGCCCCTTCTTCATTGTCTGAAATCGACCTGTTAAAGGCGGCAGTAGTGGCGATAACCGTCGTAGCCGACATAGGTGTCGGAGTACGGATCGTAGCTGGCGTAGCGGTTGGCGCAGCGGCGGACGTGCCAGGAGCCACCCTCGTCGTCGACATAGACGGTGCGCGGCTGCTGGTTGAGCAGGCTGCCGAGCACGAAGCCGCCAACGCCGGCGGCGATGCCGATGCCGATTTCGCGGTTGTGGTGATGGCTGTGGGCGGCCGAGGGCTGGACGGTGCCGACCAGCGAGGTGGCGGCGACGGTGCTGGCGATAAGGGCCGAAGCGATTTTGCGCGTGAACATGATGATCTCCTTGTTTCGTTGCTAGAGGCGATCCATCCGCCTCTTGATCATCTGTCGTTGCCGCGAAGAAAAAGGTTCGACGGGTTTTGATTTTTTTCTCGAGCCGGCAAAAACCTGCTGAGGCAACGATCTCGTCGCTCGGTGGATCTTAGCGCCACAGCGAAAGGTTCGAGGGTTTTGCGATTAGTGAGCAGTGAGTAGGCAGTAGGGATTAGGTTGGATCCTGCCCTAGCTCCTTAAGCCCCTACTCACTACTGACTATTCCCTACTCACTCTCTGTCACCCCATTCCTGTGACATGCCGCAGCCAGAACGCCATCGCTATAAAACCGACGATGGTGGCGATACCGGTCCAGTCGATGTTGGCGCTCTTCACGTCCCTGACGAGCTTGACCACAAGAAACCAGGCGATGACGACGAGCGGGAGAATGATGACAAGTCTGATCATGCGAGCCCCCTAACCAGGCGATTGCATCTCAACAATATGTAGGAAAGGAATTGGCGGTTTTCAGCATGGCGGCCCGTCCCGCCTCGACAGGGTCCATAAGCAATCGAAAACGGAGTTTTGTCTTTACTGGCGCACGAAATATGCTAACCGGAGCGCCGTGCCCTTGTAGCTCAGCTGGTAGAGCAGCGGTTTTGTAAACCGAAGGTCGGCGGTTCGATTCCGTCCGGGGGCACCAGTTCCGCTCGACGATCCATCGAAGAGCCATCCACAGCGCGAAATCTCGATCAGCAGCTCTCGCGCTTCGACGGTGTAGGCGAGATCGCTGGGCAGGCCGATTTCATTGTAGATCCGCATGCTCTTGCGCTCGCTGGAGAACACGACGAACACCGAGACGCCTGCCGGCGACCTGAAGAATATCCTCAGCCTCGATATCGACGGGCAGCTGCAGTTCTATTGGCGTTGGGCGTTAGGCTTCCGCAGCTTTGCACTGTCCTTCAGAGCCCATCGCGCCAATCTCCCTTGCAACTTGAGCTACACTTTCCTGCAGACCGCCTTCATCCGACGTATCGATGCTTAATACGAACCTGCCACTGCCGAGAAGGATGCTTTTTACGTGGTCGATTATTGGGATCGATTGCAGGTTGGTTCTGCAATCTGCCTCGAACAGGCGCTCCATATAGGTCTGCTGAAGGAGCCGAGCACTCAGGCGCTGTGACAGCAATGACTCGGCCGCGCTGGTAGCTATGGCAAGATGCGATGATGGGATCAGTTCCAAAGCAGACTTAAGTTTCTCTACGTCCGAAACGCCGCTGAACACGGCTAATGAAGAGACAAGCTGGATAAAACCTTGGTCGAAGATCACAATCTGACGAGCGTCGTACGGTTGATGCCAAACGTGGGAGAGAGCCATGAGATACTGACTGAACCTGATCAGCCAGATCGGATTTCTCGGCGCCAGAATCCTTATCAGCTTGCCGGTCAGTCTGAACCCTTCGGCGTTGTCGATAGGGTGACAAGCAAAGGCGGCAGTCCTGATCGTTGATATGGCAATACGGTGTAGTGCATAGCGGAACCCACTAGGGTCTAGCGGTGAACGATGGACACCGGGTTCATATGAAAGCACTACCTTGGCGACGTAGCCTTGTGCTTGCAGATGACGTTGAAGCGCATGTGCGAAAGTGGTCTTACCTGAGCCGGCCGGGCCAAATAGCTCGATGATCACTTTTCGGCCCCCGAAGGCGCTTGAAATTGGCACCCACTGTAAACCAGGAGCCCTTCTGGATGTTCGGAAGGGCAATAACGGCATTCACGCATGCGTCTGCATTGGTGGGTTCTTTTTACCCTCCAAAGCGGCCGCCAAGAAAGCGTCCGTTGCCCGTCTGGGCCCAATGCGTGTGCGAGTCAGACCTTGGTCCCTCAAGGGAGTGCGGGACGAAGAAATGGGGAGGGATCTAATACCTTCCGATGGCAAAGCGCTTTTCGATTTCCGACTTTGGTCCGTTGCACAGTAAGTCCGAAGGCCCTGGCAGGAACCATTGCTTAGCATGGAAGTTCAAGTCACACTTGGTGGTTCAGCTGAAGACCGCCACCGTTCAATTTCAGTGGATTGCTGGGGGAGTGGCACCATGCCCATTTCAGAAAAAATGATGGACGAGTACTTAAAATTTGAATGCCCCAACTGTTCCCACGTAATCGTGAAAAGGGGCTCGTGGGTGAAGGTTATATCTGCCTTCAATTGCGATCACTGCGACGCGAGGATCAGGATCGGTTATATGACCAAGCTCGCGCTTTTCGATCAAAAAATGCAGAGCATGCGCCTATCATAATCCAACGTGTCTGAGCGAGGGAAACTTCCAAGCGGCCCGACAGATCATTGGGGTGAATCCGTGAACTGTCGGGCCTGACCGGCCCGAGGGCTTGGGAGCCAAGCCGGCTGATCAAATCGTATATATTAGGGATTGCTTAAAAAAGCCCTTATTGACGATTTCCCCAACTGAGGGTGGCACCAGCAACTCGGCCAAACCGGAGCAAGACGCTCAGATTATCATGGCATTGCATAGTCACCAGAGAAAACAAAAAAGCCCGCCGGGGGGAGCCAGCGGGCGTCAAATATCATCAAAGGCTGACGAGGGGTTTTAATTCTCGTCGTATACAAACTCAAGAAAGCGGGACGTTTCGCGGCAGTGACACCGCCGTCCATAACGCTCCTGCTCGGCACAAGCCTGAGTTCTGCGGCGATTGCCAAATCGGGTGGATCGCGTCCGGGCAATGGCGGATCGCTTCCGGGCAATGGACAGGGAGACAGGAACCACATTTACCGTGGCCCGTCCGGCCAAGTCTACAGGTTCGAAGGTCGCCCCAACAGCTACGGCGGCGGGTCCCAAGGGGGTTCAAGGTCCCGCGACCCCAACCAGCAGGGGCACCACCCATCACTATTGGTCCGGAACTGCTCGCGACATGCCATCAAGAGATTGGAACGTCCAGCTCCTTGCCATTGAGCCGATATAGCGCGAGTCTAGGCCAAAAGCGCGCCAGCCAAAGGCCAGCGGGCCAAAAAAGCGTAAAGCGGACTAACGTATCAGTCGTCACTCTCGTGATCGCCGCTGTCGCCGCCCCCGCTATTGCCACCAGCATGGTCGCCGCTCTCGTGATCGCCGCTGTAGCTGTTATCATCGCCGGCATCGTCACCCTGGTCGCCATCATGCGAACCGGCGTCGACGCTATCGTCACCATGGTCGCTTTGTTCGACCCCATCGCCATTCTGATCACCGGCGCTGTCGTCGCTTTCCACAGCACTATCATCGTTCTGGTCGCCGGCGGTGGCGTCCTCGCTGTCATCGTTTGATATGGTGGCGGTCACTGAAGCGGCGTGATCGGAGACTTGGCTCGCAAACGATTTCGCTGTCATGAAAACGCCCAGCAAACCGATCGAGGTCATTACCAGCAGAGGGAACTTTTTCATCGCTGTCTCCGATTTCGGCGCCAGCCACCCGTGACTAACCCAGCGTGACTGACACTGGCTTTATCATCCAGCTAAATTACGACGCCCTTAAATGCAAAGCGACAATTCTAGCAGTTGCTAATTTTCATGAGATTGAGCGCTCGGGCGCCTCGAAATAACAAATGGCGAGGGTACGTTTGAGCGCATGCTTGATGCTCGGAACGTCCTGACCGGGAGCCTAGCGCATCAACTCAAAATGCCGCGGAAACGCCTGGTGCAGCAGGAGGAGCATGGTCTTGCGCAGCACGTCGGTGTCGCGACTGGACGGGTTGAGATGATCCCAGTACCAGGCGCCGTGAACCAGATAGTTCAGGCTCTCCGATAACGTGTCTATGTCGACGCCGGTGTAGCCGCCGTCACGGGCGATTTCTATCAGCAGATCGCGGGCTTCGGCGGTGTAGGCGAGATCGCTGGGCAGGCCGATTTCATTGTAGATCTGCATGCTCTTGCGGTCGCTGGAAAACACGACGAAGACCGACACCCATTTCGGATGCAGACGGGCGAAGCGCTGTGCGCAATCGACCGCGCCCAAGGCCCGTTCCACCGGCGACAGGCCGGGCGCCCGCACCAACGTGATCCACAGCGCGTCATATTGATCGCTGAGATACTGCAGCACGGCCCGAAACAGGTTCTCCTTGCTGCGAAAATGAAAGACCACCAGCGCGTTGGACGAGCCGACATGCTCGGCGATGCGCTGCATGGTGACGCTCGCCAGTCCCTCCTCGGCGATGAGCTCGATGGTGGCGTCGATGATGCGCTGGATGCTCGCTTCGCCGCGCTCGCGCCGGCGGTCCTTAGGGGCAGCGTCGTTCGCCGCACCCTTGGTCGCCTTGCTTTTTCCCGCCTCAGCGGTGGCTTTGCGTTGCGCCATTGTCGTCAGGCCTTTCCCCGGCGAAAACATCCCGCCGCTGCTTTGGCACGCCGGCTCTTCGCGGACTCAGAGCGACGGGCGTGCCCCGGCATTCGTGTACCATTGACCCTGAGCCGTCTCATAGGCCATCGCCGCCCGGAAAACATCGGCGTCGCTATAGGTGCGGCCGACAATCTGGATGCCGGTCGGCACGCCATTGGCGGCACGGCCCGACGGCACGGATAGAACCGGGCAGCGGCTTAGCATGTTGAACGGCGTCGTCATCACCCAACCCAGGGACGGGTTTACTTGCTCGCCGTTGATCTCGACCTTGCCTTTGGTCTGATCGAATTCCGCCGGCACCGCCGGAAGCGCGTTTGTCGGGCAGATCAGCACGTCGTATTTTTCCAGCAACGGCCCCAGTGTCTGGTACATCCTGGCCGCCACCTCCAGGGTCGCGACAAAATCCGTCGCCTTCGACTTTTGCCCATCCTGCGCAAACTGCCTGGCATAGCTGGTCATGTCCTTGCCGTGCTTGGCGAGCAGTGGCGCCAGCGAGGCGCCGAAGAGATGCTCCAGATAGGCCATGCCTGCCTTGAGCACCTCGTCGCCCCAGCCAAGGTCGACCTCCTCGACGGTAGCGCCGAGCGAGCGGAACACGTCGCAGGCAGCGAGCGTGTTCTTGCGCACCTCAGGGTCGATCTCGAACGATCCGAGATCCATGGAGAAAGCGATCTTCCAGCCTTTGATCGGCTTGTAGTCGAGCGGCAGGCGCAGTTTCGGGCGCAGCGTGGCGATGTCGAGTGGGCTCGGTCCGGCCATGACATTCTGCAGCAGGATCGCATCGCCGACATTTCGGGCCAGCGGCCCAGTGTGGCAATAGAAGTCGAGGTTGAAGGGCGGCTCGTCGGGGTTGCGGCCGTAAGGCGGCTTGAAGCCGACCAGGCCGCAGGCCGAGGCAGGGATGCGGATCGAGCCGGCAATGTCCGAGCCGGTGGCGATCGACGATGTGCCCGAGGCCAGCGTCGCCGCTGAACCGCCCGACGAACCGCCCGGCGTATAATCCGGATTCCAGGGGTTGCGCGTCACGCCCCAGCGCTTCGACCAGGTGTAACCGGCGCAGCTGAATTCGGGCGTCGCCGTGCGGGCATGCACTATGCCGCCGGCCTTCATGACACGCTCGTTCATCGTCGACGTGTGGCCACCAATGGCGTCCTTCGAAAGCAGCGAGCCATGCGAGGTCGGCTTGCCCTTGATGTAGCTCTCATCCTTGATGCCGATCGGCAGGCCCTCGAGCGCACCGGTCCTGGCGCCCTTGGCGTATTTCGCTTCGGCTTTTCTGGCGAGATTCATCGCCTCGTCGAAATGGGTGAAGGTGAAGCAGTTGATTGTCGCCTCGGTCGCTTCGGCGCGGCGGATGGTGGCCTGCATCAGGTCGACAGGCGACAGTTTCTTCGCCTTGAACAGCCGCAACGCCTCGCTGGCGGGCATGTAGCAAAGGTCGAGATCGGACATCACAAATCTCCCGCGGCGGCTGGACCGCATCTGGCATGAAGAATGGCCGGGCCGCAGGGGTGCGGCCCGAAGGATGTTGGTCAGGTTCGGTTGACGGCGCTGCTATTTCTGCAGATCGGTCCAGATCCTGGTGTAGAGCGCCTGGACGTCGGTCGGGCAGGCCGGCATGAACTGGCCCTTGTCGGCAAATTCGGCCGGAACATCCACTTCGGGCGCTCCCTTCATGTCGTCCGGCAGGAAGGGCTCGGAGCCCTTGATGCCGTTGGCGTAGTGCGCGAAGGCCGAGATCAGCGCGGCATTCTTCGGGTCCATGATGAAATTCTGGAAAAGCTTGGCGTTCTCGACATTCTTGGCGTCCTTGAGCACCGCGACATTGTCCATCCAGATCGGAAAGCCCTCTTTGGGATAGCCGTAGACGATCTTGTCGTTTTGCAGCCGTTGGCGCAGCGATATGCCGTTCCAGTTGACGCCGGCGGCAATGTCGCCTCGGCCCAGGCCGTCGACGGCCGCGTAATCGAGCGACAGCCACTTGCCCTTCGCCTCGACCAGCTTGTCATGCACCTTCTTCAGCAGCACCTTGTCGTCGGTGCAGTACTTGCCGCCCTCATAAGCAATGGCGAGGAACATGATGTCCCCCATTTCGGGCACGACATTGATCTTGCCGACGAGCTCCGGCGGCGGATCGAGGAAAATCGCCGACGTGTTCGGATCGCCCGCATAGACCGATTTGTTGACCGAGATGCCGGTCGTGCCCCATTGCCACGGCACTGAGTATTTGCGGCCGGGATCGAAGGGCACGTCGACCCATTTCGGATCGACGTTTTTGAAATTCTCCATCGTGTTGGGATCGGTTTCCAGAAGCAGCCCTTCGCCGATCCAGATCGGCATGACGCTGGCCGATGGCACGACGATGTCATAGCCGGAAGCGCCCTGGCGGACCTTGGCCAAAGCGGTGTCATTGGAATCGTAGTCGGTGACGGTGACCTTGACCTTGTAGGTCTCCTCGAACTTCTTGATCAGCTCCGGACTGGTGTAGTTGCCCCAATTGTAGATTTGGAGTTCGCCGTCGGCGCGGGCAATGCCGGTCATCGCCAGCAGCGCGAGCGCCGTCGCGGTCGATTTCAACTGCATGCTTGTGTCTCCCATTGTCGGGACCGGCGGGATTGCCGCCTCGAGTCCGTATGTTCCCTTCGTCCTGGTGGTCATTCACCGGCGGATGCCGGCTGACCAACTCGATATCTCCACAACGGTATTAATTACTAAACATACAGTCAATATCTTTTTGCTGGCATGGCGACGGGTATGGCCCAGACTTCGACGACGCGTGGTCGATGCCGTCAAACCTACAGATTGTCAGGCAATGGGTGATGGATTGCCGCCGCGCCGTCGGCGGTCGCTTGCGGCTTCAGCCTACAATGCGTTCTGCGGGCATGGCATGCTGGCGTCGCCGCAGCGTGAGGCCGTCGGCCTCGGCCTGGAACTCATGTCCTCGGACTGCCGCACAAGTTCGGCGAAGAGAAGCGCGAAACTTCCCAGCATGAGGAAGACGATAATCAGGCGTGTCACCGGCAATAGACAGGTCTCAACTGGCTAGCCCCCCAGCCACCCATCCTCTGCCGGCTAACATGATCGATCGGGCTTTACGAGTGTTTAAGCTCGCTCTTAACCATCACATTCGCCTCTCCGGCGACATGAAGCGCGAGCCACCGGTTTTCGATCCGGCGCAGCCGCGGTGGGACCGGACGCGGCCTCCCTTTGCAGATGCGCTTGCCCATGCTACCCCACGCAACCGCCGCCGACCGCCATCGGGAAGTCATGAGCAACGCCAGTCTCGCCTTCGTCTCGTCCGACACCGCCGATGCCAGGGCGGCGATGGAAAGCCTGTCGGCCCGCTATGGCCAGGCCTCGTTCGAGGACGCCGAGGTGGTGGTGGCGCTGGGCGGCGACGGCTTCCTGCTGCAGACCCTGCGTGACACGATGAGCACGGGAAAGAAGGTCTACGGCATGAACCGTGGCACCATCGGCTTCCTGATGAACGAATACCGCGTCGGCGGCCTCACCGAACGCATCGCCGCTGCCGTCGCCGAAACGATCCGGCCGCTGGAGATGCTGGCGGTGACGCATGAGGGCGAGACGGTTTCAGCACTTGCCATCAACGAAGTGGCGCTGTGGCGCCAATCCTATCAGACCGCAAAAATCCGCATCACCGTCGACGAACAGGTCCGGATCGAGGAACTGAACTGCGACGGCGTGATGATCGCGACGCCGGCCGGCTCCACCGCCTACAATCTGTCGGCGCACGGGCCGATCCTGCCGCTCGACGCGCCGCTGCTCGCGTTGACCCCGGTCAGCCCGTTCCGGCCGCGCCGTTGGCGGGGTGCCCTGTTGTCCAACAAGGCGACCGTTCGCTTCGATATTCTGGAGCCGGAAAAGCGGCCGGTGAACGCCGCCGCCGACCACACCGAGGTCAAGGCGGTGGCTTCCGTCACGGTTCGGGAATCGCCGACCGCGACGGCGACGCTGCTGTTTGACCCCAACCATTCGTGGAACGAACGCATTCTCGCCGAGCAGTTTCGCTATTGAGCCGGCGCAAAAAGACACTACCTGATTAAGCATCGCGATTAAGCTTACGTTTCACAATCGCACCAATCCCGCCCGTTTCTGTTGACAAATCGCGGGCTTGCGCCTAATCGCAATACCAATCTTGCAGGCACGCTGTGCTTGCCGCGACGAATGCCGTTGCGCTTCCCCGAACCAGCCAAAGACAACAACACTTGTCCTCAGACACCACGACCGCTCCAGAAGCGTTGACCTTTTCAGACCTCGGCCTGTCGCCCAAGGTCCTTTCCGCAGTCACCGATGCCGGCTATAGCAAGCCGACGCCGATCCAGGCCGGCGCCATCCCGCATGCGCTGCTCGGCAAGGATATTCTGGGCATCGCCCAGACCGGCACCGGCAAAACGGCCTCCTTCGTGCTGCCGATGCTCACCCGCCTCGAAAAAGGCCGGGCCCGCGCCCGTATGCCGCGCACGCTGATCCTCGAGCCGACGCGCGAGCTCGCCGCGCAGGTCGAAGAGAATTTCATCCGATACGGCAAAAACCACAAGCTCAACATCGCACTGCTGATCGGCGGCGTCTCCTTCGACGAGCAGGACAAGAAGCTCGAGCGCGGCGCCGACGTGCTGATCGCCACGCCCGGCCGCCTGCTCGACCACCGCGAACGCGGCAAGCTGTTGCTCAACGGCGTCGAGATCCTCGTCATCGATGAAGCCGACCGCATGCTCGACATGGGCTTCATCCCCGACATCGAGCGCATCTGCGAGATGATCCCGTTTACCAGGCAGACGCTGTTCTTCTCGGCGACGATGCCGCCAGAGATCACCAAGCTCACCGAAAAGTTCCTGCATGCACCGGTGCGTGTCGAGGTTTCGAAGGCCGCGTCCGCTGCCACCAACATCATCCAGCGGCTGGTCAAGTCGGGCTCAAAGCCATGGGACAAGCGCGAGACGCTGCGCAATCTGATGAAGGCAGAAGACGCCGAACTGAAGAACGCCATCATCTTCTGCAACCGCAAGGTCGAAGTGTCGGAACTGTTCCGCTCGCTGCTGAAGTATGATTTCGACGCCGGCGCGCTGCATGGCGACATGGACCAGCGTGCGCGCATGCAGATGCTGGCCAATTTCCGCGATGGCAAGCTGCGCTACCTCGTCGCTTCCGACGTCGCCGCGCGTGGCCTCGACATCCCCGATGTCAGCCACGTCTTCAACTACGACGTGCCGATACACGCCGAAGACTATGTCCACCGCATCGGTCGTACTGGCCGCGCCGGACGCTCCGGCAAATCCTTCACCATCGCCACCAAGTCGGACACCAAATACATCGACGCCATCGAGCGGCTGATCGGCAACAAGATCGAGTGGCATGACGGCGACCTGTCGACGGTGGTCGCAAGCGAAAGCAGCGAGGACGAAGCGCCCCGCCGTGGCCGTGGCGCGCCGCGTCGCGCCGGCCGCAAGGACGAAGACCGCAAAGATCGCGTCGAGCGCAAGCCGCGCGAGCGCCATGCCAAGCCCAGCGACGAAGCCCCGGCGGATGCCGCTCGCGAGGAACAGCCGGTCGTAGCCGAAGCCGCGGTTGCCGACATTGGCGAACGGCGTCAGCGCAAGGAAGCGATCCGCTCCGAAAATGGCGAGCGCAAGGTCTCCGATCGCAACAACGAGAACCGTGCTCCGGAACGCGGCGACACCCGGCCGCAGCGCGCTGGCAACAGCCGCCCTGCCCGCAACAACCGCGGCGGCGACGACAATGACGGCACCGTCGGCTTCGGCGATGACATGCCAGCCTTCATGAAGATCGTCGCCAAGGTCTGATTTCCGGTTTTCGTTTTCGCAAGGCAAGCCGATCACCCGGTTTGCCTGCCGCGATCACAGCTCGCCCGTCACATCGGGCCGGGCATCATCTTGGTCGGTTTTTCCAGCATCGGAAACTCGGCCTTGCTGCATTTCACGTTCGGGTTCGTCGGGCTGAACATGCCGTTCGGGTTGTCCTTGAACAGCCAGGCATGAAGGTCGTAGTGGACGAACTCCCTCGGAATAAGCGGATAGTGCCCTTCCATCGGCCCCATGAAGGTCTGGCCAAAGAGTTTTGGAGCTTCCTTGGTGTCTGGCGTCAGGGGCACCAGCCATTCCACGCCAACCAACTTCAAGCCTTTCTTGGTCGGCTCGTAAATCAGCACATTGGGGCGCATCGGATCGAGTTTCTGACCAACACTCGGGACATTGACGAAATGGATGCCCATGGCGCCCTTCGGATACTCCATTGCGCCGGCGATCTTTTCCCCGGAGTAGTAGACGCACCCGACGGTCGACAGATAAAGGTCGCGGATGGCGGCCGTGTAGTCCTCATATTTGGCGAGCGATTTCTTCAAGGCTTCGACGTCGGCCTTGCTGGCGTCCTCGGCTCGAGCCGTGGCGGCCGCGCACCAAGCAGAGACCAGACCTGTCAAAACGAGGGCGCCGCAACGCCCAAGGCGAGCTGTTCTTGTCATGCATTCCTCCCAGATTTCATGATCTGGCCGTGCAGGACCGGGGCCGGCTAAGTGATGATTGCGCGGCCGTTTGTACCGCCCCATCCCCTCTGGAACAGCCCCAATGCTAATCCTTTCCAAGGTGTCCGAAAAGCGATTATTAGAAAATTCTAATGCTTTAGATCGTTTGGCGGATCACAGGAGCCAAATGAAAACGGCCCCTTGCGGGGCCGCCTTCGCATGCCGATGCCGATCTGATCAGGTGAGCGGCGAAAGCTGGATCTCGACGCGCCGGTTCTGCGCGCGGCCGGCCGACGTCGCGTTGGACGCGATCGGACGGGTCTTGCCGAAACCGGTGACGGCGAAGCGGCGCGAATCGACGCCCTGTCCCGACAGATAGTTGGCGACCGCCAAAGCACGGCGCTGCGACAGATCGAAATTGTGCTCGTCGCCACCGGTCGAATCGGTGTGGCCGAACACGTCGACCGTGGTCTGGCGGAACTTGTTCAGCACCAGCGCCACCGAATTCAGCACCTGGTAGAAGCCGGGCTTCACCGCATCCTGGTCGACGTTGAAGGTGATGTCGGACGGCATGTTGAGGATGATCTGGTCACCGGTGCGGGTGACGCTGACGCCGGTGCCCTGCAGCTGGCGGCGCAATTCAGCCTCGTTCTGGTCCATCGTGGCGCCGATGGCGCCGCCGGCCAGCGCGCCGATACCGGCCCCGATCAGCGCATTGCGGCGGTCATTGCCGCCGGCAAGCAGACCAAGGCTGGCGCCGGCCAGGGCACCAAGGCCTGCACCCGCGGCGGTGTTGGAAATCTTCTGATCGCCGGTATATGGATCAGTGGTCGTGCAGGCGCTCACCAGCACAGCCGTCGCAACGGCGACGAGCACAGTCTTTTTCATGAGATAACGTCCCTCTCCAAACCGCGGCCTTTGCGGCCCGCGCATATCAGCCCTTCCACGGGTCTTGTACCATGAAATACGGCGAAAAGCGGAACGGAGAAAGCGGCTTTTCCCCGCTTGCGCCGCTCTTCTGCTTCGGTGGTTGGGGCCGACTACCAGAGATTCTTGCCGTCGATAATGACCACCTCGACCTTGTCGAGGTCGAAATCGTCGAACAGCCGCGAATTGACCGAGATCTTGGGGTTGTCGAAGTCGGGTTTGCCGGTCGACCAGTCCGGCGTTTCGGTGAAGGTGCCGCAGCCGCAAATGGCGCAAAACCCGTGTTTGACGGTCTTCGATCCCCATTGATAGACGGAGACGTTCTTTGCCGGGCTGGTGAGCTTGAATTGCGACGGAACGTAGTAGGCCCACAGCGAGCCGCGCTTGGAGCAGAACGAGCAGGTGCATTGCGTTACTGTCTCGGGCGCTTGCGAAACCTCGAATGTCGTCGCCCTGCAGTGACAGCTGGCCTTGATGGTCATGAAAAGCTTTCCTCTCCGTTGCCCGCCGCCATGCGGCAAAGGCACCATAAAGGAAGGCTCCTGACAACTGTCTGTCAGCAACGATGGCTGGAACGCTGCCTTGCCGTCAGTAGGAACGCGGCGGTACGAACAGGCAGATCGTCTTGCCGGCGTCGAGACCAGCCTGGTGCGCGCACCAGTGGAAATCGCCGTCGGGTGAGTCCTTGACCCGCTTGTCGCTCATCGGAACGACCTCCCCCGTTCCGGCGATGACATAGCCCTCGGGCTTTTCCAGCACCTCGCCCGTATGGGTGGTGCGGCAGTCATAGTTGGCGCAGCAGGCGAAGGGATAACTCCAGCCTTGCGGCTTCGCCGCCGTCGGCTTGGCGTCATGGGCGAAGCCGGGTGCGGTCAGCACCGCGATCGCGCCGATCACGAACAGGGAAAACAGAAGTCGGCCAGCCGGTTGAACGGCTCTGGCCGATCGGACTATGGCAGCAGACATGGAAACGTTCCTTTCAAGCGAGCATCAAGCGTTTGCTTGCCCGTTCTTGGAACGTGTCTTCCCAGTGGCCGAACCGTCAGCTCGCAGATATGCCGCGCCCGGCCATAAATGCTTTTTCACTCTCAGCCCGGGATGCTGGGCTGATTCCTTGGTCGGCGCAAGAAGTGCATAGGTACTACAGTGCCGCACCCCGAGCGCCGACATCTGCCATCCAAAGGGTGCGCCGGCTTGGTTAACGAGAGGTTAACGACGCGGCGCCCAAGAGGCGTTAGCCGTCGGAGGCATGCCCTTCATATTGCGGCAGGTCGTCGGCGATGGTGAACCACGGCGCCTTGGAGCCGACGAAAATATGCGCGGTCGGCCGTATGGTGGGATCGTCGACCAGCGTGCCCATGGCGACATGGACATAGGCGCCATCGCGGACAAGCGAATAGAGCAACGAGCCGCAGCGGCTGCAATGCGCATCGTGGCCGCTGTCGTCGCCGAAATGAATGAGCCCGTGATGCCCTTCGGCAAGGGCAAACTTGTCGCGTTCGATGCCGGCGAACGGCTTGAAAGCCGAACCTGTGGTGCGCCGGCAGTTCGAACAATGGCAATTCGCGGCATAAACGAATTCGTCCGCCACCTCATAGTGGACCGCGCCGCAAAAGCACTTTCCGCTGAGCTTGCGTGTCACCGGCTTCTCCTTTGCCCGACGCCTGAGGATATGGACGTACCCTAGTCTAGATCGGCAACCGCTTCACCAGCCCCGCCTTCAATGCGCTGCGACAGCGAGGCTTCCATGAAGTCGTCTAGATCGCCGTCGAGCACGCTCGACGGGCTGGTGCTTTCGACGCCGGTGCGCAGGTCCTTAACCAGCTGGTAGGGCTGCAGCACATAGGAACGGATCTGGTGTCCCCAGCCAATGTCGCTCTTCGATGCCTCGGTGGCGTTGGCCACCGCTTCACGCTTCTTCAGCTCTTCCTCGTAGAGCCGCGAGCGCAGCATTTCCCAGGCCTTGGCCTTGTTCTTGTGCTGCGAGCGTTCCGCCTGGCAGGCGACCGCGATGCCCGTGGCGATATGGGTGATGCGGACCGCCGAATCCGTCGTGTTGACGTGCTGGCCGCCCGAACCGGACGAGCGGTAAGTGTCGATGCGCACGTCGGATTCAGAGACGTCGATCTCGATCCTGTCATCGACGACCGGATAGACCCAGATGCTGGAGAAGGACGTATGGCGGCGCGCATTGCTGTCATAGGGCGAAATGCGCACCAGGCGGTGGACGCCGGATTCGGTCTTCAGCCAGCCATAGGCATTATGGCCCTTGATCAGCAGCGTGGCGGACTTGATGCCGGCCTCTTCGCCGTCATGGACTTCCAGCACTTCGACCTTGAAGCGGCGCCGTTCGGCCCAGCGCGTATACATGCGCAGAAGCATCGAGGCCCAATCCTGGCTCTCGGTGCCGCCGGCGCCGGCATGGACTTCGAGATAGGTGTCGTTGGCGTCGGCTTCGCCCGACAGCAGCGTCTCGACCTGGCGGGCCTTGGCTTCGCCTTGCATCGATCGGATGGCGGCTTCGGCCTCGGCGACGACGCCCTCGTCGCCCTCTTCCTCACCAAGCTCGATCAGGCCGATATTGTCTTCCAGTGCCTGCGTCAGGCCCTTGACCGCGGCGATGCCCTCTTCGAGGCCCTGACGCTCGCGCATCAGCTTTTGCGCTTCCAGTGGTTCGTTCCAGAGACTGGCGTCCTCAGCCCGCACATTCAGGTATTCAAGCCGCTTTATGGCCTGATCCCAGTCAAAGATGCCTCCTCAGCAGGGTTATCGCCTGCCTGATCTCGTCGACAATGTTCTGCGTTTCCGCGCGCATGGCTGGTTGTTCTGTCCTGTTTTTGAAGTGGCGCTTGGGTCGGCGCGATACATAGGGACGGCATTGCTGCCTGTAAAGCGAAATGGGCCGGCTCAACAAGCCAGCCCACTCGGCATGGGAAATCAGATCGTCAGTAAAGCCCGCCGCCGGGCGCCTGGATGGCTTCCGTCGCCTGCGGCGACAGCGGTCCCCCGGCGCCATTGGAGCCGTCGGCCCCCATGCCGATCACCCAATAGCTGTCGGCAGGGCCGGTGCCCGGCTTGAAGGCTTCGATGATGGTGCCGGCATCGCCCGCCGCGGCACGCATGCCGGTCTTGCGATTGATGGCGACCAGGTTCATGCCTTCCGGCACCTTGAAGTCGACATTGGGCGTGCCGTCCAGCGCCACGCGCATGAAGTCCTTGAAGATAGGCGCCGCCAGACCACCACCGGTGGCGCCATGGCCAAGGCCGCGCGGGGTGTCGTAGCCCATGTAAAGGCCGACGACGAGGTTCGGCGTATAGCCGATGAACCAGGCATCCTTCTCGTCATTGGTCGTGCCGGTCTTGCCGGCAATATGGCGGCCAAGCTCGGCGATCGTGGCGCCGGTGCCGCGCTGGACGACACCTTCCATCATCGAGGTGATCTGGTAGGCGGTCATCGGATCGAGCACCTGCTCGGAATTGTCGACCAGATCCGGTTCGGGTTGGTTGTTCCATTCGGACGCATTGCAGCCTTCGCAGCCGCGCTCGTCCTGCTTGAACACCGTCTTGCCGTAGCGGTCCTGGATGCGGTCGATGAGCGAGGGTTTGATCGACTTGCCGCCGTTGGCCATGATCGAATAGGCCGACACCATGCGCATCACGGTCGTCTCGCCGGAGCCCAGCGCCATCGGCAGATACGGCGCCAGATGGTCGTAGACGCCGAAACGCTCGGCATATTCCACCACCAGCTTCATGCCCATGTCGTTGGCCAGCCGCACCGTCATCAAATTGCGCGACTTTTCGATGCCGGAGCGCAAGGTCGCGGGGCCGGCGACCGTGCCGTCATAGTTCTTCGGCGTCCAGGTCGTATTGCCGCTCTGGATGGTGATCGGCCCGTCCATGATCACCGAGGCCGGCGTATAGCCATTGTCGAGCGCTGCCGAATAGACGATCGGCTTGAATGACGATCCCGGCTGGCGCATCGCCTGCGTGGCGCGGTTGAACTCCGACTGCGCATAGGAGAAGCCGCCGACCATGGCCAGCACGCGGCCGGTATGCGGATCCATGGCGATCAGGCCGCCCTCCACTTCCGGCACCTGGCGCAGCGTGTAGGCGCCTTCCGAACCTTCGTTTTTCTGCACGAAGATAACGTCGCCCGGCTGCAGCACGTCGGCCGGCGACTTGGCCTTGACCGTCTTGCCATCGACCACATGGCGCATGGCAAAGCTCATGTCTTCCTTGCTGACGGTGCCTTCGACGCGTTCCTTGACGATATCGCCTGAAATCTGCCGCGTCGGCTGCAGGCCGATGGAAAGGCCGGTATCCGAGCTGTCGAGCACGACGGCAAGCGACCATTCCGGCACGTCTTCCAGGCCCTTGACGGCGCCCAGCGCCACACCCCAGTCGCCGGAAGCATCGATATGCGTCACCGGTCCGCGATAGCCGCGCAGCGTATCGTATTTGAGCAAGCCGTTCTGCATCGATTTGCGAGCGATGAGCTGGATCTTCGGATCGAGCGTCGTGCGCACCGACAGGCCACCCTCATAGAGCGCGTTCTCGCCATAGCGGGAGATGATCTGGCGGCGCACTTCCTCGGTGAAGTATTCGCCCGCGAACAGATAGGAGCCGTTGCGGCGCGGCGTCACGCCGAGCGGCTCGGCCTTGGCCTTGTCGCCTTCCTCGCGCGTCACGTAGCCGTTCTCGACCATCTGGTCGATGACCCAGTTGCGGCGCTCGATGGCGCGGTCGGCATGCTTGAAGGGATGGTAGTTGTTGGGACCTTTCGGCAGCGACGCCAGATAGGCGGCTTCCGCGACGGTCAGTTCGTTGACCGACTTGTCGAAATAGGTCAGCGCCGCGCCCGCGACGCCATAGGCGCCGAAGCCGAAGAAGATCTCGTTGAGGTAGAGCTCGAGGATGCGGTCCTTCGAATAGGCCTGCTCGATGCGGAAGGCCAGGATCATCTCCTTGATCTTGCGCTCGTAGGTTTGGTCCGAGGACAACAGGAAGTTCTTTGCCACCTGCTGGGTGATGGTCGAGGCGCCGACCTGGCGCCTGCCCGAGCCCACATTCTGCAGGTTGACGTAGATGGCGCGGCCAAGCCCGGTGATGTCGATGCCGGGATGGTTGTAGAAATTCTTGTCCTCGGCTGACAGGAACGCCGCCTTGACCCGGTCCGGAACCGCCTGGATCGGCAGATAGAGCCGCCGTTCGCGCGCATATTCTGCCATCAGCGAGCCGTCGGAAGCATGGATGCGGGTCGTCACCGGCGGCTCGTATTTGGCCAGCACTTCGTAGTCGGGCAGGTCCTTCGACAGATGGCTGATGTATATCGCCACGCCCGCGGCAACCAGAAGCGCCAGCGTCGTGCCGATACCAAAGAAATAGCCGATGAGACGAATCATGCCCGCTCCAGTCCGAGGTTCGGGAATTTCCTAGACGAAGCCGCCTTTCGCGCAAGCCTTCGCAACGGTCCCGATCCGTGATGGAAAACCCATGTCGCCACCATGTGGACAAAATGGGGCAGCGCCCGATTTCTGCATCCCCCACCGGAAATAAAAGCGCCCGGTGTTGTCGTCGTGCAACGCTGCCTCTGGTTGTAGGCGGCGTCGGCCATCTCAGCCTCCGGTTCCCGTTCCCATCTTGGCGGAGGCAAACAAAGCGACGGCGTTGGTGATGCTCTGCGCCGCCTTGCCGCGCCAGTCGGCGTCGAGTAGCTGCGCCTCGTCCTTGGCGTTGGAGAGATAGCCGAGTTCGACCAGCACCGATGGCACATCGGGCGCCTTCAGCACCTTGAAGCCTGCCGAGCGCTGTGGATTGTTGATCAGGCCGACGCTGGTGGACAGCTGACCAACCAGGGTGTGGGCGAAACTCATCGAGAAATTATGCGTCTCGCGGCGGATCAGGTCGATCAGTATGTCGGTGACTTCCTTGTTGTCGTCCTTGATCACCATGCCGGCGAACTGGTCGGAGAGGTTTTCGCGATCGGCCAGCGCCTGCGCTTCCGGGTCGGATGCCTTGTCGGAGACGGTGTAGACGGTGGCGCCTCTGATGCCCTTGACGCTGATCGTATCGGCATGGATCGAGATCAACAGGTCCGCCTCATGCTGGCGGGCGATGCGCACGCGGTCGTCGAGCCGCAGGAATTCGTCGGCCTCGCGCGTCATGAACACGTCGTAGTTGCCGACGGCGGTGAGCTTGTCGCGCAATTCGATGGCGAAGGCCAGCGTGACGTTCTTCTCGATGGTGCCGTTGAGGCCTTCGGCGCCACCGTCGATGCCGCCATGGCCGGGATCGATGACGACGGTGAAGCGATGCCCCGGGTTGGAGACCGGCCCGGTGCCGACCCTGGCGCCCTTGTCGGTGGAGACGGTCGAGCCGGTGGTCAGCGCCTGGTTGGCAAGGGCTTCATCGAACTCGCGATCCGAGGCCGCCGACATGTCGATGGCGATGCGGTAGCCGGTTCCGTCATCATTCTTGAGCACGTCGAGCTTGTCGACCGAGAACGGCCCCTTGCCGGTCAGGATCAGCCGCGATCCCTCGCCTTGATCGCCATAGCGCACCGCCTTGACCAGGCCGCGCGCCTTGGCGTCCTTCGCGCTGATTGCGAATCGTGTGCGCGGCAGGTCGACGACCAGCCGGTTGGGGCCGCGCAACAGGAACCATTTGATATCGGGTTCGCGGTCGAAATCGATGACGATGCGCATCTTGGTGGCGTCGCCCGCCATCTTGTAGGCAGTGGCGCCGAGCGGCGCATCAGCCGCGCGTGAGCCCGGCGCAAAACCGAAGCAGAGCGCCAGCAGCAAAAGCACAATCGCAGGGCGCAGCAAAAGGCCTGCACGGCCATGGCCCTTGTCTGTGGTGCCCGCCAGTCCCATCTCTTTGCAGTCGCTCCCGGTTTGGCGCCTCGCGCCCGCGTGGTTGGTCGAAATGCCGGTCAGGCCGCAGACTCGATTAACGATTGGTATCCAGAGAAGGTTAACCAAGCCTTTTCATTGAGCATTAAGGCCTGTGCTTCCGTTACGGCACTGCTTTTTGCCGGCATCCGAAATCGGGGTTGCCTTCCACCCCGTCAAATCATAAAAGCGATGGTGGATCACTGCAATCCTGGAACCGCTTCTCCCGCAGCTTCCCGCTACAGGTCAGATGAAAGGCGGCTCCTTTCGCTTCCAGCGAAAAGGCTTCAGGTGATCGCGACGAATTTCGCAGGTGTGCGCCCGTGGCGGGGGAATCGCCTGCGTGAGGAAAACGGCCGGGTTTGTTCCCGTGCCGGCTCTGTATGAGCAAACAAGCTGGTCCGGTTCGTCCGGGCTTTGGTTCAAAAGGTTCTGCTGGTGACGATGGCTTCAAGCGCAATCATGGAAAGGTCCGCATCAAACCGCGCCATTATGGCTGCGGGCGGCACCGCCATGGCGCTCAAGCGGCGGCCAGCAACCATCCAGACATCCGGCACCCACATGACAGACACGCAGCAGCGGGCTTTGCCTCGCAAGCTGCGGCTGGCGGCTGCCGGGAGGAAACGTAATAATGCCCAACAAAATGCTGATAGACGCCTCCCACCCGGAGGAAACACGCGTTGTCGTTATCCGCGGTAACCGTATTGAAGAATTCGACTTTGAATCCCAGGACAAGAAGCAGCTTAAAGGAAACATCTATCTCGCCCGCGTAACGCGCGTCGAACCTTCCCTTCAGGCAGCCTTTGTCGAATATGGCGGCAACCGTCACGGTTTCCTCGCCTTCAGTGAAATACACCCCGACTATTACCAGATCCCGGTCGCCGATCGTCAGGCTCTGCTGCGCGCCGAAGCGCAGGAAGCCGAGGACGAGGAGAACGAGGACAATGACGGCGACGACCGCCAGAGCCGTGATCGCGGCCGGCGCAGCCGCCGGCGCGGCGGCAAAGGCCGCGAGCGTGGCGAACACAAGCGCGACGCCGGCACCGATGATGAAAGCGGCGAAATTGGGGACACCGGCAGCGATGCCGTTGCCGAAGAGCCTGCTTCCGAGCATGCCGCGGCTGATACCGCCGGGCATGAAGATCACGCCGCGCATAGCGACAGCGAAACCTCCGAGACCGAGACATCCGAGACCGAACCGTCAGAAGGCGGCCCGACATCGATCGCGGCAAGCGTCGAGGCGGATGTGATCTCCGAAGCCATCCCGCCGGCTGAGGCCGGCGACGAGGCGGCCTCCAGCGAGGCTAGCGGCGAAACTGTTTCGGCCGATCACAGCGGCGAATCCACCTCCAGCGACAATGATCGCGGCATGCTGGAAGAGGTGCAGTCCTCGCATCTCGACGACCACGAGATTGAATCGGTCGGCGCCGAGGATGCGCTGGAAGAGGTGCGCAACCGCCGCAAGCCGGTGCGCCGCCAGTACAAGATCCAGGAAGTCATCAAGCGCCGGCAGATCCTGCTGGTCCAAGTGGTCAAGGAAGAGCGCGGCAACAAGGGCGCGGCTCTCACCACCTATCTGTCGCTTGCCGGCCGCTATTCGGTGCTGATGCCCAACACGGCGCGCGGCGGCGGCATTTCGCGCAAGATCACCAGCGCGGTCGACCGCAAGCGCCTCAAGGAAGTCGTTGCCGATCTCGAAGTGCCGCAGGGCATGGGCGTCATCCTGCGCACCGCCGGCGAAAGCCGCACCAAGGCCGAAATCAAGCGCGACTACGAATATTTGATGCGGCTTTGGGAAAACGTCCGCAATCTGACGCTGCAATCCACCGCCCCTGCCCTCGTCTACGAGGAAGGCAGCCTGATCAAGCGCTCGGTGCGCGATCTCTACAACAAGGATATCGACGAGATTCTTGTCTCCGGCGAGGAAGGCTATCGCGAGGCCAAGGATTTCATGCGCATGCTGATGCCGAGCCACGCCAAGGTGGTTCAGCCGTTCCGCGACACGACGCCGATCTTCGTGCGCAACGGCATCGAGGCGCAGCTCGACCGCATGCTGCAGCCGCAGGTGACGCTGAAGAGCGGCGGCTACATCATCATCAACCAGACCGAAGCGCTGGTCGCCATCGACGTCAATTCGGGCCGTTCCACCAAGGAGCACTCGATCGAGGACACCGCGCTCCACACCAACCTTGAAGCGGCGGAAGAAGTCGCCCGGCAGTTGAGGCTGCGCGATCTCGCCGGGCTGATCGTCATCGACTTCATCGACATGGAGGAGAACCGCAACAACCGCTCCGTCGAGAAGCGACTGAAGGATCACCTCAAGAACGACCGGGCACGCATCCAGGTCGGCCGCATCTCGCATTTCGGCCTGATGGAGATGTCACGCCAGCGCATCCGCGCCAGCGTGCTGGAATCGACCATGAAGCCCTGCCCGCATTGCGGCGGCACCGGCCATGTCCGCTCCGACTCGTCGGTGGCGCTGATGGTGGTGCGGGCGATCGAGGAATTCCTGCTCAAGGATTCGCGCAGCCACATCACCGTGCGGACGCCGGCGGCAACCGCGCTCTATGTGCTCAACCACAAGCGCGGCACCCTGGTGGAACTCGAAAGCCGCTTCGGCCTGACCATCACCATCGAAGCTGATGACACGGTCGGTGTGCAGCACTATGCCATCTTCCGCGGCGCTATTGCCGAAAAGCCGGAAGGCTTTGTCGAGCAGCGCAGCCTGCCCGCCTATGTCGAGCCGGAAGAGCCCGAGGACGAAATCGTCATCGAGGAGGAAGACGACGAGGTTGTGGTGCAGGTCGAGCAGCCGCGCCAGGCGCAGCCGCAGTCGCAGCAGCAGCCGAGATCGGCTGAGGACGGCGAAGGCCGCGACCGCAAGCGCCGCAAGCGCCGCAGGCGGCGTGGTGGCAAGGATCGCGACCGCGAGCACGGCGAGCGCGAGCATGGCCAGACCGCCGAAGGCGCTTCGGCCGCTGCGGCAAGCGCTGACTTTGCCTCTGAACCGGGCGGCGACGATGCTGCACCGCAAGACGAACCCCCGGTTGGTGCCGTCGAAACGGTGGAAGCGTCTGATGACACCCAGGGCAAGAAGCGCCGGCGCGGCAAGCGCGGTGGCAAGCGCAATCGCCGCGAGGACGGCGAAGGCGGCACCGAGACCGAAGCCGGCGAAAGCGCCGACGCTTCGGTGGCCGATGCTGCTGAAGCCGAAACGGTCGCAAGCGAACCGGTCGCTGCGGTAGCGGTTGAAGAAGCCGCGGCTCCCGCCGCGGCGAACGACGACACGCCAGCCGAAAAGCCGAAGAAGAAGCGCGCCTCGAGGGCGAAGAAGGCCGCGGCCGAAATCCCCGCCGAGACGGTGGCCGAAGTGCCGGCTGCCGCCGCTGTCGAGGACATTGCACCGGTCGAGGCGCAGACGCCTGCGCCTGCCGCCCCGGCCGCCGAGGAACAGGCACCCGCCAATGCCCGCCCGACCCGGCGCAAGCCTGTGGCGATCGATGCCCCTGTCGTGCCGGTGGTCTCGTCGACTGTCGCCGATGAGGCCAAGGCCGAGGAAAAGCCGAAGCGTGCCGGCTGGTGGCAGCGGAAGGGCTTTTTCTAAGCTTTTCAGCTAATTAAGATAGATTTCTGACAAAACCCGCGTCGTTCGAACCACGACGCGGGACTTTTTGTTATGTGGCGCGACGTCAGGACTTGCCGAGATTCAGGTCAGGCCGAGTCGAGAATGGTGGCTTCCGAGAACCGGAGCGGAGCGTACTTAAAGTACGTGAGCACCGGAAGCGCAGGAAGCTGCCATTCGCAGGCCGGCCTCACCTGAATATCGGTAAGTCCTAGGGCGCGAAGATCGACCAGTTCATCATCCTGGCCAGCTTTTCCAGCGCGATCGACCCCAGCTTCGAATTGCCGTTGGCGTTGAGACCTGGCGACCACACGGCGAGCGAGGCGACGCCCGGCACGATCCCCAGAATGCCGCCGCCGACGCCGCTTTTGCCGGGAATGCCGACGCGGAAAGCAAAATCGCCGGAGCCGTCATAGTGGCCGCAGGTCAGCATCATGGCGCCGATGCGGCGTGCGCGCTCGGCCGACACCACGGAATGGCCGGTCGCTGGGTTCTTGCCGCCATTGGCGAGGAAGCGGCCGGCCAGCGCCAGTTGCCGGCAGCTCATGGCGATGGCGCAATGGTGGAAGTAGACGCCCAGCGCCAGCTCCGGCGCATGGTGAAGATTGCCGAAGGATTTCATGTAGTTGGCAAGCGCAAAATTGCGGAAGCCGGTGGCGCGCTCGGACACCGCGACCTCGCGGTCGATGATGATTGTCTCGTCATCGGCCAGGAACTGGATGAAGCGCAGGATCTCGCCGATCGCTTCACGCGGCTGGTGGCCGGCGAGCAGGATGTCGGAGACGACGATGGCGCCGGCATTGATGAACGGATTGCGCGGGATGCCGTTCTCATGCTCGAGCTGGACGATCGAGTTGAACGGATTGCCCGACGGCTCACGCCCGACACGCTGCCACAGTGCGTCGCCGACATTGCCCAGCGCCAGCGTCAGGGTAAACACCTTCGAGATGCTCTGAATCGAAAACGCCTGGTCGGCGTCGCCGGCGACGAGCACGCGGCCGTCATTGGTCACCGCCGCAATGCCGAATTTCTTCGGATCGACTTTGCCGAGCTGCGGGATGTAGGTGGCGACGTCGCCACGATCGGTGCGTTCCGCCATCTCGGCGGCGACATCGGCCAGCGCCTGTTCGAGTTCCGGCATTGTCGTCCCCGCTATTTCAGCCAGCGCTCGATGCGCGTCATCGCCTCGACCATATCGTCATGGCTGCCGGCATAGGAAAAACGCATCGTTCGGTGTCCGGCCAGCGGATCGAAATCACGGCCGGGCGTCGCCGCCACATGCGCCTCGGCCAGCATTTTTCGCGCAAAGGCCATGCTGTCATTGGTATGCCGGGTGACATCGCAAAAGGCGTAGAAGGCGCCGTCCATGGGGGCTGCCAGCGGAAATCCGAGCTCCGGCAGGCGCTGCATCAACAGCTCGCGATTCCAGGCGTAGCGCGCCTTCACCGCTTCCAGCTCTTCCGTCGCCTTGAAGGCTTCGATCGCCGCGATCTGCGACAGTTCCGGCGGCGAGATGTAGAGGCTCTGGGCAATGCGCTCGATGGGCCGCACCAGAGCGTCCGGCAGCACCATCCAGCCGATACGCCAGCCGGTCATGCAATAGTATTTTGAGAAGGAATTGATCACCGTTACGCCCGAGCCATAGGCCAGCGCCGTAGTGTCGGGCGCGGCATAGGCCAGCCGGTGATAGATCTCATCCGATATGACCGCGATGCCGAGTTCTTCGGCTGTCCTCACCAGCGCCGAGAGTTCATCGGCGGGAATGACGGCGCCGGTCGGATTGGCCGGGCTGGCGAACAGCACGCCCTTCAACGGGTTTTCCCGATGCGCCACCTTCAAATGGTCGGCATGCAGATAAGCGTCCAGGCCGAGCTCGATCTCGACGATCTCGATGCCGAGCGCGGCCATGATGTTGCGATAGGCGGGATAGCCGGGTGCCGCGATGGCGACGCGGTCGCCCGGATCGAACATCGCCAGGAAGGCCAGATTGAAGGCTGCCGACGATCCCGTCGTCACGGCGATGCGGTTCGGCGCGACATCGATTCCGTAGTGATCGCCATAGTGCGCGGCGATCGCCTTGCGCAGATCCGCCAGGCCGAGCGCATCGGTATAGCCGATGCGGCCGATCTTCAGCGCATTTACGGCGGCTTCCCTGACCCCCACCGGCGCCGGATCGGATGGCTGGCCGACAGCCATGGAGACGACAGGCACGCCTGTCGCCTTCAGCCGGTTGGCCTCGGCCAGGATGTCCATGGCGTGAAACGGCTCGACTTCACCGCGGCGCGACAGCGAAACAACCATTTGACCTCACCTCTTCCGCCCAATCCTTGCCGCTCCAGGTCAGCAACCCCGATGGCAGCGCCGCACAAATGCCCGATTGATGTGAGGATCACAAGTTAGCCTAGTTTCGGTGCCGACTCTTTTCATCGTTCGCCCGCTCGTTTACCAGTGGACCTCATGCTGAGCCGACCCAAATCGACGATTTCAAAATATTCCATCGTGAAGACAGCGCGCGGCTTCGCGACGCTTTTCCTTGCCGCCACTGTTGCGATCTCCGGCACGGTGACAGCATTCGCACAGGCGGTGCCGGTGGTGCGCGATGCCGAGATCGAGGCGCTGGTGCGCGACTATGCGCGGCCGATCTTCAAGGCGGCTGGTCTCGCCAATGACGGCGTCGATATCGTCCTGGTCAACGATCAGAGTTTTAACGCCTTCGTCACCGGGCGCCGGCTGTTCATCAACACCGGCGCGCTGATGCAGGCCGAAACGCCCAATGAGATCATCGGCGTCATCGCCCACGAGGCCGGCCACATCGCCGGCGGCCATCAGCAGAAATTGCGCGACCAGCTCGAGCGCGCCAAGACGATGGCCATCATCGCCACGCTGCTTGGCGCCGGCGCCATCGTTGCCGGCGCCACCACCAACAGCCGCGGCCTTGCCGGTGCCGGCATGGGTGTCGCCGCCGGCGGCGGCGAGATGGCGCAGCGCAGCATTCTTGCCTACCAGCGCACCGAAGAGTCGACCGCCGACCGCTCGGCCATCACCTATCTCAACGCCACCGGCCAGTCCGGCATGGGCATGCTGAAGACCTTCGCCCGCTTCCAGAACGCGCTGTCTCTGTCCGGCACGCAGGTCGATCCCTACCGGATCAGCCATCCCATGCCGCAGGAGCGCATCGCCAATCTCGAAGTGCTGGTCAAGCAAAGTCCCAATGTCGACAAGGTCGATCCGCCCGCGCTGCAGCAGCGGCACGACATGATGCGCATCAAGATCGCCGCCTATATGGGCGGCCAGGCCGCCGCGACGCGGCTGATGCGCAAGGCCCCGGGCAGCCTCCCATCGCGCTATGGCGAGGCGCAGATGGCCTATCTCTACGGGAATCTGGGTGCGGCACTGACCAAGACCAACGCCTTGATCAAGGAACAGCCGAAGAACCCCTATTTCCAGGAATTGCGCGGCGACATCCTGATGAAGGCCAACAAGCCGAAGGACGCGGCGGATGCCTATGCCAAGGCGGTCAGCCTCGATCCGGTGAAGTCGGGCCTGTTGCCCGTGTCCCTCGGCCAGGCGCTGATGGCCATCGGCACGCCCGATTCACTGAAGAAGGCGGTGGTGCAGATCAACAACGGTCTCGGGCGCGACAAGGAAAACACCGCCGGGTACCGCTATCTGGCCCAGGCCTATGGCGAACTCAGCAACATCCCGGCCGCGGAGCTCGCCACCGCCGAGGGCCATTTCTATTCCGGCGACTACAAGAATGCGAAAATCTTTGCCATGCGCGCGCAAAAGGACTTGAAGCGCGGCGAGCCCGGCTGGATTCGCGCGCAGGACATCATAAACTACAACCCTTCAGGCAAACTCAAGAAATGAACCTTCCGGTCGCTCGCAGCGACTAAGATAGACCGGAACCGGTAAGAGGATCAGACGATGAACAAGGCAATATTGCTAGGCACGACGGGAGTGGCGGCTGCTCTTGCCATGCTGGCTTTCGGGTTCGTCGCCGGCAGTCCGCAGGTGGCTAAGGCCGATACGGCGCAGATCGTGCAGGTAGCGTCCTCGGACACCAAGATCGACCGCGCCGAGGTCGAGGGCATCATCCGCGACTATCTGCTGAGGAACCCCGAGGTTCTGCTCGAAGTGCAGGACGCGCTCGAGGCCAAGCAGAAGGAAGAACAGCGGATCGCCGCCCTCGGCGTTATCGAGAAGGCCAAGGATGAGATCTTCAACTCGACCTTCGACGGCGTCGTCGGCAATCCGAAGGGCAAGGTCACCATCGTCGAGTTCTACGATTACAATTGCGGCTTCTGCAAACGCGCCATCGAGGACATGCGGGCACTGACCAAGTCCGATCCGGACCTGCGCTTCGTGCTCAAGGAATTCCCGATCCTCGGCCCGGATTCGCAGAAGGCCAGCGTCGTCTCGATGGCCTTCCACCTGATGAAGCCGGAAAAGTATGGCGAGTTCCACAATGCGCTGCTGGGCGGCCAGGGCCGCGCCACAGAGGCTGCGGCCATCAAGGTGGCGCTGTCGCTCGGCGCCGATGAGGCGGAGTTGCGCGAGAAGATGAAGGATCCGACCATCACCGAGGCTTTCTCCAAGACCTTCGACCTCGCCAACAAGCTGGCCATCACCGGAACGCCGTCCTACGTGGTCGGCAACGAGGTGGTGTTCGGTGCGCTTGGCCAGGAAGTGCTGGCCGAAAAGATCGAGGCGGCGAAAGCCGCTCTCTGATCTTGCGCGCGAGCCTATTTCTCACGGGCACATTTCGGCCTGTTGTGGACAGGGAAAGATCGCACTTGCGCTCTTTCCGCGGGCGACTATGCCCATTATAGAAGGCCCTGCGCGCCGGCTTGAGGCAGGTGCTGGGAAAAGGTCGGCATTTTTGAAAACGATTTTCGTCCTGAACGGTCCCAACCTGAACGCGCTCGGCAAGCGCGAGCCCGGCATCTATGGCGGCAAGACGCTTGCCGCGATCGCCGACGACTGCAAGCAGGCAGGCGCCGCACTTGGCCTCGAGATCGATTTTCGCCAGTCGAACCATGAGGGCGACCTCGTCGACTGGATCCAGGAGGCCGGCGACAAGGCCGCCGGCATCGTCATCAATCCGGGTGCCTACAGCCACACCTCGATCGCCATTCACGACGCCATCCGCGCCATCGCGCCGCTGCCCGTCGCCGAAGTTCACCTCTCCAACATCCACGCGCGGGAACCATTCCGCCATGTCTCCATGGTCGCGCCGGTCGCTGTCGGCATGATCTGCGGGTTCGGGCCGCTTGGCTACTCGCTGGCGCTGCAGGCGCTGGCGGCACGCCTATGACCGGCCCACAAACAGAAGGCTCGAAAATGTCGATAAAGAAGACCGGTGTTGACCAGCAACTGATCCGCGATCTGGCGGGCATACTGAACGACACCAACCTCACCGAGATCGAGGTCGAGCTCGGCGACCTGAAGGTGCGCGTATCGCGCCAGGCGCCGGCGGCCGTCCACGCCGTTGCAGCACCTCAAGCAGGCTATGCGCCGGCCGCGCAGCCCGCGGCGAGCGCTGCTGCACCCGCGGCGGCCGATCCGTCCAAGAACGCGGTCCCCTCGCCGATGGTCGGCACCGCCTATCTCGCCCCCTCGCCCGACGCCAAGGCCTTCATCGAGATCGGCCAGAAGGTCAAGGAAGGCCAGACGCTGCTGATCATCGAGGCGATGAAGACGATGAACCAGATCCCTTCGCCGCGGGCCGGCACGGTGACGGCGATCCTGTTCGAGGACGGCCAGCCGGTCGAATACGGCATGCCGCTCGTCGTGATCGAGTAGAGCGGGCCGGATGTTCCAGAAGATCCTCATCGCCAATCGCGGCGAAATCGCGCTTCGGGTGCTGCGCGCCTGCAAGGAACTCGGTATCCAGACCGTGGTGGTGCATTCGACCGCCGATGCGGACGCCATGCATGTCAGGCTTGCCGACGAGAGCGTGTGCATCGGCCCGCCGCCGTCGCGCGACAGCTATCTCAACATCCACCAGATCGTCGCCGCCTGCGAGATCACCGGCGCCGACGCCGTGCATCCGGGCTACGGCTTCCTGTCGGAGAACGCCAAGTTCGCCGACATCCTGGCCGCCCACAACATCACCTTCATCGGCCCGTCCGGCGACCATATCCGCATCATGGGCGACAAGATCGAGGCCAAGCGCACCGCGAAGCGTCTCGGCATCCCGGTCGTGCCGGGTTCGGACGGCGCCGTCACCGATCAGAAGGAAGCCAAGCGCATTGCCGCCGAGATCGGCTATCCCGTGATCATCAAGGCTTCGGCGGGCGGTGGTGGGCGCGGTATGAAGGTCGCTCTTACCGAGGCCGACCTTGAGATCGCCTTGCAGACAGCCTCCACGGAGGCGGGTGCGGCCTTCGGCGACGATGCCGTCTACATCGAAAAATACCTGCAAAAGCCGCGCCACATCGAGGTGCAGGTGTTCGGCGACGGCGCCGGCCGCGGCGTGCATTTCGGCGAGCGCGACTGTTCGCTGCAGCGCCGCCACCAGAAGGTCTGGGAAGAGGCGCCCTCGCCGGCCCTCAACGCCGAGGAGCGCGCCCGCATCGGCGGTATCTGCGCCAAGGCCATCGCCGACCTCGGCTATTCCGGCGCCGGTACCATCGAATTCCTCTACGAGAACGGCGAGTTCTACTTCATCGAGATGAACACGCGCCTGCAGGTCGAGCATCCGGTGACGGAAGCCATCACCGGCATCGATCTCGTGCACGAGCAGATCCGCGTCGCCTCAGGCGGCGGGCTTTCGGTGCGCCAGGAGGACATCAAGTTCAATGGCCACGCCATCGAATGCCGCATCAACGCCGAGGATCCGCGCACCTTCACGCCCTCGCCCGGCACGATCACCCATTTCCACACGCCTGGCGGCCTCGGCATCCGCGTCGATTCCGGTGTCTATTCCGGCTACAAGATCCCGCCCTATTACGACAGCCTGATCGGCAAGCTGATCGTGCATGGACGCAACCGCGTCGAATGCATGATGCGGCTGCGCCGGGCGCTCGACGAATTCGTCGTCGACGGCATCAAAACGACGCTGCCGCTGTTTCGCGACCTTGTCGGCAATGCCGACATCGCCAATGGCGACTACGACATCCACTGGCTGGAAAAGTATCTGGCCAAAGAGGAATAGCGCCCAAATTGCCGCTATGATGCAGCGATGACCCGCCCCTACGCGCCCGGCTATCGCATTCCGACCGACCTTTTGCTCAAGGCTTATGCCTCGGGCGTCTTTCCGATGGCCGAGAGCGCTTCGGACCCTGAGGTGTTCTGGGTGCGGCCGGAGACGCGCGGCATCATCCCGCTCGAGGCGTTCCACACGCCGAAGAGCCTGAAGAAGACGATCCGCAAGCACCCGTTCGACATCCGCTTCGACTTCGATTTCGAGGCGACGATCGATGGCTGCGCCGAAAAGCGTGAGGAGCGCCGCTCGACCTGGATCAACGCGCCGATCCGCGAAGCCTATATCGAACTGCACCGGCTCGGGCACTGTCACTCGGTCGAGGCCTGGCGCGAGGAACGGCTTGTTGGCGGCCTCTATGGTGTGTCGCTCGGCCGGGTGTTCTTCGGCGAAAGCATGTTCGCCCGGGAGACCGATGCGTCCAAGACATGCCTTTATTATCTCGTCGAGCGGTTGAAGGCGCGCGGCTTCGCGCTGCTCGACACGCAGTTCACCACCGAACACCTCAAGCGTTTCGGCGCGGTCGACGTGCCGCGTGGCAAATACGAGAAGATGCTGGCCGACGCGCTGAAGGGCGAAGCAGTATTTTATCCCTGACCGGCATACCGGGCGCGGCCGGTCCGCTTGACCGGTGAAAGAAGATCAGCCCTTTGCCGCGGTCTCCATCGGTGTCTGCGAGTGGAACATCATCTTCCAGCCGTTGACGCGGTGGACATAGCCGGTGCTGACAAGCGCGGCGTAGGGCTCGCCGTTTTCCCTGACAGCGCGGGCCTCATAGGTCAGCATGATAATGTCGCTGCCCGGCTCAATGATGCCCTTGAGGTCGATCTGCAGATCGCGCCAGCGGTTGGGCTTGGTCGCGGTCTTGGCGAGGTCGGCATTGTCCATCGCCTTTGCCATCTCAGGAAATGCCACTAGGCATTCTGTGTCGGCGTTGGCCGCGTAATAGGCCGAGTCGCCCGTCCAGAACCCCTTTTCAAGGTCGAGCAGTTCTTTCTTGCTGGCCGTGATCCGCTTGCTGTCTGACATCGCAAAATCCTCCAAGCGCATAAATGCGCGGTCGTCATGGCCAAACGCGTGGTGGCCATGACGGTTCCGGAGGATCAGTTGGTGTCGGTCGCGTCAGGTTCCGCGGGATCTGGCTGTTCCACAGCCGGAGCAGCGGCGGGCTTCGGCTTGGAGGTATCGACCTTGGGGGTCTCGGCCTTGGCCGCGTCCGGCGGCGGCACATCCGACTTCTGCTTGCAGCCCTTCAGCCACACGTCATAGACGGCATGCTCGACGGCATTGAGACCGGGGCTTTCGGCGAACATCCAGCCGGTGAAGATACGGCGGATCTTGCGGTCGAGCGTGATCTCATCGACCTCGACGAAGGAATCGGTCTTCGGTTCCTCGTTCTCCGGCCGCGAATAGCAGATGCGCGGCGTCACCTGCAAAGCGCCGAACTGCACCGTTTCGTCGATATAGACATCGAATGTGATGATGCGGCCGGTGATCTTGTCGATGCCGGCGAATTCAGCGACCGGGTTAGTGATGCGTTCCGAGATTGCCGGCGCCGCGGCAGGCTCCTGGGCTGCCGCAAACGCTGTCGGGCACATGGCAACAGCGGCAACTGCCGTCAGTCCGGCCATCGATGTCAGGCTGAAAATGTTCATGCTGATATACCGGTGGTTTGGGCCCTGGGTGATTCTGTCACGCCCAAGGCTAGTCGCCGTTGTCATACCAACAAGCAGCTAAACGCCAATTGTGGCGACAAAAGACCGGCCGGCGGTCAAGAGCCAGGCGTCCACGCATCGTAATCGCCCGTCACCTGCGGACGGTGCTGATTGGTGAGCACGGAACCCTTCGGGCGATAGGCGGCCGGCGTTCCCGTGAGGTTCGGCTCATGCGCCTTTTCCCATTCGCGCGGGCGATAGTCGTCGCTCGGCGGCGCGACATCGACGCGGTGATGGATCCAGCCGTGCCAGCCCGGGGGAATAGCCGAGGCTTCCGAATAGTTGGCGTAGATGACCCAGCGGCGGGTGCGGCCTTCCGAATCGACGCCGCCTTCGTAGTAGACATTGCCGGTCGCGTCCTGGCCGACCTTGCTGCCGTGGCGCCAGGTGTGGAAACGCGTCCCCAGCGTCTGGCTGTTCCACCAGGTGAAAAACTGCGTAAGGAAGGTTTTCATCAAAATCCTCGCGGCGCGCGCGGCGGTGCCTGCTTCCCTGCTTATGGCGTCAGGTCATCGCGAAGGCAAGGGTTTTGCGGCGACTGCGGCACTGACGGCACACCGAAAGCATAAGCATGGGTCGATCCATTTCGCAGCTGCGAGCACTACGCTTGCCAAGCCGGCTGTGTCTTCCTAAAGCTCTCATCGCCCGGCGCTGGTCAACGCCGGCTGCGGGAGGTGAGGAATGGCCCCAGCTGTCGTCAGGATCAGCGCGGAGACTATACGCGCCCGCAAGGGCGGCGTGCCGATCGTCTGTCTGACCGCTTACACCTATCCCGTCGCCCGCCTGCTCGACGACCATGTCGACCTTCTCCTGGTCGGCGACAGCGTTGCCATGGTGCTGCATGGCCACAAGACCACGCTGGGCGCCTCACCGGAGATGATGATCGCCCATGGCCAGGCTGTGATGCGCGGCTCGGCAAAGGCTTGCGTGGTGGTCGACATGCCGGCCGGCAGCTATGAGAAATCGGCCGCGCAAGCCGTTGCCTCGGCGCGCCGCATCGTCGGGGAAACCGGCTGCCAGGCGGTGAAGCTGGAAGGCGGCGTTGACGTGGCCGGTCAGATCGCGGCCATCGTCGCGTCCGGCATTCCGGTGATGGGCCATATCGGCCTGCAGCCGCAATCGGTGGAAAAGGACGGCGGCTACAAGATCAAGGGCCGCACGCCGGAGAATGTCGCTGCCCTCATACGCGACGCCGATGCGGTCGAAAAGGCCGGCGCGTTTTCGCTGGTTATCGAAGGTACCGTCGAGACTGTTGCCGCCGACCTGACCCGGCGCATCGCCATTCCGACCATCGGCATCGGCGCCAGCAGCGATTGCGACGGCCAGATTCTGGTCATCGACGACATGATCGGCCTGACCGTCGACCGGGTGCCGAAATTCGTCAAGGAATATGCCGATTTGCGCAGTGTGGTCGCCGATGCCGCCGCGCACTATGCGGCAGAGGTGCGCAGTCGCACCTTTCCCGGACCGGGCCATGTCTTTTCAGCCAAAACGGGCAAGGATAACGCATGAACCAGCCTGTCGTTGTTGACACTGTGCTTGCCCTTCGCGCCGCGATCCGCGACTGGCGGCGCGACGGCCTCAGCGTTGCCATGGTGCCAACCATGGGCGCGCTGCATGACGGCCATATCTCGCTGGTCAGGGCCGCGCTTTCGACGGCCGATCGCTGCATCGTCTCGATCTTCGTCAATCCTGCCCAGTTCGCGCCCACCGAAGACCTCGACAAATATCCGCGCCAGCTGGTGCGCGATCTCGACCGGCTGACACAGGCCGGCGCCCATCTTGCCTTCACGCCGGCGGTTTCCGAAATGTACCCGGAGGGTTTCGCGACCAGGATTTCGGTCGGCGGCCCGTCGTCGGGGCTGGAGTCGGATTTCAGGCCGACCTTCTTCGAGGGCGTCGCAACCGTCGTGGCCAAGCTGTTTCTGCAAGCCTTGCCCGACCGCGCCATCTTCGGCGAAAAGGACTACCAGCAGCTTTGCGTCGTCCGAAAACTCTGCCGCGATCTCGACCTGCCGGTGGACATTGTCGGCGCGCCCACGGTGCGCGATGCGGACGGCCTCGCAATGTCGTCGCGCAATGCTTATCTCGGCGCTGCCGAACTCGGTGTCGCACGCCAGCTCAACGTCATCCTGCGCCATGCGGCGGCAGCGCTTGCGGCCGGCACCGACGAAAGCAGCGTGACCGCCAAGGCTGCCGCCTCGCTTCTCGAGGCAGGCTTCGACCGCGTCGACTATGTCGCCGCGCGCGAAAGCCTGACCCTTGCCCCCTGGCGGCGTGACAGCGACGGCCGCCTTCTCGCTGCGGCCTGGCTTGGCAGGACCAGGCTGATCGACAATGTGGAAGTTTCCTCATTTATTCCCTGAAGAATTCCAAATCCGTTCAATTTGATTTGTATCGCGGCTTGGCGCGAGTGCCCGTAAACAGCGGTCCTTCAGGGTCATATCGGCTGGTCTGATAGCGATAACACACCAAAACGTCGCTGTGAGATGTTTCACAGACGCGGCGTACCCGGCAATGTGGTGTTACCTCAGGCAGAGATAATGTGTGACCTGCCACTACGCTGCGATGCAAACGAGGCTCTATGTCTATCCAGCCCAACATCAACGGTCGCGCTCTGCCGCAGATCGTCGAGGCAATTTACGATTCGATTGCCGATGTCGGCCGTTGGCAGTCGACGCTTGAATCAATCTGCAAATTGGCGATCGGCCGGCTTGCCATGCTGGCGGTTGTCGACATATCGAGCAATTCGGCGCGGTTTTCGATGTGTTGCGGCGACCCGGCCCTGCTCGAGCCGCTGCAGCGCGACTACGCCTCCGAAGTGCCGTTCTTCAAGGCGCTGCCGAAGATGGAGATCGACATGCCGTTCACCGTCGATAGCGTCTATGCGCTGCAAGGCCCTGACGCGCGGCAGAACTGGATTGAGAGCCGCATCGTGCGCGAGTGGGTGGAACCCAACCGTCTCGACGATTTCTTCTGGGTGGCGCTGATGAAGCAGCCGGCGCGCACCGGCACGCTGATGGTGGTGACCGACAAGGACAGGCCGCAGATTTCAGCCAGGGATCTCGACCTGATTTCCACGCTCGCACCCCATGTCCGGCGCGCGGTGACCATCGGCGACCTGTTCGAGGCCGAGCGGCGCAAGGCCGACATCTTTGCCTCGATCATCGAGAGCCTGGACCATCCGGTGCTGATCGTCGCCGACGACATGCAGATCATCTTCGCCAATCCGGCAGCCGAGGCGTTGCTCTCGGAGAACACCTCGGTATCCTCGGTGCGCGGCCAGCTCTCCTTCGCCTACGGAAACGCCAACACCGCGATCGGCCGCGCCGTGCAGCTCGGCACGCGCAACGAATTCGCGCTCGGAGCTTCCGGCATCAACATCCCCCTGGTCCGGTCCATGATTCCGGCGGTGGCGCATGTCATGCCGCTGGCGCGACGCGACATTTCGGCCCGCATGTCGCAACGCGCCGCCGCCGCCATCTTCATCGCCGCCGCCGGCGCAACACCCGTGCCGGCGCTGGAAGCGATCGCAGCGCTGTTCGGATTGACCGCGGCGGAAAAGCGCGTTGCCGGCCATGTCTTCGCTGGCCGGACGCGGCGCGAAATCGCGGCTGCCAGCGGCGTCTCGGACGGCACCATCAAATCACAGCTGGCGACGATCTTCGACAAGACTGCCACCGGCGACCAGCGCGAGCTCCAACTCTTGATGCGCGAATTGACGCCGCCGCTGCGCTCGGCCTGACATGCGCCGTCAGCTATCTATCCCAGTGGCTTCTCAAAGATCAGCGCTGGCAATCCTGAGCCACCGCCGCAATCGGCAGTGCTGCCGGCTGGCACAAACCCTTTCGCCCGATAAAAGGCAATGGCCGGCTTGTTGGCCTCTTCCACCTCGACGCGCAAGGTGTTTGCCTCGGGAAAGCTGGCCTCGACCTCGTCCAGCAAGGCCTGGCCGATGCCTTGCCGCTGGCAGGCGGGCAGGACATAGAGCTGGTTCAACAGCACGATCTTCGCATCCGTCGTAGCGGCGGCGAAAGCCATGCCGCCGAGGCGCTTGCCGTCGTCGGCGACCAGGAATTCTGAATTCGGCCTTATCAGCCGCGCCTTGAGCGAGGCGATCGAATGCCAGTCGTCGGTGATTTCTCTCACCCGCTCAGTGCCGTAGATAGCGTCGTAGGTCGCATGCCAGGTTTCGACCAGCAGCGCGCGGATGGCGGCAAGGTCGCGCTCGCTGGCGGTGCGGACGAACATGGCCCTATTCGATGCCGAGCTTGGCCTTGACCAGATCGTTGACCGCCTGCGGGTTGGCCTTGCCGCCGGTGGCCTTCATCACCTGGCCGACGAACCAGCCGGCCATGGTCGGCTTGGCGCGCGCCTGTTCGGCCTTGTCTGGGTTGGCGGCGATGACCTCGTCTACCGCCTTCTCGATGGCGCCTGTGTCGGTGACCTGCTTCATGCCGCGGCTTTCGACCAGCTGGCGCGGGTCGCCGCCCTCGTTCCAGACGATCTCGAACAGATCCTTGGCGATCTTGCCGGAGATGGTGCCTTCCTTGATCAGGTCGATGACGGCACCGAGCTGCTCCGGCGAAACCGGAGCATTTTCAATATCTTTACCGGCCTTGTTGAGCTGGCCGAGCAGATCGTTGATGACCCAGTTGGCGGCAAGCTTGCCGTCGCGGCCGCTGGCCACCTGCTCGAAATAATCGGCGATCGGCTTTTCCGACACCAGGATCGAGGCGTCGTAGGTCGATAGCCCGAGCGAAGAGACCAGCCGCGCCTTCTTGTCGTCGGGCAGTTCCGGCAGGTCTTTGGCCAGCGCATCGACATAGGCCTGGTCGAATTCCAGCGGCAAAAGATCGGGATCGGGGAAATAGCGGTAGTCATGCGCCTCTTCCTTCGAACGCATGGAGCGCGTCTCGCCCTTGACCGCATCGTACAGCCGCGTTTCCTGCTCGATCTTGCCGCCGTCCTCCAGGATGGCGATCTGGCGGCGCGCCTCATAGTCGATGGCCTGGCCGATGAAGCGGATCGAGTTCATGTTCTTGATCTCGCAGCGCGTTCCGAACTCGCCACCGGGCCGGCGTACCGAGACGTTGACGTCGGCGCGCATAGAGCCTTCGTCCATGTTGCCGTCGCAGGTGCCGAGATAGCGCATGATGGTGCGCAACTTGGTGACATAGGCCTTGGCCTCGTCTCCGGAACGCAGGTCAGGCTTGGAGACGATCTCCATCAGCGCCACGCCCGAACGGTTGAGGTCGACATAGGACATGGTCGGATGCTGGTCGTGCATCGACTTGCCGGCATCCTGCTCCAGGTGCAGGCGCTCGATGCCGACCTCGATATCCTCGAATTCGCCCTGGCGGTCGGGGCCGACAGAAACGATAACCGTGCCTTCGCCGACGATCGGCTGCTTGAACTGCGAGATCTGATAGCCCTGCGGCAGATCCGGATAGAAATAGTTCTTCCGGTCGAAAACCGACTTGTGGTTGATCTGCGCCTTCAGCCCGAGACCGGTGCGGATCGCCTGCTTGACGCATTCCTCGTTGATCACCGGCAGCATGCCCGGCATGGCCGCATCGACCAGGCTGACATTGGCGTTGGGGGCCGCACCGAAAGCGGTCGAAGCGCCAGAAAACAATTTTGCTTCCGAGATGACCTGCGCGTGCACTTCGAGACCAATGATGATTTCCCAATCGCCGGTGGCGCCGGAGATCAGGCGCTTGGCGTCGGGCGTGCGGGTATCGATGAGGGTCATGGTGGCCTGCGTACCTAGAATTCTCGGATATGCATGAGACGCATATTTGGATGTGAAACTTCGCTAGTGCAAACCGCCAAAAGAGACAAGGCCAAAGCCGCAGTCTGGCCTTTTCCGCCACTTTCGCCTATAGGACGCCCATCCCAATGGAGAGTGGATGTCCACTTACGCTCAGTCCCGGTAAGGCCCTGACCTCGTAGCGAGGCAGGGCAAGAAGACCTGAAACCCCGTGCCGCGAAGCTTCGCGGCGGCGGCATTTTTCGTTTTCCCGGGAATTTCTCCAATGGATATTTCGCGCACTGAACAGCGCATCCTGCACCTGCTCGCACGGGGCGGGCGCATCGAAGTCGAAAAGAACGACAAGAAACGCATTGCCAACGTCAAATGCATGACGCGCGACGGCTGGCACTATCCAGGCGTCGATCTCGATCTGTTTCGAAAACTGAGGCGAAGGAAGGCGGTTTCATCTTGCGATGGCGGCCCCTACCGCATCACAAGGCGCGGACTGCAACTCGTCCGCTCCGAACTAGACAACCGATAGAGTAAAATACCGCCGGCCGGTCTTCCGGTCGGCGGATTCTTCGTCGAGTCAAGCCGTTGCGATATAGGCCCGGATCTCTTCAGCCTCGCGCTCGACATCCTCGATGCGGCGCTTGACCACGTCGCCGATCGACACGATGCCGTCGAGCATCCCGTCCTTTTCCACCGGCAGATGGCGGAACCGGCCTTTGGTCATAATCTCCATCACCTCGTTGACCGTGTGGTTCTCGTTGCAGATCTTCACTTTCGGCGTCATCGCCGAGCGCACCGCTATATCAAGTGCGGCAGCGCCTTCCTTGGCAACCACCCGCACGATGTCGCGCTCGGAAAGGATACCGACGATCTTGCGATCGCCATTGGTGATGACCAGTGCACCGATCTTGTGGTCGACCAGGATTCGAATGGCTTCGCTCAGCTTTTCATTCGGCCCGAGCGTGAACACGTCATGGCCTTTTTTCTCGAGAATTGCCTTAACTGTCATGGCGTCCTCCTCCTCCTCCTGCTTGCCTAGCCAGCTCCCGCCCTGACCGGCTTCACATAAGAGTGAACATCGTGCGCCGTGAACGGTTGCATTTCAAGTGTGCTGGTCGCTCTGGTCCTCGGGGATCTCCCATTCAGGCGCCTGCCAGCGCGGGTCGAACCAGCGCAATCCGAAGAAACCGGCGACAAGCCCGCCAATATGCGCCTCCCAGGCGATCTGGCCGGGCTCGCCGAGCCCGAGACCGTAAAGGCCGGTGACGAGATTGATGATCATCCAGGCGCCGAGGAAATTGACGACGCCGCGCATCCGCAGAACGATTGCGATCGGCAGCACGGGACCGGCAAAGGCAGCCCTGCCGGACGAGCGGTCGGTACGGAACCCGAAACGCGCCGCAGCACCCATCATGCCCGATATCGCGCCGGAAGCGCCGACCAGCGGCGCTTCGCCGTATGGATGGACGGCCCAGAACAGCACCACCGCGGCCAATCCGGTGGCGGCGAAAAACAATGCGAACCAGAACCAGCCGAGACGGTTGGCCAGCGGCGAACCGAAGGCGGCCAGCGCAACCATGTTGATGGCAATGTGGGCAAGGCCGCCATGCATGAAGGCATAGGTGAAAGGACGGCTGAAGAGGAACCAGTCGAAGCCGTATTGGCCGGTGTAGAGGACGGGAATGAAGGCCCCGTCGGTGAGCAATGTTATCTGCTGGTCCTCAGTCAGCACATATTGCTGCAGCAGGAAGACGGCGACGCAAATGCCGATCACCGCCAGCACCACCGGCGGCAGGTTGAACACCGGCTCGCGGCGCGGCGGCGGCGGCTCTTCGGTCTGTTCGGTCTCGGCGGGGCTTGTCGGTTCGCTCATTCACTTGGGTCCAGGATTCGTTCCCGCGAGCTTTAGAGCAAGGATGCTTCGGTTGAAACTGCCCTGCATCCTCTGACACCTCGCATGGCGCTTTCCAGCCCGGCGTCAGGTGATGACAGCACAGATCGCGCTGTCCCCGATGCCAGAGCCAGGGAGGCGGCAGATCTTCTCACCTTGGCCTCGACGGGTTTAGACTGAAAAAAATCGTTGGCCCTGTCGGCTAGGCCCGCGCTCCGCCGTCCTTGATGAAAGCGACGCAATCGGGAGGAGAAAATGCCAGAAAAAATCCTCGTGCTCATCGGCACGAAAAAAGGCGCCTTCATCGCCGAGAGCGATGGCAAGCGCGGGTCGTGGAAGCTGCGCGGTCCGTTCTGCGAGCACTGGCCGATGAACCATGTCGTCGGCGACCCCGAGACCGGCGCGATCTATGGCGCCGGCGGCAACGAATGGTTCGGTCCGGCGGTCTGGAAGTCGGACGACCTTGGCCAGACGTGGACGCATTCCAGCGAGGGTCTGGCCTATGCAGCTGGCGAGGAACCGATCAAGGCGGTGTGGAGCCTCGCCAGGCGCAACGGCAGCCTCTATGCCGGCGTGCAGCCGGCCGGCCTGTTTCGCTCCGACGACGGCGGGGCCACGTGGAGCCACATCCAGGGCCTGCAGCATCACCCGAGCCGCAAGGACTGGAACCCAGGTGGCGCGGGCCTCATCCTCCATTCCATCGTCACGCACCCCCGAGACGAGGAGCAGATCTGGGTGGGCATCTCGTCCGCAGGCGTGTTCTACACCTGGGACGGCGGCAAGACGTGGGAGCCGCGCAACCGTGGCACCCGCGCCGACTTCCTGCCCGAAGGACAAAACTATCCAGAATTCGGCCAGTGCGTACACTGTCTGGTGATGGCGCCGGGCAAGCCCGACCGGCTCTACCAGCAGAACCATTGCGGCATGTACCGCTCCGACGATGGCGGCAAGAACTGGCAGAGCATCGAGAAGGGCCTTCCCTCGACCTTCGGTTTTCCCGCGGCCACGCATCCGCGCGACCCCGACACGCTCTTCCTTCTGCCGCTCAACGGCGACAGCGCCGGCCGTTACGTGCCGGACGCGAAGGCGGCGGTCTGGAAGACGGAGGATGCGGGGGCCACATGGCTCGACGAGCGCAAGGGTCTGCCGCAGGAGAACTGCTATGCGGGCGTGTTGCGGCAGGCTATGGCGACCGACAGCCTCGAGCCGGCCGGAGTCTATTTCGGCACCAGCGGCGGCTCGCTCTTTGCCAGTGCCAACGAAGGCGAAAACTGGTCGGAGATCGCTCAGCATCTGCCCACGATTCTGTCCGTCGAGACGATGGTGGTGGGCGAGTAGGGCAAATGTCGAACAACCCCGCCCGCAGTGTGCACCATGTCATCGCGCGGCTCCCGGGCGTGCTCATCGACCTGTTTCCTGGCGCGCCGCGCCGGGTCGAACTGCCGGCCTCGACTGTGAAGGAAATGATCGACGGGTTGGACGCGCTCTGGCCCGGCATGCGCGACCGGATGTGCGATTCCCGCCCTGCCATCCGCCGCCATATGAACGTTTTTGTCGATGGCGAGAAGGCAACCCTGGAAACCGGGCTCGCGCCCGGCACCGAGGTCTTTATCCTAACGGCAATCAGTGGCGGTTAGGCCAGGGAACAGGTAGCCCACCCTCCCGACGATATCCCTGGCCGCAAGCGAGGGAGAAGGGATCAGTTGGAGGGATCCAGCTGGTGGCGGCGCGTTCATCGCTCGCCGACGGCAGGAAGCTTGGCGTCGAGACCCTCGACCGTTTTCGAAGCGCGCGAATCACCGGTCGCGAATCAAAAAGAAGCCGTCCAAGGTTTCCCTTGAACGGCCGGTCGAGCCCCTGCTCCCCCTAAAACTCTTGACTGAAGTGCTGCCGATCGTCGCGAAACGACCGCTTCTGGAGTGGTTTTGCTGTGCCATGGCGGCCTCGCGCGCGCAACGTAAACCACTCGTTAACCTTAACGTCCCCGACCCGTGAACAAGTGTTAACGACGCTGGCACGCATCCTGCGAGGCACCGCATGTAGGTCATCGGAGAGCGCCCTTTCTGTTCACCGATGGGACACCAAAAGACAGATCGCGCGGAGCCGCATAGCATGAACCAGAACGGATCAATCACGCTGTTCCAATATTGGAACCGGCTGCGTGATGGGCGCCCTGCCCCGAAGCGGTCGGAAGTCGAACCCGCCGACATCAAGGCGCTTTTGGCCGATACATTCATCCTGGAAAGAGACACGCGCGGCGAAGCGGTGTTCCGGCTTGCCGGCACCAGGCTTTGCGCCGGCTATGGCCGCGAACTCAAGGGCTTTTCCTTCCCGTCGCTGTGGCGCGACAAGGACCAGCGGCTGGTGTCGCGGCTCATTCACGGCGTCTTCGAGCAGAAATCCGTGGTGCTCATCACCTATGAGGGGTTCAGCCGCAACGGCCGTTCGAACCGCTTCGAACTGCTTGCCCTGCCGCTCGACGGCGGTGTCGAGAACCCGCGCTGCCTCGGCGTCGTCAGCGCTGTCGAAAAGCCGTTCTGGCTGGGCGCAGACCCGATTACCGACGCCTTGATCGATGCCATCCGTGTCATCGATCCCGACAAGGAACCGATGTTCTTGAAAAACCGGCCGGAAATATCCGTTCCTTCGCTGGCTCCTACCGAGCTCGAAGCGCCGGAGACCATCTCGGCGCTCGGTCGGTCGCGACGCATCCGCCACCTCGTCGTGTTCGAGGGAGGGCGTGGCGAATAATGCATGTGGCCTGAATGCGTTCAAACACGACGCGCTTTAGGCTCAAATCCAGGCCCCGACCTTAAGTATCGGCGGCCCGCTTTTCCCCTTTGTTAACCTGATTTGCTGTAGCGTTTCAGCGTGAAGTTCCACGCGCGATGCGGGAATGCCAACGGGGTGTAGGCAGTCATGAGGTCAGCGGCGGTCGAATATGCGCCGTCCCGCGCCGAAAGGCGTAATTTTCAACGCGTCCGGGTCAAGATCTACGGACGCTTCATGCTGGAGGACCGCACCGAACACCCTTGCCAGGTGGTCGACATGTCGCCGGGCAATGTCGCGCTGCGCACCGAGCGCGTCGGCATGCCGGGCGAAAAAGTCATTGCCTATATCGATCATATCGGCCGCATCGAGGGCGTGGTGACACGCACCTTGCAGGACGGCTTTGCCATGACCGTCATTGCCTCGGACCGCAAGAAGGACAAGCTTGCCGCGCAGCTGACCTGGCTTGCCAACAAGCATGAGCTCGACCTGCCGGAAGATCGCCGCCACGAACGCGTGGCGCCGCGCAACCCGACCAGCGTGCTGCAGCTCACCGATGGGCGCCAGTATCAGTGCCGCATTATCGACCTGTCCCTGTCGGGCGCGGCGGTCGAGATCGACGTCAAGCCGGCGATCGGCATCCAGGTGATGCTTGGAACCATGCGCGGCCAGGTGGTGCGTCATTTCGAGGACGGCGTCGCCATCGAATTCGCTGTCATCCAGCGCCCGGAAACGCTCGATTCCGAGTTCAACGCGCCGCGCGCCTGAACGATCGGCAAACTCGCAGTAAAAAACGAACCGGCCCTTCGCGGCCGGTTTTTTGTTGCCCGGCATCCCGCCTCGGCACGCAAGCATGCGGGACCGCGCCTGAAATCCCCGTCTGTGGCCAGCGACCGCATGGCAAAAGCTCCGACTTTTGCGTCCGTGTCTGAACGATTTTATATTAAAATAGATCAAATTTTACGCTTATTCTATTGGGGTTTTACTCAATGTCTACTTCGGGCTTTTGCGTGAAATAAATCGACCCGTGTCATTGTCTCCTCAAACGGGGAGACTGACCAAATGGCGAAGACGTGGGGCAAGCTGTTGCTCTTGGCAATGGCGATGCAGCTTTCCGCTTGGGGAACGGCCGAAGCAGCGGGACCGGCCTACATGCACACTGGCGGCCGCACGACACAGCCCGTTGGTCATTACGAATTCTGTCAGAAGCTGCCGCAGGAATGCGCGCAGCGGACGCCCAAGCAGGCGCCGGTCGAGCTGACCCGCAAGCTGTGGGCGGCGATCGTCAGCATCAACAATTCGGTCAACACCCGGATCGTGCCGCGCACCGACATGGAAATGTGGGGCAAGGAAGAGGTCTGGTCCTATCCCGACAGCGGCTTCGGCGACTGCGAGGACTATGCACTGGAGAAGCGCCGCGAATTGATGGCGCTCGGCGTTCCGGCCGGCAATCTGTTGATGACCGTGGCGCGCCAGCCAAATGGCGACGGCCATGCGGTGCTGACCGTGAGCACCAGTCTTGGCGAGTTCATCCTCGACAATCTGGAGTCCAAGGTGCTGTCCTGGACCGACACCGACTACACCTATCTGAAGCGCCAGTCCGACACGAATTCCGGCGTCTGGGTGACGATCAATGACGGCCGCGCCGACGCGGTTGCCAGCGTCCGTTAGGACGCCGTCCGCTAAAGGCAACGCAAACAAGAGATACGTCCGCTCAGGACGCAACGAGAAAGCCCGGTCGAGTCCCCACCCWCCCCGTCCCCAACGACCGGGTTTTAGGAGCCGGCCCCGTCCCCGGGCCGGCTCCACCATCCCCACCACAAGGCAGAAGCCAGGCGCACCTGACGATCGCGACGCGCCTTTTCACGCACAGAAGATCGAAGCACTATATGCCGTTGGTTCCACCTTCTGGATCACGGCGATGTTGGAAATCCCGGAAGATCGATGCGAACGCCATCGCCTGTTCAAGGCGATCGACGATGCCTTCAAGGCCGGCGATTTCGAGGGGCTCGGCGTAGCATTGGGCGGCTCGCCCCGCTGGTTCGACGAGCACATGCCGTTCGAGCTCGGCCTCGGTCATCCGCTGGAGTATGCGATTTATTGGAGCCCCGTCGGCTTTATCTCGACGTTGATGGATGCCGGCTCAAATCCGAATTACCAGGATCATGGCGGGTTTCCGGCAATCATTGCCGCGCTGTCCACCGATCGAACCGATAGGCTGGAAATTGTCAGGGTGCTGATCGACGGTGGCGCCGACCCCAACATGCGGGGCGTGAACGACTGGACGCCGCTTCACTATGCGGTGGCCATCCGCAGTGTCGAGGCGATCCGCCTGCTTTTGGCGGCGGGCGCCGACCCGGCGCTCGAAACGCGGATTGATGACTATACGACGCCCCTCGAGGAAGCCGACAATGCCGGCTTTGAGGCCGGCGCTTCATTGCTGCGCGATGCAATGGCCGGGCGCGGCTCCGACAGACGGTGAGTTGGGCGCAATTTACCGCCGGCGACAAGGCTTGGCCCGCTGGGCTTTATGTCTCTTTCAGCCCGGCCTTGAACCGTTTGCCGTTGGCGACATAGTGCGCGGCCGAGACGCGCAGCCTGGCGATCGCGGCGTCGTCCAGCGGCCTGATCACCCGCGCGGGCGAGCCGACGATCAGGCAATTATCGGGGAATTCCTTGCCTTCGGTGACCAGCGCGCCGGCGCCGACCAGTGAGTTCTTGCCGATCCTGGCGCCATTGAGGACGATGGCGCCCATGCCGATCAGGCTGTTGTCGCCGATCGTGCAGCCATGCAGCAGAGCGCGGTGACCGATGGTGCAGCCATGGCCGATTGTCAGCGGAAAGCCGGGGTCGGTGTGCATCACCGTGTGCTCCTGGACATTGCTGTCGGCGCCGATGACGATCGGCTCATTATCACCGCGGATGACCACGCCGAACCAGAAGCCGACGTTGCGGCCGACCTCGATGTCGCCGATCAACGTCGCGTCGGGCGCAATCCAGTTGCTGTCGGCATCCTCGAAACGAGGCGCCTTTCCGTCGATCGCATAGCTCGGCATTTTAGTCTCCGATTCGTCTCAGGCGGAACGAACCCTAAAACAATCCAAGGAAAACCGCGTGGCGGTTTTTCCTGGGGAAAATCGCGCAGTGGTTTTCCGTTCAAGACAGATATCGGGCCAGCGATTCCACCAGAAGCTGAACTGCTCCAGGTGAGCCGACGCCCCACGCGGCAATGGCGATCAGAACGATGCCCAGCGCCAGCGCCCAGGCCATCACGGTACAGCCGCAGGACATCAGCATCAGCGTCGAAATGCGACCTTCGCGCCGCGCATCGAGCGCATCGTTGGCGAGCATGAACGGCCCGGCGCAAGCGGCTGCGGCCAGCGAGCGAAGGATATGCGCCGGCGATACATAAGGCCCGGCAAAGGTCAGCCGGCGGCCCGCGACCAGTTCCATCACGGATCCGGCAAGCCCGCAGCCGGTGAGCCCGACGGCAAAAGCGAACAGAACGGGCAGCAGCAGGCTCATCTTTACCTTCCGTTTACCATGAAATCGCACAGTCGCATCCGACAGCCGCGCTGCAAGAGCCATGCCGTGGCAAGTGTGCCGTCCAAGGACAGAAGGCGGCGATTGTGGGGATTGCGATGAAGCAGGCAGCGACCGCCGAAGAGTTCAACGTCGTCGATTCCGTGCTGATGAAGCGGGTATTCTATGCCTTTGCCGCACTGGCTTTGTTGTCGCTGGCGATCAGCCTTGGCGGCAAATGGTTCGGCCGCTCGATCGCCATGGCCGGCTATACCGACGACACCACGGTCCACCGTGTGGTGATCGGCAACAATGTCATTGCCGTGCCCGCCAACACCATCCGCTTCCTGCATGCGCGACGCGACGGCCTCGCTTCGCGCCTCGACCTCTATCTGCGTTATCCCCAGATGGACGGCTACAGCGAAGCCGCCCGCGACGATTTCAACCACACGGGAATGGCAAAAAACATCATCTTCCTGTCGTTCGAACCGCAGATGATGTCGCGCGACATGAGCGGCCGTTTCGCACCGATCTACAGCGCGCTGATCGACCAGCCCGGAACGCCAGGCCCCGGCGGCACGATGATTTACGGCTTCAGCGAAAAATCAGGCTATCTCAACGAGGTGCTTGCGGTTGCCGGCCGCGCCGGCAAGGACCCGTTCGTCGCCCGCTGCCTGAGCGGACCAAGTGCCGAGGAGTCGCTGGCGCCCTGCGAGCGCGACATTCAGGTCGGCGACAGCCTCAGCCTGACCTACCGCTTTCCCCGGGAACTTCTGGGCAACTGGCCGACGCTTGACGCGGCAATCGTCGCCGAGGCCACGCGTGTCCTCAAGGCAGCGAGATAGCCCCATTCGTCATCTACGGGCGGAGCGGGCGCGAAGCGATCGCGCAGACCCGAGGATCCAGTCCGTGCCTTTCATGGCGGCGAAGCGGTGCAGAATTCGCTGTTGGAAGAGCAGAGAAGGCAGTTCTGGACCGCCGCGTTCCTGGCCGACGCCCCGGCATGGATCCCAGGGTCTCCGCGACGCCGCTGCGCGGCTGCTTTGCCCTGGGATGACGATGGCACGACGAGCTGCCGGCAATCGCCGAGGTCTGTAGCCGTCTGGCTCAGGCCAGATCGATGTCGAGGATCGCCATCGAGAAATTGTAATCGCCGTCGTCCTCATCCTTGAAAACGATGCCGAGGAACTCGTCGCCGACATAGACCTCGGCCGAATCTTCCTTGCGCGGCCGCGCCTTCACTTCGAGTTTGGGATTCTGGAAGACGCGCTTGAAATAGGCGTCCAGCTTTCTGATTTCGTCCGGCTTCAAAAGTCTTCTCCGATCGTCGGGCTTGCTCGTTGGAACGCGCTTCTGGCACGTCGACAATGGCGATGTAAAGGCAAGCCGGCTGGATAGAACGCGAAGTTAAGGGGCAACAGCGCCGGCAGCCGGACTTCAGCCCGGCATACCGGATCGTGCAAATCAGATGTCGAAGCTGACGACCTGGTCCATCGACTGCGACGGCAAAAGCTGGTCCATCTGGCGCGAAGGCTGGTCGCAACCGGTCTCGCCGACGACGCGGGCCGGTACGCCGGCAACCGTCTTGTTGTGCGGCACCGGCGACAGCACCACAGAGCCTGCCGCGATCTTCGAGCAATGGCCGACCTCGATGTTGCCGAGGATCTTCGCGCCGGCGCCGATCAGCACGCCGTAACGGATCTTGGGGTGACGGTCGCCGCCGGCCTTGCCGGTGCCGCCGAGCGTCACACCGTGTAGGATCGACACATCATCCTCGATCACCGCCGTTTCGCCGACGACGAGGCCGGTGGCGTGGTCGATGAAGATGCCCTTGCCGATACGGGCGGCCGGGTTGATGTCGGTCTGGAACACCGAGGAGGAGCGGCTCTGCAGATAGAGCGCGAAATCCTTGCGACCCTGATTCCACAGCCAATGCGCCAGCCTGTGCGTCTGGATGGCGTGGAAACCCTTGAAATAGAGCACCGGCATGATGAAGCGGTCGCAGGCCGGGTCGCGGTCGTAATAGGCCTGGATGTCGACACGCACGATCGACGACCATTCCTTGTCGTCGGCCAGCATCGACTTGAAGGTCTGGCGGATGAGGTCGGAACCGATATCCTGATGCGCAAGCCGCTCGGCCAGCCGGTGGATGACCGCCTCTTCCAGGCTCTCCTGGTTGAGGATGGTCGAATAGAGGAACGCCGCCAGAAGCGGGTCGCGGTTGACCGCCTCCATCGCCTCGTCGCGGATCGAGCGCCAGATCGGATCGACCGGCTGCACCATTGTGGGGCGGGCAATCGTAATGCTGTTCATCGACGTCTCCGGCCTGCCGGCTTGTTGTCCGGCCGCACATATAGGCCAGATCATAGCACGATTGAACTCAATTTTCCTTAGTCACTGATCAAATGGATTTGGTTCACGCGGATTCAAGCCGCCATGGAAAACGAACCCTTGATCACCGGCCGCCCAGGAAACGGGCCAGCGGACCCGCCTGATGCCGAGCCTTTCAGGTCGGCAGCGGCCTTCCGGCCTGTTCCGCCACCATGTACTCGGCATACCAGTCGGGCCAGTTCACATCGTGCTTCCCGGCGGTCCGCTTCTCGTGCTCGCCATGTGCCGCCGCCGTGCGTCGCAGTGCCGCGGCAAGTTCGCCCGACGAGGTGAATATCGTGTCGCTGGCGTCCACGCGCCCCGGCAAGCGCTGGGTAATCTCCTGCAGGATGAAGCTGTTGCCGTCGGGATCGCTGAACGTGACATAGGAGGAATAGCTGCGCCCTTCCGGATGCCTGCCGCTGACCGGCGGCTGCCCAGGTCCGGTGCGGTGGAACACCTCGCTGGCCTCGACGCCGCGCGCCACGAGTTCGGCACGTGCGGCAACGAAATCGGACGCCACGAGATAAAGCCCCTTTGCCGAGCCTGGCGCGGCTGTCGTCAGGCCCTTGCCGAAATGGATCGAGCATGGGGAGCCCGGCGGCGTGAACTGCACCACCCGGAACGCATCGCCGACGACGAAGTCGGCATCGAGCCGCCAACCGAGACCACCATAAAACCGCTTGGACCGCTCGGCATTCGCAACCGCAATGATGACGGCCTCCAGCTTCATGTCGATCGTCCCCGGCAAGGTATTCGTCATGGCAGCCTCCTGGTTGAATGGAATGGCAACATTCCCCAAGGCCCCGGCCCGCGCAAGGTTTGAAATGATTGGTTTTGACTCCGAGGGGCTGAGATCGGTTAACTGGACGCATGACAAACTTGAAAGACCGGCCCTTGATCGACGAACCGCTGAAGCGGCAACTCTCGGAGCTCTATCGGGCCGAAGACCGCCACTACCATAACCTTAGACATATCGAGGCGATGCTGGCGCTGGCCGAGGACTATCGCGCATTGCTGCATGACCCCGAAGCCGTCGAAGCGGCAATCTGGTTCCACGACGCCGTCTATGACAGCAAGGCCAAGGACAATGAGGCGCAAAGTGCGGCCCTTGCCGAGAAAGACCTGGCTGGACGCACTGCTCCGGAACGGTTGAGCCGGATCAGCGCGATGATCCTCGCCACATCAACGCACCAGTTGCCGTCCTTCGACGATGCGGCGGCAATACGCGACGCCAGCCTCTTCCTTGACATGGATCTGTCGATCCTCGGCGCCGCGCCGGATGCGTTCGACGCCTATGAGCGCGCGGTCCGACAGGAATATGCCTGGGTCGAGGAGCCGATGTGGCGCGCCGGCCGCGGTGCTGTCCTGAAGAGTTTTCTCGCCCGCGACCACATCTTCCACACTGATGAATTCCGGCGCCGGTTCGAACCGCAGGCGAGGCAAAACATCGCGCGCTCGATCGAAGCTCTCGCGGTTGACTGACCAGAAACTCCGGAGGGAGGCCCGGCTAGTCTGGAAAAGTTTCCATGCGCTGCTCATACGGCTTGAAACCTGCCCGCCCATAGACCGATTGCGCGGACGGATGGTCATAGGTGTCCGTATGAAGCCAGACCCTTTGCGGCGCATGCGACCAGACGGCGCGAAGCGCCTGGTCGAGCAGGAACGGCCCGAGCCTGCGACCCTGGAAAGCGGGAACCAGCCCAAAGTGAACCAGCTCGACGTCAGGCTCGCCGACGCCGTTGAATTCGCACAGGCCGGCTGCCTCGCCTCCAACGCGCAGTACGTGAATGTGTGTCGACGGCAGCGCCAGCAGGCGCTCGAGGTCGTCAGCCGCCATGCGCAGCCGCTGGTCCCACTGCACAGGCTCGCCGACGGCGCGGTAGAGGCTGATGTAACTGGCGCTGTCCAGCCTCTCCAGCGCAACCGAGGCGCTGGCTGCCGGCTTGACGCGGGCAGGCGCCCGATTGGCCTGGCGCATTTCCATGTAGGTGACGAGAAGATCAACCAAAGCGGCACCAGTACCGCGAAAAGCAGCAGGGCCGCAGCTCGCGCGCAATCACGTAAAAGCGCCGATCGTCGAGGCCATTGCCGCCAGCAGCGCCAGCCCACCCGCCACCGACAGCCCGTTCAGCACAATCCCCAGCAGCCCAAGCCCGCGACTGTCGTTCGAGCGCGCCAGCGCCATCACGCCGAAGACCACGCCGGCGACATGCGCCACCGGGGCTGCCAGCAGAAACACCAGCATGAAGAAGCCCGTCGCAACGCCCTGCGTAAGCTGCGATGCGTCGCTCGGCATCGCCACCATGATGGCGATCGCAACCGCTCCGGCAACAAAGGCAGCCAGCGCCAGTATAACTGAACGTTTGCCGAGCTTTGTCTGCACGACCTCGCCTGGAACGGCGGCCGCGCCCCTTCCCCATTGCACCCAATTCCCCCTTGCCATCCGCCTCAGAGCGGATTTTCGACATAAAACTCCAACACGCGCTGCTTGAAGGTCTTGTCGCCGACGGCCAGCATATGGTCGCGGCCCTCGATGTGAAACGCCCTGGCATTGGGCATCAGTGCGGCAAGTTCATCGGGCGAACCGCCGATATCGTCTGTCGTCCCCACCGCAATCAACGTCGGTTGGGCGATGCGCGTCATGTCATCTTCGCTGAGCAGTTCGCGCGAGGTGGCTATGCAGGCCGCCAGCGCCCGGCGGTCGCTGCGTGTCTGATCGGCGAAGGCGCGAAACGAGCGGCCGCGCGGATGGCTGGTGGCGGCCGGATCATCGGCCAGCAGCGCTCCAGCGATCGGGTCCCAGTCGCCGACGCCGTCGACCATGCCGATGCCTAGGCCGCCGAAGACCAGCGTCGCCACCTTGTCCGGATCGGACAGCGCCAGGAACGCCGAGATGCGCGCGCCCATCGAATAGCCCATGACATGCGCGCGACCGATACCGAGATGATCGAGCAGCGCTGCCGCATCCGAGGCCATTTTGGCCGGCGTGTAGTCGGCCTCGTCATAGCTCTTCGACGACGAGCCATGGCCGCGATTGTCGAAGGCGATTGCGCGGTAGCCGGCGTCGTTCAGCGTCTTGAACCAGCCCGGCGATACCCAGTTGACATAGTGGCTGGAGGCGAAGCCGTGGATCATCAGCACCGGATCGCCCTTACCCGACGCCGGCTGGCGGTCGAGGAAGGCGAGATCGAACCCGTCATGCGAAAAGAACCGCATCGACGCCGCTCAGCCGGCGCCGGGCGTGGGCGAATCGCCCTTGTCCGCCGGCGGCATGCCAGGCCCAGGCACCGTGCCAACGGCCGGATGGCGCAGCAGATCGCCATATTCGATGCCGTTTTTGGCGGCGGTGCCGGCCTTGAGCTCAAGCACGAAGCGCACCGGCACACCCGGTGAAATGACCGCGTCCGATTGAGGCTCGCCATGCTTGACCGCCCTGATCTTGCCGTCCTGGCCGACAAAGATCAGGTCCAGCGGCATCGGCGTGTTGCGCATCCAGAAGCCGACCTGCTTCTGCATCTCGAAGACGAACAGCATGCCATGATCGTCCGCCATGTCCTGGCGATACATCAGGCCGGCCTCGCGCTCCGCTTCGGTGTTCGCGACTTCGATGGTGAAGGATTTGTCTCCGCCTTTCGTCGCCACCACCAGCGGTGTCGGATCGACGGGAAGGATCATCGCCTGGCTGTCGCCGGCGGGAGCCTGCTGGGATGCGGTCGGCTGCCCGGAATAGAAGTAAGCGCCGGCGGCCACCGCAACGATGACGCAGAGCGCGCCCGCAGTCAGCCAGTTCCTGTGCGCCATCTGAAATCCTCGACCGGAAACCATGATCCCAAAAAGTGGTCTCAGGTATTCGGATAAGATCGTGGTGAAACCAAGAAAACAAGGAACGAGAGCCGTCCCGAATTCGTCGGGGTGGCTCGCGTCCTAATGCGCGACCGGCAAGGTGCCCATATCGGGGTGAATCTCGGCAGCCATAAGGCCTTTGTCACCGCGTCCGAAGCGCACCAGAACAACCTGCCCTGGCCTGAGTTCGGTGATGCCGTAGCGGCGCAGCGTCTCCATATGGACGAAGATATCCTCGGTGCCCTCGCCCCTGGTCAGGAAGCCGAAGCCCTTGGTGCGGTTGAACCACTTCACCAGCGCCCGTTCGAGACCGCTTTCCGGCGTCACCGACACATGGGTGCGCTGTTCCTGCATCTCGGCCGGATGAATCGCGGTGGTGGTGTCCATGGACAGCACCCGGAACGCCTGCAAGCCGCGGTCGCCGTGCTTGACGAGGCACACGACACGCGCGCCCTCCAACGCCGTTTGGAAACCGTCCTTTCGCAGACAGGTCACATGAAGGAGGATGTCGCCCGAAGAACCGTCATCGGGAAGGATGAAGCCGTAGCCCTTGGCCACGTCGAACCATTTGATGGCGCCGGCGATTTCGACCAGATCGGCGGTATCGCCGCCACTGTCGCGCTTCAGGGCGTCGTCAAGGTTCTCATCCCGCCTCGTGAAAGAGGCCCTATCCCCCATAAGAACGCCCCCTTTTTTTCAAGAAAACCGCAAGTGATTCTTGACATCAGATTAACACCGCCGCTTCCCAGGTGTGCAAGACCTGCCGTGCCTTTTTTCACGGTTGGATACAAGAATAGCTGATTTGTTGTTTGCCGGCGTTGCTGCCGGCCGCAATGACGATCTGTCCAGGCCGTCAACCGGTCGGCAATTTGCGCAGGATTTTGCCGGAATCGGCAACCACTTGGCGTCCGACGCTTTTGTCAGAGCAATCTGACTTTTCCAAAACCGGCCACCGCTTTTTCGGTCCGATGCTCGTTGCCCTTCGGCGGGGTGGACCCTATGTTGCCTCGCAACCCAACATCCCCGAGGAAATCCTATGCGCTACCTCCACACAATGGTCCGTGTCGCCGACGTCGATGTCTCGCTCGATTTCTATGTCAACAAGCTCGGCCTGAAGGAAGTGCGCCGCTACGAAAACGAGCAGGGCCGCTTCACGCTGATCTTCCTCGCCGCCTCCGAGGACGTAGAGAGCGGCATCGCCGAAAAGGCACCGCTGATCGAGCTGACCTACAATTGGGATCCGGAGGACTACAAGGGCGGCCGCAATTTCGGCCACCTCGCCTATGAGGTCGACGACATCTACGCCACTTGCCAGCATCTGATGGACAATGGCGTCATCATCAACCGGCCGCCGCGCGACGGCAACATGGCCTTCGTCAAGTCGCCGGATGGCATCTCGTTCGAGCTGCTGCAGAAGGGACCGGCCAAGCCCAAGGCCGAGCCGTGGGCGTCGATGCCCAACACCGGCACCTGGTAGCGATCACGGCATCTTGAGCGAGGCGGCCGCGCGACCAAGCCGGCCGCCTTTGCCATTTCGGGCGACCGCACCTATTTACCTGCCTGACGCGCGAGCCAGTCAAAGCCAGCGCTCCGTCCAGGAGAATTCATTCATGCCGACCAGCCGTGTCGATGTCACCACCGCTTATGCCAGCCGCTATCTGCAGCAGCTGTGCAAGCACTGGGCACACAAATTTCCCGTCGAGTTCGATCCGAACCATGGCACCATCGATCTGTCGCTCGGCCGCACGGTTCTCGATGCCGATGCGGCAGCGCTGCATATCACGGTGTCGACGGATGAAGGCGGATCGCTGGAGCGCTTGGAAAGCGTGGTTGCCGATCACATCAAGCGTTTTGCTTTCCGCGAAGAGCTCATCTTCGATTGGAAGCACGCGCCGGCAGCCTAAATCCGTATTTGGCGCCGGCCTGACCGGCCATCTCCAGCAGCGCCAACACTGAACGCCAGTTGCGCGCGGTGCCGGGCACTTTTAGCGTGCGTGGAATAAGATTGGCGAACACCGATTTGCCAAGCCCATCGGGTGCCTTGAGGTAGAGCACGTCGCCTTTGACCTTAAAGCTCTCAGGGCCGGTGCACTTTTCGGCAAGCCTGGCAATTTCGTCCGCTGTCGGCTGGCGCTCCAGCGTATAGGCATGCAGCTTGGTCGGGTCGCCGGCAACTTCCGGATAGGGATTTTCACTCACCAGCCGTTCGAACCAGCCGAGATCGCGCACCATGATGCGCGAATGAAAGCCCCATTTCTTCTCGAACGCTGCCTCAAGCTGTTTGGTCAGCGTGACCGCATCGCCCTTTTTGGCGCGGAACACGACATTGCCGCTCTGCACATAGCTGGCGACATCGGTGAATCCGAGTTCCTCGAAGAATGCCCGCAACTCCGCCATCTTGACGATCCGGTTGCCGCCGACATTGATGCCGGAAAACAGCGCAACAAAGACCGTGGCGCTCATATGATGAACCCCGCCAGGGTCTCGTTGTCGGTGATGTCCTGATAGTGGACGCCCTCGGCCTCGAAATTCGCCTTCAGCAGGTCGAAATTGCGCCGGTCCTTTGTTTCGATGCCGATCAGCACCGAACCGAAATTGCGCGCCGATTTCTTCAGATATTCGAAGCGGGCAATGTCGTCGTCGGGACCGAGCATTTCCAAGAAGTCGCGCAGCGCGCCGGGCCGCTGCGGGAAACGGATGATGAAGTATTTTTTCAGGCCCTCGAAGCGCAGCGCCCGCTCCTTCACGTCGGGCAGCCGCTCGAAATCGAAATTGCCGCCCGACACCACGGCGACGATGGTCTTGCCGCGGATCTCCTTTCGCGAAAAATCCTTCAGCGCATCGATCGCCAGCGCGCCAGCCGGCTCCAGCACCACGCCTTCGATGTTGAGCATTTCGATCATGGTGGCGCAGAGCCGGTTCTCGGGGATCAGACGGACGGCGTCAGCGGCGAACTCCTTCAGGTAACGCAACGGCTCGCGGCCGATCTCGGCCACCGCCGCGCCGTCGACGAAATTGTCGACATTGGCGAGCTTGATACGCTTTCCGCTGGCCAGGCTCTCATGCAGGCTCGGCGCCCCGGCAGGCTCGCAGAAGACGTAGCGGGCTTCGCGCTGCTGATCGGCGAAATAGTGCGTCACCCCGGCCGCCAGGCCGCCGCCGCCGACCGGCAGCATGATGATGTCGGGCATGCGCGCACCGGGCATCTGGTCAGCGATCTCATAGGCAACGGTGGCCTGCCCCTCGATAATATCCTTGTGGTCGAAGGGCGGCACCATATGCGCGCCCGAACTTTCGGTGAATTCGAAGGCGGCGCGGTAGCAGTCGTCGAAGAAATCGCCGACCAGCCTGATTTCGACGAAATCGCCGCCGAACAGCCGCGTCTTGTCGATCTTCTGCTGCGGCGTCGTTACCGGCATGAACACGACGCCTTTCTTGCCGAAATGGCGGCACACGAAAGCAAAGCCCTGCGCATGGTTGCCGGCCGAGGCGCAGACGAACAACTCGGCCTCGTTGCCGGCGGCCAGAGCCTTGCGGAAGAAGTTGAAGGCGCCGCGGATCTTGTAAGAACGCACCGGCGAAAGATCCTCGCGCTTCAACAGCACCCGCGCCCCGGTCTTCTTCGACAGATAGTCGTTCTCCTGCAGCGGCGTTTCGGGAAAGATTTCGCGGATCGCTGCGGCAGCAATGGCGACGCGGGAGGAGAAACTGTTCATGGCGCCCGTGATCACGTGGTTGGAATGCCAAGCCTATTGCACAATTCGCCGTTTGCGGCCACCGATGCGGCGCGGCCGCTTTGGTGCGCCGAAAGAAATTCATTGGAGCCATCTTCATGCCTGTTTCGGCTGTCGCCCTGAAGACCGTCGCGCTTCCTGAATTCGGCGAGCCGACCACCATGCCGCTGCTTGCGCGCCGGACCTATGAAGCGCGCATCGAGGCTCTGCTGGCGCGCGGCGCCGAGGCGGGGCTCGACGCCTTCGCCGTCTATGGCGACCGCGAGCATGCCGCCAATGTCGCCTACCTCAGCGGTTACGACCCGCGTTTCGAGGAGACGCTGCTGGTCATCGTTCCAGGCAACCAGCCAAAACTTCTCGTCGGCAATGAGGGTTGGGGCTATGCCGAAATCTGCGACGGACCCTATGAGCGCGTCCTCTACCAGACTTTCTCGCTGCCGGCGCAGCCACGCGACCGTTCCGCCTCCCTGTCCGACACGCTTGCCGCCTGCGGCCTAAAGACCGGCCAAAAGATCGGCGCCATCGGCTGGAAACCGTTCGGCCCCGGCGATGGCGGGTTTGGCGAGGCGACGCTCGACCTGCCGTCCTTCATCGCCGATACGCTGCGCACACTGGCCGGCGACAAGGGCGCGGTGGTCAATGCCGCCAATCTTCTGATGAACCCAACGGATGGCCTGCGCGCCATCAACGAGGCCGATCAGCTGGCTTCCTTCGAATTCGCAGCGACCTTTTCCTCGCAAGGCCTGCGCAATGTGCTCAGGGGTATCGAGCCCGGCATGAGCGAATTGCAGGCGGCGCGGCTGATGGGCATGAACGGCCTGCCTCTGTGCTGCCACCCGATGCTGTCCGCCGGCAAGCGTGCGCCCTACGGCCTGCCAAGCCCCCGCCTGGACATCATCAAGCGCGGCGACCCCATCACCATGGCCTATGGCATCCAGGGCTCGCTCAATGCCCGCGCCGGCTTCCTGGTCGAGAGTGCGCAGGAACTGCCGCGCGGGATAAACGACTATGTCGACAAACTGGTCGCGCCCTATTTCGCCGCCGTAGTCGACTGGTACGAGACCGTCGGCATTGGCGTTGCCGGCGGTGCCCTATGGAAAGCCGTGCATGACCGTATCGGCGATCCATTCTTCGGCGTCTCGCTCAATCCCGGCCATCTCGTCCATATCGACGAATGGATGCATTCGCCGGTGTTTTCCGGTTCGGACATCAAGCTGCGGTCGGGCATGGCGCTGCAGGTCGACATCATCCCGGCGACCGGAACCAGCTATTTCACCACCAACATCGAGGACGGCATCGCGCTCGCAGACCAGGCCTTGCGCGAGGAGTTCGCGGCTCGCTATCCCGAGGCCTGGCGCCGCGTCGAGGCGCGCCGTGCCTTCATGGTGGAGGTGCTCGGCATAAGGCTGAAGCCCGAGGTGCTGCCCTTCTCCAACATCCCGGCGTTCCTGCCGCCATTTTGGCTTTCGCGCAACAGTGCGATGACCGTGGCTCGGCGCTGAACGCATTTAGGCTGGACACGACTTACTTCTGCCGCACTTGGCCTGTCCGGGAGGTGTCGCGGAGGGTGGATGGCCCTTTTGGGCTTAAGTGGAATTTTAACGTGCGTTTGAAGACGATTTGCATTCTTGCGCTTGCCTTGCTTGTGGCGGGCTGCGGCGGCCGCAAAACCGAGGAACTGCTCGGCAGCGCCGTCATGTCCACGCCGGTGACCGAAATCTCGGGCAATCACTCGATCTTCATCACCACGACACGCAAGAAATCCGACGATCCCAACAAGGTTTTCGACGGCGAGCGCTCGGCGACGCTGAGCTATGCGCGCGTCAACGTCACCGTTCCCGGCATCCACCAGACCGGCCAGATCGAGCGCCGCTCGCGCGGCAAGTCCAACGACCCGGCGAAATACTTCATGGCGTCCGAGGTCGTCGGCTATGATGCGCAGCCGAAGTTCTCCAGCGCGCTCAACGCCGATATCGCCGCGCGCGGCGGCCGCGTCATGGTCTTCGTGCATGGCTACAACACCGGCTTCGACGACGCCGTCTACCGCGTGACCCAGATCGTCCATGATTCCGGCTATCCCGGCACGCCGGTGCTGTTTTCCTGGGCATCGGGCGCCAAGACCACCGACTATGTCTATGACAAGGAAAGTGCGAGTGCTGCCCGCGACCAGTTGGAAGTGACCTTGCGCATGCTGCAGCAGTCCGGCGCGCGGCGCATCGACATCGTCGCCCATTCGCTGGGAACCTGGGTCACCATGGAAACGCTGCGCCAAATGGCCATCACCGGCGACCGCGATCTCGGCGGCAAGCTCGGCGATGTCGTGCTGGCCTCGCCCGACATCGATGTCGACGTGTTCAAGAGCCAGATGCGCCGCTACGGCAAGCCGGACAAGCCGTTCATCCTGCTGCTCTCCGACGACGACCGTGCGCTCAGGCTCTCGGGCCTGATCGCCGGCTCACGGCCGCGTGTCGGCGACTACAAGGATGCCGCCGATCTCGCCGCCTATGGCGTCACCGTGGTCGACCTCTCCAAGGTCAAGGGAACCGACAGCTTCAACCACACCAAATTCGCCGACAATCCCGAACTGGTGAAGATGATCGGCCAGCGGCTGCGCGAGGATGACGGCTTTGCCAGCGACCAGACAGTGACCGACCGCATCAGCCAGCTCGCGCAATAGGTTGTTGCCTTGCGGCTACGGTCGCGGCGCGAGTTCGCCAATGCCGCACGGCCGGATCATTTTCAACTGGACCGGGCCGGCCTCTGCCTCTATCGACAGTGAAATCGGCGCCATGCGCCAGCGGGAGCCCGCGTGAACGTGCGTTGGAAGACCGTCCTCGTCCTTGCGTTCGCGCTCGCTGTCGCCGGCTGCGCCGGCCAGAACACGCATGACCTCCTGAACAAGACGACGGTGTCGGTGCCTGCCTCCGACATCGCGGCCACCCACAAAATCTTCGTCGGCACCACCCGCCAGCCGGCGACCAAGGATCCGCGCCAGGTGTTCGACGGCGACCGTTCGCTGACCACCAGCTACGCCCGCGTCGACGTCACCGTGCCGAAGGTGCACCAGCTCGGCGCCATCGAGCGCGCCAAGGGTTCGGCCGACTCCAACCCAGCCAAGCAGTTCACGGCCACCGACGTCGTCCACTATGGCGACGCCCCGCAATTCGCCCAGGCTGTCGGCGCCAACATCGCCATGAACGGCGACCGCGCCCTGGTCTTCGTGCACGGTTTCAACAACGGTTTCGACGATGGCGTCTACCGGCTGACGCAGATCGCCCACGACACCAAATATCCGGGCACGCCGGTGCTGTTTTCCTGGGCTTCGAGCGGCAAGACCACCGGCTATATCTATGACAAGGAAAGCGCCAACGCCGCGCGCGACGACCTCGAGGCGACGCTCAGGATGCTGGCCAAGACAAAGGTCAAGAGCATCGACGTCATCGCCCACTCGATGGGAACCTGGGTGACGATGGAGGCGCTGCGCCAGCTCGCCATCACCGGCGACCGCGATCTCGGCGGCAAGCTCGGCTATGTCGTCCTCGCCTCGCCCGACATCGATGTCGACGTCTTCAAGAAACAGATGATCCGCTACGGCAAACCCGACAAGCCGTTCGCCATCCTGCTTTCGGGAGACGACCGTGCGCTGAAGCTGTCGTCCATTATCTCCGGCGACAAGCCGCGCGTCGGCGACTACGGCAATGCGGCCGACCTCGCCAGCTATGGCGTGGTCGTGGCGGATCTCACCAAGACCAAGGGCGGTGACCGTTTGAACCATGCCAAGTTCGCGGACAATCCGATCCTGGTGCAATTGCTCGGTGACCGGCTGCGCACACCAGCAGCCCTGCGATCGAACGATCCGGGCGAGTTTGACGACATCGGCCAAGGGATCGGCAAGGCGGTCGGCTCCATGGCCGAAGTCGTCATCACCACCCCGTTCAAGGTGCTGACCATCGCCACCGGGGGTTGACAGCCGGGTCAGATAAAAAGGTCGACCTTCTGGAACGTCGTCACGTCGATCAGCCCGACATCGGAAATCCTCAGCTCCGGGATGACGACCAGCGCCAGCAGCGAGTGCTGCATATAGGCGTTGTTCAGGGAACAGCCCATCTTGCGCATCGCCTCGGTCAGCTTCTCGGCTTTGGCCGCGACGATCTCGGCGCGTTCGTCCGACATCAGCCCGGCGATCGGCATTTCGACCAGCGCCAGTTCCTTGCCCTTTGAAAACAGCACCACGCCGCCGCCGACCTCGCCCAGCCGGTTGACGGCCAGCGCCATGTCCTCCTTGTTGGTGCCGACGCAGATGATGTGGTGGGCGTCATGCGCCACGCTGGAGGCCAGGGCGCAGTCGCCCATATAGCCGAAGCCGGAGACGAAGGCGTTGGTCACGCCGCCCGTACCGCGATGGCGCTCGACCAGCGCGATCTGGCAGATGTCGTTGCGGCGATCCATGGCGACCAGCCCGTCCTCGACCGGCAGGTCGGCCTCAAGCGCCCGCGTCGGCGCCTGGTTCTCGATGACGCCGATGACCCGCACCCGCACCTCATTGGCGCCCTTGGGCGCTACAATATCGAAGTCGCCTGCCTTGAGCTTCTTGCCGAGCTTGACCGTGTTCTTGGCCGTCTTCGGATAGTCATAGGCCGGAATGTCGATCTCGAGCTTGCCGGCCTTGGCCAGCCTGACGCCGCGGCCATAGACCTCGTCGATGGTCATGGCGGCGAGATCGGAGACGATCAGCAGGTCGGCCAGCCGTCCCGGCGCGATCGAACCGATCTCGCGCTCAAGCTTGAAATGCTGAGCGGTGTTGAGCGTCGCCATCTGGATCGCCGTCACCGGCTTCAGGCCCTGTTGGATTGCGTGGCGCACCACCCGGTCCATATGGCCTTCATGCACCAGCGTACCGGAATGGCTGTCATCGGTGCACAGGATGAAGTTGCGCGGATCGAGCCCGCTCTCCGTCACCGCCTTGATCTGCGAGGCGACATCGTACCAGGCCGAGCCGAGCCTGAGCATCGCCTTCATGCCCTGGCGCACGCGCGCGATCGCATCCTCGGCGCGCGTGCCTTCGTGATCGTCCTCCGGACCGCCGGCGACATACCCGTGGAACGGCAGGCCGAGATCGCGCGAGGCGTAGTGGCCGCCAACGGTCTTGCCGGCCCTAACCGTGGCGGCGATCTCGCCCGCCATCACCGGATCGTTGGCGGCGACACCGGGGAAGTTCATCACCTCGCCGAGGCCGATGATGTTCTCCCAGGTCATCGCTTCGGTGACGTCGGCGACCGTCAGCTCGGCGCCGGCATGCTCCAGCCCGGGTGCAGACGGCACGCAGGACGGCATCTGAACGTGCACGTTGATCGGCATGGCGACAGCTTCGTCATGCATCAGCCGCACACCGGGGAGCCCCAGCACATTGGCGATCTCATGCGGGTCGATGAACATCGAGGTGGTGCCGTGCGGGATGACGGCACGGCAGAATTCGGTCACCGTCACCATGCCGCTCTCGACATGCATGTGCGCATCGCAAAGGCCCGGCACCAGATAGCGGCCGCCGGCGTCGACCACCTTGGTGCCGTGGCCGATGGCATGGCTGGCATTTGGCCCGCAATAGGCAAAGCGTCCGCCGGCAATGGCGATGTCGGTGCCGGCGATGATCTCGCCCGAATGCACATTCACCCAGCGGCCGTTGCGAATGACGAGATCGGCCGGCTTGCGCCCGGTCGCGACGTCGACCAGATGCGTCGCCATCTCGATCCAAGGCCTGGGTTTCGTCGCGCGCGCGGTCTTTGCCATGGGAGACTCCTGTTTGCCCCGACTGTGCCAAGCCGGCGTGGCTTTGACCAGCGATTGCGGGCGAAATCCGCTCGGCGAGGTTTATTTGTGCCGGCACTTATGCTATTGTTTTATAGATGGTGCTGATTTGCGCCAATGACCCGCCGCGAGGCGGGTTTTTTGTTGCGATTGCCGTCACAGGCGGAACCGGACGCGTTGCGGCGGGCGGCACGGATTGAAATTTCAATTCACGCCGCCAGCCCGCCCCCCCGTTCGTTGACTTCGCACACGGGAAGACTGTTAAATCGACCTTCGCAATCGTCCGGGGCCGAACCCGAGGACGAAACCTCCTGAGGTGAAGTCATGACCCGGTTCCTGAAAGCGTTCGTCTTCGTCACCCTGTTCCTGATCTCCGCCGGCTTTGCATCCGCCGAGGAGCGCTGGCTGACGCTGCCGGAGCCGGCGGCGATGCCCAAACCGGATCAGAGCGGCTATGCGCCGGTCAACGGCATCCAGATGTACTATGCCGTTTTCGGCGCCGGGGATCCGATCCTGTTGATCCATGGCGGCCTTGGCCACGCCGATATCTGGGCGAGCCAGGTGGCGACTATGTCCAAGACCCACAAGGTGATCGTCGCCGACAGCCGCGGCCATGGTCGCTCCACGCGCACCGAGCAACCTTACGGCTACGACCTCATGGCGTCCGACTATCTGGCCCTGCTCGACTACCTCAAGATCGACAAGACCGCTCTTGTCGGCTGGAGCGACGGCGGCATTATCGGTATCGACATCGCGCTGCATCATCCGGAGCGGCTGACCAGGCTCTTTGCGCAGGCCGCCAATGTCACCACCGATGGCGTCGATCCCGGCGTGATGACCAACAAGACCTTTGCCGCCTACATCGAACGCTCCGGCCGCGACTACAAGAAGATGTCGAAGACGCCGGACCAGTACGACGCCTTCGTTTCGCAGATCAGCCACATGTGGGAGTCGGAGCCTGCCTGGACCAAGGAACAGCTCGCCAAGATCACCACGCCGACGGCGATCGTCGCCGGCGATCATGACGAGGCGATCAAGCGCGAACACACCGAATACATGGCCTCCGTCATTCCGGGCGCCAAGCTCATCATCCTGCCCAACGCCAGTCATTTCGCCATGCTGCAGGCACCGGACGAATATAGCCAGGCGGCGCTGGACTTCATCGACGCCAAATAGAGAATAGCGCGCAGCAACAGGCGTATTTCGATTGTTGAACAATGGGTTCCGTTTTGCGGCGAATAGGGTTACCTTCCGGCAAGACGTCTTCTGAACCGCCAATTCGGAGAACTCAATGCGTCGCCTGACGTTCGCAAGTGCGCTGATCGCTCTGGCCGGGCCGGCTTTCGCCGCCGACCCGATGGCGGTGCCGATGACCGAACCGGGCTTCGACTGGACCGGCTACTATGCCGGCCTGCAGGCCGGCTACGGCTGGGGCCAGTCCGACATATCAGGAACAGAAGGCGCGCCGTTTTCCATCTCGCCCGACATTGACGGCGGTTTCGTCGGCGGCCATGTCGCTGGCCTCTGGCAGTTCGATCAGGCGGTTATCGGCGCCGAGGCGGAGCTCAACTATTCCTCGATCGATGGCACGGCGGAATCTGGCCTTGGAAGCATATTTGGCACCGACATCAAGTGGTTCGGGTCAGTCAACGCCAAGGCGGGCTTCGCCATGGACCGCGTGCTGGTCTATGGCGTCGGCGGCGTCGCCTTTGCCGGCATCGAAACGTCGCAAGTCGCGGGGGCGTCGTTCGCCAGCACGCGCACGAACGTCGGCTGGACCGTGGGTGCCGGCGTCGACTACGCGCTGACCGACAAGTTCATCGTCGGCGCGCAGTATCGCTACTATGATTTCGGCTCCGAGCACTATGACGTGGCGCAACCCTTCAACGATCGCGATCAGGATGTGAAGCTGAACGCGGTCGGCATCAATTTGAGCTACAAGTTCTGATTGTCCTCAAGACTCTGATATCCTCGGCAACATCTTGTTTTGAATGGCGAACTCGTCGGTAGAGGCGCCGTGGTGATGTCCGATCGCCAACGCAGAAAACAACACCTGCATCGCTAATTCACCGTGATCGCGCCGTCGATGCGCCTGCCAAATACGTCGGCCATAGAGCGTGAATAGGTTGCGGTTAGGTGATCGGTGTCGCGCCACACAAAGACATTGCCGATAACCGCGGGACAATCGCCGCTTGGGCACACGATGTCATTGAAATTGACGAGTGCAACATGTGGATAGAGGCGCTGAGCGAGGACGAGAGGATCGGACCCCGCGACGAACTTATACGGAATGGAGCAGTGACGGTCCCGAGCCAGGCATAGCTCGGGCTTCACTCCCCAATATGGAGTATCGGCGATGACGATCACCTTGGCACCCGACGCCTCGACGTTGCGCCACAATTGCACCAACGTATCGCTGACGGGCACTTGCTTCCCGTCGTCGGGGTAAGCACGCAGATTGTCTCTCTGCCCCAGAATGACAACATCAGGCTTTTGCTGTTGAATAATTCGCAACACGTACTGCCCCCAGCTCAGGCAATCCGGAAACGGACGATCGGTGTTCGCGAATAGGGTCATCGTCGGAAATAGTGGGCACCCGGGCTTGGTAAAGCTCTTTGCATTCCAGCCACGATCCGCCGCGGTCCTTTCAAACGCCGGCACCCACTGTTCAGCGTGGGAATCGCCCACCAGAAATACCTTGAGGCGCCCGTTTGGGTCGCCAAACTGGCAACCGACAGGCTCGCCACCATCGGAGGGCGGCCGGCAACCATCCCTTTGTGGGAGGTCCCGCTTTATCGTCGGCAAGGAGGGGGCATAGGCGTCCACCTTCGGCACGGGTTTGTTGGAGAACAACGATCTGGCGCCTGGATAATCGTCTGGGTTGCCCGAGATTAGTGCTTGCTGTCGCGCAATTGCTATCGAGACCGCACAGAACGCAATTAGAGACACGAGCGGGACAGGAGCAAAAAGAGCTGCCGATCCGACGAACCGGCGACGTAACGTCGCCGACGGCTGCGGAAATCTGAAGCGGTCCTCGACATACACCTTCGAGATGGCGGCCAGACCGACGCTTGCGGCAAGAACGGCCAGGCCGCCCCAAAAGTTGATAGCCTCGCCAGTTTGCTGCGTGAAAAAGACGACTATCGGCCAATGCCAGAGATAGAGCGAGTAAGAAATATCGCCGAGGAACTGGAACGGCCGCATTTTCAGCAGGGCATACGCACTAAGCTGCGAAGTGCTTTGGCCCGAGACGATCACCAATGCCGTCCCTACCGTTGGCAACAGCGCCGCATATCCCGGAAATGGCGTTTTGGTGGAGAACAGGAACGCAGCAGCCAATATCGTCGCAACGCCGGCAAACCCAAGAAATCGCCTAGCTCCTTCTTCAAGCGCGGGCACACCCAGAGCAACCAGCCCCCCGAGGCCAAGTTCCCAGATTCGCGTATATGTGACGAAGTAAGCTGGCGCGGGGTCTGTGAAAGTGAGCCACACCGAGGCGGCGAGCGAGCCGGCGACGACGGCTCCGAATAGAATTCGAAGCAAGGTACGCGAGGACAAACGCAGCGCCCGCGAAGCCCAGAAAGCGCAAATGATCAGCCCGGGCCAGACAACGTAGAATTGTTCTTCGACGGACAGTGACCAGTAGTGCTGGACTGGGCTCGGAGCGTTGGTCGCAGCCAGGTAATCAATTGCCTTCGCGGCGAGACGCCAGTTCTCCAACTGGAAGGCGCTGTAGGCCAATTCGTTCGTGCCGTCTCTCCAAAGGGCCGAGGGGAGCCAAAATGGAGTCAACAGGCCGACGAGCAACAGCACAAGCATGGCGGCGGGTAAAAGCCGTCGAGCGCGGCGAACATAAAAGGCGAGTAGGTCTATTTTTCCGGTTCGCTCCCCCTCGCGCAGCAGAACGCCCGTGATGAGATATCCGGAAATGACGAAAAACACATCGACGCCGACATAGCCGCCAGGAACCAGATGCGGCCAAACGTGGAATACCGCCACGAAACAGACAGCGATCGCGCGCAGCCCCTGAATCTCGGGTCGAAAATTAGAGGTGCTCAATACTTGTTACCAGTTGCCCGCAGAATCGCGTTCAAACACTTTTGAAGAAATAGCATAAACACTGCATGGCATGTGCTGGCACAATACGGTTCTCGGAAATAAAAGGCTCGATGCGCTGTTAATTCGCGCGCTGACGGCGCGTTAAATTCAGGTCGTTGGCCTCAAACCTGCAAATACATTCGATCGCCTTCGATCAGCGCAACTGTAGCTGCGGGCGAAAGGTTGTTAGGGCTGAAGCCCCCATCTCGTTGCCGGCGGTTGATTGAGATTCCCGCCGACGACGCATCGCCGGGATATTTCTTCTGATTCCTGCGCAAAGAAAAAGCCCGTCGCGGTTTGCGACAGGCTCTTTATGAGACTTCAGAGGACTAGAATTTGTAGGCGATGCCGAGGCGAACCTCGTTGGTCTTCAGATCAACATCCGATGCGAAATCTTCAAATGATTCTGAGCCGAAGTCAGTGTAGCGATACTCGGCGCGCAGCAGCAGATTGTCGGTCATGGCATAATCCAAGCCCACGCCTATTGTCCATCCTGTGAATGTATCTCCGAACGAACCTGGACCGTTATCATTGCTTATGTCGATGTCGCCAAACGCAACGCCACCCGCGATATAAGGAAGAAAGCGATCAGCGGCATACCCCAAGCGAAGTCTTGCCGCCCCACTCCAATTGAGTTCTTCGGTGGCGGAGACGCCGGCTGGGACACCAGGAGCGAGGAATACTTGGCCGCTGCCATCAACATTCGCATACACGATGTCCAGTTCCGCACCAATCACGATGTTGTTCGACATCTGATAGTTGTAACCGGCGTAGACGCCTCCAAGGAACCCGTCAGGGTCTGTGTCGATAAAGCCCGGTCCACCGATCTGGTCTACGTTGCCATTACCCCAAGCATAGCCTGCCTGAAGCCCGATATACCCGCCTGTCCAGCTAAAAACCGGCGCGGCTTCTGCGATGATGGCATCGGCAGCATAGGCCGATGACGCCAGCAGGGACAACGACAAAGCAAGAAGCAGCTTCTTCATAGGTGATCTCCCGTAAACCCACCCTTTTGGTAGCAGAGCGCACCGATACATGCAGTTGTATTTCCGCCACAGTTGACCGAATTCAAATTGCGAATAACGCGGCCTGCGTTAGCCGCCAAGCCGTCGTCGCGGAGTGAAAGACCGCATCCAGCCTGCCCTGAGCCGCAGAAACCGTTCTTGGCGTAGAAGCGAATGCCGTCTTCGTCCTTGATGCCCCAGGGTGCGGTAACCGTCGAATTTGCAGAGCTTGGAGGAAAGAGCGACAGGGCCAGGTTCAAGGCTCCAAAGTCGAAGAACGGCATCCGCACCATATCGTTACCGACGAGCGTCATCGATGCGCTAAAGGCACACAGGCGCCAGCCTGAGCAGCGCATCGACTTGTGGTTGGGGAAGCCAGGGAAAGATGCTCTCGTGTTCTGCGGGCCTGGGGGCACACAGGTGTCCCTCGCAGGGAACTATGAACAGCAAACACAGCAATGCAGGGTGAAGTGTGTCCAGACGACAGGCAAGCCATACCCAATGTGTATGAATGAGTGCAATCACAACTCGGAAGGCCTACGACTGATCGACTGAGATTTTCGCCACAACCAATTGTTTTAAAATCACGAACCACCTTTCATGAATTCGAGTGGCGACACTCGGCAAAAGATGGCTTGACGGGTTTTCGCTGGCGTCTGAAAAGGGCTGGCCTGCGGACGTGGCGGAATTGGTAGACGCAAGGGACTTAAAATCCCTCGATCTCTGATCGTACGGGTTCGATTCCCGTCGTCCGCACCACATTGAAATCAATCAACAATTTCTCCCTAGTCGAATTTCTGGCTACCCTAATGACATTAGGCTAGGGTAGCCGACAGAGCCAACTAGGCAGCTCCTCCGAGATCGATCGCTGCGAAATCCGGTGTTCGACCCATGTCAATCTCAAGCCGTAGAAACCTTTCTGCAAGTACCTGAGCTTGGCCTATCGTGTCGATTTGATTTGGCGACGGTCCGACGACTGCCCCACGAACCACGCGGCTCCTTATCGAGTAGAAGCTGCCTATGACCTTCGCGAGATCTTTGCGCTCATCATATGTCGACCCTAGCAACATTGAGGCCCTGACCTTTAGACGGTGTGAGATTTCGGAACCGCTTTCCGGCGGTAACGGCAGCGCCTCCGCTGCGATGCTCGCTGGCGCAGTCTGGCGCTACCGGCAGCGCGATATGATCGGCATGGCAGTTTGCCTCCTGTGGCCGTCCTTGCGGTCGCAGTGCTGATGCTGCCGGCCAGCGACTGATTTGCGCGATCGCACCATATTCGCCGCCACTGCCCCGCTTATGCTTCCAAGCGGTGGAACCCCACCCGCCCTGGCCGGCGCCAACCCACCCGAGTCCCCAACTCACACGACGCCGGCCATTTTCTCTGCAACTACTTGCTTTGTCTCCGCGTACCTTATGGGGACGGTAGGCTGCGCTGGGTCATGGGTTTGGGGGTGCGGCCTGCCGTCACTACGGGGCGCCGGGTGGGGTTGCTCACTGCCTGTTTTTGACCGACGCCTGCCCCACCCGAGGTTCCCCAACCCCTGGCGTCGGCCACTTGCCTGTTCCAGCCAACCGTCGAGCTTTTGCCGGACAAACTATGATGATGGCCTGCGGTTTTCAAAGATTGCCATTTTGTACGAATAAGTCAGGCGGATCTCATTGCCGCAACCCTCACATGTCAGAGACTTGGCGCTTTTGATCAGGCGCCCTTTGCGGATCATCATTCGCTTGCAGTTAGGACATTGGACGATCATATCGTCTTCGTCCCGATCTCGTGAAAGTATCATGTGGTTACCTCCTGCCGGTTAGCAGGAAGCAAGCTGCATGCCGCACTAGCGTCTCTTTTCGAAACACTTCGCACGCGAGACGTTGCGTTCACCAAAGCGTTCAAACCTTCGAAGCAACTATCGCAGGCTGAAATCGACCGCTTTCTCTTGGCAGCAGATGCACAACAGCATCGTCCGGCCGCTCCTGGCGTACCACAGTTGAACACTACCGAGCGCTTCGTGAGGTCCACGGGCCGCTTATGAAATCGAGCGAGAAAATCACCGGGCAGAAAGCTAGGTTTATTCAATGGAACCTGAGAGGGCCGGCGCGGCCTCCTACGGCGGGGTAGTCCATACGGCTTAATTGCGCGATTGCTAATACACCCATAGGGTCATCCGCGCGGGGACCAAACTCACCCGCAGTGGCCGGCATGACATTAGCCCCACAAGGCAACCCAACCCTGCCGGCCACTCATCTTTGGCTGGGTAGCGCCTACTTGCGCACGATCCATTCGAGCATGTCTTGCGGGCTCAGGCACGGCTGGCATACTTCACCTTGCCCCACTGACTGCATTGAGGACACAAAGGATGGAGATAGGCCAACTTGTCGCCCGAAATATTTCCCGAACTAGTGATCGTCAGGCTGCTGCCCTCGAAACCCTCCAAGCTGTAGGATTCCCAGGTGCCGCTGAGGGGCTGAGCGTCTTCTCGTAGTTTCAAATACCCGGTGCGACCGCATTCGCAAACCAGCTTTTCCCGCAATACAGTTGAGAGCACTTAGGACAGCCTTCTGATAATGCGGCGAACTGGTCCGATGCTACCCATGGGACATTTGGTATTCGGGTTTCCCGCACTGCCCAAGCTACAGGCATATTAGCGATCGCTCAACTAAGACTGG
>NZ_JBFUDJ010000016.1:0-116422 GCF_056404775.1 Mesorhizobium sp. P2_B5 | reverse complement strand
GAACAGCACCAGTGGCGGCCAGGCTGCCCGACCCGGCCCGCCATCGCGCAGCCGGTTAAGCAGCTTCTCGAACCGGTACCACTTCACCAGCCCCGACAGGCGGTCGAGCGGCGAAGAACCGCCCGCAAGCTTGTCGCCCAGAAATGCCTCCACCAAGCTCAACTGACCCGTCCGCTTAACTGCCATTGTGACTCTCCCGGCCTTTCGCCTTCAGAGAATCACAACCAGCCAATTACGCAACAGGCCCCAACGGGGAGAAGGTGGCCGCGAAGCGGCCGGATGAGGGGGCCTCCCGCAAGCGGAGGGACGGCAGGAAGATCACTGCCCCGCCGGGATCAGCCTGAAATCCGGCAGCTCCCGCAGCACCAGTTCCGGCCCGGCCGGCGAGTAAACGACGAAGAGCTGCATCGGTCCGTCACCCGTATTCAGCGTCGAATGGAACCGGCTTTCCGGCACATAGATGGTGCAGCCGGGCCCGACTTTCGCCACCAGCGGGTTGCCGTTGTCGTCCTCGACCATCTGCTCGCCATTGCCTGAGATGACGAAGATGATCTCTTCCGCGCCGGGATGATTGTGGCGGGTGTGGCCCTTGCCTGAGGGCAGGTCGACGACGCCGCCGGAAAAGCGCGTCGCGCCATTCACTTCCGGAGCGACCGTCAGCGCCAGCTTGCCCCAGTCGAAGCCGAAGGCGCTGACGTCCTTCGGGTAGACAAACACCTTGCTCTTGTCGGTCATCTCTCATCCCTCCTTTTTCTTCTGGTCGTGCAGCGTGACGGCTTTGAAATCCGCCGTCTGCCTGGCGATCGCGGCTTCGGCCGGCAGCCGTTCCATCGAGCTTGCGCCATAGAAGCCGTGCAGGCCCTTGCAGCGATCGAGAATGTAGCGGGCGTCGTCCGGCATCGAGATCGGTCCGCCGTGGCAAAGCAGGATGACATCCTTGCGCACCGAGCGGGCGGCATTGGCGATGGCGTCGATCTGGACCACGCAGTCGTCCAGCGACTTCGCCGACGTCGCGCCGATCGAGCCGCCGGTCGTCACCCCCATATGGGCGACGATGATGTCGGCTCCGGCTCGTGCCATGGCGCGAGCCTCGTCCGGGTTGAAGACATAGGGCGTGGTCAACAGGTCGAGCTTGTGCGCCTCGGCGATCATGTCGACCTCGAGCCCGAAGCCCATGCCGGTTTCTTCAAAACTTTGCCGCATGCTGCCGTCGAACAGGCCGATCGTTGGAAAATTCTGCACGCCGGAAAAGCCCATCGTCTTCAGCTCGGTGAGAAGCAGCGGCATGATGACGAAGGGATCGGTGCCGTTGACGCCGGCTAGAACCGGCGTCTTCTTCACCACCGGCAGCACCTCATAAGCCATTTCCTTGACGATCTCGTTGGCATTGCCATAGGCGAGCAGGCCGGCGGCCGAGCCGCGTCCGGCCATGCGGTAGCGGCCGGAATTGTAGATGATGATCAGGTCGATGCCGCCGGCTTCCTCGGCCTTGGCCGAGAGGCCGGTGCCGGCGCCGCCGCCGACGATCGGCACGCCGTCGGCGATCATCGCCTTAAACTTCTTCAGTATGTCCTTGCGCGGTATGGCGGCCATGTCTGGGCTCTCACTGTCTGGCGATGTCGAGGAAGGCCGCGGTTGCGACCCTGGCAAATTGTGGATCGTTGATGTGCAGCGGCAGCCGCGTGACGCGGCGCGTGGCATTCGGCTGGATGGTTCGCTCGATGGCGTCGAACAGGATGGCGTCAGCTTGCGGATCGAAGAAGGCGCCGCCCTCGATGTCGAGCGCCGATACGCCTTTTTCCGGGATCAGGAAATGCACCGGTCCCTCGCAGCGGCTCAGCTTCTCGCCGATCCATTCGCCGATGCTGCGGCATTCGTCGGCTGTCGTGCGCATCAGCGTGACGTTGGGATTGTGCTCGTAAAACAGCCGGCCGCGATATTTCTCGGGAATGGTCGGTGGCGCCCAGAAATTGACCATGTCGAGCGCGCCGACAGAACCGACATAGGGGAGCTTGGTACGAGCAATGCCGCCGAAGCGATCTTCCGTCGCCGGCAACACGCCGCCGAACAGCAGGTCGCAGACCTCCGTCGTGGTGATGTCGATGACGCCGGCGAGCAGGCCACTGTCGGCGAGCTTCTCCATCGAGCGGCCACCGGTGCCGGTGGCGTGGAAGACCATGCAGTCGTAGTTTGCCCGGAGCTGGGCGGCGATGGCCGTCACGCAAGGGGTGGTGACGCCGAACATGGTCAGCCCGAGCGCCGGTTTGCCGGTTGCAGCCGRCGCGGGTTTCGACGCCATGCCCGCGATGGCCTGCGCCGCATTGTGCAACACCGTGCGGGAGAGCCGGTTCAGTCCCGCCATATCGGTCACCGAGGGCATCATGATGATGTCGGAGACGTCGACATAGGGCGCTGTGTCGCCGGAGGCGAGTGTCGAGACCATGATCTTCGGGACGCCCAGCGACAGCGCGCGCATGCCTGAGGTGACAATCGAGGTACCGCCGCCGCCACCGATGCCGATAATGCCGGCTACGTCGTCGCGGGACTGGATGAAGCTGGTGAAGGCAGCGCCCATTCCGGCCACCGCCGTACCGCGGTCGTCGATGCCGAGCACGGCGCTAGCTCCGCCCGGGTGATGCGCGGCGACCTCGCTGGCTGGAATATCGACCGGCACGGTGGCGCCGCGCGTGCCGATGTCGACGCGGGCTACCGAACTGCCGGTGGCGGCAATCGTATCGGCCAGGAAGGCAAGTTCTTCGCCCTTGGTGTCGGCTGTGCCCACCACATAGATGCGTTTCATCGCGTTCTCCCGTCGCCGGCTGACCCCGCGTTGAGCCGCCCGCCGCTCACTTGCCCGGCCCCCTCGTTGAACGAAGGCCATTGCAATTTTTTGAGACGCGCGTATCGTATTGACATGGATGTCTCACGTCAACAAGCTGCAGCAGGCGACGACGCCAAAGAGGCTGCCGAACGCGGCCCGCGCGCCCGCACGAGGCGGCTGATGCTGGAGACGGCGACGCGGCTGATGCAGGCGGGGGTTACTCCGTCGGTGAGCGAAGTCGCGGAAGCGGCTGAAGTCTCGCGCGCCACCGCTTATCGCTATTTCCCGAGCCAGGCAGCCCTGGTGCATGCCGTGGTCGACGAGGGGCTCGGGCCGATCCTAACCTGGCAATCGGCTTCGAAAGATCCGCAACGCCGCGTCGCCGAATTGTTCGACACGGCCATGCCGCGTATCGAGGCTTTCGAGGCAACCTTCAAGGCGGCGCTGAAACTGTCGCTCGACCAGTGGGCGCAGCGCCAGGCGGGCACGCTGGGAGGCGAGCCGCAGTTCACACGCGGTCATCGCGTCCAACTGCTGAAGGATGCAATTGCGCCGCTCAAGGGGCAGCTGCCGCCGCGCGAATTCAAGCGCCTAGCGCAGGCGCTGTCGATGATGTTCGGCGTCGAAGTGCTGATCGTGCTGAAGGACATATGGGGGCTCGACAGCCGCGGGATGCGGTCGGTCGCGCAATGGGCGGCAGGCGTGTTGGTGCGCGCCGCGATGGCGGAAGCAGTACTCGAAGGAGAAGGGCTCGCACCGGTGGCAGCCGCAAAATAACGCCAATCTGGTTCGACCAGATTTACGTGATGGCCATTGATACTAATAGGAGCGCTGAGGCCCAAACAAGCCCTGTTCATATCAAGGAGTAGGAAAATTCAGATAAAACAGGCAGATACGCCGAGAATCGGCTTGCCGAGCCGGTAGCCGGCGCCCAAGAAAGAGCTTGACGCGTATCTGGAATTGGTAATACCAGATTAGGACTGACACGGCGGATCGAAATGTGAGGGCTGCGATCCGTTCCCGGGCAAGCGAGGAGGCTTGAACCGGAACGGTGCCATCACAGGAAGAACTACCAGGGCCGGCCTCGTAGCCGGCTCGCATGACAAGGGTAGAATGCGCACAAGGGAGGAAACTATTATGCGAAAGACAATGACCAGCATGCTTGCTGGTATCGGCTTAGTGCTCGCATGCGGAACGTCCGCTTACGCCCAGGGCAAGGAACTCACCATATTCTGGGCGGAATGGGATCCGGCGAACTATCTGCAGGAACTCGTCAATCTTTACGAGGCCGAGAGCGGCGTGAAGGTCACGGTCGAAACCACGCCTTGGTCCGACTTCCAGACAAAGGCATTCACCGAGTTCAACGCCAAGGGCAGTGCCTATGACATGGTCGTCGGCGACTCGCAGTGGATCGGCGCTGCATCCGAAGCCGGGCACTATGTCGACCTCACCGACTTCTTCAACAAGCACAATCTGAAGGAGGTAATGGCGCCGGCGACTGTCAAGTACTACGCCGAATATCCTTCGGCCTCTGGCAAGTACTGGTCGATCCCGGCCGAGGGTGACGCAGTCGGCTGGTCCTATCGCAAGGACTGGTTCGAGGATCCCAAGGAAAAGGAGGCCTTCAAGGCCAAGTATGGCTACGATCTCGACGTGCCGAAGGATTTCAAGGCGCTGCGCGACATTGCCGAATTCTTCCACCGTCCCGACCAGAAGCGCTACGGCGTCGCCATCTACACCGACAACTCATATGATGCCCTGGTGATGGGCGTCGAGAACGCCATCTTCTCCTACGGCGGCGAACTTGGCGACTATGCCACTTACAAGGTCGACGGGATCATCAACTCCGAGCAGAACATCAAGGCGCTCGAGGCCTACAAGGAACTCTATTCCTTCACCCCTCCGGGTTGGGCCAAGAGCTTCTTCATCGAGGACAACCAGGCGATCACCGAGAACCTGGCGGCGATGAGCATGAACTACTTCGCCTTCTTCCCGGCGCTCATCAACGAAGCCTCGAACCCGAATGCCAAGAACACCGGCTTCTTCGCCAATCCTCCCGGCCCGAACGGCGACCAGTTCGCCGCGCTCGGCGGCCAGGGCATCTCCGTCATTTCCTATTCCCAGAATAAGGAAGAGGCGATGAAGTTCCTGGAATGGTTCATCAAGGACGAGACGCAGAAGAAGTGGGCGGAACTCGGTGGATACACGGCAAGCGCCAAGGTGCTCGAGTCGCCTGAATTCCAGAATGCCACGCCGTACAACAAGGCTTTCTACGAAACCATGTTCAAGGTGAAGGACTTCTGGGCAACGCCGGAATATGCCGAGCTGCTCATCCAGATGAACCAACGCGTCTATCCGTACATCACCGGCAACCAGGGCACAGCCAAGGAAGTGCTCGATTCGCTCGCCGCGGACTGGAACGCGACGTTCAAGAAATACAACCGCGTGAAGTGAACGGTACTAACGGTCGGAAGGGGTGGGAGCCCACCCCTTCCGTTTTCTTTTCCAAAGGAAGGAACTGGCTTTGGCCACTGCAGTCATGACCACGCTGGATCCCAACTCGCGCTCCGCCGCCCGCGGCATGAGCGACCTCACGATCCGAAATCTCTTCATTATTCCGACGATCGTTTTCCTGATCGTCTTCAACATCTTTCCACTGCTCTATTCGCTCGGCTATTCGTTCACCGACTTTCGCGCGTCGAGCCCGGCGCCGGCTAATTTCGTTGGACTGCAGAATTACCGCGAACTGCTCAACGACCCATTCATCTGGTCGAATTTCGCCATCACCGCCAAATATGTCATCGTCTCCGTGGTCGGCCAGGTCATCGTCGGCTTTGGCGTGGCGTTGCTGCTCAACCGCGATATCCCGCTCAAGGGCCTGCTGACGACACTGCTGCTATTGCCGATGATGCTGTCGATGGCCGTCGTCGGTCTGTTCTGGAAACTGCTCTATGATCCATCATGGGGTGTCATCAACTATGCACTCGGCCTCGGCAATTTCGAGTGGCTGTCCAACCCTGACATGGCGCTCTACGCGGTTGCCATCACCGACATCTGGATGTGGTCGCCCTTCGTCATGCTGCTGTCGCTTGCCGGCCTGTCGGCAGTGCCGAAGCACCTCTACGAGGCGGCGGCGATTGACCGCGCCGGCTCGTTCTATACGTTCTTTCGCATTACGCTGCCGCTGGTCGCGCCGATTCTGATGATCGCGATCATCTTTCGCACCATGGAGGCGTTCAAGACCTTCGATCTCGCCTACATCCTGACCAGCCAGCCAACCACCGAGGTGATCTCGATTCGGCTCTACAAGATGGCGTTCCAGGAATGGCAGACCGGGCGCTCCTGCGCGCTCGCCTACATCGTGCTGATCATGGTGCTGGCTATCACCAACATCTACGTCAAATACCTCAACAAGGTGAAGGAGCGCTGAGATGGCCGCCGTCCGCACTTCTTCCGAAATCGGGTTCAATCGCGTCGCCATCGTCGCCGTCCTGCTGGTGACGATCATCTTCCTCGCGCCGATCTACTGGATTGCCTCGACGGCGTTCAAGCCGCGCAACCTAGCCACCACGATCCCGCCGACGGTGGTGTTCCAGCCGGAGATATCGCCCTTCGTCAAGCTGTTCACCAAGCGCTCGCAACTGCGCAGCGCGCCGACGCCGGAAGAGTATGCGGCAGCGCCCTGGTGGGAGCGCGTCGTCTTCGACGGCGGTGAAAAGATCGTGCGCGACGGCAAGGGCCAGGTGCAATGGTCCGGCTATCCGAGTCGCTTCATGAACTCGCTGATCGTGGCCATAACGTCGACAGTGCTGGCAGTCGGCATGGGCACCTTCACCGCCTACGGCTTCTCGCGCTTCAGGGTGAAGGGAGAGGCGGACCTGCTCTTCTTCATCCTGTCAACGCGCATGCTGCCGCCGGTGGTGGTCGCGATCCCGATGTTCCTGATGTACCGGGCCGTCGGCCTCAACGACACGCACTGGGGCCTGATCATCCTCTACACCGCCTTCAACCTCAGCTTCTCTGTATGGCTTATGAAGGGGTTCATGGACGAAATTCCGAAGGAGTACGAGGAGGCAGCGTTGGTCGACGGCTACACGCGCATGGAGGCGTTCTTCAAGATCGTGCTGCCCGAGGCAGCCACAGGCATCGCCGCCACCGCTGTGTTCTGCTTCATCACGGCGTGGAACGAATATGCCTTCGCGCTGATCATGACCAACCGCCGCGCGCAGACGGCGCCGCCCTTCATCCCCAGCCAGGTCGGTTCCGGCCTGCCGGACTGGACGGTCATTGCCGCCGGAACCTTCCTGTTCTTGCTGCCGGTTGCCATTTTCACCTTCCTGCTGCGTAACCACCTTCTGCGCGGCATGTCCTTCGGAGCGATCCGCAAATGAGCTTTCGAGCCATCAACCAGAAATATCTCGAACCCGGCTCGCAGATCCTGATGGTGCTCGGCATCATCGCGCTCTGCCAACCATGGAACCTGCTGCTGCACCGCTACGGCGTGACCATCATCCTGATCGGCCTGATCGGCTTCAACATCACGTCGAAGATCGCACCGGAGGAGAAGGCCGGCACCGGACAAACGGGAAATCCGGGGGCGCAGCATTGACCCAGATCGAGCTTCGCGGCGTCCAGAAATATTTCGGCGCCGTCCAGGTCATCAAGGACCTCAACTTAAAAATATCAGACAACGAATTCATCGTGTTGCTCGGCCAGTCCGGCTGCGGCAAGACGACGACGTTGCGCGCCATTGCCGGGCTGGAGACGATCGACGAGGGCGATATCCTCATCGACGGCAAGCCGGTCCAGCATCTGAAGGCGGCCGACCGCGACATCGCCATGGTGTTCCAGTCATTCTCGCTCTATCCGCATATGAGCGTCTACGAGAACATTGCCTTCCCCTTGCGCGCCACCCGCAAGAGCAAGGCCGAGATCGACAGCGAGGTTCGCTCCGTTGCCAAGACGCTGCAGATCACCGACCTCCTGGCCAAGAAGCCGTCGGCGCTGTCGGGCGGCGACATGCAGCGCGTCGCCATCGGCCGGGCGCTGGTGCGACGCCCGAAGGCGATGCTGATGGACGAGCCGATCGGTGCGCTCGACGCCAAACTGCGCGAGGAGATGCGGGCCGAGATCAAGCGGCTGCACATCAAGCAGGGCTCGACCACCATCTATGTCACGCACGACCAGATCGAGGCGATGAGCCTCGCCGACCGCATCGTCATCATGCATGAAGGCGTGCTGCAGCAGGTCGGCTCGCCGGACGAGGTCTATTCGCACCCGGCCAATCTGTTCGTCGCGCAGTTCGTCGGCAGCCCGGTGATGAATGTCGCCGATGCGTCGGTCGCAGAAACAGCGTCCTCGGCCTCGGTCACCGTCGGTGGTGCTGCCGCCGGTTTCGAATTCCCGCGGGCGCTTCTGTCCAAGCTCAACGGCCATGCCGGCGGCCAGCTGGCGCTCGGCATCCGGCCCGAAGGCGTGCTGGTGCGCCATGAAGCGGCGGAAGGTTTTCTGCAGGTCGAGACGCAGATCGTCGAGCCGCTCGGCTCCTTCGACATTGTCGACCTCAAGGTCGGCACCAAGATGCTGCGCGCCCGCACCAAGAGCGGCTTTGTCGGTGGCCCCGGCGAAAAGGTCTTCGCGAGGATCGATCCGACGCAGGCGCATTTCTTCGACACGGCAAGCGGCAAGTCGCTTGGGGTGAGGCTCTGATGGCGCATATCCAGCTCAAGAACATTTCCAAGAGCTTCGGCAACCACACGGCGCTGACCGGGCTCAATCTCGAGATCGCCGATGGCGAGTTCTTCGTGCTGCTCGGCGAGACGGGAGCTGGCAAGACGACGACGCTGCGCATGGTCGCCGGCCTCGAAAAGCCGACGGAAGGCCAGGTGTTCATCGACGGCGTCGATGTCGCCGACTGGGGTGCGGCCGAGCGCGACGTGGCACTGGTGCTGCAGCAATATTCGCTCTATCCGCGCTATACGGTGCGCGAGAACCTGGAATTCCCGCTGAAGCCGAAGATCCGCCGGCTGCCCGACGCCGAGATCAAGGATCGCGTTGCGCGGGCCGCCAAGACACTGCGGATCGAACATCTGCTCGACCGCAAGACCGATCGCCTTTCGGGCGGCGAGATGCAGCGCGTCTCGATCGGCCGCGCCATCGTGCGCAAGCCGCGCGTGTTCCTGATGGACGAGCCGCTGTCGGCGCTCGACGCCAAGCTGCGCGAGGCGCTACGGACGGAGCTGAAGAACCTGCAGATACAGCTCGGCGCCACCTTCCTGTTCGTCACCCACGACCAGATCGAGGCGATGTCGATGGGCGACAAGGTCGGCGTCTTGAACCACGGCCGTATCGTCCAGACCGGAACGCCGCACGAGATCTACAACAATCCGCGCGATACCTATGTGGCGAGCTTCGTCGGCTCGCCGCCGATGAACCTCATCGACGGCAGGCTGGTCAACAATCGCGCGGTGATGGCGCCGATGAATTTCGAGCTGCCGCTTTCAGGGGGAGCCAAAGCTTTAGGGGGAGCCAAGACGGGCGCGGCGACGGAAGGGCGCCCACTCGTCTTCGGCATCCGTCCGGAGGATGTCTATCTCGAAAGCGGCGCGCCGGTCGAGGCACGCGTCCATGACGTCGAGAACCATGGCGTGGAAAAGATCCTGACGCTCAGGGTCGGCGACACGATGCTGCGCGCCACCGTGCCGGCGCGAACCGATGTGGCGATCGAGCAATCGGTGCGCTTCGCCTGGAATGCGGACAAGGTCGTGTTGTTCGACAAGGGCAGCGGCGTGAGCTTGCGGCACGCCAGCTAGGCTCTCCTGCAGACTTAAGCCGGCGCCAATCCTCTGGCGAAAATCTGCAGGCGCCTTCTATTTCTGGAAATAGGTCTCGTAGGGCGTGTCGTTGATCAGCACGATCACGCACTCGGTCTCCGACAGGCAGGCGTCGTCGTGCATCTCATTGGCCTTCTGGGTCCAGAAAGATCCCGGCGGCAGTTCGACCTTGCTCGCCTCGCCGCCCTCCATCTGCCAATGCGCCCACAGCCCCTTTATGACCACCGCGCGGTAGTCGGCGGTGTGCGCATGGACCGGCGCGCGCCAGTTGCCGGGAACTTTCAGCAACGTGCCGGCCGGCCCCTTGGCCCGCTCGCCCCATAATGGGCCAAGGCGATGCGGCTGGTCCGGCACTTCGGCGACATAGGGGATCTTGTCGGCCGGCAGGTAGCTGTCCTCGAGGGCGAAGGCGCGAGCGGGAAAGATGCACAGAATGGCGAGCGCTAGAAACGCAGAGCGACTGGACATGGTGGGTTCCTCCGCCTGCCAGACTATGGAGGTTGGTCTCGCGTGCAATGACATGCCGTCCAAAAGGTTTGGCAATTTCTCCAGCCGCAGTGGGGCTGGCGGGACGTCCCGAATCTTACGGGAGGATGTCGCCGCCGCCGGTGTTGCGCAGATGGCTCGGTGCGACGCCCATCACCCGCTTGAAGGCGCGGCTGAAGGAAGCTTCCGAATCGTAACCCAGTTTCGCCGCTGCCACCGACACTCTCAAACCGTCGCGAGTAAGCCATTGCCGGGCCCGGTGCATGCGCACACGCAGCACGTATTTAGCCGGCGTTTCGCCGACGACGGTGGCAAAGCGCTGGGCGAAGGCGGAGCGCGAGGCGCCCATCAGCCTTGCCAGCGCCTCGACTGTCCAGTCGCGGTCGGGCTGCAGGTGAATGGCGGCGAGCACCTTGCCGACATCGGGATTGCGCACGGCGGCAATCCAGCCGGAGGCATCGCCGCAGCCATTCTCCACCCAGGAGCGGATGATGGTGGCGGCAAGCACGTCGGCAAGACGCGCCAGAATGCCGCCGGAGCCGACCCGGTCCATCGTCACCTCGCCGGCCATGGCATCGAGCAAATGCTGGATGCCCGGCGCGTTGGTCATGAGCTTATGCGCCTGCATCAGATTGGGCATCATGTCGAGCAGCGGGTGCGAGCCGTCGAGGTTGAAATGCATGCTGCCGCAGAACAACAGCGTCTTGCAGCCATCGCAGCCGTTGGAGACGTCGTAGATGTTCTCGCATACCGGTTCGATCGAGTAGCGGCCGATCGGAACGGGTGGCACGCCTGGCGCGCTGGCCAGAATATGCTCGTCGCCGCGCGGGATCAGCAGCGCGTCGCCCACCGACAGTTCGATCCACTCCTTCGACGGCGAAAACAGCCAGCAGCTTTGCTGTCCAATGAAATGGAACCGCGCCGCTTTCTGCGCGGGAAAGGACACGGCCCAGGGTTCGCCAAGCACGCAGCGGCCATAGTCGACACCGTCGAGGCGCAAGCCGCGCAGCATATCGGTCAGCGGGTCGCCGGACGCGGGTAAAGCGGCTTTGGACGAATTGTAGTTCATTTCGGTGTTTCTAACATGGAAACTCCAGTCCGTCACTTCCTATGTTGCAGTGCAGCCAAATGTTGCGCCGCAAGCAGACCGGAGACTGACCATGGCCGACTCCTCGACAGGCGTCATCGACGCCACAGTTCTGAACCCCGCGGAAGCCGACGAACGAACCGAGCCTGTTTGGGGCGCCGTGGTCTCGCTGGCGCTCGGTGTGTTCGGCTTGGTCACAGCAGAATTCCTGCCCGCCAGCCTGTTGACGCCAATGGCTGCCGATCTCGGCGTCAGCGAAGGCGTGGCCGGGCAGGCGGTAACGGCGACGGCTGTGGTCGGCGCCATCGCCGCGCCCACCATGGCCATCATCACCAGGCGGATGGACCGCCGGCTGGTGATGTGGATGTTGTCGAGCTTCCTGATCGTCTCCAATCTTCTTGCGGCCTTTGCCTCGTCGCTGCCCATGCTGCTTATCGCCCGCGTCATACTCGGCGTTGCGCTTGGCGGCTTCTGGGCGATGTCGGCGGCCATGGCGCTGCGGCTGGTGCCGATGCGACTGATGCCGCGCGCCATGTCGATCATCCTGACCGGCGTTTCGTTGGCCACCGTCACCGCTGCGCCGGTCGGCGCCTATGTCGGCGACATCTGGGGTTGGCGCACGGCGTTCATGATCGCGACCATCGTTGGCGGGCTGGCGCTGCTGGTGCAACTGGCGACCATTCCGCGGCTGCCGCCGGTTGGCGTGGCAAGCTTCCGCACTCTGCTCGAAGTGCTGGAGCGGCCGTCGATCCGGGTGGCGCTGCTGGTCGTGCTGTTGGTCGCTTCCGGCCACTTCGCCGGCTTCACCTATGTGCGCCCGTTCCTTGAGAAGGTGCCGCTGCTGCACATCGAGACGATCTCGCTGGTGCTGCTCGCCTATGGCATTGGCGGCTTCTTCGGCAACATCTTCGGCGGCATCGTGGCCGAGCGCAGCCTCAAGGCAGCCGTGGCGCTGGCGCCGTTGCTGATTGCTCTGGCCGCAGCCTCGATGCTGGTCTTCGGCACTTCGCCGACGATCGCTGCCGCTTCGGTTGCGGCCTGGGGCTTTGCCTTCGGCGCGGTTCCGGTCGGGCTGCAGAGCTGGCTGGTGCGGGCGGCGCCCGACCAGGCCGAAAGCGCGGGCGGGCTGATGGTGTCGACCTTCCAGGTGGCGATTGCGCTGGGCGCTGTCTGCGGCGGCTTGCTGGTCGACAATGCCGGTGTGGCCAGCGCCTTCGCCTATTGCGGCGCTGCGACCTTGCTGGCGGCGATCCTGGTGTTCGCGCGCGGCCCGAAAAGCGTTGAGTAATCTAGCCCAAAAACCATCGCTGGCAGCGGCCCGAGGACCATCGCGGTTTTCGGGCTGCTGTTGTGATGAGGCTATCGATAGGTTTCAGAACGAGCGGCCGTCGAAGTCAAAGATCGACAGGGAGGATGGGTCGATATCGGCGACGCAGTTGATGTTGATATAGGCACTGCGTTCACTGCCTTCGCGAACATCCTCGGCAAAGGGATGGATGCCGCAGGTGCGGCAGAAGCGATGCGCCATCGCATGATTGCCGAATGTATAGGTGCCGAGATCATCACCCCAGGCCAGCACGGTCAGGCTGTCATGCGGGATAGCGCATAGAAGCGCGCCTTTGCGCGAGCAGATCGAACAATTGCACCGCACGGCGCCGGTCAGCTCTGCCTTGAATTCGAACGCCACCTTGCCGCAGTGGCAGCTGCCTTTGTACAGCATCAGTCTCTTCCTATCGCTGGCAGGTGCAAAGGCACGCTGGCCGGGTTATCCCTTCCGCAGGCCCAACCGGCCGCTTGAACTCTCTGTGCTTGCTTTAAAGACGTTGCATCCTGGCGGAGTCCGACATCGACATGCAATCAATCCGCGATCATCTCGAAATCATCCTGTCACGTCTTGCCAATCGTGCGGACGAGAGGGTCTACACCAAAGTCTATGCCGAGGCGGCGCGGGCCGCGGCCGATGCCAGCGATGCGCGCAAACGGGCTGGTGTGAGCCTCGGGCCGCTCGATGGCACCATTGTCTCGATCAAGGATCTGTTCGATGTCGCCGGCGAGCCGACCACGGCCGGTTCGCTGATGCTGAAGAATGCAGCACCTCCCCTGTGGGACGCGGCAATCGTCAGCCGGCTGCGGCAGGCCGGCGCTATCATCATCGGCAAGACCAACATGACCGAATTCGCCTTCACCGCAATCGGCGACAACCAGCACTATGGCACACCCGGCAATGCCGCCGACGCCAGCCGCATTCCCGGCGGCTCGTCCTCGGGCGCCGGCGTTTCCGTGGCCGAGGGCACATGCGACATCGCCATCGGCTCGGATACTGGCGGCTCGGTGCGCATCCCGGCGTCGCTGAACGGCGTCGTCGGCTTCAAGCCGACGGCGCGGCGCGTACCGCTGACCGGCGCCTATCCCCTGTCCGCGACGCTGGATTCGATCGGGCCGCTCGCGCTGAGCGTCGCCGCCTGCGCGGTCGCCGACGCCGTCATGTCAGGGGACGAACTCCCGCCGCTGCATCTGCCGCTGTCACTTGCCGGCCTCCGCGTTGGCGTCCCGCGCGGTGTGCTGTTCGACGAGACGGAACCGGAGGTCGCGGCAGGCTTCGAGCGATGCTTGCGCGTGCTGGAGCAAAGCGGCGTGCGCGTCGTCGAGCTGTTGATCGACGATCTGATTGCCGAGATGCGCACGGCGACCAAACGCGCCTCGATCGCATCGATGGAAGGTGCCGAGGTTCATGCCGACTGGCTGTCCGTCGGAGCATCGGTTCCGGTGGACCCGCATGTCAGCGGGCCGCTTTCGCGGGCACTCGCCATTCCTGCCTCGGTCTATATCAGGACCATCCGCCGCCGCCGCGAACTCGCCGCTGTCATGGCCGAACGCCTGGCGTCAATCGATGTGTTAGCCCTGCCGACCGTGCCAATCGTCGCGCCCTCGATCGCCACCCTGGCCAGCGACGAAGCGCTGCGCAACAAGGCCGAGGGCCTGCTGTTGCGCAACACCCAGGTCGCTAACCAGTTCGACCTCTGCGCCATCTCGCTGCCGATGCCCGGCATGACGTTGCCGGCCGGGCTGATGCTGGTGGCGCGCAACGGCCATGACCATCATTTGCTGCGCATCGCGGCTGAGGTCGAAAGGCTACTCGGGTCGTGACTGGCGTCAGCGCGCCGCGCAGCGCTTGCGCTCGGTTTTCCTGGAAGCGCGTTCGATGTTGGTAGCGACCAGCATCGGCGGATCGTTCGCCTCACCGCGATGCTGGATCGATCCTCGAACGACGAGCTTTCCTGCATGGAGCTTGTCCGAGAGGTCAGGTGCCGATCTGTCCAGTGGCGGCAATTCGGTGGTGTTGAGAGAAACGCCTTTAATGATCTTGCCGGTGGTCAGATCGAGCGCGTTGCCCGACGGGCAGGGCGCCATCATGCAGACGATCCCATTGCTGCAATAGACATAACTGCTGTCGGCCAGAGCGATCGACGGCAATGCCGTGATCGAAGATGTGACGATAGCGAGGAGGGTGGGGCGAAGGCTGGACATGGTTCAACGTCGCGGAGAATGGGGCGAAAGCGCGATACGGCTCACGTGTCTGCCGGAAACCGCCTGCGGTAGTGCTCGACAACGTCGGGGTTGCGCAGATTGACCGGCAGCCGGTTGGCCAGCACCAGCAGCGTTTCGCCGGCAGCACCAACGCCCATGCGCATCATCGACTGTTCGGTAATGCCCGCCATATGCGGGGTGACGATGACATTGTCGAAACCGAAATAGGGGTGATTTGGCGGCAGTGGCTGTGTGGCAAAGACATCCAGCGCGGCGCCACCAATGCGGTCCTTGCGCAAGGCCTCGACCAGCGCGTCGTCGTCGATCACGGGCCCGCGGGAAATGTTGATCAAAAGCGCGTCGGGCTTCATGCGGGCGATGCGTTCGCGGTTGATCAGACCGCGTGTTTCCGGCGTCAGCGGGCAGCACAACACGATGATGTCACTCTGTTCGACCAGCGCGTCGATCGACAGGAAGCCGATCCTGTCGGGAGCCGGCTGCATGCTGCGCGTCGTCGCCACCACGTTGAGGCCGAAGCCGTGCGCGGCGATATGGCCGACCGCCTGGCCGATGGCGCCGAAGCCGATAATGCCGATCGTCTTGCCGGCGAGCTCGCTGGCATGGCTAGCGTGGTCGCGGCCGGCATTCCAGCCTTTGGCGCGCAGGTCGCGGTCGACCGAGCGGAAGCGGCGAAGCAAAGCAAGCGCCGCGAACATCACATATTCGGCGACCGAGCGCGCATTGACCGCCGGCACATTGGCGACCAGCACGCCGGCCGCGGCGGCGGCCTCCATCGGCACCATGTCGAGGCCGGCGCCGTGACGGACTGCTGCCCGAAGCTTCGTTGCGTTTTCGAACAGCGCCGGCGGCAGCGGCGCGCGCACGATGATGACGTCGGCGTTCTTCGCCTCCGCGGTCAGTGTTTCGGCGTCAAGCGCGGAGGCGACGACGAGTTCGCCGGCGCCGACCAGCATGGCGGAGGCACGCGGATGCAGCGTGTGCGTCGACAGGATTCTGGGCATGGAGCTCTCGTTCTTAGTCGCAATTCCCAAGGGCAAGCGCTGCGCGCTTTTCCCGGGAAAACCGTTTCACACTTTTCCTGGAATTGCTCTAGACCTTTTCGAGCGTGGAGTTTTTCTGCTCCATGCCCCGACCCTCGATGATCCCCTTCCAGTAGCTTTCCGCGCCTTGCAGATGGGCGCTCATCAGCGCCTGGGCGAGATTGCCGTCGCGGCGCAGCAGCGCCTCGTAGATCTGGATGTGCTCGGCATGCGAGCGCACCGAGCGCTCGGGGTCGTTGAAGTAGATCGGCAGGCGCAACTCGCCCATCAGATAGTAGACGCTGCAGATGTTGTGGAAGACGCCGTTCTTGGTCGCCCGGACGATTTCAAGGTGGAATTCACGGTCCTCCTTGGCGAGACCCTCGCCGGCGGCGATACGCTCTTCGGACGCTTTCAGGATCTCGCGCAGGCGCTCGAAATTCTCTTCGGTGGCGCGCGAACAGGCGAGTTCGGCGGCCTTGATCTCGTGGATCTTGCGCAGCTCCACGGTCTCGTAGATCTGCACCGGGTCGAGCGGCAGGCCCGCGCGGGCGAAAAGGGCCAGTGCCTCGACACTGGCCTGCCTGGTGTCGACATAGATGCCGGATTTGGCGCGGCGCTCGACGATGCGCATGGCTTCGAGAATGGCCAGCGCCTCGCGGATCTGGCCGCGGCTGACGCTGAAATGCTCCGCCAGTTCGCGCTCCGAGGGCGTGCGGCCGGTCTCCTTGTCCGAATGGGAGAACAGATAGGCGGCGAGTTCGGCGAGAAGGTTTTTTTCTTTCATCGTCAACTGCGTTGCGCGTGCGCCTCCAGGAACCGCTCCGAAATGGTGAATCCCAGACCCGGCTTTTCAGGGATCGCTATCATACCGTCTTTTGCTTCGACAGTCTCTTCGACAAGATCGTGGATCATCGGGTTGGCGCCGAGCGAATATTCGACGGTGAAGCTAGCCGGCGAAGCAGCACAGACATGCAGGCCGGCAAAGAAGCATGGCGCGCCGGCCCACAGATGCGGGGCAAAGCGCAGATTGAAGGCGCTGGCGATGGTGCCGATCTTCATCGCCTCGCTGATGCCCCCGCAAAAGGCCGGATCGGGCTGGAAGATGTCGGCCGATTTCAGCACGGCGAGATCGCGGAAGGCGTAGCGTGTCGCCTCGCTTTCGCCGGTGGCGATCGGGATCGAACCCGAAGCGCGTACCTCGGCCATGCCTGCTTTGTCGTCGGCGATGACCGGCTCCTCGAACCAGGCGAGGTCGAGATCGGCGGCGAGGTGGATGAAGCGCTTGGCTTCGGCAACCGTATAGGTGCCGTGGGCATCGACCATCAGTTCGACGTCGGGGCCGAGCGCCTGCCGGGCGGCACGGACACGGGCGGCGGAAATGTGCGGGGCGCCGTCCATGGCGCCGACGCGCATCTTCAGCGCCTTGAAGCCACCCTTGGCGATGTAGGATTTGAGTTGCTCGCCGATGGCGCCGGCTGCGGCCCAGCCGCCGGAGGCGTAGGCTTGCATGCGGTCGAGCTTGCGGCCGCCGATGAGCCGCCACACGGGCTGGCCCAGCGACTTGCCGAGGATGTCCCACAGCGCGATGTCGACGGCGCTGATCGCCGCTACGCTCATGCCACGCCGGGCCAGTTGCGGCATGGCGTGGCCGGCATGCGCTGCTGTCTCGTGGCGCACACCGTTGTAGAGCATCTCCCAGATGATGCCGATGTCGGCGGGGTCGCGGCCGATCAGCTGCGGCCCGACCTCATGGTTCAGCATGTGGACCAGCGCGCCATAGCTGCCGGCGCTGCCGGCGGCGTTCTTGCCTTCGCCCCAGCCGACCAGCCCGTCATCGGTCTCGATGCGCAGGATGGCAGCGTCGAAGGTCGTCACCTGGCCGAAGTCGCTGCGATGCTGCTTCGCGGCTTCGATCGGTATGCGGACCCACCAGGCCTGGACGTTTCTGATGCGCATGGTCATCCCCGGCCCCGCCGCCGGCAGGCGGAAGGGCGCATTCCAAATCGGATCGGCTACTTGATCAGCGGCAATAGCGTTTCGGCGGTGATGCGCATCTGGTCGGTGTAGAATTTCTCCGTCAGCACGCTGGAGCCGTGATCCTGGATGAACTTCAACTGCTCCGGCGAGATGTCGACCGGGTGGCGCTCGACCATGTCGGGATAAGGCGCGGCCGGCGTGCGGTCGACAGGCGCGACGAACTCGTTGGTCAGCGCGCCATCATAGCCGACTTCCTTCAGCGTCTGCACGATCCGTGGCCAGTCGATCTGGCCGAGGCCGGCGGCGAAGCGGTTGTTGTCGGCGACGTGGAAATCGAACAGGCGTTTGCCGACCTGGCGGATGGCGTCATAGACGTTAAATTCTTCCATGTGGATGTGGTAGGCGTCGAGGCAGACGCCGCATTCGGGGCTCACCGCATCGGCCAGGGCGAGGGCCTGCGCGCCGCGGTTGAACAGATAGGTCTCGAAGCGGTTGAGCGGCTCGACGGCGATTTTGACGCCGACTTTCTTGGCATGGGTGAAGCATTCGCGGGTGGCGTCGACCACCCACTTCCACTCCTCTTCCTCGGTGCCGTCCGGTACCACCTTGCCGACGGTGGCGGGCACAAGCGTGATGATCTCGCCGTCGAGCTCGCTGATCATGGTCAGCACGTCCTTGACGTACTGCACCGAGCGTTCGCGCTGACCCTGGTCCCTGGCGGCCAGGTTGCGTTCGCCAAGCATCAGCGTCACCGCACCCCAGCAGCGTATGCCGTGTTCTTTCAGCAGCGCGCGGGTCTCCTTGGTCTTGTATTGCTCGGGCTCGCCGGAAATCTCGATCGACTCGTAGCCGAATTTCTTGATGCGCTTCAGCGTCACCTCCAACGGCTCCGCGCGCATCCAGTTGTGCGTCGAAAGATGCATGGTCTATCCTTCCCAGAATTCGTCTGTGCCAGTTCGCCTGCGATGCGCCTCACTGAAGCGCGCCTCATGATTCCTCCCCAAGGCGCTCCAGCATTTTTACGCAAACTGGTTCGACCAATTGGGCCTGAATGGAGGTCTACAGCAATTTTTGTCACGCGGCAAGAACTGCCGCCGTGCGATCGCGACATCCATTTATTGTATTGATTATGCTTGCATATGTTCCCAATTTTAGGGTGCGCCGGCTGCTGCTCTTGCGAGTCAAATGGCTTGACCCATTTCCGGTATTTGGTAATACCAGAATGGCAAGTCGAGAATGCACATCACAAAAGACCAAAGAGGCTGGCCCTGCTTTCATCAGGCGCTATGCTTGGTCCCTGGAAAAATGAATTGGGAGGATGCCGATGCCGTCGACAATGAAAGGTCCGGGGCTGTTTCTGGCGCAGTTCGCGGGCGATGCCGCGCCATTCAATTCGCTGGCTTCGATCACCAAATGGGCGGCCGGTCTCGGCTACAAGGGCGTACAGATCCCGACCTGGGACGCACGCCTGTTCGACCTCAAGAAGGCGGCGTCTTCCAAGACCTATTGCGATGAGGTGAAAGGCATCTGTGCCGATGCCGGCGTCGAGATCACTGAACTGTCGACGCATCTTCAAGGGCAGTTGGTGGCGGTGCATCCCGCTTATGACGCGCAGTTCGACGGTTTCGCCCCGGCCTCGGTGCACAACAACCCGAAGGCGCGGCAGAAATGGGCGGTCGAACAGATGACGTTCGGCGCCAAGGCTTCGAAGAATCTGGGCCTGAAGGCCTCGGTGACATTTTCCGGGGCGCTGGCCTTCCCGTACCTTTACCCTTGGCCACAGCGGCCGGCCGGGTTGATCGAGGAGGCCTTCGCCGAACTTGGCAAACGCTGGAAGCCGATCCTCGACGTCTATGACGAGAATGGCGTCGATGTCGGCTATGAGATCCATCCCGGTGAAGACATCTTCGACGGCGCCACCTTCGAAATGTTCCTCGACGCGGTCGGCGGCCACAAGCGCTGCAACATCAATTACGACCCGTCGCATTTCCTGTTGCAGCAACTCGACTATCTCGAATTCATCGACATCTATCACGAGCGGATCAAAGCGTTCCACGCCAAGGATGCCGAGTTCAACCCGACGGGACGGCAAGGCGTTTATTCCGGCTATCAGAGCTGGACCAACCGCGCCGGCCGCTTCCGCTCGCTGGGCGACGGGCAGGTCGATTTCGGCGGCATCTTCTCCAAGCTCACCCAGTATGGCTACGATTCCTGGGCGGTGCTGGAATGGGAGTGCTGCCTGAAGCATCCGGAAGACGGCGCGGCCGAAGGCGCGCCCTTCATCCAGCACCACATCATCCGCGTGACGGAAAAGGCATTCGACGATTTCGCCGGCGGCACAACCGACAAGAAGATGCTGCGCGCGATGATGGGGATCTGACCGGCTTCGCCGGCAGTGGCAGACGCCAAAAGCAGAACGCACAAGACGAGGGAGACGATCATGGTCGGCGCATCGAAAGCTGAAACGGGAGGCGGCCCGATCCGCTATGGCATGGTCGGTGGCGGCCAGGGCGCTTTCATCGGCGCCGTGCACCGGATCGCGGCGCGCTTGGACAATGACTTCGTGTTGGTGGCCGGCGCGCTGTCGGCCAATCCCGAGCGCGCCAAGGCTTCCGCCGCCGAACTCGGTCTCGACCCGGCGCGCAGCTACGCGTCCTATGCCGAGATGGCCAAGGCCGAAGCCAAGCGTCCGGACGGCATCGAGGCGGTGGCGATCGTCACCCCCAACAATGTGCACGTGCCGGCGGCGAAAGCTTTCCTCGAAGCCGGCATCCACGTGATCTGCGACAAGCCGTTGGCGACGACTTTGGCTGAGGCCAAGAAGCTTGCCGCGCTGGTCGAGAAGACCGGCAAGGTGTTCGTGCTGACGCACAATTACACCGCCTATCCGATGATCCGGCAGGCGCGCGAGATGGTGGCCAAAGGCCAGCTCGGCGATATCCGCATCGTGCAATCCGAATACCCGCAGGACTGGCTGACCGAAGACCTTGCCGCCACCGGCCAGAAGCAGGCGGCGTGGCGCTCCGATCCCAAGCAGGCAGGGGCGGGCGGCGCGCTCGGCGACATCGGCACCCATGCCTACAATCTCGCGCGGTTCGTCTCCGGGCTGGAACTCGATTCACTGTCGGCCGATCTCGACGCTTTCGTGCCGGGGCGGCAGCTCGATGATAACGTCAACGTCATGCTGCGCTTCAAACCGGTCGGCAAGACGCATCCTGCCAAAGGCATGATCTGGGCGAGCCAGGTGGCGCCCGGCCACGAGAACGGGCTGAAGCTGCGCATCTACGGCTCGAAGGGCGGGCTGGAATGGGTGCAGGCCGATCCGAACTATCTCTGGTACACGCCGTTCGGTCAGCCCAAGCAACTGCTGACCCGCAATGGCGCCGGCGCGCTGCCGGTCGCCGGCCGCGTCAGCCGCGTCCCGTCGGGCCATCCCGAGGGCTATCTCGAAGGCTTCGCCAACATCTACCAGGAAGCCGCGCGGGCGATCCGGGCTGCACGCAAGAAGGGCGGCAAGCCGGGCAAGGATGTGGTGTTCCCGACGATCGAGGACGGCGTCGAAGGCATGGCGTTTATCGAAGCCTGCGTGAAGTCGTCGAAGAAGAATGGGGCGTGGACGAAACTTTAGGCGGCGCCTCCCCCTCACCCGGATTGCCAGCCGAATTGCAAAGGGCAATTCGGGACAATCCGACCTCTCCCCTAGGGGAGAGGAGGAGGTGGCGCCGACGCCAAGTCTCTTCTCCCCTAGGGGAGAAGGTGGCCGCGAAGCGGCCGGATGAGGGGGCATGGCGCGAAGTTGGCGACAGAAACCAGCGCGCGCCCGTCAAACGGGGAGGGAATGTCGATGAAAATCGGCATGTGTATGTTCTTGTGGACGACCAGCGTCTCGAAGAAGCACGAGGCGCTGCTCAGGGACATCAAGGCGACGGGCTTCGACGGGGTCGAGATCCCGGTCTTTGCCGGTACGCCTGACGACTACAGAAAACTCGGCGAAATGCTCGACCGCATCGGGCTGGAGCGCACGGCTGTGACCGCGATGGGCGATCCGGGGATGAATCTGATCTCGCCGGATGCGGCGACCCGCAAGGCTGGCATCGACTATATGAAATGGGCCATCGACTGCAGCGTGGCACTCGGTTCCGACAAGCTGAGTGGACCGCTGCATTCGACGCTCGGCGCCTTTTCCGGCAGTGGACCGACGGCGGCCGAGAAAAAACGTTCGGTCGCCTCGCAGCGCGCCATTGGCGACCATGCCGGCAAGAGGAACGTCACCATCGGGCTGGAGGCGCTCAACCGTTTCGAGTGCTACCTGCTCAACACGATGGCCGACCTGTCCGAGCACATCGACGCCATCGACCGGCCGCACATAAAGGCGATGTACGATACCTTCCACGCCAATATCGAGGAGGCCGACCCGATCGGCGCCTATACCAAGCACCGCCGGAATGTCGTGCATATCCACATTTCGGAGAACGATCGCGGCGTGCCGGGGCGTGGCAACATTCCGTGGAAGGAGACTTTTTCGGCGATCCGCAAGAGCGGCTATGACGACTGGTTGACGATCGAGGCGTTTGGCAGGTCGCTCAAGGATTTGGCGGCGGCGACCAAGGTGTGGAGGGATTTTTCGGAGAGCCCGGAGGCGGTTTATCGGGAGGGGTATAGGCATATCCGGGATGGGTGGAAGAGGGCGGCTTAGGCCCTGCGCCCTAGTCCATTTTCTATTTGCGTCGCGGCGGTTGCCAGGTGGTTCCCCCACTCCGTCTCGGCTTCGCCGAGCTACCTCTCCCCCCTCGAGGGGACCCTCCGGGGGGAGAGGAAAGGGAGCCGAGCGGCTCGGGAGAGGGAGAAAGCCTCAGCCTTTGAGGACAGGCACCGGCTAGGGCGGCCTGGTGCCTTTCCTCTCCCCCGTCGATCGGGGGAGAGGTGTCGAGCGAAGCTCGACGGAGTGGGGGTCGACCCTTTGGCGCCGGGTGAGACGGTGCTTGCGCTTCGGCGTCACAAGGCTACCCCTGCTCGGCCTGGATCCGGTTGTAATCATGGATCGTCCGGCTCAGCCTGCGGCGCAGGAAGTTCGAGATGTTGTCGAAGACGAACACGACCAACAGCGTCAGCAGCACCATGTAGAAGACGTTGGCCCAATTGGAGTTGGTGCGCATCGCTTCCCAGAGTTTCAGGCCGATGCCGCCGGCGCCGACGGCGCCGATGATGGTGGCGCCTCTTGTGTTGGATTCCCACTGGTAGAGCGTCTGGCTGATGAAGACCGGGATCACTTCCGGCATGACGCCGTAGCGCTGCACCAGCAACCCATTGGCGCCGGTGGACTTGATGCCTTCGCGTGGCTTGTCGTCGATGTTTTCCAGGCTTTCCGAATAGGTTTTGCCGAGCGTGCCGATCTCGGTGAAGAAGATCGCGGCACTGCCAGCGAGCGGTCCGGGGCCGAAGGCGCGGGTGAAGAACAGTGCCCAGATCAGCATATCGACCGAGCGCATGAAATCGAAGAAGCGCTTGAGTACCTGGCTGAGCAGCCCGCTCGGCGTGATGTTGCGGGCGGCGAAGAAGGCTAGCGGAAAGGCGACGAAAGCACCGAGCAAGGTGCCGAGAAACGCCATGACGATAGTCTGCAGCAGTTTCGTCCAGACGTCGCCGTGCTGCCACTGCGCATTGTTCCAGATGTTGTCGCCCGCCAGCGCGAGGTTCGAGGTGCCGGGCTTCAGTTCGGGTCCCGACCAGATCAGCGAGATCACTTCACCGGCCGGTTTGCCGAAGAAGGGCGAGCGCGTGTCGAAGACGAAATTCGCCCAGCCGAGGAAGCGCTTGCGCACCTTCACGCGGTCGACGGTGACGCGCACCTCGCCGACAAAACCCATCTTGGCGACGATCTCGTCGTCATGCGCGGTGATCCAGTCGGGCACCGTTCCTGATATCACCGGCTTGCCACTGGTCAGCGCGACCGGCACCGTCAGGCCATTGGCGACAATCGTCGCCTTGGTCTTGTCGAAGGTGATGGACTTGGCCTGGCCGTCGATCAGGACGGTGAAGGTGCCGTCCGCATTCCTGACGACCCAGTCGGGATTGGGGTTGTCGCCAAGGGCGGAAAAGCGCGGGTATTTCGGCGTGATCTCGGGCTGATCGAGGCGGAATTCGGGCTGCAGATCGTAGCTGATCCATTGCGTCAGGAAGAGCGGTAGACGCTCCCAGTGCGAGTCGCGCATCACCTGCGGCAGGTTGAAGAACCACAAGGCGTAAACGAGGTAGAGCAGGATGCCGCCGAACAGGAACAGCGGCGCGAAGCGCTTGTAGGCCGGCCGCCGGAACACCTGGGGATAGCGTTCCTCGATCGACGATATTTGCTCTGATGTCATCGTTGCCATGACAGATTTTCTCGTTTGACCATGACCTTTTCCGAAAACCGGATTCCACTTTTCGGGGTCATGGTCAGGCGCTCATCAAAAACGCTTGTTCGCCGACCAGCTTGCGGCGCAGCCAGGCGGAGAACTGGTCGACGATGAAGATCGTCGTGAACAACAGCAGCACCAGCGCCAGCGTCTTGGCGCCGAAACCGCGCGAGATCGAGAGCTTCAATTCCTCTCCGATGCCGCCGCCGCCGACAGCGCCGATGATGGTCGACGCGCGCACGTTGATCTCGACGCGCAGCAATGTGTAGGACATGAAGTTGGGCAGTACCTGCGGCAAGTCGGCGAAGCGCACGCGCTCGAACCAGTTGCCGCCGACCGCCCTCAAGCCTTCCTCGGCACGCATGTCGATGTTCTCGTTGATCTCGTAGAACAGCTTTCCCAGCGCACCGATCGAATGCAGGCCGATGGCGATGATGGCGGCGATCGGGCCGGTCGAGACGATGGCTGCGAACAGACCGGCGATGACGATCTCCGGAAAGGCGCGCAGCAATTCCATGAAGCGCTTGACCACGAGCCGCAGCACCGGGTGCGGCGTCAGGTTGCGCGCGGCGATGAAGGAAAATGGCACGGCGAAGATGAAGCCGATAAAGGTCGAGACCAGCGCCACGTTGAGCGTGGTCAGCATCAGCTCGAAATATTCGGGGATGTAGAAGCCGCCCCAGACATAGACGCGGCCGAGCGGGAAGTTGAACTCCTGGGTGCCGGTGTCATGCGGCGAGGCGATGTCGAACACCGCGCGCCAGACATCGTTCCAGTCCTTGGGGATCAGCCAGCTCAGGAAGTCGAGTATATGCGGCAGCCGGTCCCAGAAGTGGCCGGCATTGGCCTCGTCGGCGAACCACATGCTCGACAGCGTTGCCGCCAGCAGAAGGCCGATGCCGAGGATCGTATAAAGCCGTCGCAACGATATCTGGCGCTGCCAGGCGTTGGCTACCTGCAGAGTCGCGTCGGAGCGGGCTGTCGCTGACATGGTCATGATCGGGACATGCAAAAAGGGCGGCGCATCAAACGCCGCCCTTTCTGATTTTGCCGTTAGCCGCCGATGGCTGCCTTACGGGCTTCGACGATGACGTTGTAGAAGTCAGGCTTGACCGGTACGTAGCCGGTGAAATCGCCGCCTTCGACGCCTTCGAAGCAGGCCTTGTCCTTGGTCGGCAGGGCGGTGAAGAACGCAGTCAGCTTGGCGGTCATGTCGTCGCCCAGCGCCGTGCGCACGACCAGCGGGCCGTTCGGGATCAGGCCCGAGCGCCAGACTTCGACGAAGTCGTTAGGGTCGACGGCGCCCTTGGCGGTTACCTTGTGGAAGGTGCCGGAGGTGTAGCCGTTCTTGAAGTCGCCGATGCCCGAGGAATCGTCAACGGCAACGTCGACCTTGCCGTCGCGGACGGCGAGGATGTTGTTCTCATGGCCGCCATTGAACTGAGTCGAGGCGAAGAAAGCGTCGTTGGAAGCGCCGGTGTCCTTCGGGATCTGGGTCAGCGGGATCAGGTAGCCCGAGGTCGAATCCGGATCGGCATAGCCGAGCTTCTTGCCCTTGGCCGACTTGATGTCGGTGATGCCCGAGGACTTCAGCGCCAGGCCGATCGAATAATAGCCGGTGGCGCCGTCGGTCTGCTGGGTGGTGAGGATCGGGGTGACCGCCTTCGGGTCCTTGATGTAGACGCTGGCATAGCCGGAAGCGCCGAGTTCGGCGAAGTCGAGCGTGCCGCCGAGCAGGCCCTGGATGACGCCGTCATAGTCGGCGGCCGGGAACAGCGACACTTTTTCGAAGCCGAATTCGGTCTTCAGATGGTCGGCCAGGCACTGGTAGTTGCGCAGACGGTCGGTTTCGTTCTCGCCGCCGAGGATGCCGACGCGGAATTCCTTCATGTCGGCCGCATGAGCAGCGCTGGTCGCCATGGCGAGCACCGATATGGCGCTGAAAACCATCTTCCTGAACATTTTATCTCTCCTGTAGGTTCCGGCCCCGCGCCGGCAGCGTTCTTGATTTTGACAGATGCCCTTGACGCGGGCTGACGATCCCAGCCGCTCAGTATCCCGGGAATGCCGGCTCGAGCGGGCTGGCGGATGCTTCGATCTTTTGCTTGTAGGCGATGCTGGTCGAGGTGATGGCCTCAGAGATTTCAGCGCCATTGCTGTCGGCGCCGTAGACCTGGCGCACGGCTTCGCGGTTGAGCTCTTCCGGCGCGCCGTCGAAGACGACCTTGCCGGCGGCCATGCCGATGATGCGGTTGCAATAGGCACGCGCGGTGTCCAGCGTGTGCAGGTTGGTGACGACGGTGATGCCCTCGCGCAGATTGATGTCCTGCAGCGAGTCCATCACCACCTTGGCGTTGAGCGGGTCGAGCGAGGCGATCGGCTCGTCGGCGAGCAGCACCTTGGGCTGCTGCATCATGGCGCGGGCAATGGCGACACGCTGCTGCTGGCCGCCGGACAGCGTGCCGGCGGGCTGAAGTGCGGTGCGGGCGATATCGAGGCGTTCGAGCGCCGCGACCGCCTCGGCGCATTCGGCGCGGGTAAACATGCCGAGCAGATTGGAGACGGTCGAACGGTGATTGAGCCGGCCAAGCAGAACGTTGGTCAGGACGTCGAGGCGCGGCACAAGGTTGAACTGCTGGAAGATCATGGCGCAATCGCGCTGCCAGCGCCTGAGTGGCGAGCCGCGCAGCTGGGAAACCTCGGCGCCGTCAAAAAAAATCGACCCCTGGCTGGGGTCGATGAGACGGTTGATCATGCGAAGAAGGGTGGACTTGCCGGCGCCGGAACGACCGATGATGCCGACCATCTGGCCCTGCGGGATCGACAGGTCGATGGCGCTGACGGCGGTGTTCTTGCCAAATCGGCGGGACACGCCGCGGATTTCGAGCGTTGCTGACATGGCGTAACTTTCAGTCCGGTCGCAGTTTGAAGGTCTGTTAACCCTCGCTAGCGCAGCCGCATGAACCTGCGGTGTCGGATTGATGTCAGTTTTGTTACCGCCCACAGACCCGTGCGCCGGAGAAGGTGCCGGTGGTCAGCCCAGCACCAGCAACTCCTCGAAATGCTTCATGTCCTTGAAGTTGCAGAAGGCCGGCGGCTGCAACTCGATCACCGGCGCCCTGCGGGCGAACTCGGCGAGACTGTCGTCGAAGAAGTCCTGCCAAGCGGCGGCCCTGTCATCGGCGAGGCGCTGGATCTGGTAGGCAAAGGTGATGTGGAAGGTGTAAGCGTCGTGATCGGGGTGGCGGTAGCCGAACGGCACCGACAGCGCGTCGCGCCATGCGCTCATGACGCGCCGGTCCTCCTCCGTCGCGCCGGCAACGGTGAGCCCGGTCGGCACGACTTCGATCACCTCGACCTTGAATGGGCCGCGGCCCCGGAAGCCTTTCAAGCGCTCCAGATAGAGGCTGGTCATGGCGTCGATGCTGGTGTCGAGCGGCACGTCCTGCGGCCAGTAAGGCAGGCGGCGGCGATATTCGATGATGCCCTGGAACAGCGTCATGTGCAGGCTGGAGATGGGCGTGAAGGCCAGCCGGTCGGCATCCGGCATGGCGCGCATGCGCTCGCGCACCTCGATGACAACAGCTTCGGAAGGCGACCCGTTGACGAGATGGCTGACGACCGTATTGCCGGGCTCGAGAAGAAAATTGCCCGCTGTGTCGTAGCGTGTACCCAGGTGCACCGGAGGCTTGGGGTTGGTGCCTTCGAAAAAGCCGGCGAGCGAGGGTCTGATGGTTTGAGGCATTGCGATCTCCAAGGGAAGACCGCGTCTTGCCCCGAGTCCTGTGTCAGGGATGTGAATCGGGCCGGTCTTATGACGATGATGTGATCGGCTATCCGCCGTATTTTTCCAAGAAAGCCTCAGCCCCTAGCTCGCGAAAATCGTCGAGCGCGGCGCGCAGCCTGGTATGATCCCAATCCCACCATGCAAGCGCCTGGTAACGTTCGGCGGTGCGGCGATCGAAGCGTTCGCGGATCGGTTTTGCCGGCACACCGCCGACGATGGTGTAGGGGGCGACATCCTTCGACACGACAGCGCCGGCGCCGACCGCGGCGCCGTCGCCGACAGTCACGCCGGGCAGGATGGTCGAGCCGTGGCCGAGCCAGGTGTCGTGGCCGATGGTGACGCGCTTGGCACGCCGCTGGGCGAAGAATTCGCTCTCATGCTCAGCGTCGTCCCAATAGTCGGAGGCGCGGTAGGTGAAGTGATGCAGTGTCGGCCGCCAGGTCGGGTGGTTGGTGGCGTTGATGCGCACACTTGCTGCGATGTTGGAAAACTTGCCGATCGTCGCGCACCAGACGGCGCAGTCCTGCATCATGTAGGAATAGTCGCCGAGGATGCTCTCGGACACCCGGCTGCGGTCGGCGATCTCGGTCCAGCGGCCCAATGTCGAGTTTTCGACCTGCGCCGTTTCGTGGACGAATGGCGCCTCCGACAATTTCCTGCTCATGCGGCGATTATTCCGGCGGCGAAAGAGGTAACGTCGATGATGCGATCGGCGACGGCATCACGGACATCCAGGTCATGGAAGATGCCGAGCAAAGCGACGCCCTGCGCCTTCTTGGCGGCAATCAGCGAAACAACCACGTCGCGGTTTTTCGCATCGAGCGAGGCGGTCGGCTCGTCGAGCAGCAGGACTGGATGCTCGGTGATGAAACCGCGCGCGATGTTGACGCGCTGCTGCTCGCCGCCGGAAAAAGTGGCCGGCGGTAGCGCCCAGAGTTTTTCCGGCAGGTTGAGCTGCGCCAAAAGCGAGCGCGCCTTCGTCCGCGCGACCTCGCGCTCCTCGCCCCGCTCGACCAGCGGCTCGGCCACGACATCCAGCGCCGAGACGCGCGGCACGGTGCGCAGGAACTGGCTGACATAGCCGATCGTCTGGCGGCGTACCGAGAGCACCGTGCGCGGGCTGGCCGTGGCGAGGTCGATCAGGACGCCCTCATGCTGGACGATGATCTGGCCTTCATCGACGGCATAGTTGCCATAGAGCATTTTCAGGATCGAACTCTTGCCGGCGCCCGAGGGGCCGCCGAGCACGGCGCATTCGCCGGCCCTGATTGAGAATGAGACCCCGGCGACAACCGGCAGTTTGATGCCGTCGCGCAGATGCATGGTGAAGCTCTTGGCGACGTCGGAGACAACGAGGGGCGTCGGCATGGTCACACCTGGAGGATCGAGGAAACGAGAAGCTGCGTGTAGGGCGCGCGGGGATCGTCGAGGACGCGGTCGGTGAGGCCGCTTTCGACGACGCGGCCGTCCTTCATCACCATCATGCGCTGGGACAGGAGCCGCGCCACGGCGAGGTCGTGGGTGACGACGATCGCCGCGAGGCCGAGATCGGTGACCAGGCCGCGCAGCAGATCGAGCAGGCGTGCCTGCACCGAGACGTCGAGGCCGCCGGTCGGCTCGTCCATGAACACCAGCCGTGGGCCGGTGACCAGATTGCGGGCGATCTGCAGGCGCTGGCGCATGCCGCCGGAGAAGGCGCGCGGATCGTCGTCGATGCGGTCCTCGTCGATCTCGACACGCGACAGCCAGTCGACGGCGGTGGCGCGGATCTTGCCGTAATGGCGGTCACCGACCGCCATCAGCCGCTCGCCGACATTGGCACCGGCCGACACCGTCATGCGCAAGCCGTCGGCGGGATTCTGATGAACAAAGCCCCAGTCGGTGCGCATCAGGAAGCGGCGTTCGGCCTCGCTCATGCGGTAGAGCTCGCGGAACTGGCCGTCGCGCATGCGGTAGCTGGCGGTGCCGGAAGAGGGCAGCAGCCGCGTCGACAGGCAGTTGAGCAGCGTCGTCTTGCCGGAGCCGGATTCGCCGACGACAGCCAGAACTTCACCCGGCCAGAGATCGAAGGTGACGTTCTCGCAGCCGACGCGCGAGCCATAGAATTTGGACAGCGCCGAGACGCGCAGCAGCGGTTCGTCGGTCATTGCGCCGGCTCCATTTTTTCTGCAGCAAGATGGGGCTCGGGGGCAAGGTGGCCGCGATGGCCGTCTGCCCGCCGCTTCTCGCAATGGTCGGTGTCGGAACAGACGAACATGTGGCCGCCATGGTCGTCGAGGATGACTTCGTCGAGATAGACGTTCTCGGCGGCGCACAGTGCACAGGGCTGGTCGAAGGTCTGCACCTCGAACGGATGGTCCTCAAAGTCGAGACTGACGACATCGGTGAAGGGCGGCACCGCGTAGATGCGCTTTTCACGGCCGGCGCCGAATAATTGCAAGGCCGGCGAGCGGTGCATCTTGGGATTGTCGAATTTCGGCGTCGGCGACGGGTCCATGACATAGCGGCCCTCGACCTTGACCGGATAGGCATAGGTGGTGGCGATGCGGCCGTGTTTGGCGATGTCCTCATAGAGTTTCACATGCATGAGGCCGTATTCCTCAAGCGCATGCATCTTGCGCGTTTCGGTCTCGCGCGGCTCGAGGAAGCGCAATGGCTCGGGGATCGGCACCTGATAGACCAGAACCTGTCCGGCGCTGAGCGGATGTTCGGGAATGCGATGGCGGGTCTGGATGATCGAGGCGCTGGCCGTGTCCGTGGTGACAGCGACATTGGCGACCTTCTTGAAGAAGGCGCGGATCGAGACCGCATTGGTCGTGTCGTCGGCGCCCTGGTCGATGACCTTCAGCACATCGTCGGGACCGATGATCGACGCGGTGACCTGCACGCCGCCGGTGCCCCAGCCATAGGGCATCGGCATTTCGCGCGAGGCGAACGGCACCTGATAGCCGGGGATGGCGATGCCCTTGAGGATCGCCCGGCGGATCATCCTTTTGGTCTGCTCGTCGAGATAGGCGAAGTTGTAGGTGGCGATGTCTGTCGGTTGGGCGTTCATTCCGCGGCCTCCTTCTTTTCGTCCATCGCGATGGGGTTCTCACGCGCTTCGTACGCGGCACGCATACGGCGCACGAGATCGAGTTCGGCCTGGAAGTCGACATAGTGCGGCAGCTTCAGATGCTCGACGAAGCCGGTCGCCTGGACATTGTCGGAGTGCGAGATGACGAACTCCTCGTCCTGCGCGGCGGCGACGACATCCTCGCCGAGTTCGGTGGCACGCAGTGCCCGGTCGCACAGCGCCATGGCCATCGCCTTGCGCTCGCTCTGGCCGAAGACGAGGCCGTAACCACGGGTGAACTGCGGCGGTGCCTTGGCCGAACCCTTGAACTGGTTGACCATCTGGCATTCGGTGACGCGGACCGAGCCGAGCGGCACGGCGAAGGGCAGTTCCGGCACGTCGAGCTCCAGCTCGACCTCGCCGATGCGGATCTCACCGACAAAGGGATGGTTGCGGGCATAGCCGCGCTGGGTGGAATAGCCGAGCGCCAGCAGGAAACCCTCATCGCCGCGCGACAGCGCCTGCAGACGGATGTCGCGCGCCATCGGGAATTCCAGCGGCTCACGGGTGATGTCGCCGGGAACATGGTCCTGCGGCATCTCGCCGTCCGGCTCGATCAGGCCTTCGCGGGCAAGGATCGCCGAAACGCGCGGCATCGCCTCCGCTTCACCAACGCGCTGCAACGGCTCGGCGACATCGGCGCCGGCGGCAAGCTCGGGGTCGAGCAGCCGGTGGGTGTAGTCAAAGGTCGGCCCAAGCAACTGGCCGCCGGGCAAATCCTTGTAGGTCGCCGACACGCGCCGCTCGACCAGCATCGCGCCGGTGTCGATAGGATTGCTGTAGCCGAAGCGTGGCAGCGTCGTGCGGTAGGCGCGCACCAGGAAGATCGCCTCGATCATGTCGCCGCGCGCTTGGACGATGGCGAGCGCGGCCAGTTCACGGTCGTAAAGCGAGCCTTCGCTCATCACCCGGTCGACGCCGAGCGCCAGCTGCTCGACGATCTGGTCGAGGCGCAGTGCCGGCACCGAACGGTCGCCGCGCCGGCGGTCGGCGAGCAGGCTGTGGGCATTGGCGATAGCGGCTTCACCGCCTTTTACCGCGACATACATTTTTACGCCTCCATCGTCTTGATGCGTGTCGTGCGCGGCAGGCAGGCGACGCCGTCGGGCGCCGCCAGGATGATGTCGACGCCGCGCGGAAACCGGCTGATGTTCTGCTTCCACTGTTCGACGAAGTGCCGCGGCATCTGCGCCGGCGCGATGGTCGCGGTGGTTTCGATGCCGGGACCTTCGAGCAGCAGCGGCGCGCCAGAGACGAGATTGCCGACCTGCAGGATCAGCGTCGTCGACCGATCGGGGTAGTCCTGCGTGCCTTGCGAAAAGCCGTCGAGCGCCGCCATCTCCGCCGGGTTGGCAATCAAGGCGAAATGCGCATCGGCCGGCGTGTTGGCAAGCGGCGCACCCGTGTGGAAGCCGAGCCAGGATTTGACCGCCGCGGACGCCTGCAGAGCAGGGTCGAGCCAGAGCGGCGTGTCGTTGTCGCACAGCGCCAGCGCGATGGCGCCGGCGGTGACCGACAGCGGCGCCGGCGGGCGGGCGAAGACCGGCAGAGGCTGCACGCTGCCAGGCCGTGCCATGGCGTCCATGACGGCGCGGAAGACGGTCTGGGCGTTGAACACCGGGTCGGCGAAACCGCCGTCGATTGCTTGTGTTGCGATGTCCATCAGTCTTCTCCGCGCACCATGGTGAAGAAATCCACTTTCGTTGCTGCCGTCTCGGCCCGGCGCTTCTCGCGTGCCTCGCCTTGGGCGACCCGCAACGGCGCCACCAGCGCTGTCTCGACCGTATGGCGCTGGGCTGGGTCCTGCCAGAGCGCGTCGGCGATCGCCGCCAGCTTCGCCTTCTTCCGGTCGCGGCCGAGCATGTAGCTGTGGCCGACCTGCCCGGAGGGGAGCCGCACGGTGGCGCGGGTGACCGTGGCTTCACCGACATTGAAGGGCGCGCCCCCGCCGCCGATGCGGCCACGCACCGTGACCAGTCCAGTTTCCGGCCCGCGCAGAAGCTCGGCCTCCGAGGTCAGACCGGCCTCGTCCCAGAGCCGGGCTACATCGTCGCCGCTCGCCTGCGCCAGCGTCGCCATGAGGGCTTTGCGCTCGGCCTGGTCGCGGGCTTCCTGTCCTCGCATGCACCAACTCCCTGAATGTGTAAAATTTGTCTAGTGATATAGACAACTATACAAATTATACCTATTATCTAACCCGTGTCCATGACTGGTGGATGACATGGGCGTGATCGGGGCAAAAATGGCCGGGCAACAGATGGCGAGCAGCATTGAACGGCGCAGCGGCGTCTCATTGTGGCGGCAGATCGCCGACCAGATCCTGCATTCGATCGCCGCCGGCGATTTTGCCGAGAATGCCGCGTTGCCGCCAGAGGTGGCGCTGGCCGAACGCTACGGCGTCAACCGCCACACGGTGCGCAGCGCCATATCAACGCTGGTTCAGGAAGGCGTGCTGCGGGCCGAGCAGGGGCGCGGCACCTTCGTCTTGTCGCGCAAGCGGCTGTCCTATCCGATCGGTGCCCGGACGCGGTTTTCGACGGGTCTGCAAGGACAGACTTCGGAACGGCACATCGTGTTGCTTACATCAGCGGTCGAACCGGCCAGCCAGCGCGTCGCCGACGGGCTTGGGCTTGTGAGGGGCACTGAGGTGATCCGGCTGGAGACGCGCGGCGAAGCAGACGGCCGGCCGGTGTCGCGCGCTGCCAGCTGGTACGAGGCCAAGCGCTTCGCAGGCATCGATGCCGTGATGGCGGAGACCGGTTCGATCACCGCCTCGCTTCGGCGTTTCGGCGTGGATGATTATCTCAGGCAATCGACGGTGCTGTCGGCACGCCATGCCGATGCCGCCGACCTTGCCGACCTCAACCTGCAGCCGGGGGCCATCGTGCTGGTCGCCGTCGCCGTCAATGTCACGACGGATGGCCGACCGGTCCAGTTCTCCGAAACGCGGTTTCCGGCGGAGCGGGTGGAGCTGAAACTGTCGGCGCTGTAAGCCCGCCTGCTGGCCCTACCCCACCTCGATCACAGCTTTGATCAGCCCGGATTTCTCATGCGCCCAGCGGGCGAGATCGTACGGCGTGCCGGCCAGCGTCGTGCGATGGGTGACGAGTTTCGCCAGCGGCACGGCGCCGTTGCGGATGGAGGCGGCGACGTGGTCGAAGTCGGCCTTGAGCGCATTGCGGCTGCCGACCAAGGTCATCTCGCGCTTGTGGAATTCGGGGTCGGAAAAGACGATGTCGTCCTTGACGACGCTGACCAGAACCAGCGTGCCGCCATGCGCGACGTGGGCGAAGGCAGATTGCACCGAGGCGGTGTTGCCGGTGGCGTCGAAAACCACGTCGAAGCCTTCGGCGCCGGTTGCATCGCGCACCAGTTCGGCTGCCGCCTTTTGCGAGCCGTCGAGCGTGGCGAAGCCGAGTTCGCCTTTGGCAAAATCCAGCCGCTCCGTGCTCATGTCGAGCAGGCTGACATCGAGCCCTGCAATGCGGGCGAAGATCGCCGTGCCAAGCCCAATCGGCCCTGCGCCGATGACCAGCGTGCGGGCGCCTGGTTCAGCGCGGGCACGGCGCACGGCATGCGCGCCGATCGCGAGAAATTCGACGGCAGCGGCATCGGCCAGCGACAGGCCGTTTGCCGGATAAAGATTCTGTGCCGGCACCAGGATCTGCTCGGCCATGGCGCCGTCGCGATGCACGCCGAGCACTTCGATCCGCACACAGCAATTCGGCTTGCCCTGCCGGCAGGCGATGCATTTGCCGCAAGCGAGGTAGGGGTTGATGATGACGGGCTCGCCGACGGCGAGTTCGACGCCTTCACCGGCCTCGACGATGGTGCCCGACACTTCGTGGCCCATGATGCGGGGGTAGGCAAGGAACGGGTGCTTGCCCTCGAAGATGTGGTAGTCGGTACCGCATATGCCGATATGGCTGACCGCGATCAGCGCCCAGCCGGCAGGTGGTGCGCCTGGTGCGGCGCGGTCTTCCAGGACAAGGTCGCCAGGCGAGCGGCAAACGACGGCTTTCATTCAGCAATTCCAGTGTTCAAAAAAGGCGCCGGTCCGTCGAGCGGACCGGCGAAAAGGTCAGGGAGGACTATTTGCCGCGACGGCGCAGGCCGTCGAAATAGACGATGATGATGATCAGCGCGCCGGTAATGATGCGCTGCCAGAAGGCGTTGACGTTCAAGAGGTTGGCGCCGTTGTTGATGGTGGCGAGGATGAAGGCGCCAAGCAGCGGCCCGTGCACGGAGCCGACGGCGCCGAACAGCGAGGTGCCGCCGATCACCGAGGAGGCGATCGCCTGCAGTTCCCAGCCCTCGGCCTGGGTCGGGTTGCCGATGCCGATGCGTGAGGCCAAAAGCACGCCGACAAAGGCCGCGCACAGGCCAGACAGCGTGTAGGCCATGTAGATGGTGCGCTGGACATTGACGCCGGAGAGGCGCGAGGCCTCGGCGTTGGAGCCGACCGAGAACAGATAGCGGCCCCAGCGGCTGTGATGCAGGAAGATGTAAGCCGGAATGCCGACCAGGATCACCATCCAGAACAGATTGGGGACGCCGACGAAGGAGTTGCGCGAGAACTCCTGGAAGGCGTCGTTGTTGATCGAGATCGAGTTGCCGTTGGTCATCAACAGGCCGATGCCGCGCAATGAGGTGAGCGTCGCCAGCGTGATGATGAAAGGCGGCAGGCCCATTTTGACGATGCCGAAGCCGTGGAACATGCCGATGGTGACGCCGACCAGAAGCGTGATCAGGATGGCGAGGAAAACCGGCACGCCGGCGTTGATCAGCATGGCGGCGATGACGGTGGCGAAGCCGACCACGGCGCCGACGGATAGATCGATACCGCCGGTGATGATGACGAAGGTCTGGCCGACCGCCAGGATAGCGATCATCGAGCCCTGGCGCAGCAGGTTCGAGATGTTGTTGGCCGAGGCGAAGCTCTGCGTCGACACCGACAGGATGATCCAAAGCAGAACCAGCAGCGCCAGCAGCGTCAACCCGAACAGGGCGTTGTAGTTGCGCTTCGGCTTTTCGGCGGCAATGGCCTCGGTGCTCATGTCTGACCTCCCTTTTTTTCTTGTTTCTCGGCGAGCGCCTGAGAGAGAATTTCCTCGTGGTCGGCGCTGCGGAACCCGTGCGTGGCCACCAGCTTGCCGCGCCGGAACACATGCAGCGTGTCGGCCAGCTCATAGACTTCCGGCAGGTACGACGAGATCAGGATGATGCCGGCGCCCTTGGACAAAAGCGCGCCGAACAGGCGGTAGATCTCGGCCTTGGTGCCGACATCGACGCCGACCGTCGGCTCGTCGAAGATGAACAGCTTGGCGCCGTGCGCCAGCCACTTGCCAATGACGATCTTCTGCTGGTTGCCGCCCGACAGGCTGGAGGCGAGGGCGCCGCGTGTCGGCGTCTTGATCCGGAGGTCGGCGATCTGGCGATCGGCCTCGGCCTTCTCCTTTGCGCCGGAGATCAGCATGTTCCTGGATATGCGCTTGTAGATCGGCAGATTGAGGTTGAGGCCTACGGGCAGGTTCAGGCACAGGCCTTGGTCGCGGCGGCTTTCAGGCGCCAGCGCCATGCCGAGCCTGATCGCGTCGTGCTCGGAGTTGACCTGGACTTCCTTGCCTTCCCAGAGAATCTGGCCGGCCGACTTGCGATGGCGGCCATAGAGCGTGGTGACGAACTCACTGCGGCCGGCGCCGATCAGGCCGTAGAGGCCGACGATCTCGCCCGCGCGGACGGTCATCGAGACGTTTTCGAAGCCCTTGCCGGACAGGTTCCTCGCTTCGACGATCATCGCGCCGGGCGTGAAATGCTCCTTGTGGTAGACCTGCTCGATCGAGCGGTTGATCATCATCTTGACCAGCTCGGCGTCGTTGGTCTCAGCGATGTTCCTGGTGCCGACCAGCGTGCCGTCGCGCAACACCGAGACACGGTCGGCGAGTTCGAACACCTCTTCCATGCGGTGGCTGATGTAGATGATGGTGACGCCTTCGCCCTTGAGGCGGCGGATCAGCTTGAACAGCTGGTCGGCCTCCTTGCGGGTGAGGTAGGCGGTCGGCTCGTCGAAGATCAGGAACTTGGTGCCGCGCACCGTGGCGCGGGCGGCGGCGATCAGCTGCTGCTGGCCGATGGTGAGGTCGCCGAGCACGACATGCGCCGGCAGGTCGAAACCGAGGTCGTCTATGATCTTTTGCGCATCCTTGACCATGGCGCGCTGCTGCAGGATGCCGAAACGGGACTCCTCCTCGCCGAGGAACATGTTGGCGGCGACGGTGAGGTGGCGGCAAAGCACGACTTCCTGGTGCACGGCATTGATGCCGAGCGCCATCGCCTCGTGCGGAGTCGCCAGAGCTGCCGGCTTGCCTTCCCAGATGACGTCGCCGGAGGTGCGCGGCATGACGCCGGTCAGAAGCTTGATCAGGGTGGATTTGCCGGCGCCGTTTTCGCCGACGATGGCGTGGATTTCGCCAGCCTTGAAGGCGAGGTGGACCGGCTTCAGGGCATGCGTGCCAGGATAGCGCTTTTCCAGACCGTGCAGTTCGAGGATCGTCCTGCCAGGCTCCAGCGTTGGGGCCGGGTGCAGTTCCTGCGCCGTTGGCGTCATGACAATCCTCCCAGATTGGCCTTGCGATTGGCACGTGGCGTGGCATGGACACGCCTCAAAACAGCCTAGCCCAAGCGCATGCATTTCCAAGCCGTTTGTGGCAGCTTGCGGGATGTTTCCGGGGCGCGCGAGGAGCCCCGGAAACAGTTTTCGAGATGGATGCGGCTCAGAGTTTCGGGTTGAGCAGCGCGTCGATCTTGGGGTCTTTCATGTTGGCCTTGGTCACCAGATTGGCACCGGTGTCGACATTGGCTTGGACCTTCTCGCCCTTCGAGGCGGCGAGTGCGGTCTTGATGCCGTCATAGCCCATCCGGTAGGGGTCCTGGACGACGAGGCCGGAGATGACGCCGTCATTGAGGAACTTGATCAGCTTCTCGTCGCTGTCGAAGCCGATCAGCCCGACCTTACCGGCAAGGTTGTTCTCGGCGATCGCCTGGCCGACGCCCTGCGCCATGATCAGGTTGGACGCGAAGATGCCCTTGAGGTCCGGGTTGGCGGTGATCAGGTCGGTGGCGATGTTGAGGCCGGTGGTGGCCTGGCCGTCGGCATACTTGTCGGCAACCAGTTCAAGGCCTGGATATTTGGCCTTGAGCTGTTCCTTGAAGCCCTGTGCGCGCTGTTCGAGCGAGCCGGCGCCGGGCAGTGCGGTGATCAGCGCAACCTTGCCCTCGACCTTGCCACCATTGGCGGCGCCGATGGCAGCGGCAAGACCGTCAGCTGCGACGCGGCCGCCCTGGACGTTGTCGGTGGTCAGGAACGAGGTGAAGGCCTTGGAGTCGGCGCCGGAGTCGATGCCGATGACCTTGACCTTGGTGGCGGCCTCGTCGATCGGCTTGCCGAGCGCCTTGGCCTCGGTCGGGGCGATGACGACGGCAGCCGGGTTGCCGGCAACGGCGTTCTCGAGGATCGAGATCTGGCCGTTGACGTCCGTCTCAGCCTGGGCGCCGAGTTCCGGCACATTGACGCCGAGATCCTTGCCGGCCTTGCGGGCTCCGGCCAGAACGATCTGCCAATAGAAGGACGTGGTGTCCTTGACGATGATCGGAATGGTCACATCCGCCGCCGAAGCCGGCGCCGTGTGCAGCGCACCGGCAAGCATAGAGGCGGCAGCGAGCGCGACGAGTGAGCGGCGGTTGAGAATGCTGGTCACAAATTTCATGAGGGTTCCTCCCTAGATCGCCCGGTGAAGGTTACGGAAGCTCCATTCGGATAGGCGCGGCCCAAACAGAACTTTATCAATAAAAAACAGTTACCGCTTTTTGATAGTGCATCGATCCAGCCGACGCAAGCGGTGTTTCATATCAGCCTGCGCATGGCTCGGCGGAGAAGCCCTCCTTGCCGATCCTCAATGCCACGTCCAGACGCTCCCGATCCTCCTTGATTACGATGGAATATTAATTCCACCATCTAGTCAATATGGAATGTTCATTCTTTCTTGAGAATCACGTGATCGTCGTCATCCGAGTTCCTGAACGACGGTGTAAGGAGCATATTTTGCGAATTCCATTTGCGGCACCTCGACGTCGAACAGGTCGAGATTGCGTGTCAGATTGGCGGCTTTGGCTGTTCCGGTCAGTACGCTGGCCACGACCGGTTCGTGCAACGGGAACTGCAGCGCGGCCGCCGCCAGCGGATAGCCACCCTCGGTGGCGATTTTCTCCATCGCGCCGACGCGCTCCAAGATGTCCTCCGTCGCCGGCACATAGTCGAAATGCGCGCCATGTACGGGGCCGGTCGCCAGGATGCCGGAGTTGAAGACGCCGCCTATGATCAGCGAAGTCTGCCGCTGCCGGCAGAGCGGCAAAAGGTCGGCCTCAGCCGAGCGATCGAGCAGCGAATAACGGCTGGCGAGCAGGATGCAGTCGAGCGGGGCTTCGCGCAGCACGTCGAGACAGATTTGCACCTCGTTGACGCCGAGCCCATAGGCGGAAATGACGCCGGACGATTTCAGCTCTTCCAGAGCCTTCAAGCCGCCATCCATCAGCTGGCGAAAATGCACTTTCGTCTTCTCGACACCATGCGTGTAGGTGCCGATGTCGTGAACAAACAGGATGTCTATCCGGTTTAGCCCGAGCCGCGCATAGGAGAACTCGACCGAGCGCATGATGCCGTCATAGGAATAGTCGTAGTCGAGCGCGAAAGGCAGCGGGTCGACATAGGAATGATCGGGAACCTGATCTTCCGGCACGGGGCGAAACAGGCGCCCGACCTTGGTCGACAGAACATAGGAGTCTCGCGGCTTGTAGCGCAGGAAATCACCGGTCCGCCGTTCCGACAGGCCGAAGCCATAGAAGGGCGCGGTGTCGAAATAGCGCAGGCCGGCCTCCCAGGCGGTCTGCAGCGTCTCCATCGCCGCCTCGCGCGGACAGGCCCGGTAGAGGCCGCCGATCGCCGCCCCACCGAAGCCTATCTCGGTGACCTCGAGCGCAGTTGTGCCGATGCGGCGTTTGTCCATCCAAAGCCTCCCTTGCGGACCCACTTTTGCAGCCCGTAGTTTTTTGGTCAGTGTTTTAGAGCGTTGCGCCGAGGTGCCACGGCACGAATTCGTTGTCGCCGTAGCCGAACGCCTCGCTCTTGGTCTTGCGGCCCGATGCCGTCTCGACGATCAGTTCGAACAGCTCGCGACCCATGCCGGCGATGGTCTTTTCACCCGAGGCGATGACGCCGCAATTGACGTCCATGTCCTCTTCCATCTGGTGGTACATGGTCGAGTTGGTGGCGACCTTGATCGACGGCGTCGGCCGGCAGCCGAAGCAGGAGCCGCGGCCGGTGGTGAAGACGATGATGTTGGCACCGCCCGCCACTTGGCCGGTCGCCGAGACCGGATCGTAGCCGGGCGTGTCCATGAACACCAGGCCGCTGCCGGTGACCTTCTCGGCATAGCCGAAGACGCCGTTGAGCGGCGTCTGGCCGCCCTTGGCGACCGCACCCAGCGACTTCTCCAGAATGGTGGTCAGGCCGCCGCGCTTGTTGCCGGGCGAAGGGTTGTTGTCGATCGAGGCACCATGCTTGGCGACGTGATCTTCCCACCACTTGACGAAACCGTCGAGCTTCTTGGCGATCTCCGGCGTCGCCGCGCGATAGGCGAGCAGATGCTCGGCGCCATAGATCTCCGTCGTCTCGGACAGGATGCCGATGCCGCCGACGCCGGCCAGGATGTCGACGGCCGCACCAAGTGCTGGATTGGCCGTGATGCCCGACATGCCGTCGGAGCCACCACATTGCAGGCCGACAACGATCTCACTGACCGGGATCGGCTCACGCTGCAATGTGCCGACTTCCTCGGCGATCTCGGCGAGCACGCCCATCGCCTTCTCCACCGATTTGCGCGAGCCGCCGGCGTCCTGGATGTTGAAATGGCGTTTTCCGGCGGCCGCACCCTTCTGGCCGTAAAGGGTGAGCTGGTTGACCTCGCAGCCGAGGCCTACCATCAGCACGCCGCCGAAATTCGGATGGCGGGTATAGCCGGCAAGCGTGCGATGCAACACCATCATGCCGTCGCCGGTGGCGCTCATGCCGCAGCCCTGGCCGTGGACGATCGGCACGAAGCCGTCGATGCCCGGATATTTCGGCAACAGAACGCGGTTGGCCTCGTCGGCAATGGCATGGCAGACGGTGGCCGAGCAATTGACGCTGGCAATGATACCGATGAAGTTGCGGGTGCCGGCGCGGCCATCGGCGCGGCGGTAGCCCATGAAGGTGCGGGCGCGATCGGCTGCCGTCGCGTGTTCGGCCTCGCTCGGCGGCACCACCGGCAGGCGGCCGCTCTCGAAAACCAGATTGTGCGAATGGACATGCTCGCCGGGGGCGATGTCCTGCGTGGCACGGCCAATGGCCTGGGCATACTTGACCACCGCCTCGCCGGCGGCGATAGGCTTGATCGCCACCTTGTGGCCGGGCTCGATCAAGGCCGTGGCGACGGCGCCGCCGGGCAGAGCGGTGCCGATCTCGATGCGGCCATTGGCGACCGCGACATTGTCGGCGGGAGACAGAAGAATGCTGTTCGAGGCGTTCACGGGCAGTTTCCTGGGTCTGTTCCTGGGGGGATGCGCGGATTGACACGCGTCTGTTTCCATATAATGTCTTTTATCGGGAAAAAACATTTGTGCGTCAATTGTTTTTTCAGGAGGAGACCATGCATCCGATGGACGCGTGGGTTGTAGAGAGCCGCGTCTGACACGCAAAGCGTTTTGCTTTGCCGGGTCATGCGCTAGGAAACATCTGTGATATCGCGCTTCAAGCCAGCCATAGCAAGCGCCGGCGCGCAACGGGGCAGGGATGTCGAAGAGCAACAACGTCTACAAGGACGCTTACAACAGGGGTCTGCGGCTGCTCGATGAAACGCAGAGCCTGCCGTCCGAGCCGGAGCTTGGCACTTTGCTCGGCGTCAGCCGCACCACCGTGCGCACCATTCTGGCGCGCATGGAAGAGACCGGGCTTATCGCCTGGAACAAGCGCAGCAAGACCGTGCTCAGGGCGCCGAAGCCGCACGATTTCTTCCCCGAGGAGGAGACCGACACGCTGGCGCAGATCATCGAGCGCTCGTTCATGCGCAGGCTGCTCGCCGGCGGCGCCGAGGCCGGCATGCAGATCAACGAGCTCGAACTGGCGCGCGAGATCGGCGTCGGCACCACCAGCGTGCGCGAATTCCTGATCCGATTCTCCCGCTTCGGCCTGATCGAGAAGCGGCGCAACAGCCACTGGGTGCTGAAGGGTTTTACGCGCGCCTTCGCGCTCGAACTCACCGAAATCCGCGAGATGTTCGAGATACGCTCGGCGGCGGCCTTTGCGGCGCTGCCGCAAGACAGCCCGGTGTGGGCCGATCTCGACCGCCTGGAGGACGAGCACCGGCTACTGGCCAGCGAGATCGACACCCGCTTCAACGAATTCTCGGAGCTCGACGAGCGCTTTCACCGGCTGATCCACCGCGCTTCGCACAATCGCTTCATCGTCGATTTCTACGACGTCATCGCCATGATCTTCCACTACCACTACCAGTGGAACAAGGCGCAGGAGCGCGAGCGCAACGAAGTCGCGGTTGGCGAGCATCTCGCCTATATCGCGGCACTGAAATCGCGCGATCTCGGCAAGGTCGATGTCGCCTGCCGCAAACATCTGAAGTCGGCGCGCAACACGTTGCTGACCTCGATTCCGGAAATCGGTCGGATCGCTTCTTAACGCGCCGCGTTGCCGCAGCGATGATTTGGCGATTTTCCGGCCGCGTGGCGCGTGCTAGGTATCTGCCGTTGCTGCGTAAAGAGGCAGGTTTTTGAACATCCGGCGCCAAAGATGGAGCATGACGGCCGCGTTTGTCGCGGCTTGTGTGTTGCTGCTCCAGTCGACGCTCGGCGCCTTTGCTTTCGGCACGCCGCCGGATGCCTCGCAGCTCGACGCCTTCGGCAACGTTATCTGCACCCATGAGGGAGCGGTCCGGCTTCCCGGAGGCGATCCGCACCAGCAGCATATGCCGGCATGCTGCATGCTTGGCTGCAGCCTGGCCTCGGTTGCCTATGCGCCGCCGCCCGGTGTCGGCATAGGGCCGGTCAGCCTGTCCTTCGAGACCGTCGCTTTTGTGCTTGCCTCTGTCAGGCATCTCGATTTCACACGCGAGCGTTCTCCGGCCAATCCGCGCGCGCCGCCGCTTATTGCCTGAAACTGCGGCATCTCGCGTAACCTGCGCGAGCGACAATCATCCAATAACCGATATCGTTCGCGACCGGAAACGGCGCGACCTCATATTCATGGAGCCTACCCATGCCCCATTTTCTTCGTGCCGCCGCGCTCGCCTTTGCACTTGTATTCGCAGGCGGCGCCCATTTCGCCTTCGCGCATGAGTTCAAGGCCGGCGACATCGAGATCGAGCATCCCTGGTCGCGCGCCACGCCGGCCGGCGCCAAGGTTGCCGGCGGCTACTTCACCATCGTCAACAAGGGCAGCGCGCCGGACCGGCTGCTGTCGATTGCCTCCGACATTTCGGGCAAGGCCGAACTGCACGAAATGGGGGTGAAGGATGGCGTCATGACCATGCGCCCGGTCGAGGGCGGCCTGGACATCCCGGCGGGCGGCAAGGTCACGCTGGGACCCGGCGCCTACCACATAATGTTCATGGATCTGAAGCAGCGGCCCAAGGAGGGCCAGATGTTTGCCGCCACGCTGACCTTCGAAAAGGCCGGAGCGGTGACTGTCGAGTTCGCCGTGCAAGCCATAGGCAGCGCTCCGCCGCAGGAAGACAACGACTGACCAATTATTGCCAACCGATTTTTCGAGAGGGACCATCATGAACAAGTATCTTTTGCCCGCCGTTGCATGTCTCGTCCTGGGGACAAGTGCCGCCTTCGCCCATATCACGCTCGAAACCCAGGAAGCGCCGGTCGGTTCGACCTACAAGGCCGTGCTGCGGGTGCCGCATGGCTGCGACGGCAAGGCGACGATTGCCGTGCGCGTGCAGATCCCGGAAGGGGTGATCGCGGTGAAGCCGATGCCGAAGCCCGGCTGGACGCTGCAGGTCAAGAACGGCAAATACGAGAAATCCTATCAGCTCTATGGCGAGGCGGTGACGTCGGGCGTCAAGGAAGTCGACTGGAGCGGCGGCAGCCTGCCGGATGAATTTTACGACGAATTCGTCTTCCGCGGCACGCTGGCCGCCGATCAGCCGACCGGCCAGAAGATCTATTTTCCGGTGGTGCAGGAATGCGATGGCGCCGCCACGCGTTGGATAGAGATTCCGGCTGCTGGCCAGGATGAGGATGCGCTGGAAGATCCGGCGCCCGGCCTCAACCTGCTGCCCAAGAAGTGATGCATTGGTGGCGCGCTGCTTCGAAGCGGCGCGCCACTGTTTTGGTGGATGGCATGAGCGTGGCCTGTTTCCAGCGGATAGAACGGACAGTCGGCAGGTGCTTTGGCCTGCTGGCCACGATCCTGCTTCTTGCCGTCCTCGCCACGCCAAACCAGGCCTTTGCCCATGCGGCGCTGATCAAGGCCGACCCGGCCGACGGCGCTGTGCTGGCGCAAACGCCTACGCAATTTTCGCTGACCTTCAGCGAGCCGGTGTCGCCGCTGGTGCTGACGCTGGTGTGGCCCGACGGTACGCCTGTCGCGCTGACCTCTTTCCGGCTCAGCGACCAGACGGTCGAGATCGACAATCCGCAAAAGCTCGGGCCGGGCACGCATGTCTTGAGCTGGCGGGTGATTTCCGCCGACGGCCATCCGGTCGGCGGCTCGGTGCTGTTTTCCGTCGGCGCGCCAAGCGCGGCGCCGGCAGTGGCGGAAGCTGTCGACATGGATTTGCGGTCGGCGATCTGGACCGGCAAGGTTCTTCTCTACATCGGGCTTTTCCTCGGCGTCGGCGGCAGCTTCGCGCTGACATGGCTGGCGCAAGGTGTGCGCTCAGGCCAGCGTTTCGTCATTGCCGCCATCCTGTGCGGCCTGGTCGCAGCACCCCTGTCGCTCGGGTTCCAGGGGCTGGATGCGCTGGGCGCGCCGCTCGCCCGGCTGGCACAACCGCTGGTCTGGCGGACCGGGCTCGGCACCAGCTTCGGCTGGACGGTGCTGATTTCGCTGGCGGCACTCGGGCTTGGCCTGTTGTCGCTGGTCGGGCCGCGCGCTGGCGCCAGGCCACTGGCGCTCGCCGGACTTGTGGGTGTCGGCGCAGCCCTTGCCGCCAGCGGCCATGCCAGTGCGGCAGAGCCGCAATGGCTGACGCGGCCGATGGTGTTCCTGCACGGCGCCGGCATCGCCTTCTGGGCCGGTGCGCTGCTGCCGCTCGGTCTGGCGCTGAACAGCCAATCGGCGGAGGCCGGCGCGTTTCTGCGGCGGTTTTCGCGCGCGATCCTGCCTGTGGTCGCGGTGCTTGCCGCCGCGGGCATCGTGCTCGCCATCATCCAGGTGCAGACGCCGGCGGCACTCGTCAACACCGCCTATGGCCGGCTGCTGCTGATCAAGCTGGCGCTGCTGGTGTTTCTGTTCACGCTGGCAGCGGTCAATCGATGGCGGCTCACCGCCTTGGCCGAGGCCGGAGCGACGGAGGTGCGGCGCCGGCTCAGCCGCTCGACCTCAGTCGAAATGCTGATCGTGCTCCTGATCTTCGGCGTTGCCGCCGGCTGGCGCTTCACGCCGCCGCCACGGGCGTTGGCGATCGCTGCGGCGCAGCCGACATCGACCCATATCCACACGATCAAAGCGATGGCCGACATCGACATCACGCCCGGCCATGCCGGACAGGTTGCCGCCTCCATCGTCATCATGGACGGGGATTTCGGACCGCTCGATGCCAAGGAGGTGACGCTGGTGCTGTCGAAGCCCGATTCCGGCATCGAGCCGATAAAGCGTCCGGCGACCAAGCCGGGCGACGGCAGCTGGCGCGTCGACAATCTCGTCATCCCGGTACCCGGCCGCTGGACGGCGCGGCTCGATATTCTGGTTTCGGACTTCGACATTGTGAAGATAGAGGCGCCGATCGATATCCGGCCGTAAAGCCGGACTGCCATACGGCACCGCGAGTTGGGCGCGACAATCCACCCAACACAAATCGGCGAGGCGGTTGACGCGGCCCGAAAGGGCCGTCAATCATCCCCGCAAATCGCGGGCTCAAACAAACAAAATTCGAAAACAGGGAAGAAACGATGGAAAAAGCCGAAATCGGCCTGATCGGCCTTGGCACGATGGGCTCCAACCTGGCGCTCAACATTGCCGAGCATGGGCACCGCATCGCCGTCTTCAACCGCACCAAGGCGCGCACCGATGCCTTCCTTGAGAGCGCCGGTGCGCTGCGCGACAGGGTGGTGCCCTGCTACAGCCTGGAGGAACTTGCCGAAGCCATCCGGCCGCCGCGGCCGATCATCATCATGGTGCTGGCCGGCAAGCCGGTCGACGAGCAGATCGAAGCGCTGCGCGGCGTGCTTTCGGACAACGACATCGTCATCGATGCCGGCAACGCCAATTTCCGAGACACGATGCGGCGCTTTTCCGAATTGTCCGGTTCGGGCCTCACCTTCATCGGCATGGGCGTGTCCGGCGGCGAGGAGGGCGCGCGCCATGGGCCTTCGATCATGGTCGGCGGCACCGAAGAATCCTGGAAGCGCGTCGAAAGCGTGCTGACCGCGATCTCGGCCAAATTCAAGGACGAACCGTGCGCTGCCTGGCTCGGCACCGACGGCGCCGGGCATTTCGTGAAAACCATTCACAACGGCATCGAATATGCCGACATGCAGATGATCGCCGAGATCTACGGCATCCTGCGTGACGGCCTCGGCATGGGGCCGAAGGAGATCGGCAGGGTCTTCGAAGACTGGAACAAGGGCCGGCTCGATTCGTATTTGATCGAGATCACCGCCAAGGTGCTGGCCGCCGATGATCCGAAGACCGGCAAGCCGGTGGTCGATATCATCCTCGACCGCGCCGGCCAGAAAGGCACCGGCAAATGGTCTGTCATCGAGGCGCAGCAGCTCGGCATTCCGGCGACGGCGATCGAAGCGGCGGTTGCGGCCCGTGTGCTGTCGTCGATCAAGGATGAGCGCCAGGCAGCCGAAAAGGCCTATGGCAATATCGGTGTGACCAAGATTGCTGGCGACAAGGCCGCTCTTTTGAAGGACCTGGAGCTGGCGCTGCTCGCCGGCAAGATCGCCGCCTATGCGCAAGGTTTCGCGGTGATGAGCGGCGCCTCGAAGGAGTTCAACTGGAACCTGCCGATGCCGACCATCGCCAAGATCTGGCGCGCCGGCTGCATCATCCGCTCGCAGATGCTCGACACGATGGCGGAAGCCTTCGGCTCCGGCGGCGCCTCCACCAACCTTTTGATGGCGCCGGCCTTCATCGCCATGATGCAGGAGGCGCATCCGTCGCTCCGGCGCATCGTCGCCAAGGCATCGGAAGCGGGATCGCCGGTGCCGGCGCTGGCGTCGGCACTCGCCTATTTCGACAGCTATCGCCAGGGCCGCGGCACCTCGAACCTGATCCAGGCGCAGCGCGATTTCTTCGGCGCGCACGGCTTCGAGCGCATTGGCGAGCAGGGGGCTTTCCATGGGCCGTGGGGCAGCGGTGCGGCTGGGTAGAGACAGGTGAGGCCGGCCTGCAAATGGCTGATACCTGCGCTTCCGGTGCTCACGTACAAAAAGTACGCTCCGCTCCGGTTCTCGGTATCAGTCATTTTCGACTCGGCCTGACCTGCCTCTCGGTAGCGCCAGTCAGCCTCGATAAGCGACGACGTCGCCCGGCTTGACCACGGTCTGCAAAGAGCCGGGTGCCGCGCCGCCTATCCAGCCCAGCACGGCGCGGGCAAGTTCGGTGCCTGCCAGGCGGAAGTCTTCGTTGACGATCAGCAACTCCCGGCGAAACAAATGCAGCAGTTCCGACGACTGCTTGGATACGACATCGACGTCGCGGCCGAGTTTCAGGCCGGCATCCTCGATGCCGGCGACGACGGCCAGCGTCGCCGCGGCGGCGCTGCTGACGAAGCCGTCCGGCCTGACCTCCCGGCGCATCAGCTGGGCAGTCCGGGTCCTGATCTGATCGATCGACTGGTCGATTGAAACGGTGTTGAACGGCACTTCGCTGGCGTCGACCTCGCCCAGCGCATCGACAAAGCCGTTCACCGTGTGACCGTAATAGGTGAGCCCCACAGGCGGTGTCACCAGCGCCAGCCGGCGCCGGCCGATGCCGGCCAGATGGCGCACCGCCTCGGCGGCGAAGGCGTAATTGTCGAAGTCATGATAGGGGTGGACGAGCCCCATATCGGTGCGGCCATGCGTGGCAAAGGGAATGCCGCGCTCCAGCATGTAGCGGGCGCGTGGGTCATTGGGCTGCGTGCGCGAAATGATGACGCCGTCGGCCGATCCCGTCTCGACCAGATACTTCACCGGATCCAGCGGATCCTGCGAGCGCGAATAGGGCGTGACGATCAGGTGGTAGGGCGTGTCGGCAATGACCTCCGAGACACCGTAGATGATGTCCGAGACAAAGCTCATGATCTCGCGCTCGGTGTTGAGCACGAGGCTGATGACATTGGTCTTGCCGGTCCGCAGGCGCACGCCGGCACGGTTTGGCCGGTAACCGATCTGCCTGGCGACGAGCTGGACGCGCCGCCTGGTCTCGGCGCCGATCTCGGGCGCATCCTTCAACGCACGCGAGACGGTGGTGACGCCGAGCCCGGTCATGAAGGCAAGCGTCTTCAACGTCGGGCGCTCATGCGCCGACGCCTCGTCGTCCTTGTCCGTCTGGTCCCTGTCCATTTCGTCCCGCCCCGTCAGGCGCATAGCAGCCGCCGGCTCTGCCGACAATCGCTTCCATGACGATGTGGCAAGGCCGTTCACCCGCTAAGCGTCAATATACTGAAACGTTACAGATTGCCAATCTTGCCACCGCAGGCCACCTAATTCATGGTACCGGCAGTGTTTTCAGACCGGGCCGAAGCTACGCGAGAAAACGAGGCCTGGGGTGAATTTCTTGCACTGCAGCATGATTTTGCAGCGCAGCAGCGGATTTTGTTCTGAATTTTCCGGCTTAGGCGCAAGGAATTTGTTCGCGTCTCGAAAAAATATCAAACCAGCTTACGTCGAGGGGTTGCGCGCACCGCACAATTGCCGTATCGAAAATCTGTAACGTTTCAGATTCTGGGAGGAACCGAAATGCGCTATAAACTTTTGACCGCTGCTTTTGCCGCGACGGCCGCTCTGCAGTTTGCTGGCCCGGCAGCCGCGACCGACCTGGAAGTCACCCATTGGTGGACGTCGGGCGGTGAAGCGGCGGCGGTTGCGGAATTCGCCAAGGCCTTCGATGCTACCGGCAATCACTGGGTCGACGGCGCCATCGCCGGGTCCGGCGGCACGGCGAGGCCGATCATGATCAGCCGCATCACCGGCGGCGATCCGATGGGCGCCACCCAGTTCAACCACGGCCGGCAGGCGGAAGAACTGGTGCAGGCCGGCCTGATGCGCGACCTCACCGATGTCGCCACCAAGGGCAAGTGGACGGAAATCGTGCGGCCGAAGAGCTTGCTCGACAGCTGCACCATCGACGGCAAGATCTATTGCGTACCGGTCAACATCCATTCCTGGCAGTGGCTGTGGCTGTCGAACGAGGCCTTCGAAAAGGCCGGCGTGCCACTGCCGAAGGACTGGAATGAATTCGTCGCGGCTGCGCCCGCGCTGGAAAAGGCCGGCATCATCCCGCTCGCCGTCGGCGGACAGGCCTGGCAATCCTCCGGCGCCTTCGACGTGCTGCTGGCGGCCGTGGGCGGCACCGACGCGTTCCTCAAGGTCTACAAGGACAAGGACGCCAAATTCGCCGCCGGACCCGAGATCGCCAAGGTCTTCAAAGCCGCCGACGATGCCCGCAAGATGGCCAAGAACACCAATGTCCAGGACTGGAACCAGGCGACCAATCTGGTCATCACCGGCAAGGCCGGCGGCCAGATCATGGGCGACTGGGCGCAGGGCGAATTCCAGGTTGCCGGCAAGGTCGCCGGCAAGGACTACACCTGCCTGCCGGGCCTCGGTTTGAACGAAGTCATCGCCACTGGCGGCGACGCTTTCTACTTCCCGCTGCTCAAGGATGCCGACAAGTCCAAGGCGCAGGAAGTGCTGGCCGAAACGCTGCTCGATCCCAAGACGCAGGTCGCCTTCAACCTCAAGAAGGGCTCGCTGCCGGTACGCGGCGACGTCGACTTGAACGCCGCCAATGACTGCATGAAGAAGGGCCTCGCCATCCTCGCCAAGGGTGCCGTCATCCCGTGGACGGACCAGTTGATGTCGCAGGACACCCAGAAGCAGAAGGAAGATCTCTTCGCCGAATTCTTCGCCAAGCCGGACATGACGGTGGAAGAGGCGCAGAAGCGCTTCGCCGATCTCATCGCGTCGGCAGACTGACGTTGGAGGCAATCCACCTCGCTCCCGGCCTTGCCACAAGCAGGGCCGGGATCGCAACGCCCTTACCCAGCCGGCTGACGAGATGAGCAAGAGCGAACGCCCCAACCCGCTGTTCCGCAACCTCAATGCGAAGGTCGCCTCGATCCCGATGATCCTCACCGCGTCGGTGGTCTTCGTTGGCGGCACGTTGTGGACGGTGCTCTATTCCTTCACCAATTCGAAGCTCTTGCCGCGGCTGAATTTTGTCGGACTCGATCAGTACTACCGGCTGTGGTCGACACCGCGCTGGCTGATCTCGATCGAGAATCTGTTGATCTACGGCGCGATCTCGCTGGTGTTCTCGCTGGTCATCGGCTTCCTGCTTGCCGCACTTCTCGATCAGAAGATCCGCTTCGAGGACACGTTCCGCACTATCTTCCTCTACCCATTCGCGCTTTCCTTCATCGTCACCGGCCTTGTGTGGCAGTGGCTGCTCAATCCGGATTTCGGCATCCAGCATGTGGTGCGGGACCTCGGCTGGACGAGCTTCAGCTTCGACCCGCTCTATAATTCCAGCATCGTCATCTACGGCATTTCGATCGCGGCGCTGTGGCAAGGCACCGGTCTCATCATGTGCCTGATGCTGGCCGGCCTGCGCGGCATTGATGAGGACATATGGAAGGCGGCGCGGGTCGACGGGATTCCAATGTGGAAGACCTATCTGTTCATCGTCATTCCGATGATGCGGCCGGTCTTCATCACCACGCTGGTCATCATCGCCTCGGGCATCGTCAAGGTCTACGACCTCGTCGTCGCCCAGACCAGCGGCGGCCCTGGCATCGCCTCCGAAGTGCCGGCGAAGTATGTCTACGACTACATGTTCTTCGCCCAGAATCTCGGCCAGGGCTTTGCCGCCTCGACCATGATGCTGCTCTCGGTGGTGATCGTCGTCGTGCCGTGGGCCTATCTCGAATTTGGAGGCCGGAAGCGTGGCTGACCAGGCCGTCTCCTTGCCCGCCGGCGCGGGTGCCGTCGGGCGCGAAGCCTTGGGGCCGAGCGGACCAAAGCCGCGGCATGTCTTCTCGCGCCGCAACATCTTCCTCTATGGCACGCTGTTCGTGATGGCGGTCTACTATTTGCTGCCGCTCTACGTGATGGTTGTCACTTCGCTCAAGGGCATGCCCGAGATCCGGCTCGGCAACATCTTTTCGCCGCCGCTCGAAATCACCTTCGAGCCGTGGGTCAAGGCGTGGGCGACGGCCTGCACCGGCCTCAATTGCGACGGGCTTTCGCGCGGCTTCTGGAATTCGGTGCGCATCACCGTCCCCTCGGTGCTGCTGTCGATCGCGATTGCCTCGGTCAACGGCTATGCGCTCGCCAACTGGCGCTTCAAGGGCGCCGACACATTCTTCGTCATCCTGATCGTCGGCGCCTTCATCCCCTACCAGGTGATGATCTATCCGATCGTCATCATCCTGCGCGAGATCGGCCTCTATGGCAGCCTGAGCGGGCTGGTGATCGTGCACTCGATCTTTGGCATGCCGATCCTGACGCTGCTGTTCCGCAACTACTTCGCCTCGATGCCGGAAGAGCTGTTTCGGGCGGCGCGTGTCGACGGCGCCGGCTTCTGGGGCATCTTCCTGCGCATCATGGCGCCGATGTCACTGCCGATCTTCGTCGTCGCCATCATCCTGCAGGTCACCGGCATCTGGAACGACTTCCTGTTCGGCGTCGTCTACACTCGCCCCGACACCTATCCGATGACGGTGCAGCTCAACAACATCGTCAATTCGGTACAAGGCGTGAAGGAGTACAACGTCAACATGGCCGCAACCATCCTGACCGGCCTTGTGCCACTCATCGTCTACTTCATCTCCGGCAAGCTTTTCGTGCGCGGCATCGCCGCCGGCGCGGTGAAAGGGTGATGGCGATGACGGCAGCCAACGGCACCAGCGTTTCGATCCAGGATCTGTCGCTCAATTTCGGCTCTGTGTCGGTGTTGCAGACGCTCAACCTCGATGTCGCCGAGGGCGAGTTCATCGTGCTGCTCGGTCCCTCGGGCTGCGGCAAGTCGACCTTGCTCAACTGCATCGCCGGGCTGCTCGACATTTCCGATGGCCGTATCTTCATCAAGGGCAAGAACGTCACCTGGGAGGAGCCAAAGGACCGCGGCATCGGCATGGTGTTCCAGTCCTATGCGCTCTACCCGCAGATGACGGTGGAGAAGAACCTGTCCTTCGGCCTGCGCGTTGCCGGCGTGCCCAGGGACGAGATCGCCAAGCGCATTGCGCGCGCCGCAGAGATCCTGCAGATCGAGCCGCTGCTGCAGCGCAAGCCGGCGGCATTGTCCGGCGGCCAGCGCCAGCGCGTGGCGATCGGGCGGGCGCTGGTGCGCGACGTCGACGTCTTCCTGTTCGACGAGCCGCTGTCCAATCTAGACGCCAAGCTGCGCTCGGAACTGCGCGTCGAAATCAAGCTTCTGCACCGCAAGCTGCAGAACACGATGATCTACGTCACCCACGACCAGATCGAGGCGATGACGCTGGCCGATCGCATCGCCGTCATGCGCGGCGGCGTCATCCAGCAGCTCGACGCGCCGCAGACGATCTACAACCGGCCGGTCAACCGCTTTGTCGCCGGCTTTCTCGGCTCGCCGGCGATGAATTTCCTCGAAGGGGAACTGGAGGCCGGTCCGACGTTCAAGACGGACGGTGTTTCGGTGCCGCTTGAGCGCTATGCCTTTGACGGTACGGAGCGCCCCACCGCCGCTTGCGTGCTCGGCATCCGGCCCGAACACATCGGCTTCGGTGATGCGGCGAAGTCGATGCCGTTTTCCGCCAGTGGTTCCGTCGAGATCGTCGAGCCGATGGGTTCCGACACGCTGGTGTGGACCAAGCTCGGCGGCCGCAACCTTTCGTTCCGCGTCGAGGCGGAAAGGACGCTGCGCAGCGGCGATCCGGTCCAGTTCGGTTTCGATCCGGCGCGCGCCTCGCTGTTCGACGCGGCGACCGGCAATCGGCTGTAATTATTGAAAATCATCCCAATCACATCCCCTAAGAACGATCCCCCAAGACCCACCACCCAAGAAACGGATAAAGACGATGAACTGGTCATTCCAACTCTACAGCGCCCGTAATTTTCTGCCCTGGGACGGCATCCTCAAAATGCTGGGCAAGGTCGGCTACAAGGAAGTCGAAGGCTTCGGCGGCGTCTATGACGACCCCAAGGCGTTCCGCGCCGAGCTCGACAAGAACGGGCTTGCGATGCCGACCGGGCATTTCTCGATCGATGCGCTGGAGAACGACTTCGACGGCGTGCGCAAAACGGCCGACGCGCTCGGCATCACGCTGGTCATCTGCCCCTATCTCATGGCCGAACAGCGGCCGGCCGATGCCGCCGGCTGGCGCGGCTTTGGCGAGCGCCTTGCCAAGGTCGGCGAAACCGCAAAAAAGGCCGGTTACGGTTTCGCCTGGCACAACCATGATTTCGAGTTCAAGAAACTCGCCGACGGCTCGGTGCCGCAGGATCATATTCTGTCGGCCGCGCCCGACATTGGCTGGGAGATGGATGTCGCCTGGGTGATCCGCGGCGGCGTCGATCCGTTGCCGTGGATCGAGAAGCACGGCAAGCGCATCAGCGCCGTCCATGTCAAGGACATGGCCAAAGCAGGCGAAGGGCTTGACGAGGATGGTTGGTCGGATGTCGGCCACGGCACCATTGACTGGGCCGGCCTGATCAAGACACTGCGCGCCAAGAGCGCGGCCAAATATTACGTCATGGAACAGGACAACCCCAACGACATCGAGCGCTTCGCCAGCCGCTCGCTCGCTTCCGTCAAGGCTTACTAGGAACATCATCATGGCAAAGAAACTGGGTATCGGCGTCATCGGCTGCGGCAACATCTCGAAAGCGTATTTCTCGCTGGCGCCGCTGTTTCGCGGCATCGAGATGCGCGCTTGCGCCGACATCAACATGGACGCGGCGAAGGCACGGGCGAAAGAGTTCAAGCTGCGCGCCGAGACTGTCGACGAACTGCTCAAGGACGACGAGATCGACATCATCGTCAACCTGACCATCCCCGCCGTGCACTACGACGTGTCCAAGCAGATCCTCGACGCCGGCAAGCATGTCTATTCGGAAAAGCCGTTCGTGCTGTCGATCAAGGAAGGGCTCGACCTGAAGAGCCGCGCCGAGAAGAAGGGGCTGCGCATCGGCTCGGCCCCGGACACTTTCCTCGGCGGCGCGCACCAGCTGGTGCGCAACCTCATCGACAATGGCACGCTGGGCAGGATCACCAGCGGCACCTGCCACGTCATGGGTCACGGCATGGAGCACTGGCACCCCAATCCGGATTTCTTCTTCCAGCCGGGTGCGGGTCCGGTGCTCGACATCGGACCGTATTACATCACCAACCTGATCCAGTTGATCGGCCCGGTAAAACAGGTGGCGGCCGTTGCGACGACCCCTGCCAAGGAACGCACCATCAGCTCAAAGCCGCGTGCGGGAGAAAAGATCCCGGTCAATACGCCGACGACCATCCACGGTCTGCTCGAGTTCGAAAATGGCGCGGTGATTACGCTCAACACCAGCTGGGACGTTTGGGCCCACGGTCATGCGCCGATGGAACTCTATGGCGAGGCGGGAACGGTCTATGTGCCGGATCCGAATTTCTTCGGCGGCGACGTGCGCATCACCGAGGCTACCAAGCCGGTGAAGAAACTGCCGAAATGGAAGCATCCGTTCGGCGTGCCGAACGAAATGCACGGGCAGGGCATGATGGCCAATTACCGCACCGCAGGCCTTGCCGACATGGCGCTGGCAATCGCCGAGGGCCGGCTGCACCGCTGCTCGATGGAACTGGCACTGCATGCGGTCGACGTCATGACCGGGCTGTTGCGGTCGGGCGAGACCGGCAAGTTCGTCGCCATGCAGACCACCTGCGAGCGGCCGGCTGCACTCGGCGTCAAGGACGCAAAAGGGCTGTTGGCGAAGAAGAAATGAGGTAGAAGGGTGTCGGCGCGCTCGCGCCGACACCCATTCAATCCAGGATATGTACCCATGCGCTGGCAGCCGGCTGAAAACCGCTATGAGAAAATGGTCTATAACAGGTGCGGGCGATCCGGCCTGAAGCTGCCGGCGATCTCGCTCGGCCTGTGGCACAATTTCGGCAACGACACGCCGCACAAGACCAAGCAGGCGATTGCGCGCAAGGCCTTCGATCTCGGCATCACCCATTTCGATCTCGCCAACAATTACGGCCCGCCGCCGGGCTCGGCGGAAACCGCCTTTGGCGACATCCTTCGCAACGACTTCGCCGGTTATCGAGATGAGCTGATCATATCGACCAAGGCGGGTTACGAGATGTGGGCCGGTCCCTACGGTGAATGGGGCAGCCGCAAATATGTGCTGGCCAGCCTCGACCAGAGCCTGAAGCGGATGGGGCTCGACTATGTCGACATCTTCTACTCGCACCGCTTCGACCCGGATACGCCGCTGGAAGAAACGATGGGCGCGCTCGACCATGCGGTGCGTTCGGGCAAGGCGCTCTATGCCGGCATCTCGTCCTACAATTCGCAGCGCACGCGCGAGGCGGCCGACATATTGAAGCAGCTCGGGACGCCCTGCATCATCCATCAGCCGAGCTATTCGATGCTCAACCGCTGGGTCGAAGAGGATGGGCTGCTCGATACGCTGGAAGGGCTCGGCGTCGGCTCGATCGTGTTCTCGCCGCTGGCGCAAGGCATGCTGACCGACAAATATCTCGGCGGCATTCCCGAGGGCAGCCGCGCTGCCCAAGGCAAGTCGTTGCGGCCCGCCTTCATCAACGACAAGACCATCGCCAACATCAAGGCGCTGAATGCGATCGCCGGCAAGCGTGGCCAGACGCTGGCGCAGATGGCGCTGGCCTGGGTGCTGCGCAAGGGACGGGTGACCTCGGCTCTGATCGGCGCCAGCCGGCCCGAACAGGTCGAGGACTGCGTCGGTGCGCTCAAGGTGCTCGAGTTCAGCGACGCCGAGCTCGCCGAGATCGACACTTACGCGCGCGAGTCCGACATCAATCTGTGGGCGGCGTCGGCCGAGCGCAAAGGCCCGCCGAGGAAGTAAGCACAGCCGGCAAACGATACGAATCAAAACGGCGGGAGGATCCCGCCGTTTTGCATTTTCATGAGACGATGAACCGTTCGTGCCTCAGGGCTTCTTGGCGGTGCCGAGACCAGCCTTGGGCGCTGCCGCGGCGGCCGGAGCGGGGGTCTTCATCTTGGCTTCGATCCAGCCGGTGTAGTTGGCCAGCCGCGTGTAGATGCCGTAGGCGTTCTTGTGGCCGCAGGCGGCGGTGCCGTCGGACGGACCTTCGCCCCAGCTGACGACGCCGACCTGGACCGGACCGTCGGCGCCGGTCATGAACAGCGGCCCGCCGCTGTCGCCGTTGCAGGCGTCGCGTTCGCCGCTGTCGGTGCCGGCGCAGATCATATTGTTGGTAAGCGGATCCGACATGTCGGCGGCAATCGCATTGGCAGCGGCATCGATGCCCTTTTCCGAATAACGCATGCGGTGCGAGAGGTCGCTGAGCGCCGCCTTGAGGTCGCGTGCATAGATCGACTTGATGCCGCTGTTGCAGGCAGCGCTCGGCTCGAGATCGAGATCGGCGACCATCAGTGCGGTCGGGAAAGTCCCGTCCTGCATCTTGCCCCAGCCGATCACAGTGGTCTTGCCGCTGTCAGGCGTCGGCTCATTGGTGATCTTGATGACCGGTGCGTCAGCCGGCTCGGCCAGCCGGAGCAGGCCGAGATCATTGTCCAGTGTCTGTTCGCTGTAGTTCTCGTTGACGATGACCTCGACCACCTTGTAGCGCTTGCCTTCGGTGAGATCGGTGGCGCCGGTTAGCACGGTCACCGTCTCGGGCGAAATCGGCCGGCCCTTGTCGTTGAGGCAGTGCGCCGCCGTCAGCACCCATTGCGGCGCGATCAGGCTGCCGCCGCAGAATTGCGCGTTCGGCTGTGAGGCCGGGCTGGGATCCAGCCGGGCGGTGGTCAGCAGCGCGACCTGGAATGGATAGGCGCCCTTGTCGGCTTCCTTGCCGCCATAGACGCGGTCGGCGCCGTCGGGGTTCTCGGCCTTGGCCTTGTCCCTAGCTTCGGCGACGCGTTGCATCGGCGAGACCGCCGCTTCCGGCCTGGCGGCGGCGTCGGCCGCCTGCAGCGCGTTGACGGCGGGAAAAGCAGCCGCGATGCCCAACAGCGATGCAGCGGCGAGCGGCCTGAACCGATGGAAAATGTTCACCTTGAAACCTCCTGAGATGAAAATTGGCGGGCGATGCCAAGCTAGCGCAAAATCAGCCTGGGCGAACCGGTACGCCGCTCGCACCTTGCGCCATATCGAACGGCGCGCGAGCGGTCATAAAACCGAAACACCACTTTTGCTAATCGTGCCCCGCCGGGCAGAGCCCACCCAAACCCTATAGCCCCCCACGGGCTACGTGGAAGCGATTTGTCATTGCCAATGTTGGATTATTTTAGGCAGTATATCGACGCAGGTGCGTTTGGCGGGGGGCTTTAACGAGGCCGGCCGGAATGATGATCTGACACGGGCGGGTAACCAAACTGATTTTTTAACGGCACCACGATCTCGACAATATTTCTGTATTTTGATCCACTCCTTGCTGACTTTTGGGAGAGTCTCACCATGACAAAACTGACAAGCACTATCATTGCGTCCGCATTGCTATCCACCGCACTGTGGGCGATGCCCGCCTTCGCCGCCGATCCCGGCTCCGCGAATGCCGGCAACGGCGAAAGCATGCGCGATGTCGGGACGGGCGACTACCAGCCTGGCCGGGCAAAACCGATCGCGCCGCCGAAGCTGACCGAAGATGAAGCCAGCCGGGCAGCGCCGCTGACCGACGAGGCAACGGCGGTCAAATCCTATGGCATCGTCGGCCGTTCCGCCGATGGCAAGGACATCAAGATCGATGCCGGCGAGACGCTGAAGGACCTTGTCATCAAGGAACTGAATGCGCCGGCCAACGCACCGAATGCCGACAAGACGGGGCTGACGGGCGGCGACGAAGCCGGCCGCCAGGTGTTCGGGGCAGACGACCGCGAGCAGATCAAGAACACCAAGACCTACCCGTTCACCGCGATCGGCTATATCGAAGGCAAAGCCAAGAGCGGTTATGGCAGCTGCTCGGGGACCTTGATCGGCCCGCGCACGGTGCTCACCGCCGCGCATTGCCTCTACAGCAATGAAGACAAGGCCTGGCTCGACGACGTCATCTTCGTGCCGTCGCTCAACGGCAACACCGCAGACGATGCACCGTTTGGCGCTTTCTCCTATGAGAGCGTCTATATCCTGCAGGGCTTCATCGACAATTATCAGGGCTACTACGGCTCGGTCATTCCATGGGACCTCGGCATCATCACGCTGAAGCAGGATATCGGCACCAATCTCGGCTGGCTGGGTTATGCCAACTATGAGAACCTGGGCGATTTCACCGCCAATATTGTCGGGTATCCCGGCGACAAGCCGATGGGCACGATGTGGAAGGCGACCTGCGAAGTGCACGCCGAAAACATCGGCGTGGAGTATTTCCAATACGACTGCGACACCTATCCGGGGTCGAGCGGCAGCTCGGTCTACGCCTATGACAATGGCGCCAAGCAGCGCGTCGTCACCGGCGTAAACGTGGCTGAAAGCCCGAATGCCAACACCGCCGTGCGCCTGAACGCCGCCAACGTGCAGTGGATCAATAGCCTGTACAAATAGACCCGATCTTTCGCCGGCAAACCGCGGCGAGAACCGGCAATACCAAACCGGCGACGGGACCTTCCCGTCGCCGGTTTTTTGTATCGAAATCGCTCCCTTGCACAGTTTTGCGGCGGCGCTTACGCTAAGCGATCCAAGGGGTTGGGAACGATGGCGCGGGCAGGAATGATCTTCGGGGTCAGGGCGATGGCGGCTGCATCCATGCTGGCCGCACTGACATGCTTTTCCGCTATGGCCGATCAAGGTGGCGCCTCGCCTGATGGCGCATGGGCCGAGCGGGTGCAAATCCTCTACCAGAGCGATACGCGTTCGGTGCTGCGCAAAAACGTGCGGGTCTGGGATTTCCATCCGGAACTCGGTCTCGACTTCGTCTGGGAGCCGGCCGCCGGCCAGTCTCCGGACCGGACGGTCGCGGCCGACGGCACCGTCAACAGCAAGGGCAGGCTGGTCTGGCGCGTGCGCGGCTCCGCCAGCTATGACCCCAAGACCATCTATTCCAGTTATTTCGGCGAGATCAGGAATGGCCGACCCGATGGGCAGGGCCGACTGGAACTGCGCTCAGGCGAGATACTCGACGGCCATTGGGTCGCCGGCCAGCTCGATGGCCACGGCATCCACATCGACGCCGACGGCAATCGCTATGAAGGGCAATTCACGGCCGGTGTGCCAAATGGCGAGGGCCGGCTGGAGACGAAGACTGGCGAAATATTCGCCGGCTCATTTGCCGACGGGTTGAAGAACGGCAAGGGCCGCACCCGGCTGCCGGGCGGCACCGTCTACTGGTCGCAATGGGCGATGGGCAAGGAGATCGGCGGCGCGCGCCCCGACGTGCTGGCCGATGCCCGAGTGGGCGGGCTGCTGAGGGCGCAAACCGGCGGCGGCTCCGCAGACAAGGTCGAAATCGGCATTGCCGTCGACCAGCGCATGACGCAGCAGGCCGACATGCAGTACCAGCATCTGGTGCGCGACGAAGACATAGCGATCTATCCAGTGTCGGACGAATACAACGATGCCTGGAACGGCACCGGGCAGGTTCGTACCGGCAATGTCTATGACGGCATGGATTGGGAGCAGGCGCCGGCCTTCGCCGAAGTCGACCTCAAGACCACCGATCAGTCGCGGGTCAAGCTTGACAGCATGGAAATGAAGGTTGCTTCCAGCGAAGCCTATCGCAAACCAATGCTGTCGATCAGCGAGCACTATGGCTGTGTCGGATTCCGCCCCGATTTCTCGATCGTCAACAATGGCTGGGGCGACGTCAAGGACATGAAGATGTCGATCCAGTTCACGAGGACCGACGAGGAAGACAACGTGACCGGCGAGCCGAGCCGCATGTTCACGAAGGACATCGGCAATTTCGGCGACGGCGTCGACGTCTCGGTCAAGAATGTGCTGGCCGAGGCCGGCGTCGATACGACCACGCTCGAGATCCAGCGCTTCACTTGCCCGTCGACGGACGCGCTTGACGTCTGCCGCGCCCAGGTGGCCAACAAGGTCAAGTTCGGCGATGTTGCCGATTATATCAGCGGCAGCGTCGAGAAGATGAGCGTCACCGGGATCGGCAAGCTCGATTATTCCTGGGCCGACGATCAGGGTGTTGTCTACCAGCAGAGCGAGCCATTTCGCGTCGTCGTTTCGCTGGTCAGCATCGAGGTTCCCGAATCGCTCGCCGAATGCGGGGATGGCGGCGGCGCTTCGCCCGAAGCGCTGCGCTACCAGAACATCGAATTTCCGATCGGCAAAACCGATTACAGCATCCCCATGCCGGTGCGCGGCAACAAGAACCTCGGCGCCTACACGGCGCGGCTGAAAATGTGGTCGTCGATGTCGTCGATCCATCGCTTCAGCATCGCCGCCCATTTCGCCGACGGCAGCACCCGCGAGAGCAAGCCCGCCACATTCTTCTATTTCAAGCCGAAGCAGTCTCTGTTCGAAACCAGGACCAAGCCGGCGGCCTGCTATCTGCCGGCCGATCTGCAAGGCTGCTGAGCTCTCTCCGTGACGCAATTCCGGACGGAAAACCGCTTCACACTTTTCCTGGAATTGCTTTATTTGGAGCCCATCTCGAAATAATTGGGCAGCGGGATCAGCCGGGCAAAGATCGTGCCCTGGCTGAACACCCTGAGTTCCAGCATCGACCCGGACGATCGCTCGGCCTTTTGGTCGAACAGGAAATTGCCGAGCGAATAGATTTCCGCCACATCGCCGCCGGCGAGCGGCAGGATCGCCTCGCTCGACACATGCGGATGTCCGCCGACTATTGCGGTGACACCGCGCAGCCGCATCTGGTCGGCGAGCATCTCCTCGCGCGGCGACGGCTCGATCTTGTACTCGCGGCCCCAATGGACAAAGGCGACCACCGGCCGCTCGGCATTGTCGTGCAGCAGCCGGTCGAGCAATGCAGGCGTCAAAAGGTCGGTGTTGCTGGAGCCGTTTGTATCGATGTCGGTCAGACCGACGATGTCGAGATCGGCAAGCGCCTCGGTCTCGCCCTGGCCGAAATGGGCGATGCCGGCCGCATCGAGCGCGGCGAGAGTCTCGGCATGGCCGGACGGGCCGAGGTCATAGGCATGATTGTTGGCGAGGCTGACGGCGGCGACATGCAGTTTCTTCAACATGCCGATGGCGAGGTCCGTCGGCATGGCCAGCGTCATGTCGTCAATCGCCTCCGGGACGTTGGGCAGGATGACGCCTTCGAGGTTGACGATCAGCGGCCGCGAGCGGGTCAGAGCCAGCACGCTCTCGACGATCTTCTCGGCAACGCCGTCGCGGACCAGGATCTTCTTCATGGCGCGGCCGAAATTCACGTCGCCGGCGAAATAATAGAGCTTGTCGTCAGGTCGGGTCGGATTGTTGAAACTCGGGCCGAAGGCGCCGAACAGGGCCACGACATAGCTGGTGGTGCGCTCGACATAGTCGTTCGAATGCGCCTGCGAATTCTCGTTGGCGACGACCAGTGGCGCAGCGCCGAACAGTTCGCGCTGCAGCCTGGTCTGGATGTAAAGCGCGCCGACCGAATCGGCATGATCCGGCTGATGCAGCGCCGCGATGCCGTCGAGCGATCCGGCGGCGAGCATGTTCAGCGTCTGCTGGTCGAAACGCCGCGCCTTATGCTGAGGCAGATAGTGCGAGAAATCGGTGGATTCGACGATCAGCGTGTCCTTGTCGACGATCGCCTTCAGCGCCTCTGCCAGCCGGTCCCAATCACCGCGCTTGGCTTTGACCGACATCGCAACGGGCACGATTTCGGCCTCAGGAAAATAATGGTGCAGGAAGGGCAGCATGGCCTGCACGCCATGCTCCTTGGCAAACAGGCAGGAGTCTTCGACAATATCGCTGTTCGCCTCCAGCAGACGCACCGCTGCCATGTCGGCCACGACCGGTCCAAGCACAGTGTCGAAGCCGCGTGTCGTGGTGGCGAAGAGTTTCTGCGTCTTGTGGAAATGGTCCGGCGACAGGATGACGATGCGCTTGTAGCGAAAGCCGGACGCGGCATGGAAACCGAGCGCGACGAGATCGGCCGCCAGCAGATGATGCGGCACGGTGATGCCGGTGAGGCGCTGGTTGGACGGGTCAATTTTGGCGACCGCAGAGATGGCGTCGTTGAAGAGGGTGGGGTCGGAGTAGAAGGAGGGGAAGCTGGCGTTGCCTGGTGGGCAGGTGATGGGGGCTGCGAAGGCGGCAAATGGGAACAGCGTAAGGAGTATGACTGCAAGAATGATATTGCAGGTTCGTGCCCAGGCACCCCCCTCTGTCCTGCCGGACATCTCCCCCGCAAGGGGGGAGATTACTCGCCTCGTCGCCGGCCCTTCCTTTGAGACGTCGATGATTGGCGAAACCTGAGGCGATAGCTGATCTCCCCCCCTGCGGGGGAGATGCCCGGCAGGGCAGAGGGGGGTGCCCAGGCGCTGGCGCTTCACTCTCACGGCTCGGCAAGCACAATGTTTTCGACGCCGCCGACATAGTAGAACGGCTTCTGCTTCGCTGCGGTCAGCCGCACCACTTCGCGCGAAATGTAGTCGGCGAGGCCGAACAGCGTCACGCCGCCATCCGATGTCTTGGCCCGGCCGCGCAGGCCTTCGAGGATCGAATAGGTGAAGACGCCATGGCCGAGCTCGGGCAGTTCGGCGGCGGTGCTGTTGGCGGCGGTGGCCGAGAAGACGACGATGCGCGCGTCCTGCGCGTCCTTTTCCAGGCGCGGATTGAAGGCGTTGGCGGCATGGCAGGTGTCGAGCAGCATGAAGCGCATGCCTTTGGCCCGTTCGACCGATTTCTGTATGTCGCCCCAGTCGACCAGCGAGGAGCGCTTCCAGCGCTCGGCATCCTGTTTGCGACCATCGGTGGGGATGAAATAATAGTCCTCGTCGATGTTGATGCCGTGGCCGGCGACGAAAATGATGGTGGTGTCGTTCTCGCCGGGTCTGTCGAGGAAATCGGCGAGCTGGTCATCAATGGTGTCGGAATCCGGCTCCAGGATGCTGTCGGCGCTGGCGACCTTGAACACGTCCTCGTCGGGCGCCTCCAGTGCTTCGCGGTTGACCAGCATCAGCGTCTCCATCGACGAGAACAATGGGGCCGATTTCTGCGAGATCACCTTGAGGAACTCCGTCGCGTCGTCAACGGGGTAGCGCAGATCGCAGGCGCGGCCGGCGCAGGCGTCGGTGAGGAAAGGATATTTGTCGACGCCGATCACGGCGACGTAGAGCTTGCCCTTGTTGGCGGGCTTCTCGGTTTTCCTGCCAAGTGCTGTGACGCTGCGCTCAGTCAAGTAGCCGAATTCATTGGTGCCGGTGATGCGGATGGTGTTTTCGCCATTCTCGACCGGCACCTCAACGATGGTGCTCTTGCCGCCATCGGCCGAGCGCGCGGTGACATCGCCGACATTGCGGCTGTTCGACAGGATCGAAAAGCCTGCGACATCAGCGCCGGCTTCCTGCGCACCTGTGATCTCGACGGCGACATAGCCCTCGCGGACATTGCTCTGGTCGTCAGCTAGCTTGATGCCGAATTCCGGCGGCTTGCGCGAAAGCAGCTTTTCCAACTCGCGGTCGACGCCGGGCCGCATTTCCTGGACCGCCTGTTCGGCGCTGCGCAGGACAATGGCCCGGCGCACCATTTCCGGGCTCCAAAGGTATTTCTTCAACTGGCCGGCGCTGATGAAACGTCCCTCAATATCGCGGCCCTGATTGACCTGCCAGCCGATCAATTTGTCGCCGTCGGCGGAGGAATAATAGTAGCCCTGCGGCATCCAGACGATCCATTCGGAGCCGGCAAAAAACATCGAGACGATCAGCCTGTGCGTCTTCAGGTTCCACAGCCGCAAGGTCTGGTCGGCGCTGCCGGTGATCAGCAGTCCTTCCTTCTCGGTGGCGGCCATGGCGTTGATCTCGCCGGTGTGGCCGGTGAATTCGCCTGAGACCGCGGCGGTCGCGGTCTTGTACTCCAGCAGCGTGCCGTCGCTGCCGCCGGTGATCAGGCCAAGGCCGTTGTCGATCAACGTATAGGCCGAATGGACGAAACCGTTGGTGGCAGCGTTCTCGATGCTGTGCACCACCTTGCCGCCGCTCGAGATTTCGAGCACGGCATTTTCCAGGCCGTCCTTGCCGCCGGGGACGGCGCGAAGCGACCACTGACCGTCGGCCAATGCGGCGCGGGCAAAGGTGCCCTGTTCCAACAACGCTTCCGGGTCCTCGAAGAACCGCTCGGCCGTCGGCAGGGCCAGCGTCTTGTCCAGCGTGCCCTGAAGCTCGGGACAGGACACGCGTTCGGGGCAGGGGTTGGCATTGCCCCAGGCGATGGAGCTGCTCGCCGCATCGATGCCGACAGAAGTCACCGGTTCGCCGACCCCTTGCAGCAGTGCCTTGCGCTCGCCTGTCGCGGGGTTCCAGAGCTGGATGGCGTTGCGGGTGCCGCCGGCGGTCGCCACCAGCGAACCGTCGGCATTGCTGGCGCTGGCAAAGACCGTGCCGTCATGGCCGCTATAGTCGAGCACCTGCTCGCCACTGTCGGTATTCCAGATCACCGAGCGATACTTGTCGGCGCAACGATAGCTGCACGACGCCACAAGCCGCCAGCCGGTAGCGAAGCTCAGCGCGCCGATCTGGAAATCCTGCTTCGGCATGGAACGGACGAACTTGCCGTCGCTGGCCTGCCAGATCTGGACGTCACCGTCCTTGCTGCCGGTGGCGAAGAGGCTGCCATCCAGTGAGACAGCGAGGGCGGCGACGCTGACGTCGCGCAGCGGTTCGGCTTCGTCGGGCAAAGCGATTTCCTCGCCCTTGGCGACGTCCCAGAGACGGATGCCGTTGTCGGTGGTCGTCGCCGCCAGCCGCGTTCCCGCAGCGGCGAAGGCGAGCTTCTCGACACGCCAGGAATCGGCATCGAGTTTTGCGGCCAGCGTCCAGCCGGATGCGGATTTGTCGTCCGCCCGCCACAGATAGACGAAGCCATCGCCACCGCCGGCAGCCAGCATGTTTCCGTCCGGCGCGAAGGCGACATCATAGATCGCGTAGTCGGCGGCCTTGAGCACGGCCTTGATCTTGCCGGTGGCGAAATCGAACAGCCTGACATCGCCATAAGGCGGCTTGTCGCCGATGCCGGCGCCGAAATAGCCGCCGGCGGCGATGGTCTTGCCGTCCGGCGACACGGCGATCGCAAAGATCTTGCCGTCATTGCCGTTACCGAGATAGCCGCGAATGGTGCGCAGCGTCACCCCACTCTGCCAGTCCCAGATGCGGATGGTCTTGTCGTCCGACGACGAGACCAGTTCCTGGCCGTCCGGCGTGAAGGCAAGGTCGGTCACCCTCGCACTGTGACCGCCGGTGTTGAGATCGAGATGGAAATCGAGGTCTTCGGCACGCGCGGTCGACGCCAGCGCCAGAAGACCGACCACGATCAGCCACCGGAAAGCATGCAAGGGATAAGAGCTGCTCGGCACCTTCGTTGCGCCGCTATTTGGAGTCAGCGGGAGGCGAGCCGTGGCGTACATAGTTCTCGATCGCCTGGGCATAGTTCGCGGAACCGGTCTTGCGTTCCTTCTCTATGTAGCCGGCAAAGTAGCTCCAGAACGACACGGCATAGTCGCGGAAATAGGCGTCGGCAACATCGCGCGAGCAGAGCTTGCCCTCGACGCAGATGGAAAGACGGTTGAGGAAATAGACGATGCGGTCGAAATTATCGTTGAAATCGGCGATCGGCATGGTGCCGCCCCCGGCCGTCATTGCCTCGATGCCGATGCGTTGCCGGAACACCTGTTCCTCGGTTGGCGACGGCGTGGCGCTGAGCAGATTGTCATATTTGGCGTTGAGCGCCGCCAGCCGCTCCTTGAGCGCGCGTTGTGCCTGCTGAAAATCCTTGCTTTCCCAGAGCTCGACCAGCGACATCGTCTGCTCAACGCGCTTCTGTTCCTGGTTTGCCAGAAACTGGAAGACCGAGAAGGCGAGGGTGAAGATGATCGCCAGCCGCACGGCAAGGCCCGACCAGGCATAGGCCAGCATGCGCCAGTCGCGGTCGGTGAACGGGTTGGATTCCTTCTTGATCTCGTGGCTGCTCGGCCACGGAAAACCTTCGGTGGTTTCCGGCAAGGTCTCCGGCTTCTTGTTCGATGCCGGCACCGGCAGGGCCGGCCGTTTTTGTGTTGCAGTGCCCCCCGGCTTTTTCATCCGCAGTTGTCCAGTTGGATGGTGGCGGAGGGATCGAGCACGATGCCGGGCGCCTCCAGTTTCTTTTTCAGGCAATCGAGCTGCGTGCGCGAAATCATGAACTGCACGTCCGGTTCGACAGCCGCCTTGTTGGGTGACGGCAAGGGCTCGACCACGCCGCGCGAGGCGCAGCTGGAGAGATCGACGACGACGGCCGTGCTGCCGGTCTTGGCGATCTGGTCGTACTGGTCGAGAAAGCAGGTGGCGAGCTCGGAATTGGTGACGACCTGCTTGACGCACAAGCCGCAGGTTTCGTCCGCCGAGGCACTGGCAACCAGCAACAAGCCGGCGGCAAGGCCGGTGATCGCTGCACGCCAGGAAAGCACGGGGATAGTCACTGATGTCCTCATCTGTTGCGTTCCGCTTCGGCACATCGAGGCGCTTCGAACCGGGAAATGTTCATATATCACGGCCTTGGCGCAAGAGCCGACAAAGGATGTCGGTCCGTTGCAGCTCAGGCGCGCGGCACCGTCTCCATCGGGAAGATCATCACCGCGCCCTTCGGACCGCTCTTGTCGGCAAGCCGCATCACCGAGCGCGTCGCCGGCGCCATGCCGATGTCGGCGAGCATGTCTGAGAAGCCCGGCGTCCCCGAGGCAGCCCGCGTCACGGCACGGACGCCGTCCTGGGCAAGGAAACTCAGATCCTCTTTTTCGCTCTGCGGCGGCGCCTCGGTCAGCACGGCAATCATCCGCTCCATGCCGAAGCTGGTGTCGGTGAAGGCAAGCAGTCCTTCCTTCAGGCCCTGGTCTGCCTGCTGGTTGATCGGCGCCAGCCGCTCGGAGACGATGTGAGTGATCGAATAGTCGCTGCCGATATAGAGCACGTTGATGTCGACGAACTCGTCGGACTGGTTCCTGGCCGCAATGTGCACCTGGTCGCCCGGCGAAACGCGCGGCACGGTCGACGATTCGATCGGCTCCTTCGCGCCGCTGTCCTGGCGCTTGATCAGGAACTGGACGCTGACTTCGTCCGGCCGGTAGTCGGAAGCAGCGGCGAGCCGCGATAGGCCGGTGGCGCGGAAGATCGTGGTCAGGTTCTTGGCGGTGTTTTCGGCGAGCTTGTCGCGGCCATCCTGATGGATGACGATGCGCGGCGGTTTGCTGCCGTCCTTCAGGGTGATGTCGCCCGATGCCGGCAGGAACCATAGCGCCGGCTCGTCGCTGGCGTCGGCGGCGGCGCCGGCAATGGACTTTTCGCGCAGCACCGCCAGACGCAGATCGGCGCTCTTGCCGGGTTCGACCAGCGCGATGTGGAAGCCGGAATTGCGCTTCGCCGCCAGTTCATCCAGAACCGAATCGACGAGTTCGGTTTCCTTTTCGAGCCCCGCGGTCGGCGCCGGCTTTGCCACCAGCAGCTTGTAGTCGACGGCAAGTTCGGCAACGCGTGCATAGGCGCCGGCGGGTACCGCCGTCGGCGCAAGCGCCGGCTTGCCGTCGAATTCGACCGGCTTGAGGTTGCTCTCCAGGTTCCTGGCCGATTGCACTTCGAGATAACCGACCGCGTCGGACAGTTTCGACAGCGCCGAAGGCAGGATGGCGAGCTTGCTGCCGGGGGTAAGCCCCTGCAGCAGCCCTGCGCCGATCGCGACATCGCCATCCTTGACGGCGATCGGCCATTGCATCACGGCGTCGGTCTTGTCGGTGCCGAACACGCGGGCATCGAGCTCGCCCTCGAACAAGGGCGTCGGCCTTGTGCGGCCGTCGGCCGAATATTGCTGCAGCACGGCCTGGCCGAGCTGGCGATAGGTCACGTTGGGGTTCTCGGCCAGCTTCGACAGGATGGTGAAGGTGAACAGACCGAAGCGCGGCGCGTCGGGCGTACCCTTGGGCAGCGGCATTTCCGGCGTCGTTTCGACCGTCTGCGCGGCATAGAAGGCAACCAGCTTGCCCCTGGCGATCGGCTCGGCGCCGGTCGGCGTCAGGTTGAAGGCCGGCTTGCGGCCGCCGTTCTCGTCGAAACCGCGCGATGCGCTGGCCGTGATGTCATCATAGGCCTTCACGGCTGCAGCCCTGGCCGCATCGTCGCCGCCGACCAGATCGGCGAATTCGACCTTGCGCTCCAATTCGTCGTCGACTTCCGCGGCACGCGTTGCAGTGCCGGAATGGCAGCAATCGAACACGGCCCAGACAAAGGCGCCCTTGTCGCGGATGGCGTCGAGTGCGGCGCCGACCTCGTTGTCGACCAGCGCGTTCGGCACGCCTTCCTCGCGGTTGATCCATTTGTCGATGTCGGAGGGCAGGAAAATCTCGTCGAGGCCATCTGTCTCGTCGCCGGCCTTGGCTTGCGGCTGCTGGGCGCCGTGGCCCGACAAATGCAGATAGACGAAATCGTCGCGTTGCACCTTGCCGGCGAGATCGGCAAGGGCGGCCTTGATCGCCGCATGCGTCGGCGGGCCGTTGGCGCCTTCGACGTCCTTGGCGAGCAAGGTCACGTTCTCGGCCGAGAATTTCACCGGATCGGGCGTGTTCTTCAGGAGATAGTCGCGGACCAGGCCGGCATCGTTCTTGGGACCGATCAGCCAGTTCTTCTGCGGCAGATTGGGATAGTCGGTGCAGGCAACCAGCAGCGCATGGTAAGTGCGCGAAGCGGCGAGGGTGCGGAACGAAACCGTACCGGCGGCCACAAGCGCCGACGTGCCGACGAGCAGCGTCCGTCGTGTCAATTTGATCATGATTGCTTCCCCAAGCCCGATCGAATTTCCAAGTGCGGCACCCTTTGCCGAGGATTTTGTCAGTATTTTGAATGTGGTCAGTGCCGTCAACCGCCGGTGGTGGTCACGGTGCCGATGGCGATAACGGAAACAGTGGCAAAAAGCCCGGTTCATCGCTATCTCAAGGGGATAGAGACTGCGCATGACAGAAGTGCCGTGCAGGCGGTGCGGAAAGATCGGAAACAGGATCATGACGGCAAGGGATGTGCTGACGAAGAATCAGCTGAGCGTGCTCGAGAAGCTCGAGGCCGCCAGCGGACCGCTCAGCGCCTATACGCTGCTCGACCAGTTGCGCGAGCGCGGTTTCCGCGCGCCGCTGCAGGTCTACCGCGCGCTCGACAGCCTGGTGAAGTCAGGCTTCGTGCACCGGCTGGAAAGCCTCAACTCCTTCGTCGCCTGCGCCGAACCGCATGACCACAGCCATTCGATGACCGCCTTTGCCATCTGCGACACGTGCGGCCAGGTGACGGAGATGTCGGATCACGATGTTGACCACCGGCTCGACGAATGGGTGCGCTCGACGGGGTTCGCGGCCAAGAAGGCGGTGATCGAGTTTCGCGGGACGTGTGCGAAGTGCCGGGCTGAGGCTGCCTAGGTACGCCGATATTCAGGTTAGGCCGGCCTGCAAATGGCCGATACCTGCGCTTCCGGTGCTCACGTACGAAAAGTACGCTCCGCTCCGGTTCTCGGCATCCGCCATTTTCGACTCGGCCTGACCTGAATCTCGACGCACCTACGGGCGGGGTATTAGTGCGCCTCGTCCCAGTTGTTCGCCGCCCGTGCATCGACATGCAGCGGGACCGACATCGAGATTGCCGGCATCGGGGCGTTTTCCATGACACGGCGCACCACGGGGATCGTCGCCTCGACTTCCGCTTCCACCGTCTCGAAGATCAGTTCGTCATGCACCTGTAGGAGCATGCGGGCGGACAGGCCGGCCTTTTCCAGCGCTTCGTCCATATGCACCATGGCGCGGCGGATGATGTCGGCGGCGGTGCCTTGGAGCCTGGCGTTGATCGAGGCGCGCTCGTTGAAGGCGCGGATCGACGGGTTTGACGATCTGATCTCCGGATAGTGGATGCGGCGGCCGAAGATGGTTTCGACGAAACCATGTTCGCGCGCATAGGCCTTGGTCGCCTCGATATAGTCGCGGATGCCGGGGAAGCGCTCGAAATACTTCTTGATGTAGGCGCCGGCTTCCTCACGCGGGATCGACAGCTGGTTGGCGAGGCCAAAGGCCGAAATGCCGTAGATGATGCCGAAATTGATCGCCTTGGCGCGGCGGCGCACCTCTGAAGGCATGCCTTCGACGGGCACGGAAAACATTTCCGAGGCGGTGACGGCATGGATGTCGACGCCGTCGGCAAAAGCTTGCGTCAGTTGCGGGATCTCGGCGACATGGGCGAGCACGCGCAGTTCAATCTGGCTGTAGTCGGCCGAGACCAGTTTCTGGCCCTTGTCGGCGATGAAGGCGGTCCGGATCTTGCGTCCTTCGGCGGTGCGCACCGGAATGTTCTGCAGATTGGGATCAGAGGAGGAGAGCCGGCCGGTTGTCGTCGCGGCCAACGCATAGGAGGTGTGGACGCGTCTGGTGTCGGGATGGATGAAACCGGGCAGGGCGTCGGTGTAGGTCGATTTCAGCTTGGTCAGCTGGCGCCAATCGACGATCTTGCGCGGCAGTTCGTGGCCTTCGGCGGCAAGGTCTTCCAGAAGCTGCGCGGAGGTCGACCATTGTCCGGTCTTGGTCTTGGAGCCGCCGGGCAGGCCCATGCGGCCAAACAGGATGTCGCCGAGCTGCTTTGGCGAACCGATGTTGATGCGTTCGCCGATCAACCCGTAGATTTCCTCTTCCAGCCGCGCCGCGCCTTGCGCCAGCTCGCCGGAGAGCCGCGACAGGATCTGGCGGTCGACCGAGATGCCGCGCTGCTCCATCCGGGCCAGAACCGGCACCAGCGGCCGCTCCAGCCGCTCATAGACCGAGACCAGGCCCTTGGCGGCCAGCCGCGGCTTCAACACCTGCCACAGCCGCAACGCCACGTCGGCATGGCCTGCGGCGTAGGCGGTCGCCCTGTCGATATCGACCTGCTCGAAACCGACGGAGCTTCTGCCGGAACCGGCGAGATCCTTGAGCGGGGTCGTCGCATGGCCAAGCCATTTGTGGGCAAGCGACGACAAGGTGTGGTGGCCGGTGCCCGCGTCGAGCACATAGGAGATCAGCATGGTGTCGTCGAAGGGCGCGATGTCGATGCCGTGGCGGCTCATCACGACGATGTCGTATTTGGCGTCCTGGGCGATCTTGAGCACCGATTTGTCCTCAAGCAGCGGCTTCAGCAGCGCCAGCGCCTCGCGGGCCGGAATCTGGTTCTCCAGCGCGCCGCCGCCGAGCAGGTCGCCTGCGCCGGTTCTGTGGGCGAGCGGCACATAGGCGGCGCGGCCGGGGCCAACCGCCAGGGAGAAACCGATGAGGTCGGCCAGCATCGGGTCGGAAGACGTCGTCTCGGTGTCGAAAGCGATGATGCCGGTCTCCTTGGCCTGAGCCAGCCATGTCTTGAGCGTTGCCGTGTCGCGGATCGCGACATAGGCGCCGGGATCGATTTTGGCGGCGGACGCCGCTTCGAGACGAAGGGCTGAAAGCAAAGAAGGGGTATCGCCGGCCTTGGCGGTATCAGCCTTGGCTTCAGCTTGTGCCGCATCGTTGGTTCCGCCGCCGCGAGCAACAGGCGGTGCGCCGGAGCCGACATCGGGGCCGTGCGCGGTGTCGGCGCGCTCGACGGTGACGGCAACGGCCTGGACATCGCCGGCTTCGGTGCTGGTCGCTTCGGCCACGCGGCGGGTCAGCGAGGTGAATTCCATGGTCTTGAGGAAGCCGATCAGCTTCGGCCCATCCGGCGCATGCAGCACGAAATCGTCGAGCCCGTCGGTCACCGGGACGTCGTTCTTCAGCGTCACCAGCTGGCGCGATATACGCGCCTTGTCGGCATTGGCGATGATGGATTCACGCCTTTTGTCCTGCTTGATCTCGCTGGCGCGCGCCAGCAGCCCGTCGAGGTCGCCGAACTGCTCCAGCAATTGCGCTGCCGTCTTCGGCCCGATGCCGGGCACACCCGGCACATTGTCGACGGAGTCGCCGGTGAGCGCCTGCAGGTCGATCATCTTTTCCGGCGGCACGCCCCATTTCTCGATGACTTCGGGGATGCCAATCTGGCGATCCTTCATCGGGTCGTACATGCCGACCGTGGGGCCGACCAGCTGCATCAGATCCTTGTCCGAGGAGATGATGGTGGTGTCGCCGCCGGCCTCGCAGGCAAGCTTGCAATAGGTGGCGATGAGGTCGTCGGCCTCGAACCCTTCCATCTCGATGCAGGGCAGATTGAAGGCGATGGTAGCCTGGCGGATCAGGCCGAATTGCGGGATCAGGTCTTCGGGTGGCGCGTTGCGGTTGGCCTTGTATTCCGGGTAGAGCTCGTTACGGAAGGTTTTCGACGAATAATCGAAAATGACCGCGAAATGCGTCGGCACAATGCCTACATCGGTGTTGCGGGCATCCTGCATCAGCTTCCACAGCATGTTGCAGAAGCCCGAGACGGCGCCGACCGGCAGGCCATCGGATTTGCGGGTCAGCGGCGGCAGTGCGTGATAGGCACGAAAAATGTAGCCGGAGCCGTCGATAAGGAAGAGATGATCGCCTTTTTTCATGCCGGCAGGGATAGCGCGGCAGGGCGGCGCGGTCCATGGCAAAGGCACGCTTCCAACAGGCGTTGCGGCGCCATCCTGACAGAGGCTGCCTGTGTATGCCTCGTTATGGACCTCGGCCGCTCACAACCATGTTACAAAAGTGTAATTTTCGTGCCCTTGAAACGCCACGTTCGAAGACACAAATACATGTCATCGGCAGTTTTCGCCGAGTCCGGAGCAAGGCCCGTCCCCCGCCTATCCCGGACAACTGCGGCAGCCTATCCCCCCTCTCCGGGCTGCCGCAACGTTTCGAGTAAAGGCCGCCGTGGTTCCCCCTCCACCACGGCGGCTCTTTTTTGCCTTTCAACAAGTAAATTCCGGGCCGTGGTCTAATGATCGCGGGCTTTTCGTTTTGATGCGCTGCCTTTACGGTCCCGGCACCGAAAAGAAAGGCCCGCAATAATGTCCACCATTTACCCCGTCCTCGACCGTCTCGATAAAAATCTCGACCAGAGTCTGGAGCGCCTGTTCGGCCTGCTCCGCATCAAGTCGATCTCCACCGATTCCGACTATGCCGCCGACTGCCGCAAGGCCGCAGAATGGCTGGTGTCGGAGCTCAAGCTGATCGGCTTCGACGCTTCGGTGCGCGACACTCCCGGACACCCCATGGTGGTTGCGCATCATGACGGCCCCGCCGGTTCGCCGCATGTGCTGTTTTACGGCCATTACGACGTGCAGCCGGTCGACCCGATCGAGCTTTGGGAGAGCGATCCGTTCGCGCCGGCGGTCAAGGAGATCGAGCCCGGCCACAAGGTAATCACCGGGCGTGGTTCGGCCGACGACAAGGGACAGTTGATGACCTTCGTCGAGGCCTGCCGCGCCTGGAAGCAGGTGCATGGCAATCTGCCATGCCGCATCACCATCCTGTTCGAAGGCGAAGAGGAATCCGGCTCACCGTCGCTGAAGCCGTTCCTCGAGGCCAATGCCGAAGAACTCAAGGCCGACTTCGCCCTGGTCTGCGATACCGGCATGTGGGACCGCGAGACGCCGTCGATCTGCGTCGGCTTGCGCGGACTGGTCGGCGAGGAGATCACGGTGAAGGCTGCCGATCGCGACCTGCATTCGGGTCTTTATGGCGGTGCCGCCGCCAATCCGATCCGCATCCTGGCGAAGATTCTCGCCGACATCCATGACGAGAACGGCCACATCACCATCCCCGGCTTCTATGACGGGGTCGAAGAGACGCCGTCGCAGATCCTGAAATCCTGGGAGACGCTGGGCGAAACCGCCGAGACCTTCCTCGGGCCTATCGGCCTTTCGATCCCGTCGGGCGAAAAAGGCCGCTCGGTGCTCGAGCTGACCTGGGCGCGGCCGACCGCCGAATTCAACGGCATTATCGGCGGCTATACGGGCAAAGGGTTCAAGACGGTGATCGCGGCGGAGGCGTCGGCGAAAATCTCCTTCCGCCTTGTCCACAAGCAGAATCCCGAGAAGATCCGCGCGGCGTTCCAGCAATTCGTCAGGGAGCGGATTCCCGGGGACTGTTCGGTCGAGTTCCATCCCCATGGCGGTTCGCCGGCGATCCAGCTCTCCTATGACTCGCCGTTCCTGGCCAAGGCCAAGAACGCGCTGTCGGATGAATGGCCGAAGCCGGCGGTAATCACGGGCGGCGGCGGCTCCATTCCCGTCGTCGGTGATTTCCAGACCTATCTCGGCATGGAATCGCTGCTTGTCGGGTTCGGCCTCGACGACGACCGCATCCACTCGCCCAACGAGAAATACGAGCTGACCTCCTTCCACAAGGGCCAGCGCTCCTGGGCTCGCATTCTCGACGCGCTAACGCGCTGAAGCAGCGGGAAACCAGTTTCTGGTTGATTTTTCAGCGGATCGCGGCGAGGACGACCGACAAGTTTAATATGCTGCAGCGTCCTTTGCGCATCTCAAGAGATGCGCGGCGCTGCAGGCCGCGATCCGGAGAAGACAATGAGCGACATCCGCTTCCACAAGAACGATCTGCCTGACCTGTCCCACTACAATGTCGACGCAGTGGCCATCGACACCGAGACGCTGGGGCTGAACCCGCACCGCGACCGGCTCTGCGTGGTGCAGATCTCGCCGGGCGATGGCTCCGCCGACGTGATCCAGATCGCGCCCGGCCAGAAGAAGGCGCCGAACCTTGTCAGCCTGCTCAGGAACCGCGGCATCACCAAACTGTTCCACTACGGCCGTTTTGACCTCGCCGTGCTCTACAATGCCTTCGGCGTCATGCCGGAGCCGGTGTTCTGCACCAAGATCGCCTCGCGGCTGACCCGCACCTATACCGACCGGCACGGGCTGAAGGACATCTGCTTCGAACTGCTCGGCGTTGGCCTGTCGAAGGTGCAGCAATCGTCGGACTGGGCGGCCGAGACCTTGTCGCCCGAACAGCTCGAATATGCCGCGTCCGACGTGCTCTATCTGCACCGGCTGCGCGATGTACTGGCCGGACGGCTGGCGCGGGACGGGCGCGCCAAGGAAGCCGACGCCTGCTTCCGCTTCCTGCCGACGCGTGCCAAGCTCGATCTGATGGGCTGGGACGAAGAGGATATTTTTGCTCATAGCTGACGGTTAGGGTGTTCTGGGCCGCAGCTCTGGAACCGGATGGGAGTGGCAGCGTTCTGTCGGCAGCAGCTACTTGTTCTGCGCATAGAGGGGATGACATGGCAGACCGAAAGCCGATAGCAACCGCCCCGACGGACGGATCCAAGGTCACTGTCCTGTGGAAGGACGGCGCCGGTGTCGTCAGCGAATCCGTCGGGCAGTACCGCGACGGCGCCTGGTGGGTCTATACCGACAGCGACACCCAGAAAAAGGTCGACCCGACCAACTGGCGGCCTGCCTCCAGTGACGATGACGACGATCCGTGAGCCCGCTGGCGGGTTGATGTGCTTTCGCATAGCGTGAGGCCATTGATAATGAGGCCGATTCGGGGCCGTCCGCTCCGCAGCCGCCTCTCATCCTGGAGGGACTCGCCATGGGCATCGAAAGCCTTCTCATCTTCCTGATCATCGGCGCCATTGCCGGCTGGCTCGCCGGCCTCATCGTCTCGGGCTTCGGCTTCGGCCTGATCGGCAACATCGTCGTCGGCATTATCGGCGCCTTGATCGCCGGCTGGCTATTCCCAAGGCTCGGCTTTGCCATCGGCGGCGGCATTCTCGCTGCCATCATCAACGCCACGATCGGCGCCGTTATCCTGCTGGTGCTGGTCAAGGTCCTGAAGCGAGCATGAGGCTCGGATTTTTATCTAACGCAATTCCATGGAAAAGCGCTGCGCGCTTTCCCATGGAACTTTTCGAAGGAGCGCGCCGTGAAGCAGAATACACTCTACCTTCTCGTCGGCGCGCTCGTTGTCGTGGTCATCGCGCTCGGTGCGTATGTCTATCACGAACAGACCAAGCCAAAAGGCGTCGAGCTCAAGATCGACGACAAGGGCATTTCGATCCAGCAGAACTGAGCCTGCCGTCGACGGCGGCGGGCGCCGGCTGGCTGCATGTAAAAAGGCATTGGCGAGGTCTCCCGCGATTGCCCCGACATGGAATTCGAATGACGGATCGACGCTTCGGCGCTATGATGTCGATATAGGGCGTTTGGGGTCAACCAACCTATTACTAGGAGGTTGCCATGAAACACCAAACACTGGACCAACTGCATGCAGTGGCCGAGGTCAACACACAGCCGGTAATGAGCCGAACCCAACGTCTCGTACGTTGGGCTGAGCTTCTTGAACGTGAGCCCAGCCGGCTCCTGACCGCGCTCGCCGGGACTGAATACCGTGCCCCGCCGGAGCGCGATGTCATGCGAGGCGATGGCTCGCCGATAGCGGTTGCCTTCACGGACCCCATATTGCACGACGAAGGTCTGAAAGACGACAGCTATGGCGAAGCCAAGCGCTTCTTCGAGCTGACCGACCACCAACTGCACGAGATCGTCTGCTACTGCCATGTCGGCGAGGTTATGCAATCGTCCAGGGCAGCGCTCTCGGTTCGTGCGGCGATCGGCTGACGCATGTCCACCAGGTGATTTACCTGGTGACCGGTGATTTTGGGGCGCGGTCGAACGCGAAGCTGCGACCATTTGCGATCGCGCCCCAACGCGGAACATGTCCGCGACTGCCTGGTCGCGGCTGAGAATGGCTCGGGCCTTGGCGCCCGGACAAAATGCCACGCGAGGATTGTTCCTTCGCGGCGGGCGCGACTGCTTGCCAGCGCCAAATCAGGGGCTCGAACAGCGCGATCACTGCCGGACCCCAGGCATTTGATTATCAATCGCCTTGAATTTTTCCGACTTAACCCGCCCTTAAATCGCCGCATCTACTCTGCAACCGGAGCGCCATAGGCACCGGGGACAGCAAGCGCAGGCATGGCGAACCGCAGAGACAGCCGCATCGAGCCCAGTTTCGAGGGACCGCCGCAGGCGCGATCCCAGCCGGGTCTTTCGGTGAGCGAGGAGGATCGCGTCGTGCCGAGCAACCGCAAAGCCTCCGCCAAACGCAAATCGTCGAAGGCGAAGTCGTCGCGCGGCAGGCGCGGCAAACCCCGGCGCGGCCTGTTCGGCGTTATGGCCCGGATGCTCTACTGGTGCTTCGTGCTCTGCATCTGGGGCGGCATCGCGGTGGCCGGCATTGTCGTCTATTACGGTGCCAAGATGCCGGCGGCCACCACCTGGTCGATCCCCGACCGCGCCCCCAACATCAAGATCGTCTCGGTCGACGGCCAGCTGCTCGCCAACAGAGGTATGAGCGGCGGCGAGGCGGTCGGCCTGCACGAAATGTCGCCCTACATTCCCGAGGCCGTCATCGCCATCGAGGACCGCCGCTTCTATTCGCATTTCGGCATCGATCCGATCGGCCTGTCGCGCGCCATGGTGACCAATGTGCTCGGCGGCCATTTCTCGCAAGGCGGCTCGACGCTGACCCAGCAGCTGGCCAAGAACCTGTTCCTGAAGCCCGACCGCACGCTGGAGCGCAAGGTGCAGGAGGTGCTGCTTTCGCTGTGGCTCGAGCACAAGCATACCAAGGACCAGATCCTCGAAATGTACCTCAACCGGGTCTATTTCGGCTCCGGCGCCTATGGTGTCGAGGCGGCCTCGCGCCGCTATTTCGGCAAGAGTGCGCGCGATGTCACGCTTTCGGAGGCGGCCCTTCTCGCCGGCCTGTTGAAGGCGCCGTCGCGGCTGTCGCCGGCACGCGATCCCAAGGCGGCGGAACAGCGCTCGCAGCTGGTGCTCGCCGCCATGCGCGACGAAGGCAAGATCAGCGCCAAGGAACTGACCTCGGCGATGAGCGCGCCGGCAACGCGCGCGCCGTCTTACTGGACCGGCTCGGAAAACTATGTCGCCGACACCATCATGGAAGAACTGCCCGATCTGATCGGTGACGTGCGCAGCGATATCGTCGTCGACACCACGGTCGACCTCAACCTGCAGAAGCTCGCCGAACAGTCGATCCGCCGGCTAATCGACGACAGCGGCAAGAAACTCAATGTCAGCCAGGGCGCGCTGGTGTCGATCGACAATTCCGGCGCGGTGCGCGCCATGGTCGGCGGCTACGACTATTCGACCAGCCAGTTCGACCGCGCCTCGGAAGCGCGCCGCCAGCCGGGCTCGGCATTCAAGCCGTTCGTCTATATGGCCGCGCTCGAGGCCGGCCGCACGCCCGACAGCGTGCGCAACGACGCGCCGATCAAGATCGGCAAGTGGACGCCGGACAATTACGGCGGCAAGTATTTCGGCAAGGTGACGCTAGCGACCGCTTTGGCGAAGTCGCTGAATTCGGTCGCGGCACAGCTGACCATGGAGGTCGGCCCCGACGCGGTGGTCGAGGCGGCGCACCGCATGGGCATCCAGTCGGAATTGACGGCCAACACCTCGATCGCGCTCGGCACCTCGGAAGTGACGCCGCTGGAGCTGACATCGGCCTATGTGCCGTTCGCCAATGGCGGCTACAAGCCGGACATCCACTTCATCCGCCGCATCACCACGACCGAAGGCAAGGTGCTCTATGACGACAGTGGTGGCGGTGCGCCGCGCGTCGTCAAACAAGAGATCGTCGGCATGATGAACTCGATGATGACCGGCACGGTCGAGATCGGCACGGCCAAGAAGGCGGCCTTTGCCTGGCCGTCGGCCGGCAAGACCGGCACCAGCCAGAATTCACGCGACGCCTGGTTCGTCGGCTACACCGCAAACCTCACCACTGGCGTGTGGTTCGGCAATGATGACGGCACGCCGATGAAGAAGGTCACCGGCGGCGCGCTGCCGGCGCAGGCCTGGCACGAGTTCATGGTCGCCGCGCACGAAGGCGTGCCGGTCAGGCCGCTGCCCGGCACCTGGAAGTCGACGCCGCCCGATACCATCGTCCCAGACGATATTCCGTCAGCCGACAACAACCAGGCGGCGCCGCAGCCCACCGTGGCCGTCGGCCGTTCGGAGCCCGCTGCCGCTCCGGCGCCTGGTGCTGTACCGGCACAAGCGCCGGTCCGCCGTCCGGCCGAAACCGTTGATGCCGACGGCTTCGACATGCCAGGCGACGGCAGCACTACCGCCTCGATCAAGCATCCGGTGCCACCCGGCAGCGTCGGCGGCCCGACCAAGAAGCGCAAGACATCGATCCTCGATATTCTCGGCGGCGGCTGAGCGTCAACGTGCTTCTAGATCGTCCGACAAATCGGCATTGACAAAACCCGACGGCGGTTTGATCAAGTGATCGACTGATATCGGGCGACAGGGCAATGGAACCCGTTCGTAGGTTCAACCGTCTGGACTTTGAGCAATGGTCGCTGCTGATTGCCATGTCGGCCAGCGCCATCCTGTTTCGTCAGGCGCCTAATCTCAGATCCGAGCCGGCGTACCTTCTCGATGAGAGACTGGGCGGGATGACAGGCGCCTTCATTACCTGTCTCCTTATCCCTTACGGCCTGGCGTGGCTCTCCGGGCGCATCTTTCGGAGATCGCGCCTTGTATTTCTCGGCGTTCTTTGGGTTCTGGCGGTACTTATGTTCGTCTCGAACCTCAACCTGCGCTATGAGTGCCCAACCTGCTATTGAGCGGGCGATGCGGACACCCTTGCGAGCTCCTGGCGGCCTCTCGCTATCGTAACCATATTCGGCTAGAGCATTTCACCGTTTCACGGAACGGCGAACCGCTCTACCTCTTTGTTTTGACGCAATTCCGGACGGAAAACCACTTCGCACCTTTCCTGGAATTGCTCTAGATCACGTGCTGGAGACAGCGACATGGCCGAGACCGACACCAGAAAAACCATCGTGCTGACCGGCGCTAGCCGCGGCATCGGCCATGCCACGGTCAAGCGCTTTTCGCGCGAGGGCTGGCGGGTCATCACTTGTTCGCGCCAGGCCTTTGCCGAGGACTGCCCGTGGCCGGCCGGGCCGGAAGACCACATCAAGGTCGATCTCGCCGACCAGGAAGATGTCGGCATCGCCGTGTCGGAGATACGCCATCGGCTCGAAGAGCATGGCGGCCAACTGCACGCGCTGGTCAACAATGCCGGCATCTCGCCCAAGCTGAAGGACGGCAACAGCCGGATGAATTCGATCGACACGCCGATGCATGTCTGGCGCGACGTGTTCCAGGTCAATTTTTTCGCCCCGATCATGCTCGCGCGTGGCCTCTTTAAGGAGCTCGCGGCGGCCAAGGGCTCGATCGTCAACGTCACCTCGATCGCCGGTACCCGCGTGCATCCTTTCGCCGGCACCGCCTATGCGACCTCGAAGGCAGCACTCGGCTCGCTGACGCGCGAAATGGCGCATGATTTCGGGCCGCACGGCATCCGGGTCAACGCGATTGCGCCGGGTGAGATCGACACCGCGATCCTGTCACCGGGCACCGACAAGATCGTCGAGACCATCCCGCTCAGGCGCCTCGGCGCCACGGCGGAAGTCGCCGACATCATCTTTTTCCTGTGCTCGCAGCAGGCCTCCTATGTGACCGGCTCGGAAATCCACATCAATGGCGGTCAGCACGTCTGAGCGTTGCTCATTCGGCGATGGTGAGAACCGCCTTGCCGCTGAAGCTGCGCTGTCGCAGTGCATCCAGGGCCTGGGCGATATCCGTCCACGGCAGGGTCAGGGACACGCGGGTCTCCAGCCGCCCAGCCGCGACCAGGGCGAGCAGCGCGGCGATATCGGCGCCAATGGCTGGACCTGATGTGTAGTAGGCGAAGGTTTGAAGCCGCGCCCCCTCGTGGCCGGGAACGAACTGTCTGAAGCCGACCGGCGTCAGTTCGCCGCTGCTCGACCCGAACATGATGATGGTGCCGCCGGGTGCGACGCGGTCGATGGCATGGGCGAGGCTTTGACCGCCGACCGACTCGGTGATGAGCGAGAACGGTCCCTTGGCTAGTTCGATCGAATCGACGACCTCTTGAGCTCCAAGGGCACGAAGATCCTCGGCATGCCGGGCGGCGGCGATGACGGTCACCACGGCGCCTTGCTCGCGGGCGATCTGGATCTGGAAACGCCCGACCGCACCACTGGCGCCGGTGATCAATACCTGCTGGCCGGCGAGTTCACCGCCATGGCGCAGGGTCCGCAGCGCCGTCGTGCCCGCGACCGGAAGCGTGGCCGCAGAAGCGACGCTGACCTCATCCGGTACGACTGCAAGACGGTCTGTCGGAACGGCGACACGTTCGGCCCAGCCGGCTTCGTCGACCAAAGCCGCAACCCGGGTGCCGACGGCTGGCCCGGAGCCATCGGCAGCTGCCTGTTCGACAATTCCAACCACGTCCTGACCAGGTATCCAGCCATCCGGGCGTATGGTGAGCAGGCGTAATTCGCCGCGGTTCAACGAGGTCGCGTGGACGCAGACAAGCGCTTCGTTGGCGTGAGGCCGAGGGTCCTCGACCTCGGCGAGCCTGAGCCCGGTGGTGCTGTCGGGAGACATAACGAGGGCGCGCATGGGAACCTTCCTGCTGGTTTGTGGACGCCAGCCACAAACCGGAACCTATCGATTTCCTCGGCCAAAGAATTTAGCTATCATGGCGAATAGTCGCTAAAAGCCGTCAATCATGAGACAGCCTCTACGCTACCCCTGGATCAATTTCGATGTGGATGACGCCGTCGCGCCGGCAATTGCGGTGCGCGTCGACGTCACCGAAACCAAAGCGGAAGTGGCTGCCCATTGGCACCGCAAGGGCCAGCTCGTCTTCGCACTCGGCGGTGGCGTCACATGCCGCGTCCCCAGCGGCCTGTGGATGGTGCCGCCGCATTGCGGGGTGTGGATTCCCGGCAGTATGGAACACAGCAACATCGCGACGGCCAATGCGCGGATTTTCTTCGTCTACATCGAGCCGGGCGCTGCCGATCTGCCGGATCGCTGCTGCACGCTGTCGATCTCGCCGCTGCTGCGCGAATTGATCATCGAGCTGGCCGATCGCGTTGAGGAGGATGAGGCGAGGGACGGGCCCCTGACCACGATCCTGCTCTCCGAACTTCCGCGCATGCCGGTTCAGCAGCTGCATCTGCCGATCTCCGCCGAGCCGCGTTTGCGGCGGATCGCCGAAGCGTTGGCGCAGGACCCTGCCGACCGCAGCACGCTGGCGGAGTGGGCCAGCCGCGTTGCGCTCTCAGAGAGCAGCCTCGCCCGTCTCGTGGTAAAGGAGACCAGCCTGAGCTTCGGCCGCTGGCGCCAGCAATTGCATTTGATCGTGGCCATACGCGAGCTGGCCGCCGGCGCCAGCGTGCAGCAGGTTGCGGGCGATCTCGGCTATGGCTCCGTCACCGCCTTCATCACCATGTTCAAGAAGGCCCTTGGCAAGCCCCCGGCAAAGTACCTCAGCAGCGTCGCGCAAAATGGCGGCTCTGCATTCGTGGCGTAATCAACGCGCCTATGGGCAAACCTCAGGCCGGGGAGGGTTCAATGGCTTCGGGGCGCGGCATAGGCTTTTGCCCCAGCACTTCTTCCACGATGCCGCGGGCGATTTCGCGTTCGCCCATGATGACGGTGTCGGCGCCGAGCCCCTTGAGATGCTCGACCTCGGCGTCGGAATGGGCACGTGCGATGACGTTGATGCCGGGATTGGCGGCGCGTGCCCTGAGCACAACCTGGCCTGCTTCGAAGGCATTGGGGATGGCAAGGATCAATCGTTTGGCGCCCTGCGGATTGGCGGCGGCGAACACGCCTGCGTTGGCCGCATTGCCCGAGACAATTTCGACGCCGTCCTCTCTCAGCCTGGCCAGCGTCTTGTCGGCGTCTTCGATGACCAGGAAGGGCAGCGACGCCTGTTTCAGCGCGGCACCCACCAGGCTTCCGACACGGCCGTAGCCGATCAGGATGGTATGGCCGGAAAGTGCCGTGCTCGGCGGCGGGCCATCCTCTTTGGCCACGGTGGCGACCGAGGCCACTTGTCCCGGTTGCGTCGCCGGGCCGACCGGCTTGGCCTCTTCCGGCGACGCTGCCCTGGCGGCACGCGCGTCCAGCCTTGGCTTCATCCAGTCGAGGGCGAGGAACATCAGCGGATTGACCAGGATCGACAGGATGGCGCCGGCCAGGATCAGGTCGCGTCCCTGTTCGGGCAACAGCTTCAGTCCGACGCCAAGCTCGGCCAGGATGAAGGAGAATTCGCCGATCTGGGCAAGACTGGCCGAGATCATCAACGCGGTTCCCAGCGGATAGCGGAAGGCGATAACGATGACGAAGGCGGCCAGCGACTTGCCGATGACGATGATGGCCAGCGTCGCCAGGGTCGGCCAGCCATTGCTCATCAGGCTGAACGGGTCGAACAGCATGCCGACCGAGACGAAGAACAGCACCGAGAAGGCGTCGCGCAGAGGCAGCGATTCTTCCGCCGCGCGATGGCTGAGCTCGGATTCGCTCATGATCATGCCGGCGAAGAAGGCGCCGAGCGCCAGCGAAACACCGAACAGCTTGGCCGCGCCGAAAGCGACGCCAAGCGCGATCGCCAGCACCGCCAGCCGGAACAGCTCGCGCGAGCCGGTATGGGCGACATAGTGCAGGATCCACGGAATGACCCGGCGGCCGACGACCAGCATGACGACGACGAAGGCGACGACCTTGGCCAGGGTAAGGCCGACGACGCCCCAGATGCCGTAGCTGGCCGGCAGCGACAACAGGCTCGCATGGTCGTCGACCTGCGGCTGGCCGCCGAGCACGCCGGCAAGGGCGGGCAACAGCACCAGCGCCAGGACCATGGCGAGATCCTCGACGATCAGCCAGCCGACGGCGATGCGGCCACGTTCGGTCTCGATCAGCCGCCGCTCCTGAAGCGCGCGCAACAGCACCACGGTGGACGCGACGGAGAGCGCCAGGCCGAAGACCAGGCCGGCGCCCATCGACCAGCCGAGCATCCAGGCAAGGCCGGCGCCGAGCGCGGTGGCAAAGCCGATCTGGACGATGGCGCCAGGCACGGCGATGGCGCGGACCGACAGCAGGTCCTTCAGCGAGAAATGCAGGCCGACGCCGAACATGAGCAGGATGACGCCGATTTCGGCCAGCTCATTGGCAAGGCCGGCATCGGCGACGAAGCCAGGTGTGTTCGGCCCGACCAGCACGCCGGCGACGAGATAGCCGACCAGCGGCGGTATGCGAAAACGGTTGGCAAGCGCTCCGAAGATGAATGCCAGCCCCAGACCGGCGACGATGGTGGCGATAAGGGGCGTGTCATGCGGCATTGTCTATGGAGCGCCTTTCGAGAACAGGGATGTCGGGGTGCGCCGCCCGAAGCCGCCGCCTTTTGCAATATGGTGGGCAGGGTGTTGGCGATGCAACCCGCAAGGCGGAATTGCTGGCCAGAGGTGCTGAAAAACCAAAGGCGCGCGCAGCAGAACCGCTGCGCGCGCCTGATAGCGGATGTCGGATGGGCAACCCGGTTGGTCGTCACGCTGCCTGCAGCATGGCCTCGATGTCGGTCACAGGGCGGTTGGTCAGTGTCTTTGGGATTTCGGCCTGTACCTTGTCGGTGACTTCCTTGTGCAATTTCTTGCGCATCGTGCCGAGCATGAGCGGCGGCGCGATCAGAACGATGTCGTCGAAGATGCCGTGATGGGCGAGCTTGTAAAGCCGATCGGCGATCTCTTCGGCGAAACGTTCCTTGCCCTGGCGGTGCCAGTCGGTGTCCTCGACCGCGCTGCGATGAACGGAGGGGCCGTCATTGTAGCGGCCGGGGCTGTCGCTGCCCTGCTCGCGCGTCGCCGGGTTGTCCTGCTTCATCTCCTGGAAGAGCTGCAGGTTCGGATAGAGATTGTCGCCCTCGTTCTTCAGAAACAGCGCCTTCTCGCCATCGGCCACCATGACCAGAATGCCATGTTTCAGGTTGATCTTGTTCATCGCGCGCTCCTGCTCGAGGGTTTCAAATCCGACCGACTATCGTCAGCATCGGCAAGGTCAGAACGCGTGGCGGAGCGTGAACGTTCCACTGTTCGGGGCAAGGACAGTGGCAACCTCTGTTGGTGACGATTCAACGGCCTCGGCAGATGGTTTCGAGGTCGACGGCTTTAATCTACTGAATTGGTAGAATTTAGAAAAATCAATTTTGCGACTTGGCTGGCTGGCGGACAAAAGAGCCGCAGAACAAGGCCTGCGGCAGCAGCCTGAATCCGCTGGATACGCGGATGTGGAATATTTTTCTCTTCGCCTTTGTGCTTGCGGAAAACCGATTGCGTCCCGTCAGGGGATGCGCGAGTGGGTTCCTTCAGCTTTTTCACGTCCGCGCGTAAAACTGCCGAACTGTTCCGGAATCTTGTTTGTCATGCCGCAGGCCAATCCCAAGCTCAACGCGTTCCCGGTGTTCATGCGGGTCGAGGGCGAAGCCGTGGCGATTATCGGCGGCGGTGCCGAGGCTGTGGCCAAGGCGCGGCTGCTCGATCAGTCGAGCGCTGTATTGCGCATCATCGCTGAAACTGCCGACACCGAATTGCTGAGCTTCATCGCCGCAGCCGGCGCCACCCACATCGCCACCCCTTACGATGCCGCGCATCTCGGAGGCGCGGTCATGGTGTTTGCCGCCAGCGGCGATGAGGCGCTCGACCGCCGCGTCGCCGAAGATGCGCGCCGGCTTGGCATTCCGGTCAATGCTGTCGACCGGCCGGAGCTCTGCGATTTCTTCACCCCCGCGCTGGTAAACCGTGCGCCGGTCGCCATTGCAATCGGCACGGAAGGCGCCGGCCCGGTGCTGGCGCAGATACTGCGCAGCCGCATCGACCGCATGCTGTCGCCGTCGCTCGGGCCGCTGGCAACGCTTGCCGCCTCGTTCCGCGGTGCAGCCGAAAAGCTGCTGCCGAAAGGCAATGCCCGCCGCCTGTTCTGGGGCAGTTTTTTCCAAGGCGCGCCGGCCCGTGCCGTCGAAGCCGGCGAGCTTTCGCAGGCGCACGACGCCGCCGTCGATCTATTGCTGTCGAAGGCTCCGGTCGCGGGCCATATCGCGCTGGTTGGCGCTGGCCCCGGCGCCGGGGATCTTTTGACGCTGCGGGCACATCGCTTACTGATGGAAGCCGACGTCATCGTCCATGACGCGCTGGTGCCGGAGGCGATCGTCGCCATGGGTCGCCGCGACGCCGAGCGGCTGCCGGTGGGAAAACGCAAGGGCTGCCACACCAAGAGCCAGGCCGAAATCAACGCGCTGCTTGTCGAGCTCGGCAAGCAGGGCAAGCGCGTCGTGCGGCTGAAGTCCGGCGACCCGCTGGTGTTCGGCCGGGCCGGCGAGGAGATGGCCGCGCTGCGCGATGCCGGGATCGCCTATGACGTGGTCCCCGGCGTCACGGCTGCTTTCGCCGCCGCCGCTGATTTCGAACTGCCGCTGACGCTGCGCGGTGTGTCTTCCTCGATGGTGTTCACCACCGGGCACGATCTCAAAGGCAATTCGCTGCCGGATTGGGCCAAGCTCGCCATCTCCGGCGCCACGGTTGCCGTCTATATGGGCCGCTCGGTCGCTGCCGAAGTTGCGGGACGCCTGATCGAGGCCGGCCTGGCGCCGGACACGGCGGTCGCCGTGGTCGAGAATGCCAGCCTGCAAAACCGCCGCCGTTTCCATGGCACGCTGGCCGACCTGCCGTCGCTGGAAGCGCGCGCCGATCTGGCCGGCCCTGTGATGACCATCATCGGCGACGCGGTTGCCGGCGCCAACTTTGAACGTTCCGAGCCGCTGGCGGCACATAGTCATGAGAGCGCCGCCAACGCGGCCGCCGCAGAGGTCGAACCATGAAGATATTGACCGCAAACCGCCTCACCGACGGCATCGCTGTCTGGTACGCCGATGGCGGCTGGGCCGAGACGGTGGACCACGCCGATCTCGCCCATGACAAGGCGGCCGAAGATCGGCTCGAGGCGATCGGCGCCAAGGCCTATGCCGACAATGAAGTGGTTGACGTCAACCTGATCGACGCTGAGGTCGTCAATGGCGTCGTCGAGCCGGTGCGGCTGCGCGAAAAGATCCGCGCCGCCGGCCCCACCATCCGCGAAGACCTGGGCAAGCAGGCTGCGCGGGCAGCGTAACAAAATACGGGCGGACGCGCCCTGAAAGACGAAGCATGTACCGTTACGATGAGTTCGACCACGATTTTGTCCAGGCCCGCGTCGCCGAGTTCAGCGACCAGGTCGAGCGCCGGCTGTCCGGCGAGATCACCGAGGACCAGTTCCGGCCGCTCAGGCTGATGAACGGCGTCTATCTGCAGCTGCACGCCTACATGCTACGCATCGCGGTGCCCTATGGCACGCTGAACGGCAAGCAGTTGCGCATGCTCGGTCACATCGCGCGCAAATACGACAAGGGCTACGGCCACTTCACCACGCGCCAGAACATCCAGTTCAACTGGCCGGCGCTGTCGGACATTCCGGCGATCCTGGCCGATCTCGCTAGCGTCGAGATGCACGCCATCCAGACCAGCGGCAATTGCATCCGCAATGTCACCGCCGATCATTTTGCCGGCGCCGCCGCCGACGAAGTCGCCGATCCACGCCCCTATGCCGAGATCCTGCGGCAATGGTCGTCGGTGCATCCGGAATTCTCGTTCCTGCCCAGAAAATTCAAGATCGCGGTGACCGGGGCCGAGCGCGACCGCGCCGCCATCCAGACGCATGACATCGGCCTGCACCTGAAGAAGAACGCCGCCGGCGAGCTTGGCTTTGCGGTCTATGTCGGCGGTGGCCAGGGCCGCACGCCGATGGTGGCGAAGAAGATCCGCGACTTCCTGCCGGAAGCCGATCTTCTGTCCTACTGCACGGCGATCCTGCGCGTTTACAACCTCTATGGCCGCCGCGACAACAAGTACAAGGCGCGCATCAAGATTCTGGTGCACGAGACCGGCGTCGAAGAAATCACCCGCCAGGTCGAGGCCGAATGGCAGGAATTGAAGGACGCCGAGCTGAAACTGCCGGAGGCCGACATCCGCGCCATCGACGCCTATTTCGCGCCACCTCAGCTGGTGGATCGGCCGGAAGGCGACGCGGCGGTCAAGCTTGCACGGTTGGATTCAAAGAGCTTCTCGGACTGGCTCGACCAGAATGTCGTGACGCATCGCCATCCCGACTATGCGGCGGTGACGATTTCGCTGAAGGGCATCGGCGAGGTGCCGGGTGACGCCACCGACAGCCAGATGGAAGCGGTTGCCGACATCGCCGAGAAATACGCCTTCGACGAGCTGCGCGTCAGCCATGAGCAGAACCTCATCCTGCCGCACGTGGCGCGCGCCGATCTGAAGGCGGTCTATGACGCGCTGGTCGATATCGGTCTGGCGACAGCCAATTCCAATCTGATCAGCGATATCATTTCCTGCCCCGGCCTCGACTATTGCGCGCTGGCGACGGCGCGCTCGATCCCGATCGCGCAGGAGATTTCGCTTCGCTTTGCTTCGCTGGAGCGGCAGCGCGAGATCGGCGAACTGAAGCTCAAGATTTCCGGCTGCATCAATGCCTGCGGCCACCACCATGTCGGCCATATCGGCATTCTCGGTGTCGAGAAGAAGGGCTCCGAGCTCTACCAGGTGACACTTGGCGGCTCGGCCGACGAGAACACCTCGGTCGGCGAGATCATCGGCCGCGGCTTTTCCTCGGAAGAGATCACCGACGCCATCGAGCAGATCGTCGACACCTATCTCGGCCTTCGGCTCAGTCCCAGTGAAAGATTCATCGACGCCTACCGCCGTGTCGGTCCCGCGCCGTTCAAGGAGGCGCTCTATGCTGGCGAAACCAAGGCCGCTTGACCGTATCGTCGACGTCGACGACAGCATCGCCGCCAAGGCGGCGGGCTTCGATGCGCTGTACGGACATCTGAAGCCGCTTGAGATCATCGAACGCGCGACCCGCGAGCTGTTTCATGACGAAATCGCCGCCGTCTCGTCCTTCGGCGCGGATTCGGCGGTGCTGTTGCACATGATCGCCAAGGTCGATCGCACGTTGCCGGTCATCTTCCTCGACACCGGCAAGCATTTCGAGGAAACGCTCGGCTATCGCGACGCACTCGCCGCCGATTTCGGGCTGACCAACATCAGGGTGATCAAGCCCGAGGAAGCAGCGCTCGAACGGATCGATCCGACCGGCAATCTGCACCAGAGCAACACCGATGCCTGCTGCGACGTGCGCAAAGTCGAGCCGCTGGCGCGGGGTGTGGCGCCCTTCCGTGCATGGTTCACCGGCCGCAAGCGCTTCCAGGCCTCGACGCGGGCGGCATTGCCGGTGTTCGAGGCGGTCGGCCCACGCGTGCGCATCAACCCGCTGGCGCATTGGACGACGTCCGACCAGGCCGACTACATGCGGGCTCATGCGCTGCGCGAAAATCCGCTGGTCGCGTACGGCTATCTGTCGATCGGCTGCTTCCCGTGCACGCAGCCGGTGCAGCCGGGCGAGGATGCGCGCAGCGGCCGCTGGGCCGGTCACGCCAAGACCGAGTGCGGCATTCACCTCTCCGGGTTGGAGAAGTCGCTGACCGACGCTTCCCTTTAGGCTATGTAGATATTCAGGTGAGGCTGGCCTGCAAACGGCGGCTTCCACTCGGAGGCCGCCGGTTTCGTTTGGACTGGCTTTCAGCGGACGTTCGATTTTTGGGGCTTTAGGAATTTCTGATGACTGAACCGACGATAGCGGAGACCCGCCTCTGGACCCCGATGGGTTTTCGCGAAGATGAGTGGGCGCATGCCGAAAGTGCTGACGCGCTGACGGGCAATGGCCGCTTCATCCTGCCACTGCAGGCGTTTCTCGGCCTTGATGCGGAGGTGCGGCGCTCGGCAAAGGAGCGGCTTGGCGTGGTGCTGCAGCCAGGCGACCAGCTGGAGAAGATCGCCGATCTGCTCGACCAGCTGTCGCTGGTGGCCCTGGCCTTTCCAGCCTTCAACGACGGCCGCTCCTTCTCCAAGGGTGAGCTGCTGCGCAGCCGTTACCAGTTCGAGGGCGCCGTCCGCGCCACCGGGCAGGTCCTCGTCGACCAGCTGCCGCATATGCTGCGGCTCGGCTTCGACGAGTTCGAAATATCGAACCCAGTGCTGTTGAAACGGCTTGAAGAAGGCCGTATCGGCGGGCTCGGGCTGTATTACCAGCCGACCGAAGCCTCTGAGCCGAAGGGACCAAAATATTCCTGGCGGCGCGTTCGCAACAGCTGACGCAGCGGTAATTCCACCCGCCTTTACATCGGCTGAAATCAAGCCTTCTCTTGGCTGTCCAGACGGAAACATCCGCGGGACGCCAGGGAGGAAGCCATGGATTTCGACTATGTCATCGCCGGTGGCGGGTCCGCCGGCTGTACGCTTGCCGCACGGCTCTCGGAAGATGCGTCGAAAACCGTCTGCCTGATCGAAGCGGGCGGCGAGGGCAGGAACCTGCTCATCCGGGCGCCGGCAGGCATCATCGCACTGCTGCCCGGCCGGCCGAAGATCAACAATTGGGGATTGCAGACGGTGCCGCAGCAGGGGCTCGGCGGTCGCAAGGGCTACCAGCCGCGCGGCAAGGCGCTCGGTGGCTCCAGCGCCATCAATGCCATGCTCTACACGCGCGGCCACCGTGGCGACTATGACGAATGGGCCGGCCTCGGTTGTCAGGGCTGGTCGTGGAACGAGGTGCTGCCCTATTTCAAGCGCGCCGAAGGCAATCAACGCGGCGCCGACGCGCTGCATGGCGGCGACGGCCCGCTCAGGGTCGGCGAACAGCAGGAGCCGCGCCCGATCGCGCGCGCCTTTGTCGAGGCTTGTGGCGAAAACCAGATCCGCCGCAATGACGATTTCAACGGGCCGGAACAGGAAGGGGCGGGGCTTTATCAGGTCACGCAATTCTGGGGTGGGGACCGAAATGGCGAACGCTGCTCAGCAGCCGCCGCCTATCTGCATCCGGCAATGAGCCGGCCGAACCTCACCGTGATCACCGGCGCGCATGCCACCGGCATTGTGCTCCACGGCAAGCGCGCCAGCGGGGTGCGCTATCGCAAGGGCAACAGCGAAGCGGTGGCGAAAGCCAGGCGCGAAGTCATCGTCTGCGGCGGCGCCTTCGGCTCGCCGCAGCTCCTGCTGTTGTCCGGCATCGGTCCGGCCGACGAGCTTGCCGCGCAGGGCATTGCCGTCACGCACGACCTGCCCGGTGTCGGCAAGAACCTGCAGGACCATCTCGATTTCATCCTGGCCTGGGCGTCGAAGGATGCCGACATGATGGGCGTTGGCCTGCGCGGTCTGCCCGGCCTCGTCAGGCACATGCTGCGCTGGCGCAGAAACGGCACCGGCATGATTGCCACGCCCTATGCGGAAGGCGGCGCCTTCCTCAAATCCGATCAGGCGATCGACAGGCCCGATCTGCAGCTGCATTTCTGCATCGCCATCGTCGACGATCATGGCCGCAAGCTGCATCTGGGCTACGGCTTTTCTTGCCATGTCTGCGTGCTTCGGCCGCATTCGCGCGGCGAGGTCGGGCTGTCGAGCCCGGACCCGCTGGCGCCGCCGCGCATCGATCCGCGCTTTTTGTCCGACGAACGGGACGGGGACCTGCTGCTCAAGGGGGCCAGGATGATGCGCGCCATACTGGAGGCGCCGGCGTTGGCAAAGTACCGTGACAGGGAGATCTATACCGCCGGCGTTTCCAGCGATGCCGAGCTGATGGCCCATATCCGCGCTCGCGCCGACACGATCTATCACCCCGTCGGCACCTGCAAGATGGGTGTCGATGCGATGGCCGTGGTCGATCCGCAGCTTAAGGTGCGCGGACTACAGGGGCTGCGTGTCGTCGACGCCTCGGTGATGCCGACACTGATCGGCGGCAATACCAATGCGCCGACCATCATGATCGCCGAAAAGGCGGCGGATATGATCAGGGCCGCTGCCTGATTTCTCGCCTCGTGGTCGGACCAACTTTGCCGTATCTCGCTGGATGCGCTGATGTGCCGTCCAACTCACGTCTAGCGAACTCAATCTGGTCAGACCAATTGTGCGATTTGGGCTTTTCCTTTCGCGAGCCTACCCTTAGGATAGGGGCATTATTTCGCGATCCGAAATAATGGCCAGCAAGGGAGGAGACCGGCATGGCAGGCAAGAAGATATTGATGCTCGTTGGCGAGTTCAGCGAGGAGTATGAGATTTTCGTCTTTGAACAGGCCATGCATGCGGTTGGCCACACCGTCCACGTCGTCTGTCCCGACAAGAAGGCCGGCGATATATTGAAGACCTCGCTGCATGATTTCGAGGGCCACCAGACCTACACCGAAAAGCTCGGCCACGATTACATCCTGAACAAGACGTTTTCCGAGGTCGATCCGGCGCAATATGATGCCGTCTATGCCGCCGGCGGGCGTGGGCCCGAATATATCCGCATCGACAAAAGGGTGCAGGCGTTGGTCAGGCATTTCCACGAGACCGGCAAGCCGATCTTCACCATCTGCCATGGCGTGCAGATTCTGATCGCGGTCGACGGCGTGGTGCGCGGCAGGGAAGTCGCGGCGCTGCAATATTGCGAGCCGGAGGTGACGCTTGCTGGCGGCATCTACATCGATGTCGCGCCGACCGGCGCCCATGTCGACGGAAATCTGGTGTCGGCCAAGGGCTGGCCCGGCCTTGCCGCCTTCATGCGCGAATGCCTGAAGGTGCTCGGCACCGAGATTCGCGATGGCAAGGCGCTGATGCGCGACGAGCGCAAGGCCGCCTGAGCAGCTTTTGGATAAAATCCCGCCGCGCCTCTGGCGCGGTGGATTGCTTCAGGCCATAGCCCGCGCTTCGCGAAACGAGATCAGCTTGCGGCGCTGTTCGTCCCACAGCGCCAGCTTGACGCAGCGAAGGCTGTCGAGCAGCGTGACGCGGCCGATGCCGCGCAGTTCCGGGTAATCGCGCAGCACTTCCTGCAGCCGGTAGCCCGGCACCTTGGCCGAGAGATGGTGGACGTGGTGGACGCCGATATTGCCGGTGAACCAGTTCAGCACCGGCGGCAGGTCGTAATAGGACGAGCCGTGCAACGCGGCATGCTGGAACTCCCACTCTTCGTCTTTCGCCCATTCCGTCTCCTCGAACTGGTGCTGGACGTAGAACAGCCAGATGCCGGCGGAACCGGCGAGGACAACGATGGGCAGATGGACGACCAGGAAAGCGCCGGGGCCGATCCACCAGATGAGGAGGGCTGCGGCAATCGCAATGGCTAGGTTTGTCGTCATCGACGACACCCAAGGCGTCAACCCGCCGCGCATCATGCCGATGGGCAGCCTTTGTTCGAAAATGAACAGCCAGATCGGCCCGAGGCCGAACATCACCAGCGGATGGCGGTAAAGACGATAGGCAAGGCGCCCGCGCCATGACAGGCGCCGGTACTCGGCCAAGGTCAGCGTGCGGATGTCGCCCATGCCGCGTTCATCAAGATTGCCGGCGCTGGCATGGTGCACCGCGTGGGCGCGCCGCCAGCAATCATAAGGCGTCAGCGTCAGCACGCCGAGCGCGCGGCCGATCCAGTCGTCGGCGGTGCGGTTGGCGAAGAAGGAGCCGTGGCCGCAATCGTGCTGGATCATGAAGATCCGCACCAGAAAGCCGGCGGCAGGAAGGATGAGGATCAGGCCCCACCAGTGGCCGTAGGAATAGGCGGCCGAAGAGAGCGCCCACAGCGTGGCGAAAGGGATGAGGGTGATGGCCAGTTCTAGGGTACTGCGCCGCCGGTCAGGCTTCTTGTAGCGCGCCAGAATCTTCAACCAGGCGCGCTTGCTGTTGGCGGCCGTCTCGGGGGAAATCATGTTCATCAGGAAGCATAGGCGTGGCTTGCCGTTGCCGCAAGGTACAGCTCACGCGAAATTACTGCGCGTAATTGTCGCGCGATTGCGTCGCTATTGCCGGCGTTGGCCGCCTGCCACGCTGGCTTCTATGCCGTCCAGACGGTCGAGCAGGTCTCGAAAATGCTCCGGAATGTCGGCCTCGGTTCGGAATGCCGGCAAGCTACGCAGGAAGCGCTTTGTTGCCTCGGTGCCGAACTGGCGCTTGATATCGGCGGCGAGCTCTTCGCTCCTGTTGCCATTGTTGCCTGTCATTGTCCCAAAATCCTGTGTTGGCTTCGAAACTCCTCCAGCCACGGAATGGTTCCCCCATAGCGGGGTATTGGCAAGCAAAGCCGGCAATCACGGTAAAATTTGAATTAATTTCGAAAGACCTTCGCGATCCGTGCCAAGGTCCTCCGAACGACCCCAAGCACCGCTTGCCCCTTGATTTTTGACCGCCAAACCTCGATATCGGGCGCAAATCCAAACCATTCGAATGACGGGAAACGGCGATGAGCGACCAGGCAAAAGACGAACGCGCGCCCGAGGATATCGAAACGGCCGAGGCCGAGCGCACGCAAGGCGGCATCGACGGCGATTATGAAGCGCTGGTGCGGCTGCTGAAGGAAAACGAGGAACTGAAGGACCGCGCGCTGCGCGTCGCGGCCGAGATGGAGAATCTGCGCCGCCGCACCGCCCGCGACGTGCATGACGCGCGCGCTTATGCGGTGGCCAATTTTGCCCGCGACATGCTGTCGGTGTCGGACAATCTGCGCCGCGCGCTCGATGCCATCCCGGCCGAGGCCAAGGCAGCCGGAGATGCCGGCTTCAAGGCGCTGATCGACGGCGTCGAGATCACCGAGCGCGCCATGCTGTCGGCGCTGGAGCGGCACGGGGTGAAGAAGCTTGAGCCGGAAGGCGAGAAGTTCGACCCGAATTTCCACCAGGCGATGTTCGAGGTGCCCAATCCCGATGTGCCAGCCAACACCGTGGTCCAGGTCGTGCAGCCGGGGTATTCGATCGGCGAGCGCGTGCTGCGGCCCGCCATGGTCGGCGTCGCCAAGGGCGGCCCCAAGATCGCGGCAGCCGAGGCGCCTGTCGAACCAGGCCCGGTGAACGAGCAGGCCGAGAAGGATGCGTGAGTAGGGAGTAGGCAGTAGGCAGTAGGCAGTAGGCAGTGGGGGCCGTATCAATCGCCCGGCTTCGTGTTATTGATACTTCCAATTCCAATCCCTACTGCCTAATCCCTGCCTCATGCCCTTGAGCGCCATCGACCTCCTCGACTATGCTGGCGTCGCCGTCTTTGCGGCGACCGGGGCGCTGGCGGCTTCGCGCAAGCAGCTCGACATTATCGGCTTCCTGTTCCTGGCCAGCGTCACCGGCATCGGCGGCGGCACACTGCGCGACGTCATCCTCAACCTGCCCGTCTTTTGGGTCGGCAGCTCAGGCTATGTGCTGATCTGCGCGGCGGTTGCGGTGCTGGTCTTCTTCATTGCCCACCGCGTCGAATCCCGCTGGAAATGGCTGCTCTGGCTCGATGCCATCGGATTGGCGGCCTTTTCGGTGATGGGCGCGGCCAAGGGACTGGCGATCACCGGTTCTCCGGTCGTCTCCGTCATTATGGGCGTGCTGACCGCCACATTCGGCGGCATTCTGCGCGATCTGCTGGCCGGCGAGCCGTCGGTGCTGCTGAGGCCCGAAATCTACGTCAGCGCGGCGCTGGCGGGCGCCGGCCTCTACACGCTTGGCGATCTTATCGGATTGCCGCCGGTCGCCTCGGACCTTGCCGGCTTTGTCGCGGCTTTCCTGGTGCGTGGTGGCGCGCTCAAATTCGGCTGGACGTTTCCGTCCTACAAGAGCCGGCCGGGACGGCGGCCGGAGGATATTCCGTGAAACGAGCGAATAGCGAGTAGGGAGTAGCGAATAGGGGTTTGAGCGGGGCAATGCTCGCTACATTCTATTCGCTATTCGCTATTCGCTATTCGCTATTCGCTATTCGCTATCACGCCGCAAACCGCTGCGCTTCGCCGCCATAATAGTTGACGTAGCGGGCGCCGATTTCCTTGACCGGCATCACCACGAACACATCGACGGTGGAGAATTCGCGGTCGATGACGCAGCCGTCGCCGATGCGGGCGCCGACGCGCAGATAGCCCTTGACCAGCGGCGGCATGGCCGCGATCGCCGCCTTGGCGTTTACCGCCTCGATCGGCATCAGGTCCATCGAGCAATAGCGCCCGGACACAGCCCGCACATCCCAGGCTGAGTTGGTGCGGCAGTGATGTGCAAGATAGGTAAGCGCCTCGGCATGCGCCGCCGGCACCGTGCCGTGGAACGAGGCACAGCCGGTCATCACACCGATCTCATAGTGCTTGATATAGGCCCAGATGCCTTGCCACAGCGCCTCGATGGTGCGCTTGGAGCGGTATTCCTTAAGAACGCAGGAGCGGCCGAGCTCAAGGAAGCGCTGTCCGGGATGACGGGCAATCAGCTTTGTCAACTCGAACTCGCCTTCGGAATAGAAGCCGCCGGCGGTCGCTGCGATTTCTTGCCGCAGCAGCCGATAAGTGCCGACGATGCGGCGATGCTCGGGTCCGGAAATCGAGGTGTCCAGCACCAGCAGATGGTCGCAGAGCGGGTCGAAACGGTCGGCGTCGCGCCGATCCTGTGCCTGGAACAGGTCCTTCCTGGCGCCAAGCTCGTCATAAAATACCCGGTAGCGCACTTCCTGCGCGGCAGCGATCTCGGCTTCGTTGCGGGCAAGCCGCACTTCGAGATTACCGATCCGGCCCAGCAGTGTGCCTGTTGCGACGGCATCGGCGTTACGCGCGGCGAGCAAAGCACCGCCTGCGTTGGGCCGAGTGTCACATTCCGGCATAACTGTATGCACGAGTGATTCTCCTTCGAGCCATCCCTCTTGGCACGGGGATACGGTGTAGGTGCAACAGGATTGTGACAGTACCGTGATACGGCGCAGCGGGCAATACTTCGTCGGCTGGCGAAAACCCTCAACCGGCTACCTTACGTGATCGCAGAGAGCGCGTTGGGGCGGCCTCAGGCGGCCACCTGGCCTTCGACGGCATGGACCAGCGCGTCGGGGTCCAGCGGCTTGGTGACGAAGCCGCTGGCGCCATGGGCAAGCACTGTGTGGCGGGTCTTTTCCTGGCTGTCGGCCGAAAGCACCATGATCGGAACCGGCGGCACGGCCATTTCTTCCTCGTGTCGGCGGATGGCCGCGATTGCGTCCAGCCCGTCCATCACCGGCATGTGCAGATCCATCAGCACCACGTCGAAACGGTGTTTCAGCCCGGCTTCGGTGATTGCCTCGACCGCGGCCTTGCCGTTGCCGACGACTTTGACCCGATGCCCTGCCTTCAAAAGCGTGGCGCGGGCCAGCATGGCGTTGATGTCGTTGTCTTCGGCGATCAGCACCGACAGGCCCTGCTGGCGCCCGCCAACAGCCCGATGCGACGACGCCCCGCTTTTTTCCGGCTTCATGGGCAGGGGCAAAGCAGGGGCGTGGCTGGTCAACAGCACGCGCATCAGCGTTTCGCCGCGCACCGGCCTTGCCAGGAAGGTGGCGTAGCCGCTGGCGCGGAATTCGCCAAGCATGCCGCGGTCGGTCGGCGCGATCAGCGTGATCGCCTCACAATCGGCAAAGCCGCTCTGGCGCAGGCGCTTGAGCAGCCTGCCGTCGCTGTCTTCCATGGCGGCGTCGATCAACAGCGCGTCGCAATGTTCGGCGAAAGGCGTCGCCTGGGAAGCGGTCGCGGCCACATCGACGGCGCCGCCATGGGCGCGGATGGCACGGGCGATTGCATCAGCCTCTACAGCGTTCTTCGACACGATGACGGCGCGCCGGCCGACGAGGATATTCTGCCCGTTCTGCGGCGCTTCGGTGGCCCCTGTGGCCGGGATTTCGAAGACGAATTCAGATCCCTCGCCAAGCCGGCTCGACACCGAAATGGCGCCGCCCATGGCCGTCGCCAGTCGTCTCGATATGGCAAGGCCGAGGCCGGCGCCGCCATGGGTGCGGGTCGAGGTGCCGTCGGACTGTTCGAATTCCTCGAAGATGCGCTCCATATCCTCTTCGCGCAGGCCAGGGCCGGTGTCGGCCACGGTGAAGCAGATGCGGTCGCTGGTCTCGGTGCGGGCCCGCGCGACCGAGACCAGCACGCCGCCGGTGTCGGTGAACTTGACCGCGTTGCCGATGAGGTTGAGCAGCACCTGCCTCACTCTTCCCGGGTCGGCCATGATCATCTGCGGCACGTCGGGCTCGACATGACAGCCGAGGCCGATGTTCTTGGCGAAGGCTTTCGCCGCCATAAGTTCGATGATGTTGTCGGCAATCTCGCGCAAAGATGTCGGCTGCGGCTCCGGGTCGAAGCGACCGGCTTCGATCTTGGAATAATCGAGCAGGTCCTCGATGAGCGCCAAAAGCGCGCTGGCCGAGGTCGAGACGGCGGCGACATAGGTGCGCTGCTCCGGCGACAGATTGGTGTCGGCCAGTAGCTTGGCCATGCCCATGATGCCGTTCATCGGCGTGCGGATCTCATGGCTGACGGTGGCGAGGAAGCGAGACTTGGCCTGGCTGGCATATTCGGCGCGCTCCCGCGCGGTGATGAGCGAGGATTCGGCACGTTTGCGGGCGGTGATGTCGCGGGCAATCGCCCGGTGCGAAACGGCGCCGCTGTCCTTGTCGCGCACCGACAGTTCGATCCACGAAAACCAGCGCGGACCGTTCGGCGTGCGGATGGAGACGTCGGTGGAACTCAGGCATTCGTGATCCGAAAAGGCGGCGTCGGGAACGACCCCGACATCGATGCCGAGGTCAGCCAGCGTCCTGCCGGCAAGATCGCGCTGATCGGTTCCGACGAGGCCGGCGAAAACCTTGTTGGCATAGACGATGTGGCCGTCGCGGTCGCGATGGACGACGAGATCGCCGAGCGCATCGATCAAGCCGCGAAAACGCTCCTCGCTCTCCTGCATTTCCCACATGCGGTCGGCCAACGTCTCGATCTCGGCGCGGCTGCGGGCGGCGGTTTCGTCGAGCAGGGCGGTCGCGCGGTGGACGGTGTGGCGGTTGCGCAGGTGCATGGCGACGCCGCCAAGGCCGGTCGCCAGCAGGCCGAGCGTGATGAAGATCGGCGCGCCGGTGAGGTGAGACAGGCCCGCCAGCACGACACTGGCGACCACGGTCAAGAACAGCAGGCCCTCGTGCGTGGCGCGCGGAAAATCCGGCGCCAGCGGCGGTGGGACAACATGCTGCCGCTTCGGCGTCGCCGGGCTCGGCCCGTCGATGCTTTCGGCACGGTTCTTCTCTTTCCTGGCGGACTCCGCGATCATGCAGAAATCCATGCCAGATAGAGATTATGGAAAAGCGCGGCGGATCGTTCGAATTTTAGCGGTTCATGCGTTTTTGCCGCCCGTTCTGGTGGCTTTGGGGGCCTCACATATCCACGACCACGCGCCCCCTGATCTTGCCCTCGACGATGTCGTGGGCGGCAGCGATGATGCCGTCGAAGCCGATTGTCGTCGACAGGCCTCCAAGTTTCTTGAGGTCGAGATCGGTGCCGATGCGGCGCCAGGCTTCCAGGCGCACCGCCTTGGGCGCCATCACCGAATCGATGCCGAGCAGCGAGACGCCACGCAGGATGAACGGCGCGACGCTCGACGGCAGATCCATGCCGCCGGCCAGGCCGCAAGCGGCGACCGCGCCTCCGTAGGCGGTCATCGACAGCACATTGGCCAGAGTGTGGCTGCCGACGGCATCGATGCCGCCGGCCCAGCGCTCCTTGGCCAGCGGCTTGGCCGGCTGGGAGAGTTCGTCGCGCGAAATCACTTCGGCGGCACCGAGGTCGATCAGATAGGGGCTTTCGGCGTTGCGGCCTGTCGAAGCGATGACATGGTAGCCGAGGCTGGACAGGATCGAGACCGCGACCGAGCCGACGCCGCCGGCCGCACCCGTCACCACCACCGGGCCGCGATCCGGCAGGATGCCGTGCCGCTCCAGCGCCATGATGCACAGCATCGCCGTATAGCCGGCGGTGCCGACCGCCATCGCATCGTGGGCGCTGATGCCGCCGGGTAACGGCACCAGCCAGTCGCCCTTGACGCGGGCGCGCCCGGCATAGGCGCCGAAATGCGTTTCGCCGACACCCCAGCCGTTGAGGATGACCTTGTCACCCTTGCGCCAGTCGGCATGCGAGGAGGAGATCACGGTGCCGGCGAAGTCGATGCCCGGCACCAAGGGCCAGCGGCGGATCACCGGCGCCTTGCCCGTGATGGCCAGCCCATCCTTGTAGTTGACCGTCGTCGCCTCGACCGCGACGGTGACATCGCCCTCCATCAGATCGGCTTCGCTAAGGTCGACGATCTCGACCGACTGCTTCTTGTCGGCATCGCGCGAAACGAAGATGGCTTTGAAGGTTTCGGACATTTCTTCTCCTCGGTCGAGCAGCTGTGAAGATCGGCAAAGGCTGGCCGGACTGTGCGGCGACCGTTCGGCGCGGTCAATTGGTCAAAAGACGGCGCCGTTCAAGCGTCCGGGCTTTCCGGCTTTGCCTCCCGGCGCCAGCCGATGAGTTCATCGAAGACGACCAGCGCGGCACCCACAGAAATGAAAGCGTCTGCGAGGTTGAAGACGGCGAAGGACCATACCGGCGTGTGGAACAGTATGTAGTCGATGACGTGGCCGTAGACGGTGCGGTCGATCAGATTGCCGAGCGCGCCGCCGATGATCAGCGCAAAGCCGATGCGGGCCAGCACATGGCCGGCCGGCGTGCGCGTCGCCAGGTAAAGCACGAAGGCGACGACCACGACGGCGATCACGACCAGGCCGGTGTCGCCGAAGGACGAGAACATCGAAAAGGCGATGCCGGTGTTGTAGGTGCGAAACAGCGCCAGGAACGGTACGAGATCGAGCTTTTCCTGGAAAGCGAGGCCGGTTTCGACCAGATGCTTTATCCATTGGTCGAGCGCGATTGCCGCTACCACCAGCAGCGCGTAGGGGGACCATGATTTCACGATTTGGCGTCCTCGGGAGCAAGCTTCAGGGCGCCGCGCCGGATCTCGAACAGCATGACGCCGGTGGCGACCGCAAGGTTGAGTGAATCGGCGCGGCCGGCCTGCGGAATCCGGAGCAGCCGGTCGCAGCTTTCGGCCAGATTGTCGGGCAGGCCCTGCTGTTCGTTGCCCATCATCAGCAGCACCGGCCCCCTGGAGAAATCGACCGAGCGATAGTCGACCGCACCCTTGAGATGGGTACCGACGACAAGGCCTGAGAAGCTGTTTCGCCAGGCCAGGAACGCTTCGGACGTGGCCCTGGTTACCGGCACAGCGAAGATCGAGCCCATGGTGGCACGTACGGTCTCGACGGAAAACGGATCGGTGGTCTCGCCAACCAGGATGACGCCCTTGGCGCCGACAGCATCGACGGTGCGGATGACGGTGCCGAGGTTGCCGGGGTCGCGCACCCGGTCGAGCGCCACCCAGACATCGCCGTCATGAGCGCGGATGTCCTTCAACGGCAGAAGTTTCTGCTGGAAGACGCCGACCACCATTTGCGGATTGTCGCGCCGGGTGATGGCGACCAGCACCTTTTCCGACACTTCGAGCACGGTGCCGCCGGCGGCAACCGTGCGCGCCGCTACCTTTTCGACCGCCGCATTGCCACGACCGGCCTTGGCGAAGACCAGCGTCTTGATCGACCAGCCGAGGTCGAGCGCGTCGATGACCAGCTTCAGCCCTTCGGCCATGAAGGCATTCTGCTGGTCGCGGAATTTCTTCTGGGCGAGCGCCTTGATGTCCTTGATCAACGGGTTGGCGAGGCTGGTGACTTCCTTCACCTGCCCCGGCGCGCCGGCGTGCCGCTCATTCATCTATGACTCCCGGGCATTCAGGTCCCCCGGGCATTCAGGCCACCCAGCGCGAAAACAGCGATGTCGACAGCGCCCGGCCGGCGGATTGCTCGCGGATGATCAGTTCGCCTGATTCAACCGTGCCGCCCATGCCGGCAAAAGTATCGCGCATCACGGCGTGGATGGCGAAGAAGGAGGCGCGGATCGAATAGGCGGTCAGCACCACCGCCAGCGGCTTCGGCGTCAGGATCGCGCGGCAAAGGTCGGTCAGGCCAGGCAGGTCCTCGAACAATTGCCAGACCTCGCCCTTGGGGCCGCGACCATACGCGGGCGGGTCGAACAGGATGATGTCGTAGCGGCTGCCGCGGCGCTCCTCGCGCTCGGCGAATTTCACCGCGTCGTCGACGATCCAGCGGATCGGCTTGCTGCCGAGGCCGGCCATTTCCTGGTTTTCGCGGGCCCAGCCGATCGCCTTCTTCGAGGCATCGACATGGGTGACTTCGGCGCCGGCTCGGGCTGCTACCAGAGAGGCGAGCCCGGTATACCCGAACAGGTTCAGCACCTTCACCGGTCGTTTCGCGGCAGCGACGAGACCAGCCATATGGTCCCAGTGCGAAGCCTGCTCGGGGAAGACGCCGACATGGCGAAACGAGGTGAAGCGGCCGAGATAATCGATGCCGTCATGCTTCATCGGCCAGGTCTCGCCAAGCGGCATTTTTGGAAAACGCCAGCGGCCGATGCCCTCCTCGTCGGTGTCGCCGGTGAAGATGGCGTCGGCGCGGTCCCAGTCCCTTGCCGGCAAGGCCTTTTGCCAGATCGCCTGGCCTTCGGGCCGCACGATGCGGTAGGGGCCGTATTGTTCGAGTTTTTCGCCGGCGCCACTGTCGAGCAGCGCATAATCCTGATTGGGCGCTACTTCGAGGATCACCGGCAGGCGTTCGGCGGGCAGGGCGCCGTCGCGACGCGCAAGCAGGCGCGGCGCCGGCTTCGGATCAAACCGGTCGTCCGGTTTTGTTTCGTGGCGCTTGGCTTCCGGTCGGACTGGCGCAGCGGCTGGCTGCGGCCGCACGTGTTCGGCCCTGCCCTTTGCGGGCGGACGGTTGTCGCGGCGTTTGTCGCGAAAAGACTTCAAGCAGGAACGTCTCCGGAGGCGGCAGGCCGCTTTTGACATAGGGTCACCGGCTGCGCAAACAAAATGGTCCAGCATACGAATGTCCGAGGTAGTGGACCTCGCCTGAGGAAACAGGCAAATCTGGGCGATGTCCCGTTCCGAACGCCTGCTTGACCTGATCCAGATCCTGCGCCGGCATCGCCGGCCGGTCAGCGGCCGCACGCTTGCCGGCGAGATGAATGTGTCGATCCGCACGCTCTATCGCGACATCGCCACGCTGCAGGGGCAAGGCGCGCCGATCGAGGGCGAGGCGGGGCTGGGCTATGTGCTGAAGCCCGGCTTCATGCTGCCGCCGCTGATGTTCACCGACGAGGAGATCGAGGCCATTGTGCTCGGATCGCGTTGGGTTGGCAGCCAACCGGACAAGCGTCTCTCGGCCGCGGCCGCCGACGCGCTGGCCAAGATCGCCGCGGTGCTGCCGGACGATCTGCGCGAGGACCTCGATGCAAACACACTGCTGGTCGGGCCGCGCGGCGATGCCGTCGAAGGTATCGATCTTGGACTTGTTCGCCAGGCGATCCGCAATGAGCGAAAACTCGGCTTTATCTATCGCGATGCCGGTGGCGCCGCTTCGCAGCGCATGGTCTGGCCGTTTGCGATCGGCTTCTTCGACAAGGTGCGGGTGATGGTCGCATGGTGCGAGACGCGCCAGGATTTCCGCCACTTTCGAGCTGATCGCATGTCTGCTCTCAACGCCACCGACACCCGCTATCCGCGCCGCCGGCATGCGCTGCTGAAGGAATGGCGCGTGACGTTGGATGCGCCAAAGCGCCAAACTGACGCGTGATGCTTCCTTTTACGAGTTGGCGAATCACTGCTGCCAGAATCTGACAGTGAGGCCGCCTATGCTCCTCCAATCGAAACCCTGGAGAGCAGGCATGACCACCCCTAATTTCGTCATCCTCTATGTCGACAGCCCGGAGCGGAGCGGTGCCTTTTACAGCGCGCTGTTTGGGCGCCAGCCGGTGGAGGCAGCGCCAACCTTTGTGCTGTTCGTGCTCGACAACGGCTTCAAGCTCGGCCTGTGGTCGCGTCACACCGTGGAGCCGTCGGCCGCCGCAGCGGGTGGTGGTGCGGAGCTCGTCTTCGCGTTGGACCGGGCTGATGCGGTGGACGCCGCCCATAAGGACTGGGCAGGGCGCGGCCTGGCCATCCTGCAAACACCGACCGACATGGATTTCGGCCGCACCTTCGTTGCGCTCGATCCCGACAACCACCGGCTGCGCGTTTATTGGCTGAACGACGGAGAACAGGGATGAGTGCCCATTGGATCGCGGTGGCTTCCGCCGAACATGTGCGGCGCGGCCGCGAGGCCGGCTTCATGCAGGTCAATCACGGCCATCAAGCCCAGTGACGGCATCGTCTACTACTCGCCGACCACAATTCTGCGCGAGAAGGACCACCTGCAGGCCTTCACGGCGATCGGCACCGTGCGCGAAGGCGAACCTTACCAGGGCGACATGGGCGCCGGTTTCACACCGTTTCGTAGGGATGTCGCATGGGCCAAGGCGGACGAAGCGCCGATCAAGCCGCTGCTCGAACAACTCGACTTCACCAAGGGCAAGTCGAACTGGGGCTACCAGCTGCGCTTTGGCCTGTTCGAAATCACCGCGCATGATTTCTCGCTGATCGCCGAGGCGATGGGCGCCGAAACCACGAAGGCAGCCTAGGTCTTCAGCTCCCCGGATTGGCACGGCCATGGTGACAAGGCTGCTGACGCCAAGCTGTCAGCAGTCTTGTGCGACAAGCGCATCGTCACCTGATCCGCCGCGCCTCCCCAAGGAGAATAGTATGGACTTCGTCTCGATCCGCATCATAACCGACCAGATCAAACCACTGGTGGCATTCTACGAAACGATCACCGGGCTTAGCGCAACCTGGTTCACCGACGATTTCGCCGAGCTGGCAACGCCCTCCTGCACGCTGGCGATCGGCAGCACACGCACTCTGGCCCTGTTCGGAACGGATGTGGCGCAGCCGGCCGCCAATCGATCAGCGATCATCGAGTTTCGCGTCAGCGACGTCGATGCGGAGTACAGCAGGCTGGCGAAAATCATCGGCGGCTTCGTACAGACGCCGACGACAATGCCATGGGGTAACAGATCGCTGCTGCTGCGCGATCCCGACGGCAATCTGGTGAACTTCTTCACTCCGGTCAGCGCGGAAGCAATCCGGAAATTCGATCGCAAGGCTGGCGCCGTAGCGCCGGCCGACGCTACGGCTTGAGGGCGTTGTAGACGGCAATGCCGGCGGCGAGGTCCTCGAGCGCCGCGCCGACAGACTTGAACAGCGTGATCTCACTGGAGCTCTGCCGGCCCTGTTTTTCGCCGCGCGCCAGTTCATGCAGATCGGCGACGATGGCTTCCGATTTCAACACGCCGGAGGCGAGCGGCTGGACGATGTCACCGGCTTCCTTGGTGGCGCCGGCGCGGGTGTCGACATAGATGCGGGCGCGCATGATCGCGTCGTCATCGCTTTCGCGCATGGTCGGCGTGAAGCCGCCGACCAGATCGACATGCGCGCCCGGCTTCAGCAGCGCACCCTTGACGAGCGGAGTCGTCGTGATGGTCGCCGATGAGATGATGTCGGCCTGAGCAAGCTCGCCGTCGAGATCGCTAGCGGCTTCAGCGTTGAAACCTTCCTCGCGCAAATCGGCCGCAACCTTTTCGGCATTGGCCGGCGTGCGGTTCCAGATGCGGATGGTCTTGATCGGCCGAACCGCCGAATGCGCCTTGGCCAGGAATGGCGACAGCGCGCCGGCGCCGACCACCAGAAGCCGTGAGGCGTCCTCGCGGGCGAGATAGGAGGCGGCGAGCGCCGAGGCGCAAGCGGTGCGCCACTGCGTCAGCCGCTGGCCGTCGATCAGCGCCTCGGGCTCGCCGGTGGCACCGTTGAGCAAGAGGTAGAGCCCCATCACAGCCGGTTTGCCGATGGCGTTGTTGTCGGGCGATACGGTTACGATCTTGACGCCGATATGGCCGCCCGCCGATGTGCCGGCGGCATGGAAGTCGGTCCAGGCCGGCATCAAAAGCAGCGTCGACGTGGCACCGTCGGGCCGCTCGACCCCGTGGTGATGGCGGACGGGCTGCACAGCACCCTCCCGGAAGGCCGCGCGCAATGTCTCGACCAGTCCGGGAAAGCTCAGCGCCTGGTCGACAGCGTCGGCCGAAATTGTCAGCATGCAAAACTCCGCGAAGGCAAAAGCGCCGGCTTCAGGCCGTTGGCTTCGGCAGCGCCGTCCCCGGGGCAGAACCTTGCGGCGCGGCCGGCACGCGGCTGACCGCCTGGCGCAAATTCTCGGCCTCGACGCCGCGCTGGCGCGCCAGCTTGCGGTAGCGGCCCTGCTTGACCCAGGTCGCCAGGCTGCCGACGACCATGCCGATGGCCAGTGCCACGAACAGGAAGATAAACAGCGGCAAGTTCAGCGTCAGCTTCGGATTGCCCGGGTTGAACGGATCGAGCGTGAAGGCGACGAGTTCGCGGTTAGCGACGGCCAGTGCAATCAGGATGACGGCCAGCGGCACGAAGACCACGATAAGTATGAAGCGGTTGAACATAGAGAATCCTTGGGAAAGGCAGGCCTTGAGAAGGCCGACGCGTCAAGTCCGCGCTTATTTGCCGCCGTTCAGCCGTTCACGCAATTCCTTGCCGGTCTTGAAGAACGGCACCCACTTCTCCTCGACCTCGACGGATTCGCCGGTGCGCGGGTTGCGGCCGGTGCGGGCAGGGCGGTTTTTCACCGAAAAAGCTCCAAAGCCGCGCAACTCGACCCGGTTGCCTTCCGCAAGGGCATCAGTGATCTCGTCGAATATCGCCCCCACGATGTTTTCGACGTCGCGCAGGAAAAGATGCGGGTTGCGCGTGGCAATGATCTGCACAAGCTCGGATTTGATCATCAGAAAGGTCCCCGTGAAAGCGCTGCGGTCAAATTATCAGGATGATTTTATTTGTTTTTTTACTCGCCCCAAACGGCAGATCAAGGGTGCCAGACGGAAACGAGACCGTCAAGAAACAAGCGATCGGCGCCGATTTCGTGAAGAACGTCGCTTCCGGTCTCCGACAGACCGAGCGCGCTGCCGACGCTGCGCGCTATTGCTTTCGAGAACAGGAAGCTGCCGCGCCGTTCGGTGTCCTTCCATTCCACCACCTTGAGCTTGGCGTCGACACCCTTGGTCGCCAGCCAGTCGATGGCCACGCTTTCGCCGCCGACGGCGTCGATCAGACCGTTGGCGAGACCCTGGCGGCCGGTGAAGATCGACCCGTCGGCGAGCGCCAACGCCTGGTCGCGGGTCATCTTGCGGCGCTCGGCGACGATGCCGACGAACCAGTCATAGCTGTCGAGGATAAGCTTGCGGACCATGGCGCGCTCGTCGTCATTGGTCGGCTTGAAGGGCGAGGGCGCGGCCTTCAGCGGCGAGGATTTCACCTCTTCGAGCTTGATGCCGACCTTGTCCATCAGGCCGCTGACATCGGGATACTGGATCAGTACGCCGATCGAGCCGACGATCGAGTTCTTGCGGGCGACGATGTGGTCGCTGGCGCTGGCGATCATGTAGCCGGCCGATGCGGCCAATGTGCCGACCTCGGCCACCACCGGCTTGTCGGCGGCGAGCTTGCGCACCTCTTCGTAGATCGATTCACCGCCGACCGTGGTGCCGCCGGGCGAATCGATGGCCAGGATGACGCCCTTGACCTGCGAGGACGTGCGGATGGTTTCCAGCCGCTTGATCAGCTCCTCATCCTCGGTGATGGTGCCTTCGATCCTGACCTTGGCGATATGGTCGACGGAAGAGCCGCCGAGGTCTTCGCCGTAGAACCAGCCTGCAAGCGCAATCACCCCGAGGGCCGCGATGGCAATGGCGGCGCCGCGCCAGAAGGTCAGCTTGCGCCGCAAGCGGCGGCGGTCGATCAGGTCGTCGGCTCTCATTGCCATGGTCTGCCTCATAGTCGGTGGGAAGCGATGCTTTTAAAGCAAGCGCCCGCGCCCGGCTACCTCTTCCTCACGGGCCTGCGACGAAGCGACCTTCACGTCGGAGGCATTTCAGGAAAAAATGACGCGACGCGTTCGTTTCTGCTATGAAGTGCCGAAATTGTGTCGCCTGATTTCCGTTTGCAAAAACAACGGTCGTCACATTTTTGCGGTTTTCCTCCGCTTGTGCTTGCTTGCGGGGGCCGGCAACCCACCTATAGCAGGTGTTTTGGCGGACAAGGGTTTATTAGAAGACAGTCATGCTAGCTCGATCGGACGAACCGACCAACGCCGATGCAGCCTTGGCGCCCACGGCGCCAGCGGGCACGCGCGGCGACGCCTTCGACCGCGCCCAGCGCCATTCGCGCCGTGTGCGCGTGCTGAAATTCGCAGTGCCGGTGCTTGCCGCTGGAATCGCGGTTGCGTTTCCGGTCTATTCCTATCTTGCGGCGCCGGTCTCGATCTCGATACAGGCAGACGGCACCGCCTTTGCCGACGGCAAGCTGGTGATGGCCAATCCCAAGCTCAACGGCTTCACCAAGGGCAAGCTGCCCTATTCGCTGACGGCGCTGCGCGCCATCCAGGACGTCGGCAAGCAGGACATCATCCAACTCGAAGGCATCCATGCCAAACTGCCGCTGACGGCGGACAATGTGGCGGTCGTCGATGCCAAGCGCGGCATCTATAACCGCAACGCCAACACGATGGACATGACCAGCGATGTCACCGTCACCACCACCGACGGCGTCGCTGCCACGTTCAAATCGGTCTTCCTCGACATGGGCAAAGGCTCTATGAAGACAGGTGATCCGGTCGATGTCAGCCGCAACGGCTCGCGGATCACGGCGGGTTCGATGTCGGTCGAAGAAAATGGCAACGTTGTCGTTTTCGAAAATAAGGTAAGCGTTCACATCGATCCGGCCACTATGAAGGCGGCAGAGGCAAAGAGCGGAGAATCGAATGCGTCCCAGTAATTCGGCACGGCTTGTCGCCGCAGCTTCGGCCTTGCTGTTGCTGGGTGTGGCGCCGTCCTGGGCTCAGTCCAGCGCCAGCAGCCAATCCGGGCTCAAACTGTCGGGCGACCAGCCGATCCAGATCGAGAGCGACAAGCTCGAGGTCCGCCAGGCCGACAGCATGGCGCTGTTCAGCGGCAACGTCACCGTCACGCAAGGGCCGACGCTGCTCAAGGCCGGCAGTATGGAAGTCTACTACGTCAAGGACCCCAACGCCGCCAAGGGTGCGGCCGCCGGCGCTTCGGCGATGACCGGCTCGGCCAACATTGATCACCTGGTGGTCAAGAACAAAGTCTACATCAAGTCGAATGATCAGATCGCCACCGGCGACAACGCCACGTTCGACATGAAGACGCAGGTTCTCGTCCTGTCGGGCAATGAAGTCGTGCTGTCCCAGGGCCCCAATGTGCTCAAGGGCTGCAAGCTCACCGTGCAGATGAAAAGCGGCCTGGCTCAGGTCGATGGCTGCGGCGGGCGAGTCATCATGTCGATGACACCGCCGCCGAAATCTGAGGCGCCGAAGCCCGAATGACTGGCGTATCTTCGCTGCTGACCCGCCTTCCGGGACGGGCGGCCAGCAAACTTGCTGCACCGGCCACTGTCACCGTCGATTCCGCGAAGTTCAAGGGCACCCTGATCGCCAAGGGTCTGACCAAGAGCTACAAGGGCCGCAAGGTGGTCAGCGGCGTCACCATCGGTGTGCGCGCCGGCGAGGCTGTCGGGCTGCTCGGCCCGAACGGCGCCGGCAAGACCACCTGTTTCTACATGGTCACCGGCCTGGTGCCGGTCGACGAAGGCACCATCGAGATCGACGGTTTCGACGTCACCTCGATGCCGATGTATCGTCGCGCCCGGCTCGGCATCGGCTATCTGCCGCAGGAAGCGTCGATCTTCCGCGGCCTCAATGTCGAGCAGAATATTCGCGCCGTGCTCGAGGTGGTCGAGAAGGACCGCAAGGTGCGCGAGCGCAATCTCGACGAACTGCTCGAGGAATTCCACATCAGCCATCTGCGCAAGTCGCCGTCCATGTCGCTGTCCGGCGGCGAGCGGCGGCGGCTGGAAATCGCCCGTGCCCTGGCGACGCGGCCGGCCTACATGCTGCTCGACGAGCCTTTCGCCGGCATCGACCCGATTGCGGTCGCCGACATCCAGCAGCTGGTGCGCCATCTGACGGCGCGCGGCATCGGCGTGCTCATCACCGACCACAATGTGCGCGAAACGCTCGGCCTCATCGACCGCGCCTACATCATCCATGCCGGCCAGGTGCTGACGCATGGCCGCGCCGACCAGGTGGTGGCAAACCCCGATGTGCGGCGGCTTTATCTCGGCGAGGGTTTCACGCTCTGAGCGTGAAATTTGTTTCCTGACGCGATTTTTGCCGCCCAGCCGAGCCTTTTTCTTCGATTTTGCGTGAGATAGCGCCCTGGTAGAGGCCGTTTGCCAGCATTTTCCTTGACAAGCAAAAGCTGGGCCAGTTTCTATGGAGGGTCGGAAAAATTCATTTTCCGGCAGCTTCTGATGTGTAGGCTTCCGGGTGCAGAAGGGCGTTTGAAACCGAACCATGGCGCTGGCGGCGAAACTACAGCTACGACAATCCCAGTCGCTGGTGATGACGCCGCAACTGATGCAGTCGATCAGGCTGCTGCAGCTCACCCATATCGAGCTCGACCACTTCATCGACGACGAGATCGAGCGCAATCCGTTGCTGGAGCGCGCCGAGCCCCAGGATGACGCCGCAAGTGACCAGGTGCAGAAGGGCGACGCCGCGCCTGAGCCTGCCGCCGATGGCGACTGGTTCGAGAGCGAGACGGCGTGGAGCGCCGAAGCAATCTCGGACAAGCTCGACAGCTCGCTGGAGAACCTGTTTCCAGACGATCCCGGCACCAGCGAGCGACTCGGGCCCGACCTGACGGCGCAGTGGAAGTCGGCCACCGGCAATGGTTCGTCCGGCTCGTCCGAAGGCTTCGATGTCGGCGACATGGCTGCTGCCGCCATCACGCTGCGCCAGCATGTCGGCGAGCAGATTGCGCTTGCCTTTGCCGATCCGGCCGCAAGGCTGATCGCCAGCGAACTGGCCGACTGCCTAGACGAGGCCGGCTATCTGCGCGCCGACCTGGCTGACATCGCGAAACGGCTCGGCGCCGATCAGGCCATGGTGGCCAAGGTGCTGGCCGTTTGCCAGACATTCGAGCCGGTCGGCCTGTTTGCGCGCGACCTTGCCGAATGCCTGTCGCTGCAGCTTGCCGTGCGCGATCGCCTCGATCCGGCGATGAAGACGCTGGTCGGCAACCTCGAACTCCTGGCGCGGCGCGATTTCCAGACGCTGAAGCGGCTTTGCGGGGTCGACGAGGAGGATCTCCTCGACATGTTGGCCGAAATCCGCGCGCTGGACCCGCGCCCTGGCATGGCGTTTTCAGGCGGCACCAGCGACGCCATCGTCGCCGATGTCGAAGTCCGCGTCGCCAATGACGGCAGCTGGACGGTCGAGCTCAACGCCGAGACGCTGCCGCGGGTTCTGGTCGACCACATTTATTTCGCCCAGGTCTCGCCGCAGGCCAAGAACCAGGCGGAGAAGGATTTTTTGGCCGAATGCCTGCAGAACGCCAATTGGCTGACGCGCAGCCTCGACCAGCGGGCAAAGACGATCCTGAAAGTGGCGTCGGAAATCGTGCGCCAGCAGGACGCTTTTCTGGTCCATGGCGTGCGTCATCTCAGGCCGCTCAACCTGCGCACGGTGGCCGATGCCATCGGCATGCACGAATCGACCGTCAGCCGGGTGACGGCCAACAAATACATGCTGACGCCGCGTGGCGTATTCGAGCTGCGCTATTTCTTCACCGCTTCGATCGCGGCATCGGGCGGTGGCGACGCGCATTCCTCGGAAGCGGTGCGCGACCGCATCAAGCAGTTGATCGACGAGGAAAAGCCCGCAGACGTGCTGTCCGATGACGCCATCGTCGACATGTTGAAGGAAAGCGGCGTCGATATTGCCAGGCGCACCGTGGCCAAATACCGCGAGGGCATGAACATTCCCTCATCGGTGCAGAGGCGGCGCGAGAAGCGCGCTCTGGCCAGCGCCGGGCGCTAGTTCTGCTTGCCCGACACGGCTTTTGCTGTGGCTGGATTTCCACAACTCTAGGCCTTCATTGACAAGCCGCAATGAAGTGTCTAGAAGCCCGCCCGCATGAGACGGGCTGAATTGCCCGCATGCGGATGGTCCGTCACGATGAAGGCCACGGGACGGCCAAGAAGGCGGATTGTGATCAACCGGAAAGTTCGGATCTAAAATCGGCGCGAGTTGACGCCGCAAAGCTTGTGCGCACGGACCACGAGTATAAACTCTGGCCAGTTTGAAGCCTGAGCAAGGAAGGTCAGTTTTCAGATGAAGCTGCGCATATCGGGAAAGCACATGGATATCGGCGATGCGTTTCGTACGCGCATCACCGACCGTGTCGGAGAGGCGATCGGAAAATATTTCGACCGCGGTTTTTCAGGGCATGTCACGGTCATCAAATCGGGTTCGCGTTATTCCGCCGACTGTATGATCCGGCTGGATTCCGGCGCTTCGCTGCAGGCGACCGGGGACGCCCAGGATCCAACGCTTGCCTTCGAGGCGGCTGCGGATCGCCTCGAAACTCGGCTTCGGCGCTACAAGCGCCGGCTGAAGTCGCACAATTCAGGCAACGGAAATGGCGAAATCACCGACATCGCCTATACGGTGATGGCGCCGCTAGCCGACGACGACGAGGAGATCCCGGAGGATTTCGCGCCGGCCATCGTCGCCGAATCAACCATGACGCTGCAGACCATGTCGGTGGCGTCGGCAGTCATCGAGCTCGACACCAAGGAGAGCCCGGTCTTCGTCTTCCGCAACGCCGGAAACGACCACCTCAACATCGTCTATCGGCGGCCGGACGGAAATATCGGCTGGATCGACCCGTCCACGACCAAAGTCGCACAAGGATGACGACAATAGTCGCACAGGGATAAAGAACCAGCCGCGCGAGGGGCGAGGACTGGCGACGGCAGGCGAATAAGGGATTTTCAAGCATGGATCTGAGCGATCTTATCAACGTTCCGGCGATCTTGCCGGCGTTGAAGGCGAACTCCAAAAAGCAGCTTCTGCAATTGCTGTCCGAGAGAGCGGCGGTGATTTCCGGCATTCCGGAGCGCGAAGTGTTCGACACCATCCTGCAGCGCGAACGGCTGGGCTCCACCGGCGTCGGCAACGGCATTGCCATTCCGCACGGCAAGCTCGCCGGGGTCAAGCGCATCGCCGGCGTCTTTGCCCGGCTGGAGACGCCGGTCGATTTCGAGGCGCTGGACGACCAGCCGGTCGATCTGGTGTTTTTGCTGCTGGCCCCGGAAGGTGCCGGCGCCGATCACCTCAAGGCGCTGTCGCGCATCGCAAGGGTGTTGCGTGACGCCGACACGGTGGCCAAGATCAGGGGCACGCGCGATGCGGTCGCCATCCACGCGCTGCTGTCGGACACGCAGGCCTCGCACGCGGCCTGAAGTCTTCGGGGATTAAGTCTTCCAGGGGCCGCCAAAGGCGGCCCTTTGCATTTCCGATCCTGACAATCGCCATAGTGAATGGCGACGGTGCGCCTTAGTGAATAGCGACAGTGGTCAGGTCGTTTTCCATGGCGCCGGCCAGAGCCCGGTCTTTCGCATCGGAAAGCAGGATCGGCTGGCCGTTGGCGGCAAACAGGGCCCACAAGACCATGCCGGGCGCGATTTCGCCGAGATTGGGGAAGCGGCCGAGCAATTCTTCGCTCGAGACCTTGCGGAGGTAAGCGACCGAGCCTTCGCCGAGATGGGCGAATTCGCCGCTGGTCATGGTGATGGTTTCGTCAGTTCTGGTCATTTCAAAGCCTCCTTGGCGCGTGGACGCCGCTCAAGGCCATCCCGCATGAGAGCCATCGGTAAGATCAGTCTTTCACCGATATATTTATTTTCCGTACCAGCCGTTCGGACTCCGGCCGATCGAGATCGATCGACAAAAGGCCGTTCTTCAGTTCCGCTGCGATCACCCGCATGCCGTCGGCCAGCACGAAACAGCGCTGGAACTGGCGCGCGGCGATGCCGCGGTGGAGGAATTCGCGCTCGGTGTCGTCGGTCTGACGGCCGCGCACGACCAGCTGGTTTTCCTCCGTGGTGACATCGAGATCGCTTTCGGCGAATCCCGCCACAGCGAGCGTAATGCGCAGCCTTTCGGCGTTGCCGTCGGCACCGCTGAGGCGCTCGATGTTGTAGGGAGGATAGCTGTCACCGGATTTCGCCAATCGTTCCAAGGTCTTTTCCATGGCATCGAAACCCAGGAGAAGCGGGCTGGAGAAGGGCGTCATTCGGCTCATGTTACACTGTCCTCTTTGGAGCGACATAAACTGGAAAAACCCGGATGGCATTTTTCCCGATGGTCTTGATATGGTCCGCGCCGCGGCGAAGTTCAAGCCGTCTAAAACCCCCGCCAAAAGACTCCCCCGCATAAGGAAATGAAATGCCCCAAACCCGCAAGATCATCATCGACACGGATCCCGGCCAGGACGATGCCGTCGCCATATTGCTGGCGCTCGGCAGCGCCGAGCTGGAGATCGTCGGCATCACCGCTGTTGCCGGCAACGTGCCGCTGAAATTGACCGAGAAGAACGCCAGAAAAATCTGCGAACTGGCCGGTCGCCCCGATATCAAGGTCTATGCCGGCGCCATCCGCCCGCTGGCGCGCGAACTCGTCACCGCCGAGGAAGTGCATGGCAAGACCGGCCTCAACGGCCCGCAACTGCCCGACCCGAAGATGAAGCTGCAGCACCAGTATGCGGTCGATTTCATCGTCGAGACGTTGATGAAGGAAGAGGCCGGCACGATCACGCTGTGCGCACTCGGCCCGCTCACCAATGTCGCGCTGGCGCTGATCCGCGAGCCGAAGATCGCGCCGCGCATCAAGGAAATCGTGCTGATGGGCGGCGGTTTCTTCGAGGGCGGTAATGTCACACCGACCGCCGAGTTCAACATCTATGTCGACCCGCAGGCCGCCGACCTGGTGTTCAAATCCGGCATTCCGATCGTCATGATGCCGCTCGACGTTACCCACAAGGCGCTGACCACGGCCAAGCGCACGCAGGCCATCCGCAAGCTCGGCACCAGGGTCGGCACGGCGACGGCCGAGATGCTGGAATTCTTCGAGCGCTTCGACGAGGAGAAATACGGCACCGATGGCGGCCCACTGCACGACCCCTGCGTCATCGCCTATCTGTTGAAGCCGGAGTTGTTCAATGGGCGCAAGTGCAACGTCACCGTGGAAACGGCCTCCGAACTCACCATGGGCATGACCGTGATCGACTGGTGGGGCGTGACCAAGCGGCCGAGGAACGCCATGGTGATGCGCGACATCGACCATGACGCGTTTTTCGCGCTGCTGGTGGAGCGGTTGGCGCGGCTTTAGGAGGCTTTTTACCTTCTCCCCTTGTGGGAGAAGGTGTCGCCGCAGGCGACGGATGAGGGGGGTTCCAGGGAAAGCCAGCGTCTCACTCCGCTGGAACACCCCTCAACCGTCTCGGCGCTATCGCGCCGATCCCCCTTCTCCCACAAGGGGACTGTTGCAAAATTGGATGGATGTGATTCCCTGTTTTTGAAACGGGGATTTTGCGATGACGACGAAGCCGAGCGGTCAGTTCAGTTTTGTGGAGGCTCTGCTGCCACAGGGTCTTGGTCGGAGTGGTCGGCTGGACCGGCTGTCGTCGCTGGTGAAGTGGTATCGCTTCGAGAAGATCCTTGCGCGGCTGCGCTCGCCGGCGGGGCCAGGGCGGCCTGCGTACAATTCGCTGGTGATGTTCAAGGCC
>NZ_JBFUDJ010000015.1:0-118269 GCF_056404775.1 Mesorhizobium sp. P2_B5 | reverse complement strand
CTTCTGTTCTCATGGCGCATGAACCGATTGACACGCTGGGCAAGGCAACCCGGCACAACATGCTTGTGAAGGCGGAGTGCACCTGTGGCAACGTCTTTTACTGCCGCTCGGCCGACCTGATGATGGTCTATGGCGGCGGTGTTGCCCGTTGCGCCTGAAGTTCGACTGCAGCCGATGCAAACCGAATATCAAGATCACGCTTCTGGAAGTTCACCCTGAGCACTTGCCAAAGCACCTGGTCATTCACAAGCCGATGAAAATTGACGGCAAGATTGTTTGGCACACTGAGAGGTTTCGAGCGTGAGAGGACCGTCATGACAGAACGGTTGGAGGTAGAAGAGACCGATGGCGGATTCCGGGTGATTGACCAGGCAGGCATCGAGTTGGCTCATGTTTTCCGGCGCTTCGAGGCTTTCGCCTTCGCGCGTGATAGAGGAGCACGGGTGCACCTCAAGTGGGAACGGACTGTTATCGGCGGACGCGAGGTTCCCCAAGCTTTTTCGGCCTGTCACGGCGACCACGGAGCCGGGCGCATCATGCCCACGGTCAGCGGTGATAAACCCGGGAGATGGGCATGGTTCGTCAACGGCACCGATCCCGACACGGGTCGGGGCTGCAGCGTGGGCGGACGAGAGAATTCAAAAGACCAGGCAGTCGAGCAGCTGGAGGCGGCCTACACCGAATTTATTGCCAATGCCGTCAAATACGGACGCCAGTTGAAGAATGGCTGACAGCATGGCAGCCTTGGCGAAACTGCTCGCCGACGCTCGGTCGGGCTTCCTATTTGCTGAAATTTTGTTGACCTGTCGCCAAGCTCCGGGCCGCTTCCTCGATCGCCTCCCGGTCATTGCCCAACCTATCGATTAGGTCTTGGGCTTGGTCGCCAGTAATGCCGGTTCGCATCGCCAAAGCTTCTACCGTCATGACGTCGGAACTGGCGGTCTCAGCGCGGCGCGGCTTTCTCGACTTGGCCGACAGTACCGTCGCTCCAACGGCGCTTGGTTCTGTAAATGCCTGCTCAGCTTCCAGTTGGTCCTCGCGCTCGATTTCTGCCTCGGCCTGGTGCCAGTGTTTCTCCGGGTCGCCATGCCCGCCGCCGTCGCGCTCCCAAATTTCATATGCCCGTTGCCGAATTCTTTGGTGCCGATCGTCGCCCATGGTCATCCTCCTTGTTGGATTTCCACCAACGCGGTGAGCGTCGAAACGATCCAGCACGGAACGATGATTTGGGGGTGAAGTGGGACGGCGAATTTGGGGTTCCGAGACCAGACATCGCTGTTGAGGGACAAACAAATTGGTCATTGGCGATTTGCTTGATGCGTGGTCAAAGGAGCTTCTCGATGCGGACCGGGAACGCCCGGTTACGGCGGCCGGTCGCATGAAAGACTGCGTTCGCAATACTCCTATACCAATCTCGCCGATGTTCGCCTGGTCGAGAGCTATGTGACGCCGAAGCGGAAAACGCCCTTGTCGATAAGGCGTAGACCGACGAGCGAGACCATTTCTACAACTGCCCAAACTGCGGCCAGCTGGTCGACCAGCGCGACGCCCGGCAAGTTTTCTATCACGAAGCGCCGGGTCACGATCCGTTGGAACTAGAAGGCACGGCCAAGGTGCTGCCGTTCCCGGCGATGCGGCGTCTGAAACAGCAAACGTTGAGGTCGATCATGAACTCATCGACCAAGCGCGACAGCTTCGCCGTCAACTCGGTTCCTGGCATGGATGGTCTCCCCGGTCTGCGCGGGGGCGCTAAGTGATGGAACAGAGCGGGCCAATCGCCGTTGTGTCACCGGCAAACCAAGGCAATTCGGCGTTGAAAAAGAAACCTCCGCTGCCCGTGAATTCGTCAGTCAAACTTGAGCGCACCGATACGGGCTGGCTGCTGTTCATTGTGCTGCCAGGATTGGGCGAGACCGGAATAACCACGCCGCACAAGACATTCGATGAGGCGATTGCCACTGTAAAGGGGATGTTTGAGGTCGAGTAGTAGGTAGTTTCCTGCTGAACTGGTCGTCGAAAGGCGCTTCCTGAACGGACCACGATCTGCGCCTTCGTGCGCTGTTACTCAGGATAGCAAGACGCTAGATTTAGGAGGTGCGATGATAGAATTCATTCTGACAACGTTGGACGGGCAAAAGCTTCGCGGAAAAATGTATGTCACCAAATCCTCCCTCTGATGGCAACCGTCGCCAGCATCGCCAAGGCGTGCTGAAAGGCGGGGCGATAATCACCGGAATACAAAATTCGGAGGTCACTTGCTCACTTAGGAACCAACATGATGGTGGTGCAGAATTGCGCGTAGCCGCCGATACAAGGGTGCCGGAGCACTTCCTGCTATACGTGCCAACCGACGGAATTGCCTACCGTTGCGAGGTTCGTTGGCGGCGAAACGACCGCATCGGTGTGAAGTTTACCGGCACCGAGCCAAAACCAAAACTCCATTACGGCTAAGCTGACCGGCATGATTGGTTTTCATTTCCGATCTGTGGGAGTGCAGCGCGTTGGATGACCATCCGAAAAACAGTGTCTCGATCGAGCAGCTAGACGGCCAATGGGCTGTGCAGGTCATGGAAGATGGCGCGGTCACCCAGCATCTTTTCGAGACCGAAGACTTCGCGAGAAATTTTGCGGCTCGTCAGTGGATAAGGCTTAATCCCAAACCGGTTCTGCCAAAGAGCAGGCGAAAGCCCAAAGTGTAATCTCGTTCAGCTGTTGTTACTTGCCGCCACGGCGGAACAGGTTGTCAGCAGGCACGTTGCTCCAAGGCCTAACCTTGGAGAACACAAATGGACGACGACCTCCGCAGGAGACTTAAAGAACTCAGCGTCACTTTGCAAAATCGTGCGACAGAGCTCTCGCTAACCGGTGCTAGTGGCGACATAGCCATCCTCATGTCAGGAGTCGCGATCACACTTGAGGCTTTGCTCGTCGTAGCCGAAGAGGCTAGAACCCCACGCTCCGGCCCATCCGTCGCGCCTGACGCCGGATAAACATCTCCTAGGCCTGGAGAGGTTCAACCGATGGCTATTACCGAGTGCTGAAGGCCGCCAGCCTTGCGTTAGCAGCCGGCTCGCAGGAGCAAGGAACAAAGGGAACCGCTTGCCTACTCTTCTGCCTCCTTCAGCGCGTCACCGTGCGCCTGCTGTTCGCGCTCCCATCTTTGGCTCTCGTTGGCTTCCTCTTTGTCCAGCTCCTCTCGTCGCTGTCTGATGGAGTTCGTCGTGCTCTCATGGCGGCTACGAGCGCGCGCGAACGCGGCATTAGCCTTGGCGATCATCCGCTCGCGTTGCTTCTTCGCACGCTCGCTCCTGGCCTCCGCCTTTGCGCGATCCAGGGCCTCATGTTTTCTTTCCCTTTCGAGAGCGGCCGCCGCGTTCCGTTTCGCTTTCTCGTCGGATTTCATGTCGACTTGCTTGCTGGTGTCTGCGCGCTGCGCCCGACCCTGCGGAGCCCGCTGGACCCCCTCGAGTGCTTTCGGAAGCACAGCCTTTTCAGTGAATTTCCCATGCGATCCGACCGGCCGCCGCAACACGACGCCTGGTGCGGCCATTGTTGCCTCGACCACTTTGGGGTCTTCTGTCGGTTTCGCGAATCCCCGTTTAAAGATGTCGGGATCGGCACCCCAGGCCTCTGCGGCGGCTTTCATCGATGGCGCTGCGATGACAAGGTCAAAGAAGCCGATCGAGGTTTGATAGACTTTGAGTTTCTTCGCCATCCGATGGAGACCTTACATGTGTCCTTTCTGAGTTGCGCTTTCAAGCGACCTTGCGCACCGGATCGTATGTTTCGGGGGCAAGAAAGGGAATGATCGAATTTTTCCGATCGCATGGAATCAAGCGGGAAGTCCCGTGCTCTAACAAAATAGCTGCATGATAACAGTCTGTTGGCACTCTCATTCGGTGGGTGCCATTTTTATGGCCGGCCCCTTGAAACTGAAAAAAGGGAAAACTAGGTCACGGTGGCGTCAACACTGATGTGTCTCTCCGCGCAGCAGGTATCGGCGGCCTCCGAGGCATTTGGTGGCTGACCGCGAACACTTTCGACGATCCATTGCCATGTGATGAAACAAATTGTTTTGGAGGTGGAGACATGATCACTGGCCGGTTGTGAAAGGCCGCGCTTTCTGCTGCTCGGTCCGCTCCAAGTCCTGCACAGTCGGGAGTAAGCGCAAGCCATGACTAACAGGCAGTTTGACGCGCCGGAATGGGTTTTCCGACTAGATCGAGAGCGTGGTGGGAGCGTATGCCCTGCTTCAGGATTAGCCGGCCTGCAGCCGCAAAGCCGGCATCGCAGGCGAGAGCGAGCCGGAACCGTCCGCGCAAGCCTGATTGCCTTCGTCCGCCGCCACGGTTCGTCGGCACCCGCGGGATTGGCTGGCGGCGCGTCCAGGACAAGCAACACCGTCTGAACGATTGATCATCCGACACGACCTCGTGCGGAGACCAAGCTGCAAACAACAGGAAACGTGAGATGACGATAGACACGAAGGCGAAAGAAACCAGAGCGTTCGAGGCGGATGTTTCGAGGCTGCTGCACATGATGGTGCACTCTGTCTATTCCGATAGGGACGTCTTCCTGCGCGAACTGATTTCCAACGCCGCCGACGCCTGCGAAAAGCTGCGCTTCGAAGCGGTCAGTCGGCCCGAATTGCTAGCTGACGACCCGAAGTTGCGGATCACCGTTTCCGCCGATGCCGATAACAAGCAGATCACCGTCGAAGACAACGGGATAGGCATGAGCCGTGACGATATGGCCGAAGCATTGGGCACGATCGCGCGCTCGGGCACGCGCGCCTTCGTCGAACGCGTCGGCGTAGGCGGCACGGCCGACGATACGCAGTTCATCGGCCAATTCGGCGTCGGCTTTTATTCCGCCTTCATGGTGGCCGAACGCGTCGATGTCATCAGTCGCCTGGCGGGAAGTGACGAGGCCTGGCGCTGGTCGTCCGACGGCAAAGGCTCTTATGAGATCGCGCCGGCCCCGCTTGAAGCAGCCCCCATGCGCGGCACTCGCGTCGTGCTACACCTCATGGACGACGCCATCTCCTATACCGGATCCTACCGGCTTGAGCAGTTGGCCAAGTCGCAGTCGGGCCATGTGCCGGTGCCGATAACGCTCATCGAGAAACCCGGGGCCGAGGCGCGCGACATTGCCGACGGCACGGCACTCTGGGTCAGGCCGAAGAGCGAGATCAAGCCCGAGGAATACACCGACTTCTACCGCAGTGTTGCGGGCCAGTATGACGAACCGGCCGCCACAATTCATTTCCGCGCCGAAGGAAGGCAGGAATACAGCGTGCTAGCCTTCGTGCCCGGTTCGCGTCCCTTCGACTTGTTCGATCAGGACCGTAAGGGCCGTCTGAAGCTCTATGTGCGCCGCGTCTTTATCACTGATGATGCCGACCTTCTGCCACGCTACCTGCGCTTCGTCCGCGGTCTGGTCGATTCCGCCGACCTGCCGCTCAACGTCTCGCGCGAGATGATCCAGGAAAGCCCACTGCTAGCCTCGGTCCGCAAGGGCCTGACAAATCGCGTGATTGGCGATCTTGGCAAACTGTCGGAAAACGAAGCTGAGGCCTATTCCAAGATCTGGGAGAATTTCGGCGTTGTCCTCAAGGAAGGACTCTATGAGGACTATGAGCGGCGCGAGCAATTGCTGAAACTCGCCCGCTTCCGCTCGACTGCTTCGAGCGAAGGTTGGCGCAGCCTCGCCGACTATGTCGCCGCGATGAAGGAAGGCCAGAAGGCGATCTTCTTTATGGCCGGCGACGACCGCGCCCGGCTCGAAGCCTCGCCTCAGCTGGAAGGGTTCAAGGCGCGTGGCATCGAGGTGCTGCTGCTCACCGATCCTGTCGACAGCTTCTGGGTGACGATGGCGCCGGACTTCGAGGGCAAGCCCTTCAAGTCGGTGACACAGGGCGTGGCGGAACTATCGGACATCCCGCTGCTCGACGACGGGAAAAAGCTGAACACGGCTGCAACGCCGGAGGTCGATGCCTTCCTGGCTTTCGTGAAGTCGGCTCTCGGCGACGCCGTCTCGGACGTCAAGGCCTCCGACCGCCTGACCGAAAGCGCGGTCTGCCTTGTCGCGCCCGAGCATGGTCCGGACCGCCAGTTCGAGCGGCTGATGAACGCCGCCGGCCGCCTCGACAAGGCGGCCAAGCCCATCCTGGAAATTAATCCACGGCATGAGCGCGTGCTGGCGCTCGCCAGCCTCGGCGAGGACGAGCAGGCCTTTAAGGACGATGCAGTCCACCTTCTTTACGACGAGGCCCGCGTGCTCGACGGCGACAAACCAGCGGACGCCAGTGCGTTTTCGCAGCGTCTGGCGCGGCTGATCGCGCGCGGGCTGACCAAGTGATAGTCGCTCACTCCAATAACTGATCCTTCCTGATTGGTGCGGCAATCGACCCGATTTGGGTTACCGCTTCCTCTCCAATGGCTCCAGCCGAGGCGGAGACGGGTTTGGAACGCGGCACTCAGCGTCTTGATTTGATGCTCTCCGGCCGCCCAAATCAGGCCAGCTTTTTCACGCTGAGCAACCTACATCGCTGGGCGTTCAGGAAGGACGCCTACCAAGACAGTTGCGCTGGCCCATTGGCGCAATCTTGAAGAGCATCGCTCGATAATGGCCAGAGGGCGTGAGGGAATACTGCGCGATTATGATATGCGGGCCTCTAATGTCCCGCATTGTTCGGCTAGCGCTGTGCAGCGTCAGGTCTACTTCACGACATGGCCTTGCGCGGTCATAGGGTCGCCAACAAGTGCTCCGCCGGGATTTCTTCCGTGACAACTTCGAAGCCGGCAAGTCTCGATGACCCGAAACTGGTTGAGAGGGCAACATCAGTCGCGTCGCAACCCGTCGCCATCAGGATCCTACCGATTCGAGGGCGGTTATGCCGAGCGTCAAATGTGAACCAGTGACCGCTAAGATATGCTTCGAACCACGCGCTGAAATCCATGGGATCCGGCACTGGAGGCACGCCGATGTCGCCGAGATAGCCGGTGCAATAGCGCGCCGGTATATTCATGCAGCGGCATAGCGAGATGGCCAGATGCGCAAAGTCGCGACAGACGCCGGCTCGATCTTCGAAGGCGCCATAGGCGGTCCGCAGCGGATTGGCGGCTTGGTAATCGAAAGCGATGTGATCGTGCACGAAATTGCAGATCGCCTGAACCCGGGTCCATCCAGGCGTGGTGTTGCCAAAATTCGCCCAAGCGAGGTCGCCAAGCCGATCGGTATCGCAATAGCGGCTTCCAAGCAGAAACCTAAGCACCTCGTCCGGGAGTTCCTTGATATCGTGTTGAACGGCGTTCGGCAGGACGACATCGGACTTGCCGGTGTCGTATATCTCGAAGCTCGTCGATATCGTGGTCAGCCCTGCTGGCGCTTCTATTCTCGTGCATGCGTTGCCGAAAGCATCAATGTAGCCGCGGGCCTCGATCGGGCGATCAAAACCTATGACCTGTTCCGTGAGCAGATCGACGCGGCGTGAGGGATGGATCTCAAGGACCAGCAGCATCGGTGTCGGCTGCGAGCATTCGTAGGTAAGGCTGAAACCTGCGCGGATCCGCATCGATGCTCCAATGTTCTAATTCAGGAACTGGGCAAACTCCGTGTTTGCCAAACAGTTCCTGAGAACATCAGACAGCGCTAATTTTTGTTGGCGTGGTTTCCTTCGCCACCTTCACCTCCACGCTCATGCCCAGAAAACTTGACGCGCTTCCGGAGTAGCTTCCAGAAAGTGGGACGGCTTGTCGGGGATGGCGAGCCACAGCCACCCTGATCAAATCCCGGTTGCCGACAATGCCGTTGGTTGGATCAAACTCGATCCAACCGGCCCCGGGCAAGTAGACTTGGCACCAGGCATGCGTTGAGCCTCCGCCGCGGACAGCATCACTGTCGCGGCTCGGCACATACACATAACCGGTCACGAAACGAGCAGCAAAGCCAAGAGAGCGAACGGCTTCCATCATGAAAAGCGCAAAGTCCCGGCATGTGCCCTTGCGCAGATGCAAGGTCATGAGCGGCGGTTGCGTTCCAGTTTCAATCCGACGGGAATACACGAAGCTCTCGTGGATGGCGTAGCAGAGCGTCATCAGCAATTTGCCGGTCTCGGTTTGCCCCGCGGCACTCACGAACTGCCGTGCCCATTTGCCGATCTCGTCGCCGTCATCGGCGTGATGTCGCTGCATGGTCTGCGCGAGGTCGGCCGCCTCATCGGGATCGTAGGAGAATGGATAAATCAGCGCGGTCTCATCGATGCGGAAATCGGGCGCATGCTGCGGCGTGTGATCGAGCCGGATGTCTGTGGCGAAACGGAGTTCCTTGGCCGAACCCTTGAATTCGATCACCGCAACGCAATTGCCAAAAACGTCATGGATCCATCGAACCGCCCTCGGCTCGGGGTCCACGAAAAGGGCGTGGTCGAGAAGCCGCTGATCGAAACTGTCGCGCGGCCTGAACCTCAGCCGGTGCTCGCCAAACCTCACCGGCTTGCTATAGCGATAGACAGTGCTGTGCTTGACTGAAAAAATCGGCATCGGAGTCCGTAAATGATCCCTGGTACGTTTACATCAACCTAGAGCGGGATGAATTGATGCTGAATCGGCGTGGGATTCCCTCAGGCGTGCAAATCTGATTCAACCTTCTTGCTGGGCAAGGAGGTCAGCATGGATGGGCAAAACCTTACTCGATGGATCTTCGCGAACGGGTTGTTGCATCGGTTGAGCGGGATGGGCTGTCACGACGGCAAGCCTCGGCGCGCTATGGGGTTGGTATCAGCACCGTCATCAGATGGGTGAGCCGGTTGCGCGAAACGAACAGTCTTGCGCCCGGCAAGATGGGTGGGCACAGGCCGAAGAAGATTGCCGGTGAGCATCGGGAGTGGCTGCTGGTGCGCTGCCGGGCCGCGGATTTTACGCTACGCGGTCTTGTGATCGAGCTGGCCGAGCGCGGCCTTGCGGTCGACTACCGCTCGGTGTGGGAGTTCGTCCACGCCGAGAAGCTCAGTCACAAAAAAAGACGCTGATCGCGGCTGAGCAGGATCGCCCCGATGTGGCGCGCCGGCGGGCACAGTGGGCAAAGTATCAAGACCGTATCGATCCTTCCCGCCTGGTGTTCATTGACGAGACATGGACCAAAACCAACATGGCGCCGCTCAGAGGATGGGCGCCGCGCGACGAGAGGATCAAAGCCAAGGTGCCGCACGGCCACTGGAAGACCATGACCTTCCTGGCGGCGTTGCGCCATGACCGTGTCGATGCACCATGGCTCATCGACGGACCGATCAACGGCGAGCGTTTCCAGCTCTATGTCGACAAGGTTCTCGTCCCAACCCTCGAACCTGGCGACATCGTCGTCATGGACAATCTCGGCTCGCACAAGGGCAAGGCCGTGCGCCGCGCCATCCGCTCGGCCGGCGCCAAGCTGTTCCTCCGAAATATTCGCCCGACCTCAACCCCATCGAGAAGCTCTTCGCCAAGCTCAAGCAGTGGCTGCGCAAGGCTGCCAAGCGGACGGTGGAGACCGTCTGCGACGCCATCGGCCAAATCCTCAAAATTGTCTCTTCAAACGAATGCCAAAATTACTTCATCGAGGCCGGATATGCCCAACCTAAATTCATCCCGCCCTAGTGCCTAATCGGACCTTGAACGAACTATTTCCGCTTCTAGCGATCCTCCCGGCAGTTGTCGTGAAAACTCAGCCGCTGGCCGCCTTATCAGATGGATCCTCGCACTCCAGTCGGAAGTTGACAGCCAGTGATGGACGCCACCGAGGGGTTGTTGGAGATCGTTCCTCGGGTTGGAACTCGCGTCTAGCTGCACGCGTTCACATGACGCAAATCGCGGGCGCGTCTACAACCGGGCATGCAAACGACTGCGACTTACGATTCGGGGACCGGCACTTTCACAATCGTGAAAGACAAATGGCGCGGGACCTTCCCGATTGCCGATCTTCCAAAGTGGCTCGACTTTTACCGCCACCAACGCGAGCGATACCCTGCTCACGCCGCCTCCTATGACAGTGACGTTAAGGCGCTGGAAGCACTCGTCGCCGATCTGGAGAAAAAATAAGCCCGCTGCCTGGCCGGGGGGCTTGGGGTTAGGCGCGGGCTTTAGGCGGAGGGCGGGCTTTCAAGTACGATCCTGCGACTCATGAGCGACACGCTTGGAATGCAGGAAGGAAGGTCGGGGCCGAACGAGCGCTGAAACCGAGACAGGTATGGGCGATCCGCTGATTGTCAGCGGCGGCGAAGTAGTACCGTTTGGCGATGTGCCGTTTGGTACGATGCGGCTCTCGTTACGCGAAAGCTTTTCGATTTCGAAACATCGGCACAACGCCATAGCGCTCGGCAAATGATCCGCCGCTAGGAAAAACTGCTCGGCCGAATTCAGGCGCGAGCGTGCCAGGTCAATCAAATCAGCAATACCTGAAGCGATCCATGGTGTAATCCGGGTAGGCTTCCATCGTGTCGAACAAGTCGATCAGGTCAGCGGTGTCCGCCAATATTCCAGACTGAACCAGCACCGTGGCCACGCCGGCAGCAAGTCCGCCGGCGATGTCGTGTTCGACGCTGTCGCCGACGCAGACTACGGTGCTGCGGTGCGGATTGCCTACCAGCGCTAGCGCGGTGTCGAATATCGCGGGGTAAGGCTTGCCGACACGCGTGACGCTACCACCGAGGTTCTCGTAGAGATCCGCCAGCTGGCCGGCACCGAAGCGCGGCCCCACCGTCGTCAGCATGATCTTGTCCGGGTTGGTGCAGAAGCATGCCACCTGCCGCGCTGCAGCCGGTGCAAGAAGCCTGCGGTAGTGGTCAAGATCGTAGCGGTCGCCCTCGCTGGCCGAAATCAGCACCAGCCCGGCATCGTCACCGTCCTTGGTCAATGCGAAGGGCAGACCTTCGATCGCCGAGCGGTCATCGTCGCGGCTTATCAGCAGACATTTCGTGTTTGGCAGCAGCCTTCCGGATGCCGCCATGTCGTGAAAGAGCTCCCATGCTACCTCGCCGGAAGAGACAAAATGATCCCAGCTTCCTGGTTCGAAGCCGAGCTTTAGCAGCCGGCTCTCATTAGGCCCTGCCCGCTTGCCCGAGTTCGAGATCAGCACAATGGTCTTGCCGGCGCGCTTCAGGGCCGACAGTGCTTCCACCGCGCCTGGATAGGGGCTGGTGCCATCATGCAGCACGCCGAACTGATCGAGCAGGAAAACATCATAGCGCTCGGCCAGCGGCCTGATGCCGTTAAGGTGTTCGACTGGTTTGGCGCTCATAGAAGCCCCGCCATGCTTGCGCCCATTAGCGCCAATCGCGCAGTGCCGGCAGCTGCTTCGTCCGAAAGCGGCGGCAGAAAACCAACGCCCAGTCTGCGCTGCCGGATCGCCGTCCAGGTGGCATTTGCCGCACCGCCACCGACGCTTCTGACCGACGTCAGCCGCGGCGCGCCGAGCTCTGCGAGCCTGTCATAGCCGAGCGCCTCGATCGCCGCGATACCCTCCAACATCGCTTTCAGATAGTCGGCGTCCTCCACCGGCCGCGGCACAAGCCGCGGCAGCAGTTGCGGATCGGCGATCGGAAAGCGTTCGCCTGCAGCCGCAAGAGGATAATAGTCGAGGCCGGTTTCGGTCATCGGGTCGATCGCCGTGCTTAGCTCGATGATGCGCGCCAGAGGGAAATGCTGTTTCAGCACCTTGCCGCCGGAGTTCGATGCGCCGCCCGCCAGCCAGACATCTCCAAGCCGATGGCTGTAGATGCCGAAGCGTGGCGCCGAGATAGGCCGATCGGACAGGATCTTGACGGTCAATGACGACCCCAGCGCGGTGACGCCGTCACCGATGGCCGCGGCACCTGTCGCCAGGAACGAGGCGCAGCCATCAGTCGTGCCGGCTACGACGGCCATCTCGCGCGGTAAGCCGAACATGTCCGCGGCATCCGCGGTGAGCTTGCCGACGACATCGCCCGGCCGGGCGACACTGGGCAGCAACTCCATGCGCATTCCGGTCGCCGCAATCCAGTCCGGCCAGGACCGGGCCGCGAGGTCGTAACCCGTTTTCAAGGCATTGTTCTCGTCGCTGACATCGAGGCGACCGGAGAATTGTCCCGCGATCCAGTCCGCCTGATGCAGCACTGCGGCAACGCCGGGCGTGCGCTGGAACCAGAGCGCCTTGGCGAGACCGGACGTCGCCCCAAGTGCGGCACTGGTCGCCGGGGCTTCGCGAGCGATAGCGGCCAGAATGGCGTTGTCGGCGACCGTATCGTTGTACATCAGCGGCCCGGCCAGCGGCCGCCCGGCGCCGTCGACCGGCAGCAGCGTGCCTGAAGTGCCGTCAACGGCGATCGATCGGACCGCTGTTCGATCGATGCGCGAAAGCAACTCCGCCAGCGCTGCGCCCGCCGCTGACCACCACACTGCTGGGTCGCGGGCATTCTGGCCAAACGACTCGAGCGGAACGGCGGAACGGGCGGCAATGGAGAAATCCGGACGCATGGCGACCGCCCGCGCACCGGACGTGCCGATGTCCATGCCTATGGCAAGCGGAGTGTCAGCGGCTGGCGGCATTGAGTTTCTGGCGATACTTCTCGGCGTCCCAGTTGATTAGCTCATCATTCTCGGCGGCGGTGAGGTAGTTCAGCCGCGCCGCAATGTCGATCCGTGCCGTCACGTCGGCAAGGCAGCGTTGCATGGCGTGGGCGCCGGCACTGGCGTCCCCGCGCATCAGCACGCCCAGCCCGGGAAACAGGATCGCCGCGGGCTTGGCACCGCACCGCTCTGTGACGCGCGGCACATCCTCACCGGGCCTCGCCACCACCGATCCCCGGCCCAGAAAAATGACATGATCGGGATAGAGGCTGCCCCCGGACGCCATGCGGCAGCTTTCGGGATCGATGGCGACCGCATGCGCCTCGATTTCCGCCGGCAGCCTGTAACCGGTGTTCCCAGCCAGTGCCGTCAATGCCGCAACATCCGGTTCCACCACCTGGCGCGCCGGCCGCGCCAGAAGCAGCGTAACGCGGCGCAGCAGCACTTCGGCCTCGGCGACGTTATCGGCCGCGACGACCAGCCCGTGATTGGCAAGGATCAGCACGTCGACCCCCGGCTGAAGCCGCTCGGCAATCCCTTGGGCAAGCGGCAGGCCCGGCCGGAAATAAGGCACATACGCCCATTTGAGACCATTGAAACGTTTGGCGGCTTCCACCTCGCAATCGGCTTGTACCGCCAGCGAAATGGTTTCGACGCAATGGACATGCAGGACGACGCGCTGCGGCATCAGCGCGTGAACGGTGGTCTCGATCGAAGGGCGCAGGCGGCGGGCGTTGAGCGTCTCGATGGCGAAGATCTGCGGCTGGTCGGCGGCGCTGTCGCGCTGTTCGACAGCCCTGAGCAGTGGCGTCATCGCCACCGGCACCATGATGTCTTCGGTGAGCGCATCCTTCAGCCAGGTGCCGGAAGCCTTGATCCACAGCGTGTCACCGGCTTTCAGCGAGGTGTTGCCGCCAGCGGCCTGGGTCAGATTTGGGCTGCGCCCGATGCTGGCCGAAAGCGACCGCAAAGCAGCCATTTCCTGCGCATCCGCATAGGTCGCCATGGCGCATTTCCTCTATCAGTTCCGAAAGCCTCGCAGCTGCCCCGTCGCGGGGCAAATGTTGATGTTTGTATCGCAGACGCGAGCGACTTACGTCAATAGTGATCTAATATCATCAAATGTCCTTGCAATCAGGGAGATGTTGAGTAAGTTACATCAAATGCCGTGGAAAAGACGGCTTCCGGGAGGGAAAACGATTGAGCGACTCCGGCCGCCAGCGTCAGATCGTCGAGTTGCTGCGGGATCGCCCCTTCGCATCGGTGCGGGAGCTGCAGGAGCAGCTCGGCGTGTCCGCGGCGACGGTGCGGCGCGACATCGACAAGATCGACGAGGCCGGCGAAGCAAGGAAGGTCTATGGCGGCATCTCGGCGCTCGATGGTTCGTCGCAAGCGGGTGTCGTCTATGCCAGGCCCTATGACGAGAACCGCGACCTTGCGGTCGAGGCCAAGCGGCAGATCGCCGCGCTCGCAGCGACCATGGTGCGTGACGGCGACGCCGTCATCGTGCATGGCGGTTCGACCTGCTTTCATCTCGGCGTCAAGCTCGCCGATCGCAACATCCGACTCTACACCAACTCGATGCCGCTGGCGGCCTATCTCAGCGACCACGGCCATTGCAGCCTGACCGTCGCCGGCGGCGACCTTTACCGAGAGCCGGGCATCATCCATTCGCTGACCCAGGCGGTGCCGTTCTACGCCTCGAAATTCTTTCTCGGCGCGCAAGGCATCGGCCAGGACGGCTTGCTGGAATCGCACCCGCTGCTGGTCCGCTCGATCGTCGAGCTCAGCCTCTGCGCCGACCAGATCGTGGTGCTGGCCGACAGCCGCAAACTGTCGATCCACGCGCGCAACGTGGCGCTGCCGCTATCGCGCATCGGCACGCTGGTCACCGATGACGGCCTGTCCGATACCGATGCGCGCATGCTCGAAGACGCCGGCGTCATGGTGCGGATCGCCTCTTCTTCGGGAGGCGGTCAGTGAACATAGCCGTCCTCGATTTCGGTAAGACCAATTCGAAGCTGTTCGTTTTCGCCCCGGACGGACGCATCGTCGACGAGCGCCGGACCCGGCCGAACTGGATGCGCAAAGATGGCTTCAGCGTGCTTGATGAGGCAGCGCTTCACGATTGGGCGATTGGAGCCGTCAGCGAGGTCGCCGACATCCATGGTATCGAGGGCGTGATGGTGTCGGGCCATGGCTGCACCTTTGCCCTCGTCGACGAGGCGGCTCTGACGCATCCGATACTCGACTACGAGCAGGAGCCGCCGGCTGATATTGCCGCGCAAATCGATCGCCGCGTTCCAGATTTCGCCGAGACCTTCTCGCCACGGTTGCCACTCGGCTTCAACTACGGTCGCCACATGCTGTGGCTACAGGCGGTGCAACCTGGTGCATTCACTGCCGCGAAATCGATCCTCGGCTATCCGCAATACTGGAGCTGGCGGTTTGGCGGCCGGCCGGTATCGGAAGTGTCCTATCTCGGCTGCCACTCGCATCTATGGGCGCCGCGCAAACACGATTTCTCCTCGCTGGTCGACGCCGAAGGCTGGCGCGGCCAGATGCCAGGCTTCGAGCGCGCCGGTGCGGTGATCGGCGAGCAGCGCTTCGGCCAGGCCCCGAAGCCGGTCGCCATCCACAACGGCGTCCATGACTCGAATGCCGCGCTCCATGCCTATCGCCGCCAGCAGCTTGGGCCGGTGACCGTGGTCTCGACCGGCACCTGGGTCATCGTGCTCAATCCGGACTGCCCGATCGACGCGCTCGACGGCGAGCGCGACATGCTGGTCAATGTCGATGTCGACGGCGGCTCTGTGCCGACCATCCGCTTCATGGGCGGCCGCGAATTCGCCACGATCAGCCCCGGTTGGCATGGTCCGATTGCGCGTGCGGCAGTGCAGCGGGTGATCGATGCTGGCATCATGGCGCTGCCGAGCTTCGCGCCGGGCGGGCCGATGCCTCATCGCCGCGGCGAACTGGTCGGGCGTACACCCAGTGCCGAGGAACGCGCAGCTGTGGCGCTGCTCTATGTTGCGCTGATGGTCGATCGGTGCCTCGAGCTGATTCATTCCGACAACACCGTGATCGTCGATGGCGGCCTGAACACTGGCGGCATCCTTGGCTCGCTGCTGGCGCAATTGCGACCGGGGCAGGCTTTCCTGCAGGGAGCAACGCTCGAGGGCAGCGCCACTGGTGCCGCCGCACTTGCCTTCGAAAGCACCGGACGCGCGTTTGCCACCGAGGCGCCGGAGGCGGTGCGGCCCGCAAGCTTCGGCGGCCTTGCCGGCTACCGCAACGACTGGCGCGGCCTCGCCGCTGACCGGCGTGCAGCCGGAGCAGCCTCTGGAGGCGCACGATGAGCGCCGCCGTCCGGATCGATCAGGCCCGCCAGCCGGTGCTGGAAATGCGCCACATCTCCAAGACGTTCGGCCCGATCCGCGCCTTGCACGATGTATCGCTGCTCGTCCATGCCGGCGAACTGCATGCGTTGATGGGTGAGAACGGTGCCGGCAAGTCGACCCTGATGAAGGTGCTTTCCGGCGCCTATAGGCCCGATCCCGGCGGCAACATCCTGATCGACGGCACGCCAGTCGCGACCGGCGATCCGATCAAGGCACGCGCCCAGGGCATAGCCGTCATCTACCAGGAGCTGTCGCTGGCGCCCAATCTGTCGGTGGCGCAGAACATTTTTCTCGGCAACGAGCCGCGACGGTTCGGCATCGTCGACCGCGAGCAGTGCAATCGGCGCGCCGGCGAGATCATCGCGCGGCTCGGCGTGACCTTTTCGGTCAGCACCCCGGTCGCAAGCCTGTCGCTCGGCGAACGCCAGCTGGTGGAAATCGCCCGGGCGCTGTCGACCAATGCGCGCATCATCGTCATGGACGAGCCGACCACTTCACTGACCTCGCGTGAATCCGACCGGCTGTTCGAGGTGATCGCGACGCTGAAGTCGCAGGGCATCGCCATCATCTACATCAGCCACCGCATGGAAGAGGTCTACCAGCTCGCCGACCGCGTCAGCGTTCTGCGGGACAGCGGCTATGTCGGCACGCTCGACCGCGCCGACCTGAACGCGTCGCGCCTGGTGTCGATGATGGTCGGCCGCGATCTGTCGACCTTCTACAAGAAGGATCACCGCCCACCGGACGAGAAGCGCGCCGTCGCGCTGTCGGTGCGCGGTATGTCGGATGCCAATCTCATCAAGGATTGCTCCTTCGACCTCCACCAAGGCGAGGTGCTGGCACTGGCCGGCTTGGTCGGCTCGGGCCGCACCGAACTGGCACGGCTGATCTTCGGTGCCGACCGGCGCACATCTGGAACGCTTGAGCTCGGCGGCAAGCCGATATCCATCGATTCGCCGCGCGAGGCGCTCGACGCCGGCATCGCCTACCTCACCGAGGACCGCAAGCAGCTTGGCCTGTTCCTCGACATGTCAATCTCCGACAACATCAGCATGGGCGTGCTGGCAATGGATGCGAAGGCCGGTGGTTTGCGAGATTTCAATGTCGCTGAAAGGCGCGCCGCCAAGGCAGTCTCCGACCTCTCCATCCGCACCCGCTCGGTGCAGGCCAATGCCGGCTCGCTGTCGGGCGGCAACCAGCAGAAGGTGCTGCTCGCCCGGCTGCTGGAAACAGAGCCGCAGGTCGTCATCCTCGACGAGCCGACCCGCGGCGTCGATGTCGGTGCGAAGTCGGAAATCTACCGGTTGATCGACAATCTCGCCAAGAAAAGCATCGCCATCCTGATGATCTCCAGCGAATTGCCGGAGGTGATCGGCATCGCCGACCGCGTGCTGGTGATGCGCGACGGCGCCATCGCCGGCGAGGTGACGGCGTCGCAGGGCCAGCCGTTGCGCCAGGAAGCGATCATGGAACTTGCAACGGGAGCGGCTCAGCGATGACCGACAAGGTGGCCGACACGACAAAAGCGGACGACCGGGCGGTCGGCAGGAGCAGAAGGTGGCGCACCGCCTTCGCCGCGCTCGGCATGCTGCCGATCCTGATCCTGCTGGCGGTCGGCTTCCAGTTGATGAACCCGCGCTTCTTCACCCAGACCAATTTGCTGATCGTCATGCAGCAATCGTCGATCAACATCGTGCTGGCGGCCGGCATGACCTTCGTCATCCTAACCGGCGGCATCGATCTGTCCGTCGGCTCGATCCTTGCCGCCTCGGCGATGGTGGCGGTGATGGTGTCGCTGGTGCCTGATTGGGGACTGCTGGGCGTGCCGGCGGCCATTCTCGTCGGCCTCGGCTTCGGCGTCATCAACGGGTTGCTGATCGCCTATATCAGGCTGCCGCCCTTCATCGTCACGCTGGGATCGCTAACGGCCGTGCGCGGCGTCGCCCGTCTGCTCGGCCAGGATACCACGGTGTTCAACTCGGACCTGCCGTTCGACTTCATCGGCAACGGTTCGCTGTTCGGCGTTCCCTGGTTGGTCATCATCGCGCTGGCGGTCGTCGTGCTGTCCTGGCTGGTGCTCAAGCGCACCGTGCTCGGCACCTGGATCTACGCCGTCGGCGGCAATGCCGAGGCGGCACGGCTGACCGGCATCAAGGTCCCGCTGGTGCTCCTCTTCGTCTATGGCGCTTCCGGCCTTCTGGCCGGTCTTGGCGGCGCCATGTCGGCGGCCCGGCTGTACGCCGCCAACGGGCTGCAGCTCGGACAGTCCTACGAATTGGATGCCATCGCTGCGGTCATTCTCGGCGGCACCAGCTTCGTCGGCGGCGTCGGCTCGATCTGGGGCACGCTGATCGGCGGCCTGATCATCGCGGTGCTCTCCAACGGGCTCATCTTGGCCGGTGTCTCGGACATCTGGCAGTACATCATCAAAGGATTGGTCATCATCGTGGCAGTCGCCCTCGACCGCTATAGGCTCCAGGCAGGAGCAAGAACGTGATGGCCCTTAGTCGCCGGCAAGGGAGCCGGTTTCATGTGTAACGCACCGTGAGAGGCGCGGGGCAATTGGAGGAAAACAAGCAATGAAGACCATCGCAAAACTGCTCTGCGGCGTCGCCCTTGCGGCCGTCGTGACCGCGCCGGCATCGGCCAAGGATCTGAACAAGGTTGGCATCTCGGTCGGCCTGCTCGGCAACCCTTTCTTCGTCGCTACCATCAAGGGCATCGAGGACGCAGCCAAGAAGATCAACCCGAACGTCCAGGTGACGTCGGTATCGGCCGACTACGACCTCAACAAGCAGGTCTCGCAAGTCGATTCGTTCATCGCCGCCGGCGTCGACGTCATCATGCTCAACGCCGTCGATGCCAAGGCGATCGCGCCGGCGGTGAAGAAGGCGCAGGCGGCCGGCGTCATCGTCGCCGCATTCGACGTTTCGGCGCCGGGCGCCGACGTCACCGTGATGACTAACAACGTCAAGGCCGGCGAAGAGGCCTGCCAGTACCTGGTCGACCATACCGGCGGCAAGGGCGACTACGTCATCCTCAACGGTCCGGCATCGTCGTCGATCCTGGAGCGGGTCAAGGGCTGTAAGGACGTCCTTGCAAAACACCCCGACATCAAGGTCCTCTCCGACGACCAGAATGCCGAAGGCTCGCGCGACGGCGGCCTGAAAGTGTTCCAGTCGTTGCTGACCCGCTTCGACAAGATCGACGCCGTGTTCGCCATCAACGATCCGACGGCGATCGGCGCCCAGCTTGCGGCCAAGCAGCTCAACCGCTCGGAGTTCATCTTCACCGCGGTGGATGGCGCGCCTGATATCGAGAAAGAACTCGCTTCGGGCACCTCGATGATCAAGGCCTCGGCTTCGCAGGATCCCTACGTGATGGCCGGGCAGTCGCTGACAATGGCGGCTGATCTGCTTGCCGGCAAGAAGCCGGCCGAGGCCACCGTGCTGCTCGACCCGAAGCTGATCACGGCCGAAAATCTGAAGGACTACAAGGGCTGGACCGCGGCCCGCTAAACGTCCCTCAGAAGCGTGCGGCSGGGGTCACCGGCCGCACGTCTTGTCAGGCATCGGCTCCGCTTCTGGGTCCGATGCGCAGAAGCCGGAGACGATGATGTCGCGTATTGGAATCCATTCTTTCGTCTGGTCGGCGAGCTCGGCACAGGCCAACCTCGAACGCACACTGGCCAACACCAAAGAGGCCGGCTTCGACCTCATCGAATTCTCTTATCTCGACCCGGCCGATGTCGACATCAGCTGGCTCGCCAGACGCATCGCCGATCTCGGCCTCGGCGCCGCGATAAGCATCGGATTGCCTGGTGATGGCGACATTTCGAGCGCCGACAAAGCGATTGCCGCGCGTGGCGTCGAGATCCTCAAGGACACCATCGCGCTGACGCGCGATCTGGGCGGCCAGAAGATTGGCGGCATTCTCAGCACCAGCCACGGACTGCAGACGCTGGCGCCGACGCGCGATCAGTGGCAGCGCAGCGCCGGCACGCTGGCCAAGGTCGCGGAGACGGCGAAGGCGGCCGGCGTCACGCTCAATCTCGAGATCGTCAACCGCTTCGAAAGCAATTTGCTCAACACCGCCGCGCAAGGGCTGGCCTTCATCGAAGACACCGGGTCGGACAATATCTTCCTGCATCTCGACACTTTCCACATGAACATCGAGGAAGCCGATGTCGGGCTGGCTATCCGCCAAGCCGCAAGCAAGATCGGCTATGTCCATATCGGCGAGAGCCATCGCGGTTTCCTCGGCACCGGCAATATCGACTTCGCCGCGATCTTCGATGCGCTGACGGCTATCGGCTACAGCGACGACCTCAGCTTCGAATCCTTCTCGTCGGAAATCGTCGATGAGAACCTCTCGAAGAAGACCGCCATCTGGCGCAATCTGTGGACAGACAATCTGGCACTCGCCAAGCACGCGCGCGCCTTCATCGGGCTTGGGTTGGAGACGGCACGGCGCAAAGCAGAGCTTGTTGCATCGGGACATCGTCCTTAGCAGGAGGGCGCTGCCAACGCATTGCAATTGATACGTTGCGTATGGTGCATTGCACAACGATGACTGCCGAACTGGGTTCCAACAAAAGGAATGCCCCACTGAGAGGAACGCAGTTCGCAGAGTTCAGGAACGGCTGGCGGCTGGTATTGGCCGGCCTGCTCGGAACGGCTTTAGGCTTGCCTGCTATCCCTTTCTACACGATCGGCATCTTTGCGCCGATCTTCGCGGAAGAATTCGGCTGGTCGTTCGCGACCATTTTTGGCGGTCTGTCGTTGTTGGCCGGTTCAGTTCTGATCATAGGGCCATTTTTCGCGACATTGATCGACAGATTCGGCGCGCGCCTGGTGGCATCGGTCTCCCTGCCGTGCCTGGGCCTGAGCTACATGACGCTCGCGGCATCGAACGGCTCGATCGGACAATACTATCTCTCGTGGCTCGCTATCGCTATCTTCGGGTTGGGAGCGACCCCGGTCGTCTTCACGCGAGTGATCAACAGTGCGTTCGAAGAGCGCCGAGGTCTTGCCCTTGGCATCGTGTTGTCCGGCGCGGGCTTGTTCGCCTTTGTCGTAAAACCACTGGCCCAGTTGTTGATCGAGACGGGCGGATGGCGCCTCGCAATACTCGTGGTGGGCGCAATGCCGGTGCTCATCGCATGCCCGATGGTTCTCTGGGGCTTTACGGGGTTGCGAAGCAGGAATGTCGGCGCGGGGCCGGCGATAGGCGAGGCTCCGGAAGGCATGACAGCTCGTGAAGCTTTCCACTCCCGCTATTTTTGGCTCTTGGCCATTGTTTTTGTCCCGATGTCGCTCGCCATCGCCGCGCCACTGCCCAACATCGAAAACATACTTCGCTCGCTGCGTCTCTCAGCTGGCGAAGTTGTCCAACTCGCCTCGCTCGTCGGAATAGCGGCCGTGGCCGGCCGGCTGCTTGGTGGCGTTCTGGTCGATCGCTTCTGGGCGCCTGCGGTGGGCACGGTCATATTGACGTTGGGCGCGGCCGCCTGCCTCATCCTTTCGCTGGACCAGGTGAGCTTCTCGACGGCCTGCATTGCCATTCTATTGCTCGGCCTCACCTCCGGAGTGGAATTCGACCTGATGGCCTATCTGGTTGCCCGCTATCTCGGGATGCGGAGCTACGCCACGACCTACGCGACCCTCTACGGCATCTTCGTAGTGGGCGCTTTCGTAGGGCCTAGCCTGTTCGGCTACGCGTTCGACAGCACGGGCACCTATTCGGGAATCCTCAAAGCCTGTGCGCTTCTGCTGATCGGTGGCGCGGCAACGGTTCTTTTCCTAGGGCCTTATCCGATCCGAAAAACCAAGGCATTGGCGTAACGCCTCTGAGCCCACCCCCGTCATCACGACCCGCTTCTTTTTACCTCTTTTAACCAGCCATCCTGTAGTCGCCGCGATATCGTCTCGGCAGTTCCTGGATGGCCGGCTCGCGCCATCCACCGCGAAACATCAGGAGACTTCCATGAGCAAGGGAAAAGTGGTGTAATGGGCTCGAACGCCACCCGCATCGAAATACAGGGAGGCGGCACGGGCCCGACGGGGCAGTATCTCAATGAGACCGTGGTGCCCATGCTGGCCCTTGTCGGTGCCGGCTACGAAGCTGTGCTCGCCACTCCGACGGGCGCCAAGCCTTACATCGATCCTGCATCGGATGCGGTCCAGCATTTCGACGGCGATGAGGCGGCCTATCGGCGCGCCAAGGATTTCGACCAACACAGGCCGTACCCTGCGATCTGTGATCGAGGAGGGGCTGGAAAATTATGCCGCCGTGTTCGTGCCTGGCGGCCAAGGGCCGGTGGTCGATCTGATGCAAGACCCTGATGCCGGAGAAATCCTTCGGCATTTCCATGCGGCAGGAAAGCCCACCGCCTTGCTCTGCCACGGCCCGATCGCCTCGATGTCCGCGATGCCTAGGGCGAAGGAATTTCGCGCGTCGATGATCCAGGGTGACCGCGCCAAGGCGGCCGAACTCGCAAAGGGATGGCAATATGCCGGCTACACGATGACGGTCTATTCGGCGAGCGAGGAAAAACCGATCGAGGACAACATCCTGCACGGCAAGCTTTATTTCAATATGCCTGAAACATTGGACCTGGCGGGTGCCAAGACGACAGTCGGCCCCGACTTCGTGCCCCATGTTGTCGTCGATCGTGAACTCATCACCGGCCAGAATCCGCGCTCCGATCATCCGATCGCGGCAAAACTCATCGAAGCACTCGATCTCGCCACTGCGGCGCGCTGAAGAGCCTGAGGCGGAGCGCCTCCCCGTCCACCCACTCGAAATCAGATTGGAGCCAGTTTCATGATGCGCATCGCCTTGGTCCTCCTCCTGTCGTTGATTGCTCCCGCAGCCGTGCTAGCCCAGTCCGGTGAGAAGCCCGTCTCGATCGTCCTGGTGCATGGCGCGTTCGTCGACGGCTCCGGCTGGAAATCCGTATTCGATATACTGACGGGGGAGGGATACGAGGTGCTCATCGTCCAGAACCCGACGATCAGCCTGGATGGTGATGTTGCTGCCACCCGGAAGGTGATCGCCGCGGCAAAGCATCCGGTGATCCTCGTCGGCCATTCCTATGGCGGGATGGTGATCACGGAGGCAGGTGACGATCCCAAGGTCAGAGCGCTTGTTTATCTGGCGGCCTTCGCGCCTGACGCCGGCGAATCCGTCGCATCGCTCGCGGAAGAGCCAACGCCGCCTGGAGAATCGGGCGCCCCTTTGCTGCCGCCCAGTGATGGCTACCTGCTCGTAGACCCTTCAAAATTTCCGACTGCTTTCGCGGCCGATGTCGACACGTCCATCACGCGCTTCATGGCGGTTGCGCAGGTGCCATGGGGCCTAGAGGCGGTGCAGACGAAAATCACCAAAGCCGCGTGGAAATCCAAGCCGTCGCATTTCATGGTCACCAAAAAGGACATGATGATCCCGCGGACATTCCAGCGGGGGTTCGCAAAGCGGGCCGGTGCTACAACACTGGAGATCGACAGCAGTCATGCCGTCATGCTGGCCCATCCGCAGGAGGTCGCTGCCTTCATAGCAAGGGCGGCCAGTGCGAAATAGCCGACCAAGAGAACCAAATCATGAGCCACATCAAGATCATGGCGACATTTCTCGCCCGGCCTGGCAAGGCTGAAGAGCTTGAGGCCCTGCTGTTCAGCATGGCACCCCACTGCAGGGCAGAGACAGGAAACCTGCGGTGGGACGTCTGGCGGGACCAGGCCAAAGCAGACCGGTATGCGCTGGATGAACTCTATGTCGACAACGCGGCGGTTGCGGCACACCGGGAGACGCCGCATTACAAGAACTACCTTTCGAAAATCAACGACCTCGCCGAACGAAACGCTTTTGTCCTCGAGCCCGCCTTTGTCGCCAACAAAAATGGCTAGCGCAGCCTAGGATGCGTCACCGCCTTGGGCCGTTTCCTGCCGCCTAAGAGTCCCGAGTAGGTGACGCGCTTTCTCCACGTTCGCGCAGGGCGGCCCGTCATCGAATTCGGCGCAGACGGGAGACAGTAGTTCTTCCGCCGCCCCGTGCCGGTTGGTTTGTGCCAAAAGTTCCGCCAATGCAGTTGCAGCCCGGAGGCGGAAGAAAAGCGCACCGCTTTCCCTCGCGGTCTCTATGGCCAGCAAGAACGTCTCCGCGGCCCCGGCCAAGTCGCCGTCCAACCACTGCAGCAGCCCGCGCACGCGTTGCAGTTCCGGTTGCGACCAGTATTCTCCCTGCCGCTTGGCACGATCGAATGCGGCGCTCAGGCTGTCCCGGGCGAGCGCGATCCGTTCGTGGCGCAATGCGGCTTCCGCAAGCATTGCGAGATACATGGGCACCCGGACAAGGAAATTGTTGTCGATGAGCTGCCCTACCGCCATTTGCATGGTATCAACGCCGTCGCCGTCGCCATCCATACTCCTAACGGCACCTTCGTAGAAATTGCAGACGGGCCGCCAGATGGCGATATCGCGCGAGGCAAGATTATGGGCCAGCGTCGCAACATGCCGGCGTGCGGTTTCGGCCTCGCCGGACCAAATGGCGAGAGGCAGGGCCGCCTGAGCAAGGGCGTTGGAATGCGAGACAAAGTGATCGAGCGCGAGGCTGTGGCCGAGTGCATCCTGGATCGCCGCCGTCGCCTCGCTGCGTTCGCCGGCTACCCACGCCGCCGTCGCCAATGCCACCCGAATGGACACGAACCGGTCCATCTGGAATCGTGCAACGCCCGATCGCTTTGCAGTGGCAGCGTGCTCGCGCGCAAGCTTTTTCAGGTCATCATACGCACTGCGGACGTCGCCGCAGTAGAAGACCGCCGTTAGCCTGACGCGCTCTCCCTCCGCCGCTGCCGGCCGTTCGTTTTCCCGATCAGCAAGCTTGGCGAAACGCTCGAGCGTCGCGATCGCCTGCCTGTGCCGTCCGGTGAAGCTCTGCAATATGCCCAATCCCCACAGGGTGCGGAGCTGGTAATCGACATTGCCGATGTCGCGCGCCAGCCGGTTCGCTTCCACCCACGCCGCATCGGCTTCGGGACCGAAATGGTCGGAGAAGTTGAGGCCCGAAGCGTAGGAGGCGATGAGCTTCATTCTGACGGCCGGATCGCAACGCGACACGGCATCGACCGATCGCAGTGCCCGCTCGACGCGTCGCCGGCTTTCAGCGACGGTCGACAATTCATCCCAGAGGGGGATTGCCGCGCTGGTCAGACGCACGCCGACCTCGGGGCCGCCACCATCGCCCAAGATCCAGTCGATTGCCTTGCGCAGATCGTTTGTTCGCGGTTCGTAGGAGGCGGTCCATTCGCTTCTCGGTTGCCATTGCCACTCAGCTTCCGCCTGCTCGAACAGCCGGAGAAGATAGCGGGCATGACTAGATCGGGCGTCGGCGGCTTCTCCACTGCTTTCCAATCGCTCGGCAGCAAAGCTGCGCGTGCTGTCGAGCAGGCGATAGCGGGGAACGCCGGCGGCATACGCAACCGACAAAAGCGATTTCGTAGCGAGGCTTTCCGTGCATGCCACGATATCCTCGATGCTTCGGCCGATGGTGTCGGCGACGCCGATGACATCGGAGAGAAAGAAGTCTCCCGAAAAGACCGACAGCAACCGCAGCAGCCGAGCCTCATCTATGGATAGTAGCTGGTAGCTCCAGTCCAGGGTGGCATACAGGGTCTGATGTCGCGGCGGGGTTGCTCCCGAACTGGATCTGAGCGGCTCGAAACTTTGTTCGAGAAGCTTCCGCAGGCTTGCCGGTTCCAAAGTGGGCAGCCTCGATGCTGCGAGCTCGATCGCAAGAGCGATGCCGTCGAGTCGTCTACATATGGCTGCCACTGAAGGCGCGTCCATATCGTTGAACTGATAGCCGCAGGCCTCCTGTGCTCTTCTCACGAAGAGCTCCACGGAGGGAAAAGCCAGGGCATTCTGTCGGTCGATACTGTCGTGCTCGTCCGGATATTGGAGCGGTGACAGGCGATAGACATTCTCTGACCGAGACCGCAGCGGTTCCCGGCTTGTAGCAAGGATGTGAACGCCTGGAAGCGCCGAGGTCAAATGTTCTCCAATCGCCGAAGCGGTGCTGAGAACGTGCTCGCAGTTGTCGAGCACGAGCAGCATTTCGCGATCGCGCAGTGCTTCAATAATCCCGGCAAGCATATTCGTCCATTTGCTGCCAACGCCCAGCGACCTTGCTATCGTCGCGTCCACAAGCTGGGGGTCGCCGATAGCTGTAAGATCAACGAAACAAACGCCGTCCCGATAGCGGTCGAGAAGGCGTTTTGCCAAAGCGATGGCGACGGTCGTCTTGCCAACCCCCGCCGGTCCGACAACCGTCAGAAACCGGCGTTCAGGAAGCCTCGTAGCGAGATCAGCAATAACGTCATCGCGGCCGATGACCTCCGAGAGATTAGGCAGCTCCCGGACAGGAGCTTCAGCAGGATTGGAAGAAAACCGTGGCTGTTCGCCTCCGTAGACGCGCAGCGGCGCGACGAAGCGGTAGCCGCGTCCGCTGACTGTGGCTATGCACGATAATCCTGACGCTGTTCGGGGAAGAGCACGACGCAACGCGGCAATGTTGACCTTCAGGTTGCTTTCGTGAACGAAAGTGTTCGGCCAGACGAAGCTCATCAACTGATCCTTGCCTACGACTTCCCCCGCGTGGATTACGAGCAAGTGGAGCAGATCGAGAGCCCGAGCTCCGAGCCGGAGCGGATTATCGTCCAGCATCAACACTTGCCGGTCTGGAATGAACCGATAGTCGCCGAAGCAATACGTCTTGCCGTCTAGTTTGCCGGATCGTTCCATGCACCCACGAATGACCCCCTAACGAACTTGCCGTTCCGAGTTGCGCCCCGCGGTTCAGCTTGGGGGCTTTCGCATACTATAATTTAACCTTTTTTTACCTCCGCGCCATCCGCTCGCGTGTAGCTTAGGCAAATTCGATCTGACCGCCGAACAGCGACCTGAGGCAATGAAAGACGATGCCCTGTTCTCGCACCACCCTCACTCTCTCCGATGCGAAACGGATGCTGGCAGCGGGCGAAGCCGAAGCCGCAAGCTTCGGCATTGCCTACAACATAGCCGTCGTGGATCAGGGTGGCGCGCTTGTAGCATTTGCGCGTCAGGACGGTGCCCTGATCGGAAGCATCGATCTCGCCATCGGCAAGGCATTGACTGCCCGTCTGTTCGATAAGACCACCGCCTCTCTAAGCCAACTGGCGCAGCCCGGCGCACCGCTCTTTGGCATAGAGCAAAGCAACGGTGGGCGGGTCATCATCTTCGGCGGCGGAGTGCCGGTGCGCGTCGCCGGTGAAATCATTGGTGCGGTGGGCGCGAGCGCCGGGACCGTCGAGCAAGACATTTCGGTCGCACAGGGGGCGGTCGCAGCAATCGTTCCAACCAACGCGTGACCGAGACATTTGTGAAAAAGGTGCGCATCGCCGTTCCATTGATGAGGAATAGCGACGGCAAGAAAACGTTCGTCGAAACCGAAAAAACTCGCCTCACGCTGGCCACTGCCTAGGCCCAACCGCTGGTTAAAAAAGGTAAAATTTGGCGCACTGTCCTTTGCAGCATTGTAAGCCGCCAGTACCTTTGCATGCAGTAGCCAAGTACCGGCAAATTAAGGAAGGCTTACGATGTTCGATATTGTTGTCAATGGCTTGAGGCACCGAGTCGACGTGGTACCCGAGATGCCTTTGCTCTGGGTGCTGCGCGATGAGCTTGGCATCACAGGTCCGAAGTATGGCTGCGGAATAGCCCAATGCGGCGCGTGCACGGTGCAAGTCGACGGAGCAGCCGTCCGCTCCTGTCAGGCGCGTATGGCCGATGTCGCGGGGAAGGAAATCACCACGATCGAAGCCGTTGGCAAGGGTAAGCTTCACCCAGTGCAGGAGGCGTGGATCGAGCATCAGGTGCCACAGTGCGGCTACTGCCAGGCCGGCCAGATCATCCAGGCGATCTCGTTGCTCGAATCGAAGCCCGCACCGACCGATGAGGATATCAACGAGGTCATGTCGGGTAATCTCTGCCGCTGCGGCACGTATGAACGCATCCGCGTCGCGATCCACGCGGCAGCCGAAAAGATTGGAGGGAAGTGAGATGGGCGCCACGCCAAAGCTTTCCCGTCGCGCCGTCATATTCGGCTCCGCTGCCGTTGCCGGTGGTGTGGCCTTCGGGTCCTATGGTCGCGCCGAGGAGACCTCCGCCTCTCCCGCCGCGGTCAACCCGCTGGCTGCGGGCCTCGGCCCGGACTCGGTCGCCTTCAATCCATGGGTCGAGATTAGCCCCGACAGGATCACGCTCATTGCGCAGCATGCCGACATCGGACAGGGCATTGGTTCCATCCAGCCGGTGATGATCGCGGAGGAGCTGGATCTGGACCTCGGTCAATTCGAGGTCCGTTTCGCCGGACCCAGCCCCGCCTACTTCAACACCGGATTCGCGCACGAGATCGCCCCCTTCATGGCGGCGGACCAGAGCCTTGAGGCCGAGAAGGGGCGCGCGGCTGCGCTTGAATGGCTGAGGCAGTCGGGCCTGCAGATGACCGGAGGCTCAAGCGCGATCCCCGACACCTACGAAAAGCTGCGCGTCGCCGGCGCGGTTGCACGCGAGACGCTGAAGGCTGCCGCGGCCAGGCGCAGCGGCGCCGCCGTCGCCGACATTCGCACCGAGGCTGGCCAAGTTATCCTGCCGGACGGGACGATGATCCCATATGGCGCGCTTTCGGCCGAGGCGGCGAAAATACCGCCTGTCACGGACGTCAAGCTGCGCGACCCCTTGCAGTGGCGCTTGATCGGCAAACCGATGGAGCGGCTCGACATCCGGGCCAAGGTGACGGGCGAGATTATTTTCGGCATCGATCGCAAGATGGACGGCATGGTCTATGCGGCGGTCAAGCTCAATCCCAACAAGGGCCAGCCGATCCGGTCGTATGACGCGAGCAAGGCGCAATCGATGCCCGGCGTTCGACAGATACTCAAGCTATCGAACGGCGTAGCGGTCATCGCGACCAACAGCTGGTATGCGATGCAAGCGGTGGACCTCGTCGAGTGCATTTGGGAGCCATCCAAGTACCCGGCCGAGCAAGCGGGGCACTGGGACATCGTGCGTTCCTCCTTCACGCCGGAATTCCTCGCCAAGCAGTGGCGCAACGACGGCGATGTCGATGCCGGTCTAAAAGAGGGGACGTTGCTCGAGGCGGAGTACCGGGCGCCCTATGTAGGCCACCAGCCGCTGGAACCGCTCAACGGCATTGGCATCGTGACTGACGACGGGATGGAAATCTGGGTCGGCCACCAGACGCCGCAATCGGTGCAATACATTGCGGCCAATGCAATTGGCATGAAGCCCGAACAGATCACCTTCCACAATGAGTGGTCGGGCGGAAGCTTCGGCCACCGCCTGGAATTCGAAAACGTCAGGGCGCTTGCTGAGATCGCCAACCAACTGCGCGGAACGCCAGTGAAGATCGTCTTCTCGCGCGAGCAGGACTTCCTGCAGGATATCCCGCGGCAGATCGCGATGGGCAGGTATCGGGGCAGCGTCAAGGACGGCAAAATCGTAGCAGCAGATGTCCAGGTGGCGTCAACGCCTCCCTTCAAGCAGCTGCTGGAGCGGATGGGTATGCCGCCGAATGCCCCGGACGGCCAATTGGCCGTGGGTATCTGGAACATGTACTACGACATCCCGAACTACCGTGCGGCGAGTTTCGAGGTGCAGGGCGTGTCGCCGACTACCACCTGGCGGTCGGTTGGCGCTTCGGCCAACGGTTTTTTCACCGAGAGCTTCATCGACGAACTGATCCATGCGGCCGGGCTCGATCCGCTCCAGGCGCGAATCGACATGTGCAAGATTCCTATCTACCGGACGCTCCTGAAAACGGTCGGCGACATGGCCGGCTGGAATGGACCGCTCGGCAACGGAAAGGGCCGCGGCGTCGCCTTCGTCGAGGCCTTCGGCACGGCAGTTGCCGAGATCGTCGAAGTGACCATGACGGATTCCGGCATCAGAATCGACAAGGTCTGGGTGGCAGCCGATGTCGGCAAGATCGTCGATCCCGTCAATTTCGAAAACCAGGTGCAGGGCGGCGTTGTCTGGGGTCTCGGCCACGCCATGAACTGCGAACTCACCTATGCAAACGGGTCAGTCCAGCAGACCAACTACAATCACCACGAAGCCATGCGGATGTATCAGTGTCCGGTGATCGAGGTGCGCGGGCTGGAGAACGACTACACGGTGCGGGGCATCGGCGAACCGCCGGTACCGCCGGCGGCGCCGGCGCTCGCTAACGCCATCTTCGCAGCGACCGGCAAGCGCATCCGCGAAATGCCGTTCAACAAATTCATCGACTTCGTTTGAGAGAGGCGGTCATGGACAGAACTCTAATTGCCGCCGCATTTGCTGCTTCGATAATGGCCCCTCTCACAGTGATGGTATACGCAAAAGGTGAAGGTTCGAGGGATGCGCTGCCGTCGGGTAGCGTCAGCCGTGCGGCAGGTTTGGAAGCATGGAAACGGATCGAGGCGGTTGTTAGCCATCCGCGCTGCGCAAATTGCCATGTCGACACGCGCGGCATCCCGATCTGGACACCTGCCGGTGAAACCGAGTCTCGCGTTCATGGCATGAACATTCACGCGGGTTTGAGCCGAATTGGAGCGGAGGAGATACCCTGCTCGACCTGCCATATGACGTCCACCCTGCCGAACGATCCTGCTCCCGCGCCGCCACGAGCCGGTATTCCTTGGCAGCTCGCTCCGGTGGAGTTTCTTTGGTACGGCCAGAGTGGCGCCGAAATCTGCAAGCAGCTCAGGGATCCAGCCCGCAACGGCGGCCGCGATGCCGTCGCCCTGCTCGATCATCTTCGGCACGATGCATCATTAAGCGGGTTCATTCCGCGAGGGTGGGAGCCTGGGGAGGGTCGCAGCACGCCGCCGGGAACCTTCGAGGACCACGTGCGGGACATGGCGGAATGGGGAGCCGCCGGACAGCCATGCCCGGAATGAGCCTGCTTGGTGCGGACGAAAGACTGCCGCTGCCGTCATTTCGCACCGACTGGGTGCCTTCGCCGGTCGGCCCCCGCGCCAGAATAGAGGCGTAGGCGCCGGTCCACGTTGTTTCGTAGACTCAGGCCGATGAGGTGGATCTATGTTTGGAAAGGCCTATGAAGCTCAATGCAGGGCAACGAAACTTGCTCCCTCCAGTGTGCCCCGTGAGAATCAAGCGCTCGCCCTTTTCGCCCTGACGCTGGGCAGCTTCTGCATCGGCACGTCCGAGTTCGCGAGCATGGGCATCATCCAACTGTATGCTGCCGATCTTGGGATCGATATTCCGACCGCCACGAACGCGGTCACCGGGTATGCTTTCGGGGTCGTGCTTGGGGCGCCACTCGTTACGCTAGTCGCAGCCAAGCTCAATCGGCGCAATCTCTTGCTCTTTCTGATGGGGCTGTGGGTCGTCGGAAACGTCCTCTCGTCGATGGCGAGCAATATCGGCCTGTTTACGGTTGCCCGATTCATAAGCGGCATGCCGCAAGGCGCCTACTTTGGAGCGGGAGCAGTTGTGGCAGCCTACTTCTTCGGCGCGGACCGGGCAGGAAAGGCCTTCTCGCTCGTCATGACCGGACTGACGGTAGCAACGTTCTTTGGATCGCCGTTGGCAACGTTTCTGGGTCAGACGCTGGGCTGGCGGAACACCTATCTCTCCATGGCTGCCCTTGGCACCGTCGCGCTCCATGCGCTGTTCCTCTTCATTCCCCGTACAGAAGCCCTTCGTGGGGGCTCCGTCGTTCACGAACTGTCGGCGCTACGACGATGGACTGTCTGGCCGATGATAGCCGTCGCGGCGCTGGGGATCTCGAGCATATTCGCGGTCTATGCATTTATCGGGCCGCTGGTGACCGATGTAGTGCAACTCGATCCTTCCACGATACCGCTGGCGCTCGGCGTTTTTGGTGTCGGCATGACGGTCGGCAACTTGGTCGGCGGGTATCTGGCAGACACCTTTTTGTACCGGGGCTTGGTCCTCGGATACGGGCTCACGCTCGTGGTGTTGGTTATTTTGTCGAGTCTTGGGAAGCCACGCATGGGCTTTCTTTCCCTGCCTCTTTGGCGTGGGTGCCGCGATGATGGCCGCAGTTCCAACGATTCAGGTGCGTATGACAAACTTCGCCCCCGAAGCTCCAACGCTCATGGGCGCGATGAACCTGGCCGCCCTCAACGTGGCGAATGCCCTTGGCGCATGGGGCGGCGGACTGGTCATCGCGGCGGGATACAGCGTGCTGTTTTCACCGCTTGCCGGATTCGTGCTGACCGCCGCCGGGTTGGTCGTCTACCAGATCCTGCTTTCTCGACGTGCTGCGACCGTACCGGTTTAGTCGCCAGGCCCTGCAAACTGCATTCCGCCGCGTTATCTCTCAGACGTATTTGATATGCAGCAGATACCAGATGCAATGCACGAACTAGCATTTTGGCGTTTGTGCAATCCACTATTGCGGCCATAGGAATCCACGGTGAACCGTCATCCGACATTCGACCAGATTTTCCCTGTCACGGAGGCGATCGACATCGAGCGGCTGAAGCGCTTCGGGATCTCGCGCCTGATCACCATCACTGGGATGGGCGCGGGCGACAGCGCCGGACATGGCGGGTTCCTGTTCGATAACATGATTTTCGCGATGCTCCTGCGCAACGTCTATGTGGACAAGAACCGGCAGGAAGCCGTCATCCGTAAGTCCGACCTCGATTGGACTATCATCCGGCCATCCGTTTTGAACAAAAAGGCGGGACGCGGCAATGTCCGCACTCTAACCGATCTGTCCGGCTTTCATGGCGGGGCCATCTCGCGGGAGGACGTTGCGAAATTTGTCCTTGACCAGGTGCATAGCGACGCCTGGCGGCATCGTTCGCCACTGATTACATGGTGAGGCCTGTCACGCCCCATCGTCAAACCAGCGGCGGTTGCCGACAACCTGTTGGCGCATAAAGTCGATGAAGGCTCTTGCAGCCGGGCTGCGTTCCTTGCCGGCAGGCATGACTAGACTGACATCGACGGCTGGAACGCTCCAGTCGGGCAGAACGCGAACGAGATTGCCGGCCTCGATCTCAGGCGCAGCCACATATCTCGCCGTAGCCGCAATCCCAGCCCCTTTAAGCACCATGCGATCTATTGCCTTGGGATCATTTGCGGTGAGCCGGACCTGGTGCTCCACGCCGTCTTTGTCGCGAAGCGACAAACGCCAAGGGAGACCATCGCCGCGGGGGATGAGGAGCAGATCGTGGGTGCGCAACTTGTCGATCGACCTGGGCCAACCGCGCCGTTCGAGGTAGTCGGCGCAAAAGGGATTGCGAAACGGCAGCGATGAGTTTCTTGAGATCCATCAGTTCCTCCCATCAGCCCTCCAAGGGTCGAGTTACGCTTGGCGAGAAAACACGCACTCTCATTTGATAGACGCAATGCGGGTTTCGACCTGCGCCGAGGCTGAGAAGTATCTGGGCACTCCTACCGGCTGAGTTTCCCGTTCGCCACCAGCCACTCGACGGACTCATGCACTGCCTGGAGCGACGAATACCGCGGGTCGTAGCCCAGGAGGTTCCGCGCTTTGGCGATTGAATGGCTCGGGCTGCGTGCAATGTGCTCCCAGGTGGCGCGCCAGTTTTCTTCGGTCTGCTTGCCCTTCCACGTATCGAACGGCTCGTAACTCAGCTGCGGGGCGTGGCCGAACCATTTGTACATGGCCTCGGCGTAGCCTCGCAGATTGATCGCCTGTGGCGAGACGGTGTTGAAGGCCTCGCCCACTGCGTTGCTCCAGTTCGCGATGGCTCGCATCACCATATGTGCTACGTCGTCGGCATGCACGTGGTGTACTGTCTCGTTGCCAAAATTGGGCAGCACCAGCGGCTCGCCACGGGCGATCTGGGAGAACACGCCGACGTCGAAGTGGCCCGCCGGATTGAGCGGCTCCCAGCCGGGCCCCACGATATGGCCGGGCCGAAACACCGTGGCTGGAAACCCGTTTCGCCTGGCTTCGTTGAGCAGCCAGGTCTCAATCTCGGCCTTTTGCGTGCCATAGCTGCCGAACGGATTTTTCGGCTGGTCCTCTGTCGCCGGGATCGCGGTGTTGTGCCCGTAGACCCAGATGGTGCCGCAATGGAGGAAGTGCTGCACCTCGCCTCGCAGCGCGCCGACGATCTGCCTGGTGCTGTCGAGGGTGAAGGAAATCATGTCCACTACGATATCGGCCTTCAGAGCGCGGACCTTCTCGCCGAAGGTGCCAGCCTTCTCCTCCGCGTCGCGGTCGATCACCACTGGCTTGACCGATTTCCACGCCGCATTCAGCGTATAGGCCGCGCGCTGGCCGCGGCTGACATTGACCACTTCATATCCGGCCTCGACCAGCCGCGGCACCAGGTACGTGCCGACATGCCCGCTGCCGCCAATGATCACTACGCGTGTCATTTTCGCCTCGTTGATTGCTTACGGACTGTGCCATTGGCAGAAGGCGAACGCTACTCGAATCCGCCGCAGGTCAACGCCCGGACCCGCCATTTGATCGATGAACAGACAGAAGTGATCGACGCCATCGTTCTGAAACCGGGCTCGCGGTCGCCATCGCCACTGGCGAGAATAGCGAGATACTCGGGGCGGTGCCGCAGCCGCGTTTGACCGCATTTATTTTCTACCGAATGGCAGCTTTGCGCCAGTAGGTTCAATAGGTCATCGCAACACCTTCTGTAGCCTATCGGCCGGCGTTTCGAAGTCCAGGGTTTTTCGGGGTCGCTGATTGAGCCGCAGGGCGACGGCGTTGAGTTGGTCCTGCGAGACGTGGGAGAAGTTGGTAGCTCTGGGGAAATACTGCCTGAGCAGACCGTTGGTATTTTCGTTGCTGCCGCGCTGCCAGGGACTGCGCGGATCGCAGAAGTAGACCTGTAGGTCGGTGGCAACGGTGAAGCTCTTGTGACGAGCCATCTCCTTGCCCTGGTCCCATGTCAACGAGCGCCGCAACTCTTCGGGCAATGTGCCGATCTTCTCGGCAAGGGCCGCCACGAGGTGGTCGAGTCCCTCCTCGCCACCTTTACAAGCATTGTGAACCGGCTGTGTCGCGCGACGAGGGTGGCGATGTTCGTGTCGTTAGCACCGGTGAGCAGATCACCCTCCCAATGACCTGGGATGGCACGATCCTCCGCCTCGGCGGGGCGGTCGCGGATGGAGATCATATCGAGTATTTGTCCTTGCCCCGTCCGGCTCTGTGCGCCTTTGGCGAGGCGCATCTGTCGTTTGGTACGCAGATGCGCTGTCAGTTCCTTCTTGAGCACCCCTCGCGACTGGATGAATAGACTGCGATAGATCGCTTCATGAGATATCCGCATGCTTGGATCGCCTGGGTACTCTCGCCTCAACCAGCCCGCTATCTGCTCCGGCGACCATTGCAGCGCCAGCTTTTGCGCTACCCACCATCGTAGTCGCCCAGAGCATGCCAGGCGACACTTCTTCGGGCGCAGCGCTCGCTCCCAAGCATGCTTGTCAGCCCGGGTTGCACGATACGTTTGTGCACCGCCATTGCGCGAGATCTCGCGACATATTGTCGATGGGGATCGCCCGAGACTTCGTGCAATAGCGCGGATTGCGAGACCCGCCGCGATCCCGCGAGAGATCTCTTCGCGCTCCGCCAGCCCCAGCGCCAAGGCCGCTCTACGCCTAGCTGACGGAGCAATGCCGCCGCGCAAGGATACGATCCGCTGAACGCCGGTCTTGTTCCGGCGGTCAAGTGCCCGCGAGATCGACGAAATGCTCTGACCTCGCTTCCATCGCTCCCAAAGCTCGGCCTTCTGCGCTGACGTAAACCAGATCCGTGACGTCACCATGCAACACCTCTTAATCCTCTCAGATTAAAGCGTGTTGCGATGACCGGTTGAACCCACCGCCTCATGTCGGCTGTTGAGATCAAATTTGCCGTTTCCTCAAAGCAGCCGTTCGGCTTGGGCGACATGATGTCCGGGTTTGGCCCAAAGCGGACACGGGTCCACAGCGCCAGCCGTCATGCCCGCGACGATTTGCCGGTTGAAGAACAGGTAGACGATCAGCGGCGGGATGGTGATCAGAAGGATGTTCATGAACTTGGCGCAAACGCGGCACGGCTTCTCATCGAAAGGATCGAGGGACGTACGAAAAGCGTGTTCGTGACGGCCGCACTGAAAGTCGTGGCACGTGGCAGCACAAAGATGCCTAGAGCGTTTCCCAAGGCCTCGCGACAACATCCCTAGTCGAGTTCGATGATGCTGCAGCCATAGGCCGGGAGCGACAGCTTACCGCCGCGTACTTTGCCATCGCCGAGCAGATCCCTGCCCGCGGGGACACTGCGGATGCTTGCCAACTCGCCCAGCGTGTTGAGGATGAACAGCAGGCGGCGGTCCTTGCTCTCGCGGATGGTCGCTTCGACACCGGCCGGCATGTCGGCGATGAGCGGCACGATACCGGCGGGCACCAGCACCTGATCAGCCAGCACCTCGACGAGAGCATCGCTGAGGTACGTGCCGAGGTAGATCACTTTGCCCTTACCGACTTTGCGCGAAGTCATCGCGGCTTGGCCCTCGGCGAAGCGGCTGGCCCAGCTGCCGATAACGGCCGTGTCGGGCGCGATGTTAAGCAGCTCATAAAGATGCGCCGCCGTCACCTGCGCATTCCCGATCTTGAGCTTGTATTGGCGGCTCGCCGACGTCGCCGGCAGCTTCTTGCGCACCGTGTTGGCGCCGAAGCGGCCGCCATGTTCGAACATGCCGTCGCCGCCGATCGGCGTCAGCAACCCGAACTCCTCGACCGTGATCCCGGCCAGCGCCGAGAGCCTCTTACCCGGTGAGGTGTCGCGGATGACGTGGTTGTTGACGTCGCGTGATCCGGTGCGGCCGCCCAGGATTACCGTTCCACCCGCCTTGGCGAAGGCCTCGATCCGCGCCGTCCACGCATCGGTCCATTTCAGCCAATGCGGCACGTAGAGCGCCTTGAGCTTGCTGAGATCATCCTCGGGATGGATGAAGCCGCAGGCGATGTTGTGGCGGTAGCAATAGCGGTGCAGCAGCGTCGCATCGTCCTGGGGGCTCGGCATGCCGATTGGGCAGGAGCGGTGCATCTCCTGATTGTCGAAATCTGATCCGGCGATGCCCAAATCCATGCGCACATGCGTGCCGAGGATCTTGTCCTTGAGCGCCGTGACCTCACCCGCAAACTGCTTGGCCTCGTCATAGCGCCGGCGCGGGATGTCGTCGTGATCGATGATGCCCATCCAATAGATCTCGGCACCGAAATGCGCGGGCCGCCAGCGGAAGAACATCACGCCATCGGCGCCGCGCGCCACTGACGTATAGGCCATACGGCGCATCTCGCCGGGTTCGGGCGTCAGCGTCGAGAAGTTCGGCTGCGCACCGAAGCCCGATTGCTGCTCGGGCACGATGAAGTTGCCGGTGAAGCCGCGGCAGATGTCGAGACGCAGCGCCTGCGCCTCGCCGACGCTGCCGACCCGCTGCATCTCGTCATCGAGATGCGGATAGATGTCGAAGCCGAGAAAATCGAGATCGGTCGAGAACTCGCCGCGGAAGTCAATGTCGTCGATCCGCCCCAAATTGTGGAAGACGAACCAGTCTGGATTGGTGGCGCGCAGGATCAGCACCTGATCGTGCTGGAACCGCGCCGTGACGAAGGCGAGGAAGCGGTGATAGTCGACCACATGGGTCGGCCCGACCGGGGCAGGAGCGTAGTCGAGGGGCAGCACCACTTGATCGAAATCGTCGTAGGCGGTGGCCCAGAAATGCCCGCCCCACGCATCGTTGAGCGCGGCGATGGTCTTGTACTTGTCCTTGAGGAAGGCCTGGAACTCGGCCAGAGTCACCGGACCGTAGGACAGCGATCCAGAGGTATTGAACTCATTGTCCGTCTGCCAGCCGATGATGTGCGAATTGCCGCGATAATGCTCGGCCATCGCTTTAGTGATGCGCTTTGAATGCTCGCGGAACACGCCGCTCGCAAGATTGGCATGCTGGCGCGAGCCATGGCACATGGCGCGGCCATTGGCATCGACGCGCAACACTTCGGGATAACGCGCCGTCAGCCAGCGCGGCGGCGTCGCCGTCGGCGTGCACATGATGGTCTTGATGCCAGCCTTACCCAGCCCATGTATGGCGCGGTCGAACAAATCGAAGTCGAACGTCCCCTCATGCGGCTCGATAATATGCCAGGCGAATTCCGCAAGTCGCACCGCGTTGAAGCCCGCGGCTGCCATGCGGTCGGCGTCGCGCTGCCAATAGCTCTCATCGACATGCTCCGGGTAATGCGGAGTACCGACGAGGAAAGTGTCGGTCGCGATCGGCCGCCAGACAGAGAGTGGCGCGGATTTCGAGGCAGTCGTCATAGTCGGAAAACTCCAGGCGATAGTTCTATTTGATGGCGCCGGCGGTGAGGCCGCCCTGCCAGAACCGCTGCAGCAGCAGGAACACCACGATGACCGGGATGATGCTGACCAGCGCGCCGGTGATGATGATCGAGAACAGCACCTGTCCGCCGCCACCGCCCTGTTGCGCGAGCTGATACCAGGTCGCAAGGCCCACCGTGATCGGCTGATACTCCGGTGTGCGCAGCACGATCAGCGGCAGGAAGTAATTGTTCCAGGTCCCGACGAACGAGAGCAGCGCCACGGTCACCATACCCGGCGCCACCAGCCGCAGCACGATGGCGCGGAAGATCACGAACTCGCCGGCGCCATCGAGACGCGCTGCGTCGAGCAGTTCGTCGTCGACGCCCTGCTCGATATAGACGCGCATCAGATAGACGCCGATCGGCGAGATCATCGAGGGCAGGATCACGCCCAGCGGATTGTCGCTGAGTCCCGAAAGCGCCAGCAGCAAGAAGGTCGGCACGACGAGAGCCGTCTGCGGGATCATCACAGCGCCCAAGACCAGCGCAAACAGCAGATTGCGGCCGACGAATTTGAATTTGGCTAACGCATAGCCTGCCGCGGTAGCCAAGATCGCGGCACCGAGCCCGGCGACGGTCGAATAGAGTAGGCTGTTGAACATCCAGCGCATGAAGACGCCGTTGTCGCGCGCCAGAAGATCGCTCAGATTCTGCCAGAGGTTGAACTCGGTGCCGAAGCCGAAGCCGAACGTGGTGAACAGGTCGCCATTCGTCTTCGTTGCCGATAGGACCAGATAGACCAGCGGCATGAAGCTGTAGAGAAGGAACAGTGACAGCAGCAGCGTGAGCATGATCCGCGAGCGCCGCCTTTCGCCGGGCCGGCGCCTGGCAGCTTCGAAAGTGGCGATGTCGGTGGTCGCAGTCATCATTGCTCCGGCCGACGGCGGTTGGCGATCAGGGTGAAGATGTAGGAGGCACCGGCGATCACGATGCCAAGCACGAACGAAACGGCGGCCGCATAGCCATACTGCTGGTTCTTAGTCGCAAGAGAATAGGCATAGAGGTTCGGCGTGTAGCTCGAATTGATGGTGTTGCTGGCGAGCGCGCGCATCAAGTACGGCTCATTGAACAGCTGCAGTGTGCCGTTGATCGAAAAGATAATGGTGAGCAGGATCGCCGGCCACAGCAGCGGCAGCTGGATCAGCCGGGCAAATTGCCAGGGCGAGGCGCCGTCCATCCGCGCGGCCTCGGCGAGGTCCGACGGGATCGCCTTCAGCGCGGCGTAGTAGATCACCATATTGTAGCCGACATATTCCCACGTCACGATATTGGCCAATGAGAAGATCATCGCGCCCGGCGATAGGAAGTCCGGCGGCGGCAGGTTGAACGCCTTGGCCATCTGCGTGAACGGGCCGAAGGTGGGGCCGTAGAGATAACCCCAGATGATCGTCGCGATCACGCTCGGCACAGCGTAGGGGAGGAAGAAGCCGAGCCGGAAGACTCCCTTGGCATAAACCTGACCACGATCGAGCACGATGGCGAACAACAACGCCAGGGCCAGCATGATCGGCACCTGCACGATGCCGAACAGAACGAGGTTCCACACGCCGCCCCAGAATTTGGCGTCGTCCGCGACCTTGATGTAGCTGGCTGCACCCGCGAACTGCCGTCCGCCCACCAGCGTGTCGCGGTAGAGGCTCATGTAGAACGCATAGACCAGCGGCGCGACGATGAAGGCGATAAACAGCAGCATGAAGGGCGCCAGGAACAGATAGGGCGCGAGCTTTCGTGACGTAAAACCGCCCAATCGCGCTGGGCGCGTCCGTGCGGTTGGCGAATTCGACATTGCCATGGGTCCCTCGTCCGGCAAGATGAAGAGATCGGGCGCGCCGATCAAGGCGCGCCCGGCCGGTGCCCGGGAGGAGTTAGGCCACGGTGAAGCCTTGGTCCTTCGCGTAGGTAACCACGGCGTCCTGGACGCGGTCGAACGCATCCGACAGCGTGCCCTTGCCGCTGATCGAGGCGCCGAATTCATCGGACATCGACTGGTAGAGGAAGCCTTGGAACGGGCTCCACTCAAACGGCGCCACGGCACTCGCCGATTTGGCAAACACTTTGTTCACCTCCTGGCCGCCGAAGAATTCCGGCTTGGCGCTCGCCCATTCCGGGCTCGACAACAGCGCGTTGGTGCAGGGGAAGAAGTTTTGCTTGGTGGTGTAGAGCTTTGTGGCTTCGGGATTCGTGTTCAACCAGATCGCGACTTCGGCGGCCTCGGGCAGATGCTGGGTCGCTTTCATCACGGCCAGCGATGAGCCACCCCAAGCGCCAGTCACGAACTTGCTCGCGTCCCACTGCGGCAGATCGGCGGCACGCCATTTGCCCACGCTGGTCTTGGCGACCGAGGTCAGGAACAGCGGACCCCAGCCCGCAGCGAGCCAGGTGGCATAGCGACCCGAGTCGAGGCCGGTGTACCACTCATTGTTGAAGCCCGGCTTGGTCTCGATAACACCCGCGGTGATAAGGTCCTGCCAATAGGCGGCGAAGTCCTTAGCAATCTTGTCGTTGATCCTGATCACGAGCTTGTCGCCATCGCGGCTAACCGGCTTCCAGCCCATCGGCCACAACAGACCCAAGACCCAGTCGGCGTTGGCTCCGAACGGCGCGTCGGTCATGAACACAGTCGGATCGGCCGCATGGATCTTCTTGCCCGCATCGGCAAACTCGGCCCAGGTGGTGGGCGGCGTGATCCCATGCTTGTCGAAGATGTCCTTGCGATAGAGCATCGCCATCGGACCGTAATCCTGCGGCGTGGCGTTGACCACATCGCCCATGGCGACCTGCGCCCATAGGCCTTCGGGGAACTCGCCCTTATGGCCATTGGCGTACTGGCCGATGTCTGCGAGGGCGTCGACCTGGCGGAAGCTCTCGAGGTGCTGGTATTCGATCTGGGCGACGTCCGGCAGGCCGCTGCCCGCCTGCACGCCCGCGCGGAGCGCGTTATACAACGGGTCCCCCTGGCCGGGATTCACGAGTTCGATCTGGATGCCCGGATGCGCGGCGTTGAACATGTCTACCTCAAGCTGGAGATTCGGCACCCACGACCATACAAGCACCTTGACGGGCTCGGCAGCGCGAACTGCCGCAGGCAGACCCGCTACCGCAACGCTCGCACCCGCAACTTTCAAGAAGTCACGACGCTGCATCATCCGCCCAAGCGGATTGAAAATCTTCGTCATTGAAGTCCTCCCATGAAAGATACGCTCCCACAGGACGCAGGGCGCGGTTTTTCTTTCAGTTAGAAACTTAATGCCTACCGACAGTTGCTGTCAATTGCGATCGATTGATCTTCAGTCGGCCATCACGAGGCTGTCGGCAGGATTGAGGGTCGTCGCATCGAGCACCAGACGCACCGCGCCCAGGACGATATCGCGGTGACCCAGCGCGCCTATCACGAGGCGCGGCGGGTCGTACACATTGCCCTTAAGGCGATGCCGCAGCACATCGAGCACCAGATCACCGCCGCCGACGATCCGGCCCGCCAGTATGATGATTTCGGGATTCATGAAGGCAGCAACACTGCCCACCGCCATCGTCGCATAGTCGAGCAGTTCGGTCACGACTGGCGCGATTTGGTCCGCCTGCCGGTTGGTGACGGCAGCCAGGGTGAGCTTTCCCGCCGCATACTGGGTGTTGGCCTCTTCGAGCATCTTGGTCGCCTGTTCGGGGATGCCGAAAAAGCGGAGCGATTGCTTGTCGCCCAGATGTTCGAACGGCCGCCCGGTAAGGAGTGGGTCATCGAGATACCAGCCGAGCTCGCCCGCCGCATGCGAGTGCCCGCCATAGAGCTTGCCGTCGATCACGACGCCCGCGCCGGCACCGGGCCCGATCGAGAGGCTCACGACACTGTCGGCGCCACGCCCGGCCCCGAATCCCCATTCGCCCACGGCGGCGAGGTTGCGCCCGTTCTCGACGACGATGGGCATCTGAAAATGTTCGCTGAGCCGCGCCCGCAACGGCATGTCGCGCCAGCCGAGCCCGAGCGTCAGCACCACTTCGCCCTCCGGCTGCCTGACGATCGAGGGCAGGCCAATGCCGATGCCGCGAATGGTCTGGCCGCGCGGGTGGGGGGCCGCCATCAGCCGGCGGATCAGGCCGACCAGCTTCTCGAAATTGCGCTCGCCATCATCGTCGGCGGTCTCGTGCATTTCGGTCTGCACGACGCCCTCGAGATTAGCCACGGCGCCATAGAACTCACCCTTGCCGGCCTCGATGCCGATGATCGCATGCGCCGCGCCGCGGAACTTGATGCGTGCCCGGGGACGGCCCCGGACATTGGACTCGTCAAACCCGTCATACGCCACCAAATCCTCGGCAATCAGATCCTCAATCACCCGCATCACCGTCGGCAGGCTGATGTTCAGCCGCCCGGCGAGACTCGAAGGTGATGCCACTCCTTCGGTGCGGATCAAATCCACCACGGCCGAACGATTGAGTCGGCGTAACAGGCTCGACGTCGTGGGCTGGCGCTTCATGCATGGACCAGTTGCAAAAGGCCGGCGGACCGGCAACGAGCGTCGGCATAGACCAGAACCGCGTCCAAGTCCGCCTTTTTCTGATGACGCCGAAGGTCAGTTGTCGCTCCGCAGTGAAAGCTACCGCGGTAGTCCGTTCGATGATTGCGGCGATCACTGGAGGGCGCCCAAGCCCTCCGGAGTCAATGCGCTTACTCGTGCAAATGACTGCCACCGGTTGCTTCAATCGGTTACGATCTTCTTTGTGCATAGAAATGAGGCACCGCTCCCATGGAAACTAGTCGTCTTCTTGGTCCTTTGGTTCGCCAGACCATTCCATACGAGAGAATACGAAGGAAACGGTTTGGCGAACCACCCGCTAACGTATTGATTTCCTGTAGATGACCCATTGATTTTGCAACGAAATAATGCCCTAGTTGCTGCTGTTGACGGTAGTTTTCGAGACGGCAGGCGCGCCTCGTAGAAAGCTCAAAGTGCAAAGAATCGTCCGATTGGTGCCGATAGGTGGTGAAACCTCAAAATATTTTTTTCGGCGATTTTCCCTTTAAAATCAAAAGCGTAATTTTTTGACGGTCCTATTGTCGGTATTTGCACGGCTGTAGAGAAATATTTGACAATGATTTCAATTGGTTATACGCTATTTTAACAATCGAGTGGGAGTAGCGGGAGCGTAGTTTCGGATACTGCGGGAAACTGTGTCGTAGTGTAGGCGGTTCTCACATCTCGATAGATACCGAATAATGTCCGCTTGTGGTGCCGTTCACGCTTTTGGATTAGTCAGGGCTGGACACGCCATCACCTGCTCCTATCGAAGTAGGCATGATGATGCCTCGGGACTGCAATCAAGGCCCTGAATCCAATGCATTTCCCTTTCGACAGATACCTCGATCCCCACGGCGTCCCTTATTGAAAAGACAGCCGCAGCCTCATGGTGTGTGCCCACACAATCTTTATTCGAGGTTGGTTGGCGTGGACCGCGAAAGATGCGGGCGGCATCACTTGACCAATCTCATGCCATTCTCTATATAATTGAGCATCCACTCACTCAATATCGTTAGACGGAAATATGGCGCGTCCCCTCAGTGAAGAAAAGCGACAGGCACTGCTCGATGCAGCGGCCGAGTTCGTTGCCAACCTAGGCACAGCCGCGTCCACGGCCAAGATAGCAAAGGCTGCTGGCGTGTCTGAGGGAACGCTGTTCACTTACTTTCCAACCAAGGACGATCTGCTCAACCAGCTCTTTCTCGAGATCGAGACCGACCTCACAGAGACGATGCTGGCACCATATCCCGCGGACGACTCCGCCAAAGAGCGGCTATTCGCGGTTTGGAACCGTCTGATTGACTGGGGACTGGCTCACGCCACGGCGCGCAAGGCCCTTCGCCAGTTGAAGGTGTCGGATCGCGTGACGGCGGAAAGCCGGAACCAGTGCCACGCCATGCAGCGGGATGCACGGAAGATGGTGGACGAGTGTCTCGCCGGCCATGCCGCGCCTGACCGGATCGCCTTCTATATCGATACCATTCTCTTCGACTTTGCCGACATCAGCATCAACGCGGTCACAGCCAAACCTCTGGAAAGTGACGCCATCCGGCAGGCCGGGTTCGACCTGTTCTGGAAGGGGTCCGCCGCCTGAGTTTTAACTGATAAATGAGCATGTAAGCACTCACATATAAGGATCGAAAATGTCGAATAGTAAGGGTTTTACCGAAGCCGACGTCCCCCAACAGACGGGAAAAAGCTTCATCGTCACCGGCGCCAACGCCGGGGTCGGGTTCGAAATCGCGCGGGTGCTTGCCGCCAGGGGCGCGCGCGTCCTGCTTGGCTGCCGCGAGCAGACCAGGGCGCAGGATGCCATCGCGCGGATCAAGCGGATCACGCCGAATGCCGATCTCGTCTGGTTGCCGCTGGACCTCGGTGACCTGGAGAGCGTTCGCACCGCAGCCGAGATCGCCGCGAAGGAGCCACGGATCGATGCACTCATCAACAATGCTGGGATCATGAACCCGCCTCTGACGCGCACGAAGCAGGGGTTCGAATCGCAGTTCGGCATCAATCATCTCGGCGTGTTCGCGCTCACCTCGCTGCTCCTGCCGAAGCTGGCGGAGACTCCGGGAGCGCGGGTGGTCGTGACCTCAAGCGTCGCGCATCTGAAGGCCAAGATCGACTGGGATGACGTCAACGCCGACAAGAGCTACGTCAAGACCGAGCGCTACGGCGCCAGCAAGCTGGCGAATGCGCTGTTCTTCTTCGAACTGGATCGTCGCCTGCGCGCGGCGAAGTCACCCGTCACAGCAATCGGCGTCCACCCTGGAGTCGCCGCCACAAGTCTTGGCCGTCACATGGGGCTGATCCAGATCGTGGGCCCAATCGTCGGCCTGTTGCTCAATAGCGCCGACAAGGGCGCGTGGCCGGCACTTCTGGCTGCGACCGGCAAGGTAAAGCCCGCAGGCTATTACGGTCCCACCGGCTTTGGCGGAATCCGCGGTGTAGCCGGCGAAGCAAAGCGCGCGCCGCATGCCGAAGATCCTGCGCTCGCGAAGCGGCTCTGGGACGTCTCCATCGCCATGACCGGCGTCGATCCAGGCTTGCCGGCTGCCTGACCTCACTTACCAGATCAACGCTGCGAAGCCGTGGCTTCCAGCGAAAAGCAAAGGAAATGATTATGACTGTCCAATCGGAACTGATGTGACAGTGGCTTCCATGCGTCAGAAAATTCTTGTTCTGACATTCAAGTGGCGCGGAATAGGGAGGCGACAACGGTGCGTCAGGCCCTCGTGTAGGCTTGCTCTGGGGCGCCGGTTGGACGAGCCTCGCCCGGGCGACGAAAACCTTGCTAATAGGAGATATGAGTAGCCAACACTTGGCTGAGACGCAGCAGCGAGCGCCCAGAACACCTGACTGTTGGTCCGCAGGGGAATCCACACTTTCACCCTCCATGTTGCTGACCGCACCGACCATCGCTCCCCGTTTTTTATGGCACTGACCTGGTCGCTGCATTGTGTGCAGGAGTTCCATCGCGCTGGATAAGCTTGGCCAAACAATCCGCAGCGCGGGTTCCATCCATACCGAGGTCGCGAACGCTGCTCATGTGATCGGCGCCGGCGATGATGGTTTGAGAGACATGTAGCCCCTGCTTTCTCAGATGCCTGGCGAATGCCTCGGCCTGGCCAAGAAATGGCGGCGTTTCCTCGCCGCCGATAGCGATCGCAACCTCTGCTGACGGATCGAAGTCATGTGTCAGAGGCGACAAATTGGTGGCCTCCTCATCCGTTATAGCGATCTCGGTGGCAAGGAACGAGGTCTGCAGAGGCTTCAACTCATACAACCCACCAAGGAGCAGCGCGCCTCTGATGTCTGACGATAGGCTCGGATCATTGAACAGCATGGTGGCGAGATGGGCACCGGCGGAGTGGCCGCTGACAGTCAGTCGGCCGGGATCGCCCCCATGGTCGGCGATGTGCTCGAGTACTACTCGACGCGCAGCACGCGCCCGGTCGCATCGGTGACGAAGGAGCCCTTGCTTTGGTCAAGCATCACCATGGCATTGCCAAACGGATCGCGGACGACGGCGCAACGGCCGATCGGGATGTCGAACGGCTTCTTGATAATAGCGCCACCCGCTTCGACGAAACGTTCCGCCGCGGCGTCAACATCGTCCACAAGCAGATCCACCTCGGGACCCAGATCGGTGTGAAGGACCAGCTCCGTGTCTGTTCCCGGCATTCCCAGCCCGGCTGCATCTGGCGATCGCCAGAGAAGCGGATGCCCAAGGGATTCGGAGTAGAACCCAAGAGCGGCATCCAGGTCAGCCACCTTGAGCATCACGCAATCGATCTTGTGGAACAGTGGTCCGCTCATGATGCCTCCGACGCGTATCTGGGGGTTGGCGCGGGCCTGGACAGTCCGCTCGTGATGAGGGTGGCCAGACTTTGCGCCGCCTCTTCCTTGGTGGCGGCGCCGCGCACGGGTGATGGAGCGTCCCAAAACGGCGGACACACGGGTCATAGTCCCTTGATCAGGACATCAACTATCGCTGCCGCACGAGGCTTGGCATTTGCCTCGTCAGAGCCGTCAATCAATGTGCCATCGAGCCGTAAACTCACGTAGCCATGTATCATCGACCATGCGGCAATCACTTGTGTGTCAGCGCTGATCGTGTGGGTGGTCGCCACGGGCCCGAGCACTTGCTTCACGGTCTCGTAGATGACCGTTCCCGCAGCGTCCAGGTTCACGTCTGTCGCATCAAGGCAATCCTTGCGCCACAGGAGCCGATAGCGATTTGGATGGCCCAAGGCGAACTGTACGACCGTATCGGCAAAGACGCTCAAACGTTCATCACGGCCCGCCGGCCCTTTGGCCAGGGCATTTTCCACCGCTTGCTGGACGTCTCCAAAGATCTGCACCGCAACGGCTGTAAGCAGCGCCGCGCGATCCCTGAAATGGTTCGCCGGGGCCGAATGAGCAACACCTGCACGACGTGCGACTTCGCGGATCGTTACGGCGTCAACACCCGATTCATCCAGGGCCGCCAAAGCGGCAGCCACCAACGCGCGGCGTAAGTCGCCATGATGATAGGCTTGATGGGCGTTAGCGCGTGCGCTCTTCATATTGACACCGTCCATATCGGATTATAAAGATATGGACACTGTCCATATAGGATCGATTATGTCGAAATCCAGTTTTGTATCCTTAGCCATCGCTGCGTCCCTCAGCCTACTAGCGTCTGCTTCTGGAGCACAACCTCTCTCGGGAACCTGGCTGACGGAAGACGGCTCCTCTCGGGTGCGTTTTGAAGCCTGCGGCAGCAACATATGCGGGCAAATTGTCTGGCTCAAAGAGCCCAATGATCCTGCGACGGGCAAGGCTTGGCTGGACAAATTCAACCCACAAGCGAACCTCAAGCACAGGCCTTTGCTCGGTCTTACGCTGCTTAGCGAACTCGGCCAGATAAACAATGGCAAGTATGAGGGCAAGCTCTACAATCCGCTCGACGGTCGAACTTACAACGGCAAACTGGCGCCTGAAGGAGAGTCGAAGCTCAAACTCAAGGGATGCGCCCTTGCAGGTCTCCTTTGCCAGTCTGAAATCTGGACCCGAGTGACCGAGTGACTGGGTTAGGTGCAATCTCTACGCCACTGCAAATCGACGCAAGCGACCAATATTGGAAGCGTTGTCGATGAGCTCTATGCCACGGTCTCTTCGCCGGCAAATCGCCGCGACAGACATATTCTTTCTCCTGTACTGGTTCTCGACTGCAATGGGTTTGTTTCCGCCCAGTCTGGTTTACAGCGACTACACGAATCCCATTCTCGTCGCCTGGAACTGGTCCTATTTTCCGATCGACATCGTCTTCGCCCTGCTGGGTCTCTACGCCGTCCATCTCTCCGGGCGAGGCGACCATGGAAAGGCGAAGGTCCTGGTCCTTGTTGCTCTCACATTGATGCATGCTTCAGGATTGATGGCGATTTCGTTTTGGTCACTCAGGCAGGAGCTTGACCCTCTGTGGTGGGTACCGAACCTGTATCTGGCCGCTATGCCCTTTTTCTACATCCGGTGGGCTTTGGGCAACGTCTTCGAGGCCAAAGAGAATATCGCGCCGACCGGCACGTTGGGAGATCCAGGACGTGGCGATCTTCTTGTTCGACCCAGGCGCGCTCGATCAGCTGATATTTGCTCACCACTGTCCCGCAAGCATGGCTCTTGCCTCGTTCAACGTTGGAGTTCCACCATGACCTTTGACCTCAGCGCCCACATGAACACAATGACCCGGACCGTCCGCAATCTAGAGCGCGACGGCAAGCCCGCCAAAGCGATGATCGCCTCCTGCGTCTACGATACCTCTGCGGCCAACCTGTGGGATGCGCTGACCAGCAAGCCGCGAATGGAGAGATGGTTCCTGCCGGTAAGCGGCGACCTCGCGCTTGGTGGCCGCTACCAGTTCCAGGGCAATGCTGGCGGCACGATTACCGAGTGCCGGCCGCACGAGCGGATCGGCGCGACCTGGGAGTTTGGCAGCAACGTTACGTGGGTCACCGTCACGCTGACGCCGGACGGCCAGGGCACACGGCTCGAGCTGGAGCACGCCGCGATCATAGATCCGAACCTGCCGCCGTTCGGACCGGGCGCGGTCGGCGTCGGCTGGGAACTCGGCCTCATGGGATTGGCGTGGCACATCGCCGATTCCGCCACCGCCATCGACCCCGCGGAAGCCGCGGCATGGCCGACCACGGTACAGGGCAAGGACTTCGTGCGGACCTCCAGCACCGGCTGGGGCGAAGCCGACATTGCGGCCGGCGAGGACCCAGCAAGGGCGCGTGCCGGTGCCGAGATGACCCGACAGTTCTACACCGGAGAGATGCAGCCGCCGGCGGCCTGATGCATGCCTTCCGGCAGGATGGCGGCAACGGTGATGGAGGCATTTCTCACCGGCGCCACATGCGCAACAAGGTTCACACGGCCACGAGGCGGGCCAACAGTGACGCGGTATCGGTGCCCGCCAGGCCAAGGTCGCGGACGCTGCTCATGTGATTGACCGCCGCAAGCGTTGTGCGCGAAATAGCCAGTCCTTGTTTTTCCAGCTGGTTCGCGAAGATTGCGGCCTGGCCGTGGAAGGGTGGCGTTTCATCGGCGCCGACCGCGATCTCAACGGCCACGGATGGATCGAAGCTGTGGTCGATCGGCGAGAACCGGCGGACGTCTTCATCGGTGATCGCGATCTCGGCGGCAAGGAACGAGGTCTGCAACGGCTTCAGGTCGTAAAGGCCGCCGAGCAGCAGTGCGGCTTTGATGCGGGAAGGCTGGCTGTCGCCGTCGAAAAGCATCGTTGCCAGATGCGCTCCGGCGGAATGACCGCTGACGGTCAGCAGATCGGGATTGCCGCCATGGTCTGCAATATGGTCGAGCACCCATCGCCTGGCGCGGCGCACCTGGTCGACGATCGTGGCCATCCTGACGGCAGGCATCAGCGCGTAGTCGACAATGACCGCGATCGCACCTGCCTTCGTCACGGTCTCGGCGACATAGGAATAGTCGCGCTTGGAGAACATGCGCCAGTAGCCACCGTGGATGAACATGTGCACCGGCAGGCGGTCTCGTTCGCCCTGGGGAAAGAACAGATCCATGGTCTCCGTGGCGTCAGGCCCGTAGGCGACATCGGCGACCATTGGAACGTTCGCCCTGGTAGCCTCGCTTCTGCGCACGATCTCGGCGACGATGTCGTCGAACTCGACCACGTGGTCGCGAATGCGAAACGGATCTTTGGCGTGTCCGCTCACAGGGTCACGGCGATGTACTTCGCCTCCATGAACTCGGCAACGCCGTGCTTCTGACCACCTTCGCGGCCCAGCCCGCTCTGCTTGACCCCGCCGAAAGGCGCCGCCGGATCCGACATCAGGCCGCGGTTCAGGGCGATCATGCCCGACTCGATCTTCGATGCCACACGCATCCCTCGGGCCAGGTCACGCGAGTAGATGTAGGCCGCGAGACCGTATTCGGTGTCATTGGCCTTTGCGATGGCATCCGCCTCGCTGCCGAAGCGCATGATCGGCGCCACCGGACCGAATATCTCCTCATGTACCATTGCAGCGTCGACGGACACGTCGCGAAGCACCGTCGGTGGGTAAAAGTAACCTTTGCCTTCGGCGATCGCTCCACCGCACAGAACCTTGGCGCCACGGGCAACCGCGTCCTGGACGAGCCGGTCGATCTTGTCCACGGACTTCCTGGTGATCATCGGACCACACTCGGTTTCCGAGTGTGTGCCAGGGCCTATTGTGAGCGCGGCCATGCGTTTGCTCAACCCATCGGTGAAGGCATCATGGATGCCGGCCTGCACGTAAAGGCGGTTGGCGGCCGTGCAGGCTTCGCCGGCATTGCGCATCTTGGCAACCATCGCACCGTCGAGCGCCGTTTCCAGGTCGGCATCGTCGAAGACTATGAACGGTGCGTTGCCGCCAAGCTCCATGGAACAGGAGATGACGTGTTTTGCGACCTCGGCAAGGAGCAGGCGGCCGACGCCAGTCGAGCCGGTGAATGACAGCTTTCGCACGCGTGGATCGGCCAGCATGGCCGCCGTCACCGGCCCTGGGGTCGAGGTCGTCAGGACGTTGACGACGCCAGGCGGCACGCCGGCTTCCGCGTAGAGCGCTGCTAGCGCATAGGCGGTCAGCGGCGTCTCGCTGGCGGGCTTCAGGATAACCGTGCAGCCGGCCGCCAGCGCCGGCGCGATTTTGCGTGTCGCCATGGCGGCCGGAAAATTCCATGGCGTGATGAGCACGCAAATGCCGATGGGCTGGTAGTCGACAATGATCCGGTTCGCGCCCGAGGGCGCAATGCCGAACTCGCCGCTGATGCGGACCGCCTCCTCGGCGTTCCAGCGAAAAAATTCCGCCGCGTAAGCGACTTCACCGCGCGCATCGCGCAGCGCCTTGCCATTCTCCAGCGAGATCAGCGCAGCCAACGTCTCCGCCCGCTCGGTCATCAGTTCGAAGCAACGCCGCAGGATTTCCGAACGTCTGCGCGGCGGGGTCTCGCGCCAGCCGGCCGCTGCCTTCGCGGCCGCGTCGACGGCGGAGGCTGCGTCGGCGAGCGTGGCATCGGGAACCGCCGCGATCACGGCTTCGGTCGATGGATCGACCACTTCGATCACGCCGCCCTCGGACGAGGGCTGCCAGCGTCCACCGATGTAGAGACCGTGCGAGGCCGTGGCGTAGTCGAACATGTCTTGATCCTCGTCGGATATGTCTGCGGCGATATTCATGGGATGAGCTCCTGGTCGATCACATCATGGTGGCGGACATGTCGCCGTCATAAGCAGCCCTGACCAGCCGTCGCATCGCGGCGAGGTCGAAGGGACGGGGATTGTTCTTGATCAACCGGCCTATGCCGAGCGCCTGCTCGGCTGTCCAATCGATCTTGTCCTCGGCAAGGCCAAGTTCGGCCAGGGTCGATGGGATGCCGATGGCGCCAAACAGCCGGCTCACCTCCCGGATGGTGGCGTGCGCCCATGCATCGGCACCGTCGCCGCTCTTAGGGGGAAGGCCGAGGGCAGCGCCGACTTCGGCAATCTCTGCGGCCGCGGCGGCAAGGTTGTAGTTCATCACATAGGGCAGCATGGTGGCGACGCCCAGACCATGCGCAGTATGGGTAAGCGCGCCGACAGGATATTGCACCGCATGCGCGGCTGCGGTTCCCGCCGTGCCAAAGGCGCAACCGGCGGCCAGCGCTCCCATCATGACATCGGCGCGCGCATCCTCGTCCGATCCGTCGCGATATGCCTTTTCGAGACTGCGGCCAAGCAGCCTGATGGCCAGAAGTGCGAAATGATCGGTCAGAGCGCTCTTGCCGACGAAGACATGCTGCTGCGGCAAATGAGGATCAGCGCCGCGTTTGGCGGCGGTGAAAGCCTCGATTGCGTGCGTCAGCGCATCGGCGCCGGCGATCGCCGTCAGTAAGGGTGGACATGTCGCCGTCAGGTCCGGGTCGCAAAGCGCCACAGCGGCGATGAGGTGGGGACTCGAGATACCTACTTTCAGCGTCCGATCCGGATCGGAGATCACCGCGACGGGGGTCACCTCTGAGCCGGTCCCGGCCGTGGTCGGCACGGCGATCACGGGAAGGGTAGGACCTGGTACCTTGAACTCGCCATAGTAATCCTCGAGCCTGCCGCCATGGCTGAGCAGAAGTGCTGCGCACTTGGCCATGTCGAGGCAACTGCCGCCGCCGATTCCGATCACCATGTCCGGCTCGAGATCCTTCGCTTCCGCAATGCAGGCGGCGACGCTGTCGCGGGGCACATCCGGCAGCGTTCGGTCGTAGACCAGCGTGTCTATCGCCGCGTTGTGCAAGCCAGCAAGAATCTCGGCGAACTGCGATGTCGCGGCAAAACGCTCGTCGGTACAGACGAACGCGCGCCGCCCATATCTGGCGGCAACGGCAGGCAGCACATGGCGCTGGCCTTTGCCGAACAGGATCTCGCGCGGCAGGCGCGCCGCTGCAAACAAGGTCATGCACAGGATCCTTCGAAGACGGATTGGGAGCCAAGAGAATAGGCTTCGTTCCGGAGACCGGCCGCGACGCTCCGGGTGATTCTCATGCGTATCCTCTATAAAATCGTATAGGATATAGGATTGAATTGGGCGGAGCATCGTGTTAGTGGGTGCTTCTGTCAAGAGGCAAACGATGCAGAACACCGACCTGACGGTTGACGATGAAGCCCGCGCTAGCGGCCGCATCCAGCGCGCCAACAGCCTGGCTGGCGACGTGTACGAAGCAATCTTCGCGCAATTGATGTCTTTGAGAATTGCTCCGGGATCGCGCATCACCGTCGACAATCTCGTCAAGGAATTCAACGTCTCGCATACTCCCATTCGCGAAGCGCTTGGCCGATTGGAGGGCGAGGGCCTGGTGTTGAAGACCCACCTGATCGGGTATCGGGCCGCTCCGCAAATCACCCGCAGGCGCTTTGACGAGCTTTACGAGCTGCGCCTTCTGCTTGAACCTGCCGCGGCGGCCAAAGCCACTGCCACAATGGACGATGAGCGCCTGACCGTGCTGCGGGAGGCGGCTGGCGTCATGGCCCGGCGGGTGGGGAAAGATGAACGCCTACGTTATTCGAACTTCGCCCGTCAGGATGCGATCTTCCACGACAAGATCGTCGAGTTCGCCCAGAACGAGCTCATTCGCGAGACGCTGAATCACCAGCACACCCACTTCCATATCTTCCGCCTGATGTACCACTCGCGGGTGACCGAAGAGGCGCTCGACGAGCACGAGGCTATTCTCGCTGCCTTCGCTGCGGGCGATCCCGACGCCGCCGAAAAGGTCATGCGCGTGCACATCGAGAATTCGCGGGACCGGCTCCTGCCTGCGTTCGAGTAGCCATCGCGATGTCGCTTGTCCGAAGCATCGTCAACGAGCCGCCGATCACCCACGACCACGCCAAGGAATATCGTTCCCCAGTCCGCGATTTGACCCGATCTTGATCCCGTAGAAGGCGGGCGCGAAGTGCGCCTCGCCTTGAAATAAGCCGAGAGGAAGCGCCATGCCAGGCAAGAAGATACTGATGCTGACCGGTGAATTCACCGAAGAATATGAAATCTTCGTCTATCAGCAGGCGATGGAAGCGGTGGGACACACCGTTCATGTCGTGTGCCCCGACAAAAGCGCCGGAGACACGATCAAGACGTCGCTGCACGATTTCGAAGGCGACCAGACCTATACCGAAAAGCCCGGTCACAATGCGCTGATCAACAAGACCTTTGCCGACGCTGAGAAGCAGCTGAGCCAATACGATGCTGTATACTGCGCCGGCGGTCGTGGCCCCGAATACATTCGCACCGACAAGCGCGTGCAGGCGATGGTCCGTCATTTTCACGAGGCCAAAAAACCGATCTTCACGATCTGCCATGGCGTACAGATTCTGATCGCGGTCGACGGCGTCGTCCGTGGCAAGAAGGTGGCGGCGCTCGCGGCTTGCGAGCCGGAGGTGACGCTTGCTGGCGGCACCTACATCGACCTCTCTCCCACCGATGCTTATGTCGATGGGACGATGGTTTCGGCAAAGGGTTGGACGGCGCTTGCCGCGTTCATCCGCGAATGTTTGAAGGTGCTGGGAACGGAAATCCGCCACGCGTAAACTCCTGGAACCGACGCATTCCTGAGGTGCGTCGGTTCTCTTCAATGGGAGTGGCGCCTCTAATCCATCATTCATCGAACCCAATCAGCGAACGCATGAGCGTTTCCCTGGCTGAAGCCAGATGCGCGCGGCAGGCCGCCTCGATCCGGGCGGAGTCACGGCTCTCAAGCGCATCGATATAGGCGAGGTGTTCGTGCAGCGCGGCAAGGTTGCGCTGCTTTTCGTCCTGCTTGTTCCATTGATAGTGGTAGTGAAAAATGAAGGTGATGATGTCGTAGAAATCATCGATGAAGCGGTTCGGTGACGCCTCGTTTATGAGCCTGTGGAAGCGGTTGTCGAGGCCGGAGAAGTCGTGAAAGCGGCTTTCAATCTGCTCCAGCAAATCGGCATGCGCCATCTTCAGCGCTGCGAGTTTTGACCAAAGGGGAGAACTGTCTGGCTGCCGCGAAAACAGTTGCGCGGAACGCAGTTCAAACATCACCCGAATCTCGAACAGCTCGAGTGCGAAATCCTCCGTAAAGCCCTTGAAAAGCCAGCCTGTATTAGGTCTTTTCTCGATCAGCCCAAAGCGGCTGAAGCGTATCAGGAACTCGCGAATTCCGTTGGTCGCCACACCGAACTGCCGTGCGAGCTCCAGCTCGTTGATACTTGTTCCGGGCCTGGTGTCACCCCGCAGCATCCACTCCATGAATTGTTGTTCGACATGCTTGGCGCGTGGCGTTGTTTCGGCGTCGGGATAGCAGTCGTTCTCATCGACCTCTCGTCCCACTGTCCTGATGCCGTTGCGTACGGTGACAAGCTCGCGGCGAACAAGTTCTTGCAGAACCTTTCGGACGGTGGTGCGGCTGACGCCGATGAGCCGCCTCAGCTCATTTTCGGAGGGAAGCCCCCCGACCAGTTGTCCATCTCGCAGCATAGTTGCAGTTCGATTGAAGGCCTTCTTGTAGACGGTGTCGGTTCGCATCGCACCTTCCTCCAAACAATACCTTGTCCTTTTTAGCATGAACTTTATCCATAAAAAACAACTTGACCCAATCAAGCCAGTTGTTTTTTATCGATAAGAAGAGGACCTAAGCATGATTTGAGTTTTTGACGACGCGGCTCGCACGAGCTTCGGCGGGGAGGGGAATTTTGCCTGAAACGGGAAACACCGGCACCACTGCCGGCGAGGCCGCGTTGCCAGCTTCCAGGAAGCAGGAAGCTGTTCCCGGCCTTGCGCTTGGCCTGGCCCTGCTGAGCGCTGGTCCGGTCGTCATCCTGGTGCTGCTGATCGTCGTTCTCAGCTTTCTGTCACCCTATTTCCTCACAGGGCGCAACCTCAGCAACATCCTCGCCCAGACCGCCGTCATCTCGGTGGTGGCAATGGGCCAGCATCTGGTCATCCTGACACGCGGGATCGATCTCTCCGTCGGGTCGAACGTTGCACTGGCTTCCGTCGTCGGCGCGCTCAGCTTTCATGCCGGCGCTCCTGCCATCGTGGTGATCGCGGTGATGGTTGGATGCGGTGCGGCGGTGGGCGCCATCAACGGGCTCTTCTACGTCTTCGGCCAGCTGCCGCATCCTTTTATCATCACGCTGGCGACATTGAGCATCGCCAAGGGGTTGGCGCTGCAACTGGCCGACGGGCGCGCCATCCCTGGCATGCCGGGTTCGATCGACGCACTCGGCCGCGAGGCGGTCTGGGGTCTGCCGGGATCGGTCTTCGTCGTTGCCGGCGTTGCCGCGGTTCTTTTCGTCATGGCCAAGACAATGGTCTGGGGGCGCTGGATCTATGCCGTCGGCGGCCGGCCCGACGCTGCCGTGCGCATGGGCATTCCCGTGTCCTGGGTCCTGGTTTCGGTTTATGTGATTTCAGGGCTGTGCGCCGGCATCGGCGCCGTCATCCTTGCCGGCCGCACCGACGCCGGTTCGCCCTTGTTCGGCAATCTGCTGGAACTGGATACGATCGCGGCGGTGATCATTGGCGGCGCCAGTTTTCTCGGCGGCCGCGGCCATCTCGGCCATGCCTTGATCGGCGCCATCATGATCGGCGTCATCCGCAACGCGCTCAACCTGCTCAACGTCAACGTCTTCTTCCAGCTCATCGTCATCGGCGTGGTCATCGTCATAGCGGTCGAGTCCGATGTGCTGCGCAACTATCTCGAAGGGCGCATGCGTGTCATGCAGGCCGGGAGGCAGTCATGAGCGCCGTTGTGACCAGCATCGATCATGCAGCCACAACGGATGATCCCGTGCTGGCGGTGCGCGGTGCTACCAAGCGTTTCGGCTCGGTTGTGGCGCTGGACGATGTCAGCATCGAGGTCCGGCGGGGTGAGATCCTCGGGCTTCTCGGCGACAATGGCGCGGGCAAATCGACACTGACCAAATGCATCAGCGGCGTGCACCAACTCGATGCCGGCGCAATCCTTCTGGACGGTGCGCCAACGCAGATACGCTCCCCTGCGGATGCGCGCTTTGCCGGCATCGAGACCGTCTATCAAGACCTGGCGCTGTTCGACAATCTGACGCCGGGACAAAACTTCTTTGCCGGTCGCGAACTGGCCTGGCCGCAATGGCTTCCACGCGGCCTGCGATTTCTTCAACAGCGCAAGATGGACGCCGAGACCCGCGTTTTATTGACAAACCTCAAGGTTACGCTGCCGCGGCTGGACGCCGTCGTTGCCATGATGTCGGGTGGTCAAAGGCAAGCCATTGCGGTGGCCCGGTCGACCGTATTTGCCCGCAAGGTCGTGATCCTGGATGAGCCAACCGCAGCACTTGGCCTGCGTGAATCACGCCAGGTGCTCAACCTGGTCGCTGCGCTGCGCGATCAGGGCAACGCCGTCATCCTGATAACTCACAATATGGAACATGTCGTCGAGCTTGCCGATCGCGCCGTGGTGCTTCGCCAGGGCCGCAAGGTTGGTGAACTCATGCCGACCAAGGACAACAAACAGGAGCTGGTTTCCATGATCGTTGGAGCCTGACCGTTCGAGATTTGGGGACCGTTCCGGTCCGCAAATGCCTGAAGCGACTTCCGCCGGAAGACGCCTCAATTCCAAGGGAGGAATGGAATGCCAATGAACCGAAAACTGTCCGCTGGGCTGGCGATCGCCGTTGCGTTCGCGATGCCGGCTTCGGCCGCCGACAAGATCAAGGTCGGCCTGATTACGAAATTCCCGGTGCCGTTCTACTCGACCATGGAGGACGCCGCCAAGAAATACGCGGCATCTCATCCAGAGATCGAGCTGGTCACCGGTCAGGGCCAGGCGGCCACCGACATCGAGGGTCAGATCGCGCTGATCGAATCCATGATCACGCAAGGCGTCAAGGGACTGGCGATCACTCCGGTCGATCCGACCGTAGCACCGGCGCTCGACAAGGCGGTCGCGGCCGGCATCAAGGTGGTTCTGGTCGACAACAGCATTCCTGACTGGAAAGGCCAGACAGCACTGGTTTCGACCAACAATCTCAATGGCGGCAAGATCGCCGGAGAATACCTGAAGACCGTGCTGAAGAGCGGCGACAAGATCGGCATCCTGCAAGGGGTGCCCGGGGTGCCGGCGCTGGACGACCGGGTCTCCGGCATGATGGAGGGTCTCGGCGACGTCAAGGTCGAGGTCGTCGGCAAAGGTGCAACCAATTGCACGCTCGAACTTGGCACGTCAGTGACCGAAGACATCCTGACCGCCAATCCCGATCTCAAGGCGATCTACTCCGCCTGTGGCCCGCCAATCCCGGGTGCTGTCAAATCGATCAGCAATGCGGGCATTGCCAACGACAAGATCATCCTAGTCGGCTTCGATGCCTGCTGCGGTGAGATCGAAGCGATCAAGTCGGGCGCGGAAGACGCCAGCGTTGCACAATTTCCGGCAAAAATGGGCGAGCTTGGCATCGACACCGTCGTCAAGGCGATCCGGGGGGAAGCCGTCGAGGCCAATGTGGATACCGGCGCCGGCCTCGTGACGCTGCAGAACGTCAAAGACTTCGAGTGATCCAGCAATGGTCCGGCGGATTGCTCCGCCGGACCACTTCCTGTTGTCGACACTGGGATGAAAGAGCGCCGCTAGCGAAGGGATGAAATTACGGTCATGGACCCTGCCATTAAGATCGTCCGATGCGTCGAACCCGGCAGACTGGTGTTCGAGGAGCGGCCTGCGCCAGGCAGTCCGCCGGAAGGCTGGGCGCTGGTCAACGTAGCCCATGTCGGCATCTGTGGAACCGACTTCCACATCTTCCAGGGCAAGCATCCCTACCTCGCTTATCCACGGGTCATGGGCCATGAGGTTTCAGGAACGATCGCGGCAATCAACGCGCCAGGGGACATCGCGGTCGGAGAGCAAGTTCTCGTCAATCCCTATCTTGCCTGCGGGAAATGCGCGGCCTGCCGGCAGGGCAAGCCGAACTGCTGCGTGGCAATCGAGGTGCTAGGCGTGCATCGTGACGGTGCCATGAGCGAGCAGCTTCTCGTGCCGGCACAGAACTTGATTCCAGCGACCGGCCTGTCATTGGTCGAGGCGGCCACGGTCGAGTTTCTGGCCATCGGTGCGCACGCGGTGCGCAGATCGATGGCTGGGCCAGGCAATCGCAACCTGGTCATCGGCGCCGGGCCGATCGGACTCGGCACCGCTCTTTTTGCCCGCATCGCGCAACAAAGCGTGACCGTCATGGACGTCGACACCGAGCGGTTGGCCTTTGCCGCGCAATTGGGTTTCCTGGTGATCGACGGATCGAAGGGATCGATCAATGAGACGATAGCGGAGCGAACCGTCAAAGCAGGCTTCGATGTCGTCTTCGACGCCACGGGTAACAGCCGTTCGATGCAGTCGGCCTTTACCTATGTCGCCCATGGCGGCGTCATGGTGATGGTCAGCGTCGTGCCGGACGACATAACCTTCTCCGATCCAGAGTTCCACAAGCGGGAAATGATGCTGATCGGCAGTCGCAATGCGACGCACAGTGATTTCCAGCACGTCATTGCCTCGATCCGGGCCGGTAAAATACCAATTGACCAACTCGTCACCCACCGCACGACCCTGCGCAACAGCCCCCGCGACATCGCGATCTGGGCGCGGCAGAAGTCCGGTCTGATCAAGGCCGTCATCGATGTGGCAGGATCCGCGTGACTTCAGCAGACACGATGTTCACATTTCGCAGCAGGCGGATCACACTTGGGCTGGCGGCCCAATGCGCAGCACCTCACCCTTTCGAAGCTAATTGAGAACGAATACGATCGATGGTGAAGGAAGTCGTCACGCCCATTTTCCAGTTCGGCACCAGCCGCTTTCTGCAGGCGCATGCAGCGCTCTTTGTGCACGAGGCGCTGCAGGCAGGCGACGCGGTCGGCCCGATCACGGTGGTTGCGATCAGCGGATAGGCCGCCGGTCGAGCCCGACTGCAGGCGCTTGCCCGCGGTGTGGGCTACCCGGTTGTGGTTCGTGGGCTGGAGAAGGGCCGGCGCGTTGAGCATGAAATCGGCGTGAAGTGCATACGGCGCGCGCTCGATGCCGAGGTTGACTGGGGACGGTTGACTACCCTATTCGCAGAACAAGCGGAATTCGTCGTCTCGAATACGACCGAAGCGGGCTATGCGGGCCTCAACCCGAGGCGAGTTCGGCAAGTTCGTCGGCCGCTTCACTGATACCGTAGGCTGCCGCGCGCTCGAGCCACAGGCGACCGGCTACCAGGTCGCGCTCCCCAGCGATACCCCTTGAGAAATAACGCCCGAGCATGAGTTGGGCTTGGCCATGCCCACGTCCAGCAGCGGCTGCGTACCACTTCTGCGCTGTCGTTTGGCTGACCGGCACGCCCTGGCCAGCACCATACAGCGCGCCAAGTGCAAACATCGCTCCGGCGTGACCGTCGAGAGCGGCCCGCTCGAACAGCTGCATGGCAACCTTTGGCTCACGTGTGCCCCCGCGCCCGTTGAGCAGCATCTCGGCAAGCGCCACCTGCGCGTCGAGCATGCCGGCATTGGCTGCCCGAGCAAACCAGAGGCGGGCCTGCGATGGGTCGGGCGCCACGCCGCGTCCATCTTGCAGGAGGCGGGCGTACATATATTGCGCCTCGGCGACACCTTCAGCCGCGCGCCTTAGCCATTGCGCCGCTTGCCCCTCGTCCTGGCGGACGCCGACTCCGTTGGCGAAGCAGAGCCCAAGATTGAATGCCGCTATCAGGTCCCCCGATGATGCGGCCGCTTCGAACCATCCGGCAACGCTTGCATGATCATCGGGCTCGCCGGCTCCTTCGAGAACAAGATTGGCGAGATCGACCTGTGCTTCCTGATTGCCGCCATTTGCAGCGGCGCGCAGCCAGCGTGCCCCCTCTTCGAGATCCTGAGCCACGCCGTTCCCCGTCAAATAGAGCGAGGCCAACGCGCGGGCGGCGGCCTGATGGCCCGCTTCGGCCGCCCGCCGGTACCAGTTTGCGGATTCTGCAAAATCCGGCCGCTGCGTCTTCACATAGCGCTCGCCGAGGAGATAGGCGGCCTCGATATTGCCTGCCAACGCAGCACGCCGCATCCACGCCTCTCCAGCAGCAATATCCTGGTCGACAAATGCACCATCAATCAGGGCTAATCCCAACCGGAACTGGGCGGAGGGAAGGCCTTTCTCCGCAGCAGCCTGATATAGTTGAACCGCTGCAGCCATTTCGCGTGCGACGCCCAGCCCGTGCTCGGTAAGAACCGCGAGAAGGTAGATTGCGGTCGGCAGACCGGCGTCGGCGGCACGTCTTACCTCTTTTGCAACCCTGACCCTGTTTTCCCGTTTGCCATTGCGGGCCAGCGACAGGGCAAAGCCGAGACACCCCTCGGCGCAGCCGGCAGAAGCCGACTTCTCGTACCACCGGTGCGCCGCATCTGCGTCGCGCATTGGTTTGGGGCCGCTGGTAAGTATATAGCCGAGGATAGCCTGTCCCACGGCCGAGCCCGCCTCGGCCGCCCTGGTGGCAAAGTCGAACGCGGCCGTGAAGTCTGGTTTGCCCGAGGTATCTGGTTCAAACAATTGGTTGGATTCGGCGCCGTTGCCGTCAGCTTCCTTAGCCACCAGCCCCGTCAAATAGAGAGCGGCGAGGAGCGCTTGCGCATCGGCGCTCCCGTGATTGGCTGCCCGCATCAGCCATCGCGCGCCTTCCACACGGCTCGGCGGCACACCCGAGCCTTCGAGATAGCAACGCGCGACCCGGTACTCGGCGTCGACGATTCCCGCCCGCGCCGCGCTCGCCATCAGCGGAAAGGCTTCTGCGGGCTTGCCGCTGTCAGCGAGCTGGATCGCCCGGCGCAACGCTGCCGACGGGGAAGCAAGAACAGTCAGCCGATCCAGGATTGTCATCGATCCGAGTCTCCGATACCCCCGTGCGCTACGGCTCCCGCATTGCCTCCTGGCCGATCGGGAGCATCACACCGAGAATGTATTTGAGCACTGTGCGACGGCCGACCTTTACGTCGGCGGTCACCGGCATGCCGGGGCTCACGATGAAACCGGCAGGCACGCCGTGGAGGGCGACCTGGTCGATGGAAATGCGCGTGCGATAGAACGGCTCGGCGTCGGGCGGCAGCATAGCCAGGGAGCTGTTCGGATCGCGTGCTTGCTCCTGCGCAGAGAAGGAATCGGGGCTAAGTGCCCGCACGGTGCCATGAGCAAGGCCGTATTGCGAATAGGGGAAGGTGTCGAACTTAATGACCACTGGGTCGCCGACATGCACAAAGCCGCTGCTGCGGCCGACGATGTTTGTCTCGATCTCAAGCGGCGCGTTGGCCGGCACCAGCGTAATCAATCGCTCGCCGGACTGCAGGACCGACCCGACCGAGACCTTGGCCACTGACTGAACGATGGCGTCTGCTTCGCTCTTCAGCTCGACCAATTGCTTACGCAGCTTTGCCTTGTTGAGAAGTTCGCGGGCGTCGGACATGCGCGAACTGGCCTCGGACAGGCTCTGTGAAACATCCGCTCGCCAACCCTGAATATAGCCGTCGCGCTCGGCGGCCACCGCTGCCTGCTGGAGCTTTGCGGCTTGCGCGGTCTGCTCGGCATTGCCGAGCGCCCGGGACATTTCAGCGCGATTGTCCTCGGCAAGCAGCGTATTGAGTCGGCTGCCAACCTGCCTTGCTTCGAGTTGCTTGCGCATCTGCTCAATCGAGCCGGCGACCGCGAGTCGCTGGCGGTAGCCATCTGCATCCGATAGCGAACGCGAGACTACGGAACTGAGTTCGTCGCGCTGCCGATCGAAATTCTCAACCTTGGCGTCATAGACCGCCTTGCGACGCTCAAAAATCGATGCCTGCAGGGTCCAGCTTGGGTCGAGACCGTCATAATCGAAAGCCCGGCCATCCGCTTCCGCCTTCAACCGCGCGACTTCAGCTTCAAGCGTCGAAACCTGCATGGCGAGCGTCGCCAGATCGGCAGAAGCAAAAGTCGCATCGAGGCGAGCAAGCACTTGACCGGCCTGCACGTGCTGTCCTTCACGAACGTCGATCGAGCGAACGATTGCCGTCTCCAGCGGCTGCACGACCATGTTGGGCGATTTTGACACCACGAGCCCTCTGGCCGTTACGACCTGATCGACCGGTATCAGGCCGGCAACAGCGATCAGCGCGATGACCAGGCTCGCGATGATCCAGACGATGCCGCGCGCCGCCTGCGGGATAGGGGCATTGGCGACAGCCGTCGACGGCCACTGGAACTCGAGTATGGCCGGCGTTGTAGGATCCCTCGTTTCCATCCGATGCCGCCGAGGCGGAAGGGCGATGAGAGAGGTGCTACTCATGGGTTACCGGACCTGAATTGTGGCATCGTCAAACCAACCGCGGTGGGATGGCGACCGGGCGGCCATGACGGCCGTCGAGGTGCCGGTTTTGCTGCGACCACAGCTGGCGATAAAGCGCGCATCGCTCGAGCAGTGTCGAATGCGGCGCGACGTCGAGGACCTTACCCTGATCCATAACCAGGATGTTGTCGCATTCTGTCAGTGAGGATAGCCGGTGCGAAACGATGATCATCGTGCGCCCGCTGGCGATGCGCATGAGATTGGCGCTTACCACTGCCTCGCTCTCCGGGTCGAGCGCACTGGTCGCTTCGTCGAGGATGAGAATGGTCGGATCGTGGATGAGAGCGCGTGCGATCGCCAGCCGCTGCTTTTGACCACCTGACAAATTGGGCGAACCTTCCTCGATATAGGTGTCATAGCCATTGGGCATGCGCTCGATGAATTCCTGGGCGCCGGCGAGGTGTGCGGCACGCATGGCATCGGAAAGCGTCAGGCCTGGCCGCCCGGCGATGATATTGTCGCGGATCGACCCGCGAAAGAGAAAGTTGTCCTGCAGGACCACGCCGAGCCCTTGGCGAAGATGGCGTAGGTTGATCTCCTTGAGGTCGACGCCATCGAGCTTGAGGAAACCGCTGTAGTCGCGGTTGATTCCCTGCAGGAGGCGCGCGATCGTTGATTTTCCCGACCCGCTGCGCCCAACAATGCCAAACATGCTTCCGGCGGGAATGTGGAAGCTGACCCTGTCAAGCGCCGGTGTCTTCGTAGCGATGTAACTGAAGGTCAGGTCGCTGAAAGTGACCTCGCCCACGAGCCTGGGTCTCAGGCCGGTGGAATTCGAACTGCTCTCCAGCGGCCGGTTGAGAACCGAGGCCGCCTCTCCGATGGCTGCACCGACCTCCTCGTAGTCTTCAACCAGTCGCGCCAGGCCGACCAGCGGCTGCGCTACGCGCTGGGAGATCATCATGAAGGCGAACAGGCTGCCAACCAGGTAGCCCGAGCGGTCGTTCAACGCGAGATAGGCACCGATCAGCATGGTGCCGAGCACCATAACGCGTTCGATCGGCGTCACCAGCGTCTGCGGCCAGCTTGCAAGCTGCCCGAAGGCGAGGCGAGCCTTTCCGGCTTCCGCCACCCGCTCGTCCCAGAGCGCCTTGCGCTGCGGCTCGAGGCCGAGCGCCTTCACTGTCTTGATGCCGACGACAGTCTCGCCAAGCGCTGCCGACTTCCAGGTCTCGGCTTCGACCACTCGCTGGTATCTGCGGCGCAGCGGTTTGAGAAAGGCAAGGATGATCAGCATGATCACGGCCGCGCAAGCCATTACGACCCAGGCGAGCGTGGAGTTGATGTAGAACATGACCGGTACCAGCACGCACAGTGTGATTAGATCCAGGAACGTGCTGAGGAGTTTTCCGGTCAGGAACTCTCGAATACGATAGACTTGGGCCAGATGATACATCGTCTCGCCGGCCGGATGACGCTCGAAATAATCGAGCGGCAGGCGCAAGAGCCGGCTAAAGACGTGCAACTGCAGCTTGGTGTCCAGACGGGCGCCGACGACGTTGATGATCAGTCGCCGCGCATGGCCAAGAAGTGTCTCATAGGCGAAGACCACGGCAATCACCGCAGACAAGAGCAGCAAAGTCGAGATGCTGTTGAACTGCAGCACCTTGTTGACCAACGTCATCACGATGAGTGGCGGCAGGATGGTCAGGATGCTCAGCGTGAACGAGGCAATGGCTATGTCGCGCAGGGGCTGGCTTTCTAGCCGCACCAGCTGGGTGAGCCAGTGAAGGGTGAAAGGCGCATCCGCCGCCACGTGCGACCGTGTCGCGCGCAGCAGCACCGCCTCGCCCGTCCACACCCGCGACAGCCGAAGCTCATCGATGGCGGTGGCCTCACCGTCGTCTGGCGCGTCGGCACTTTTGAGGAAGACGACATTGCGCTCCGCACTCGCTCCGGTCAGGAGGGCCGCGCCGCCATCGCTGAACAAGAGCACGACCGGTCCGGTGTCCTGGAAGCGCAAGAGGTGCGACCAGCGGATGCGCAGGGCACGCGCCCACATGCCGGCGTTCTGCGCCCATTCGGAGAGATCGGTAGCGGTCGGAACCGAGCTCGCTGTCCTGAATTCGTTGGGGTCGAGTTCGACGCCATGATAACGGGCGGCCTGCAGTACTGCCTTGAGGCGTGGCGCGATCTGGTTGCGCTCGGCGGGACCGCCGGGAGGCCGCTCGGCAGCGTTGTGCACGCCGGCCTGGCGCGCTGCATCGTCGACTTCGGAGCTTGCACGGATCGAGACCGGCTGGTTTTCGGCGTTTACGGGCACGTTTACCATGGACTTCTCATCCGGTACGCAGGGCGAGGGTTCGAAAATGCCCGGGCCGAGGCGTTTCCGCCGAGGTTTCCGGTAACGCAGCACTGTACTCCGAACCGATCCGCCGCGCGACTCTCATGCCAATCCGTGTCTGGAGGTGGTGAACGTGAGAATTCCGCTCTCCCGCGAAGTCCGCGCGTACGTTTTATCGATGGTCTCTGGTCATGGTGGCTGACCATGGTTCGCAAGCCAGGCGCTGCGGGATGATGCTTTGCGAGCCAACAATTTAGAATAATCAGCGCGCGGGTCCCGCTTTCCAGCGAAGCCCGCGCGCCTGTTCTCAATCTGGACCAGTCCCTGTCCAGGTTCATTGCCTACTCACTCATGCGGCTTCAAGAGATCCTTCAGGGACGTCTTGACCGTGTGGTCGTTGCTGGCGTAGCCGGCGCCAGGCTTGGTCTGGTCCGAGGTGAGATCCGTGCTCGCCCCGGACGGCTTGTTCTGGTTGTTGCCGAATCCGCTGATCGTCTTGAGGACATTCAGCAGGTCTGTCGTTACCGATGTGGCCGCGAGGCCGACCAGGTTGCGGAACGACGCATGGTTGCCAGGATCACCGTTGCCGTCGGTCGAGCCCGACTGCAGGAATTTCGCAGTGTCCTTGAGGCCGAGCGAGTCGGATGTGACCTTAGCGTGGTTGTGACCAGGGCCGTTTTCTGCATTGTTATTGTTCCCGGAACCACCAGGTGCATCCTGATCTCCATTGCCAAAGCCGTTATTGCCATGGTCGTGGTCACCTGTGTCACCGCCGCCCGAGCCCGTGGCACCGGTTGCCCCGGTCGAACCCGTCGCCCCGGTCGAACCCGTCGCTCCGGTCGAGCCAGTCGCTCCGGTGTCGCCAGTTGCACCAGTCGCGCCGGTATCGCCAGTAGCGCCCGTTGCTCCGGTATCGCCAGTAGCGCCCGTCGCACCGGTATCACCAGTTGCTCCGGTATCGCCGGTCGCACCTGTTGCTCCAGTGTCACCAGTAGCGCCTGTTGCTCCGGTATCACCAGTTGCTCCGGTGTCGCCGGTTGCACCAGTGGCTCCGGTGTCGCCGGTCGCACCCGTGGCTCCGGTATCGCCGGTCGCACCTGTTGCTCCGGTGTCACCAGTAGCGCCTGTTGCTCCGGTATCGCCAGTAGCGCCCGTTGCACCGGTATCGCCGGTCGCACCCGTGGCTCCGGTATCGCCGGTCGCACCCGTATCGCCAGTAGCGCCCGTCGCACCGGTATCACCAGTTGCACCAGTATCGCCAGTTGCACCAGTCGCGCCGGTATCGCCGGTCGCACCTGTTGCTCCAGTGTCGCCAGTAGCGCCTGTTGCTCCGGTATCACCAGTTGCTCCGGTGTCGCCGGTTGCACCAGTGGCTCCGGTATCGCCGGTCGCACCTGTTGCTCCGGTGTCACCAGTAGCGCCTGTTGCTCCGGTATCACCAGTAGCGCCTGTTGCTCCGGTATCACCAGTAGCGCCCGTTGCTCCGGTATCACCAGTTGCTCCGGTGTCGCCGGTTGCACCAGTGGCACCGGTATCGCCGGTCGCACCCGTGGCTCCGGTATCGCCGGTCGCACCCGTATCGCCAGTAGCGCCCGTCGCACCGGTATCACCAGTTGCACCAGTATCGCCAGTTGCACCAGTCGCGCCGGTATCGCCGGTCGCACCTGTTGCTCCGGTGTCACCAGTAGCGCCTGTTGCTCCGGTATCACCAGTAGCGCCCGTTGCTCCGGTATCACCAGTTGCTCCGGTGTCGCCGGTTGCACCAGTGGCACCGGTATCGCCGGTCGCACCCGTGGCTCCGGTGTCACCAGTCGCGCCGGTATCGCCAGTAGCGCCCGTCGCACCGGTATCACCAGTTGCACCAGTATCGCCAGTTGCACCTGTCGCGCCGGTATCGCCGGTCGCACCTGTTGCTCCGGTGTCACCAGTAGCGCCTGTTGCTCCGGTATCACCAGTAGCGCCTGTTGCTCCGGTGTCACCAGTAGCGCCCGTTGCTCCGGTATCACCAGTCGCGCCGGTATCGCCAGTTGCGCCCGTCGCACCCGTATCGCCGGTCGCACCCGTGGCTCCGGTATCGCCGGTCGCACCCGTATCGCCAGTAGCGCCCGTTGCTCCGGTATCACCAGTTGCTCCGGTGTCGCCGGTTGCACCAGTGGCACCGGTATCGCCGGTCGCACCAGTTGCTCCGGTATCGCCGGTCGCACCAGTTGCTCCGGTGTCGCCAGTTGCACCAGTCGCGCCGGTATCGCCAGTTGCGCCCGTCGCACCCGTATCGCCGGTCGCACCCGTGGCTCCGGTATCGCCGGTCGCACCCGTGGCTCCGGTGTCACCAGTCGCGCCGGTATCGCCGGTCGCACCTGTTGCTCCGGTGTCACCAGTAGCGCCTGTTGCTCCGGTATCACCAGTCGCGCCGGTATCGCCAGTTGCGCCCGTCGCACCCGTATCGCCGGTCGCACCCGTGGCTCCGGTATCGCCGGTCGCACCCGTATCGCCAGTAGCGCCCGTTGCTCCGGTGTCACCAGTCGCGCCGGTATCGCCAGTTGCGCCCGTCGCACCCGTATCGCCGGTCGCACCCGTGGCTCCGGTATCGCCGGTCGCACCCGTATCGCCAGTAGCGCCCGTTGCTCCGGTATCACCAGTTGCTCCGGTGTCGCCAGTTGCACCAGTCGCACCAGTGTCGCCAGTAGCGCCCGTTGCTCCGGTGTCACCAGTTGCTCCGGTGTCGCCAGTCGCACCAGTTGCTCCGGTATCGCCGGTCGCACCCGTGGCTCCGGTGTCGCCAGTTGCACCAGTCGCGCCGGTATCGCCAGTTGCGCCCGTCGCACCCGTATCGCCGGTCGCACCAGTTGCTCCGGTATCGCCGGTCGCACCCGTGGCTCCGGTATCGCCGGTCGCACCGGTATCGCCAGTAGCGCCCGTCGCACCGGTATCACCAGTTGCACCAGTATCGCCAGTTGCACCAGTCGCGCCGGTATCGCCGGTCGCACCTGTTGCTCCGGTGTCACCAGTAGCGCCTGTTGCTCCGGTATCACCAGTCGCGCCGGTATCGCCGGTCGCACCCGTCGCTCCGGTGTCGCCAGTTGCACCAGTCGCACCAGTGTCGCCAGTAGCGCCCGTTGCTCCGGTGTCACCAGTTGCTCCGGTGTCGCCAGTTGCACCAGTCGCGCCGGTATCGCCGGTCGCACCCGTGGCTCCGGTGTCACCAGTTGCACCGGTATCGCCGGTCGCACCCGTGGCTCCGGTGTCACCAGTTGCACCAGTATCGCCGGTATCGCCAGTGGCACCTGTGGCTCCGGTATCGCCAGTTGCACCAGTCGCGCCGGTATCGCCAGTCGCGCCGGTATCGCCAGTTGCACCAGTCGCGCCCGTATCGCCAGTTGCGCCCGTATCGCCGGTCGCACCAGTTGCACCAGTATCGCCGGTCGCGCCAGTGGCTCCGGTGTCACCAGTTGCACCAGTAGCGCCTGTTGCTCCGGTATCACCAGTTGCTCCGGTGTCGCCTGTTGCACCAGTCGCGCCGGTATCGCCGGTTGCGCCCGTCGCACCCGTATCACCGGTCGAGCCAGTGGCACCCGTATCGCCAGTCGCTCCGGTCGAGCCAGTGGCGCCGGTATCGCCGGTCGCACCTGTGGCGCCAGTGGCGCCGGTCGCACCCGTCGCGCCAGCACCGGTGGCGCCCGTCGCACCTGTGGCGCCGGTCGCACCGGCGGGTCCCGTCGGGCCTATTTGATTCGTGATGGCGAGACTGCCCCCATTGAACGTATCGCCATTGTCGCCATTATTATCAGCATCGGTCGTGAAATTATAAGTATTACCAACGCCAGGTGTAAGCGTACCGTACAAGTTGAAGCCGCTGCTGTAAATCGTATAAGTATGAGTAGTGTCAGGAACAGTTATAGTTATAGCGAAGGCGGGAGCAATCCCATTAGCTGATGATGGGAGCACAAAGCTGCCAACAACAGTGTCCGGATCGGCGGTTGTGTCTACGAGATAGAAAGTGTTAATGCTTTTGCTGCTGCCGGCGTCTATCGTGCCGGTGAGCGTCAGATCACCTGCTGCAAGCACCCCAGCGTAACTTGCCACACCCACCGTGGTCAGCGGTGGCCGGGGCGTCGTCACGCTCCCACCAGCGGACAGTTCCCAGGCGCCACCCAGGGCCGCTGCGCCAACCAGCGACCTCGATGCGCGGACGTCCGCGCCGATGGCCTCTTCCAGCGCTACAATGAAGGCCTCGCCGACATTCCCCGATGCCGTCTCGCAGCTCCACAGCCGCAGTTCGCCGTCCGCGGCGAGCGCCCTGCCGATGGCGGCGAAGTCCTCAGCGCCTCCCTTCAGTGCGGCCGCCGACCATTCACCTGCAGTGAAGCTAACCCGGCCAGGTGCGCCGTGCGCGATGACGTGCACCGCGTCGAGCCCTTCGTGCCCTGACAATGCGGCAGCGATCTGCTGCGCTGCCGGTCGGCGGCCATCCAGCACGACAGCCCGGACTTCGGACCTCAGGTTACCGAGAACGGTCTCGAGGTCGGAGATAGAAGGATCGACAAAGAGAATTTCAGAGGCACGGGCCATGACTGGCTCCTGTTGGCTTCGAATTCAATTCAAGGGGAAACCGCCCACCGGCTTTGCCGGCGAGCGGTGAGACAAGGGGACTTGGTAGAGGTCATCGTCCGGACGGCCCGACGGCGCCGTCGGGACGTTCGAAAGCGGGGCTCTCTACGCGCAGGAAGCTGCAGGCCTGGAAATTCCCGCCATCGTCAAACGTGCCAATCGCAAATGAGCCGGCTGCGGCCGGAACCTTGACGGTGACAGCAACGGCGAGGCTTCGCTTGGCGGCCTTGGGAAGAATGACCTGACCGACGATGGCGCTCTTGGCCGTGTCCAGGATAAAATAGGGCACATTTTCGGTCGTGTCGCCGATGGGCAAGACGCCTCTAACGGCAACTTCCATGACCGCAAACCCTGCTATGTAGCTCATCATGTCCTCCTTGGTCGGCGGCGGCTGCGCCGCTGTGTGTCTTGTTTCGTGCCTAGGTTTCTATCGCTGCCGATAGCCCGCGCTCGCTGAGGCCGGCCGCGCTTCTATCGGCACTCGAGCCGCGCGCATTGAGCAGCCTGCAGCTCCGTGAACCAACCGGCGACGCGCATTGCGACGAGACGCACGCGCAAGGCTTGACGGCATCTTAGTGCCGCTCGATCGAGCGGCGTCCCACTTGTCTTCACTGAGGGTGTGGAGTTCGCAGGCGTGCGGCGGTCCACAGTGCGCCGACGAATACCCGTCAATCGCGGGGCAATCCCTGCTGGCGAGAATGTGCGGATAATTGAGGGGTTGGTCGAAGCGGAAACCTGCGTCGCGGGCGCATCGTTTCGCACTTGGTATCACACCAACCACAGCCAACTCCCACCATGCGTGTCAACTTGCGAGGGAATCGACTACTTGCAAGGGAACATCAGGTTGGGAAAACGCTGACCTTGAGTTCAAGGCAGTACGACGTCTTCTTTGCACGCCACCAAACACCCTCGGCGCCCTCACGCACGAAGTGACTTGCTCCAGATACTCTCTTGGCTTCGCAGACCGCACGGACCGACAGGCCTACTGCCCGGTCCGCGGAAACCCTCCCATATATAAGGCATTAGTAAATTATAAAATTAGCAACTTGTAAATAACCTGTTTACGATTTGTTAATTGCGCAACCACGGCTAAGTACCTTGGCAAACATCGAGATGGCGCGCATGCGGCCAAATGCATCGAAAAATCCGGGGCTTAAAGATGCTCCGCCTTCGTTAGCGGCGGACCCTTGATATCGCGGCGGAGCTTTTGCGTGAGCGATTGGCCCAATTGGAAGGTTTGTTCGCCCCCTTCGTCCAAGGCGACCGCGAGGCCCTTGCTGCGATGGAAAGTGCTGGCTAACAATGGATGGCGCTGAGGTCGCGTTTGCAAAGGAAGGGATGAGCGATACTTTGCAACAGAGGTCATGCAAATGGCCGAGGCAGGGGGCAATGCATATGGGGCATGAAGGTCGGACACGTCCGCATCCGAACGGATCGCAGTCCCAAATGAGACCCTGGCACAAATGTTACCGCCTCGGCGCGCAGTCCTGCGGGGAGCCAATAATCAGCACATGACAAGCGGCAAGCGCCTCTGTCTCAACATGATCGTCAAGAACGAGATGGCGAACCTTCCACGCTGTCTCGGGGCGGTTGTCGACCACATCGACTGCTGGGTCATCGGCGACACCGGCTCGACCGACGGGACCCAGGATTTCGTCAAATCGTTCTTCGCTGCCCGCAACCTGCCGGGCGAGTTGCACGAATTCCCATTCCATAATTTTGAGCAGGCGCGCAACGCGGCCCTCGATCATGCCTATGCCTCCCCACTCGCTTACGACTATCTGTTGTTTGACGACGCCGACATGGAACTGGTGGTCGAGGATGCGGGCTTCCGCGAGCGCCTCGACAGTTCGGGCTACCGGCTGCTGCAGCGGTCGGATTCCGGCCTGGCTTATTGGAACACGCGGCTGGTCAAGCGCGACGCCGGCGCTCGCTACCACGGCGTGACCCACGAATATCTCGACGTGCCCGGTGGCGTGCAGGAACTGCGCAGCGCTTGGTACAAGGACCACGCCAGCGGATCGAACCGCGTCGACAAATTCGAACGCGATGCCAGGCTTTTGCTGGAGGCACTTGAGAAGGATCCGGAAAATCAGCGCTACTGGTTCTACCTGGCGCAATCCTACCGCGACGCCGGGCGGACGGCGGAGGCCGCAGTTGCCTATGCCAAGCGCGCCGCGATGGGCGGCTGGGACGAGGAGGCGTGGAACGCCCGCCTGCAAGAGGCGCGCTGTCTGCGCAAACTTGGCGACGAGCCTGGCTTCATTCAACAGGCGCTCGCCGCCTTCAATCAACGGCCGCAACGTGCCGAACCGCTTTATGACCTTGCGCGGTTCTACCGCGAGAAGGGGATGAACCACGCCAGCGTACTGTTTTCCGAAGCGGGGCTGGCGATCAAGCGGCCGGAGCATGACATTCTGTTCATCGAGGACCACATCTACACGACAGGCCTGCTGGAAGAATTTTCCATTGCGGCAAACTACGCGCACGACCCCGTGCGCAAGGACCGCGGTTTCGCGGCCTGCAACTGGCTGGCGCTGAACCGGACCATCGGCGACGGCCCCAGGGACCTGGCGTGGTCCAACCTGTTCTTCTATGTGCAACCAGCCAAGGCAATGATGCCGTCCTTCAACGCGCGTCCGGTCGGCTTCACGGCGCCCGATGGCTATCGGTCGTCAAACCCATCAGTGGCTCGATTGGGCGAGCACATCGTGCTCTTGCAGCAAACGGTGAACTACACCTTGGCCGACGAGGACCTCCTGTCTGACACGCCTGACGGGCGACCGGTTCACACGCGCAACTTTCTGCTTCGACTGAGCGATGAACTCGCCATCCAGTCCGCAAGCGAGATTTTGCCGCCGGTTGACATACCGGAGCCCGCTAATGGCCGGGTTCTCGGATTTGAGGACATGCGCCTGTTTGCTTGGCGCGATGCGCTGTGGGGCGTCTCGTGCGTGCGCGGGCTGACACAGGAGGGTTGGTGCGAGCAGGTCGTCGCGCGCATCGACGAGAGTGGCGCCTGCCGGCTGGCTGACTGGCGCGTGCTGCATCCGGCCGGACCGCGAGGGCACGAAAAGAACTGGATGCCGCAAGTCAAGCTCAGCATGGTGGAAGGAACGGCAGATACGCTGCAGTTCATCTGTCTATGCGATCCCACCCGGATCGTCGACGAGCGGGGTGCCACTGTCAGCGAGACCGCTCCCGCGATTGCCGCACAACGGTTCAGGGGCGGAACCCAGCTGATCGCATTCGCCGGCGGGTGGCTCGCCTTGATTCATGAAGTCCAGTGGCGGACCGCGGAGAAGCGACATTATTACCTGCACCGGTTCGTCTGGTTCGACGAAGCCAACGCCTTGCGAAAGGTAAGCCGTCCGTTCTTCTTCGACAAAAAGGGCGTTGAATTCGCCGCCGGGCTGGCGTGGCACCCGGACGAAAAGCGTTTGCTGATTTCCTACAGCGTCGCCGACACTGGGTCCTGGATCGCAACCGTCGAAGAGGCGGAGGTGAGGTCGCTGCTGGAGGATGTGGATAGCCTGCCATCGGGTAAGGCAGATACGCCGTCTGGGTTGACGCTAGCCTCTGTGCATGGCTCTCCGCTAATGGAAACAGGGATCAATCCTTACCGCACTGACGACGGAGCCGTGGGTGATGCAAGCCTGGCGCCCTCGGAACGCAAGAACCTCGGCGCCGGCGGCATGAAGTCGACCGGTGAGATCTTTCATGAGCTGGCGCCGTTTCTGCCCGACGTCGATTCTCCGCTGGAACGACGGGAACGATCTCGCCAGTTCGACGCGCGGATTTCTCCCTTCCTTGACAGCGACAACACTGCACTTCCGCAGATCAACTGCTTCTATGAAGTGATGTCCGACAAGGCCGAGCATCGTACCCTCATTGCCGCCACGACCTCAATGCGGGCAGCAGGCCATCCGGTGCGGGTGTGGAGCTACGCACCCGAGAAGCTCGCGTTCCTCGTTCCGCACGGGATCGAAGTCCGCAATGCCGACGACGTCATGCCGCGGGCGCTGTTCGAGCGCATCGTCGCCGGCTCCGAGATCAGGTATTTCAGTGACATTTTCCGTTATGCAGTGCTTTACGAGCATGGCGGGCTTTGGATGGATTCCGACGTCATCCTGCTACGGCCCTTCCCCTTCCGCGGCGATCATTTCTTCAATTTGCAATGGCGCGGATCGCACAAGGGCCACTTCATTTGCGGCAACGTCATCTACGCCAAACCCTACAGCGGCCACCTCAGGGCGCTGTACGAGATGTCGATCTCGCGCTTCCATGATGCCAGCGGCAAGGAATTCGGAGACATCGGCCCCAAGCTTCTGTCCGACTACATTGCCTCCGACGCAGGAGAGGCGCTGCGGGAATGGGTGTTCAGCCCGATGTTCTTCAACACGATCGACTGGACGGAGATCGACCGGTTCGAGAAGCCGACTGCGGAATTGGCTGACTATCTGAACGACGAGCGGGTGTTCGGCATCCACCTGTGGACGGCACGCAATGAGGCCCGTCCGGGCGGCGAGGGCGCGCCGCTAATTTCGCAGCTGATCAATCCGCTCGACAGCTTTCCAAGCCTCACAAGCCTCGCCGACCGCTTTAACACTGACAAGAACAGGCACACCGGTAACCGACACGCCTATGCCAGGGTTTATGATCGGTTGTTGTCGCCCAGGCGCTTGTCGATGCGGCGGTTGATGGAGATCGGCCTCTGCCGTGGCTTAGCCGAAGGCAATCAGACCGAGACTCCATCCGTCTCGCTGTGGCAGAGCTATTTTCCATTCTGCCAGGTTATCGGGCTCGACCTGACGGATTTTTCGCAGCTCAACAATGAACGGTTCACGTCGTTTGTCGGGGACCAATCCAAGCTGGACGATCTGCGCCGCGTCGCTGCAAAGCTCGAATCGGGATCGCTCGACGTAATCGTCGACGACGGCAGCCACGCCTCGTTCGACGAGCAGTTGACACTGCGCGAGTTCTTCCCGCTGCTCGCCTCGGGCGGTTGGTATTTCCTCGAAGACCTCGACTGGCAGCCGCCCGGGGAAGATCTCGGCAAGATCACGCTGACCAAGACCCTGCTGCGGGAGATCCAGCAGCACGGCGGCGCCCGCTCGGTCGATCCGCTGGGGGTGAGCGCGCTTGCCGATCAATTCGCCGAGATCCTGTTCTTCGACAGCCATTATGAGTTGAACCGGGCGAAGCTGCTGGGTGGCCTGGTCGCTATCCGCAAGCGCGCCGGATCGGGGCACTTGCGCTAGGCAATGTCATGCAACAGGCTTGAGTAGCGGGGTGCATTTGAAAGTCGCGGTCTACACCATCGCATTGAACGAAGCCGCTCACGCCGAGCGGTGGGCAAACTCGGCCGTCGACGCCGATTATCGCATTGTCGCCGACACCGGCAGCACCGACGGTACAGTAGAACGGCTGAAGGCAGCTGGCGTCACCGTGCACCAGATTGCGATCCGCCCGTGGCGCTTTGACGACGCCCGCAACGCGGCCATGGCACTTATTCCCGCCGACGTCGATGTGTGCTGCACAATGGACATGGACCGGTTTCTCGAACCCGGCTGGCGGCCGAAGCTCGAGGCGGCCTGGAAACCCGAGACCACTGCCCTTTTTTGTCAGACCACCTACAAATCGCGTGTCGATGACTCGACACCGTTGCGAAGCTGGCCGGCGAAGAATTTTCACCATCGCTGGGGGTATCGGTTCAAGCGCCCGGTCCATGAGGCGCTGGTGTTCACCGGAGAAAGGGAAGTGACGGCAAGCAGCAGCGACATCGTCATGTTCGAGGTACAAGACCTCACCAAGCCAACAAGGAACAGCTATCTGCCTCTTATGGAAGTCGCACACAAGGAAGATCCCGCTGACGCACAGATCTGCTTCTGGCTCGGTCGAGACTTGATGTGGGCCAATCAGCAAGATCGGGCCGTCCAGCTGCTTGAACGCTACCTTGCCTTGCCTACCAGCACATGGGGCGAAGAACGATCCGAGGCGATGCGTTACATCGCTCGCATGCGACCGGAACAAAGGTTGTCCTGGCTGGACAAGGCGCGGACGGAAGCGCCGCATCGCCGCGAGATCTGGCTCGACCTCGCCGAAGAGTTTCACGGCAAGGCCGACTGGCTGAATCTTTTTTGGGCTTGCACCAACGGGATCGAAAAGACGCATCGCACAGGTAGCTATTTGGACGACCAGAACTGCTGGAGCTTTCGGCTGTATGATTTGGGTGCGATAGCGGCGTGGCATCTCAATGCGATGGACCGCGCGGTAGAGTGGGGGCAAAGAGCGGTCGAGCTCGATCCAAACAATAAGCGGCTCAAGGATAATCTCATTTTTTTTATGCGGCGCCGAGAAGAGGTGCGAACGGATCTGTAGCGCCGCCCGAAATCTAGAATTTGCTCTGGAGAACCCGAAGTGAGTCGAGCGGAAATAATCGCCTTGGTAAAACGCGAGACAAATATGGTCGTTCGGAGCGGCCCTTTCTCTGGTTTGCGATTACACGATGTGCAGACTTGGGGGGGCGGCGACGATATTGGCCCGCAGCTCCTTGGCGTCTACGAAGAGGAGCTCCACGGCGCTCTTTGCGAATTCATAGATCAAAAGCCAAATATTGTTGTCAATGTTGGCTGCGCAGAAGGGTATTATGCCGTTGGCTTGGCGTTGTCAGTTCCAGATGCCCGCGTGATTGCGTTTGACATCGATCTCCGCGCCCAGGAAGCATGTCGCGCCAATGCAGATCTTAACGGGGTCGGTGAGCGTCTTAGGGTCGAAGCAAGTTGCACGCCGGCCCGTCTCCGAGAGATTTTAACTCAAGACCCGGATGCTCTCATTGTAGTAGATTGCGAGGGTTATGAAAAAATACTTTTTGATGAAAAAGACACCGTGGCTGCCTTGGGGCAGGCGAACGTTATCATCGAGATGCACGAATTCATGGACAGGAGTATTCTTCCGCGTTTAACCAACCTCTTTTCGCCCTCCCATCGCATTTCGATTATTCGTAGCGGACCCCGCAATCCTCACGAATTTTCTTTCCTTGATGGATCGAGTGACGCCGACAAGTGGCTGCTGGTTTGTGAAAATCGTCCCGAGTTGCAGCGTTGGCTCGTGTGCGAGCGGCGCGTGTTGCCTGGCATACGAATGTCGGATTTTCAGCGTTCAGCGTCCATAATTCACCAAAATTCGCCCCTCCATCCAAAGCATGGCCTAGGCAGTAACGACGTCGCGGGATCAAATAGAGGGGCCCGCGAGACGGGCCTGCTCGAAGGATCTGGGAGGCTCGGAGCTCGATCTTATGAAATAGGCGAGAGCGGTAGGTTAAGTTCACTCTATCGACCGTTAGTGTGCACAATTGTCTACGGACCTGACGAGTATTTCGAATGCCTTCGCTGGTTCCTTTTCTCCCTGTGCGAATTTGGAAACTATGAGGAGGAAGTTGTCGTAATAACTGACAGATCTATAGACAAAACCGCTAATTATGTGCCGGATAATTTACGACAAAGAGTTATTTTATTGCATACATCAGATATATCGCACTCAACGAGATACTCATTAAATGATCTTGTTCTCGGAGGCTACTCGCCGATACTATATATCGACAACGACGTTGTGGTGGATGGAGATATCGAAAGCACTATTAAGGATATAAATGAATCATGTGGAGTTTGCGTCACCACGGAAATTGAATCGTATAAAGATCTGGTGGCTGATAATATAGGAAAGGTTCATGATACGCGACGCGTTGGAAATTGGTTTGGCTTAGAGCTGCTGAAGACGGACCTTGACTGTGCCAATGAGAAATTGCCGCTAGCCAACTCCGGAATTATTGGATTTAGGAATAAGTATGACTTCGAGATTGTAGCGGATATTGTTCGAAAATTATATAGTCATCCGAGCCATCGGGATTTGATAAAGTATTTTGGTGACCAGCCACTTCTGAATTATGCCCTGGTGAAGACTAAGTTGGGATCATACGGGCCTTTAAGCGAAAAGTGTAGGTTTGCAGGCGCTTGGCACTCGAGTCAGGTCGAGCGGCGTGGATTCGTCCATTTTGTCTGGGCAAGAGGTGAGGACAAATGGAAGCAGATGAAGTCATACGTCGAGTTTCTGCAGGGTAAGGAGTGATTTGTAAGCGTACAGCTGGATCTTTTCTGGGCGCCCACGCCGTCATTTGACGGCTGGATTTACGCCCGTCTTACCCTGCACGCTTAGAAAGCCTTAGGCGTTCGAGTAGGTTCGTCAGCGAAACGACCGCGGTGTGGCGATATGGCCGAAAGCGGCAAGAAGTTGGACACATTAGATGAGGAGGCGCGAGTTCATCACCATGAATGCCGGTACAGTGGTCGCGGGCCTGGTGTACGCAACGTTGATCCGGCAGCGCAACATCGACATGAGACAAATGGCTATGGCGGCACAACCTTCTCTACCAGTAGCGTCGTCCTCGACGCTACTCACCGGGCCGATCGAACTCGCAGGTGATTGGGGGGATACGCTTCCACGTGCGGCAGAGCAGGTCGTCGAGCGCATGCGGCTCGCCTGCTTCGATGGCGTCCGTCTCGTTTCCGACCGCCAGCCAACGCGACTTCGCGTCGATCAGCACACCTCCGGGCAGCCGGCGATCTGGCTGCACCCGGATGGCACCAGCATGGCATGGATCATTGTCGATATCGGCGAACGGGACTGGTCAAAGCTCGCCTATCAGTTCGGCCATGAATTGGGCCATGTCCTTGCCAACAGCTGGCAGCGCGACGCCAAGCCGGCGCCGCCCTGCCAATGGCTCGAGGAAGCGATGGTGGAGGCCTTTTCGCTGCGTGGCCTGGGGCGCCTGGCGACAGGCTGGAAGGAGAATCCGCCATTTGCCGGCGACAACGCCTTCGGCGATGCCATTGCCGAGTATCGTGAGAGTATCATCAGGGGCTATACCGCGCTCGCCGACGGCCAGGGGCTCACTCGCGACGCGGCGGCCTGGTTCGCCGATCATCGCAGCGAAATCGAAATACCCGGCCTCAATCCATTCGCTCAAGCAATGTCCCGGACCATCCTGACTGAGTACGAGGCGGCGCCCGACTGCGTCGAGGCGCTGGGCGCACTCAACCGTTGGCCCGGCCGCACAGGTGTACCGATCGCAGAGTATCTGAAGCTATGGGAGGCGAGTTGTGCGGAACTGCAAGCCTCGCCGCGACTGCCGGTCCGGCTGCGCGAACTGTTGCGCATCACGTGACGGCTACGGGCCCGTACGGAACAATGCGGGAGCGTTGGCGATTCTGGTCCACTAAAGGGTCAATAAAATCAACGGCCTTGTCCGATCCTTTGGGCTCATCCGCGCCCCTTCACCCGTAACACCCGCGCTCCACCGCCAGCCGCCGCAGCAACGCCAGCACGGCATCTATCGTCGGGGTCGGCTTGTCCGTTAACCGGCCAAGTTCCTGGACTGCCGTCACCAGCGCATCGATCTCCATCGACCGGCCGCGCTCGAGATCCTGCAGCATCGAGGTCTTGTGCTCGCCGACATCGCCTGCGCCCTTGATGCGCCGGTCAACCGCTATGGGAAAGCGTACGCCGAGGCTTTCGCCGATCGCCTGCGCCTCCAGCATCATGGTTCGGGCAAGCATGCGGGTGCTCTCGTCGGCAACGATCGCGGCCAGCGTGCTGCCGGTCAGCGCCGAGATCGGGTTGAAGGAGAGGTTGCCCCACAGCTTCACCCAGATCTCGCTGCGGATGTCGTCGCGGACCGGTACCTGCAAGCCGGCCTTGACCATTTCCTCGGCCAGAAGCGTCACCCGTTCGCTGCGCCCGCCAGAGGGTTCGCCGAGCGAGAAACGCTTGCCGTCGACATGGTGGATGAGGCCTGGCGCATCGACTTCGACCGCAGGATAGACGACCGAGCCGATGACGCGCTGCGGCCCGATCCGCTGCCAGATGGCGCCGCCACGATCGACCGCGTTCAGCCGGGTGCCTTCGAGTGGCCCGCCGACGCCGTGGAAATACCACCACGGCACGCCGTTCTGCATGGTGACGACGGCGGTGTGGTCTCCCAGCAGCGGTGCGATCTGGTCAAGGGCCAGGGTGAGAGAATGGGCCTTCAGCGCCAGCACGACATAATCCTGCACGCCAAGCACCTCGGCCGTGGCGGCGGCCCGGACGGGGACCGACATGTCCTGGCCATCCTCGATCAGGCGCAGGCCGTTTGCCTTGATCGCCTCCAGATGCGCGCCGCGCGCGACGATCGAAAGATCGATCCGCCCGGCCATGGCAAGCTTGGCCGCGAGATAGCCGCCGATCGCACCGGCGCCGAAGACGGTGACCTTCATCGTCAAAGTCCGAGTTTGGCGGCAAGGCCGATACGCTGCAATTTGCCCGTCGCGCCCTTGGGGATCTCGTCCAGGATCAGGACCTTGCGCGGCACCTTGAAGTCGGCAAGCCGCGTTGCGGCATAGCTGCGAATGTCGCCCTCGGTGGCACTGATACCTTCGCGCAGCACCACTGCCGCCGCCACCTCCTCGCCAAGCTTGTCATGCGGCATGGCGAAAGTGACGACCTGCGCCACCGCCGGATGATCCATCAGCACGTCGTCGACCTCGAGCGGCGAGATCTTTTCGCCGCCGCGGTTGATGATCTCCTTGAGCCGTCCGGTGACGCGCAGATAGAAGTCCTCGTCGAGCACGCCCTCATCGCCGGTATGGAACCAGCCATGCGCGAAGGCCGTGGCGTTGGCATCCGGGTTCTTCTCGTAGCCTGCCGTCACATTGGGTCCGCGAATGACGATCTCGCCGGTTTCGCCGGGTTCGAGCAGCCGCCCGTCAGGCGCCATGACCGCCACCTCCGGTCCGGCGGCCGCGCCAACGCTGCCCGGCTTGCGCAGGCCCGGCGGCAGCCGGTTCGAGGCCATCTGGTGCGCGGCCTCGGTCATCCCGTAGGATTCGATCACCGGACAGCCGAAAGTCGCCTCGAGCTCGGCCATCACTTGCGCCGGCAGCGACGCCGAGGACGAGCGGATGAAGCGCAGGCGGGCTGCCGCCAGCACCTCTGGATTGCGGGCTGCCCGGGACAGGATGGCCTGATGCATGGTCGGCACTGCGGTGTACCAGCTTGGTTGAGCCTCGCTCAGCCACTGGAAGAAGCGCAGCGCGTTGAAGCCGGGCGTGCAATAGATGCTGCCGCCTGCTGCCAGCGACGACAGCACGGCCGCGATCAGGCCGTGGATGTGGAACAGCGGCATGATGTTGAGGCAGCGGTCATCGGCTGTCAGGCCTAGCGTCGCGCCGATATGGGCGGCCGAGGCCGCGATGTTGGCATGGCTGAGCGGCACCAGTTTTGGACGCGATGTCGTGCCGGAGGTGTGCAGCAAAAGTGCGATGTCGCCGTCTTGCGCCTTATCGGGAACGGCCTGCGGTCCGATCGCCGCGCCCTCGATCATAAAACTTCCGGCCGGTGCGCCAGGCTGCGCGACCAGCCGGAGCACGCCAATACCAAGGCGTTCGGCCACCGTCACCGCGGGGCCGGTGTCGCCCTCCGCAACGAGGATCGCCTTGGCGCCGATGTCGGTCAGGTAGAAATCAAGCTCATCAGCCCGGTAGGCTGGATTGAGCGGCGCTGTCGAGGCAGTGGCCGCCACGGCGACAAAAGCGGTGGCCATCTCGGGCCCGTTCGGCAGCACGATCGCCACCCTGTCGCCCCGGCCGATGCCGCGCTCATGCAGCTGTTTTGCCGTGGCGGCGATCAGACCGCGCAATCCGCCATGGCTGAGCGTCGCCCTGTCGGGTGCCAGGATCGCCGGAGCGTCATCAGCGCCGGCGGCGAGACGGCGGGAGAGCCCAAGGGAATTTTCGCTACTGGCCATGATCACCGACTATCCTTCCAACCTGTCGAAATCCAGCCGCGACACGCCATTGTGATGTCATGGCAAAACCGACCCTATCAATATCCGAGCGCCAACCCGTCCTTGCGCGGATCGGAGGCGCCTGTCAGCGTTCCCTTTTCCCAGTCGATCAGCACCACTTGCCCGCCGCCAAGAGGATGATGCGGCTCGGCTATGCGATGACCACGCTTGCGCAGCCCTTCGATGGCCTCGGCGGGAATGCCGCGTTCGGCCTCCACAGTATCATCATTGTAGAACACCCGCGGCGCATCCAGCGCCTGCTGCGGATCCATGCCGAAATCGATCATGTTGGTGAGCAGGTGGACATGACCGAACGGCTGGTAGCCGCCGCCCATGACGCCGAACGGCATCACCACGCGACCGTTCCTCGTCGCCATGCCCGGCATGATCGTGTGCATCGGCCGCTTGCCTGGCGCGATCGCGTTTGGGTGGGCCGGGTCGAGGCGGAAGCTCGAACCGCGATTCTGCAGCACGACACCGGTCTTCGGGCCAACAACGCCACTGCCGAAGGAATAATAGGTCGAGTTGATGAAGGAGACTGCGTTACGGTCACGGTCGACGATGGAGATGTAGACCGTGTCGCTGCCGGGCAGTTCCAGGCGCGGCAGATGCGTCATGGCGCGGTCGCGGTCGATCTCGGCGCGCAGCCGGTCGGCATAGGCACCGGACAGAAGCTGTTTTATCGGCACCGGAACATGGTCCTGGTCACCGACATAGCGGTCGCGGTCCTGGTAGGCCAGCCGCCCGGCCTCGATCTCCAGATGCAGGCGCTCGGCGCCGTTGGGGTCGAGGCCGCCAAGCTTGAAGCCGGACAGCACGTTCAGCATCAAAAGCGCTGTCAGCCCCTGATTGTTCGGCGGCATCTGGTGGATGTCGTAGCCGCCATAAGCGGTTCTGACCGGCGCCACATAGTCGCCCTTGGTCGCGGCGAAATCCTCTTGGCTATGCAGCCCACCCAGTTCATTGAGCCGGCGCACCATGTCGTCGGCAACCGCCCCTTCGTAGAAGCCGGCGCGGCCCAGCTTTGCGATCACCCGCAAGGTGGCGGCAAGTTCCGGCTGGCGGTGGACATCGCCGGCCTTCGGCGCCGTGCCGCCCGGCAGGAAGATGCGCGCGGCATGTTCGTCCGCCGACAGGTCGGTCTCCGGCTCGGCCCAGTCGAAGGCGACGCGGTCATGCACGACATAGCCATTCTCGGCATAGTGGATGGCGGGCGTCAGCACCTCGGCGAGGCTCTTGCGGCCATGATCCTCCAACAGCCGGCTCCAGGCGTCGACGGCGCCCGGCACAGTCACCGCATGCGGTCCTTGTTTCGGAAGCTCGCTGTAGCCCTTGTCCAGATACCAGTCGACCGTGGCCCTGGCAGGAGCCCGGCCCGAACCGTTGAAGGCCAGCACATTGCCTTGCCCCGCCGGGCTGTAGAGCACGAAGCAATCGCCGCCGATGCCGGTCGACTGCGGTTCGACAACGCCCTGCACGGCGGCGGCGCAGACCGCGGCATCCATGGCATTGCCGCCGGAGCGCAGCATCTCGATTGCCGCAAGGGTTGCAAGCGGATGCGACGTCGCCGCAACCGCTTCGGTGGCACGAACCGGCGAGCGGCCGGGGAATTGGAAATCACGCATTCTGTCTTTGTATCCCTTGGTCTGATGGAAGCGACGTTGCCGCCATGGCGTAACACGACACGGCAACGGATCGCTTCGGCTTCTCGACACTGCGCATTTTGCCAATTCTCCTCGTAACGCCAGACGCGTATCAGGCTCGGACCCGATAAGGCGTTAGCCAGGTTTCCAGCGCGTTCAGTGCCGAGATGATCGTGAAATTGATGGTGAGATAGATCGCGCCCGCGGCCACGAAAACCTCTACGGCGCGATAGGTCTGCGAAATAAGCCCCTGGGCGATGCCCGTCACTTCCATCAGGGTGACGATCGATGCGAGCGACGTACCCTTTACCATAAGGATGATCTCGTTGCTGTAGCTCGGTATGGCTTGGCGCAGCGCCAAAGGCAGAACGACGAGGCGCAGGGTCTGGAGCCCGGTCATGCCGAAGGCAGAGGCCGCCTCGACAAGGCCGCGCGGCACACCCTGTATCGCACCCCGCAGGATTTCGCTGCCATAGGCCGCGGTATTGAGACTGAGCGCGATGATGGCGCACCAATAGGGCTCGCGAAACAGCCACCAGAGCCCAACTGCCTGAAGTGTGGGGCGGAACTGGCCGAGGCCGTAATAGATGAGGAATATCTGGACGAGCAATGGCGTGCCGCGAAAGACGGCAACGAAGGAGCGTATGGGCCAGACCAGCATCCGATGGTTTCCCTGCTGCGCCAGTGCGAGCAACAGGGCCAAGACGAAGCCGATGGCGATTGACGAGCCGGCAAGCTGCAACGTCAATGGCAATCCTGAGAGGAGGGTGGGAATGATCTCGACAAAGAAGGCGAAGTCGATCATGCGTGGACCATGCCTCGCCACGCCCGAGCCTCGCCGTAGCGGAAGACCGAACCGGTCACGGCAGCGATGAGAAAGTAAAGCGTAGCGGCAGCTATATAAAAGACGAAGGGCTCCCGCATCGATCCAGCGCCAATCTGAGCTTGCCGCATCAATTCGACCAAGCCGATCACGGAGATCAAAGCCGAATCCTTGAGCACGAGCTGCCAAACGTTGCCGAGTCCCGGCAGGGCGTGCCGCATCAGTTGCGGCACGATGACGAGGCGCAGGGATTGGAAGCGGGACAGGCCGAGCGCCTTGCAAGCCTCAAACTGGCCGAGATCGACGGCGAGATACGCGCCGCGATAGACCTCGGCCTGATAAGCGCCCGAAATGATGCCGATCGCCAGGACGCCAGTCGCAAATGTCGGCAGCCCGACGAAGCCTGCGCTGCCGAAGAATTTACCGAGCTGCGTCAGGGCAATGCTTCCGCCGTAGTATAGCAGATAGATCGTCAGCAGATCGGGTACGCCCCGAAACACCGTGCCGTAGCCCTTGGCGAGCCATGACGGGAGAGCTCTCGTCGAGAGCCGGCCTCCTGCTGCCACCGCGCCGAAGACGGCGCCGAGCAGGAAGCCGAGGACGGAAAGCGCAAACGTCACGCCCGCTGCCAGCAGCAAGGCGCCGCCCCAGCCGCCCTTGCCCAGGGAAAGGATATGCAATGTATCCATCATGTGAACCGAATCTTGCAGCGCGGCGTCCGGCCGGTCGATTAATACCAATCCGGCCGGACAGGTCCGTCCGTGCCTACTTGACCGGCGTCACGTCCGTTCTCACCCATTTTTCCGAGATGCGTTTGATGGTGCCATCGGCGATCGCGGCGCTGATCGCGTCGTTCAGCATTTCCTTGAGCTTGGTGTCTTCCTTCCTGAGTCCCGCACCCGTTCCGGCGCCGAACAGGCCGCCGACAAATCCCGGACCTGCAACCGTGAAGCCCGAGAATTCGGGTTTTGCGAGCGTCGCGGCAAGTGCTGTCTTCTGAGCGAATATTGCATCGATGCGGCCCGCGGCCAGATCGAGATCGTGCTGCTCGGTCGTCTTGTATTCGCGGATTTCCACCGTGTCGCCGAAGTATTTCTTGAGGAATTCGAGCATCGCCGTGGCCGCCTGGACACCGACCACCTTGCCCTTCAGCAGCGGCTTCAACTTGTCGATCGCGGCCTTGGACGCGGCTTCGTCATCCAGTTTGAATTTTTCAGTCGAAACACCGAGTTTGCCGAGCTCGCTATCCTTGGCGACCGCAAACCCGCCCGGATCGATCGCATAAGGTTGCGTGAAGTCGATGGTCTCGAGGCGCTTCGCCGTGATGAACATGCCGGCCATGATCACATCGAACTTGCCGACCTTCAGCGAAGGAATAAGTCCGTCCCAGTCCTGGGCGATGATGGTGCATTTGATTTTCATCCGTGCGCAAAGATCGTTGGCGAGATCGATCTCCAGACCGTCGAGCTTGCCGTCTGCGTTGGTGAAGTTCCAGGGAGCGTAGGCGCCCTCCGTGGCGATTGTTATGGCCTTGGGCGCGTCCTCGGCCAATGCGGTGTGCATGAAGCCGAGCATGCTGAGTGCGGCCGCAACTGCGGCCAAACGACAAACTTTCATGTGGTTCCCCTTTTTTGATAGGCTGATCGATCTGTTCCTACGTCCGGCCGCATTGCCGGTTCGAGGCCATTCTTGTCCGGCCGGCGTTCGTCACCGGCTCGGACTCACGAACTCGGCCAGCATCGGTGCCGTGCCGAGAATATGATCTTGCATCACCTGTTCCGCATGCCGTTCGTCGCCGGAACGCAGGGCCGCGATCACAGCGGCATGCTCCTCGCGCGCAGAATGCGGCTTGTCAGCGTCATCGAACCAGATGCGCATGTAAGGCTCTATCACCACATGCAGTGCCGAAATCTGGTGGATGAGCTTGGGCCTCCGGCTTAGCGCACAGATACGGCCATGGAATTCCTGATGGCGGACCACCCAGTCGCTGCTGCCGCTCTGGCCCGCGCGTTCCATGCGATCGAGCAGGCGCTCGAACTCTTCGAGTTCCTCCTCATCGATCCGCGGCATCGCCAGCCTGACGGCGAGTCCCTCCAGAACGGAACGTATCTCGAAGATCTCGTACAGCTCATCAACCGTGAGTCCGGCGACGACACATCCCCGATTGGGGCGCAGAACCACAAGCCCGTCCGAAGCCAGGCGCCGAAAGGCTTCCCGCACCGGCATGCGGCTCATGCCGATCTCGGCCGCAATCTCCTCGGGAATGAGCCGGTCGCCCGGTTTGAAGCGACCGAGGCGAAGGGCCCGCTGAACATGCCTGTACGCCTCCTCCTCTGCAGTGGCGGACGTGGGTGGCTCTATGGAAAAGGCTGTTGGCACGTGGCACCCAAAGTTTTTGTATCCACGTATCATAAAATCCGGATTTGGTTGCAGCGTCAATACCCGTGACGGCGACACCCTTAAGCGAAGACCGATCGGCAGTGCGCCTATCCGGACGCGCCTGGCGGGTTCGTTGGCAGTATTGGAGTGTTCGATTTGCTGGAGTGCGGTCTCGACCGGGTTGATGATGCATCATTCGCGGACGTCTCCTCTAATTTGCCATCCGATGCATTTGGTGCAATCTGCTTTCATGAAGATATCGGGGTCCGATCTCCACCTTTTTCGTGTTTTTGAAAGCGTGGTCCGCAATGGCGGCATGTCTGCAGCGCAAATGGAACTGTCGCTTAGCCAACCTACGGTCTCCAACCATCTGACCGCGCTTGAACAGCGGCTTGGCGTGAAGTTGTGTGAACGAGGGCGTCGCGGGTTTTCGCTCACGGAGGAAGGGCGCCGGGTTTACGAAATCAGCACGGAAATCGCCGGGATGCTGGACGCCAACTCGGCCCGGCTTTCGTGCCTCAGAAGCGCTTTGGCGGGAAAGGTCGGCATCGGTATTGTCGACTGCATGGCGACCGACCAAAATTTACGGATTTCTGACGCAATTGCCGAGCTTTCCGCAACCGCACCGGAAATCGAGTTAAATCTCAAGATCATGCGACCCAACGATATAACAAAGGCGGTGGCCGAAAACGACATAGACATTGGAATTGGTGGTTCTGACATCAAAGTCGCAAGCGTGAAATACCAAATCATCTACCGAGAAGAGCATGCGGTGTTTTGCGGATCGACGCATCCGTTGTTTCACCGAAAAGACGAGACGATTACGAGTGCGGAATGCTACGGCCATCCCTGGGTGCACAGAGGTTATTGGTATGGTATTCGGCGCCACCGCTTCGACAACTCATCCGCAAACCGCGTAACCTTTGACATTGAGGCGCAGCTTTTGATGGTTCTGTCAGGCGCCTACCTCGGGGTCCTGCCGCTACACTTTGCGAGCTTGTTCGAACAGCAGGGGCGTCTGCGCCGACTTCCCATTGCCGATGAGGCCTATTTCGCCGACATCGAGGTCGCCACGCGCGCAGGCGAACAGGCTGCCAACGTCGCCTATGTCCGCGACACGATCATCAAGGCACACCGGATGCATTTGTAAAAACCAATGTATCGGTTCTCTGAATGATATTCTTCCCACGCCAGCAGAGGTCTAGCGTCTAGCACGGCTGGCGATGCGCAGGGCAAAAATGCCATCTGCGGACTTCCCTGCCAAATGTGCAGCAGCGATTCGGCCGCCGCGTCGAGCGTTTTGATCTTTGGCTTCAGGGTATGGAATGAGCACAGACGCTCTGCTGCTTCGCAACCTTCCCAGTTTTTCGCTGGAAGCGACAAGGCGCGTCGTCGCGACCCGCTACGGGCTCGAGGGGACATACGGGCAACTGGCTTCCGAGCGCGATCTATCCTGGCGGATCGAGCGCACCGATGGTCGCGACGTCGTCGTCAAGATATCGAATGTAAGTGAGCCTGAAGGCGTCGTGGATATGCAGGTCAAAGCCCTGGACCATATCTTCGAGCGCGATCCGGACCTTCCGGTACCTCGTGTTGTTCCCTCCCTCGCGGGCGCCGCGTATGAATGGATCGAGGACGAGCGCGGCTCCCGGCACATGGTGCGTGTGCTTACTTTCCTTCCTGGGAAGGTCATGGAGCAGGTTGAGGAAGCGTTTTCCGCCGGCACCCGGTTCAACATAGGCGCAATGGTAGGACGGCTTGCCTACGCGCTGCGCGATTTTTTTCATCCATACGCGGACAGCAATGTGCACCTCTGGGACATTTCACGTGCCATGGCTTTGCGCTCACAAATAGCAAAGATCTCCGATGCCGGGCTTCGGCAATTGTGCAAGGAAATCTTCGAGCGCGCCGAACGCTTTACCCTTCCCCAATTGTCGAAGACGCGGCGGCAAGTCGTGCATCAGGATTCGCATGGCGGCAACATCCTGGTCGATCCCCGGAATAGTACCTTACCGGTGGGTATCATCGACTTCGGCGATATGGGCTATAATTCGATTGTCGCGGACATTGTCACTGCCTCCGAGACATTCTCAAAACATGATGACGATCCGATCGCCTACCTTTGCGACGTGACATCAGGCTTCGATTCAACATACCCACTCGAAGAAAATGAGATTGATCTCATCTTCGATGCGATGCTCCTGCGTCTCGCGATGGCCACTGTCATCGTGGAAGCGAGAGAAGCCACGGATGAATCTGGCATCCGCCATATCGAAGACGCCAGCCACTACCCTCGAATGATGGAGTTGCTGAGCCGCCAAGGTCGCGCGCAGGCGGTCCGGCGGCTTCGTCAGGCATGCCGGTTTCCGGTGTATGGCGCTACGAGCAACGATGGCGAGCGTCTCGCAGATGACTATGACGCGCTCAGGCGTGAGCGCGAAGCTCACCTGGGGCCGATATGGCATTTCTACAACAAGCCGCTGCACATCACGCGCGCTGCCGGGGCCTGGATGTATGCCGCCGATGGCACCGCCTATCTGGATGTTTACAACAATGTCCCTCAGATTGGGCATTGCCATCCGCACGTGGCGAAAGCGATCTACCGCCAGGCCAGCGCGCTAAACACCAATACGCGATATATGTGCGACGTGGCGGTCGAGTACGCAGCGCGCCTGACTGCCGACCTGCCTGATCACCTCGACACCTGCATCTTCGTCAACTCGGGCAGCGAAGCCAACGACCTGGCGATGCAGATAGCCATGTCGCTCAGTAGACACGACGGCGGTTTGATAATTGACCAAGCTTACCACGGATGCACCGAGCTCACGACGGCGCTCTCCAATGAAAGCTGGCGTCATCTTCCTGCGGAAGAGCATCCCAAGCGAATTGAAACCTTGATGGCCCCGGATATGTACAGGGGGCCTTTCGCCAACGACCTGCAAGCAGCGGCAAAATACGCTGCCGACGCCGACCGGGCGATAGCCACCTTGAGCGAAAGAGGCCACATGCCGGCGGCATTTATGGTCGACACTGCCTTATGTTCGAGCGGGGTGCTGCGGGCGCCGGAAAACTATTTCAATCTGGTTGCGGAGAAGGTTCGCTCCGCGGGCGGCTTCGTCATTGCGGACGAGGTACAGGCCGGCTGCGGCCGCATGGGAACATTCTGGGGGTTCAGGGCAAATGGGCTACAGGACGACAATGTCGACTTCATAACGATGGGCAAACCGGTCGGAAACGGCCACCCTCTCGGCGTTGTTATTCTCAGCTCGGCCATCATGAAGCGGTTTCTCAATGGCACATACCCGCTTCTGTTCAGCACCTTCGGCGGCAATACCGTGGCATGCGCGGCCGGCATGGCTGTACTTGATATCATCGAGCGAGAAAGCCTGGTCAGGCGGAGCGCTGAGACAGGCGAATATCTGCGGCGTGAACTGCGCCGCCTGGCTGAACGGTACGAAATCATCGGCGACATACGTGGCCGTGGGATGATGACCGGCGTCGAACTGGTGACCGACCGCCTCACCAAAGAGCCGGCAATTCAGCAAACTGGTCGCCTTGTCGAAGACATGCTTGCCCGAAACATCCTGGTCGGCAAAGGGACGCCCAACACCCTCAAGCTCCGTCCGCCACTGATCTGGTCGGGAAACGAGGTCGATATTTTCGTCAGCGCTTTTGAGGGCAGCTTGGGAAGCCAGCAATGAACCCTGCCAGGGACTCAGCTGGAATGATCTCTTGGGCTGATGGCCTGCTTTTCCTGCGCAAGGAAGAAGATTGGTGACTGGTGTCAAGCTGGCCCTCGGACAATCGGGAACGATCGGCAGGTCACCAATGCTCGCCTTGACCTCGAGAGTGGAACACCTGGCCTGCCGGCGGAATGGCAGGCTGAACCAAACAGGAGGAATCTTCATGAAGAAACAGCTATTCGGACTGGCTGTCACGATGACAGCTGCCCTGTTTTCCGCAGGCATCTCGTTGGCGCAGGAAAAGGTCGTCAACGTCTACAACTGGTCTGATTATATCGACAGTTCCATTCTTGAGGATTTCACGAAGGAGACCGGCATCAAGGTCGTCTATGACACCTTCGATTCGAATGAAATTCTTGAGACCAAGCTGCTTGCCGGCGGGTCCGGCTATGACGTGGTGGTTCCCACCGGACCGTTCCTGGCCCGCCAGATTGAGGCCGGCGTATTCCAGAAGCTCGACAAGTCCAAGCTGCCGAACCTCAAGAACATGTGGCCCGACGTGATGGCGCGCCTGGCCAGGTATGACCCGGGCAACGAATATGCCGTCAACTATATGTGGGGCACCACCGGCATCGGCTATAATGTCGACAAGGTGAAAGCCGTGCTCGGCAACGTGCCTATCGACAGCTGGGACGTGCTCTTCAAGCGGGAGAATGCGGCCAAACTAAACGGCTGCGGCATCAATATTGTCGATGCGCCCGAGGAGACAGTAGCCATTGCCATGAACTATCTCGGCAAGGACGGCGACAGCAAGAAGAAAGCGGATCTCGAAGCCGGCGGTGACATCTACACGAAAATCCGGCCCTATGTCCGTACCTTCAACTCCTCTTCCTACATCAACGATCTGGCCAATGGCGACAAATGCATCAGCATCGGCTGGTCGGGTGACGTGCTGCAGGCCAAGAACCGCGCCAAAGAAGCCAACAACGGAATTAATGTTGAATACTTAATCCCTAAGGAAGGCACCTATATGTGGTTCGATAACTTGGCGATCCCTGCCGACGCCAAGCATGTCGATGAGGCGCACGCCTTCATCAACTACCTGATGCGGCCGGAAGTCATTGCCAAGGCAACCAACTATGTCCAAACAGCCAACGGCAATCTCGCCTCGCAGAAGTTCATCGACGAAGCAGTGTTGAAGAACCCGTCGGTTTATCCGACAAAGGAAACGCTCAAGCAGCTTTTCACGATTTCTCCCTACGGGTCCAAGGAGCAGCGCGTACTCAACCGCCTCTGGACCCAGATCAAGACGGGCAGCTAGAGAAACATGGATGGGGCGGCCACCGCCCCATTTTTTTCGAGTGGCGTCTCGGGTGAAGGTCTGCCGCCGAGTGCTAGCCATGCGACAGAAAAATGGCAGAGCGGACAAGGCCAAATATCTTGGGCCGGTAAGATAGATTTAAACCCTGCGCGGACCGAATGCAGAGCCATTCATGTTAATCGCCGACTTTGCTCCTATTTCAACTTTGGAGGGACAATGGCGTTCCCGGATCTGATCCAGCCCGAACTGGGCGCGTATGTCAGCAGTGTCACCATGCCGGGTGACTTTGCCCAGTTCTGGATGTCGACCATCGCCGAGGCCCGCCAGGCCGGCGGCGAGGTCGGTATCGTGCAGGCGCAGACGACGCTCAAGGCGGTCCAGTCCTTCGACGTCACGTTTCCGGGATTTGGCGGTCATCCGATCAAAGGATGGCTAATCTTGCCGACGCATCGCAAGGGGCGGCTGCCCCTCGTCGTGCAGTATATAGGCTATGGCGGCGGCCGCGGCTTGGCGCATGAGCAACTGCATTGGGCGGCGTCAGGTTTTGCCTATTTCCGAATGGATACACGTGGACAGGGAAGCGACTGGAGCGTCGGTGAGACCGCGGATCCGGTCGGCTCGACCTCATCCATTCCTGGCTTTATGACGCGTGGCGTTCTGGATAAGAATGACTACTATTGCCGGCGGCTGCTCACCGATGGTGTGCGGGCGATAGATGCACTCGTGGGGCTGGACTTCGTCGATCCCGAACGTATTGCGGTTTGCGGTGACAGTCAGGGTGGCGGTATTTCGCTGGCGGTTGGCGGCATCGATCCGCGTGTCAAAGCCGTAATGCCTGACGTGCCCTTTCTGTGCGACTTTCCGCGCGCTGTGCAGACCGCCGTGCGCGATCCCTATTTAGAAATCGTTCGTTTTCTGGCGCAGCATCGCGAAAAGAAGGCGAAAGTTTTTGAAACGCTCAGCTATTTCGATTGCGTCAACTTCGCCCGGCAGTCCAAGGCGACAGCGCTGTTTTCGGTGGCCCTGATGGACGAAGTCTGCCCGCCCTCTACAGTTTATGGCGCGTTCAATGCCTACGCGGGGGAAAAGGTCATCGTAGAATACGAATTCAACAACCATGAGGGCGGGCAAGGCTACCAGGAGCGCGAACAGATGGCGTGGCTCGGCGCGCTGTTCGGTGTCGACTGACGTGAGCGGCCCAGCACTGGGCGTTTCACCTTCACAGGGCGCCTCTCCTTGTCCGGGAGACCACGCTCCAACGGGTTATCAGCCGCCATCTTGCTCCACGCACTTCTATCCCTGCAAGCAGCACCCCGGCATGCGCTTTGCGGGGGCGCCTCTAGCCGCTCGACGACGTCGGAGCGGTTTATGTAACCGTCCCGCGCGAGCTTGATGCCATCGGCTTCTCCCTGCTCGGTGTCAGCTTACCCACTCCTCGGCCCCAGGACCGGACAGGCAGCAATCGGCCCCAGAGGAGGGGAGGCCGTTCAGCTCTTTCGGGGGGAACTCCAAAATAGAGCTTCAGCGGCCTTCGCTGCCATCGTCGCGTGGGCCCACCAGATAGGCTCATCCAAAGCCGACTTCGTGGCGGCAAGCGGGGTTGCCTCGATGTCTTCAAGAGGCTTGTTTGCACCCCATTGGGGAGGTCGACATGAAGTCGGCGCCGGGAGCCTGTCAGGGCTTCACGAACCGATAGGCGAAACGATCGGTCTGGCCCTTGATCGAGGGATCGAACACCTTGATAGAGTGCGGATCGTCCCTGTTCGCGAGCATTGTGTTTTTCGCATCCAGTACGAAGCCGGCCGCCTCCACCTCCTCGCGAACAGAGGCAGGGTCGATCCGATGCAGCGCCTGGGTGTCGCTCGTGCCCGACCCAGCGGCGGCGGCGTGGTCGACGATGACGTAGGACCCACCGGGCTTCAGCCGTTTGTAGACAGCTCGATTGAAGTCAGCCGCCGTCGCACCCTTCTTCTGGATTAGGGCGGTGTGAAGATCGTGGTAAAACAGGTGCAGCCACAGCACATCTGCTGGCTGCGTGACCTCCGGCATCGCCACGAGATCCGCCGAGACGGCTTCGACGTTCTCTCGGCCCGGCTCCTTCGAGAGCGTCTGGATGCGGCCAACCGGATCGTTCTTGAAGTCGGCGACTTCGGCCGGCACGAAACTGTAGACCCGACCTCCGGGGCCCACGACGTCGGAGAACAGGCGCGTCCAATCGCCGTCGCCTGGGTAGACGTCAACGACGGTGGAGCCCGCATCTACACGTGCGAACCGGATCAACTCGGATACCTTGGATTGGTCGTACATCGGAATCTCCTTTACGGTTGGGCATTAGACGAGCGCGCGGCCTACAATGGGGTGATTTTCGGCTGATCTACCGACTACCCCCAACCGATGGCCGAAGATGGCCAGCGCTACGCCGGCCCGGACGCGTCCATCTGCGAGGCCCGGGCCAGTGCTTGCGTGTCGACGTATTCCCGGATGTTGGTCAGTCTGCCGTCCCGAACGGTGATGGCGAAGACCCAATTGTCCTCGAACGTCTTGTCCGTGGCTTTGATCTTTCCCCTGGCGAAGCCGGCGACCAGCACCCGGTCCCCCTGCGCCACGAATTCCCGGGGTTCGGTGGACGTTTCTATCGACCTGGATGCCGTCTCAAGCAAATCCGTTAGCCCGGCGTGTCCGTGGCGCGTTCCGGCCAGCGGCCAGTCCTCGCCCGGAATGATCCACTCGATGTCTTCGGCGACCAGCGCCATCAGAGCCTCCCTGTCGCCGCGGCCGATCGCGGCAAAGAAGTCCTTCACGGTCTGGATGTACTTCTCAATGCTCATGGGGATTTCTCCATTTCGCACGGATCGCATCGTGGTTGATCCGATCCGTACATCGTGGCTCTGCCGGTTGGCATGTCGTGCGTTTTGGTTTTTCGTAAAGTTTGAGAAGCGTGGTCCCGCATCGGGTCAGAGTTGTGCCAGGCCGCCGTCGACGGCGACTTCGCTGGCGGTCATGAAGCTGCTGTCCGACGATGCGAGAAAGGCGGCCACGGCGCCGATCTCCGCCGGATCGGCCATGCGCTGGAGCGGAGTCATCGCGCCGTAGGCCTTCTGGCCTTCCTCGCCCAGCGCCTCCTTCGCGAGTTCGGTCGCCGTCGCTCCGGGCGACAGCACGTTGACCCGGATGCCGGTGCCCTTCAGGTCTTCCGCCCAGGTCCGCGCGAGGTTGCGCACTGCCGCCTTGCTCGCGCTGTAGGCGGTGAACCCCGGAGCACCCGTGGTGCCGGCGCTCGACCCGGTCAGGATGATCGAGCCGCCCTGGCCCATCAGCGGCAACGCCTTCTGGACCGTGAAGATCGTACCCTTCACATTGGTGTCGAAGGTTTCGTCAATGTGCTCGGCGGTGATCTGGCCGAGTGGAAGCGGGCCGCCGGCCCCGGCATTGGCGAAGACGATGTCGAGGGTTCCGCGCTCGGCCTTCACCGCCGCGTAGAGTCGGTCGAGATCGGCCAGATCGGAGACCGAGCCCTTCACCGCGCGGGCATTGGGCCCTAGGTCGGCCACAGCGGCGTCAAGCGCTTCCTGCCGGCGGCCAAAGATGAAGACGAAGGCGCCTTCCTCGATGAAGCGCTTTGCCGCGGCGCGGCCGATGCCGGTGGCGCCGCCGGTGATGACGGCGGTCTTGCCATTCAGTCTGTTCATGTCATGCATCCTTCGTTTCGCCGTCTCGTGTCTTTGGCTGTACGGGAAAGTCCCGCGAGAGCCTCAAGATGGGTTCGCCGAAGTCGGGCGGTGAGTGCGCAATCGCGCACATCGGTGGTGCGAAAACGATCCAGCTAGATGATTGAACGCCGCGACGACCGCGCGAACTACGGCCGAGCGTGTTAGAATGGGCTTTGCAAACCGCACTGCGCGGCGCAGGAATGCACCATGATCGACTGGGATGACGTTCGCTACTTTCTTGCCGCCGCGCGCGGAGGCTCGGTGCGGGCTGCCGCCGCGCACCTTGGGGTGAATCATTCAACCGTGCTGCGACGCATCGCCCAGCTTGAGGAACGCCTTGGGGCGCAGATGTTCGAAAAGCTGCCTTCGGGCTACCGCCTGACGGCTGCGGGCGAGGAGGTCCTCGAGCTCGCAAACCAGATGGAAGCGTCGTCGCACCAGCTGGAGACGCGCGTCTTCGGGCGCGACCAGAGCGTACGCGGGCTTCTGCGGGTGACGCTGGCACCGACCCTCGCGACACACCTGCTCATGCCGGACTTCGCCGATTTCGCGCGTCTGCATCGCGACATCGAGATGGAAATCCTGTCGTCCGGCGAGCTGGCAAATCTGACCAACCGAGAGGCCGACGTCGCGATTCGCGTCGTCTACGACCGCAAAACCCTGCCGCTCAATCTTCACGGCCTGAAGGGACCGGAGCTGTTCGGCGGCGTCTACATGTCCCGGGATCGACTGGCCGCATGGCGTGCGGGCGCGCCTGATCCCATCCGGTGGATCGTCATAAGCATTCATGGAATTCCGGATTGGGCCAGCGAGGGTGAGGTTCGCACCACGGGGGTTCCGTTCAGGACCACGGACGGCGAGGCGCAGATCGCTGCTGTACGGCAAGGGGTCGGGATGACGACACTGCCGTGCTTCGTCGGAGATGCCGACCCCTTGCTGGTGAGGGTGCCGGGTACCGACCTGCACATGTACGGAACGGTTTGGCTTCTCACACAGGGTGAGACGCGCAAGACGAAGCGCGTGCGGCTCTTCACCGAGTTCGTATCCCGCAGGCTCGCCGCGCACGCGCCGCTTCTCACGGGACTGTCCGTGTCGCATGACTGACGCGGCGGGTAGCCGATGGCGCTTGCCGTAATCCGGTCGGAAGCAGAGCCGGCCTCTACCGCCGATGCCGCATCGTCCAAGGCATACGATCCTGCACCACAAGATCGCCGGGTCGCCCGAGGAACGGATCGTCTCGTCGATCTAGTTGGTCTTCAGCTTGCCAACGCGATTTTCAGCGATCCAGCGGGCGGCAAGTACCAGCGCGCCCATGCTGAAATCCTTGCCGTGCTTGGCCACCATCTCTTCCGAAAGCTCGGCGAGCCGTTCGAAAAATTCGTCCTTGCTCTTGTCCTCGGCTGTGAGTTCGGTCTGCATTTCATCCCTCCTGTTTCATATCGGACTGCGTCCGTTATTTGAACATCTGCGCGGGAAAGGTGACGATCGCGGCGGTGCCGTCGACGGCGCCCACCGCCAGGTGTCGTCCGTCGCCGGACCAGGCAAGCGCGGTGACCGCGCTGCCCAGCGGCCTGACGAGGAGCTCGTCCCGGCCACCGGTCTGAGCGACTATGATGCGGCCGTTGGCATAGCCCGCCGCAATCAGCTTCTTTTCCGGGTGTGCCGCCACCGCCTCGACAAGAACCAGCCCTGCGCGGCCAGTCTCCAGCGCGCCGGAGGTGTCGCCGCCAACCGGCGGGGCGGTCATCGACCAGCCGGCGATCCGGAAGGCGCCCGAGGCAAACAGCGCATTAGCCGGTTGGCTCCAGCACATTGTCCGCACCGGCGATGGAAATCCCGCAACGATGTCCGCTCGGCCATCGGCCAGACTGACCAGGGCAAAGCCGCCTGTTTCGAGCCCGCAGGCCACCCATGTGCCGTCGCCGCTCCAGCGGATCGAAACCGGGTGCGCTGGAAGGGAGATATCGTGCATCAAGGCTGCATCGCCCTCGACCGCCCGGATCGACAGCCCTTCACCAACGCCGCAGGCCAGGCGCCGCCCGCCCGGCGAGAAGGCGAGGGCCCCTGTCGACGATGGTTCACCCCGCCCCAGTCGCATCGCGCCGCTGTGGCCGCGCGCGAGGAAGACATCATGCCCATTGCTGACGGCTGTCCTGTCCGCCCTTGTGCTGTAGTCGATGGTCACGATCGGTCCATCGATCTTTACCAGAGAGGCCCCGATTTCACCGCCGGCGGTTAGGCCCAGCACTTCGCCGCTGGCCGCTCCGACCAGAAAGCCGGAATGCGTATGGGCGACGATCGGAACATCGCCATCTCCGAATGCCGGCGTGGCGATGAGCGGCACGGGTGGCTTCTCCCTGGGGCGGATCGTCGTCTGGCCGAGATCGTGGCTCACCCTGAGCCGCGATTCCGGCGGCTCGTGATCGGCGACCGCGGCAACAGCGACGGTTCCGTCCACCGAGGTGAAAGCGACAGCCGAGCCGTCGCTGCTGAAGCGCAGATCGGCGATCGCCGACGGTCGCTGCCAGCTGCGGGCCAGGAGGTCGAACAAGGTCAGGCTCTGCATCGTCTGCTGGTTCATGTTCTCTCTCCCGTCAGTTCTTGTTCGCCGTTGCGGCAAGCCGGCGATCAAGCTCCTCGATGTCACCTTCGGCCGCGACGATGCGATCTTCGCAAGCCGCGCATGCCTGCACGATTGCCGTCGCGCTCTGCTCAGCCTCATGCAAGTCCCGCACCAGTTGCGCATTGGCGCCGCTCCTGCCGATTTCCAGCTCCAGCCGCAGCACGTCCATTTCGATACCGGCGCGTTTCTGGTTGAGCCGCAGTGCTTCCGCCGTGAGGGCAGAGACGCTGGCGACGAGATCGAGCCGGCGAGCAAGCAGCGCGTCACGCCTGGCCGTTTCGGATCCTTTGGTCATTTTTCGCTCCCCGAAGGCCCGGGCGATTTTTCAAAAGCCGACAGCAATTTGGGCAATGTGCCGGCCTGCGACTGGAACTGTTTTTCGGCTGTTTCGATGTGACTTTTGAGTTGATCCCAGATGTCGACACGGATCATCGATGTCGAATCGCCGGTCAGCCGCTCGATCTCATCGACACGGAACTGACGCGTCAGCGAAACGCCGGAAAACACGAAGTCGCGCAGCAGGATGGCATGGCTTTCGATGAACAGATGGATCATCGGATGCGTCTCCGTGGTGACGCCGCCGGCGGCGAGCTCGGCCCGGATGAAGTCCTGGAAATGGCTCTGCAGGCGGTGCTGGCTCTCACCCATGAAGCGCATGACGAAGACCAGATCGCGGGGCATCAGCTTGACGAGATCGCCAGCGACGCCATCGGCATGGCTGGACATTGGTCCGGTCGGCTCGCTTGCGTCCTTGTCGTTCGGCATGGTCTTTCTCCAGCGCCAGGTCGGCCCATGGGTCGTCGCTTTTCAAATAGTCTGGAAAGACGAAGACTCAAACAGATAATATGGATTTCATTGTTTGCTGCAGATGCTAACTAGATATGCTGCGTTTGCGAATATATGTTAAATATTACAGGCGTAAGTTACAACTGTAAAAGAACGTTACAGTTGGGCGCCGGATCGCCTGCCGAAAAGGCAACGATCTTGTTTTGAATGCCAGACGTGAGTGCTATTTTAAAACTGGCACGGCGCTTGCTTTGTTCATTTCCATAAGAAGCCCATCGCGCCTGACGCGGTGCCAAAAGAACGAAGGAACGGAGGAAGCAGAACCGCTTCGATACGCCCATCGCACATGCGGTTGGCGCGCCGCGGATCCCTGCCAGACGCCTCGAAACCTTTGCCCCGATCCACTTGAACGGCCGGACCCGGGTCGCGCCTCGACGCGCAACGCATTGTCATGCCGCTCGCACTCTCACTGGCGGTGCTTTGCCGCTTCATGCCGGGGTCAAGGGATCTGCGGCTCAAACCTGGTGGAGGCTTATGACCATGACGTCTCTGACGCTCAACAAGATTACCTCGCAACGCGGAATCTCCGTCGGCGAGGCGACCAAGAAGATCGCCGATCTCGGCTGGAATCCTTCCTACGTCCAGGAAGCAATGACGTTTCCGACCGACTACAAGATCAACAAGACGCCGCGCGACCCGATGAAACAGGTTTTGCGGTCCTACTTCCCGATGCAGGAAGAGAAGGACAACCGTGTCTACGGCGCACTCGATGCGGCATTGCGCGGCGATATGTTCCGCAACGTCGAGCCGCGCTGGGTCGAGTGGATGAAGCTCTTCCTGGCCATCATTCCCTTCCCGGAAATCTCGGCTGCCCGCTCGATGGCGATGGTCGCCCGCATCGCGCCCGGCGAGGAACTGCGGACCGGCTTCACGATGCAGATGATCGACGAGTTCCGCCACTCGACGATCCAGATGAATCTGAAAAAATGGTACATGGAGAACTACATCGATCCGGCCGGCTTCGACATCACCGAGGAAGCCTTCGGAAAATGCTACGCCACCACCATCGGCCGGCAGTTCGCGGAAGGTTTCATCACCGGCGACACGATGACCGCCGCCTGCATGTACCTGACCGTCGTCGCCGAGACCGCGTTCACCAACACACTGTTCGTCGCCATGCCTTCGGAAGCCGCCCGTAACGGCGACTACGCGCTGCCGACCGTCTTCCTGTCGGTGCAATCCGACGAAAGCCGGCATATCGGCAACGGCCACTCGCTGCTGATGGCGGCGCTCAAGGAGCCGGAGAACCATCTCTTGCTCGAGCGCGACCTGCGCTACGCCTTCTGGCAGAACCACGCCATCGTCGATGCGGCCATCGGCACCTTCATCGAATACGGCACCACCAACCGCGACAAGAACAAGGAGTCCTACGCGGAAATGTGGCACCGCTGGATCTATGAGGACTACTACCGCACCTACATGCTGCCGCTCGAGAAATACGGCATCAAGGTCCATCACGACGACGTCCAGGCAGCCTGGGAACGCATCACCAAGAAGAATTACGTCCACAAGGTCGGGCAGTTCTTCGCGGTTGGCTGGCCGGTTAATTTCTGGCGCATCGAAGCCCAGACCGACAAGGACTTCGAGTGGTTCGAGCACAAATATCCGGGCTGGTACGCCGAGTTCGGCGAGTTCTGGAAATGGTACGCCAAGCTCAGCCACAAGGGCGAGAAGGTGCTGCTGTTCAACAGCGACGTCGGCTACGTCTATCCGCACCGCTGCTGGTCGTGCCTCGTTCCCTGCCTGATCCGCGAGGACATGGTGGTCGGCGAGATCAACGGCGAACTCTACACCTTCGCCCATGAGCTCGACCGCTGGACCACGATGGTCGCCTTCAACTATGAGTATGAGGGCCGCCCGACGCCTGCGATGGGCCGCTTCAGCGGCAAGCGCGAGTGGGAGACGCTTTATGACGGTTGGGACCTGGCCGATGCCATCAAGGACCTGAACTTCGTCCGTTCCGACGGCAAGACACTGGTTCCGCAGCCGCATCTACGCTTCGACGACAAGGAGATGTGGACGCTCGACGATGTGCGCGGCAACACGCTCGGATCGCCGCTCAACGCGCTGCGTGCCATGTCGCCCGCGGACCGTGAGAAGCACCTGGCGGAGTACCGGGCCGGCTTCACGATCAATCCCTGCAACTGATCAGGCCAAGGGGGCGGGTTCGTCCCGCCCCTTCCTTTCACTGGAGGTCCGTATGTCGGAAACCCACACGGTCAGGCTCAGTCCGGTCGGCGTCGAATTCGAGGTCGAGAACGGCGAAACGGTGCTCAACGCCGCATTTCGCCAGGGCATCGCCCTGCCGCACGGCTGCAAAGAGGGGCAATGCTCGGCCTGCAAGAGCGTGTTGCTCGAAGGCGAAGTCGACATGCTGAAATACTCGACCTTCGCACTGAACGACATGGAGAAGGAAAGCGGCCACGTCCTGTTGTGCCGTTGCATCGCCTACTCCGACCTGGAAGTCGAGCTCCTCAACTACGACGAGGAGATTCTGGCGAAAGCGATCGCCGTGAAAACCTACAAGGGCCGGATTGCTCGCATCGAGCACCTGACCCACGACATTCGCGGCATCGAGATCGAACTCGGCTCGCCGATGAAGTTTTGGGCGGGGCAATATGTCGACATCACGGTTACCACGCAAAAAGGGGAGACGATTACGCGCTCGTTCTCGAAGGAAAGTTCTCGGGAGAACTCGATTCCGGAGGCATCAGGGCCGGAGCCGAAGTCACAGTCGTCGGACCGTACGGAACCTGTTTCCGCCGCGACGAGCGGCAAGGACCCCTGATCCTGGTCGGCGCCGGATCGGGCATGTCGCCGATCTGGTCGATCCTCAACGACCACCTGAAGAGCGGTGAGAAACGTCCGGTGTATTTCTTCTACGGCGCCCGGACCCGCAACGACCTGTTCTACCTCGACAGGATCGCCGAGCTGGTCGGCAATCATTCCGACGTCACCTTCATTCCCGTGCTGTCGCACGCCAATGACGACGCCGAATGGCAGGGCGAACGCGGCTTCGTTCACCAGAGCGTCGACGCCATCCTCAAGCAACTCGCGGTCGACGGGCAGGGGGATGTCCATGCCTGTGGCCCGCCGCCGATGATCGATGCGCTACAGCCGGTGCTGTTCATGAACGGCTTCGAAACGGAGCGGATCTTCTTCGACAAGTTCACCACATCGGCGGGTGTAACGCCGGCCCATTGAGGGCGGCAACGCGCAAGCCACCACAACTGCAACAAGGGAGAGAGACTATGCCTGCAACCTCGAGTTCAGTCGGATCCGGAGCCGCCGGTGCTGCGATCTTCGCCGACTCCGACAGCCGGAAATACAGGTATTTCGAGCCGAAAGGTCAGCGTGCCACCCACTATGAGGACATGACGGTCGACGTGCAGCCCGATCCGGAACGCTACCTGATCCAGAACTGGATCATCTCCTTCGCCGACGGCAAGGGCGCCTACGTCAAGCAGAACACCGCCGCCCAGAGCTCCAACTGGCATGCCTTCCGCGCCCCCGACCAGGAATGGGAGCGCACGCATTACCAGCGCCAGTCGAAGATCGAGACGATGGTGCAGAGCGTCATCAACAATGCCCGCAAGTCGGGCGCGCCAAAAACCTTCGACAAGGCCTGGGTCAAGATCCTGCAGACGCAGCTCGGCGCCTGGAAACATGCCGAATTCGGGCTCGGCACCTCGCTGATGCAGGCGCAGCGTTACGGCTACACCCAGATGATCAACAACGCGACGCTGACCAACTCTTCCTACAAGCTCAGGCTTGCCCAGGACATCACGCTTTACCTTGCCGAGATCGGCATGGACCTTCCCGACTGGGACGATGAGCTCGGCAAGAAGGCCTGGCTCGACGACAAGAACTGGCAAGGCACGCGCGAAGCGGTCGAAACCATCATGGGCGCGACCGATTATCTCGAGCAGTATTTCGCCATCAACATCGTCTTCGAGCCGCTGGTGGGCGAGGTGTTCCGCTCAGGCTTCCTGATGCAGATCGCCGCCGCCAACCACGACTTCATCACGCCGGCGGTGATCTCGGCCGCCGAGGCCGACTACGAGCGCAACCTCGCCAACACGATCGACCTCATCCACATGCTCGCCAACGACGAGAAGTACGGCGCGGCGAACAGGAAGCTCTTCCAGGGCTGGGTCAAGAAACACGGCGCGCTCGCCGACAAGGCAGCCACCGGCCTGCAGCCGATCTGGTCGATGCCGCATTCCAAGCCGGTCGCGTTCGTGGATGTCCGCGCCAAATCCGAGGAACGGATTGGCCAGATCCTCGGCGAACTCGGCCTCAAGCGCTGAAACAGGGAGAAATCGTCATGTCACTAGCAGCACGCGACGCAACGCATTCCAACATCTTCAAGGCGATGAAGGACATCACCTTCGAGCAGACGATCTCGCATCAGTGCGGCGTCACCATGAACGACTCGGTCGAGGCTCGCGCCATCGCCGAATTCATGGGCCAGAAGCCCGGTGTCACCATCACCTACCAGCCGGCGCTGATCCGCATCGACGGCGACGGCAAGCTGATCTTCAAGATGGACGCGATCGGCGAATATCTCGGCCGCGAGATTTCGGCCGAGACCTTCGAGGTCAACACCTCCACGCATTACGGCCGCATGGTCCGCGTCGACGACAACACCGTGATCCTGTTCGGCAACATGGATGAGATGTTCGAATACATCGAATAGCCGCCAAGGAAACTGGCGCGCCGCGGGTGCGGCGCGCCGAACCGATCAATGCGATTGCTGCGGAGGCAACCATGTACAGAACACCGGAAGGCAAGGACATTTTCGTGGTCGACGGCCACACCCATTTCTGGGACGGCAGCCCGGAAAACCAGAAGAACATCCACGGCAAGCAGTTCATCGAATGCTTCTATGCCTATCACACGGGCTTGAGCCCGAAGGAACAGCTGTGGGAGAAAAGCAAGTTCGAGAAATACAGCGCCGACGATCTCTATCGCGACCTGTTCATCGACGGGCCCGACGATGTGGCGATCGTCCAGTCGACCTACCTCAAGGATTTCTACAAGAACGGCTTCAACACGATCGAGCGCAACGCCGAGGTTGCCAAGCGCTATCCCGAGCGTTTCATCGTCAACGGTGCCTTCGACCCGCGCGACGGCGAGAAGGCGCTGGAATACATCCACTTCCTCAAGGAGACCTACAACGTCAAGGGCGTGAAGATGTACACGGCCGAATGGAACGGCGCCTCCAAGGGTTGGAAGCTCACCGATCCCGATGCCTACAAATGCTTCGAACTCTGCGACAAGCTCGGCATCAAGAACATACACGTTCACAAGGGACCGACGATCATCCCGCTCAGCAAGGATGCCTTCGACGTTCATGACGTCGACCACGCTGCGACGGATTTCCAAAACCTCAATTGGATTGTCGAGCATTGCGGCCTGCCGCGTCTCGACGATTTCTGCTGGATCGCGACGCAGGAAACCAATGTCTATGGCGGCTTGGCGGTGGCGCTGCCCTTCATCCACGCGCGCCCGCGCTATTTCGGCGAGGTCATTGCCGAGCTGTTGTTCTGGCTCGGGCCGGAGAAGATCCTGTTCGGTTCCGACTATGCGATCTGGACGCCGCGCTGGCTGGTCGAGAAGTTCTGGGCCTACCAGATCCCGGAGGACATAGCCGCCGAACGCGGCGTGCAACTGACCGACGAGATCAAGGAGAAGATTCTCGGCCTCAACGCCGCGCGTCTCTACAACATCGACGTCGAAGCCAAGAAGAAGGCGCTTGCCGGTTCGCCCTTCAGCATCGCGGCGGAGTAGGAGCCATGGCAACCGCCAATGTTTCCGGCGACTGCCAGAAGGAACTCTGGCGGCGCCTTGGTGAGGTCAACGATCCGGAACTCGACGAACCCATCACCGAAATGGGCTTCGTCGAGCGGGCGCAAGTGAAGGGCGATGGCGGCGTGGAGATCGATTTCCGCCTGCCGACCTACTGGTGCTCGCCCAACTTCGCCTTCCTGATGCTGGACGGTGTGCGCAAGGCGCTCGACCAGCTCTCCTGGGCGCCGGCCTATCGCGTCAAGCTGCATGACCACATGTTCGCAGACGAGGTCAATCGCGGCATGGCGGAAGGCAAGAGCTTCGGCGACATCTTCGCCGTGCTTGCCGAGGATCAGGATCTCGGCGGCTTGCGCGAGACCTTTGCGATGAAGGCCTTCAAGCGTCGCCAGGAGGCGGTCCTGCGCGGCCTCAAGGCGCACGGCCTGACCGATCGCGAAATCCTCGGGATGGACCTGCCGGCCTATGACGTCGCGCGGTTCGAACCGGGCGAGGCAGCCAAACAGAAGCCGCGATACCGGGCGGCCCTGCTCGAGCGGTTTCCCGATCGCCGGGTGGATGATCCTGTCTTCGTGACCTGGGAAGGGCAGCGTATCCCGCACGGCGCACTCAGCGCCCACCTCGCCGAACTGCGCGGTGTGCGCATCAACATGGAGTTCAACGGCGCGCTGTGCCGGGGGCTCAAGCAGAGCAGATACAAGGAACTGGATGTGATCGACGGCGAACCGACGCTGGTCGATTTCATTCTGGATCGCGTGCCGGCGCGAACCGCGCCGACCGCCTGAAGCAGAACTGACAGCAACGGCCTCCCTCGCACGAGGCCCCCAACCAACAACCCGCCCGTAAGGCGGAAGGAGGAATCATGCCCAAGATAATGCTTCACAATTCCGACGCCCGCCGTGCTCTCGCCCGCGGCGTCTTCCGGCTCGCCGCCGCCGTCGAGCCGACACTTGGCCCCAAAGGCATGAACGCCATGATCGACCGGCCGATCGGCACACCGATGGTGACCCGTGACGGTGTCAGCATCGCCTCCGAGATCGAGCTGCACGACCGTTTCGAAAACATGGGCGCGCAAGTCGTTCGCGAAGTCTCGATGCAGACTAACGAGATCGCCGGCGACGGCACCACGACCGCCATCGTGCTCGCCAACGCTCTGATCCAGGGTGGCGTCGAGGCGAATGAGCGCGGGGTGAAATCCGTTGACCTGTGCAAGGGCATCGACCTTGCCGTGGCGGCGGTGGTGGCTGCGCTCAAGGCTTCGGCGAAGCCCGCCAAGGGCAACGGCATCCTGGCGTCGGTCGCCAACATCGCGGCGACCAACACGAAGCTTGGCGCGCTGGTGGCTGAGGCACATCAGCGGGTAGGCGCCGAAGGCGTCATCACCACCGACTTCAGCGTCACCACCGAGACCACGCTCGATGTCGTCGAAGGCATGTCCTTCGAACGCGGCTATCTCTCGCATCACATGGTGACCGACCAGGAGAAGATGGAGGCTGTGCTCGAACGGCCTTACATCCTGATGACCGATCTCAAGATCAAGGAGCCCGGGCAGCTCGATGCGGTTCGCCGCATCGCCGACGAGGATGGCCGGCCGCTGCTGATCGTGTCCGAGGAGATGTCGCCGGAAGTGGTGGTGACACTGCTCGGCAAGCAAGGACCTGGAAAATACCTCGTCGTCCATCCGCCGGAATATGGCCATTGGCGCAAGGCGATGATGGAGGATCTGGCCATCATCACCGGCGGCAAGGTGATCGCGCGCGATCTCGGCGGCCAGCTCGAGGATATCACGGCGGATGATCTCGGTACGGCCGACCGGGTGAAGACCAGTTCGTCCTACACCTCGATCATTCGCGGTGGCGGCGACCATGCCGCAATCGCCTCGCGTCGCGCGCAGGTGCAACGGCAGTACGAAGCCTCGCAGCCCAACATCGATCAGGACAAGCTGCGCGAACGCCTGGCCAAGCTCTCCGGCGGCACCGCGGTCCTGTATGCCGGCGGCGTCACGCCGGTGGAGCAGAAACGCACCATCCAGCTGATAGAAGATTCGCTGAATGCGGTGCGTGCCGCGTCCGAGGAGGGCGTCGTCGCCGGCGGCGGTTCGGCGCTCGCCCAGATCGCGCCGCTGCTCGACAAGGTGGCGGCCGGTGTCGACGGCGATGTCGCCGAGGGCGTGCGCCTGGTGCGCTCGGTGCTGTCGCGGCCGCTCTGGCGTATCGCCGCCAATGCCGGTGCCGATCCGGAAGCGGTGGTGGTCGAGGTCACCCGCATCAATGGCGGCTACGGCTACAACGCGTCGACCGGCGCGTACCAGAACATGTTCGAGGCAGGGATCATCGATCCGGTCCGCGTTACCTACACCGCGCTTGCCAACGCAGCCTCGGTGGCGACGCTGATCCTGACCACCGAAACGCTGATTGGCGATCTTGCCGAGGATGAGGATCCGACGGCCGGGCCGGCGCGTGGCGGCGGCTCTGAAAAACTAGGCCGCGCCTGAAGCAATCCAGACAGTCTCGACGTTGAAAGGATACGACGATGAAAGCTGCCAGACTCTACGAATACGATCCGAAGATGAACGTCCGGCTCAAGATCGAGGAGGTCAAGGCGCCGACGATCACCGCGCCCGACGAAGTGATCGTGCGAGTGGGTGCCGCAGGCCTCTGCCGCACCGACCTGCACATTATTGAAGGCGTGTGGAAGCCGACCATGGATCCCGAGGGAACGCTGTTGCCCTACATCATGGGCCACGAGAATGCCGGCTGGGTCGAGGAGGTCGGCAGCGGCGTCAGGTCGGTCAAGCGCGGTGACGCGGTGATCTGCCATCCCTTCCGCTCATGCGGCATCTGCCTCAACTGCCGCCATGGCGAGGACATGTATTGCGACAACGGCCAATTCCCCGGCCTTGGCATGAACGGCGGCTTCGCCGAGTATTTCATCACCAGCGAACGCTCGCTGATCAAGCTCAACGCCAACATCACGCCGATCGAGGTGGCACCGCTGGCCGATGCCGGCATCACCGCCTACCGCGCCGCCAAACGCGCCGCCAAGTTGCTGCGGCCGGGGAGTTATTGCGTGCTGCTCGGCATAGGCGGGCTCGGCCACATCGCGCTGCAATCGCTGCACGCGATCTCGGGTTGCCGTATCATCGCCGTCGATCGAGAACCGGCAGCACGGGTGCTGGCCAAGGATCTGGGCGCCGATTTCATTCTTGACGGCGGGCCGAATGTCATCGAGGAAGTCAGCCAGATCACCGGCGGCGGCGCCCATGTGGTGATCGACTTTGTCGGCGAGCTCGGTGTCGAGAACATCTGCTGGAAGATGGTGCGCAAGGGCGGGCAACTCTTCGTCGTCGGCTATGGCGGCAACATCAACGTGCCGACCGCACATCTCGTCATCGAGGAGATCAACATCGGCGGCAGCCTGGTCGGCAATTTCACCGAGCTTGTCGAACTGATGGAGCTCAACGCCGACGGTAAGGTGAAGATGCACTACACCGAGTACAACCTCGCCAGCATCAACACCGCGCTCGACGATTTCAAGAACCGGCGTTTCACCGGCCGTGGCGTCATCGTGCCCTGAAACAACCGGACCGGATTCCGAACGAAGCCCGGTCGCCAGTCCGATTTATCGGCCACAACTCCCCAACCCCATGGCGCAAATGCCATGGGTTCCTTTTTGTGCTGCGCATCAGATAAAACCGCGCCGGATGCCGTATTGGCCGAGCTTGCGATAGAGTGTCGGCCGCGAAATGCCGAGCCGCAGCGCAACCTTGCTGAGATTGCCGGCCTCCGCGACAAGCGCATTCTTGATCGCCTGGCGTTCCGCATCCTCGAAAGAGTACACCGGTGCTTCGAGCATGGCCGTGGGATGGTCGCTGTGCATGGCCATGCTGTTGCGATTGCCCGCACTGATTTCTCCGGGAAGGTCTTGCAGTTCGATCGTGCCGCCGCGCGCCATTATATGCAGCCGCTCAACCAGGTTCTTCAGTTCGCGCACATTTCCCGGCCAGCGATAGGCCAGCAGCGCGTCGGAAGCTTCGTTTGAGAACTCCAGCGGATCGTTGCCTCCCAGCTTCGCGATCTGCCGGTTGAAATGCTCGATCAGCAGCAGCACGTCGTCACCGCGGTCTCGCAGGGGCGGGACATGGATCGAGACCGCACCGATGCGGTAGTAGAGATCGCTGCGGAAGCGTCCGGCCGCGACCTCCTGCTTGAGGTCGCGATTGGTCGAGGCGACCAGTCGCACGTCTACCGGCCGACCCCTGGAGTCGCCGATGCGGTGGACCACGCGCTCCTCCAGGACACGCAACAGGAATGGCTGGATTTCGAGCGGCAACTCGCCGATCTCGTCAAGACTGAGCACGCCGCCATTGGCCAGTTCGAAGATGCCCGGCTTGCCGTCACGCGCAGCTCCGGTAAAGGCGCCGCCCACATGGCCGAACAATTCGCTGCCGAACAGCTCTTTGGTGATTGCGCCACAGTTCATGGCGATGAACGGATCGTTTTCGCTGCGCCGGCTGCCGGCATGGACCAGTCGCGCAAACAGCTCCTTTCCGACGCCGGTTTCGCCCTCTATCAGCAACGAAGTGACCCCGTTCGAGCCGGCCACCCGGGAAGCGACATCGACAGCGGCCAGCAATTTTTCGCTTTCGCCGACGATCATCGCCGCGGCTGCCCGCAGGTGTTTGTTGCCCTCCCGGCTTGTCACCGTGATGCTGGAGACGGCTGGCGTCGAGGGAAACACAAGAGCCGCGCCCCGAAGGTCGCCGTCGAGGTTCAGTGGCGTGACATGGCAGGATCGCAGATGCGGCGGCAGCGCGTTGGCGAGATCGGTGTCGGAGCCCGAGACCGGCAGGTTCATGAGCCAACGACCACGGCCCGGTTCCATCGGGCCGTCCATCATCTCCGTCGCGTCGCCGTTGGGCACGTTGTTGCAGAAGATCGCGCGGCCACGATGGTCGACGATCACCAGCCCGTCCTTCCGGCGGTAGCTGGGCGCCGAGGAAATGAAGGCTTCGAGCAGACGGGTGCGCTGCTCTTGCTGCTGCTCGGCCAGCGCCTTTTCGATTTGCCTGGCAGTGGCGGCGACGAGGGCCGTGTTGTGCGGCCGGAAGATCGGCGAATAGCCTGACAGATCGACGACGCCGATGATCTTGCCGTCCAGCGGATCGCGAATCGGCGCGCCGGCACAGGTCCAGGATTTGATACCGGCGCAGAAATGTTCGGCGGCGTGGACGAAGATCGGCTCACCGGTCCACAGTGCCGTGCCGATGCCGTTGGTTCCAACGGCGTCCTCGTTCCATTTGCCGCCAACGGCCAGATGAATATCCATGCCGTCATGCAGTGTCTTCTTGTCGCCGATGGCATCGATCAGCACGCCGTCGCCGTCGGCAAGCACCAGCATCGCTCCCGTACCGTCCAGCAACCGGCCAAGCGAGGCGAATGACCGCCTCGCCGCCGATAGCAGTTCGGCATTGGCACGGGTCAGATACTCGATCTCGTTTCGGTCGCTGCTCAGCGGCGCTTCGATGCCCTGCGCATTGATGCCGCCAGTCGCGCTGCGATACCAGGAATCGTGAATCAGCGAGCGAACATGGACCGGATCGCGAGCGGATGTCGGCTCGTCGGAAAGAAAACTCTCCCAGGCGCGCATGGTGGCGCGCTCATCATAGTCGATGTTGTCCAGAGCCAGCTGTCCGGTGGCCATCGACGCACGCGTCGGAAGCGCATCGCTTTTCATCCGATTGGTGCCGCTCGCGTGTTTCATTCAGTCATCACAGTACCTTTTGGGGTATGCCATTTCTGTATGCTTCGCGGGTTGGACGTCCACAGCGACGCCCGAATGCCGACGGTCAGTCGATGCCGAGTTTCGCACCGATGTCGGCGGCAAGCTGTTCTTCGGTATAAGTCGCGGTCAGCCGCGATCCGTCCAGGTTGGCAAGCGCCTCGGCGATGGTTTCATCGACCGGAGAGAAAAAGCCGTTCTGCTTTGTTGCCAGGACGAAGATCTGCTCCCCATTCCGGGTGCGGACATCGCCGATATGATGAAGTTGGCGGCCGGTGTTCTGATCCTTGGAGATCACACGGCCGTTCATGGTGACGCGGATGGACGGGCTCGCTTCGGCGGCCGTCGCCGCGCTGCCGCCAACATGGATGATCAGCCCTTCAGCCTTCGGTTTCTGGCGCGGCTGCCTGGAGGCGGTGTAGCCACCGCCGCTGATCTGGTCGGCAAGGCGAACGATGGTCGAGCGGTTCTGCTCGATCAGCCGCTTGACCTGAACATCCTCGCGCCGCGGGCCGTCCCGCTTGGAGATGATCTCGACCATGAATCCTCCCAGATTCGTTGGCTTGGCAGTGCCCAGGATACGGGTCATTCTTATTTGCAGCGAACCCTACACTGCCATCGCTAGATCCGCCATTCACAATAGGTAGCGCTGAAATTCATCTCGGTGGTAGCAGGTGGCTGCTACACGGGATTTCCGGCGCTCCATCGTTGGAGCTGGTGACGGTTCTTTCCAACCATACGGCCGATCGCCGTGCAGGCGGCGAGAACGGGTTCTTCTCGGACCGGCTCTATCGCGAATTGAACGGCAGTACGGATGAGGCAAACGTGCTGGCCAAGGCCCTGGGCGGTTGGACCGCCCTGCCGATTGTCGACCGGACATAGGCGGCGCTTCAGAGTTAGTGGCGCAGGTGCGACAATTGAAATCCAGGCTTGTGTTCGACACCGGATAACAGCGATTCCGCCGACCGGAACATCTCTTCGAATTCCAGTTCGTTTTCAAACACCACGCCGCCGACGCTGATGGTCAGGTTATCCTCGGTTCCTTTCGGAGCGAAATAGGCCTGCGCCACGCGCGCCCGGATACGCTCGCCAATTTCCTTGGCATCGTCTTCCGTCGCACCGGGCAGAAAGACCCCGAACATGGAGGTTCCGATGCGGCCCACCAGATCTTCCTTGCGCACCGATGACTGGATGGTCGCGGCTATGAGCCGCAAGGCTTCGTCACCCCAGTCCAGCCCGAAGCGCAGATTGATGGACCTGATGTGTTCGGGATGAACGACCAGGAAGGCGCCGGATCTTGGACCGGACGATTCCTGCCTGGTTGTTCTCCTGTCGACCATCGACGTGAAGACTGTCCGGTTGAGGCAGCCTGTCAGGCTGTCAAAGGTCGCGGACTTGTTGAGTTCTCTTCGATAATGGCTGAGCTCGATCCGCTGCAAGCCAATGAACAGGAAAAGCGGGCCACCGATAATGACCGGCAACAGGATCGCTGTGGCCATGCTGCGGCCGAACGGCGTCAAGGCTTCCGAGAACAGAAGCAGATAGTTGAGGCCAACTGAAAGCAGCAAAATTCCCGCCGATCCCAAGGCGGTCAGCCATGCGACGTCTTTCCATTGCTGGGGCGATCTATTCGCCATCGGTGTCATCATTAGTCAATCTCCCGCCTGATCGACTACCATAGGCCATGGTGCTGCACATTCAGTTTCGAGGAAACATACAATTTGAGTAATGGCGCAATCGCCTACCATCGGCCGAAACCTGGCCTTCAATGCAAGGCTGCGCTGGCAACGGTAGCGACACCGAATTGTCGGCTATTGTGGCGGGCCGAATATGCCCATCTCGGCACCCTTGGCCGTTGCCTCCGCCTTGCCGTAAATGCCACTTGCCAAGGCCGTCGCCCAGCCGTTAGAGACAAGCCAGGCACCGACATCCTGTTTGCCCAAATTGCACGGTGCGGCAATGGCGAAACGATCGATCTCCGGCGGCACGACGCATTTAAGCGCCCGACCGCGCAGCCATGAATTGAAAGCCGCCCGAGCGCGTTGGCCGCAAGGCCAGGCGACGTCGCGAAACGAACAAGCCTTGTCCAGGTCGATGCCCTGGACCCCGCTGATGGCTACCGTGCGTCCCATGGATTCGAAGGTCGCCGACGAGGTGACAACTGGTTGGTACAGCAGGACCGCTGGCCAATCCTTTGGCATCTGCAGCCCTGCAGGTGCTGCCTGGCCAAGCTCGCTGAGCGGCGGGCGCGGCTCTACCCGTTCGATTTGTGCCGGATCAAGTTGTGGCGGCGCGATAAGGTCCTGAGCAATTTTGCGTGCCCGTCCTCGCCATGGCGTATTGGCGACGGTCGCAGCCGGTCGCGTTGGCTGGCCATCGTCGATGGATTGGCGTGGCGCTGGTACCGGTCGATCGATGGAAAGCAGATCGGCGGCTCGGACGATCAACAAGACCCCGGTCAGAAGCAGCAGGCTTCCGAGCAACACCACCAAACGATTGCGCCTCAGCCAGCCCATCAACTCAAGCAGATCCCAAGGAGTCTTGCCCCTCAGTACCCCGACGTCGATTTGGCGACCAGTTTGAGCGCACCTTTTTGAACCTGATAAAAGGGCATGGATCGCTCACTGGAGCCATCCGCCCGAAACCGGAACAAGCCGGTCGATCCGCGAAATCCGCTCCGATTTTCGAGCACCTGCTTGTTGAAGCCGCTGGGGCCGACCGCACTTGCAATCCCCGCTGTCAGGGCGACCATATCATAGGCGTAGGCGACATTGGCGTCGGCTGGATAATTGTAGGTCGTCTTGAAGCGGTCGGCGATTGGCCCGGTTTCGCTAGGGTCGAGCGTGGCGATGTAGGATCCTTCAAACAGCGGTTCGATCGGATGTTCCAGCCAGCGGTTGGTTCCAACGACGGCGACTGCTTTTCCAGGAATACCTTTCGATTTGAGCGCCGCAAGGATCTGCGACGGGTTATCGTCGCCGCTGGCGATGACGATGGCATCGGGAGCATCGACCAGTGAGCCCATGTCGTTGACCGCTTTTGTGCCGCCGTCACCGGCCGAATACGGAAGGGTGACGGCGAGCGTCGCGCCATAGATGCTGAGGCTGTTGGCGACCCGCTTTTCAACCGCGCTGGCATTCGCGCCGGCCGCGACGAGCAGCACGAACTTCTTGCTGCCTTTGGCCGCCAGGCCGGCCGCGCCCGCGGCCGCGCTGTCGGCCTCGCTGAGGCGCACCGCATAGACGCCCGGGCCACCGGCGAAATTGTCGGCCAGCGCCAGCACTGGCGGCCGCTGCGATCCCGACAGCTTGGCTATGTGCTGAGCGGCCCCAAGCTCGACCGGGCCGATGACGATCTTGGTTCCAGTGGTGATAGCCTTCACCGCCAATTCGCTGGCGTGCGCGCTGTCGCCCTTGGTGTCCTCAACCGTGACCGTGAGCAGTGCATTGCCAAGGTCGGCCATCGCCAGCTTGGTCGCATCGAGCATCTTTCTGCCGCTTTCGCCGACGTTACCTGGGGCCGACAAAGGCAGCAGCATCGTGACCTTCGTCGATCCGGTGCCGAGCGACTGCGTGGCTTGGGCCGGGCCGGCAGCGGCGCCGGCGGCCGGCGCTCCAGGTGCGGCGATCGCCGCCGGATCGAGCGCATCCGAGACGCTGCCTTTCGACTGGCAGCCCGATATTATGCCCGCGAGCGCAAAGACGATCGCCCATGTCCACGAACTGTGGCCCTGCCGGCCAGCTTCCATGATGCCTCCCCTCCGCCGGTTGTTTGTCCCGGTCTCATCCCATTCATCTTACGGCAGACTTGTCTCGCCGTCCTTGTAATTGCCGGACCATGGTTTAGAGCAATTCCAGAAAAAGTGTGAAGCGGTTTTCCCGGGAAAAGCGCGTAGCGCTTTCCCTTGGGAATTGCGTCAAAACAAGGAGTTAGAGCAGTTCGCCGTTTCCACGAAACGGTGGACTGCTCTAACCGTTGAAGAGTCTTGCCCGGAGCGCCTTGATCACTCTGGCTTGCCCGGCGCTTCGATAGTCCGCGCATTTCATGTATCGCGGCCCGGGCACGAACAGCCGGCGCACGCAAATCCGCTTCGCCGTGGCAGGGGCGCCATCATCTCCTGCTGTCGAGAATGCGGAGAAGCCAAACGTCGCCACCGGAAGCGGCCCGGCAACAGTGACACCTTCTCTCGCCAGGATCGCACGCGCACGCCGGCAGTAGCGGACCGAAAGTTCGGAGAACCGGGTCTCACCATGCCCGGCGCGATACTTCATGACGGTGGTGCAGAGATCGCCTGCGGCAAGGCTGTTCGCCTGCGCCAGATATCTGACGCCGAGCGCGATGTTGGTCGCCGGCGCACCAAGCTCGTCGAGCGAACCGCGAAAGCCGAGCATTCGCGCCGTTCCCGGCATCACCTGCATCAAGCCGACTTCGCCGTCGGCGCCGTGCACATCGGGATCGAAACCGCTCTCGATCTCCATCACCGCGTGCGCCAGCAACGGCTCCAGGCCGTAGAGCGATGCCTGGCATGTCGCGAATGCCTTGAATGTCTCGCGCGTCCATTCCGGGGCGGCGTTGCAGCGAACCGGCCGCGTCAAGCCGGACGGTGCTGATCTCTCCAGGCCAGGTCGTTCCAGCCAGTTGGCGCGGGCTTGCGTGGCAAGCTGGCCAAAACCGGTCAATGCGATCGCCGCAGCGATCGCCTTCGTCGATCGTCCGCCGACCATCGGGTCAGCCAACCGGCACGGCCAGATCCCTTCCGGTCAGTTCATGTACTCGACCATGCGGTCGTGGAAGCATTCACACTTGTTGAGCGTGTCTTCGTCTTTGTAGTTCGTCTTGAGATAGCCATAGGCCATGCCGCAGGCGACCTTGGCTTCCGATGCCCAGACGAAGGCGGGGCGCGAAGAGTTGATCCATTCCGAGCTGTTGGCGACAGCCACCGACTCGTCCATCAGCTTCACCACCTCGGACTTGAGATCGACGATGTTGTCGTTCAGCACCAGGTTCGACGTGCCGACCGTGCGGCAATAGTCGGCCACCGGTCCTTCGATGATGTCGGCGGCATAACCTGTCGACCCGACTGCCAGCAACAGCGTCGCAGCGGAAACCAGCAGCAGTCTTGCAGAACGTTTCATGATGAACTCCCCTCGATATTAGCGTTGTATTAACATGATCGCGTGGCCACGCGCCATGCCGTTAAACCACGTTTGCCGTCGTCGTGTGCTGGGCTATGCCGTCGTCGTAGAGCAGCGTGATCGTGTTGGCCGCAGGCAGGTTCTGCAGCGTCGCGACGTCGACGAAATTGGCGCCGCCGGTGGTGCCGTTGGCGTCGACGCTGAGCGTGCCCGTCGCCGAATTATAGTTCACGAAGTCGCCAACATTCGCAGGAGCCGAGTCGAACAAGGATGTCAGGTCGATCACGTCGCCATGGCCGCCGACGCCGCTGTAGTCAGCGATGAGATCCTTGATGTCCAGTCCGTCTAGCTTGAACGTGTCAGCGCCCGCTCCGCCGGTGACCGTGTCTTGGCCTGTGCCGCCAATGATGACGTCGTTGCCGTCGCCGCCGCTTATGAAATCATTGCCGCCGCCGCCGCCGAGGAAATCATTGCCTCCCCTGCCTATGATGACGTCACCGCCACCATTGCCATTGAGATGGTCGATACCGGAAGTGCCGTAGATCTGGTCGGCCAATGTGGCATCTCCATTCACAGTAATCCCAGGGTCGCCCGGATCATGAGAGAAGAACTCGAATTTGACAGCGCGGGCCTGGTAATTGCCGCCATCATTATCGAAATAGGAAAGTGTCCATGTGTCGCCTACTGACGCCGCGTGCGCAGTCAGGTAGGTCGCTAGTGTCGTCGTCGTTGCGACTCCGGCGCCGTCGAGCAGGAAGATGTGGTCATAGTCGACGGTTGCCTTCATCAGACCAGTGGCCGGATCATAGAACCAGCTCTGCTCGAACGTCCCTGCCGTCAAATCATCCTCGACGACCGCGAAATGATTTGTTCCAATTACGATCTCGACCTGAACTTCCTGCTCGCGGTGCGACCCGGCGCTGCTATCTCCGAAGGCGCCCGGGTTCCGCTCCCCAACAGGGATAGGTGTTACGAAGGGCGACTCCTGAAAGTCGGTATAAATGACAAGCGTGGCGCCATGAGGGTCGGCCGTTATAGCGCTTACCGTGGCTTGGGATAGCTCCAGGGTCGTGATCTGATCATTTCCCGACGTAAGCGGGCTTTTGCCATTGCCCACCTGCGCGGTGTCGCTGGGCAAGCTGGTCGGCGGAACTTCGTGGATGCCGACAGTTTGCGCGACGTGGGCGTGGCCGTCATAGACGTCCAGCGCCAGGTTGCTGTTGACCGTGTCGGTTTGCGATACGGTCGGCCGGTAGACCAGGTCGTCCAGCAGGTTGATGCCGCCGGACGGATTGTAGAGCACGGTGCCGGCTGTCAGGGCGACATAGGTCACACCGTTGAAGTAGAACGTCCCGGTCGGGATCGTTCCTGTCGCCGTGACGATGAGGTTGTCGCCGTCCGCATCCGTCGGGATAGAGACCAGCAGCGGATATCCGTTCGGATAGCTGGGCGTGCTGAGCGTCTGCTGCGCCGGATCGCTCGACATCCAGTTCTGCGTGTTGGCGACAACCGGCGCATCGTTGACGTCGGTCAGGTTGATGGTGAGGGTCGTCGTCGACAGGTCGCCGTCGCCATCCATGATGGTGTAGACGAACACGTCTGTCGTGTTGGCGTTGATGCTGTGGGCCGTCGACTGGTAGGTGTAGGAGCCGTCGGCGTTGAGATGCAGCGTGCCGTGCAGGCCGGAAATGTCGGTGCCCGCACCGGTTAGCACTGCTGTCGTGGTGTCGGCACCGGCAGCACGTGCGCCGACCACGCCGCCACCTGGGGCAAAGCCATCGGCGCCGGCCACGTCGTTGGCCAGCACGCCGGCTGCGGCTGTCACGGTCAGCAGAGCGCCTTCGTTGACGTTGCCGGAGTTGGCAACCGCCGTCGGCACGTCGTCGGTGACGTCGATGGTGATGGTGTTGGTGATGGTGTTGCCGTTGGAGTCGGTGGCCTGGTAGGTGAAGGTCTCGACGTTGTTGACGGTGTTGGCGCCGTTGTTGGCGTCGACGCCGTCGACCGGCGAGGTCAGCGTGTAGCTGTAGGTGCCGTTGGCATTGAAGGTCAGCGTGCCGTGCACGCCGGTGGCGCTGCTCAGCAGTGTGTAGGTGTAGGGTCCGGTGCCGCCCGACACATTGTCGACGACGGTGCCGGCAATGGTCTCTGCGGTGCTCGACGGGTTGGAGCCGATCGGCAGCGCCGCCTCGTTGACCGTCAGGTCGTCGTTGGAAGCGGCAAGGCCGCTGTCCGACAGGTTGATGGTGAGGGTCGTCGTCGACAGGTCGCCGTCGCCATCCATGATGGTGTAGACGAAGGTCTCCGTCGCGCCTGCCGGCGGGACCACGTTGGGCAGGCCGTCATAGCTGTAGGTGCCGTTGAGGCCGTCATAGCTGTAGGTGCCGTTG
>NZ_JBFUDJ010000014.1:0-127469 GCF_056404775.1 Mesorhizobium sp. P2_B5 | reverse complement strand
GGCGCTAATGCGGAAGACCTTAACGGAACCCGGACAATTTTACCGATCGGCCCGTCGCCTGTGGATACTGGGCAAACGCTGTGTGGCGACCGTCTATTGCCGCTCGGTGCACCGGTCGGGCTGGAGTCCGGAGTGTAGATCGACCCTACTCTCTTGCCGCCACACTTAGCACACGCGGGCTGATGACCCTACAATCCTTCTTTGCCGTCGCAGCATTCATAGCCGGTGACCGGATCATGGTAGCCGGAATACCAGTTACGAGCGACGGCAAGCGCGATCAAAAAGAGGTTCATGTCACCCTAGTCTTAACGTGGCGACTGGCCAACAACCTACTCGCTCGCTTGCCGGGCCGCCTGCTGAATGAAAAACCTCGCCGCTCCATTCGCGAAGCGGCGAGGCCCCAACCGCCCCAATTGCCGGCCCCAACACCCGGCGCTTCTGACACTGCAAATCTGGTGCCAGCGGCAAATGATCCATTGTGGGGCAGGGTCACCGCGCGTTAGTTGTTGTCGTTCTGTGCCGAGCCTCACCAGCGCGCTTCGGCCGGTCTGTCCCCCTGCAGCGAAGCGCGCGCGCGTCCTGGCGCGTCCCTGTGGCTGTTCTTAGGCTATAAAATGCGCCGGCAAGCCCGCGCACTAATTGTGGTTGTCCAACAAGAGGGCAAGCTTTCTGGCTGCGGCGCTTTCTACGATCAGTTCCTCTAGACCATTGTCGCCGACGCGCGATTTGTTGACGCGACGCCTGATTACAAGGAGCGCTTCAGATATCGAAWCTGCGRTAGTCGTCGCGTGACAATYCAGATGTCGGCCCAAACAGCCAGATCGACGAGCTCCTGCYCTGGACCTATATCCGCACCCCCAAGCTGAGGACCCACATTTCGCGATAGCAGAAGTCGGGGTCGGAAATCAGGCGCTCCGGTTCTTCTCCGACAGCTTGCCATTGCCGAAGATCGGCTTCTGGCAGGTCGCGCGTTCGGGCCAGGCCGGATAAGAATGCGAGATTGTTGCCGATGTATTCGCGCTCCACAGACCGCAATGGTTGGCGACGTTCGGCGAGCGTTGTGATGGCGGAAACGTTCYCAAGGCCCGCCGCGCGAAACCAGGCTGACAAGCGAGTTCCCCTCATGGCGCCGGAGATCTGTGTATCATCGGATAGCGCATCGAGTAGGCGCCACATCAGTTTGGGGTCTTGGGGCTGATACTGCCAAACCGAGATATCGACCTCCTTCACGGCAACAAGCCCGCCGGGTCTTACGACGCGGCGGAACTCCTCGATTGCCYGGGTGAGTTGTTCGTCAYTCARATACTGGGTGGAGTTCGCGCTCCAGACCGCATCGAACGTGCCGGTCTCATACGGCAGCGAAGTCATGTCGCCSGTTCTGGTGCTTATCGGACAGGCAAACTGTTGGCTTGCAATCAAGCTTTCGATTGCTTCGACATTTTCCTCCGCCAGATCCAGAGCCTCGATATGTCCGTCGGCACCCAGCAGATCCGCCATCAAAGGCAGGAAGACACCATTCCCTGCACCCGCGTCCAGCACTGACCAGCCGGGTCGGATGCCGGCAGCACGAAGGGTGGCATCATACTCGTCCTTCAGTGCAAGGTAATGGACGTCAAGATGTCGGCCGGCGCTGAGCTTGTGCCCAGCTGATGTAACTAGTTCGGAATTTGAGGCGTTGTTCATTTGTCCCCCCAGGTCTTTGATGCGAATAACCCGCTCACAGACATGGCCCTGAAGCGCGGGTTAGCCTGCCTGCTCCCTAAATATGTTATGCAATCCGGCTCGCAACTCCTATCCCCGTAGTAATGTGGGACGAAGACATCGTTACCCTGTTCGTCAACGGCCATGGGAACGGCCGGATCGACGAGCTCCTGCCCAAAATCCTACATCCGCACCCCAAAAGCTCAAGGCTGTGGCCTGAGCACACCGCTTACGGCGGACGTTCGCTTCTGGCGCGATCAGGGCGGCTCGGCAGCCGCACAGCAGGCTTTCCCATCTCGGGCTTTGGCAGAGCGACAAGATAGCCGGAGCCGTAGGTAGTCGCGGCAACCGCGTGAGCAACCAGCTACGCCCGTGCCAGCCCCGATCTAACCTTCCAGCCTATTGCGGCGACGATCTATCAATTGCTGAAGCAAACGATATGCACAACGGGCGGCAAGCTATGACAAGCAAGACTTTGAGGCAGGCTGTGGCCTATCTTCGCACCTCGTCGGCAGCCAACGTTGGTGCCGACAAAGACAGCGAGAGGCGCCAGGGCGAGGCTGTTGAGGCGTTTGCCCTGTCAACCGGCTACGAAATCATCGAGAGCTACTACGACTCGGCCGTGAGCGGCCCCGACGCGGTTACAGCGCGCCCTGGTTTTCTGCGATGCTCGAACGGCTCTCCTCGCTGGCAGACAAGGGCAAATATGCAAGAAAAATGAATCAATTTCCGTGTAAAAATTCATCAATCATAAGTTAAATTAGGATATTTCTGAAATATGCCTTGAGTAATGAGCTCGGCAAATACGTTCTCCGATCAACCAGATAGGGGCCACTTCGGTGGCGAGGCCAATGAACGCTCTTGCGCGCGCCGACAAATCGGCATCTGACCAGCTCACTGGTCCAGATGCGAAGCCCGTTCAGCTTGAAAGCAAAACCCTGGCGACTCCCGCGGGCGCGGTCGAGCTACAGTCTCTGCTGGGCAAGCACTTCCGCGACAACGGCGACGACGCTGTCGCAGTACCCGCGGCGGCCCTGCCGCCGGCATCGAACTGGACGTCTCGCCTTGTCAAAAGCGCCGTCGGCCTGGCGTTGGTGGTAGCGGCCGGATGGATGCCGGCGCAGCGGCTCTTCCAGATTTCGAGCGTGGAGGCTGTCGTAAACGCCCGTCTCGTCACCGTGCGAGCGCCAATCGACGGAATTGTCCGACTCGATACCCGACATACGGGTCTTGGTGAGACGATAGATCTCGGCGACCCGCTGGTGACAGTCACGAACCCCCGTGCGGACCGTAGCCGCCTGGAGGCAGCAGGCGACGAGCTCAGCAACGCCCAACAGGAACGTCAAGCTCTCTCCTTGAAACTGCTGAACCTCAAAGGCATTCGCGAGAGCCTGCGCACACAACTTGCAGCGTTTCATTCGAACCGTCTTCTCCAGCTTGATGCTCAGAACACTGAAGCCGATGCGGGCATTCAGGCATCAGTCGCCGAGCTGGCCAGAGCGGACGCGATCCGCTCCAGGCAGGCAAGGCTTTCACAATCGGGGTCGGTCGCACAATCACGAATAGACGATGCCGAGCGTGACTCAAGGGTTGCTGTGGCCGCGGTTGCGGCGGCGCGCGCCCGTCGCGCGGTCCTAGTGGTCGAACGCGATGCCCTCAATGCAGGAACCTACCTTGGCGACGCCTACAACGACCAGCCGCGCTCGGCGCAACGCCTCGACGAGGTGGAACAGGCCATCGCGGGCCTCGACGCCGATATGGTTCGGCTCGCCACGCGCATGAACCGTGCGGAAGATGCAATTAGCGACGAGGAGCAAAGCCTCGCTATGAACGTCCAAGCTCGGCTCATGGCTCCGGTCGATGGCACAGTCTGGGAGGTTCTTACCGCTCCGGGGGAGCAGGTAACGGCAGGTCAACCACTGTTCAGCCTTTTGAATTGCTCGGATGCGATCGTCACGGCGACCGTCAGCGAAGCCGTGTACAACACCCTGAGCGTCGGCATGCCAGCGACATTCACCTATAGGCAAGGCGGCGCGGCATTGGCTGGCAAGGTCGTGCAGCTCAGCGGCGTTGCATCTGCTTCGTCGCACTTCGCGATCATGCCATCCGCCTTGACCAAGGAATCCTACCGGGTGGCAATATCGGTCAGTAAGCTGGCCTCCGACGGTTCATGTCCTGTCGGGCGCACGGGTCGTGTCGTGTTCGAGCCAGCGGCGAGCTGACGGTACGATGGCGGTAGGCCACCCATGAACCCGATGATCTCTGTCTTAGCCGAAGGGCTGACACCGGCTCTTATCGCACTTGGCGGACTTCTGTTACTGCTGCCCTTGATCGATCGCGAGTCGCAATGGCGGGCCGTGCCGATCGTCATCGTGATAGTGCTGACGCTGCGCTATCTGATGTGGCGCGCAACCATGACGATCCCGTCGGCGAGTGAACCCGCCGACTTCGTCGCCGGTTGGCTGTTCTTCGCTCTCGAATGTGCTGCCGCAATCGGATCGATCCTCTCATATATCACGCTGACACGCATCAAGGACCGCTCACCGGAAGCCGACGCCAACACCGAATGGTTGCTTTCACGCGAGAAGGCGCCGTTGATTGACGTGTTCATCTGCACCTACAACGAGGAGCGCGATATCCTCGAACGCACCATGCTCGGGGCCATCGGCATATCCTATCCCAATTTTCGCGTCTGGGTTCTCGATGACGGACGGCGCGCGTGGCTTGCCGAACTCGCGACAGAGCTGAAGTGCAACTATCTGAGCAGGCCGGACCATGCGAACGCGAAAGCGGGGAACATCAACCACGCGCTGCGGCACGTTTGTGGGCTCGACACTCCGCCGGATTTCGTCTCCATCCTGGACGCCGATTTCGTTCCGACATCGGCGTTCCTCTCGCGTGCGCTCACGCTGTTTCGAGATGAGGATGTCGGCATCGTTCAGACACCACAGCATTTCATCAATCCGGATCCGATTCAGGCCAATCTGCAGGCCTCCGATGCCTGGCCGGACGAGCAGCGCTACTTCTTCGACGTCCTGATGCCGGCGAAGGACGCATGGGGAACCGCATTCTGTTGCGGCACCTCCTCGGTGATACGCATGCAGGCTTTGGCCGAGGTAGGAGGCTTTGCCACCGAGTCGGTCACCGAGGACTATCTGTTGACCTTGCGGCTAAAGCGCCATGGGTATCGTACGGTCTATCTCAACGAGCGCCTTTCGCTCGGACTGGCTCCTGAGGGAATCAAGGAATACATCACCCAGCGCAGCCGCTGGTGTCTCGGCTTCATGCAGATCATCCGCGGCGCAGATGGGCCGTTCAAGCTCGGCAACGGCCTACATTTCCTCGATCGCATGAGCCTCATCGAGAGCCTGCTTCACTGGACGGCCTCCTATCTGTTTCGGATTGCCGGCCTGGTGATCCCGATCCTCTACCTGCTCTTCGACGTCCAGGCCGTGAATGTTGGAACGGCTGACGGCATCGCGCACTTCGTTCCCTACTATCTTGCCCAGGTCGGCGTGATGGCATGGCTGTCTGGACAACGGGTGCTTCCGGTGATGTCCGACGTGTCACAGCTCCTCGCCGCGCGCGAGATCCTGACGGCAGCCGCGATCGGGCTCTTCCGTCCGAAGGGGCAAAGATTCAAGGTCACGGCCAAGGGAGGAGATCGAAGCGAGACGGTGATCCAATGGCGGATGCTAATCCCATTCAGTGTGCTGCTCTGCCTGACCATCCTCGGTATTCTTGTTTCCTTCGGCGGCGACGGACCACTGCAGGATTCCAGCGTCGTTGCACTCTATTGGTGCTGGTACAATATGCTCATCCTTATCTCCACCATTGCCGTCTGCATCGAGCGACCGCGACTGCGGCGCAACGAGCGGCTTCGCAGTGCACTGCCCGTTATCGTGACGATCGGTGCCCGGTCTCATGTGTATCAGACTGCGGACATTTCGCTGGGTGGAATGCGGCTGGTGGGCATGGTGCACGCACCGATTGGTACGGAAGTAGGGGTTCAGATTGGTGGTGCTCGGCTCAATGGACGCATCGTCAGGAGCTCTGGCCACGATTTCGCGGTCGAGGTCGAACGCAGCATCGGTGCTCGCGCCGCAATGGTCCGGCAAGTCTATTCGGGAGGCTTCGTATCGAGCGTGGGCCGTGTGCGACCGCGTCAGGTCGCCGGCAAGGTACTGGCGCGACTTTTCAGGTGAGACGCGCTTGCGGCATTTAGCTCTCGCTATTTTGGATGTTGCTCGACGCTGATGATCGGCCTAGGCCTCCCGAAGCGTGATAGGAGCGGCTGCTTACTCGCTTTCGCCTTTCGAAAGCCGCCGGTCCGCTTCCGGCCCCAAACACGACACGCGCAGTGTGTCTTCGTATGCGCTTGGCAGCGGATGGGCAAACGCTTTGATGCGGGGCAAGCCATTGTAGGCTGACGTCCTGGCAAACCAGTCCGTTTTGTCTCTGGGTCACTGATGCCGCCATTGCCTCCCTCCTTCATTTCACAGAGCGCACCAACGACCTCTCGAACGGGCTGATCTGGCCGAAGGACGGCTGAAGCCTCGACCGCCTATGCCGCAATGGCGCGTCACGCGTTTCTTCCCCTGGGCAAGCCCATTCCTCGCGAAACCAAGAAACGCGCGCCTGCGCCATCCTCCGCTTTGCTGCGGTCGCAAGCGATGCGGCGGCGGTCGCCTCCGGCCTCACGATCGCCATCGAGGTCGCATGGTGCGGGCTCGGAAACGAGGAAACGGAGACTGAAAATGGCTACCATCGGCACTTTCAAGAAGACCAATGCGAACGAGTTCACCGGCGAGATCGTCACCCTCAGCGTCCAGGCCAAGGGCGTGCGCATCATCCCCGACACAAGGGCCAGCGGCGAGAACGCTCCAAGCCACCGCGTGGTGGTCGGCAAGGCCGAAATCGGCGCCGCCTGGTCGAAGCGCTCCAATGAGGGGCGCGACTATCTCGGGCTCAAGCTCGACGATCCGAGCTTCACCGCTCCGATCTACGCCAACCTCTTCGCCGACGAGGAAGGCGAAGGCCACAGCCTCATCTGGTCCCGCCCCAACCGCCGCAACGGCGAGTGAAAAGGCAGACGCCTCGCCCGGTACCGGGCGAGGCGTCTTCTGCGGTGACCGCGGAAGCTTTCCGCGGCGCGCCCTGCCATCACCAGGCTTCCTGTCATCGGATGCGTTGCTTGATGCGCGATGGCGTGAAGATCGTCGAGCGCGGCTATCGCAATTGCTGCGCGCGCCGGCGCCACTCCCTGAAGCCCTCTTGGCGGTGCGAAATAGCGGCCCTCAATTGCGCACCTGATCACCGTCCTCACGCTCCTCCATCCTGGCCATCGATCGCCGTTCAATCGCGACGGCCGCAAGGAGACATCCCATGAATGCCCACGCCGCGCCATTGCCGCCGCGCTACCTGCGCACTTCGGAAGCAGCCCATTTCCTCAGTCTTTCGGCGCGTACGCTGGAAAAACACCGCACCTACGGCACCGGGCCTGCCTATCGAAAACTCGGCGGCCGCGTCGTTTACGCCGTGGACGACCTCCAGGCCTGGGTCCAGCGCGGCGCGATGACGTCGACATCCGATCCGCATGGGTCGGTGCTGCCCGCCAAGCCTCAAGCCGCCCGCCTGATCGCCTATGCCGGACGCGAGAGGCGCTGACACGGCTGATCTCCCCTATGTCGGCACGACCACGCCAACCGTCGGAACGCGGACAGCTTGATCTGTTCCACGCGCTGCCCGGTGTTGTCGCGCCACGCGATGCGCAGGACCTCATGGCCTATCCGTTCTTCTCCCTCGCCAAATCCAGGCGCATCGCGCCGATCGACTTTCGCGCCGGCGATGTGGCGATCCGTGTCGAAGCGATGCCAGACCATGGCATGGCGACGATCTGGGATGCCGATATCCTGATCTGGGCCGCGAGCCAGATCGTCAACGCGCGGGATGCCGGCTTGCGCACGTCGCGCCTGATGGCTGCGACGCCATACGAAATGCTGACCTTCGTTGGCCGCGGTGTCTCGAAACGAGACTATTTGCGCCTCAAGGCGGCGCTCGATCGCCTGCAGTCGACAAGCGTCGTCACCTCCATCCGCCAGCCCGAAGGCCGGCGCCATCGCTTCTCGTGGATCAATGAATGGCAGGAGCGCTTCGATCGAAACGGCCGCCCCCTCGGCGTCGAACTGATCCTGCCCGATTGGTTCTATCGCGCCGTCATGGATGACGCGCTTATCCTGACCATCGACCGGGCCTATTTCGGGCTGACGGGCGGGCTGGATCGGTGGCTCTATAGGCTGGTGCGCAAGCATGGCGGACGCCAGCGCGCTGGCTGGCGTTTCGACATCCGGCACCTGCATCAGAAGTCCGGCAGCCTCTCGCCGCTCAGGCGCTTCGCCTTCGAGCTGCGTGACATCGTGCGCCGCCAACCTTTGCCCGGATATCGTCTGTTCACAGAGGTCGAAGCCAGCGGCCGTGTGTTGCTGGCGTTCGAACCGGCGCCCGCACCGGTTGACAGGATCGTGCCATCGGGAACCCGGACTATCGTGCCATCGGGAACCGCATCCTCGTGCTTTCGGGAACCGCGATCGGCCTTAAGGGACGGGCCCGCAACGGAAAATCGTGCTCGTAACTTAGAGTCTAACTCTCAATCTAACAGTCTTGTGCGCCAGCCGCGGACTGGGGGTGGGGGGCAGAGGCGGCGGTGCGTTGGCCGGCGCGAGGGAGACGACGCATGACGTCGTCTACCCAATCGCCGCCGCGCGGCGACCTCACGACGGTCGAGCTGATCTGGATCGAGAAGCGGATTGAGCATCGCATCCGCTTTGGACGTCCATCCCATGAGACGATCATCGACAAGCGGCGCCGCGTCGTCGGATTTGCGCCTGGCAGTGTTTTTGCGTTCGTGCGCTGGGCGGCGAATGACTTTGGCACTGTCGTTTCGCGCATCGACATCGTGCGCGCGGTCTTGCCCGCTGAACCTTATCAGACGCTGCCTTACATCCGGCCAGGCGGCGAGATCCTGCTCAGGATCGCAGGCTGGGACAAGGTAGAGCGGGTTCTCCAACGGATCGATGCGATCGAGGCGATCGGCCTCGATCCGGCCGAAGCGGCACCGGACTATTGGCGTCAGACCCACAACCGTCTGATTGCCGGCGCAACGCCGCGTGCTTATTCGCTCGAGCAGCACCGGGCCTTTCTGTTGCGCAAGCGGGTGACCTCATGAGCCGCGCCGCTTGCATAGCCGCGGCGCTTGCGTCCGTCGTCGCGACGGTCGCTTCGGCTGTCGTGGAGATGCCGCCGCTGCTGCTGTGGAACGCGTCGGCCAGCGCGCCGCTTGGGCTTTATGCGATCAGGAAAATGGCCGTTCCAACGGCCGGCGCGCTCGCTGTCATCGAACCGCCAGACAAGGTCGCCCGCTTCGCCGCCAAGCGTGGCTACCTGCCCCTCGGCGTGCCGATGCTGAAACACATCGAGGGCCTTCCTGGGAGCCAAGTCTGCCGCCTCGGTCGCGTCATCACGGTGAATGGGCTTGCGGTGGGTGCTGCACTGGAGCGCGACCGCAACGGACGCGCCCTGCCTGACTGGCAGGGCTGCCGCGTCATCGCCGCCACCGAAATCTTCGTCATGAACCGGAAGGTCGGGGACAGTCTCGACGGTCGCTATTTCGGCCCGTTCCCGGGGACGTCGATCGTCGGAGCCGCGCTGCCGCTTTGGACCGACGAGAGGGGCGATGGCCACTACACCTGGCTCGCTCCGGCGAACTGAAATTCAGCCCAGCCAACAAGGGAAGGAGATAATCCATGGCCGAGATCGGCATCTTCCACAAAACAGAATCGGGTTACTCCGGACGCATTCGAACGCTGCTCATGGATGCCGAGCTGGTGCTCGTGCCGACCAAAATATCTGACGGCAAAGCGCCAGATTTTCGTATCCACATCGGTGACGGCAGCGGCCCCGAGGTCGGCGCGGCCTGGAAGGAAACCGGACAGAAGGCTGGCGACTATCTGTCATGCCGATTGGAGGACCCGCTTTTCGGCCGGCGCTTTCGCGCCAGTCTCTTCCTAGCTGATAACGGCTCCTGGTCGCTGCGCTGGATCCGGCCGAAAGCGCGGCCGGAGCGTACTCGATGAGTGGGCCATCGGCGCCGAACTGTGCGCACGGAAGCCGGCCCGTCAGTTGGTTGTCCGTTCGTCGTAAAGCACTTTGCCTTATCGGCGGCATGCTGATCGTCTGTCACGCAATGACGGGGGCCCTCGCACAATCCGCGCCGGCCCCGCGCGAATCCGCGGACGATCCTTATGCCGCACCTATTGCCGAGGCGTCGCATCGCTTCCGCGTTCCCGAGCGCTGGATCCGGGCAATCATGCATCTCGAAAGCGCCCGCGACCCGCGCGCCGTGTCGCGAAAGGGGGCCCTGGGCTTGATGCAGATCATGCCCGCAACCTTTGCCGAGCTGCGCCTTCGTCACCAGCTCGGCCGCGATCCCTATGATCCGCGCGACAACATTCTTGCCGGCACCGCCTATCTTCGCGAGTTGTATGATCGATACGGTTCTCCGGGCTTTCTTGCCGCCTACAATGCGGGGCCAGGGCGTTACGAAGCCTCCTTGAAGGGCCGTCCGCTGCCGGCTGAGACCCGGGCCTATGTTGCGACGCTTCGCCCTTTCTGGGGCGGCGGTGATGCATCCGGCGCGCTCACCGCCGGTCATGCCAGGGCCGTCAGTTGGAAGGTTGCGCCGCTGTTCATCGTGCCGTCCGCGTCCATGGCCGCTTCCGGTGTTCCGTCCGGCGAGGACGCTTCCGTCGAGGTTTCGTCGCCACCGTTGGTGCGCAGACTTTTCGCGGCCGGTTCGCAGCCGCGCCAGCTGTTCACTGGGTCCGACGTCCGGACATCGCAGCGATGACGAGGTCACCATCAGGCCGCGCCCTAGCGTCTCTTGTGGCGCTGCAGCCAATGAGGCGCGGCGAGCACAGGGGAACAACCGAGAGATGGCAGGATAAAAGGGCGCACATTGCGCGGCGGTCGCGTGGTTGTTCTTGCTTGATTTTCTGGCGCGTTCCGCACATTGCCGGCCATCGGCGCAATGTATATGAAGCAGCCAAGGTATTGTATTTATTTTTCTTTTTCCACATTGCGGTGCCGCGCCATGGCTGATGAGCGCGAGTTTCGCATTCGACCCGGGCGCATCCGCTCCACGCGCGCCCAGCAGGCCCGACCCTTCATCGCGCAGGTGTTGGCCGCGGCGAAAAAGGCCGGCAGCGGCATTTCGCGCTCGGGCCGGATTGTACAAGCAAGCCGCTCCCGCTTTGGTCACGGTCAGCGCGCCAGCATTCAGGCCAACCGCCTCATCACCTCGCGGTCGCGCGGCGCCGTCGTCAAGGCACGAGTCGTCCGTCATTCCGCGCGCCCCGCACCACTTGGCACCCACCTCAACTATCTGCGCCGCGAGGGCGTCAGCCGGGACGGGGAGAAGGGGCAATTGTTCGGGCCGGGGACGGAGAATGCCGATGGCGCGGCCTTCGCCGCTCGCGCCAAGGACGATCGTCACCATTTCCGCTTCATCGTCTCGCCGAACGACGCTCTCGAAATGGCGGACCTCAACGCCTTCACCCGCGATCTTGTTGGACAGATGGAGAAGGACCTCGACACGCGGCTCGACTGGGTGGCGGTCGATCACTGGAACACCGAGCATCCCCACATTCACCTGATCGTGCGAGGGGTTCGCGACGATGGCCAGGATCTGGTCATCGCGCGCGACTACATCAAGGAAGGCATGCGCGACCGGGCTCGCGATCTGGTTACCCAGGAACTGGGTCCGCGCACCGATCTCGATATCCGCCACCGGCTCGAAAGCCAGATCCAGTCCGAGCGGTGGACGCAACTCGATCGGCAGTTGCTTCGCGACAGCCGTGACAGCGGGTTCATTGATCTCGCGCCATCTCCCCAAAAGCAACCGGACGAGTATCACGCTCTGAAAATCGGCCGCCTGCGCAAGCTCGAGACCCTTGGTCTTGCCCAACAGGCCGGGCCTGGCCAATGGGCAATCGACGAAAGAGCCGAGGCAACACTGCGCGAGCTTGGCGAGCGCGGCGACATCATCAAGCGCATCCACCGCGCGATGAGTGCGGCTGGCATCGAGCGTGGCTCAGCCAATTATGTGCTAGCCGCGGAGAGCCTGGAGACGCCGGTTATCGGCCGGCTGGTCGATCGTGGGCTCGATGACGAACTGATCGGCACGGCCTATGCCGTGGTCGACGGTGTCGACGGACGCACCCATCACATCAAGCTCTCCGATCTGGAGGCGGCTGGCGACGGCGCACCGGGATCGATCGTCGAGCTGCGAAAATTCGATGATGCGCGCGGTCAACGCCGGGCCGCACTCGCCGTGCGCTCCGACCTTGCTGTGGATCAGCAGATTACGGCATCGGGTGCGACCTGGCTCGACCGTCAGGCGATCGCGCGCGAACCGGCTGCCCTGGCCGGGGCCGGCTTCGGCGCCGAGGTTCGCGACGCCCTCGACCAGCGCGCCGAACATCTTGTCAAACAGGGGCTCGCGGAGCGTCAAGGCAGACGCATCATCTTCACCCGAAGCTTGCTCGATACACTGCGGCGGGCGGAACTGGGGACGCTTGGCGACAGGTTCGCGGCCGACACTGGTCAGCCCTTCAAGCGCGCCGCCAGCGGAGACTTTGTTGCCGGCGCCTATCGCCAGCGCTTGTCACTCGCCTCCGGCCGTTTCGCCATGATCGACGACGGGCTCGGCTTCCAGCTCGTCCCCTGGACGCCCTCACTCGAAAAGCATCTTGGCCAGCACGTCTCCGGTGTCGTGCGCGGCGATGGCGGCATCGACTGGAGTTTTGGCCGCAAGAAGGGGCTCGGCCTCTGAAAACCAGATGAAAGGAGCACGCCATGTCCGCCACGAAAATCTTGTGGGGTCAGATACTCACGGTCTTCCTGATCGTCCTCTTGACGACCTGGGCGGCAACGCAGTGGACCGCATGGCAACTCGGTTTCCAGATGGGGCTCGGTCCAGCCTGGTTCGAGATTGCTGGGTTGCCCGTCTACTATCCGCCCGCTCTGTTCTGGTGGTGGTATTTCTACGACGCCTACGCCCCGTCTATCTTCGTGAAAGGCGGCTTGATCTCAGTGTCCGGTGGCTTCCTCTCGATCATTGTTGCGATCGGCATGTCGGTGTGGCGGGCGCGCGAAGCCAAGACTGTCCAGACCTACGGGTCGGCGCGCTGGGCCGAAAAGCGAGAGGTGGAGGCAGCGGGCCTGATCGACAACGATGGTGTTGTGCTCGGGCGTTATGATCGCCATTATCTGCGTCACGATGGGCCTGAGCACGTGTTGTGCTTCGCCCCGACCCGGTCCGGCAAAGGCGTCGGCCTGGTGGTGCCTTCGCTTCTGACCTGGCCGGGCTCGGCGATCGTCCACGACATCAAGGGCGAGAACTGGCAGCTCACCGCTGGCTTTCGCGCTCTGCACGGTCGCGTGCTGCTTTTCGATCCGACCAATTCGAGATCGTCAGCCTACAATCCGCTTCTGGAAGTCCGCCGTGGAGAATGGGAGGTCCGCGACGTCCAGAACATCGCCGACATTCTCGTCGATCCGGAAGGGAGCCTGGAAAAGAGGAACCATTGGGAAAAGACCAGTCACGCGCTGCTGGTCGGCGCGATCCTCCACGTTCTCTACGCCGAGCAAGACAAGACGCTCGCCGGCGTCGCCGCCTTCCTCTCCGATCCGAAGCGCCCGATTGAATCGACGCTTGCCGCGATGATGAAGACCGCGCATCTCGGTGATGCCGGCCCGCATCCGGTTATCGCCAGTGCGGCGCGCGAGCTGCTCAACAAATCCGACAATGAACGCTCGGGCGTGCTGTCCACCGCGATGTCCTTTCTCGGTCTCTACCGCGATCCGGTGGTCGCCGGGGTGACACGGCGCTGCGACTGGCGAATTTCCGACATCGTCGGCGGGAAGCAACCGGCAACGCTCTATCTCGTCGTGCCGCCTTCGGACATCAACCGGACCAAACCGCTTGTCCGCCTTATCCTCAATCAAATCGGTCGCCGCCTCACCGAGGACCTGCATATCAAGACATCCCGCCACCGGTTGCTTCTGATGTTGGACGAGTTCCCGGCGCTGGGCCGCCTCGATTTCTTCGAGAGCGCGCTGGCTTTCATGGCGGGCTATGGCCTGAAAAGCTTTCTCATCGCGCAGTCGCTGAACCAGATCGAGAAGGCCTACGGTCCCAACAACTCGGTCCTCGACAATTGTCATGTCCGCGTCAGCTTCGCCACAAACGACGAGAGAACTGCCAAGCGGGTCTCGGACGCACTCGGCACGGCAACCGAAATGCGGGCGATGAAGAACTATGCCGGTCACAGGCTTTCGCCTTGGCTCGGGCATCTCATGGTATCGAGGCAAGAAACTGCGCGGCAGTTGCTCACTCCTGGAGAGATCATGCAGCTCCCACCGACCGAGGAGATCGTCATGGTGGCAGGCGCGCCGCCGATCAGGGCCAAGAAGGCGCGGTATTATGAGGACGCCAGTTTTAAGGAGCGCGTGTTGCCGCCACCCGAACTGGCGCGGTCCGGAGAGGCCGAGCCTGACGACTGGAGCGAGTTGCCGATCCTGGCTCACTTGGAGCCGACGCAAGCTTCCGGCATGCTGCAGCAGGACGATGGCGATCCGACGGGATCTGAGCGCCGCCTGCAAGCCGAACTCAATCGGGCGCAGGCGGCGGAGAAGGCGGCGCCCATTGAGAATGAATTCGAGATGGAACCGGCCGACGATGCCGACGACGATGATGCCGTCCGCAACCGACGCCTGGCGCGCCTCATGCAGGGCGTGGCGCGGCAGGTTTCCCTCGATCCCGATGACGGCATGGAGTTGTAGGCGCCATGACGGCTCGCAAAAAGAAGGCGCAGATATCCGTCTATCTCGACCAGGCCATCATGACGATGCTTGGCGATTATGCGGCGCGGCGCGGTCAACCCCAATCCATGATTGCAGAAGCCGCACTCGCTTCCTTCCTGTCGCCGGATGCGGACGCACGCCGCGAGGCCGCTATCGCCAAACGCCTCGACCAGGTCGACCGCCGCCTGGCCAGGCAGGAGCGCGATATCGGCATCGCCGTCGAGACACTGGCGGTGTTCGTCCGCTTCTGGCTGGCGACAACGCCGGCGTTGCCCGAGCCCGCCGCCCAGGCCGCGCGCGCAAAGGCGGCCGAACGCTATGAAGCCTTCGTAACGGCCCTGGGGAGACGCCTGGCGAAGGGGCCGAAACTGCGACAGGAGATTTCCGAGGATATCAATCCGATGGACAACAGCGAAAACCCACCCTGACGGCCTCGGCTAGCTTGGAGCCTGATTGTCATGTTCATCAATGATCATGGGTATGCTCGACGCCGCTGGCGGTCATGCGACGACAATGTTGTTGCACCGATGACGACGATGATGATCAGCAGCGGCAACAGGATGGGCGAGCAAGTCCCGGCAGCCGGTTTGTCTTACCTTGATCAATCGACGGCATCAGCCTTGTTATCGGCGAGGAGGGCTGCCCTCTTGCCGATAGCCGACTTGACCGCGTCGACAAGCTGTTCAGGAAAGCCACGGGGCAGCGACATGATCACCTCGTCGGCCTGCTTCTCCACGTTTTCAGCAATGTCATCGAAAATTCTACGCATGGCAGGGGTGCCCACACCGGCAATGCCAGCGGTCTGCAGGAAGTGGCGTGGCATGATGTCAGGTACCGAATAGTGCCTGTTCTTGCCGACCGACATTGCCAATTTAAATTTTTTGCGCGGGATCTGTCCGGCATCAAGGCTGGGCTGCGCGGTCAGCACGTCGTAAAGCGGCGTCATGCGGAATCGTCCGCCTGGGCTGAGGAAAATACTGAAATTCTTCGCGTGGCCGTCGGTCGCGCCAATCAGCCAGAACAAGATGCAGCTGCGCAAGAAGGTGGCGATGTCTTCGTCAGGCGTATCGCTGCCCTTCAAGAGGTCGATAATCTCCCGCATCCCGGGACCCCCATCCGACTGGTACTTGCGCGTCGGCGGCACCGACAGCGCTTGACAGATATCCTCCTGCGGCAGGCGCAGGAGGCGGCCGTCGCGGGCCCACAGCCTGTCGAAGCGTTCTACGATCAGCGTGCGGCGCTCGCCGAAGTCAGCGATCTGCGCCTGGGCCGCGGGAACGCCAAACGCTTGCAGCAGCTTAAGGCACAGATACTCGTTCTCGACGCTGTTGGAGAGATCGATGCCGTTCGGCAGCCGGCCGATCTGCGGCTTCAGGATATGGGTGGTCGCTGCCGTGCCGATCGGTTTGAACCAGCCTCCGTCCTTGCGCAGCAGCGCGGTCTTTTCCTGCGCGCCGGCAATCGAGATGCGAAAGTCCTCATCCTCGCCGAGGCCCAACGGAGCGGCAGCAAGGTTCGCGATGATCCCGGCGACGTCCTCGTTGCTGACCGGCTTGCCTTCGACACTGCCGGGAGGGCCTGGATCCATGCCATCGGTCAGGAATTGCAACGCGCCGACGCAGTCATGGCCGAGCGCAGCCAGCATACTGTAGGCGTCCGTGCCGTCGGCGCCGACGCGTTCGGCAACACGCCTGCGTATGGCGTCATTGTCCGGAAGCAGGTTGTCGAAGACGTTGGTCACCGGTGTGCCGATATAGCGGTCTTCCCTCAAGGGAAGCGAGAGTGAGATCGGGAAGGTGCCGCGCCAATCCAGCCATTCGCGAGCGTATTGGAAGTCGATGGCGCCCGTCGATTCCCTGCGCAGGACGCCCACCGGGCGCCCGTTCAGGAACACGTTCAGGGGGATGTGAGCCGGACGCCGGGCCATCAGAACAGGTCTTCGATATCAGCAGAGCTGCCTTTGCTGCGCGCGCGCACGACGAGTTCAAGGTCGAGGGCGGAGAGGGCGGCCATCAAGGTGCGGAGTTGCATCGCGGGCTCGCCGGCCTCGAGGCGGGAGACCGTACCCTGGCGCAGGTGGATCTGGTTGCTGAGCGAGCCTTGCGTGAGGCCGGCGTTCTTGCGGGCGCGGCGCAGAATGGCACCGAGTTGTTTTTCGTTGCGAGCGATCTGGTCTGTCATGATGGGTCTCCACCGCCGCAATATACGCGATCGCGTATTAATCGTCAATATACGAAGTTGCGTATAAAATAGATATATACGCGATCACGTATACAAGGAAGATATACGCGATCGCGTATGATGCCAGCGCGTCAGCTGGCAGCGGCGGTCTTGACGCCCCAGCTGAAACGAGCGGGACGAGACATTCTTGATACTTTGTTGAAGCACATCTCGCCGCTCAGTTGGGAACACATCAACCTAACTGACATCTACACCTGGGATGCGGAACTTCAGATGCCGGACGGCTACGACGAGACGCGTCCTGAAAACCATGTATTCCTTGCTCACTCGCGATTCATTGCCCTCGGCGAGGATCAAGGTTCTTAAGCGAGACGAGCGTCTCCCCGAGCGGCTGCGCCTCAAGTTACTTTCTCGAGGTCCGGCGTGGGGAATGGGAGGTCCGCGACGTACAAAACATCGCTGACATCCTGGTCGATCCCGAAGGCTCGCTTGAAAGACGCAACCCGATCGAATTGACCATGGCGGCCACGATGACGACGCCGCATCTGGGGGAGGGCGGTCCGCACTCGGTCATCGCCAGCGCGGGCCGCCCGCGCTAGCGCGGCGCCGCCCGCGCTGTTGATGCCAGCTGGGTTCTGTTGCTGATGGCGTTCAGTTGGCGGCTCCGCACAACTGCGACGTCGTCAATCCTGGCGGCACGTTCTCCGTCGGGCCAAATCCGTACTTCGCCATGATAGTGGCGATCGTGCCATTCGACATGACCTTCGCCAGACCCTGATTGTAGAGATCGCGCAGATCGCCATCGTCCTTCCTGAACGCGATCGCGATGTAGCTGATCGACTTCTCGTCCGTCGTAAACGGGCTGGCGCGCTCCAGATCGGGGCTCCTGTTGCCGGCCAGCAACCCGATCACCGTCGGGGAAGAGAACAGAGCCGCGTCGATGCGGCCGGCGCGCAGTGCCGCGATGTTGGTCTCGATGTCGGGGAACTGCAGGATGCGGTCTTCCGGCACGCCCTCGTTGATGGCGTTCTTGATGACATTGCTGCCGCGGCCGCCGCCCATGATCGCGTTGGATTTCTTGGCAAGATCCGCATAGCTATGGATCGCCTTGGGGTTGCCGGCGAGCACGACCGCCGCGTCGTCGGACCTCAGGTCGGGACCGCCGAAGGCGACTTGCTGACATCGCTCCGGCGTTATCGACAGGCCGGATGCAACGGCATCGAAACGGCCGGCCATCAGGCCAGGGATCAAGGCGCCGAACTCGGTGACCTCGAAGTCGACCTGCTTGACGCCGAGATCGGCAAAGGCAGCCCTGAGAAGATCCGGATGCCAGCCGAGCAGTTCGCCGGTTCCCTCCTTCTTGTAGCCCCATGGCGAGCGGTTGTGGATGCCTATGACGATGCGCCCTTCCTTCAAGACGCGTTCTTTCGTGGTCTCTGCCGTTGCCGGCAGCACAGATCCAACAAGCACGGCATAGATGCAGGCCAGGCCAATCGCAGCCGATCGGGCTCGAAATTTCATCGGGGGTCCTCCCATGAGTTTGAGTTGCGCGAAGGCGTCCCGCCTCAGCCGCTCAACGCTACGGTTGGATGCGGTGCTTCGTCAATGTATATATACAAAATATAGACGAAATATTGCGGATGAAGTGGTGAGTGGATCAAGCCTGCCCTTCGAGGAGATACATGCCCTACGTGATTGCAATCGGGTGACACGGTCCCCCCAACCTCGCTTCCGCCACTGACGCTTGAACCGATGCCGAACAACCGGTCGCCTAGACGGGCAAGACTTCCGAGCGCTTGACCTGGCCAAGCGCGAAGCTGCTTTCGATCGAGGCGATGTTGTCCAGCCGTGTCAGCTTGTCCTTGATGAACCGCTCATAAGCCTCAAGGTCGCGCACCACGATGCGCATCAGGTAATCCCGCTGGCCCGTCATCAGATAGCAGTCGACCACCTCCGGCCAGCGCAGCACGGCTTGCGAGAAGCGGTCGAGATCATCCTCGCGTTGCCGTTCAAGCTTGATCGACGCGAAAGCGCTGATCGGCAAGCCGAGCTTCTTCTGGTCGAGGACCACGGTGTAGCCTTTGATGACGCCGGCGCTCTCCAGGAGCCTTACGCGCCGGGCGCATGGCGATGGCGAAAGACCGACGGCTTCAGCGAGGTCGTTCGTCGTCGCCTTTGCGTTCTTCTGCAGCGCGGCGATGATTTTCAGGTCGATTGCATCGAGCGTCGGATTTGGCACGTTTCCCTCGTCTTGGCGTCATTATTGGCTGGATCAGCCAATATCATTGATATGCTTGCGTAAGAATAGCCACTTTTGAGAGACCTTGGACGCTATCGTTGAGCCGCGATTTCACGGGAGCCGACGATGACGATCCTTTCCGAGCTTGAACGCAAGGTTCTGTGGCTGGCTGTCTGGATGATCCATCATGCCAATCATGTTCGCGGGTCACAGGACGGCCTCAAGGTCGGCGGCCATCAGGCGTCGTCGGCGTCCGCCTCGACCTTGATGACGGCACTCTATTTCCAGATCCTGAGGCCCGAAGACCGCGTTGCCGTCAAGCCGCATGCGAGCCCCGTTTTCCATGCCATCCAGTATCTGTTCGGCAGGCAGACGCTCGAGCAGCTGCAGAATTTTCGCGGCTATCGCGGCACGCAGTCCTACCCGTCACGAACCAAGGATATCGACGACGTCGATTTCTCGACCGGGTCGGTCGGACTGGGCGTGGCGCAGACCCTGTTCTCCTCCCTGGTCCAGGATTATGTCAGGGCAAAAGGCTGGAATGCGGACCAGCCGGAAGGCCGGATGATCGCCCTTCTCGGCGACGCTGAAATGGATGAAGGCAATATCTTCGAGGCTCTTCTCGAAGGCTGGAAGCACGGCCTGCGCAACACCTGGTGGGTCGTCGACTACAACAGGCAGAGCCTTGATGCGGTGGTGCGCGAGGGCCTGTGGCAGCGCTTCGAGTCCATCTTTCGCAACTTCGGCTGGGATGTGGTGATCCTGAAACATGGGACATTGCAACAGGCGGCCTTCGAGGAAGAGGGCGGCGAAAAGCTGCGGTCCTGGATCGATTCATGCCCCAATCAGCTCTATTCCGCGCTGACCTTCCAGGGCGGCGCTGCATGGCGCCGGAGACTTCTGGACGACCTCGGTGACCAGGGGCCGGTCACCCGCCTGATCGAGAAGCGCAGCGACGAAGACCTTGCCGCCTTGATGGCAAATCTCGGCGGCCATGATCTGGCGAGCATCATCGATGCCTTCGAGGAAGCGCGCGGGCATGATCGTCCGACCTGCTTCATCGCCTATACGATCAAGGGCTTCGGCCTGCCGCTCGCCGGCCACAAAGACAATCACGCCGGATTGATGACACCGGCGCAAGTCGACGCGCTGCGGCAAGGCATGGGTGTCCGCGAGGGGCGTGAATGGGAGATGTTCGAGGGCCTTGCATATGATGAGGCCGCGATCCGGTCCTATCTGGCGTCGTCGCCTTTCGCGCAGCCAGCTACCCGTCGCCACAAAGCCCCGGCCGTACCCGTGCCGGCACAGATCACCTGGGGCGCACAGGCCTCCATGTCGACACAGCAGGGTTTCGGCCTTCTGATGCACGAGATCGCCAAGTCGGACAGCGATTTCGCAAAGCGTGTCGTCACCACGTCTCCGGACGTTACTGTCTCGACGAATCTTGGCGCCTGGGTAAACAGGCGGGGTCTGTTCGCGCGCGGCGACCAGGCGGACATTTTTCGTGAAGAGCGCATTCCCTCTACCTTCAACTGGACGTTTTCGCCATCGGGACAGCATTTCGAACTGGGCATCTCGGAGATGAACCTCTTCACGATGCTGTCGGCGCTGGGCTTGTCGCACTCGCTTCACGGCGAGCGCCTGCTTCCGGTCGGAACGCTCTACGACCCGTTTATCGAGCGTGGCCTCGATGCGCTCAACTATGCTTGCTATCAGGACGCTCGCTTTATCCTGGCGGCGACACCCTCCGGCGTGACGCTGGCGCCCGAGGGCGGAGCGCATCAGTCGATCGCCACGCCGCTGATTGGCATGGCGCAGGACGGCCTGGCAACATTCGAGCCGGCCTATGTCGACGAGCTGGCAGTCATCCTGCGTTGGGCATTCGACTACATGCAGCGCTCCGGCGAGGCCGAGCCCGATGACCATAGCTGGCTGCGGGATCAGACTGGAGGTTCGGTCTACCTCAGGCTCTCGACGCGGTTGATCGAGCAGCCGACACGCCAGACCGGGGATCCGCTGGCGCGCGACATCGTCGATGGCGCCTACTGGTTGCGCAAACCCGGGCCGAATGCCGCTGTGGTGATCGCCTATTCGGGAGCTGTCGCGCCGGAGGCGGTCCAGGCATTGGGGCTGGTGGCCGGTGACCGGCGCGACGTAGGGCTTCTTGCGGTGACCTCGGCCGATCGGCTGAACGCCGGCTGGTCGGCCGCGGCGCGCGCGCGCCAGTATGGCCATCCGCACGCCACCAGTCATGTCGAGCGCCTGTTGGCCGGTCTCCCGGCCTCATGCGCCATCGTGACGGTGCTGGACGGGCATCCCGCAACGCTCGCCTGGCTGGGGTCGGTCCATGGCCACCGCACGCGTGCGCTCGGCGTCGAGCATTTCGGCCAGACCGGTACGATCGCGGATCTCTATCGGCATTACGGGATCGATGCGCAAGGTATCATGGCCGCGGTGCAATCGGTGTCGGCCGGCCGGCCGCTGAGGCACCTTGGCTCCGCCGCCTGACGATCCGCCAGCATCGCCTCGCGGCCGGCTCGCTCGACAGGGGCCGTCAATACCGGAATTCCTTGAGGGCGGCTGCCAATGGTCGGCGCCATCTTCCCGCGTGGCTAAAAAGCACGGGGGAGATGAAAATGGCCGAGGCCGGCGATCTCATGGGCAGTGAAGCGCTGCGGTCGCCGGTTGGGACGGCGGTGGCGATTGCGCATCACGGCGAACTCATCCAGGGCGTCTTCAAGGATAATGACGGGCGCCTTCATCGCGGGCTCGTGACGCTGCCAATTGCCGGCTTGAGGTCGGAGGCGCGCTTTGCCAGGAGCGACGCAGAGGCGGTCGTTGTCCACCCCGGTCATAAGGTCAAGGCGTCGGCAGCCGCGCGGCTCACGCTCGATTTCTTGACCGTCACCGGCGGCGGCGAGCTGACACTTCAAAGCGCAATTCCGGTGGGGCACGGCTACGGCTCATCGACGGCTGACGTTGTCGCTTCCATTCGTGCTGTCGCCGCAGCCGTTGGCGTCCAACTGCGACCGTCAAGCATCGGGCGTCTGGCGGTGGCTGCCGAGCGCGCCAGCGACGCGATCGCGTTCGACGATCACGCAGTGCTTTTCGCGCAACGAGAAGGCACGGTTATCGAGAATTTCGCAGGCTCCCTGCCGCCCCTGCTGCTCGTCGGCTTCAAGGCAAATGGCGGGGTCCCGGTCGACACATTGCAGCTGACGCCCGCACGCTACGATAGTGCCGAAATCCAGGAATTCGGCGTGCTTAGGGCGCTGGTGGCGCGGGCGGTTCGCCTCCAGGATCCCTATCTTCTTGGACGCGCCGCCTCGGCCAGTGCGCTGATCAGTCAACGGCACTTGCCGAAACAGGGCTTCGGCGAGATCGCCGAAATCGCCCGGCGAGCCGGAGCGTGCGGGGTGCAAGTCGCCCATAGCGGTTCGTTGTTCGGCCTGATTTTCGATCTTTTCGCATCGAATCTGAAGCGACGCGCGGCCCTGGTCGCGCAGCAGATAAGACGTGCCGGCTTCAAGGATGTCGAGGTCCATCTGGTCAATGCGGAGGGCTGGACATGGTGACCATCGACGTGGACTATTTCAGGGACCTTGAGACCCCGCGCCTTGCGCGCCTGGCGCCAAATCTCGTGGCCGCGGCGTTTCCGCTGATGAAGCTGATGCCGGCTCGCTACATTCTGGATCGAGCAGCGTCGGATGGCGAACTGAAGGCAGGCTCCCACATTGTCGAGACGACGTCGGGCACGTTCGGCATGGCGGTCGCGCTGCTGGCGGCGGCGCGTGACTATCGCCTTACGCTCGTCACCGCTTCAACGCTGATCGATGCCAAATACAAAGCCCGCCTGGAGCGCATCGGCGCCACGGTCATCGCCCTTGACGATCCGCGCGGCGACGGCAATCAGCCTGGCCGGCTGGAGCGCCTCCAGGAAATCCTGGCCAACGAGCCGGACGGCTTCTGGACCCGCCAATACGACAGTCCGGGCAACTGGCTTGCCTATGCGCGGCTGGCCGAACTTTTCATCCGGGCAATGGGCAAGGTTGACTGCCTCGTCGGCTGCGTCGGTACGGGCGGCTCGCTATGCGGCACCGCGTCCTTTTTGCGAACGGTCTTTCCGCATCTGACGGTGTTTGCCGTCGATACCCATTGCAGCATCCTGTTCGGACAGCCCGTCGGCAAACGCATGCTGCGGGGCCTGGGCAACAGCGTGCTTCCTAAAAATGTCAGGCATGAGCTTGTCGACGAGATCCATTGGGTTGGCGCCTATCCGGCTTACATGACCGCGCATCGTTTGCTGCGCGAGCACGGCCTCTTCATGGGGCCGACCAGCGGCGCCGCCGCGTTGGTGGCGCAATGGGTTGCAACGACCCTTCCGGATGCGCAAGTGACGGTCATCATGCCTGACGAAGGCCATCGCCATGCCGAGACTGTCTACAATGACGAATGGCTCAGCGCGCTGCCTGGCTGGCCCTGCAAGGAACTGTCTGAGCCAAGGACGCTGACCACCATCGCACCGGCCGCAGAAACGCAATGGACGCGCTTTCTTTGGCTGCGTCGCAGTCTCGACGATGTGCTGAACACGTGCGAAGCAAGCGAAGTGCCACCGGTTGCCGGTGCGGCGGAAAATCTATGAAACGAGATCCAGCCCGTTTTTGTCGAGCCAGCGCCAGGCATCGTCCGTCGTCTGGAAGACCTGATCGTGTTCGTTCGATCCCGCGGACCGATCGAGGTCCTTGAGACCGCTGGCTGTCACGACGGCCACCACACGGTCTGTGGCTGCGATGACACCTTGGTCCTTCAATGTGGATATCGCCATCAGCGGCGTGACCGCCGCCAGTTCGGCAAATATCCCTTCGTCCCGCGCAAGGCGCTCCTGCATGGCGATCAGGCCGTGATTGCTGACAGGGACGGCGTGCCCGCCGGATTCGCGCAGCGCCTTCAGCGCCTGAAAGGTGCTGCGCGGCGTTCCGATCGATACGGCTAAGCTGTCGAAAAGCATTTTGCGTTCACTCAACGCATCGGAGCCGCTGGCCAGGGCGTCCGCCAGCGACCCATGCACCTCCGCTGCGACGAGACGAGGCAGGCGCGTGATCGACCCTTGCGCGAACAGCTCGCAAAAGCCGGCCCACACGCCGGACAGCGCATCTCCATAGCAGACCGGCAGGACGCACCAGTCTGGCGCCGCGCCATCTGATTGCTCGACGATCTCATAGGCGATCGTCTTGTAGCCTTCGATGCCGAGTGGATGGCTGCCGACGACCGGACCGTGATAGGGCGACGCGATGAACCAGTCGTAACGGGCCGCTGCCTGTTCAAGCAGCGACCATCGGTCCATTTTGCTGACCAAGGGCAGGACCGTCGCGCCATATTTGCGGATCTGGGCCAGCATCGCGCCGGCCGATCCCGCAAAAGTGGTGACGATGCATTTCAACCCCGCGCGGGCAGCGTAGGCCGCCAGCGAAGCGCCGGCGTTTCCCGATGAGGCGGTAGCGACGATTCTCGCGCCACGCGCGCGCGCCACGCTGATCGCGATGGTCGAGAAGCGGTCCTTGTGCGACCAGGTCGGGTTTCGGCCTTCGTCCTTGATTGCAAGATCCGGCACGCCGAGAAACGCACCGATGCGCGGCGCGGCAAGCAAAGGTGTCAGCCCCTCGCCGAGGCTCACCGCTTCCGCTTCTGTGCAAGGCAGCATATGCGCAAAACGCCACAGCGAGCGCGAGCTGGTGGCGCCGGCCAAGAGGGGAGACCGCGGGGCCGCATAGACCGGGCGAAGATTTGCCGGCGCGGTGTCTTGGCACCGCGCGCATCCTTTGGAGTCGATTGTGACATCGGCGGGGTAGGAAGCGCCGCATCGGATGCAGACGAGTTCCAGGACCCGGCTTGTGTCCATCTCGGGACGGCTAATCTCGCCTGAGGAATGCGCCGACATGTCGTGCGCGAGGTCGCGAAACGGCCGGCTCGTCATGGCTATTCCTTGTCCGGGAAACGATGAATTCGCTTGTTGGTTCAAACAGCCAACAGCACGGCTGTCAATGCGGAATGTGCACTATAGTGTGTCGCACCATAGTGCGCGCCGTAGCATCCGTTGTTTGATGAAACTTCGCGGCGTTTTTGGCCTGAACGTGCAGCGGCTTCGCAGAGAAAGAAAACTCTCGCAGGAGCAGTTGTCTTTCGTTTCGGGCCGCACGCGCGCCTATATCAGCAGCGTCGAGGCCGGGCGGCGCAACGCCACGCTGGATACAGTCGAAATTTTAGCCAAGGCGTTGAATGTCGAGCCACAAGAGTTGGTTTCGGCAAGCCCGGCAAATAAGCGAGCTATTCGGGTGACGAAACCGGCCGCTTCAAAGTCGAGCGATTGAAGCCAGACTTCCACAATGCAGTGCTGACCTGATTTTCACTTATCTCGTCTTTGTGATACGTGATTGACTCCTTTAGTGTACATTCGATGCATGTCCCATTGAAGATGGCGTCTAGACAGCCATAGGTTGTTCTGCGGGGTAGGGCCTGACTGTGGTTGAGGTCTTCCAATGGAGAACGAACCTGTTGTCGACCTTTTTGCGGCGATCACGAGGATCGATGCTGCGCGGTCGGCCGATGCAATCCTTCAGGAGTTCCGCTTAGCCATGGAGCGCTACGGATTGCGCAATTTTCTGATCACCGGACTGCCTGTGCCACACGGCACGGACTGGCAGCGTGAAATTCTTGCCGATGGCTGGTCTCCTGAATGGCATCGTCGCTACGTCACCGAGGAATATTTTTTGCACGATCCTTGTGTCGCCCAGTGTCGGCACTCGCCAGACCCTTTCCGATGGGGCGAGCTGCCGGCCGCAAGGCTGGGTCCACGCGCGAAGCTCGTCATGGACGAGGCGGCCGAGTTCGGGATGAAAGAAGGCATCTGCGTCCCAATTCATCTTCCATTGGCCGGGCCAGGCGTCGTCACGATGGCGAGTGACCGGATCGAAGTTCCGGCAAGCGCCATGCCCCTTATCGAGACGCTTTGCGCGCATACCTTTCGAAGCCTCTCAGGGCTGGCAACACCCGGCGATGGCGATGAGCCCACGCCCTTGACGGCGCGTGAACGCGAACTCCTGGAGTGGAGCGCGCAAGGCAAATCCACCGATGATATCGCTTGTATCCTCGGTGTTACCAGGAACACGGTTGAAAGCCATCAGCGCAACATTCGAGCAAAGCTCGACGCGATCAATGTCGCGCACGCCATCGTCAAGGCGCTGCGACGGCAGGAAATCCAGATTTAGCAATACCTGAATACCGTCATACGTACGGCAAGTCCGTTTTCCTACGACCCTCCGCCTGGAGGCGTCATGGTTCGTATACATCTGGTCACTTGGGATAACAGGAAGCACTACAGGAAAGTTCTGGAGCGCTACTTTCGGATACGGTACGAGATTTACGTCAAGCACAGGCGTTGGCGCGACGTCGCACGGCCGATCAACATCGAGATCGATGCCTTTGACAACGAGCGTACGCTTTATGTTCTGGCGCTTGATACCAATGGCAGGATCGTAGGCGGCTCCCGCCTCGTGCCGACGCTGGAGCCGCATCTCATGAGCGAAGTGTTCCCGGGTCTTGCCGGCGGCAGGCCTCCCAGAGCAGCTGAAATCTTCGAATGGACGCGTTTCTTCGTCGTTCCATCGCTTCGCACGCAAGGCGCCCCGTCGCCGATCGCTGGCTTGGTTCTTTGCGGTCTGCTCGAGACTGCGCAAAGCCTGGGGATTCGACAGATCAGCGTGGTGTGCGAGACATTCTGGCCAAAACGGCTGCGCGCGCTTGGCTGGACGCTGATCGAGCTCGGCGAAGTTCTTGAACATCCCGACGGCGACATCATCGCCCTGCTGATCGATGTCACGCCAGAGGCTGTTGAACAGACGCGCCGCGCCTACGGCATCAGCGGCGTCCTACTTGCCGACAAGATCTAGCCCATCGCCAGCTGAAGTTCGCCAGCCGGAGACCGCCAATCGATCGCGAATTGTAGAACTATTCGGCGACCATTTTGGGCCGAGAGCGGAACGGCAGCTGAGGGCTGCATATGTTCAAGAGCGGACATTCAGGTCGCGCGGGCATCGTCGGCCGTCGAGCGCGTTTTCAGCAGCCCATTTCCGCAGCCTATTAATGTGCAACTTGGGAAGCTGCCGACATCAATTCCTCGGGATTCGGCGCTCTGAAGGTGTTGATGCCATCCTCCAGAACTTCAGTGAAGTTCCAGCGTATGATGCCCGCCCGGTCGATTAGGAACTGACCGACAAGCTGCCCCGAGCCGGAAGCCATCGCCTGCTGATCGGCTTCCGTCATCTCATATCCTTCCTTCTTGTTAAGAAACTCGTCCATTGCCATGACGTCCATAGGCTTGGGCAACTCGCCCGGGAGATGGATCCGTATCGCCATGACCGTGTCCATCCCCACCTCGCGCAAGCCGAAAGCACGGTGCGAGGCCCGCTCCGGGTCGGATGCGGCGAGAAGATCGGGTGCCGGGTGGTAACGGAAATAGAGCCGCGCCCGCTCGACCGGCGTATTGACCACCGCCAGGCATTCGACGCCTTTCTCACGCAGGGCCGGCTTGAGTTGCGCCATCGCCGCGACATGGCGCCGGCAGAACGGACAGTGCAGGCCTCGGAACAAGCCGATCAACAACGGGCTACGGCCCTGAAAATCATCGAGCGCGATCTTGCCTTCGCATGAGATCGCATTGAGCACAACATTCGGTGCCCGGTCGCCCGGCTGCAGCGGGCGGTCAACACTATTCGTGGACATGGACAACCTCCTCGCCTCGGGTCAGTCAGGCAAAGCTGCACACCCAGCGTTTCGGAGGCAATCACGTGCTGGGACGAAAGCTTCCTGTGCCAAGGCAATAGCGTTCGACCTCTGCCATATTGCCGAGGTCGAGATTACGCGTTGCAAGCCCATCATAACACGAAAAAGCATCTGCGGGGGCCGCCAAATGTGGTGAATGACCTCACGCGAGCGCACTCCCGAATGCTCTTGCGCTGAAGGTCAGGTTCCCGACCTCGATTTGGAGGTGCAAGTCTGCAATGCCCAAGGTCGTCAACGGGTCGGTTCCGGACGATAAGCGAAGGTCCGCTCCTGAAAAGCGTCGGAAATGTCTGGAAATGGCGCAATAAGATGTCCAAGGTGGTCGCCGGCAACGTCCGCTATCGGGCAAGCGAAGATCACCTCAGCCGACATGCGGCGCGAAGCTGCCGTTCAAGATCAGGAGCGCGTCGGCTATGCCTGGTTACGGAGATTCTTCCCTGAGAGTCGAGATCCGTCCTGACTTCGAGGATGGCAAGCTGCCGATTTTTCTTCTCGATGCTGCTGCTTGCTCTCCTTGAACCTGTCGCCTCGTCGACGCTGCCGTGCCGCTGTCGCGTGCCGGCTAATCAAATGCCCGGGTCCCAATGCAGCCCGAGTGGCTAGGGAAGCTAACCTGGCTCGGCGACAGCGGATTGGTCAGAAGCCTCTCCCGCACCTCGACAAGAACGCCCTTTCCTCGACCGTGGACTGGCGCCCGAGGACATCGTTCCGATGTGGAAAGCGACCGAAGCGCGCAATAATATCGCGATGCTTCCGGATTTGGTCGACAGTCGGCTGCCAGAGGAGCCGAGATTCGACGGACGCCGCCACCAGCCTGCCTTCGGCTAGGCCCAGGATGTAGTTCTGGTCGTTTAGGTCCTCGTGGTGCACGAAAGGAAGGCCCAGTGTGAATTGCTCGAGAGTCGTATAAGTCTCCCATCCATCCGCAACTTTTGTCCTCGCGAGATCTCGAGCGAGCGGATCGTAGGCATATGCCTCGGCACTGGCGCGGTGGATATTGCGTGGAAACTGGTCGAAAAGAACGACCAGCGCTATCGCTTCCTGACGGCTCAGTTGCTCCGGGTCCCACGTTTGTCCAGCGGCTGCAGCGATCAAGTGACCGAACCTTCGACGTATGACTTTGTCGGTCTCGTCGGATTGTTCCATCCAGAACCTGACGCGCTCGCCTGCCGTGGCCTCAGTGCAGGGCTGTCCTCCGAACCAGAACTGGTAGATGTGGCTGAGATCCGCTTTGTCCATCCGATGAACTCCTCTCGATTGATGCGGGTTGGAAGATCCAGTGCGTCACCACCAGCGCGCCCGTTGCCAAGTTGAAGAGGATCGCCAGCAGCAAGCATGACGATGGGGCCCTGGCTGCCCCGTGCTGGGCTTCTATTGTCCTTTTTTGCAGCGCACTCTGGTCACGGAGCAGTGCAAGTTCGGCGAAGGGGTCATGCCAAACGTAGGGAAACATCGGGGCCTCCTCCTTTATTTATCGATGATCATGGGAGATTGGCCTGAGGGCGTGGATCGAGTATCGAAGAGGATCCGAAATACTTCCGAAAAGTGAGCCAGCAAGGTCGACCGGCGACATGCACCCGCGCTTGAATATTGGCGATCTGGAATTTGATCCGGCGACGGAATCGGTCCGCCGCAACGGCGAAACATGGTCGCTCGGTTCTCGAGGCTCCCGTCTCCTTGCAGCCCTGCTGAGCCGCCGCGGCGACATTCTCACCAAATCGGAGCTGATGGATGCTGCATGGGAAGGGCGAGCCGTAGAGGAGAGCAACCTTTCGGTACAGGTTGCCTCGCTAAGGAAGATTCTCGGCAAGGGCTCTCACGGCGACGTCATCGTAACGGTGCCCCGCATCGGATATCGCCTTGCATCGCCCGACGTCTCTGGCCGTCCTGCCTCGCCGCTCAGCGAGAGGCCGTCGGTGGCGGTTCTTCCCTTCTTCAATCTGAGCGAAGACCAGGAGCAAGCCTACTTCGCCGACGGCCTGGCGGAAGAAATCATCGGTGTCTTGGGCAAGGTCCCGGGACTGTCGGTCATCGCTCGCAACTCGAGCTTTGCTTATCGCGACCGGAACATTGACGTGAGAAAAGTCGGCGCCGATCTCGAGGTCCGGTTCGTGCTGACCGGAAGCGTGCAGCGTTCCGGCCAGAGGCTGCGCATGTATGTAGAGCTGGCCGACGCCGCAAATGGCTCGCAGGTCTGGTCGACGCGGTTCGATCGCGATCTTACCGACATTTTCGCGATCCAGGATCAGGTTGCTCGCGAGGTCGCGGACGCGCTTCGCCTTTCGATATCTCCGCGCACCACTCTAGTCGAGCTCGAAGGGAAGTCGGCGAACCTCGAAGCGTTGGACCTATCCCTTAGAGGCAGAGCGATACTGTTTGCAGAGAGTCCATCTCCGGACCGGGCGCGCGCCGGCATCGAACTCATGCGACGTGCGCTTGCCGTCGATCCCACCCTGCCCGGGCCTTACGTCGCCCTTTCAATAGCGTTCTTGCCCATGGCCGTGAACCGTTGGCTACCGGACGTCACCGCCGGGGTCGCTGAAGCACGCCGATGCGCCGATGCCGCCGTCGAAATCGATCCGGACTTTGCACTGGGCTACGGCATCTCGTCGATTGTGGCCTTGATGGAAAAGGACGGCGCCCGCGTCGAGACCGACTCCCTCAAGGCCTTCGAAATCAACCCTAACCATACCCTCGTTCAAGTGGGACGCGGCAATGCGTTCACGCATGGCGGCCGGCCACTGGAAGCTATCCCCTACTTTGAGGAGGCCATCCGGCTCGACCCGGCGCTGACTCACCAGAACCTGCACCACCTTGCAACGGCATACCTCTTCGGAGCACGTTACGAAACGGCAGCATCGCTGCTCCGGGCGCGCATCCTGCTGGTCCCAAAAACCGATATGTCGCGCGGCTACTTGTGCTCGGCGCTTGGTCATTTGGGTCAAGTGGAGGAGGCCCGCCGAGTCTGGAACGATCTAACTGCCATCAACCCAGCCTATTCACTTCGGGAGCGCCTTTCGAACTTCTGGTTCGCCAGTCCGTCCGATCCGGAGCGAATTGTTGAAGGTGCCGCCAAAGCAGGTTTGCCGATCTAGCGCACAATTCCGGTAGTGGATCCTCGGATATTCCCCTAGTCGCTGTGAAGGAGCCCGCGGATACGCGTCGATACTATGTCCGATTATGGCACCTTTCAGACGGGCAGCCTTTGGGCCGACAGCGGACCGTCCGCAATCAGCGCGGAACTATCAGAAAGCGGATGTAACGACAGCAGCAGATCGCCCCAACAAACGACGCGCAGCTGTCGGGCGGGACGCCAAGCGTGTCATCAGGGTTGGGCGGAACGCCGCCGAGCGGCGTCCCATAGCTTCGTTCACAAGCCTAGTGCTTGACCACGTCCTCCAGGAAGAACCGGCCCAGCGGATTCTGGTAGAAGTTCTCGATGTTCTTACGCGAGACATTAATGAACGGGCTGTAGTACAGATCGATCCAGTTGACGTCCTCTTTGGCCATCTTCTGCAGGTCGGTGTACATTTGCTCGCGCTTGGCCGGATCCATCTCGGTGCGCGCCGCCGCGACCAGGTCCTTGACCTTCTCGTTGTTATAGCGGGTCATGTAATTCATGTTCGCGTCGTGACCGAGCACGAAGGTGGTCTTCTGGTCGGGGTCCAGGATGTCGTTGGTCCAGTAGTTGACGCCGACGTCATAGTCGCCAGCCACCAGCATGTCCCATTCCTGGCTGGGGTCGACCTTCTGTATGTTGACGGTGACGCCGGCTTTGGCGAGTTGCTGCTGCAGCAGCACGGCCGTCTGCTCGACGATCTCGTCGCCGGCGCGCACGACGTAGTTGAGCGTCAGGTTCGAAGCTCCGGCGTCGGCCAGCATCTGCTTGGCCTTTTCCGGATCGTAGGGCCGCTTCAGATTGTCGGCGTAGTAATAGAGCGCGCCCTTCGGGACGTAGGAGTTTGCGACCTCGCCGTAGCCGAACGTTACCGTGTCGACCACAGCCTGCTCGTCGATGGCCATGTCGAGGGCCTGCCGCACCTCCTTCTTCGCCAGCGCGCCATGCTCATGGTTAATCAGCAGGTGATCCTCGCGGGTCGACGGGTCTAGATGGACGGTGAGGTTGGAATCCTTCTGCAGTTCGGCGACGCGCGAGAATGGCACGAAGATCGCGGTGTCCAGCTGGCCGGCCTGTACGTTCAGCATGCGGGTGTTGTCGTCCGGCACGGAGATCCACTCGACGCCATCGAGACTGACACGATCGGCCTCCCAGAAATGCGGGTTTTTCGCCAGGATGACTCGGTCGCCGCGCCGCCATTCCGTGATGGTGAAGGCGCCGGAGCCGATGGGCGTTTCGGCATATTTCTCCGGACCGAGCGTCTCGAAGCCCTTCTTGGAAAGAACCGAGGCGATCGGGAAGGCCAGCGTCGCCAGGAATGGCGCGGTCGCCTGCTTGAGTTTAATCGTGACGGTCTTCGGATCGGTTGCCTCGACCGTATCCATCACCTTGAAGGGATCCGCCCACAGCGAGCCTTTGTCGTCCCTGATGCGGGTGAGGCTGAACACCACGTCGTCGGCCGTCAGGTCGGAGCCGTCCGAGAACTTCGCGTCGCGCAGCTTGAGCGTATAGGTGAGGCCGTCCGGGCTGACCTCCCAGCTCTTGGCGAGACCGGGCTCCAGTTTGGTACCGGTCTTGTCCACACGGATCAGCACGTCATAGACGTTGGCGAACACCCACAGGTCGATGTTCTGGGCGGTCTTGATCGGATCGAAGGTGGTCGAGTCCTCGCGCCGACCGATTGTCAGTACGCCGGCGGCTTCTGCGAGCGTCGCCCCCAGTGACAGGCTGGTCATAACGGTGACCAGGCCTATGCGCATCCATTTGCTTCTTAACATCCGTATTCCCCTTCTGGTTTGCCTCTGGTTTTCAGTTTGCGACCCCGTCGGCCTGCGCGGTCCCCATCTTCGAGGGAGCAAGCAGCGGCTTGTCCGGATCGATATGCGGAATGGCGGCTATCAGCGCGGCGGTGTAGGCATGCTTCGGTCGGGAGAACACCTCTTCCGACCGACCTTCCTCGACAATCGCGCCGCGGTGCATCACCACTACACGCTGGCAGAGATTACGCACGATGGCGAGATCGTGGGCGATGAATATCAGAGTGAGCGACATACGCTCCACCAGTTCGCGGAACAGCTCCACGATCTGCGCCTGGATGGTGACGTCGAGGGCGGCCACGCACTCGTCCGCAATGATCAGTTTCGGGTCGACGGCAAGCGCGCGAGCTATGCCGGCGCGCTGGCATTGGCCGCCGCTCATCGAGCGCGGCTTGCGGTCGAGGAACGCGCGACCCAGGCCGACCAGGTCGAGCAGTTCGCCGCAGCGTGCTGGTATTTGCGCGGTCTCGATCTTGCCCTGTACCCGCAGGACCTCCGCGAGCATCTTGCCAACGGTAAGATGTGGGTTGAGGGCGTTGTAGGGGTCTTGGAAAACCATCGCGGTTTGGCGTCGCAGCGTGGCGAGGACTGCCCGACCCGAGGCGATGTCCGCACCATCGAAACGTATCGTGCCTGACGAGACCGGCGTAAGGCCAAGGACGGCGCGCGCCAGAGTGCTCTTGCCGCTTCCGGATTCGCCGACAATGCCAACCGTTTCGCCCGGCATGACTCGGAGCGTGACCTCTTTGACGGCATCAACCGCGCCTCGCCGGAACAGGCCGCCGGTGGCGAAGCGTACATGCAGCTTCACGATGTCGACCAGCGGCACCGCTCCGGGTGCCTGGCGCTTCTCAGTCTTTGCCGGCATGTGCTCCTCCGGCAGCGAGGGATGACTGGCGATCAGCGAACGGGTGTAGACGTGCGCCGGCGCCGCAAGCAGACCGCGCTTCTCTCCAACCTCCACCAATCGACCTTGCCTCATCACCGCGATGCGGTCGCAGACTTGGGCGACGATGCCGAGATCGTGGGTGACCAGGATCACCGAGAGCCCACGCCTGGCGCGGATGTCCATCAGAAGCCGCAGGATCTGCGCCTGTATCGTCACGTCGAGTGCCGTCGTCGGCTCGTCGGCGATCAGGATCCTGGGATTGCTCGATAGTGCCGCGCCGATCATGGCGCGCTGGCGCATGCCGCCGGAGAATTCGTGCGGATAGCTATCGTAATACCGAGCCGGATCCTGAAACCCGACCTGGGCGAGGATATCTACGGCCGCGGCGCGCGCCGCCTTGGCGTTCAGCCGCTGGTGAAAGCGGATCCCCTCGCTGATCTGGTCGCCGATCCTCATGACCGGGTCGAGATGACTGCTCGGATTCTGGAAGATCATGCCGATTTCACCGCCGCGCACGGCGAGCATCTCGGCCTCCGGCGCAGTCGTCAGCTCACGCCCGGAAAGTGTGATCGAGCCGCCGCTGATCCTGAGCCGGCTCGATGGCAGCAGCCTAACGAGGGAGCGGCAGAGAAGGCTCTTGCCCGACCCACTCTCGCCGACCAGCCCGAGCACTTCTCCCGGGGCGAGGTCGAGCGACACGGCATCAAGCAGGGTACGCTCCCCGCCGTCATCGTCATGGACGACCGTCAGGTCGGTGATCTTAAGCAGCGCCGCTATCATTCGTGGACCCCGAACAAATCGGCCAGCCCGTCGCCGATCATGCTAAAGGCAAAGGCGAGCGTCACGATCGAAAGCCCCGGGAACAGCGTAATCCACCACGCGGTGGTGACGAAGGCTTGGCCTTCCGCCACCATCACGCCCCACTCCGCGACTGGCGGCTGCACGCCGAGCCCGAGATAGCTGATGGCCGCGCCATTCAGCAGGACGAGGACCGCGTCGGACATCGCGAAGACGACCGAGCCGGCAGCGGCATTGGGCAGGAGGTGCCGGAACATGATGCGCGTGCGGCTGAAGCCGAGGCTGACCGCGGCAACCGCGTAGTCGTGGTTCTTGAGCACGAGCATCTGGGCGCGGACGAGCCGCGCGTAGGACACCCAGCCGACGAGGGCCATGGCGATGTAGAAACTGGCCAGGCCAGGCCCCAGGATCGCAATGATCGACAGCATCAATACCAGGAACGGGAAGGCCAGGATGATGTCGACTAGCCGCATGAAGATGGCGTCGACTATCCCGCCGAAGAAGCCGGCTACCGTGCCCAGCGTGGTGCCGATGAGAAAGGGAAAGATGACGCCGATGATGGCGATCTGCAGGTCGATGCGCGCACCCCAGATGACGCGCGAGAGGATGTCGCGGCCGAAATTGTCGGTCCCGAAGGAGTGCAGCCAGGACGGCCCCTGGAGCCGTGCTGTCGCGTCCTGTGCGATCGGATCGTAGGGCGCGATCAGCGGCGCGCCGAGCGCCAGGACGACGAACCCGCCAAGCAGAAAGACGCCGGCCGCCAGTGTGCCGCGGCGGCGAAAGCGGCCGCTCCTGCCGAGCGCGGGGGCGGCCATGGGCTCGCTCACAGCTTCACCCTCGGATCGAGAGCCACCGTGACGATGTCGGCCAGGAAGTTGATCAGCACGGTGGCGCAGGCGAAGACCATCGCCACGCCCTGCACGACCATGTAGTCGCGCGAGAAGATGGCGCGCACCAGCAGCTGGCCCATGCCGGGCAGCGCAAACACGGTCTCCACCACGACAGTGCCGCCTATCAGCCAACCTATGTTTACGGCGAGAAGGTTGACGGTCGGCACCAGCGAATTTGGCAGCACGTGGCGCCAGAACACGATGCTCTCCGGCATGCCGCGCGCGCGCGCGGCAGTCGCCACGTCGGACCTCAAGCCTTCGACCATCGCCGCACGCAAACTGCGCGCCAGAACGGTCGACAGCGACAGCGACACAGTGAGGCTCGGTAGCACGAGATGCGCAAGCTTTTCAGAAAGCGTATTGCCGTAACCGGACACCGGGAGGATGGCGAGTTCGACGCTGAATAGGATGATCAGCATCAGGCCGAGCCAGAAGGGTGGGAAGCCGATGCCGAAAGTGGAAACGATGCGGATCACCTGGTCCGCCAGCCTGCCGTGATTGCGCGCCGCGATCCCCGCCACCGGCACGGCGATCAATACCGACAGCACCATGCAGCAAAGCACCAGCATCAGAGTAGGCTCGAAGCGCGTGGCGATCAGCTTCAGCACATCGATCTTGTAGAGGATCGAGCGCCCCATCTCGCCGTCCGCGAGGTTGCGCAGGAAGTAGAAATACTGGGCGAGCAGGGGCTCATCGAGGCCGTACTGCGCGCGGATGCGGGCGATCGCTTCCGGGGTGGCACGGGTGCCGAGCAGAACGCGAGCGGGGTCGCCGGGGATCAGCCGGACAAGGATGAATGTGATGACGCTGATGCCGAACAGCACCGGCAGGAACTGAAGCGGACGGTATAGAACAAACTTATAGCGGTGCATGGCCCTGAGGGGTGTCCTCGCCCGCTCCCTTCCACCTGCATTCCGCCTGCATCAGCCTGCCTTGTTGCGCGAGAGGAACCCCGAAAGGATCGGGTAGTATGCAGCCGGGTTCTCGTAGAAGGGCATGTGACTCGCATTTGGGATGATGTGCAACTCCGACTGCGGCAGACCAAGTTTCATGCGCAGACCACAGGCTGGCGTCAGTTCGTCGTGTTCGCCATGCGTGATCAGCACCGGCACCTTGATCCTGGGCAGGTCGGGCACCCGGTTCCAGTCCTTGAGATTGCCGATGTAGAGAAACTCGTTCGGACCTTGGATGGTCGCGTAGGGTCCCATGTTCCAGTCGTCGAGCGAGCGGCGCACCGGTGCCGGCCATTCGAGCAGGCGGCAGACATGGCGGTAGTTGAGGATCGTCACCGCCGCCATGTATTCAGGATGATCGTAGGTTCCCTGCGCCTCGTGCTTCTGCATCATCGATACGGTTTCGGGTCCCAGCGAGGCGCGCAGGCGTTCCAATTCCAGGACAAGATGCGGCATGTCGGCGACGGTATCCTGGAGGATCAACGTCTGCAGGTTCTCCTGGTAGGCAAGCGCATAGTCGATCGCCAGCCAGCCCCCCCAGGAATGACCCAGCATGTGGACCTTGCCGAGCCCCAGCGTCTTGCGAACCGTCTCGGTCTCCTCGACGTAGCGCGCGATGGTCCACAACGAGGTGTCCGTCGGCCGGTCGGAGGCCCCGGTGCCAAGCTGGTCGAACGCCACGACCCTGTATCCCTGGTCTACTAGGCAGGAGTGCGATTCGCGAACGTAGTCGCAGGGCAGGCCAGGCCCGCCGTTGAGGCAGAACACCGTCTCGCTGCCGGAGCCAAAGCTGTAGGCAACGACGTTAAAGCCGTCGACGTTTACCTCGATGCGATCGTCGGCCGCCATCTCACGCCACATGATACGCTCCGAATGCACAGCTTTTAGGCATGCTCATATTTTAAGCGAAACGTTGGGAGTGCATCAGCTATAAGAAGTGATAGGGTGGGTCCGGGAGGGTGTCGGCGGAAGAGCTCATGCTGGACGAAATCACTACGATCAGGCGGCGCTTCGCTCGCCATGGCACCCTGGACGGTTGCATCGACGAGGCGTTCGTAGCGATGCGCGGACTCGGCTACGAGGCCTTGATATACGACTATACGCCCGTGCCTTACGACCTCGACGGCTCGATCATGATCCCGTCGATGCTTAAGCTGCGCAACATCGATGACGACATGTACGACTATTGGTGCGATCGCGGCTACTTCCGCATCGATCCCGTGCAACTCGTCGCCGCGCACTGTTCCAGACCCTTCGCCTGGAACTACGACGATGGAGCCGACACGGAAATACGCGCGCTACTCAACGAGACGACGGAGCCGGTGGCGCGATATCTGCGAGAGCGCGATCTCACCCGAGGCGTGACGATCCCCATTCATATGCCGCGCGGCGGCTATGCCACGGTCACCGGGGTACGTTTCGGCGCCGGACAAGATGTTCCGCGCGATCCCGGAAGCATCGCCCAGTTCGGCCTGCTCGCGCATGTCTTCCATGACGCGGCCTACGCCTACTACAACCGCTCGGCCCTCAGTCCGCGACTGCCGGCGCTGACCGAGCGTGAGCGCGAGTGTCTCCGCCATTCGGCACATGGGCTCTCTGCCAAGGAGATCGCGCGCGTCATCGGGCGCTCGGTTCCTACGGTCGTCATGCACCTCACGGCCGCCGCCAGGAAGCTGGGCGCCAGGAACCGAACGCAGGCCGTCGTTCGCGCCGCGCATTTCCGCCTGCTCGACAACTGACGAAGAGACCTATTACTTTTCATAGCTGCCGCCTCGGGCAGGCTCGCCCTACGATGCCCGCCGCAACGAGGACAGCCGCCGTGACGGAAGCGAAGGAAGGCCATGTCGCGTTTCGCGGCTCCCGCACCTGGTACCGCATCGCCGGCAACCTAGATTCGCCGAGGCTCCCCCTGGTGGTCGCCCATGGGGGACCAGGCTGCACCTACGACTATGTCGACACTTTCAAGGACATCGCGGCTCTCGATGGCCGGGCCGTGATACACTACGACCAGCTTGGAAATGGCAACTCCACTCGGCTGCCGGAGAAGGGACCAGACTTCTGGACGGTCGACCTGTTCCTTGACGAACTCGATACGCTGTTGCGGTCGCTCGGGATCGAGCAGCGCTACGCCTTCCTTGGCCAGTCCTGGGGCGGCATGCTCGGCGCCGAGCATGCCGTGCGCCGGCCGGAAGGCCTCAAGGCCCTGGTGATCGCCAACTCGCCGGCCAACATGCGCACCTGGGTGTCCGAGGCCAATCGGCTGCGCCGTGAACTGCCCGCCGACGTCCAGGATGCGCTCACACGGCACGAGGCCGCCGGCACGATCACCGATCCTGAATATGTAGCAGCCTCGCGCGTGTTCTACGACCGACATGTCTGCCGGGTCGTCCCATGGCCGCCGGAGGTGGCGCGAACCTTCGCCATCATGGACGAGGACAACACGGTCTACCGCAACATGAACGGCCCGACCGAATTCCACGTCATCGGCACGATGAAGGACTGGACCATCGAGGACCGGCTGCCCGACATCGCGGTACCGACACTGCTGATTTCGGGCCGCCACGACGAGGCCACGCCCGAGGTAGTTCGACCCTATGTGGAGCGCGTTCCGGGTATTCGATGGGTACTGTTCGAGCATTCGAGCCACATGCCGCATGTCGAGGAGCGGGAGCTCTGCATGCGCACTGTCTCGGACTTCCTCAAGACGCAGGACTGAGGTGCAACCGGCAAGCATTGGGACGCGGGATGCAACTTTTTGCACTTCCCCGAGGTCGCGGCGACGGCGGCAGCTCGAGCCGGATTAGCGTGGCTTGCCTCTAAATGGACCGCCGGCGCGGACATATCCACCCAGGACCTTCATATCGCAGGCTGAAGGTCAATTCGAGGTGCCGAGCGGCCGTTGTGATGGCGCGCCGGCGGGAATTGGGCCGATTGCAGCCAGGCAGTTTTCGGGACACGAAGGTAAGAAAGCTGCCATCTTGCAGAGCGGAGATATCGGCTGACCGTCACCTTCTCAGGTGATCGCACGCTACCTCGGCTTCAACCGATGCGGTTCGGGCCTATTGCCTCCGCTTCGCATTCGGGCGGAACGTCATGGATTGACTGAGATGCGGCGCAGTCCCAACTTCCGTTGGTAAACCGCCGGGATCTGCCGAACAACGGCGCGCTTTAGATTGTCCGCCCGGAGCGAAGCATCCTTTCGCCTCAGCCACGGTCAGTTCGCTCACAGGTGTCGTTCTTTGGTGGTTGGGCGGCGGCTTAGCACAGATTCGCGGCTCCGCTGAGACCGATGAAGACCCTTACATCGCTCTTGACTCGTGCTGCGCACAAGCTAAAGGTCAATTGGCCAGACCAATTTACCAAATTGGATAGCAGACGACTTCGGGAGCAGGGAGCGATGCCTATTCAGGCTGTTGAGCCGCGTCGGCTCTATCGACAGGTCGCCGATCAACTGAGGCAGTTGATCGGCTCTGGCGAGTTTGGCGTTGGCGATCGTCTGCCGACGGAGCGGGAATTGGCCGACCAGTTGGGGATCTCGCGTCCGACGGTCCGTGAAGCGCTAATTGCGCTCGAGGTTGAGGGCCGCATACGCATTCGCGTCGGCTCCGGCATTTACGTCACTGCCCCGCCGCGCGCCGAAATATTCGCCGCAGAAACGGATGAAGGCCCGTTCGAACTGCTGCGGGCGCGGGAGTTCATCGAAGGTGCGATCGCCGCGGAAGCCGCTCTCCAGGTTCGGCCGACCGATCTCGATCTGCTGGACGATGCGCTGCGCCGGATGGACGACATAAGCCTGCCCGCCACGACGACCATCATGCTTGACCGGGAATTCCATACGACGGTGGCGGGCATCCTCGGCAACGCGGTGCTAGTGCGTTTTATCGGCGAGATGTTCGACCAGCGCATGAACCCCTATTTCGAACGTCTCTCGAGCTATTTCGAGAACAAGGACTCTTGGCGGGCCGCCGCGGTAGAGCATCGCGCGGTGCGCGACGCAATTGCGGCGCGCGATCCGGAAAGGGCAAAGGCGGCGATGCAGGAGCATCTGCGTCGGTCGCAACTTCGATTCTCACGCAATTTCGGTGAGAGCCCCGCAACCATGGAGGTTGCGGAATAGAACCGGCCGGGAGGAGATCCGGCCGTCATCGGTCCAATCACAGGGAGGAATGAAGATGTTTTCAAGGTATACCGCACTGCTCTTCGCGATCGCCACGATCGCTCTGCCCACGGCTTCGGCCTCGGCACAAACGGCGTTGAAATGGGCGCATGTGTATGAAACGTCCGAGCCCTTCCACACGGAGGCCGTGTGGGCGGCAGAAGAAATCAAGAAGCGCACCGACGGCCGCTATACGATCGACGTGTTTCCGGCGTCCCAACTCGGCAAGGAAGCCGATATCAATCAGGGTCTGACCCTGGGCACGGTCGACATCATCATTTCCGGATCAAGCTTCGCGGCGCGCGAATTCCCGCCGATCGGGGTGACCTATTTTCCGTTCACCTTCCGCGACGCCGACCACCTGCTCGCTTACGCGAAAAGCGACAAATACAAGGAACTGACCGGCGGCTACGAGGAAGCATCCGGCCATCACATCACAGCAACGACCTACTACGGCACGCGCCATACCACCTCGAACCGACCTATCGCGAAATGCGCGGACATGGCGGGCCTGAAGATCCGGGTGCCAGATGTGCCGGCCTACCTCGCAATGCCGCGCGCCTGCGGTGCCAACACTGCGCCGATCGCCTTCGCCGAGGTCTATCTGGCTCTGCAGCAGGGCACGGTCGAGGCACAGGAAAACCCGCTGACGACGATCGACGCGAAGAAATTCTACGAGGTGCAGAAGCACATCGTCCTGACCGGTCATATCGTCGACCATCTCAACACGATCGTGTCGAAATCGCGCTGGGCCGAGCTCTCTGACGCGGACAAGGCGATCTTCACCGAAGTGATGCAGGAAGCCGCCGCGCGCGCCACCAAGATCATCGTGGATCGCGAGAAGGCCCTCGTTCAGACCTTCAAGGACCGCGGCTTGACCGTCACCGAAGTCGATCGGGCCGACTTCGAGAAGAACGTGATGGAAAAAGTGACGTTCGAGGAGTTCGGCTACCGCAAGGCAGATTGGGAGGCGATCCGCGCCATCAAGTAATCGCTTTCAAACCGGTCCGGCGTATATGCGTCCGGACCGGTTTGGACAATGACAGCGCAGGTCGTTCAACCCGGAGCCATGCCGATGACTGAAGAGATTCACAACCCGGTGACAGCCGAAGAACTGGCGCATGCCTTCGAGGAGGAGACCGCGCCCGTCGACCTCTCTCGCTACGCAGTCGAGGACTGGGCTACGCTCGCCGTGTTCTGGGGCATGTCGTTCTGCGTCTTCCTGCAGTTCTTCACCCGCTATGTCCTCAACAACAGCTATGCCTGGACCGAAGAGATCGCGATCAACTGCCTTGTCGTCGTCGTGTTTCTGGGTTCCGTGATGTGCACCCGCATGTCGCGCCACATCCAGGTCGATGTGCTCTACCACTATCTACCGGCGCGGGTCGGGCGCTATCTGGCGCTTGCGGTGAACCTGATCACCATCGGCTTTTTCGCCTACATGTCCTGGCTTCTGTGGCGCTATGTCGGGATCGTCCACCGCGAGCGGATGGTCACGATCAACGTGCCGCGCAACATCGTCTTCTACTCCGTGTTCGCCGGCTTCGTGCTGATGATGCTTCGCGCGGTCCAGGTTTTCGTCGGCAATGTTCGCCGCGGCTACTCGGTGCTCGAGCGCCCCGCCGCATTCGACGGGTTGGGGGAGTAAGGCGATGCTGCTTTTGATCGGTGCCTTTCTCGTCCTCATGCTAATCGGTGTGCCCGTCGCCGTGTCGATGGCCGTCTCGTCGCTGCTTTACCTCGTCTTCTACGGTGTGGCGCCCGACATCATCGCCGCGCAACGCATGATCGCCGGCGTCGAGAGTTTTCCGCTGCTCGCCGTGCCCTTCTTCATCTTTGCCGGCAATCTCATGAACATCGCCGGCGTCACCGGACGCATCTATTCGTTCGCGCTGGCGCTTGTAGGCTGGATGAAAGGCGGCCTCGCTCAGGTAAACATTATCGGATCGGTGGTTTTCGCTGGCATGTCCGGCGCGGCCCTCGCAGATGCTGCCGGGATCGGCACGATCGAGATCAAGGCCATGCGCGATCACGGCTATCCGGTCGAGGCGGCGGTCGGCGTCACCGCGGCATCCTCGACGCTCGGCCCGATTTTTCCGCCGTCGCTGCCCTTTGTCATCTATGGTATGATGGCCAACGTCTCCATCGGTGCGCTGTTCATGGCAGGCATCCTGCCCGGCGTCGTCATGACGGTGCTGATGATGGCGACCGTCGCCATCTTCGCCTATCGCCGCGGCTGGGGCTCCGACACGCCGTTCGAACTGCGCAAACTCGGCGCCGCGTCTCTCGAGATCCTGGTCGTCGCCTGCTTTCCGGTCCTTGTCTACATATTGGTCAGCGCCGGGTTGTCGCTCAACATCTCCGTCGGCATCGCTCTCGCGGTTCTGATCGCCTGCGACTGGTATTTCGACTTCTCCGCCGTGATGGCTTTGATGACGCCCATCATCCTGATCGGCGGCATGACAATGGGTTGGTTCACGCCAACCGAGGCGGCCATGGCCGCGGTCATCTGGTCGCTGTTCCTAGGGCTCGTGCGCTATCGCACGATGACTTTCGCAACGCTGGCCAAGGCCAGCTTCGACACGATTGAGACGACGGCGTCGGTTCTGTTCATCGTCACCGCGGCGTCGATCTTCGCGTGGCTGCTAACCGTCAGCCAAGCGGCGCAGATGTTCTCGATATTCATCACCTCGCTGACAGAGAACAAATGGGTCTTCCTGATTCTGATCAACATCCTGATGCTGGTGGTGGGATGCTTTCTCGATACCATCGCCGCGATCACCATCCTCGTGCCGATCCTGTTGCCCATCGTCGTCCTGTACGGCATCGACCCCGTGCACTTCGGCCTGATCATGACGCTCAACCTGATGATCGGCCTGCTGCATCCGCCGCTCGGCATGGTGCTGTTCGTTCTCTCGCGGATCGCCAAGCTGTCGGTCGAGCGCACGACGATGGCGATCCTGCCCTGGCTCGTGCCGTTGCTGGTCGCGCTGATCCTGATCACCTTCATTCCGGCCATCACGCTGTGGCTGCCGACACAAATGGGACTGATCAAATGACCGGCAATGTGATCGCTGCGACGTTGTTCAGCCCCGAAGACCTGCGCTTGGTGGAGCGTCCGCTAGAACCCCTTGCGTCGGGCATGGTGCGCGTGCGTTTCGGCGCTGGCGGCATATGCGGCTCCGACTTGCACTATTTTCGCCATGCCCGGACCGGCGATTTCGTCGTCACATCTCCGCTCGTACTTGGTCACGAGGTTGCTGGAGAGATTGTCGAGATCAACGCAGCAGCGTCCGGACTTGCCATCGGTGACCGCGTTGCGGTCAACCCCTCGCGATGGTGCGGGCACTGTGCGCGATGCGCCGAAGGCCGCGCCAATCTCTGCGAGAACATCTACTTCATGGGTTCGGCTTCCAGGACGCCGCATATGCAAGGGGGGTTCGCCAGCGTCTTCGACGCCACGCCGGCGCAATGCATCAAGATCCCGCAGCATGTGGCATATCAAGCGGCGGCGCTCGCCGAGCCGCTCGCCGTCAGCCTGCACGCAGTGGCGCGAGCCTGCGCGATCGCTGACAGGAATGTCATCCTCTTTGGCGCCGGGCCGATCGGACTTCTCACCATGCTCGCGGCCAGGTTCAAAGGCTGTGGCGGGATAACTGTCGCCGACATAGCCGCGGCGCCGCTCGCCTTCGCCACCCGGCTGGGTGCAGATCAGACGATCGATCTTTCCGGCGGAGATGCCGAACTCAAGGCGCTTGCCGCCGACAGACCATTCGATATTGCTTTCGAAATATCAGGCACCGCGGCCGGCCTCACCGCGGCGATCGCCAGCGTCCGGCGCGGCGGCGTCGTCGTCCAGGTCGGCAATCTGCCGGGCGGCCAGATCCCGGTACCGGCCAACACCGTCATGGCCAAGGAGATCGACCTGAAGGGGTCATTCCGTTTCGACGCCGAATTCAATCAGGCGGTCGCTCTCATCGTCGATGGAGAAGTCGACGTCTTGAAGCTGGTTACCGCCGAACGCGTCCTTTCGTCCGCGCCCGAGGCCTTCCGCCTCGCCGCCGACCGCTCCCAAAGCGTCAAGGTTGTTCTGACTGCAGAGTGACCGGGGCGCATGCTGCGGCGCTGGGATCGCCTGGCGTCGCCATTGGTGTTCGGGCATTGAAAGCAAAAGCAGCCGCCGGTGCCGCGAGGCAGGGGGTCAGGAGGACCTGAATCCCGGATCAAGGAAGAGAACTTTAGTAACGAAGACGGCAGCGGTCATAGCGTCCTCCGCCGACCATTTCGAACGAAAAAATCACCCCAGCCCGAGATCGGGCGCGGCGGCGTCTCGATGGTCGGCGAACTTGGTGTTGGGCAAGAGCGGATACCAGCCGGGACGGCCGGGATCGCGGTCATAGGCATAGCCGCCCAGCGAGCGGTAGAGCTCGGCATAGGTTGCGAGCTTGTCGCGATCGAGTTCGACGCCGAGGCCCGGCGCCTCCGGCACGGCGATGGCGCCGTTCTCGTAGCGCATCTTGCCGCCGACGATGATGTCGTCGGCGAGATGGTGGTAGTGCGCGTCGGCGGTGAAGACGAGATTGGGTAGCACGGCACCAAGATGCAGCATGGTGGCGAGCTGGATGCCGAGCTCGCCCGAGGAATGCACCGCGATGCCGAGGCCGAACGTGTCGCAGATATGCGCGGCGCGCACGCAGGCGCGGATGCCGCCCCAAAAGGTGGTGTCGAGCAGGATCACATCGACGGCCGGATCGCGCACATTGGTGGCGAGCTGTTCGAAATCGATGACGATGGTGTTGGTGGCGAGCGGAATGGAGAGCTTTTCGCGCAAGCGGCGCATGCCGGCCAGGCCCCAGGTCGGGTCCTCGAAATAGTCGTTCCTGAGGTCCGAGATGGCCTGGCCGAAACGCAGTGCCTCTTCGACCGACAGGGCGGCGTTGGGATCGTAGCGCAGCGTGTCGCCAGGGAATTCCGCGGCGAGCGCCCTGAAGCACTCCAGCTCGTAGTCGGGATGAAACACACCGGCCTTGAGCTTGTGGGCGGAAAACCCGTGTTCGGCCTTCAGGGCACGGGCATGGTCGAGCAATTGCTCGATGGTACGCACCTCCCCCTTGCCGCTGCGGCGGTCGGCATAACGGAAGAACAGATAGGAGGCGAAGCCGACGCTGTCACGCACGCGCCCGCCAAGCAACTGGTAGACCGGCACGCCGAGCCTCTTGCCGATGATGTCGAGGCAAGCGAATTCGAGCGCTGCGTGGAGCTGCGTGCGGTTGTTGTAGAGCGACGCCGTCGGATTGCAGATGGCGTAGCGCATGCGGTTGAGATCGAAGGGGTCGTGACCGACGAGGTAGGGCTTCAAGCCGGCGAAGGCCAGCTCGGCGCCAGCGCCGCCGCCGCCCATTTCGCCGAGGCCGACGATGCCTTCGTCGGTCTCGACCTCGACCACGGTGCGGACAAAGCGCCCCCAATGCGTGCCGTTGCTGTGCCGCAATGCCGCTTCCAGCGGAACGGTGACGGTGGTGGCTTTGATGTCCGTGATCTTCATGCCGGCTCCTCTCCCTAGTTTAATGGCATCTTGCGCACTACCATGGTAGTATGTCAATGATGCTGGAATTGTCCCTTGGCGCTTGAGTTGCGGTGTGCGCAGGTGTCATCACGGAGCTGCAGTGGCAGTCGCAGAATGGATTCGTCATGGGGAAGATTTCGGGGGAGACCAGGTTTTCAGGTAACGCTGCCAAGGTGAGGAGCGCCGGCCAGCGTGAGCCGTCGCGGACGCTGGAGCCGGTCAACAACCGGATGCCGATCTCGCCGCAGATCTACGAGCGGCTGCGCCGTGCCATCACCACGCTGGTAATGCTGCCGTCCGAAGCCTTGAGCGAACAGGATTTGGCCCAGCAACTTGGCGTCAGCCGCACGCCGGTGCGCGAAGCGCTGATCCGGCTGGCGGATGAGGGCTTGATCGACATCCTGCCGCAGCGCGGCAGCTTCGTCGCTCCGATCCGGCTAAGCGACGTCGAGGAAGCGCAGTTCATTCGCGAGGCGCTCGAAGTGTCGGTTGTGCAAAAACTCGCCGGGCATGGCTCGGAGGGGTTCGTCGCTACGGTCAGAGCCAACCTCGCCATGCAGGCGAAAGCTGTGGCGGAAGGCGACCGCGACCTGTTCCTCGAGCTCGACGAGGCGTTCCACCGCAGCCTGTGCGAGGAGGCCGGCCTGCCGAAGAGTTGGCGGGTCATCCAGGTGGTCAAGCTGCAGATGGACCGCGTGCGCTATCTCAGCCTGCCCGAGCCCGGCCATCTCGAGACGCTCCTGGCCCAGCATGTGGCGATCCTCGAGGCGGTGGAGACCGGCGAGGTCAAGCAGGCCGGCGCCCGCATGACGGCGCATCTGCGCGAAGTGTTGCGCACCGTGCACGGGCTCAGCCTGGCGCGGCCTGACCTTTTTGGGCGGTGATTTGGTGGAGATCGGTGACTTGAGTCCAAGCGCCTCCCACTGACTAATACATCCCGCGATCGTGTCGAAGACTGCCGAGACGTGGGCGTAGTCTCGCCTCTTGCCTCGGCACGCGCGATGTCCGCTTTTGGTGTACGGGCGGGATCGTTGGAATGACTGACATGAGGCGCAAAGCCGCCGTCTACACTCGATGCATTCCCGCTTTATCCATAAGCACCCGAGACTCGGGCTGAGGCGCGACTCAGAAAGGTCGAAAAGATTCAAAGAAACCAAGGGATATTGTCATCGCGCCCATTTGCGCGCTAGTCAGCGCTATGATGCGTCGAACCCGGTTGATGGACTCATGAAGCCGCTGGTCCTGATCGCCTCGAAGGACCCGGATTTTTTCCTGGTTTTCGGGCACATACTTTCGGTAGCTGGCTTCGAGATTCGACTGATTACGGGAGACCGGGAAATCGCAAGCGCCATCGCGGCGACCACCCCGCTTGCCGTGGTCATGGACTGCCATCCAGGCGACCGTGCAGTGGTCAAGCAGTGCGCCTGGCTGAAGTCTAGCACCGCAACCAAAGGGACGCCGGTCGTGAGTCTGGTTGCCCCGCGTTCGGGCAAGCTGCATCTCGATTTGATCAAGGCCGGAGTCGACGAGATTTTTTCGCGGCCGTTCCCCCCCGAACAGCTTTTGGCCTGGCTGCATGGCAAAGCGCGCCTTGCGAAGCTATCGCGCGAAACGGACTCGGGTGAGTTGGTGCAGGGCGATTTCCGGCTGGAGCGACAGACCCACCGAACATTCTTCAAGCAAAACGAGATCCTGATGCCACCGATCGAGTTCAAGCTTTTGCGCAGCCTTTTGGGGCAGCCTGGCAAGGTCTTCAGCCGCGAGGAACTGGTCGCGACCGCCTGGCCTGAACATGCCGCCGCAACCGATGTGCGGGGCGTCGACGTCCATATAGCCAGGCTGCGCAAAAGGCTTCGGGCATCCGTGGGAAGCGATGTGATCCGGACGGTCCGCTCGGCTGGCTACGCATTCGCGCCGGACTGGTGACCTGCTCGGCGATTCCGGCATATGGCACGTGCGCGCCGATTGCCGGCACGCCGGTCCACACGCATCTGCTCTCAATGGCTCAGGATGGTATCCAGGAACAGCCGGGCGCGTGGGTGAGCGGCTGTTGAGAAAAAGTCCTTGGACGAGGCATGTTCGACAATGCGGCCTTCGTCCATGAAAACGATCTCATCCGCGACTTCGCGTGCGAAACCCATTTCATGGGTTACGCAGACCATGGTCACGCCGCTTGCCGCCAGCGCGATCATGACGTCCAGGACTTCCTTGATCATTTCCGGGTCGAGCGCTGAGGTGGGTTCGTCGAACAGCATGATGCGGGGATTGAGGCAAAGCGCGCGCGCGATCGCCACGCGTTGTTGTTGGCCGCCCGAGAGCTGGGCCGGGTAGGCCTGCGCCTTTTCGGGGATGTGCACCGCTGTCAGATGGTGCATGGCGATCTCTTCGGCCTCCCGTGCCGGTTTCAGGAGAACGCGGCGCAGCGCCAGCGTGCAGTTGGCGAGCACGGTGAGGTGCGGAAACAGGTTGAAGCTCTGAAACACCATGCCTGTCTGCCGGCGCGCCTTCGCGGCATCGCGGCCATCTTTGTCCAGAGTTGCCGCTTCGAACTGAATCGTTCCCTTTTGGAAGGGCTCGAGACCGTTGATGCAGCGGATCAAGGTCGACTTGCCGGAGCCGGACGGTCCGCAAACGACGATGCGTGCGCCCGCTCGTACGGAAAGATCGATGTTTTTCAAAACGTGCAGGGCGCCAAACCATTTGTTGAGACCGTCGATCCGGACATGAGGGATGGATTGAACGGCTGGGACTGGAGGAGGGGTTTGAGCGAGCATCAGCGGCGTCCAGCTGCAAGCAGGCGCTGCTCGATGCGCTTCACGCCATAGCCAAGTATCAGCGCTAGCGCGAGAAACAGGATGCCGGCAACGGTCAGCGGCTCTGCGTATCGATAGGTTTCAGAAGCGATATCGAAGGCGCGTCCGAGCATTTCGGGCACGGCCAGGACTGCGAGATAGGGCGTCGCCTTGAGGATCGAAACAAGATAGTTGCCCAACGGTGCCGCGACGTTGCGCAACATCTGCGGCGCGATGACGAAAACGACCGTGTCGCGGCGGGTGAGCGACAAGGCTCTGGCCGCTTCCTGCTGGCCTTTTGGGATCGCGTCGATGCCCGCTTTGAACACCTCCGCCAGATAGCCGCTGTAGTACAGGCTCAGCCCCAGTATGCCGACTGTCATGGCGCCAAGCCGGATCCCGTAGAAGGGCAGGACGAAATAGAGGAAATAGAGCCAGGCCAAAACCGGCGTCGAGCGGATGAAGTCGATCAGGAAGCGGACGGCGAGGCCAGTCGCACCGCCGCCGCGGCGGATCATTTCGAAAGTGAAGCCAAGCGCCGAAGCGCCGAGACAACTCAACACCGTTGCGAGCAGAGTCGTTCCGATCGCCCCGATGATCGTCGGGACGGTCGATAGTACGAAATCGAAGTTAAATCCCACGCGGCGTTCCTCTTTCAGGCCTGACCCGCGCCTCGAGCCAGCGGCCTGCAAGCGCGATCGGATAACAGACGACGAAGAAGGCCAGCAGCAGCGCCGAATAGATCGCCACGGGGTTGTAGTCGGTCTGCGCGATTTCCTTGGCGCGGAAGGTCATGTCCGTCAGCGTGACCAGCGAGACGAGGGACGTCGCCTTGACGAGCTGGATAAGGTTGTTGACAAAGGTCGGGCTCATCGCGACCAGCGCCTGCGGCAGCTCGATCAGGAGCAGGATCGCCGGGCGCGAGAGGCCGAGCGCCATGCCCGCCTCGCGTTGGCCGGCGGGCAGAGACTGCAACCCGGCGCGAACCGCCTGGCTGGCATAGCCGCCGGTGTTGAGACCGAGCACCAATGCACTGACGGTGAGCGCCGACAGAGTGACCCCCATCACCGGCAGCACGTAATAAAAGAAGAAGAGCAGGACGACGACCGCTGAGCTACGCCAGAATTCGATCACGGCGGTAACCAGAAAGCGCGTCATGCCGGTGGTCAGAAACTGCGCGACGCCGAAGACGAGCGCGAAGGGGATCGCAAAGACCAGGCCATAGGCCGTGACCTCTGCGGTGATACCCAGCCCTTGCAGAATGCCCAGCCAGATTTCGCTCATGCTCACGGGGTGGCACCACTCTTCGTCGAGGCGCGCGGCGACGATGTCAGTATCGTTTCGGCGTGCCTGAGGCGGGCGGTTTTGCGCCGAGAAATCGCGCTCTCCGGACCGGACCTCATGACACCCTCCGCGCCGTGGAAAGAACGATCGCCTATAGCAGGCCATCGGTGGTTCTCTCATAAACCCGGCGTGAGTCGGGTGTCAATAAACATGTACATATTATTGCGAAAGTTTACATTATAGCGCGGCTGCTGTCGGCACCGCCGTTGGCCGGTAATTGCGCGCTAAGCTACGATGACGGCTGAAACCCGTTGAATCGTACCGCTTCAGGGCTCTTTTGATCGTCCCCGACCGGGCTTTGCTTGACGCGTTCCCGGCTCAAACGGGGACAGGATGGCTACATCGCACAACGATACCGAGGGACGCGCGCGCAGCTCGCGCATGCTGCGCACCGCGCTCGGACCCGCCATCGCCCGGTTTCTCGACGATCCCGCGATCGTTGAAATAATGCTGAACCCGGATGGCCGTATCTGGGTGGATCGGCTTTCGGAAGGTTTGGCCGATACAGGGGAAATGCTGGCGCCTGCCGCTGGCGAGCGGATTGTGCGCCTGGTCGCCCATCATGTCGGCGCCGAGGTCCACTCCCGTTCCCCGCGCGTCTCGGCCGAGTTGCCGCAGACCGGCGAGCGTTTCGAGGGCCTGTTGCCGCCTGTCGTCGCAGCACCCGCCTTCGCGATCCGCAAGCCCGCCGTCGCCGTGTTCACGCTCGATGACTACGTCGCGGCAGGCATAATGTCCGCCGGTCAGGCCGCGATATTGCGCGCCGCGGTTGCCGGTCGCGCGAACATCCTTGTCGCCGGCGGCACATCGACTGGCAAGACCACCCTCACCAACGCGCTGCTCGCCGAAGTGGCGAAAGGGATGGATCGGGTCGTCATCATCGAGGACACCCGCGAACTGCAGTGCGCCGCGCCCAACCTTGTTGCAATGCGCACCAAGGATGGCGTCGCTACGCTGGCCGACCTGGTTCGCTCTTCGCTGCGCCTGCGGCCCGATCGCATTCCCGTCGGCGAGGTGCGTGGCTCCGAGGCCCTCGACCTGCTGAAGGCATGGGGAACCGGGCACCCCGGCGGCATCGGCACCCTTCATGCGGGCTCCGGCATCGGCGCCCTGCGCCGCCTTGAGCAGCTTATCCAGGAAGCCGTCGTCACTGTCCCGCGTGCGTTGATCGCCGACACGATCGGCCTCGTCGCCGTCCTGTCCGGACGTGGCACCGCGCGACGGCTTAGCGAACTCGTCCGGGTCGAGGGTCTCGGCCCTGACGGCGATTATCGCATTGCTGAAGCCACACCGATCAACCCAGGAGAAACCTCATGATCCGCCTCCTTGTACGCTGCCACCGCCGCTTGGCCACGGGGGCCACCGCCCTTGCCGTCAATCTCCTGGTCGCCTCGAGCGCCCGCGCGTCAGGCTCCTCGATGCCGTGGGAACAGCCACTCGAAAAGATCCTGCAGTCCGTCGAGGGTCCGGTCTCCAAGATCATCGCCGTCATCATCATCATCGTCACCGGCCTGACGCTGGCCTTCGGCGACAGTTCGGGCGGCTTCAGGCGGCTCATCCAGATCGTTTTTGGCCTTTCGATCGCCTTTGCGGCGTCGAGTTTCTTCCTGTCGTTCTTCTCGTTCGGCGGCGGAGTGCTGATCTGATGACAACCGCCCTTGAACAGCTCGACGCGGTGCCGGGGTGGACGGTGCCCGTTCACCGGGCGCTGACGGAGCAGATCCTGCTCGGCGGCGCGCCGCGCGCAATCGCGATCCTGAATGGCACGCTTGCGGGCGCTGTCGGTCTTGGGCTGCGGCTGTGGCTGGTCGGTCTCCTCATCTGGGCAATCGGACATCTCACGGCGGTATGGGCCGCCAGGCGCGATCCTCTGTTTTTCGAAGTTGGGCGTCGACACCTGCGTCTCCCTGGACATCTTTTGGTTTGAGGGCGCCGCTATGATGAGCCTTGCCGAATACCGCCGGACCGCTGCTCGCCTTGCCGACTATCTGCCTTGGGCAGCTCTCGTCGCGCTTGGCGTCGTGCTCAACAAGGATGGCAGTTTTCAGCGCACCGCGAGGTTTCGCGGCCCCGATCTCGACTCCGCCGTCGCGGCAGAGCTTGTTGCGGTGGCGTCGCGCATCAACAATGCCTTTCGTCGCCTCGGCTCGGGCTGGAGCGTCTTTGTCGAAGCGCAGCGGCACGAAGCCGCCTCCTATCCCGAGAGCCAGTTTCCCAATGCGGCCTCCAGCCTGCTCGATGCCGAGCGCAAAGCCGATTTCGACGAGGAGGGGGTTCATTTCGTATCGAGCTACTTTCTCACATTCCTGTTTTTGCCACCGCCCGAAGACGCCACGCGCGCCGAGGGGTGGCTTTATGAGGGTCGCGACCAGTCGGACGCGGATCCGGGCGAGATCGTGCGCGCCTTTGTCGACCGGACAGAGCGCTTGCTGTCCCTTCTCGATGGTTTCATGCCGGAATGCCATTGGCTCGATGACGGCGAAACGCTCACCTACCTGCATTCGACCATCTCGACCAAACGCCATCGGGTGCGGGTCCCCGAGACGCCGATCTATCTCGATGCGCTGCTGGCCGATGAACCGCTCGCCGGCGGGCTCGAACCGCGACTGGGCGACAAGCATCTTCGCGTGCTCTCGATTGTCGGCTTCCCGACCGCCACGACACCCGGCCTGCTTGATGACCTCAATCGGCTGGCCTTCCCCTACCGCTGGTCGACCCGCGCGATCCTGCTCGACAAGGTCGACGCTGTCCGCCTGTTGACCAGAATACGGCGGCAATGGTTCGCCAAGCGCAAGAGCATCGCCTCGATCCTCAAGGAGGTGATGACCAACGAAGCGTCAGCCCTCCTCGACACCGACGCCGCCAACAAGGCGGCTGACGCCGACACTGCGTTGCAGGAGCTCGGCGCCGACATGGCGGGCATGGCCTATGTCACCGCGACCGTCGCCATCTGGGATTGCGACCCGCGCGTTGCCGACGAGAAATTGCGGCTTGTCGAGAAGGTCATCCAGGGCCGCGACTTCACGGCGATTGCCGAGACCGTCAACGCCGTCGATGCCTGGCTCGGCTCCTTGCCCGGGCACGCCTATGCCAATGTCCGTCAGCCTCCCATCTCAACGCTCAATCTCGCCCACATGATGCCCCTTTCCGCCGTGTGGGCGGGGCCGGAACGGGACGAGCATCTGGTCAGCCCTCCCTTGCTTTACGGCAAGACCGAAGGCTCGACCCCGTTCCGGTTGGTCCTTCATGTCGGCGATGTCGGTCATACGCTGGTCGTCGGTCCCACTGGCGCCGGCAAGTCGGTGCTGCTCGCGCTGATGGCGCTGCAGTTCTGTCGCTACCGCAACGCTCAGATATTCGCCTTCGACTTCGGCGGCTCTATCCGCGCCGCTGCGCTCGCCATGGGTGGCGACTGGCACGATCTCGGGGGGCACCTCACCGAAGGCGTGGACGCCTCCGTTTCGTTGCAGCCGCTCGCCCGGGTTCATGACACGTACGAGCGCGCCTGGGCAGCTGACTGGATCGTCGCGATCCTGATGCGCGAGGGCATCCAGATCACCCCGGACGCAAAGGAGCATATCTGGGCGGCGCTGACGTCGCTTGCCTCGGCTCCCGTCGAGGAGCGCACCATTACCGGGCTCAATGTGCTCTTGCAAGCCAATGATCTGAAACAGGCTTTGCGCCCGTACTGTGTCGGAGGCGCTCACGGCCGATTGCTCGACGCCGAGGCCGAACACCTCGGCCAGGCCTCCGTGCAGGCGTTCGAGATCGAAGGACTGGTGGGCACGCAAGCCGCGCCGGCTGTCCTGTCCTATCTGTTCCACCGCATTGGCGATAGGCTCGACGGGCGCCCAACGCTGCTCATCATCGACGAAGGCTGGCTTGCCCTCGACGACGAGGGGTTTGCCGGGCAGTTGCGCGAGTGGCTGAAGACGCTGCGCAAGAAGAACGCCAGCGTCGTCTTCGCCACCCAGTCGCTTGCCGATATCGACAATTCGGCCATCGCGCCGGCGATCATCGAAAGCTGTCCAACCCGGCTGCTGTTGCCCAATGAGCGCGCGGTTGAGCCGCAGATTACCGCCATCTATCGGCGCTTCGGCCTGAACGACCGCCAGATCGAAATCCTGGCGAGAGCGACACCCAAGCGTGATTACTACTGCCAGTCCCGTCGCGGCAACCGTCTCTTCGAGCTCGGCCTGTCCGAGGTCGGGCTGGCACTTTGCGCCGCGTCCTCGAAGAGCGATCAGGCCCTGATCGGCAGCATCATCGCCGAGCATGGCCGCCACGGCTTCCTGGCGGCCTGGCTGCGTGCCCGTGACGTCGGCTGGGCCGCCGACCTCATTCCCAACCTCACCCTGCCCGAACCTGAAAAGGATTCCCAACCATGACTGTTCGTCAAAGCCGACCACGCGCCCTTCTTATGGTCGCGGCGATGCTCGCCGCCCCGGTCGCCATCCCGCCGACGATGACTGCCCCAGCGTATGCCTTCATCGTGTTTGATCCATCGAACTATTCCCAGAATGTTCTGACGGCCGCGCGTTCGCTGCAGCAGATCACAAACCAGATCACCTCGCTTCAGAACCAGGCTCAGATGCTGATCAACCAGGCGCGTAACCTGACGAGCCTGCCTTTGTCCTCGCTGCAGCAACTGCAACAGTCGGTGCAACGCACGCAACAGCTTCTCGGGCAAGCACAAAACATCGCCTTCGACGTCCAGCAGGTCGACAAGGCCTTTCAGCAGCAATACGGCAGCGTGTCGCTCTCTGCATCCGACCAGGAGCTCGTCACGGAGGCGCGCTCGCGCTGGCAAAACACGGTAGGCAGCCTTCAGGACGCCATGCGGATCCAGGCGGGCGTCGTTGGAAACATCGAGTCCAGCCGCGCACAGATGTCGGCGCTGGTCGGCGCCAGCCAATCGGCGACGGGAGCGCTGCAGGCGACGCAAGCTGGCAATCAGCTTCTTGCGCTCCAGGGCCAGCAGCTCGCGGACCTGACCGCTGTGGTCGCCGCCAACGGCCGCGCCCAGGCTCTGACTGAGGCCGAGCGTGCCGCCGCGGTCGATCAGGGCCGCGAGCAACGCCGCCGCTTCCTGGCGCCAGGCTCCGGCTACGAGGCCGGCTCGGTCCAGATGTTCAACCGCTGAGGCCGAAGGCCATGGACGGAAAAACGCTCGCTCGCACGGTGGCTGTCATCTTTGTCGCGGCCGCCGTCACGGCAGCCGCGCTCGGTATGAGCCGGAACGAGAACAAGCCGGCGGGCGAGGGCGCTCACACAACCGCAGGCTCGATGCCGAACCCTCTTCGCGATGGTCTGCGCCGCTGCCAGGTCCTCGGCGAGGCTGCCCTGCGTGACGATGGATGCGCCCGGCTATGGGCCGAACGGCGCGATCGCTTCCTCGGTCTCAAAGAGCCATCGGGGCGTTCGATAGGCGAGCCGGACGCGCCAGATGCGGCCCTGCATGAGGCCCGATAAATATGGGCAATACCGGTGTCATCGACCAATTCCTGGCCACTTTCACCCGCTACATCGACAGCGGTTTCGGCCTGCTCGGCGGCGAGGTCGCCTTTGTCGCCACCACCCTGATCGTCATCGACGTGACGCTCGCCGCGCTCTTCTGGAGCTGGGGCGCTGATGACGACATCCTAGCGCGGCTTGTCAAGAAAACGCTCTTCGTCGGTGTCTTCGCCTATCTGATATCCAACTGGAACGGTCTCGCCCAAATCGTGTTCGAGAGTTTCTCCGGTCTTGGTCTCAAGGCGAGTGGAACCGGCTTCTCGGCACAGGACCTGCTGCACCCCGGCAAGGTGGCGCAAACCGGTCTCGATGCGGGACGACCATTGCTTGACGCGATCTCCGGTTTGATGGGCTACGTCTCCTTTTTTGAAAACTTCATCCAGATTGCTTGCCTGCTCTTTGCCTGGGCGCTCGTCCTGCTCGCCTTCTTCATCTTGGCGGTCCAGCTCTTTGTGACGCTGATCGAGTTCAAGCTGGCGACGCTGGCGGGCTTCGTGCTGATCCCCTTCGGTCTCTTCGGCAAGACTGCCTTCATGGCCGAGCGCGTGCTCGGCAACGTCATCTCGTCCGGCATCAAGGTTCTGGTGCTTGCCGTCGTCATCGGCATCGGATCGACGCTCTTCGGCGAATTCACTCAAGGCTTCGGCGGCGAGAACCCCACCATCGACCAGGCCATGGCGATCGTGCTGGCGGCGCTGTCGCTGCTTGGCCTCGGCATCTTCGGTCCTGGCATCGCCAACGGCCTCGTCGCGGGTGGACCGCAGCTTGGCGCCGGTGCGGCCGTCGGGACTGGCCTTGCCGCGGGCGGCATGGCGGTTGCGGGCTATGGCGCGGCCGGCCTGGCGGCGCGAGGTGGGACAGCCGCTTTCTCGGGCGCGGTGTCAGCCGCGCGTGGCGGCACGTCACTCGCTGGCGGCGCCTTGGCCGCTTATACGCTTGGCGCCGAGGGCCAATCTGGCGCGGCAGGCATCGCCTCCGGCTTGGGCGGCATTGCGCGTGCTGGCGCTGCGGCAGCCTCCTCCCCCCTCAAGCGTGCTGCCGCAAACACCGGTCAGTCGCTTAAGTCCAGCTTCGCCTCCGGCGCCAGTTCGGCGACTGAAATCACCGGCGGTTCGTCGACCATGGGAACGATCGGCGGCGCCGCGTTGTCAGCCGCGGCGTCAGGCGCGGGCAAGCCATCCGGCACTCACGGACAGCCGGAATGGGCCAGACGCTTGCAGCGCTCTCAACGCCTCTCTCATGGCGCCCAGGCCGCCGCCCACGCAGTACGCGCCGGCGACAGCCATGGCGGCGGAGCTTCGATTTCTCTTTCTGAAGGCAAATGATCCATGAATATCTTTAGGCGACCCGTGGTCCACTACGGCAAGACCCCTCGACCGGAAACCCCCTATCAAAAGGCGGAGCAGATCTGGGATGAACGCATCGGCTCTGCTCGCGTGCAGGCCCGCAACTGGCGCGCCATGGCGTTCGGGTCGCTCATCTTGTCGGCAGGCCTTTCCACTTCACTGGTCTGGCAATTGGGCCGCGGTACTGTCGTGCCCTGGGTCGTGCAGGTCGATAGGATGGGCCAGGTTCAAGCGACCGCGCCCGCGATCGCAGATTATAAGCCGACTGATCCTCAGATAGCGTGGCATCTCGCCCGCTTTGTCGAACAGGTGCGCTCCATCCCCGCCGATCCGATCATCCTGCGCCAGGACTGGCTACGCGCCTATGATTGGACCACCGACCAGGGCGCTGCGGCGCTCAACGACTACGCCCGCGCCAACGACCCTTTCTCCAGGGTGGGCAAGCAGCAGGTCGCGGTGGATATTTCTTCGGTCATCAGGGCTTCACCCGGCTCCTTTCGTGTCGCCTGGATCGAGCATCACTACGAAAACGGCCAGCTTTCCGGCACCGAGCGCTGGACCGCGATCCTGACGATCGTGACACAAATGCCAAACGACGCCGAACGTCTTCGCGCCAATCCGCTCGGCATCTACGTCAACGCCATCAACTGGTCCCGGGAGATGAGCCAATGAACCTGCCATTGTGTGTCATCGCCACTCCGGCTTTGACAAGGTCGGCGTTTGCCTTGGTGTTGCTATCGGGCTCCATACTTGCCGGTTGCGCCACACCGCAGAAACCACCTCAGATCTCCTATGATGCCTACGTGCCGCCTTTGCCCGGCGCTCCGGTAGCCGCGCTCGATGAAAGGCCAAAGCCGCTGCACGTTCCACCAGGATGGGTCCCGGCCCGCGGCGGTGTCGCCGGCAGCACGCCGGAGGCGCGCGTCGAGAACGCCAACGCAGCGGCGCGAGTCCAGCCGCGTCGTGAGGGCTATTACAACGCCATTCAGATTTATCCTTGGAGCGAAGGAGCCCTTTATCAGGTCTATGCCGCTCCAGGACAGATAACGGACATCGCGCTTGAGCCTGGCGAAAGCCTGACCGGTGAAGGTCCGATCGCGGCGGGCGATACCGCGCGCTGGGTCATCGGCGACACCGAAAGCGGAGCGGGCGTCACCAGGCGCGTCCATGTGTTGGTCAAGCCTTCGCGCTCGGACATCAAGACCAATCTCGTCATCACCACCGACCGGCGCAGCTACATGATCGAGCTGCAATCGGGCGAGAAGCCGTACATGCCCGCCGTGTCATGGGCCTATCCCGCGCCGTCGGCCGGACAAGCGCGGGCGATCCCCGCGACACCGGTGCTTCCCGCCATCACCGCACGCAACCACCGCTATGGTCTCACCGGCGACGCGCCCCCCTGGAGGCCTGTCAACGTGTACGACGACGGCAGGCGGGTCTATGTCGAGTTTCCACGCGGGATCGTGCAAGGCGAGATGCCGCCCATCTTCGTCATCGGCCCGGACGGCGAGGCCGAGATTGCCAACAGCCGCGTCTACCAGAACACCCTGATCGTCGACCGTCTCTTTGGCGCGGCGGAATTGCGGCTTGGCAGTGGCAAGCGGCAACAGACCGTCAGGATCGTTCGCACCGATGCCACGAGGAGAGGTCCGTGGATGTCAGGCACCAACGCGGCGCCGAATGCAAGGAACGGATTTCGTCAAAGGGGAGGGGAGCAATCATGAACGAGAACGAAATCCCGGCTGCCCCCATGCAGCTTCGCGCCGATCCGCCGCGCGTCACACGCCTGTCCCGCAAGGTGCTCGCCGGCATTGGCTTATGTGCATCGCTTGGCGTCGGCGGTGCGCTGATCTACGCGCTTCAAACCAGTGAAACCGGCCGGCATGGCGACGAGCTGTACTCGACGTCCAACAGGCAGCCCGCCGACGGACTGGCCAGCTTGCCACACGACTACACCGGTCCCGTTCTTGGGCCGCCGCTGCCTGGCGATCTTGGCCGGCCGATACTTGACGCACAGCACAAGGGGCAGCCCGTCGTGCCGCCGACAATCGCGACACCCATGGTCGATGAGGCCGAACAACGCCGGCGGGCCGAAGAGGAGGCGGCCCGAATTTCGCGTGTCTTCTTCCAGACAGGGCAGTCAACTGGGGTGACGGCCGAAACCCAGCCCGGAGGAACCTCCCCGCCGAACCTTGGCGGCCCCGACCTTGCCGATCAGATCGGCCAGTCCACCACGCAAGACCGTCAACTCGCCTTTCTGAATGCGGCCACTGATCGGCGCACCGTGGCGCCGGATCGCGTCACGCCGCTAGTATCGCCCTATGTGCTTCAGGCAGGGGCCGTCATCCCGGCGGCGCTCATAACCGGTATCCGTTCCGATCTGCCCGGTCAGATCACCGCTCAGGTCACAGAAAATGTCTATGACAGTCCGACGGGTCGTTCGTTGCTGATCCCGCAAGGCACGCGCGTCATTGGCCAATACGACAACGGGGTCGGATTCGGCCAGCGGCGCGTTCTGCTTGTCTGGAGCAGGCTGGTCTTCCCCAACGGCCGTTCCATTGTTCTCGAACGCCAGCCTGGCACTGACGCTCAAGGCTATGCCGGCCTTGAGGACGGCGTCGACTACCATTGGGCCGAGCTGTTCAAGGCCGCGGCACTCACCACTATCCTTAGCGTCGGCGCGGAGGCCGGCTCGTCTGGACAGGAAAGTGACATCGTGCGCGCCTTGCGCGGCGGCGCCTCCGACAGCCTCAGCCAGGTGGGCCAGCAGATCGTCCAGCGCCAGCTCAACATCGCACCCACGCTGACGATACGGCCAGGCTTTGCCGTGCGCGTCGTCGTTACGCGCGATCTCGTGCTCGAACCCTATGGAGGCTGAAATGGCCAAGTTGAAACTCGGTCCGATCGCAGACGATAAGCCAGTCAAAGTCACAGTGGAGGTGCCGGCGCGGTTGCACCGCGACCTGTCCAGATATGCCGAGATCCTAGGGCGAGACTCAGGTCAGCCATCAGCCGATCCCGTGCGGCTGATTGTGCCGATGTTGGAACGCTTCATCGCGACGGATCGCGGCTTTGCCAGAGCCAAGCAGGAGCGAAAGCCTTGAGAGCGCGGGCGTCATCGCCAAGCGGCGAATGCTCGTGAACGACTGTTACCAAGCCACGGTCGTCTAGTCTGAGGATTTGCTTTTCCAGGTCAGGAATGCAAGGCCGGCCCCTGGCAACTGGCGATCGCAATCCTCTTCCCAGCTCGCACCGGAGTCCCGAGCACGGCGTGCGCGGCTTGGACCTGTTCGAGTGTCGGCAGTATGTCGGAAGGGTATGGCACGACCCTCGGACCGGACATGTCAATGTGGAGTGAGAGCTGTTCGGCAGTGGCTGCCAGCCAGCCTTCGACATGGCGCAGCTCCTGGAAGAATCGAATACGCTTCTCGCCATGATCGAGCAGATGGAATGTAGCCGTCACCTCATCGCCAAGATGAAGCTCGCCCACGCAACAGATATGAACCTCTACTGCGTAGTCCAAGGCGAACTATGTCGATCGGACCTTTATCAAGAACGAAGGCCGCCGCTTGTGGCTTGCATTTCAAAATGTCACGCGAGCCACAATCTTCGCCGGCTTTGCGGGGGCAACTGCAGTCACGATGGTCTCCGGAATCCGGAAGGCCCTCAAGTTCCGCGCCTTGGTGGTTGATCCCGGTATGGCTGCCTCCGCAGCAGCGATGTCCTTCGCGCTGACCTGAAGCGACTGACATGCTCCTTTCTCATCCCAGAGGTTCTTCGCGACCACGCTCCCGACGGCAGCAGTTATGGCACTAGGCGCTACATCGTCGGGAGCCACTTGTCGGGCTTTGATCAATGCTTTGATCGCTTCGCCGAGGATCGCGGCTGAGTCGTCGAATTCGACTCCGCGAACTTGGTCAAACCGGTTCTCCGTGCTGCCGTCTACTATGCAGTGGTGAGCGATAAAGACCCAATCGTGAACCATATAGGCAGGCGCGTAGCCCCAAGGCGATAGTCCCTTGAAGACTTGTGCGATTTTCGGGATCGATCCGCCGTCAGTGTACATGAGACCCGGCTGGATGGTGCTCCCCGGAGAGCCTGGATCTGAGCGGTGGAAGATCAATGGATCCCGTGGATCGGGCACGAAGAGAAAATTTCCGTCGCCCGAATTGCTGCCCTCTCCGACCCACATGACGAACAGACTTCCAGAAAGTTGGCCTGTGACAAGCTTCTGGTAATCGACCGAACTGCATCCAGCCACCATGAAAGCGATCAGTCCCAATAGGCCGAAGGTCGTTCTTGTCAGAACACTAGCCGCATCGATCCTCATGAGACCCCTTAACACTGCGATTCACAAGGAATGCCATCCTTATCGCGGTCCAGCTTGCCGCCCCAGGGGCAGTTGGCCAGATACCAGTTTGCTTCGTCACACGAACTGATTTGAGGGCAGGTCCGCCGCGGCTGACAGGAATAGCTTTGCGCCACTTGGTTGTTGATGACCCCGAGAGGTTGGCTGATCGCTGGTGCCTTGTCAGCGTGCCGTGCACGCCAATCCCAAGGCGCTTCAAACTTTCCGACCCACAGACCGACCTTCGCAGCCTCGGCCGTCGCCTGTTGCCCAGCATAGGCCCCCTGACTGTAGGGGGGCCAATCCAAGGCCTGACCGTGCTCCAACATCCATGATGCCACGCTGGTGCCGTCGGCACGTCGGCAATCGCCTACGAAGCGGCCATAGCGATCCCAGGAGACAAAGGAGCACTGCACGGGCTTGGAGGCCGCAAGGAACTTGTCGAGCGCTTCGGCCGCTCGTCGACCGCAAGGATATTCGAATCCCTTGGCGTCATCGCAAGACTGCTTGCTCTCGGGGGCGTCGATGCCATTGAAGCGGATGCGCTGCCCGTGAATTTCGATCGTATCGCCATAGATCACAGACGCAATACCGGCGATCGGCGCCGGCTTTGGACCGAACCAGTTCGATGCATTGATCTCTGGCAAACCTTGGCTGCGCTGGATGGCGGTCTGCGCGACCAGCGCGCCAGCCGCGGCCACAGTCACCAAGACCAGGCGCAGCGGCACGCTCGCCCATCGGCGCGCACGGCTATGCTTGGCACCGGATCGCTTTCGCCGGTGGTCAGAGCGATTGTAGTATCGGTATTTGTCCACGCCCCTCTTCCCCTGAAGAGAGGATGCGACTGTTTCAACAAAGAGTCCAGAAGACCAGCGTAGCGAGGCAAGGGCGTCGTAAATTTCGACGCCTTGCCCATAAGTCGAGACTTATGCAATATCAGCCACATCCCGATGACGACTGGCGTCTGCTGCTCGTTAGGATCGCTTCTTTTCAGGGTGGCCCTCAATGGCACTGCGGCCCAGCGGCTTCGGTGGTACTGCGAGGGGACTAGCAATCGCCGCCCGCTGGGCCTGACCGGCTGGCCCGTTTGAGTATGGCAGCGCCGACTGGCGAACATATTTGCATCCCTGCAAGCTCAGCGAAACATGCGAATAAAGGAAGGATCTCTGGGTCGATCCAGGGCGGCTTACTTGCTCAGCGGTGCCGGGAATTTCAGGGTCGTCGCATAGGTCCTTCAACGAAGATGGCTCAGCCCAAGAAATCAAGACGGCCTGTTACAAGGCATGGGACAACGAGCAGGGAGAGGGAGCGGCCGCGGAAGGATAATAAAGGGGCAGATGCGGTTCGCCGCTGCCATCAGCCCGCGCTGCCTCCCTGTGGCGGGCTGCAGGTTTTGGGCGGGCGCAGACGCGTACTTTGCCCGCGTTGTGGGTCAATTCAGCGTAAGCAACCGGACTTTCGAGAGCCTTCGCCGAGCCAGTTTGCGAGCTGCATCTGCGAGGTGATTGCCAAAAGCTTCGGCGACGAATGCAAGGGTCATCAGGTCGATCAAAAAGTCGTCGATTGCACCCGAAACCACGTTTGAGCGCCGTTCAATCTGACCCGTGAGGGCGCGCGCCTCCGCTAACGCGCACTGCAGATCGCCCGCATCGAGTAGCTCTTCGAGCCTGTCGAAAACCTTCACCTTAAACCCCCACGCATCCGTCCGCGCGCCCTCATAACGCGGCGGCCTGAATATATTTCCCCGTCGAAAGGAAAAAAGATGCCTGTTTCCCATGGGAAGGAATCGCCTGCCAACGTGCTCGCGCAAGAAGGCGGCGGCATTCGAACCATAAGGCGACCGAGGCGGCGCCCCTATGAAGGGCGTCACCCAGCGGCATATGAGTGCGAGGTTGCAACCGACATCTTCAACGTTCGTTGAACTCGCGCCGGTTGATTCCGCTACTCCAGACGATTGCCCGCTGGCCCAAGTCGGCGGGCTTTTTGTTGCCGTAGAGGTCGGGAAACATCAGGTTGCTCCGCCAGGCTTAACTAGCGTCCTCTTCCAGCACGTACGATCCAAATTTGTGAGCTGCTGGAACATCTCGAAACATCCGAACTTGTACTATTGCACTGACCTCTCAGTGCGTCCCCAGCCCACTTGCCCGCTGGGCAAACCGGCGGGCCTTTTTTTGGTGCTGGTGAGAAGCCCGCCGTTTTGTTCAGAGACGGCGGGCTTTTTTGTTACTACGGAACTACAAAAGCCCGCGAAGTTAGTTGAGGGCGCCGGCGCTCCTCCTCCCGCTGTCGGCTGCTCCCCTAAGACACTCGAGCCCGCGCTTTCCTCACGGCGCGGGCCGCCGCTTGCCTCGCTATACGATTTCTGGGATGCGAACGGAGATGCTAACGCCAGCGGCTGGCGTTACATCCAAATAGAGTGGGTCTCGAAGGTTTAGATACCCGGGTCGAAGTCTGCTATCTCGCTTAAGGCGTCTCAGTTCAGGATGACCAGCCGTCCTTCTTTGTGCTCCAAAAGGCCGTCAGAACGCAGTTTCTTCAACATGCGATTGACGTGAACTACGCTCGCGCCGATAGTCTCGCCGATCTGAACTTGAGTTAGCGGTAACGGATGGGAATTCTCTCTTACCAGCCCCATGACCGTCATGCGCACGTAAAGCTCACAGGCGAGGTGGGCTAACCTGCCCACCACATCCTGCCCTCCCAATACCTTGACCCAGGCGCGCGCGACCGCCGCGTCCACCAAACTTTCCCGCCAAAATAGATTTGCCAGGCGAGGTGATTTACGCACAACCTTGAGAATGTCGTCATGTGCAATCACCGCAATCTTGCTTCTACCGATCGACGCGAGTGTGTGATCCATGATCCTTAGATGCAAGTGTCGAAATCGACAGCGCAGTCGGGTCAGGAACAACTGTGATCTTGCGATTGCCTGTGGCGCCGGTCCAAGCAGACGGCTTCCGACTACCATAAGAGAATCCAGGCTGGGCCGTGACACGACGCCATGAGGGAGGCGCGCGTCGGCTGCGCTCTCAAAACCTGATGCGCGGCTGAGGCTACAGATCATGCAAAGGCGTCAGAGGCCTTGAAACCCCCGACCTTTAGCTCCCATTTGCAACGGACGCTTCCACGGCCGGTAACGGGGCTTCCAAGCTCCAGATGACCCCATGCGGCCCGTACTCGAGATTTCCCTGCCCTCCAACCGCCGCGGGCGCCACCCGCTTCAGGACCACGGTTCCAAAGCCGCCCTGTCCGATATTCTGGACTTCCGGCCCATCGGTTTCGGCCCAGGTGAGTTGAAACAGCTTCGAAGCACCGGAACCGTTGATGCCCCACGTGACCGAAATCCGGCCCTCGTCGCCCGAGAGCACTCCGTATTTGGTCGAGTTGGTCGCCAGTTCATGGAAGGCGATCCCGAGATACTGCACCGCATTGGGACTAAGGACCAAGGATGGGCCTGACATCTCGATAACGTCACCCCGAGGAAAGGACTCGGCTTGCGCCGCCAACAGGTCACGGATTGTGGCGCCCTTCCAGTCGGCCGACACCAGCAGGTCGTGGGATCGCGACAGTGCCATGATGCGCTCGCGCACCTGGGATTCAAACTGCTTGGGCGTCTCCGATCGCTTGTTGGTCTCCCGGATCATCGACAGGATGACCGAATACTGATTTTTCACCCGATGGTTGACCTCGCGCATCAGCATGCGGATGCGGTGCTCGTTTTCCCTCGCCGACGTGATGTCCCGTGCAATCTTCGAAGCGCCGACGATCTGCCCAGTTGCGTTACGCACGGGCGATATCGTCAGCGAAACCGGAACCAGGCTGCCATCCTTGCGCTGGCGGGTCGTTTCGAACGGTTCGACGCGTTCGCCACGGCGAATGCGTTGGAGAATTCGGGGTTCTTCGTCCTGGTGGTTATCCGGGATCAGCATGGTCACCGACTGACCGATCGCTTCGTCGGCGGTGTAGCCGAACAGTCGTTCAGCGCCATGGTTCCAGCTCTTGATGATGGTGTTGAGATCCTTGCTGACGATTGCGTCGAACGAGGACTCCACGATCGCCGACAAGTGCTGCCTGGCTTCTTCCGCACGCTGGCGGTCCGTCAGGTCGAGCAGCATGTTGACCGCACCAATGAGGTTGCCATGCTCGTCTTGCAAAGGTGTGGGGTAGGGTAGGAACGGAAAGAAGGATCCGTCCGGACGCTGCGCTACCGCCTCTTGATTACGAACCGGCCGGTTTTCCTTGAGCGCGATAGCCATCGGGCACTCGTCGTGCGGCAGTTCCTGGCCGTCGGCAGTGAACAGCTTGAACGTCACACACCATTTGTCTTTGCCGACGGAGGGCTCCCTGCCTGCCAGATCGGCAGCAGCGCGATTGTAGTAGGTAATGGTGCCGTCCTGGTCAGTCGTATAGATCGCCACGGGGAGGCTCTCGAGAATCTGGCGATAGGTACTGTCGTGCTGCCTGAGCTGCGTCCGTGTCCGCTCAAGGTCGGTTACATCAGCCGTAAAGCATCTCGTGTTGATCAGCTCGCCGTCGCGGAAATGGCCGCTCGAAGTGATTTCGACATGCTTGATGGATCCGTCGCGGGCTCTCAAACGCGCCGGATATCTCGCGATCCGCTCGCCCCTGGAGAGGCGATCCAGAATGTCCTCTATCACGTGCCGGTCGGGATAGAAGTCCGCGATGTGGCGGCCGATATAGTCCTCTGCCGGATAGCCAAGCAGATCGAGCTCAGCCTTGTTGGCTTGCAGAATAATGCCGTCAGCGCCCACTAAGTGAAGCGCGAGGGCGCCATTCTCGAAAAAATCCTGATAATCGAAATTCAGGCTGTCGTGACCGGAAATTTCCCGGTTCTTGAAGGCGACAACATTCGCCTGCCGCAGTTCATCCATTCCCGGTCCCAATCTGGCTTAACCGCCAACAACGCGGCTCGTATTAACTTCGTTCCACGATCGGTGTTTTTTTGAGGGTTGCGCGGCCCATATTGCCATCCGGCCGCAATCGCAGTTAACTTTGATGGCCAAGTTCGGACGGCAACGACTCGTCCCATAATGCTAAATTTATGAACGTGCTGAGCATGGAAAGTCCTCTGGTCTTGGTCGCTGACGACGAAGCCTTGATCGCTTTGGACCTAGAGTGCGCGCTTTCCGAGGCAGGTTTCACGGTGGCGGTGGTGAGGTCCTGTTCCGAGGCGAATCTGTTTCTGAAGGAACACACGCCTGCCGCCGCCGTTCTTGACGTCAGTCTGTCGGATGGCGAGTGCCATGAGGCGGCTAAGACGTTGGCAGACTTGAGTGTACCCTTTGTAGTCTATACGGGCCTTAGCGTCGAGGCCAGCCATGGAGTATTCTCACACGGAATTACAGTGTTGAAGCCCACAGAATCGGCAGAAGTGGTCCGGGTCCTCAAAGCCATGACTGCCACCCAGCAACAGAAGATGACCGGATAGCTGAGGGCGCTTGAGAGTGGGTCTTGCAAAGCCTAACCCAGGCGTTGGCGGAGCAACAGCCGCGCCTCACGGAGCAGGGAATGCGGTCGGTGCCGATCAGGCGAATAAGCTCGCGCGCCTGATCCTCGGTGATGCCGGTCTCCCTGGCAATGGACTCCGCCAGTGTTTCATTCCCGGCCACACGCTCACCGCTGTCCTTGTCATCGCCCATGGTGAATCGTGCCAATGTTGCGCTTTTCAGGATACTAACTAAGCAGCGGGTCGCCACCGCGGGCTCGACAGAACGACCAATCCAGCCTGTTCGCGGCGAGAGAAGCTTGGCAGGCTCCTTCGACCTGCTTCGGCGTGCGGCCGCCGCGCGCATCGTTGACCGGGTCGTCACTCGCGCCAGCCGGATTCGCTATTTTTCTCTGCGGCGTAGCTCTACCGCCTCGGCCATGAAGTCGATAAGGCCGCCGACATTGTCTTCAATCGACTTGACCGTAAGCCCCTTCGCCACCGCGTCTTGGCCGCACCGCTTGGCGAGACGCCCAGCGATGGGGGCGAGGGGACAGGGCAGGAAGCCCTGTCCTCGTTCGGATCATTTCTGCCAGTTGGTGGACGGGATGGGCCGGCCGCTCCGCGGTGCGCTCGGGCTGGCGCCTGCGGCCGCCTTCCTCACGTACCAATGCTTGGACGATGAGCTTGAGTTTGATCGCCACCACGTGGGCAGAACCGAATCATCGGCAAGGCGGACCGCGGACGGTGTTGACGGCACCCCGATCCAACCAGGCTTGCTCTGGAGTCCCAGCACTGGCGTCGGAAAATCTCCGAGCCGAGTTTATTAGAGCAATTCCAGGAAAAGTGTGAGCGGTTTTCCGTCCGGAATTGCGTGAAAACAGAGATAGAGCGGTTCGCCGTTTCCGTGAAACGGTGAAACGCTCTAGCAGAAGTCGTCGACGCTCGAATCTCGGCGGGCGCACTTCCGCCAGGCAAGCGGGAGCAGCACGAGGCCAGCGATGCCGAACCAAACCGCCGCCAGATCAGCTGCAGAAAGTCCGTCGGCCGCACCGAAGCGGGTAACGGTCCACCAGCCGCTCCAGATCGCGGCGGCGCCGAGCCCCCAGAGGCAGCCACCCAGGTCAGAAGCCGCAGCCTGTCGCGATGAAGCCTGGCCGGCATCTCCGCCAGCAATCAGAGCTGCGACGTCTACGACAACAACAGTGGAGAGGGGGCTTGGGTCGCGTGAAGACATGACGGCTCGGATCCGGTGCACTCGGTTCGTTGAAATGACTATTGAGGGGATAGCAGCGGTTGGCGGAGCAAGTCCTTACCGCCGGCTGATCTTTAGCTTACCATTCGTGGCTGCACGCCGGTCAGCGTCATCAACACGAGCCGATATGATCTTAGCAACCTGCGCGGGATGAGTGGCAATCATGAAGTGCGCGGCACCCTCGATCTCCCACATGACAGCGCCTGGAATGCGGTGCATCACCGCCTCGTTTGCCCGCTGCACGGCCCGGCGGCTCATTGCGCCCACGATGATCTCGGTAGGCACGGCAAGGGCTAACAAAGCAGCGTTGGAAGGCGTGAATGTGTAGGCGCTCGCCCAGTCAAGCATGTTGACCTCAGTCGTTTCAACGGCATGCGACTGAACCCGATGGGGCCATGAATCGAACGTGCCGGGACCTCCGTAGAAATCGATCATGGCTGCGATCGCTTCTCGGTTGCCGTTCCGATACGAGCGGAAGTAGCTGTCGGTGAGATGAATGAAATCGCGGTAATGGTTCTCGTCGCCTTCGCCGCGCAGTAAGCCGACTGCCGGCGCTTCGAGGATGGTTAGGCTCGCCAGTGCGGCGTGGCCTCGAAGAGCGACCGCGAGAGCCACCAGCCCCCCAAATGAGTGACCGACCAGGTGGACGCGGCCGCCAGCCCGTTTGATAACTTGTTCGACGACATGGCATTCATGATCGATCGACGCGTCGGCCATCGTCCGGCGTTCGTCCGTTTCACCATAGCCGAGCAGGCTGGTCGTCACACAGCGGAAGCCATCGCCCAGATGCGAAACCACCGAACGCCAGGCAGCTCCGGTGCTGCACGAGCCGGGCACGAGCACCACAGTAGGGCCGCTGCCGCACTCCTTATACTCGATCGAGGCGGTTTCGACTTTCAGAAAGCCCCGACCCGCAGCATTGGGATGCATTCCCAAGCCGGAACCGATCGCCGCTACCTGAGGATGCTGGAATGACTGGCCATACATGGTCTGAACCGTTTCGCCGTTCTTGTTGGACGCACGGTAAACACCGGCCCGGTTTCGGCTGAATGTCAGAGAGATGGACTCAAGTGTTTCTGTTCAAGCGTTTTGTATCGGGTAACTGACACACAAGCGAAGAGCGATAGGCATTGACGGTCCACGAGCTAGACAAGTCTGCGCTGGAGTTCCTCAGCGCGCCAAGGATGATCTCGCACGTGACTGTTGCGGGGGGCGGTCCTTGCATGGATGGCATAGCCACATGAGCGTCCGCATGGCCGCCCTGGCATCCTCTCGAAGCTATCGACTGATCTTCGCCGCAACGAGCAAACCGAACTAAACGACGACATCAGGCTGCGGCCACGATCTGTCACTACAGGCGGCATCGACACCCGCAACTGTACTGGGCCATCCGTGTTTCGGCCGTTTTTTCGGGAGCGAGTTTCGTTTCACGTCAGCGCCGGCGAAGACTCGCACGCGCCGAAACATTTGAAACAAATCACGCAGCGCCTGAATGTGTGCTGAAACAAAGAGGGTCTAGTATCCTCCCTCGGGATCACGCCACCAAAGGATCGACCATGCGGCCTGACAATCAAATTACCTCCACACACACTGGCTATGCCCTCTTTGACGCCGACAATATCCTCGTTGGTAGCAATCCGGAGATATTTGGAGGCCAGCGGCTCCGCCTAGACCAGAGGCAGCCCATAGACGCCATTGCCGCAGTCGCCGAAGCCCTCCGCCATCTGAAAAGTTTCGACGGTCGCGCCATTGAGCCGGGCAACGAGTTCGCTGAAAGTGCCGCGACACGATGGATGCAAATCGACAAGGGTTCAGTTGAAGCTGAGACACTGGATGGGCGGTGGAAGTTGCTCACGGCACATCTTCGGCTGGAGGGCGGCACGGCGCTGGTAAGCGTCGACATTACCGAGATGAAACGAGCGCAGATTGCGCACCAGGAAGGCGCGGAGATATTCCGCTGCATCACCGACAGTCATCCGCTGCCCGTTTGGGTGGTAGACGCGGCAAGCGGGGAGATCCTGTACGAAAGCCTCGATGCGTCGAACCTGCTTGGCCGAAAATGGACTCCGCATGATCCGCAATTCCTGACGGATCATTTGGTGAATACTGGCGAATTCGATGAAATCAGTTCTCTCGCCAGCAACAGCGAGATCGTGCGGGATCGCGAAATCCAGCTTAGAAACACAAGCGGATCGGCCCTTTGGTGCTCTACCAACTGCCGTCGCGGCATCTATGGTGGGCGCCACTCACTCATCATCGGGGTATTGGACATCACGGCACGGAAGCAGCGCGAAGACCTGTTCGGCTTCCTGATCAAGCATCATCCATTGCCGGTCTGGATGAACGACGCAAGTTCGGGGGAACTCATCTACCAGAGCAATGCTGCCGAACGGCTGCTTGGATGGAGCAAAAAGGCGCAACGCGAGACGGTGCGGCTCGGCGACTACTTTGTCGATCCCGAGAAATACCGGGAAATCAATCGGGAGCTCATGCAAAAGGGTGTCGTCGAAAATTGCGAGGTGCTTCTTAAAAGACCCGACGGCCAAGAGTTCTGGGCCACCGGCAATCTCAGGATCGTCGAGTTCCAGGGCCGGCGAGTGGTTCTCGCCGGCATCGCCGATGTGACCAAGCAGAAGAAGCGTGACGGCGAAGTCGCTGCTGCGCGGGAGATGCTCGCAGACGCCGTTGAGTCACTCTCCGAGGGATTCGCACTGTACGACGAAGATCACCGCCTGGTCATGTGCAACAGCCTTTACCGCGAGTTGAACCAGCCGGTGCGGGATCTCATTAAACCGGGCGTGGAATGGAACGAACTGCTTCGCGAATCCGCCAGGCGCGGCGTATACCGCGATGCGGTTGGGCGCGAGGACAAGTGGCTCGACGAGCAGATTCAAAGTCGGATCGAGTTCCACTCCCCTTTCGAGGTCCCCCTCTCCGACGGCAAATGGCACTCGGTATCGATACATCCCACCGATCTTGGCGGCTTCGTGGTAACGCGCGCCGACATCAGCGAGCGCAAGAAGGCCGAGGCTGCCGAGCGCGACGCCACGGCAGTGCTGCAAAAGGTGCTTGATGCCTGCCCTTCGCCGATACGCATGACCACGTTCGACGGAGAAACGCTCTACCGCAATCCTGCCACCAGAGATCTTTACGGCGATCGCCCTCAAATAACCGACTACTATGTCGATCCACACTGTAGCGCAATATTGGAGCGCGCCCTGATCGAAAAGGGCAGGATCGATGATTTTCGGGTCCAGCAATACGACAGGGAGAACAAGATATTCTGGGCTTCGATTTCCGCCCGCCTGATCGATTTCCAGGAAAGGCAGGTGATAGTGTCGAACACGACGAATATCACCGACATGATCACCGCCCAGGAAGAAACGCGCAAGGCAAACGAGCGGCTCATCGACGCCATCGAATCTCTGGCCGAAGGGTTTGCCCTCTACGACAAGAACGATTGCCTGGTGCTGGCCAACAGCAGGTACCGCCAGATGCACGCGATAAGCGCGGATGTGCTCGTTCCCGGGGTGAACTGGTTCGAGTTCCTCCGCGCGACCGCGGAGCGCAACCAGTTTCCGGTTCCTCAGGACAAGATCGACGACTGGCTTGCCGAGAGGGCAAGGGACCGCCGGGAGTTCCGGCAACAGGAATTCCGTCATACGGACGGGGCCTGGTTTTTCGTCTCGAACTGTCCGACACGCGAAGGCGGCTTCGTGGTCACCCGTGTCGACATTACAGAGCGCAAGCGCGCCGAGGAGGCCGCCAAGGAAGCGGATGAACTGGTCCGTAGAGTCCTCGAAGCCTGCCCCGTCAACATCCAGATGACCCGCGCGCACGACGGGAAGCTGCTCTACCGCAGCCCCGCCACCGTTGAACTGCTCGGCGACGTCGCCAGCGCTGTTGACTACTACGTCGATCCTTCAGAGCGAATGCGATACGTTGAGCGGCTGCTCGCGACCGGGTTGGTCGACGATTTCGAAACCGAGCTCAAACGCAAGGACGGTGGAACCTGCTGGTGCTCGATCTCGTCTCGACTAATCGATTACCGTGGTGAAAGGGTGATTGTCTCCCATACCTACGATCTCACCGACCGATTCGAGATGCAACAAGAATTGGAGCGACAGCGCGAAACGCTGCACCAGAACGAAAAAATGGCAGCGCTCGGTGGATTGCTGGCGGGGGTGGCACATGAGCTGAATAATCCGCTCTCGGTGGTGCTCGGCCTGTCGTCGCTGCTGAGGGAGACCGCTACGGACGCCAAGGTCGTGGAACGCGCCGACAAGATGAGCAAGGCAGCCGAACGCTGCGCCAGGATCGTCAAGACTTTCCTGGCTATGGCCAGACAGCAGCCGACGCGAACCTCAAACGTTGCCATCGATGACGTTATTTCGGAAGCGGTGGAAGTGGCGAGCTATTCGATACGATCGTCCGACATCCGGCTTTCAGTTCATCTTGAACCCGGTCTTCCCTCGATCTGGGCGGATCCCGATCAGCTTAGCCAGGTGCTGATCAATTTGCTCGTCAATGCAGAACAGGCGCTGCACGGCTGGGAAGGGCGTCGGGCAATCACGGTCTCAACACGGCTTCATCCCAAGACCGGCAACATAGTCGTCCGCATTGCCGACACGGGTCCGGGAATTCCCAAGGAGATACTTCCCCGCATTTTCGAGCCGTTCTTCACGACGAAAGAGATTGGGGCAGGGACTGGGATCGGGCTCTCCTTTTGTGATCGGATCGTTCAATCCCATGGAGGAACCATCGAGGTTGAATCCCCTGAAGGGGGTGGCTCGACCTTCATACTTTCGCTGCCTGCTTCGGACCATGTCGACGGACGAGCCGAAACTTCCGACGACGAGCTCCCAACTTCAGCCGGCATTGCTTGTCTGGTGGTGGAGGACGAAGAGGAAGTGGGGCAGCTGGTTGCAGAGGTGCTCAGACGAGATGGTTTCAAGGTCGCGATTGCCAGATCCGGCGAAGAAGCGCTGCTGCACCTCCAGAACCGGACTTTCGCGGTGATCCTGAGCGATCTGAAAATGCCGAACATGGATGGGCGGGGATTGTTCAACCAGATTGCCAAGCTCCATCCGGCCGCGCTCGACAGGTTGGCGTTCCTGACGGGCGACACGATCAGTCCGGGCGCGCAGATGTTCCTGCGAGCCGCGAAACGGCCCTATCTTGAGAAACCGATCAAGCCGAACGAACTTCGCTTGTTTGTCTCGAAACTTGTGAACAACAATACTTGACAGATCCGTTGATTTGCACGTCACTCCAGGGGCAACTTTTTCCGATCCACTAGTTGCCCGGGTGGTCAATTTGACGACGCTCGCACATGTAGTGGTCTGCGATGACGAACCGGATATCCGCGACACGGTGGCGGAATATCTGGAGCATCATGGCTATGCCGTGACGCCGGCCAACGCGGGGCCTGCCCTGCGCGAACTGGTTGATAGCCAACACGTCGATGTGGTCATACTGGATATCCGAATGCCAGGTGAGGATGGCCTGTCGCTGGCGCGATATCTACGAGAGCACTCAGACGTTGCCATTATCATGCTGACCGGATCGGCGGAAATCGTCGACCGCGTTGTCGGATTGGAGATTGGCGCCGATGACTATGTCGCGAAGCCGGTCGACCTGCGGGAGCTGCTGGCGCGGGTGAAAGCCGTGCTGCGCAGAACGTCGGCAAGCGAAAGGGCTGCGCAGGGAGCGAGCCCTCCGGGCCACCAGGTCCAGTTCGGCAAGTGCCGCTTCGACCCGGGCGCACACAAATTGTACAACGCCGAGGGGTTCGAGATAGCGATCACCCCGATGGAGTTCCGACTTTTGAAAGTATTCAGCGAACATCGCGGACGAGTACTCCACCGCGATCAACTGCTCGAATTCGCCCATGACCGCGGATGGGACCCTTTCGATCGAAGCATCGACATTCGCGTTTCGCGTCTGCGGAAGAAAATTGAGGTTGATCCCTCCAAGCCGGAGGTGATCAGGACGATCCGCGGCATGGGTTACCTCTACTCTTGAGCGCGCCGCCGCCTGGCTGGACCAGCGCCTCAGTCCTTGCGGCTGACGTATGGCGACTTTGTGGTTCCAGGGAATAACCCCGCTCAAACCCTGAATTCAGCTGCGTTGCGCTGAGCTTCCACTATCATGTTTCGGCGCTGAAGGTCGGGTCTTGGCCAAGCCTGCTTGCGCGACACCGGGGATCTGAGATTGGTCCCGCAGCCGCTACAATTCATGCGTCAGCAAGCCGGCGGTGGTGAGAGGATAGGAATTGGCTACCGAGGTTTTCGAACAGCTCGACGCTTGTCGTATCGTCTCCAACCGCTGCCGCCGCCCTGGCTAGGCGGTGGGGAAGACCCGAGCCTTGGGCATTGGCGGCGGGAGCCGCCAGAAGGGCGGCCCCGCTCGCACAGGCCAGTAGCTGGAGGGTGAATGAAAGCTTCATGGTTTCAGCCCGCCTTGTCTCCTGGGCTGCGGTTCAAGCCGCGGACCACCGAGCCAATCTCGGAGCGGCTGATCCCGATGTCCCTCAGGAGGGCATCGTCCATTGCCGAAAGCGCCCGTTCCGCCATACGGTGAACCCGGTAATTCCGAAAAGCGTCGTAAGCTGCTCGCATTCTCGACATTGCAACACTCCATGATTGGCGCCGCGGGATGCAGCGGTGCCATAGGATTTAAACCACCCCTGTTTCAGGCGTTTTTCCACGCCGAACGCGATGTGTTTCGTTTGTTTCAGCGCCGAGAAGCGCTTCCCGTGCGGTAGAGCCCGCGACGGGCACTAAGCCCCTAAGCCTGGAACGAACCAAAAAAGAAGAAATGAGCGGGGTTGAATAGGCGAGTGGAAACCAACCCCACCGCCAGTCGTTGAGCTATGTCGGGTAATCCCCAGTGCACTCCAGAAGACTTTGCCCGCCCGTTTCCGCATTCGGGCGGGCCTTTTTAAGCACAACCTTTTTTAGCGTTGGCTTTAATGTTCATTTACCGTGAGCGCGCATCCTTTTATGGTGCGGCGATGTTTTCAGTACCGCACGGCTCAGGCAACAACTCGTCCTCTCTGGACCCCCGGGAGCGACGAGAGCGAGGTTGCAACCGACATCTTCAACGTTCGTTGACTCGCGCCGGTTGATTCCGGCTACTCCAGACCAAACTGCCCGCTGGCTCGGCCGGCGGGCTTTTTGTTTTAGGCTCACCAGGCTTCGAGGTTTCCAACTCCTTGACAAAGTTGGGCGGTCTACGTCATTCGTGAGGATGAGGGGAAAAAGCGAGGACGTATAAATGAAGAAAGCATATGAAAAGCCGGTGCTGAACAAAAAGGACCGGCTCTCCGCAGTGACAGCATCACCACCAGCCTCACAGATCCCCCCGCCGCCGACGCCAGCTTGAGGTGTTTGGAGGCGGGCAGCCTCCATCGGTAAGAAATGCCAAGTCCGCCAGCTCGTGCCGGCGGGCTTTTTTGTTGATGGCCGGAACTGACTTCCGATGAGACAGTTTGGCTGACCCGGCGCGTTCTTTCATCGGGTCCTTGCTGGCGACCAAAGATGCCCAAGAAAGCTGCTTGGACGGCCATGAGGGCGGATGACCGGGCCGCAATCGTGAAGGAGTGTGCCGACGAAGCCGTCGCGAAGTCGCACGCAGATTTCTGCAAAATGGCTATGCAGTTTGGCAAATAGGCCAACCTCAAAAGACAAGCCCGCTGGCTCGCGCCTGCGGGCTTTTTCCTTGAGCCGGGAACCAAGGGCAAGCGGCAATGTTCGCATGAGGCAGTGGAAAGAAATGGCTTTCTCCTCGGCCGCAGATCCGTGGACGATCGGGAGCCCGCTGCCGTCTAACCCCTCAAGGTCCGGCAGCGGGCTTTTTCGCGAGAGCAGGAACTTCGCATGCCGCGGCATGTTGATCGGCGGGGGTAAATACCGGCGATTTGCGCTCTCCGAACGATCGGCAACGATTCGTTAAGGACGTACAGTGAGTCCTGCTTGAAGCCACCTCTAAGCGCATTAAATCCCCGAAGATCATCGGCTACGTGGACATCGGGGGTTGGAGTTCGTTGCGCTTTCGCCCCCCGGATTAGAGGTTGGCATCATGACCCAGCCAAGGATATCGGCTTCCGACTGCAATGTATTGCGCGGCGCCTTCGTAAAATGCGTCATCGAAAAGAACATCCCACAGGACCGATGGCGTGATGAGGCTGCGCTGTTGATCCGAGACTATACCGATAGCGATGACGTAGATTCCAACTTGCTGGAATGGATCATACGGACTGGCACTATCTAGCTGCTGCGGCTGCCATTCAAAGGATCTTGGCCGGCTTTTTGACCCAGCTGGCCGAGGGCCCTAACCCTTGGCCGGGCCCGCATCGCCCCCAGCGGGGCAGTCCCCACTCACCCTCCAAGTTACAATGGTCTTCGGCTTGGTCTGCAGGGCCTTTTGCAGGGATGCGAGCCGTTTTCATGCCCGCGGCGCGAGCCAGCAGGTCGGCCTTTCTCTTGCCATTTATGTCAATCGCCCGATGAGCTTCCTGCCTTCCCCTCCGCGAGCCGGAATGCGTAGTTGTTACGGATGTGGTTGTTGAAATAGCGGCCCTTAGCAAACGCAGATTGGAACGCGGCGAAGGCCTCGACCGGTACGTCCAAGAACTCGTAGTGCTTCCCACTGGCTAGAAACCAGACCGAGAGAACCCTGGTGTTTGGGTCATAGTCGAACTTGCTGATCGAGGTCGACGGCATGGTTGAGGGTCTTCGGCAAACCGCCCCGCTCCTAGTTGTTCAACTCAAGCGGCTCGTGATCCGGCTGCTCGTGCCACATTATCTGCCGGAAGTCGCGCCGGTCGACCTGCTGGCCGCAGATCGGGCATGTGTGAAAATGGTCGTGGCCTGCCTTCGGCTCGTGGGGCTTGCCGGGCCTAGGTGGTCCCAGGTCCGCAATTCTTGTCATTTGGCAAAGTCCCCAGGCACGCCATCCTCAAGACTGAATTCGTGGGTGCTTCTCGCATCCTCATCGACCACACGAAACCAGTGTTCCTGAAGAGCTCGAGGCGACACTCGTTGCCCAGCGACTTTCTCTACAGCTGATATCGGATCATCCGCGTTTGTGGCTTGAGTTGAGACACACTCCTCTCCATGCCACTCTTCCACCTGGTACTCTGGCATGCTGGCCTACCTATCGCTTCCCTATTGCCTTCGCTTCCCGCTCCAGCGTCGCGCGATTGTTCCCGTGCTTGGCGATCAGGTCCTTCACCTGCTGGGGCGTGATCCCGGCCTTCTTGGCGAAATACTGAACCTCATAATCGTCGTCGGCTGAAACACGGTCCCGATCGCGGGAATCCCGTTTGCTCTTATCGTCGGCCATATCGATTCCTCCTTGGCTCACCGCAACGTCCAGTTGACATGTTTGTTGCACCAAAAAGCCGATTTCCGGTTTCGGAACTATTTAGCTTTTGCTTATTTAATGGCGGCGGGTGGGAGGGTGCTTGCATGGGAAGCGATGGTGAACGGCTGGGGTTCATCAAGTCGCAGGAACCCATCCTGGTCGAGGTTGCCCCGATCAGGACGCCTGGCTGCAGGAGATCAAATATAACGGCTTTAGCACCCAGCGGGTGCTGGATTGGGCCGGCGGCCGTGCCTTCACCAAGGCCGGCCACGACTGGTCGAGGCGCTACTGGCCGATTGTCGCCGCGCTGGAGAAGCTGCCGGCCAAGGCGCTCATCCTCGACGGCGAGATGATCGCGCCCGAGCCGGACGGTCGGCCGAACTTCCATGAGATCCATTCGCGCATGGCCTGGAACGCCGAACTGCTCGCGTTCGTAGCGTTCGACATCCTGCACAGGGACGGCCAGGATCTGCGCCCGCTGCCGGTGATCGATCGCAAGGCAATCCTGTGGGAACTGGTCAAGCCGGCCGACGGTATCATCCAGTACAGCCAGCACGTCGAGGGCGGCGGCGCCGCATTCTATGGGGCGGCAGAGAAAATGGGCCTCGAGGGCATTGTTTCGAAGCGCCGGGGTAGCCCATACCGAAGCGGCGGCAAGGACGGCTTGGGTGAAAATCAAATGCTGGGACATCGGCGAATTCGAACTGCTCGGCGTCCAGCGCCAGGCCAGCAAGCGAAGCGATGCTCGCAAGGGACGGCACAAATAACGCGATCAAGGAACGGCTCTGGAAGCGCGTCCAGCAGGGCAGGGGCCGGCCCCCGGCGGGCTTGCCCACGGCCGTGGTGACCCCGGATGTCGAATGGGTCAGGCCGGGCATCAACATGCGCGTGAAGACGCTGCGCGGCGAGCCAAAGCTGCGCCATGCCTCGGTGCAGGCTTTCGGGAAGAATGAGCAAGCGCGGCAGTGATTTTCTCTACCATTGGATATCAGACCGTTTGCCTGACGATGCGATGTCGACCCGGTCTTGCTGGTCATCGATATGGCAGTGGACGCGAAACGGGAGGCGGAAACCCAAGGCATTCCGGGCCAGGAGATCGATGAAGAAATTGGCCCGATCTTCGAAGCCATCATGCAGGGGTTACGCTAGGAACTCGCCGTCCAAGAACGCGGGATGACATTGCGGGCCGTCAAAGGATTAGCGGAACCTAATTTGCTGCCGCAACTTTATCTGGCATGAACGAACCGCCGAACCGTAAGACACTTGTACCCGACCCTCAGCCCAGGCGGGAGGTGGGCAAGGGGGTATTGGTAGCGGCCGCGGCGCTGTTCCTTGTCTCTTTCGTTCTGCTCGCTTTTTGGTTCCTCCAATGAGCAAGCGCGGAATCGACTTCGTAGAAAAATGGATGGCGCAGCATCTGCCGATCGCCTTCACCGACGATCCGGCGGCAGTCGCTGCCGATCAGGCTATTAAGGCGGCGGGAAAGAGGCATCAGCTGAAGAGATCAGCCAAGAAGTCAGCAGCGTGTTCGACGTTTCGTCGATGCGATGCAGAACCGCTCCAGATGATTTCGAAAGAACTCGCGGCCGACGTCGAGAGTGTACCCAAATTCGGATATGAGCAATCGCCAACGGTCTGAAAGTTGCTGCCGGAATGCTGACCTAGACGCCGATCCAAGGCTTCTCGCATCAACGATCCTTCACATTCGCAGGGAGCACGATTTTGTCACGCCGGCAAGCGCGCTCGCTCTCTCCATGATGCGCATCGGCAGTGTGTCTTTGGGCAGCATTCAGCCTTTCGTCTTACGCTAATAAGACCGTAGTCCCATAAGGGAACTTAACGGAATTGGACGCGTTTGCTGAGGGGTTGGAACACCAACAATACTCCCGAAGGAAACGCTGTGTTCTTGAGGTTATAATTCGCCATTCTCCAGGAGATGGATCATGAACAGCATCATATGGCTGGTCGGAGCGGTTGTAATCGTGATCGCTATACTTAGTTTTTTCGGCCTGCGATGAAAGAGATCTATTTACAGAACGCTGGCCGAAATCGAAGGAGAGCACAATGAAAAATGCTGTAATCATGTTGATGATGCTGGTTCCGCTGGCAGCCTGCTCTCGCACCGAACAAGGCGCGGCAGTTGGTGGCCTGGGCGGTGCTGCTGTTGGTGCCGCGGTAGCTGGCGATCCGGTCAAGGGCGCCGTGGTGGGCGGAGCAGCGGGGGCCTTAGCCGGTGCCGTAATTGGTCATGCCAGCGAAGCTGGCCAATGCAGGTATCGCGATCGTAACGGCCGGGTCTACATTGCCCAATGCCCAGAGGGATATTGATCGCAAAGCGCCTGATCCGAAACGCTGGCCGATCGGGGTCCGCCGACAAGCTAGGCACTGAACGATCGTGAGACCAGAATGTCGAACGACTGTCGGAGGATTTCCCGCGCGGGTGTGTCGGAGGCGGTGTCTTCGATCGCCCTTGATACCGGTTGCTGAAAGCCGACACGACATCAAGGGCATGGGGCACGAGGTCCTCCTAGCGACCAAGGTCGCCCGATAGAGAAGCGCAATTCGTCGCCCTCCGCGACGAGCGCGGTTCCAAGAGAGCCTACGCTGTCCACGACCCTGACATCAAAGCGAGCCGAGATGCGATGCAACATTATTGACGGCCTGGAACATCTCAACGCATCCCGAATCTAGTGCTGCACTGATCCCCCAGTGTCCACCCAGACCCTTGCCCGCCGGGCCCAAACCGGCGGGCTTTTTTGTCTTGTCCGCAATGTGAGCTTTTACTCTAGAACGAGAACTTCAAACCTTCGTCAGCGTGAAATTGAATCCCACTAGTCCCTCCTGGCGGGCTTTTTTGTTTGCTGAAGGAACTGCAAAGAACCCGCGAAGTTAGATGAGCGCAACGGTGCGACGTCATACTCCTTCCGTTGCCGGCCGGTCCGCAAGACGGTCGGGCCCGCGCCTCCCTTTCGATAAGCGGCGCGGGCCTCGCTCACGAAAAATTGCTCCCTGCCTGAGACTTTTGCCGCCGACGAAATCTGAATGCTGCACTGTTCCTAGTGCGTTCCCGGAACTGCCCGCATCCTTAGACAGCCCATGCCTTTCCATGAATAAGCCAGGGTCGTAAGGTTACGGTCCTATGTGCGATCCGCTGCTGGTTTTCGGCTTAGGTTTGGCCATTTCACTGATCCAATTCCAGCGGCTCGTGATCCGGCTGCTCGTGCCACATCACCTGACGCTTGTCGCGCCGGTCGACCTCTTGGCCGCAAACAGAGCAAACGTAGAAACGATCGTCACCGTTCGACTTTGGCCCATGGCGATCAGTGGGCCCAACGGCAATGATTTTCGAGATCTTCTCCTGGTAATTTATCGCAAGTTCCAGCAACTGTTCACCGTTCTCATCGCGCAAGATGAGCTTCAGCTCGTGAGATCCGCCAGCCGGCAAAATCTCCTTCATCAATTCCGCAAGGTCGACGACAGCTTCATCTTTTGCCGTTTCGAAATCCGGCACATCGGTACCCTCATCGTCAGCGATCAGGTTTCCATCTTCCCAGAAATCGAAAAAATAACGCGGCATGGGCGACGAACTTGGACGCGGACCAAAGGTTCCCGGCATTGGTCCGGGCTAATCTTTCCGGCGCCGGAATTCGATGACCTTTCCTTCGGGGTCGGGCTCAAGCGGCTCGTGCCCAGGGCCTTCATGATAGAACACCTGGCGAGCATCGCGCTGGTCGACCAACTGGCCACAGTGTGGGCGGTTGTAGAAATGGCCGCGCTCGTCGGCCGGCGTCGCGCCGTGCCGCTTGCCGGGGATTGGCGGGCCTAGATCTGACAGCTTCGTCATGTCTGTAAGTCTCCGCTCACGTCATCCAGCATTTTGAGTGCAGCACTCTTGGCTGCGGGCCGCGATAGACGCTGGTCGATAGCGGCGGCCTTGAACGCCGCAAAAGCGATAGCTGGGTTGCAACTGCCGTCTTTGGCTGCGGCGATTAGTCGGCACGCGTCCTTGTAAGGTGCCGCCGCCTTGTTTCGCCATTGACCTTGAAGCGCAACCTCGGCCTCGCAGATTGACGACACACTCATGGTTTTGCCGTCCACCAGCGTGATGGACAGCGGTAGAAAGTTGCCCACGGCCCGACCTCCCGATCGTTGTGAGCCCCACAACGTCGCAAGGTAATTTTGGTTTCCAGATTGGGAACCATTTTAGCTAAAACTAATTGATTGGGTATGGGTGCACGCGTCTCAAGTTTATTCGGCCGATGTAACCTGAGCTATTCGACGCCCGCGGGTAGGTGACGGGTGGACACACGAGCTCAAATTTGACGGCTATCGAACGCAGGTCATCAAGGACGAAGACGGCATCCGGTTCTACACGAAGAACGGCTTCGAAGGCCGCGGCTATCGAGCTTCATCCTCGAAGGCGAGACCTCGGCCATGATCTGCGCAGGATGCCTCTGGAAGACCGCCGCGAGATCCTTCAGCAAATGATTTCGACCGGCGGGCACATCCTATCCAGCGAAGCCATGCCCGCCACTAGTGACGCTGTTTACCACTGGTCGACCAACGAGGGCGCGATGGCATGGTCTCGAAGCTCAAGGGCAGTGCTTATCAAAGCGGAAAAACGACCGCCTGGCGCAAAATCAAATGCTTCGAGGAAAAGCAGATGGACATCATCGGGGTGCAACGCGAGCGCGGCAAAGCGGCAAGTGATCATGGCTGAAAGCGGCCATTATAGGGGCGGCGCGTTCGTAGCCCTTCAAGGCCGTCAAGCGGCAGGCGCTGTGGGATCGCGTGCAGGCAAGGTAGGCGGCCCGGTGCCAAAAGGTCACAAGAGGGACAAGGCCGAATGGCTGAAGCCGGGGCTTGTTGGTCGAGTAAAGACCCTGACGGCGAAGAGAAACTTCGCGATGAAGCTCTTGGATTTTTGGGAGGTCCGTAGCAGCCTTATTGTTCAGTTTCGTACCGACGGCAGACAGACTCTGTCAACTGCCGCTATTCCTGAGCATCGGACTGCGTGTCTCGTTGGGAGGGAGCGCTATGCATCTACATCTTGAAACAAAAAAAAGCGCACTTCTACGGCGTTTAGATTCCGCTGACCTGGATCGTCTTAAGCCGCACCTCCGCGAGACCTTCCTAGACCTACATACCCCGCTCGAAAAGGCCGGACATACGATTGAGTTTGTGTATTTCCCTCGCAGCGGTCTTGCCTCGGTCGTGGCAAAGAAAGAGTGGGGAGCCAACGCAGAAGTCGGCGTCATCGGTCTTGAGGGCATGACCGGCTCGGCTCTCGTCATGGGCGATGACCGTGCCCCGCATGATTGCTTCATACAGATCCAAAGCGAGGCGCTGGTGATCGACGCTTCGCAGTTCATCACGGCCTTAGACACGAGCGACACCCTGCGGCCGTTCCTGATGCGCTACGTCCACGCCTTTCATATTCAAGCCACTTACACCGCTCTGATCAACGCGCGGTGCAAAATCGAGGAACGCTTAGCCCGATGGCTGCTAATGTGTGACGACCGCGTTGTCGGGCGTCGCCTTGTCATCACCCATCAATACCTGGCCGTGATGCTTGGTGTGAGGCGCCCTGCCGTCACGGTAGCACTGCAAGTGATTGAGGGGCACGGGCTGATACAGTCCCGGCGTGGTGAAGTGATCATTCGCGACCGGGAGGGTCTGATTCACCTCGCACACGGTGGCTATGGGGAACCGGAAGCCGAATACAGAAGGCTGGTTGGCGAAATCGAGATTCAGCCGCAGATTGTCGCTCAAGGGGAACCAAAATAATAGGTGTGAGTTTTTGGGCGAATGACCCTATATTATTTCGACGTCGATGAGAACGGCACGGTCTACCCCGATGATCAGGGCACTGACTGTGAGACCTTCGACCGAGTAAAAGAAGAGGCCATCCGCGCTCTCGTTGAAATGATCAAAGACAGCCTGCCGGATGGCGATCGTCACAGATTGATAATTAAGGTACGTGATGACGGCGGCGCACTTGTCTTACAGGTCTCGTTAAACTTTGAGGTCGAAGCAGAGCACCGTTCCCGCACCAGCTCTCCGGATTCACACGTCTGAACCAAAGCGCCCCCGCTCACGGGATGGGACGAGGGCGCATTTCGCGATTGTCATTTGTTGATGATGATGCGCTGTTTGTCGCGATTTTGAGCATAGGTGGCCTTGTCGTAAGCAGGCTGAGCCGTCAACTGCTCCTTGGTGAAGTTCGTATAGAGGCAGCGGTTACCGTTCTTGTCGGTCATGAACTTGAGGTTCTCCATACCGATGGCCACCTTTTTTTCGCCAATGCCTAGAAAGCCACCTACATCGACGATGATGGTGTCGACCTTCTTGTCGCCGGTCAGAATGACATCGCCGATATCGCCTACCTTTGCATCATCTGCACCATACACATTGGTTCCAATTAGATTTGCCGCGCTGATTTTGTCTGACGGCATCTCGGCCAACGACGACTTGTCAATTGAAGCGGTTGCGGTTTTATCCGTCTTCGCAGGAGCGGTTTGGCCGTCGGGCGTAGGCTGGACCGTGGTGGAGGCAGACGCCGCCGCGTCGTAAGCCTCGGTGTCGAAACTGGGCTGGGCTTGAAGTTCTTCCTTGGTAGTCTTTGCCACCAGCCAGCGGTCGCCCTTTTTGTTGATCCATTCGAGCTTGCCGAAATCGTAGGCAACATTCTTTTCGCCCACGCCGAGGAAACCGCCTACGCCCATGACGACGACTCTGGCCTTGCCGTCCTTGTCCAGGATGATGTCCTTAACGTCGCCGATCTTCGTCGCGTCATCAGCGGTGCTGTCATAAACCGCGGCTCCCATGATCTTCGAGACGAGTTTGCCGTCCGTAACGGGAGCAACAATCGCGTGGAGCATTTGCATGGACGCCGGGCGCGTAGAACGGGATCGACATAAGAGCGGCTGTGGCCGCTGTAGCCAGTATCTTCCGGATCATTGTGGAACTACTTCTGTTGCCTAGTTGATTGACGGTCGGTGTCTGCCAACGTCATCTCGATCAACGGAAGCAACCGCCTTACGTTCCGAGGATGTGCATGATCTCTACCGGCGCAGAAACACCCCTTCAGTCCCCAGATCGGAACCGCTGCCGAGCACAGAAGCGAAGGCACGCGGCGCCTGTGGCACGCACCATGGCCTCTGCCACCCGGCGGCCGACGCGGGGCGGATGACCAACTCCACCTGTGCGTGCTTACATTCCAAGCGTCACGCGACTTTCGGCAGTCCGAACAATCGCAGCGAACAACTCGGCCGCTGCCAACGCCTTGTCGGCCGCGTCATCGACCTTGTCGAGGCGCTTCAACACTCGGTCGTGGAGCATCGACAAACGGGCGGCGTGGTAAAGAGCGCTGCGCTTCTCGGCGCCCATTTCCAACGGTGCAAACATCATCGTCATGGTGCTGTCTCCTCAGCATTCCACGTTATGGTCATCGTCAATCGCCGTTTTGCATCGGCGCGGCAAGGGACGCGTCGGCTCTCTGCACGCTTTGCGGGCCTTGGGCGGGCCTTGGCCAATTCAAAGCTGAAGATTTCAACCATCGCTTGGCATCCTTGGTAGCTGTCCCTTCCATACGGAACACTGCTTCACCCATTTGGTTCCGATTGCGGCGAGGGCCGCATGACCTCCGCGCCCGACTGAGGCCTATGTCGCCCCAGTCTCGATACGATACGGAGCCGACGCCACCCGTACGACACTCCCGAGCCGGACCTCGACGGCAGCGCCAAAGATCTCGAAACGATGAGGGGAGGATCGTCAGCGCCAGCCGAGACGTCGAGCGCGCTATGCGGCTCAAGCCGACCTAACCAAGCGCATCGAGACAGCCAAGGCACCCGCCGCCGAAGCGAGCTGCGAGACCGGCACGACGCCGAAGGCCAAGTAATACGCCGCCGGGCCCTTGCAACGACGACTGCTGTAAGAGGCGACGACCGGGTTTTTCGTTTTCAGGGAACTTGCGCCAAACCGCGAGGTTGAGTGATTGCAGCGTTTGGGTTCCCGCTGCCGACCGGCCCGCGAGCTGATCGGGCCTGCGCCTATCTGGGTGGCGCGAGCCGCGTTCGCGCGAAGAGAAACTTCGCCAGCCGAAGCTGTTGATTTTGGGAAAACGACTGAAAGTTCTTGCTCGCACCAGATGTATCAGCGAGCGCACCGTGGACGATCTCGCCGAATACGGCAACATCTCTCGAAAGAAAAGCCCGCCGACGAAGTCAGCGAGCTTTCTTTCTGAAGGCTTATTTCCCCATCATCATTGCCATTTTGCAAAAGTTTTCATGCGCCTTGGCTATAGTTGCGTCGGCGCAGTCTTTCATGATGGCATCACGGTCTTCCTGGGACATTGCCGCCCACGCTGCTTTCGCTTCGGCTTCGGACTTCATGGTCTTCATGCCGGCATCCGTGAAGAAGGGGGACATCTTCGCCGGGTCGTCGAGTGCAGACGTGCTTCCTGCGACCGCGGCGCCGGAAACCATTGCAAGGGTGATGGTAGCGAAAACCACTTTCTTGAGATTCATGTCAAATTCCTCCTAAAAGGGTCGGCCTTTGTGGCAAACCGTGCTTCACAACGCGGGTTTTAGGGAAAGGTTTCTCGTAAACGCAAAGTTGCCCAATTCGGGATGGCTTCGAAGGATGGGTGTGCTTTCGGGCGAGTTCCAGCAGTGTGGTTATATGGCACTTTCGCATGAGGGTCCTATCTAAGGGCTCATGCCTCAACGGCGAAAAATCGACGAAACTGCGAAGCTGGTCGGCGAGTGGCCTCTGATGCCTACCGCCACGCTGGGGTCCTCCGTGCGGGCGAGGGGTATTTTCCTGGAGGTGCGGTCACGCCTTCCGATGGCAGCGAGAAAGTTGCTGAATATCGAATCCCGGGTCCTGACCTTGCGCGTACCGGAAGGTGTTGAGGCTGACGTCTCCGATGCATGCGCGATCATATCGAATGCGATGAAAGACATCGAGGAGTTGCCGGTGATCCCTCGCGAAGCCGAGGACATCTTGACGATCAAGGCCGGCGAACGGCACCGCTGGCTGAAGGATGGCCGCCTTGAAAGTGCCGGGACACGGACGGTGAAATTGCGCGGCCGCGCCAGGAAGATCACCTTTCACGTGTTCGACCCACGGCATATTGAGGATGTGCTTGACCGTGACCTGGTTTCGCTGTGGCGAGAGCAGGACATTGCGACAGCCGCCGAAAACAGGCGGCGTGCTGCAGGTCAGGCGGCCATGAAGCGCGCCCTCAAGAGAGCCCGTCGACCAGACCATTCAGACGGCAGCCGAGATAAGGAAAGGGGTTCTGACCTGCGCGATTGGGATGAGTTCGACATCGCTGGGCTTCTGCGCTGATAATGGTCCCGGCGCCGGGCGAAGACTAAGGAGGGGGCTGGCCGATAAGTGCCGGCTCACTGCAATAACGGGCATCCGGGCGGTCTAGGAGCACGGCGAAAGGGTTAAGCCTTATCTACAAGTGGCGTTTAGGGCACGACACCGCCCTGGATCTTCATTGCTCTCTGGTTAGGCGAACACCTGGAAAATCATGACTGCCGCCGCCGCCGCCATTATGACTGTCGCCATCCAACCGATTAGACGCATCAGCGGCGGCACGGTTATTTTGCCCATCACGTCGCTTCGTCCTGTCATGAGCATCATCACCGCCATAACCGGTACTGCGACTACGCCGTTTACCACCGCGCTCCAGTAAAGTGCCTTGATAGGATTGATCGGTGTAAAGTTGAGAGACGCGCCAATCAGCGTGGCGATTGCAATTGTTGCGTAGAACGCCTTAGCGGCCAGCGGCGCACGCTCGAGCCCCACTGGCCACTTCCGTGCCTCACCCAGGGCATAGCCTGCCGAACCTGCCAAGACCGGAATGGCAAGCAACCCTGTGCCGATAACACCGAGGGCGAAAATTGCGAAAGCAAATTCACCGGCGACCGGACGAAGCGCATCGGCCGCCTGGCTAGTGGATTGAATATCAGTGACACCCTTGGCATGAAGCGTGGCGCCGGCAGTAATCATGATCGCGAGGGCGACCAGATTGGAAAATCCCATTCCGATATAGGTGTCGAGACGAATGCGCTCTATTGCATTCTCCGCCTGCTCTGGCGCTCTCTTGAGCGGCTTGCGCCTGGGCTTGGCTTTCTGGTCCTCCACCTCTTGGGATGCCTGCCAGAAGAACAAGTATGGACTGATCGTAGTTCCGAAGATCGCGACCACCGACGTCCAGAATGACGCGTCCGGAGACAGCTGGGGGATAAATAGGCCTTTCGCGACTTGGCCCCAAGGGACATGGACGACCATGACCGTACCGAAATAGGCAAATAGCGACAGCGTCAGCCATTTAAGGACCGCGACGTAGCGCTTGTATTTCATAAAAACCTGGAGCCCGATGGATATAGCCGCGAACAAGACGACGTAAAGCAGCGTCGGACCGCCAATGATAAGCTTCAGCGAATCGCCCATCGCGCCGAGATCAGCGCCGATGTTAATGGTGTTAGCGATCAAGAGCAGCGCTACGACCGACTGGAGCAGCCAGTTCGGGTAATACTGTCGCATATTGCCGGCGATGCCTCGTCCCGTCGTTCGGCCTATGCGGGCACTGATTTCCTGCACGACAGACATTAGGGGATAACTGAATAGCATCGTCCAGGAAAGGCCGAAGCCGAATTGGGCCCCCGCCTGGGAGTAGGTGGCAATGCCACTGGGATCGTCATCGGATGCGCCTGTAATGAGACCAGGCCCGAGCACCTGAATTAGCCTTGGCTTTGATGGCCCGACAACGGGATTCGCTGTTTTCGCGCTCAACTGATGGCCCCGAAACCGCCCTGAAATCAGATCGTTAACGCGGCGGCTGGACAAAAGCTCCAGAGCTAAAGCTTTTTATAGTAGCATTCGCTAAAAAATGAGCGGGCGAACGAAGGCACCTCATAGGTATGCGGTCTAGTCCTTTCGCTGTTCATCGGTGTAAGCACACAATCATAGGAATTTCACTCCGTCGCCGCGATGTGCCAGCCCAGTGTGACGGCCGCGGGGCCCGGGCAAAGCCGAACCCACCCAACTTCCCGCACCTCGGGCTGGGGTCGGGCAGCTCCGTGTCGGTCGAATTTTTGCGCTTGATCTCGGCGCCGGGGTTTCGGGCTCCTTGATGATTGCCTTGCTAAGACTCTTGACGCTCCCATTTCCGCCATCTCCCTTTGCTGGCCAGCGACCTGCCAGAAGGAATGTTCCATCAGCAGCGGAACCCCTTGGCGTCTGGTGGGGTTATCATTCAATAAGGAAGAAGGGATCGAAAATGCCCGACGACGACAACCATCGCGAAACCGGAGCGACCAAATATCCGGCCAGGACCGGTCCGGATCCTTCCGACGCGTTCTCCCAGACGCGGCTGGCAACCAGAAGCCGAAGGGTGGGATGGGACTGACGCGTCCTGTGAACGACGTCGATGACAAGACCCACCAGTCGGACGGTCAGAACCCACCTCGCTCCACGACGAGACAGGAAAAGAAGACGCGGCCATGAATGTCGTCAATCGTAGCTGGACGCTTGAAGATGGCAGCGATTACCAATGTGTGAACCAAGCCAAGGGCCTGATCTCCCCGCTGTTTTCGATGATGCCGGTTTCGCCATCCGAAATATCCGGGCGCTGGTTGAGTAGTGAGCTGAACCCCAGGACGCCATGGCAGTCTGGCCATCACCCATCGAGGCGACGCCTGCCACCTCCAACGCCCGATTTGCGAAGAGCTTGTCGAGAGTGGGGAGACCCTCCCCGTTTCGAAATCCCGGACCGTTCCTTCGCCGACATTCGACTTCGTACCCAGCCGGGTTCGTGGCCAGTCTCGCAGTCCTCTTGCTGGACGGCATTGCTCCCGCGCCAGTCTGATCACAGATAATACCTCGCTCGCTTTCAGCTCGCGTCGGTATGCGTTTTGGCGTGGCGCGATTCTTGGCTGTCGAAAGCCCTTTCTGCCGCGGCTCTTCTTCAGCAACGCAGCCGCTGCCTTATGCTTTTCTCTGCCGTCGGCGCCACATCCTATTGTCGGTGGCGAGACCGCTGTCACTCTCAGAGTGGGGCAGCGATGGAGTGCCTTCGACAGTGAAGACAATTCCAGCGTCCTCAAACGCCTGGCGCATGGCAGCTATGTTATGGGGACGCGGCTTCCTAACGCCATTCTCAAAATCGCTGATCGTCATTTCGCTAAGATTGGCCTTTGCGCCAAGTCGCACGCGCGACCAGTTCAGCAGGGATCGTGCTGCTCGTAATTGATCCGCTGAGAGTAGGTTTCTCCTGTCCATAAGCCTTCAAACATTCAAGATGGCTGATATGTTCCTCGACCTTGCGACGATCTGAGGCGTCAGCGCTGAGCAGGCACCGACAATGGATCAGGCAAAGCAAGCTCTTGGAGCAGCGCACTACGACAGAAAGTCCAGGCCGGAACATTAGCGCCCCCCACGGGTTGATTCGGCTGTGGTCGAATCATTAGTGGCTGTGGGACGATGGCGGTACTGGCGTTCGATTTCGTCTATTTTTCTGGCCTAACCGCAGACGACGTTCTAGGAAGCGTCGTTTCGCTGCTGGCATGTCTACTGTTCTTCAAAGCTTTGGCTACGGACCACCCCAACCGATAGATCGGTTTCATTTTTTCTCGCCATCGACAGAAGGGCTCCTCGACGCACCTCCAAGAGATTGCGATCGCGTGAGATCCAATTGCAAAGCTAGTATGCGCCGCGGTCAGCCAGATCGCATCACGCCCGGCTCCTCGATAGGCGCATCGCTAATCCCATCTGAAGCGGCGTCCGGATTGACGGGCAAGACATCGGAAAAATTGACCGTGGCAACCAGATATCCGGCTTCATCATAGACCCTGGTAATTGATCCCGATTGCTCGGTGCCAGGGTCCTCCACGATTGCTGCGCGTGCCTTTTCGATAGCTCTCGGACTGGCCATGTCCGCGCTGGCGAGTTCTTCCTCGAAAGCTGTGGTCTGGCCAGACGCGGTCGTCTCAAAACGAAATTTTGGCATAGGAACCTCCTGTTCCTAGGCAATGCCCATGCCCGAGTTGCGTTCCAAGGGAAACAGAATTGGTGGGGGAATGCAGCTAAGATCGCCGCGATCGCAATAACCTTGTCGCGACGATGGTCAGCAAGCCAGTGATCACAATCCAGGCCTGTATCTCGCGTTGGGTAATTGTTCCGACATCTGATACCTGCTTCGGCAAAGCTTTCTGCGCAACTACCGGTCGAAGGTCGGACCGACTGCCGAGACGCACCGAATAGGCTCGCGTGAATTCGGCGCCGAGCAAGAAGATCTCCGACGAATAGTAAACCCAGAGCAGTACGACCAGTAGCGCGCCGGCCGCCCCGTAGGAGGATGCGGTTGCACTGGTTCCGATGTACCAGCCGATAAGAGACTTGCCGACGGTGAAGAGCAAAGCGGTCACCACCGCACCAATTCCGACATCGCGCCACTCGAGAGACCGGTCCGGCAGAATTTTGAAGATCGCGGCAAACAGAGCGGAAATCAGGACGAATGAAACAATGCCGTTTATCAAGGCGAGGATGAATGTGCCGAACGGCAGATGGTCGTTGATAACAGCGCCAAGCGCGGAAATCGCAGTGCTCGCCGCCAATGAGACAAGCAGTAAAAACCCCAACGCTGCAACCAAGCCAAGGCTGGCGGCCCGCGCTCGGACCAGTCGCGACAAGGACATGGCGGGAGGATCAATCTTCCAGATCTTGTTGAGCGAAAGCTGCATTTCGCCAAAAACACCTGAGGCTGTGACAAAGAGAGTGACGATGCCTACCAGCGTGGCAAGAGTGCCCGATGTTCTATGAGAAGCGCTTTCAATGGTGGTGCGCAGAAGATCTCCGGTTTGCGTACCCATCACGCCTGCAATTTCGGCTGACAAGGCGACTTGAGCTGCGTCATGCCCGAAGACAAGCCCGGCAATCGCAACAACGATCAACAAAATGGGGGCCAAGGATGTAACGGCATAGAACGCCATCGCCGCGCCGTGGCTAAGTGCATTATCGTTGATGAACCCGAGGATGCTATCCTTGCCAAGAGACCAAGCTTCGCGTGCCACTCGCATTGGGAACCCCCTTTTGCCTGAGAGGAACCTAGTGCTGTGGGCGGCGAAAACGAGCCCGCTGCCACGTGCTGGTAGCGCGAGGTGATGCTCGCTAACGAAAATCAGGGGCGCCTGCGCGCCCCTGCGAGAGTCTACCAACCTTGCCTCGAATACCAGTCGTCGACGTCTCGCCGGACCCGGTCCTTCTCGATGCCATATCTCTCCTGAATCTTGCCTTCAAGCTGATCGCGCTTGCCTGCAATGCGATCGAGATCGTCGTCGGTGAGTTTGCCCCACTGTTCCTTGACCTTACCCTTTACCTGCTTCCAGTTTCCTTCAACGCGGTTCCAATCCATGGCCGTCGCCTCCGTAGTTGTTGCACAGCAGCTAAAACGCCATTTCAGGCGCGAGGTTCCGAATGGGCACCTTGCATCTCCGATCGGAGCTTGCGATTTGCGCAAACAATTGTCTCAGCTCTGAACCTGTGCTGCTGCAGGCGGATCGAGCAACGCGGCCGGGTTTGCAACTCTACCAGCAGTTCGGCGGGCGGTCGCCACAGACATTTCTGTCGCAGCGCCACCTCACCGTGTTTGGTGGGTCGGGTCCATGATAGCAACGAACCTCATTTCGGCGCTCCCAAATATCAGCGCCTTAAAATTCGTTGCGCCCGAATTGTTCCAACGCTCTCGATAAAAGGCGAGAGGACGACTGGCCGCCACTACATAATGACGCCGAGCGCAAGCGAAGGCTGGGCTTGAGGTGGCTCAGGCTGCACGGGCGCGCGCCCAAAAACGAAAATTGCAATGTCTGAGTGATCGGCGGGGCCACGGCCGCCGTCCGATCTCTAGCGGTCACAAAGCGTCGGGCTTCCCGGAGCGACCAGGTGCGACTTGAAATCTCCTTCCTCACGGAACTCGGCGCATTTTTCGAAGTTTCCGAATCGCTCATTGTGGGCGTTTTTGAACAAAGGAGACTGCACATGGCCACGCCAAAAAAAGCCAATGGCAACAATAAGGACCTGGAGGACCTTCTCCTGGACGGACTAAAAGACATCTATTACGCCGAGAAGAAAATTCTGAAAGCTCTGCCAAAGATGGCCAGAGGAGCATATGACGAGCAAGTCTCAGCCGCCTTCCAGAAACATCTTGCAGAGACCGAGGGGCAGGTTGAGCGCTTGGAGGAAGTCTTTGCACTTCTCGGCGTTCCAGCACGCGGCAAAACCTGCCCCGCCATTGATGGCATCCTCGAGGAAGGGTCCGAAATCCTTGAGGAATATAAGGGTTCGCCCTCGTTGGATGCTGGTCTGGTCGGGGCCGCGCAGGCGGTAGAGCACTACGAAATCGCCAGGTATGGAACTCTGATCGCTTGGGCGGCTGCCTTAGGTAAGGAGGATGTGATCGAGCTGCTCGATGCGACTCTCGAAGAGGAAAAGGCTACTGACGACACCCTCACGGCGCTCGGCGAGGCGGGAGTGAACGAACGCGCAGCCAGCCAGGGGGCGGCTTGACCATTCTCCAATGGCCTGGGCAGTAGCTTCGAGGCCTTGCGCATTGTAGGGGAGATTGCCATGCGTATCTACAAACAACTGCAAAGTCTGTTTCTTGAATTTTCTGCCGCTTTGGTTCGGCGGCGCGCCCTAGGTGACGCCTATCGAAATAGCGTGATGCAGCCTGTCCTATCTCAAAAGCCGAAGTAGCGCCGCAGGGGAAACGTTCCGGTATATTCATGTCGAGGAAATGGGTGGCGATTTTCGGATCGCCACCCGCTTTTTTAGGTGCCTCCATACCGTTCAGGGTCGTTACGAGACCGTGCGTGCTCGCGAGACGTGGAAATTTCCAACCAACGAGAGCGGTCCGCGAAAGCGATCTCTAGCGTGATATTCGTCTGCAGCCGGTTTGAGCTTGCCCAGCCGGCGGCAAGACTGCAACTCTGCGGGATCGCGGATGGTTGTTTCGCCGCGACCATTAGGCCGCGCCTTGCAGATTGTGACGCCTGGGGCGGCAGCGAACCAGCTAATTTCTGGCTCGGCATCTCTGCGTCTTCCTGCGGGCCTTTTGACACCGGGGGAAGGACACGTGACCGCGGGAGCATTGCCACCCGGACTTTACTCAGGACCCTCTTACCGGCGCCGTCTGCCCAAAAGTCGCTTCGAATGCCCAACTGTCGTCTTGGTTCCTCGCGATCGCTGAGCTCTAGTAACACCTCAGCCTGATCTGTGACTGAACTAACTCGGGATTGGGAACCTCGTTGCGGACATGATGGGCGAGGCTCAACGTCCCATGGTATGGCAGCCCCCGGCGGTTTGTCGCACGAGTAAGACAAGCACTTCTTTGCGCAATCGACTCGGGCTCGGTTGGGGCAAGCGCAGCATTATGCGGGATGCTTGCCGAGGGGGAGTCGGGCCACGCACCGGTCAAAGCTGCGACCTCAGCCAACTGGCAAACCAGTCTGCAACCTTTTCGCTGAGGGGCCTAGTCTGCCATTCTTCTAGGCTGATCTGCCTGCACCGCTCAAGATCTTGATTGAACAAATCGATTTGCGTCCGAGCAAAATCCTTGCCGTAAACGTTCAGCGTGGCTTCGTCGTTCAGACGCAAGGAACGCTCGTCCAAATTGGCTGAACCAAAGCTCGCCCAGACGTCGTCAACGATCAAGAGTTTGGGATGGTACATCGTGGGCTGGAACTCGAAGATGTGAACACCTGCTCTAAGCAATGTGCCCCAGAAATACCGCGAACTCTTTCGGGTCAGTGGCACGTCGGTAATGGAACTGGGCACGATAACATCAACCGATACGCCTCGTTTCCTAGCGCCCAGGATCTGCTCGAGGGCGATGTCGTCCGGTACGAAATAGGCCATCCCGATACGCAAGTGATCTTCAGCAGCGGCGATCGCTGCCAACATCATCAGTTCCATGTCCGCCGAGCCATTCGGCTGCGAGGACAGGATCAGCTGGGCGCCCAGTGTTCCCGTTGGTTGGAGCGGAGGATAGAACTTCTCACCCTGCAACGTCTCCCCGGTTGTCTCCATCCAGTTTTCCGCGAACGCCGCCTGAAAAGCTGATACGGCCGGTCCTTCGATTCGGTAGTGGGTGTCGCGCCACTCATCGGGGTTGCGAGCATTTCCTCTCCAATTGTCAGCGATGCCTACGCCACCGGTGAATGCGACCCGTCCGTCCACGATCAGCAACTTGCGGTGGGTGCGATTGTTTACGCGATCAAGCGTGTACCAATGGATGGGTCGATAGCGCTCGAACTTTACGCCGGCACTTGTCATGATGCGGATGAGCTCTTCATCGAACGGAAGACTTCCGACCCAGTCGACCAGAACGCGGACCTCAACGCCCTCTTTTGCTTTCGTGGCAAGAGACGTCGCGAACTCATAGCCGACAGCCCCAGACCAGTAGATATAGGTCTCCATATCGACCGTCGAATGAGCGGCTCGGACTGCTTGGAGCATAGAAGGAAAAATCTCGTCCCCGTTGACGAGGGTCTGGACAGCGTTCGAACTGAAGATGTGCCCTTGCGAGAAGCTGCTCATCGTCTTGGCGAATTGTGGATCCGATGCGTAAAAACGGTGGGGCACGGGCGATTGCACAACGCGCTGGTCTGGAATTACATTTATGGTGACCACCGTCAGCAAGCTTGCGACCACAGCAACGGCGACGTACAGGAGCCCCTTCCGCAAACGTCCGGATTTGCCCGCTTTCACGTTTGTGGGTGAAGCCATGCGACCGAAAGGCGGCAGCTCGGTTGCCATCTCTCAAGAACTTACAAAGGGGCGCAGCTTGCCCGCGTCGCTTGAGAGCAATCCCGACAAAGATAGCGTTCGCGCAGAACTCTTAGACAATCGACTAGCCTTTGTTGAAGCGCGTACAAGCGCTGATTGACGAGACTGACAGACGGGTGTTTTCGCTATGCGCCCGACGCTTCTGACCGTCTGATGGTTTCACAATAAATTCCATCATAGCTCTGCCGATGGGCCAGACCGTCTTCGGCGCCGACGAAGAAATCCTCAACTGTAGTCGCGACCCCCGACATGATGGTAGCCATGTCGCTGCTCGCACCGGTTAAAGAGAGGTCGGTTCGCGCGATTTTCATACAGAGATCCTCGTCCATTCTGCGTTCCCCTGTTAAGCTTTTGGAGCAACGCGCGTTATGACAACCCGTTCCACCGCAGCGAGACTGGACAACAGGGGACCAAGACCACATTTGGTTTTTTGCCTGCTCATCGGCGGCCTCTCTCACTGACCGGCAGCAAAATTCTCACGAATTTTTCTGATTCGATCAGTGCTGCCCGAGGTGAGGTCTTCTTTATCTGCACATCCCATTTGGCTTCTCAATTCGAAGCTCTCGCAATCGCCACCGCGCACTTGCGGTTGCCTTCATTATCGCAAAGATCGGCGCTTTTTAGCCAGCCTTCGCCGTTCTCCCGTCTGTCCCAGAAGGATAGGTAGGCTGGACTCCCAGGTGTAGGCGTAACAGGCCGCTTGGCAATTGCCGGCACGAAACGATGAGCTTGCCTGCCGCCCGCCTGTGCGTTCAAGGGGAGCGCTCACGAAGCGTCCATTCGTCGTGCCGCGTCAGACGGCCAAGGTCACGCTTCTGACGCCCGCCTTGAACAAGTTGATTGTGATGGCGGCTCGAAGTTCGCGCTCGGCCCGCGAACGCAATCGTCGCCTCGGGAACGGGCCAAGCCGCCGGGTTTCAAAAATGCCTTCAGCTTCTGCGGAGCAACCGCCGCGAGTGAGGGACTCACCAAGGGTTGTCACTTGATTTCAAGAGCCCCGTTGTGCGCCAGGAATATTCGATTTGAGCAGGAACTGGGTGCCGTTGGTGAAGTTCAATTCACAAGATCAATTTCAGGAACAGGAGCGAAAAAACGTGAACACGCCCATAAACAACGACCTCAGCGGACCCTCTGGGGGAAATGAATGGCAGGACAAGACCGATACCCGCCAGACCGAAAAAAGCAAGGAAGCAATCGGCAAGTTGAAGTCCAGCGCGGCCGAAACTGCAACACACCTCAAGAGCGCTGCCGCTTCCGTATCCACTGACGCGAAAAATTATGTCGGCTCGGTGGCATCGGATGCTGCTGGAGCATTCAAAGAAGCGGTGGAGACGAACAAGACCGCGGGCGCCGACGCGATCGCCAATATCGCCCATTCCGTCAAAGAAGCAGCCGACGGCATCGAGAAGCAATCCCCACAGGTTGCTGGCATGGTCCGCAGCGCGGCCGAAGGTGTGGAACGGATTTCGTCGGATATCAGGGATCGCAACGTGGGTGAGTTGCTGGACTCCGTTACAAAATTCGCCCAGCGCCAGCCTGCCGCCTTCTTCGGCATCGGCATCCTGGCCGGCGTGGTTCTCACCCGCATCATGCGAAGCTCTGATCGGTCCTGAGAGGAAGCACTCCAAATGGATGATGGTACCGATCGCCGATCCTTAGGAAGCGTGTTCAGCGAAGTGTTGAGCCAATTCGCTTCGCTGATGCGCCTCGACCTTCGCCTTCTCAGGGCGGAGATGAAGGTCAAGGCGTCGACGATCGTCTCGTCGGGCGCATGCGGCATCGCCGCACTGGCGCTGTTTGTCCTCGCAGCGTTCGCGATGGTCCAGTTCCTGATCCTCGCGATGATCCACCTCGGCGTGAATCCGATGGTCGCGTGTTTGGTCGTCGGCGTTTTGCTGGGGGTGGGCGGAGTGCTGTTGCTCTATCTTGCCAAGCGAGCGCTTGCGGGATGGACCATCACACCGGTCGAGACCGTCAATCAGGTGCGCACTGACATCGCAACACTGAAACAGGGGATGCGTTTTGGCTCAACCCAATGAAGAGATGCGGGAAATCATGCTGCAGAGCCGAACAGAGCGTCAGGCTTTGTTTGAGCCGGTCAGCGAAATAAGCCGGCGGCTGCAGCCCCGAAATCTGGTCGACGCGTCGACGCGATACGCCAAGCAGAAAGTTGCTAAGGCTCTTGGCGGTGTGTCCGACGCTGTGAAGGATAACGGCGGCGCCGCCGCAGCGGTCGCGTTGGGCGCATTTGTCATATTCGACGCGGGCCGGCGGAGTGCCCGCGGCCCCGCAGGCATCGGTCACGACGCTGTCGACCTCGTTGGCAGCGCCACGCATTCGGACGCAGCGTCAATGCGTTACGAAACCCATACGGGCAAGGCGATTACAAACCTGACGCGCGCAAGGGTGCTCGCCGGATCTGCGGGAAGCCTGTTGATCGGCCACATTATCGGGAAGGCGTTTAAGTCTACGGCAAAAGAGCGCGACCTGTTCGGCAAGGCTGGGGCTGAAGTTCAGGATGCCGCGGACAAGTTTATCGCTGAACATGCGCGCGGTGCGAAATTGGCCGCCGCGCAGGCCTTCGGCTTTGCCAGATACGCCGCTGCGTTCCTGGCAGTATTGACCGTAGCCAGCGACTCCCTCGGCCATGCGGATGAGCACGATCAAGGAAATCACCGATCGAACCGGCGAAAGCCTTCGTCACTGAAAAATTGAAGGACTTCCCATGCAGATCGTCGGAATCAACATTGGACCTGCCGCGGCGTCCTCAGGCCGGCCTCTTATTCGAGTAGTTTTTGAGGGGGAGGGCGGGGAATCTGTAACTGTCGAAATGGCACGAGGCGAGGACGTTGATGGCGCTCTCGGTGCAATCGACCGTGTAAAGGCTCTTCTTGTCCAGACTGCCACCTTCGAGATGCCCATCGAGAGGAGAGGCCATCTCAGAGCTTGGTCGCAGGATCTCTAAGTTCTTGCGACGTAATATTTTGGCCTTCGGGTAACGATAGGAGTGACAATCTGCTCTCATGTGCAGCCCGTCGACGCCGCCCGCGAACGGCTTCAGAACCGCAAGCGAAGCCGTTGAAGCAGATTTGCGCACCGGTCGTATCGCCAACCCATTGAAATTAGATTCGTTTTTGACTGGGAACCTTCACGGCCAAGATTCGCTTAATGACTCGTATGGGTTGTGTCGGAGTTTTGAGTTCGATGGTGTCCGCGCGTGCGAATTGGAAGGGTTATGTCAAGTTCGGAGAAGTTGCCTGCGCCGTGGCGCTTTATACGGCAGTTTCATCCGCTGAGCGCATCGCCTTCAACACGCTCAACCGCGCTACCGGCAACCGGGTCCGACGCGAGTTCGTCGACAGCGAGACAGGCGATCCGGTCGAGCGGGAAGACCAGGTCAAGGGATACGAGATCGAGAATGGCGATTACGTTGTCCTTGAGCCGGAAGAGGTTGCAGCTGCAGTTCCCGATAGCGACAAGACCCTCAAGATCGAGGCCTTTGTGCCGTGCGACGAGATCGATGACGTCTATTTCGATAAGCCCTACTACCTCATCCCCGACAAAATGGGCGCCGATGCCTTCAGGCTGCTGCGTGACGGCATGCGACAGGCGAAAGTTGCGGCGCTTGCGCGCACGGTGTTGTTCCGGCGCCTGCGTACGGTTCTGATCCGCCCCCATGGGAAAGGCCTGATCGGCACGACGCTGAATTTCGATTATGAGGTCCGCTCCGCAAAGGAGGCTTTCGACGACATAGCCCAAATGGAGATCGACGGGGAGATGCTGGACCTCGCCAAGCACATCATCAACTCCAAGAAGGGCGCTTTCGACGCGAAGAGCTTCGACGATCGCTATGAAGCCGCGGTCGCCGAACTGGTCAAGGCAAAGATCGAGGGCAAGGCTCTGCCCAAGAAGAAGGCGCCGCCGCCCGCGAAGAAGAACGACCTGCTGCAAGCCTTGCGACAAAGCGCCGGAATGGGAGCCAGTGAAAAGCCGAAACGCACTGTAGCGAAGACCACCAGTGATCGGAAGCCGCAGCCCGGGCGCGCCGCAAGCACGAAGCGCGCTGCCTGATCGGAGGTTGTCTTGGCGGTCCGCCCATACTGGAAAGGCTATCTGAAGCTCTCATTGGTAACTTGCCCCGTGCAGATGATGCCGGCGACCTCAGAGAGCGAAAAGGTCCGGTTCCATACGCTCAATCGCGAGACGCACAACCGCGTCGTCAGTCATTACGTCGATGCGGTCACCGGCAAGGAGGTGAAAGAGGAAGACGAGGTTAAGGGCTATCAGCGCGGCGAGAACGACTACATCATCCTCGAAGACGAGGAGCTCGAAAACGTCGCCCTCGACAGCACCAGGACCATCGATATCGAGGTCTTCTCTCCGCGCGATTCCATCGAATGGATCTGGCTCGACACGCCATATTACCTGTCGCCAAACGATCCGGTCGGGGAGGAGGCATTCTCGGTCATCCGGGATGCCATGGCAGCGGAGGACATGGTCGGCATCTCACGACTGGTGATCTCGCGTCGGGAACGCGCCGTCATGCTTGAGCCGCGCGGCAAAGGCATCGTCTTGTGGACGTTGCGTTATGGTGACGAGGTTCGCGACGAACAGGCCTACTTCGAGGGCATCGAGGGCACAATGTCCGACCCCGAGATGATGCCGCTGATCCAACAGTTCATCAAGAAGCAGACGCGCCATTGGGATAGCACGCTGGTGTCAGATCCGGTTCAGGGCAAGCTGCTGGAGATCATCGAGGCCAAGCGTAAGAAGACGAAGCGTCCGACAAAGGCCAAGGGCGCTGAGTCGAAGGCCACTCCCAACAACGTCATCAGTATCATGGACGCGTTGCGTAAATCCGTCGAGGCGGAGAACCGTCCGGGCAAGCGCTAGGATGCGCCGATCACCCAGACCGGTGGGCCGGTAGTCACAATGCGAGCACTCCGTGAATGAACAGTTCAGTCTCGCCGCTTGCGGAAACGCGAGCCGACGCAACCGCAACGACGGAAAGTTGCGGCACGCGTCCTATCAGAGACTGCGCGAGGTAAAGGCCGATGCCGCGTTGTTCGACATGAGCGGACGCAGATCTGATCAGGCAGCCTGCTTCGTCGTCCTTCCCAGCCGTCTGATGGCCGGCTCCAGAGGACGATGACCTTTGTCGTAATCCTTCCAGGCCTTACTCTTCGCGAGCAACCCGGGCACGGTGCGCAGCGTGTAGCGGTTGGGGTCGAGATCGGCCCTAACCTGCGTCCAGGTCAGCGGCATCGATACCGTCGCTCCGGGCCGCGCGCGCGGCGAGAGCGGCGCAACCGCCGTGGCCATGCGGTCATTGCGCAGATAGTCGAGGAAGATGCGCCCGTGGCGCAGGTTCTTCGCCATCTTGGTCAGATAGAGCTCAGGGTTGTTATGCGCCATGGCAAGGCAGACGTCGTGCGCAAAACCCTTGGCCACCGGCCAGGTGAGCTTGGTGCGGCTGGTGACAGCGAGCGGCGTCACGACATGCAGGCCCTTTCCGCCGGTCGTCTTGCAGAAGCTGACGAGCCCGAGGTCGTCAAGCCGCTCGCGCATTTCCCTGGCCGCTTGCACAACCATGGAAAAGGGAACGTCTGGACCAGGGTCGAGGTCGAAGACCAGACGGCCTGGCACCTCCGGCTGCTGGGGCTCGCAATTCCAGGGATGCAGTTCAACCGCACCGATCTGGGCCACTGCAGCGAGCCCTTCGATACGATCGATCTGCAGATAAGGCTTTCTGTCACCGAATACCGTTACCAATTCCAGAAGATTGGAGGTGCCAGCCATCGCATGGCGCTGGAAGAACTGCTCGCCGTCGACCCCGTCCGGCGCCCTTATGATCGAGCACGGCCGGCCGCGGATGTGCTTGATCATCCACGCGCCGACTGCTTCGTAGTAGCGGGCGAGGTCTTCCTTGGTGACCGGCGCGCTGTCGTTGGCATCGGGCCACAAGGGCTTTTCGGGGTTGGAGATCAGTACGCCCATGACATCGACCTTGCCGCCACGCCGAGAAGGTTTCGGCCATGTCGGTGTCGCAGGCCGGGATACCTCCGTCGTCGTCGGCGAGGCCGGCTTCTCGGCCTCGACCTCCTCGGCCGGCTTGTCCGCCCGCAACCCCTTGAATGCCGCCTGCCGAACAAGACCATCGGATGTCCAGCCGGCGAATTCGATCTCCGCCACGAGCTCCGGCTTGAGCCAGACGACACCGCGGTCTTTCTTCGGAGCGCCGATGCCCGTGAACGGGGATTTCGTCGTTTCGAGCGCCTTCAGCTTAGGCAACAGGTCCTTCACCTTCGCGGCGCCGTAGCCGGTACCGACGCGCCCGACATAGACGAACCTATCGCCGCGGTTGACACCAACCAGAAGCGATCGGAACTTCCCGTTGGTGGTGGCATATGCGCCGATGACAACCTCGTGGCCGGCGCGGCATTTGGACTTTGCCCAGGTCTCGGTACGACCTGAAACATAGGGCGCGTCGGCACGCTTCGACACGATTCCCTCAAGCGACAATCGGCAGGCCGAGCGCAGCACCGCATCGCCGCCGGTTTCAAAGTGCTCGACAAAGCGTATGCGGGCATCATCTCGCGCATCGGACAGGAAGTGCTGCAAGCGAGCCTTCCGTTCCGAAAGCGGCAACGCACGCAGGTCTTCAGAGCCGTCGAAGAGCAGGTCAAATGCAAAATAGACCAGCGCATCAGTCTTGCCTTCGGACAGGGCGGCCTGAAGGGCGGCGAAATCCGGAGCGCCATTCGCATCAAGCGCACATATCTCGCCATCGATGATTGCGTCCGGAAGATCGCTGGCCGCCTGTGCGATCGCGGGATACTTGGCGGTCCAGTCTAGTCCCTTGCGCGTCTTCAGTGTCGCGTCGCTGTCGAGTATGCGCGTCTGGATGCGATATCCGTCAAACTTGATTTCGTGCAGCCATCCGCTGCCCGATGGGGGCCTCGCCAGAGTGTCGCAGAGCTGCGGGGCGATGAATTCTGGTAGATCGACCGGTCTGGTCGCATCCGCCTTTTTTTTGCCGCGAGCTTTCTCCTTGCGCTCCTGAGCGGCCAGGCCGGCACGGCTATCCCACACCGCATTGGCGCCCACCTTTCCGCCCTGCAGCATGAAAGGTTTGGGCTTGCGGCCTTTTCCTGAAGCAACCTCCTCCATGGTGCGGCCGGAAGCCACCGAGGTGGCATTTTTGTCCAGAATAGCGCCGCCACCCTCCTCTACCGAAAACGCGTCGCGATGCTTGATCAGCAGCCAGTTCGGACGCTTGCCTCGCTCCCGGTCGTTGGCCATCCGGACCAGAACGAAGCTGCCGTGCAGCCGCTCTCCTTCCAACGTGAACTTGAAGTCGCCTTTCGCCAATGCCTGTTCAGGGCTCTTCTTACCCTCCGGTTCCCAATAGCCCCGGTCCCAGAGCATCACAGTGCCGCCGCCATACTGCCCCTTCGGAATCGTGCCTTCGAAGTCCCCGTAGTCGAGCGGATGATCTTCGACTTCAACCGCAAGACGCTTGTCATGCGGATCAAGCGAAGGTCCGCGGGTCACCGCCCAGGATTTGAAGACGCCGTCGAGTTCAAGTCTGAGATCATAGTGGAGCCGGGTGGCGTCGTGTTTCTGGATGACGAACCGCCGCCGGTTAGACGGCCTGATCGCTTCCTTTCCGCTCGGTTCCTGCGTGAGTTCGAAATCACGCTTCGATTTGTACTTTGAGAGCTTGTCGGTCGCCATCTATTCCTCGGACGTACGGCACTTCTCGAAGAATGGTTCGGACTAACAAGTGGTTCCTTGAGCCGAGCGAGATACCGACCCTCGCTGAACCACACCGACGGCGGATGCTTATGTCGCGCAGGAAACTCGAACAAACCGACGAGGCCAAAATCTTTTGGCCAGTCTTTTGTGTGTCTCCTCCGGACCCCAAAATGGGCGAAGCGTTCTGTCCAACTTCACGTCTCTTGTCGCTGCCGGATGAACCTAAAGAGTCCGGCCGCGTTGTGAAGCGTTGAAGCGGCAAACTCGGAGGAAGAGATGTCCACCAGTGGCACGACGCGCGGGCGCAACCAGGATCGGGTCAAGGTTGCCGGTAGGCAGGATCACGAGGTGCGCTATGAAGCCGGCAAGACCGACGCCAGCAAGGATGCTGTGAAGTCGGCGGTTAGGTCGATGGGCAACAGCCGCAAAAAGGTCGAGGATAAGCTGGGCAAGAAATAGAGACACGCCAACAATGCCGGCCACTCGCATTGCCACCTTCAACGTGAACGGCGTCAATGGTCGGCTGCCCGTACTTCTGAGATGGTTGGCTGAGACCCCCTGCGACATCGTCTGCCTGCAGGAACTGAAAACTTCCGACGAAAAGTTTCCGGCCGAAGCAATCCGCGCAGCGGGTTACAGCGCGATTTGGCATGGTGAGAAATCCTATAACGGCGTGGCCATCCTTGCGCGGGGTGCCGAACCGATGGAACGAAGGCGCGGCCTGCCCGGGGACATCGATGATACGCATAGCCGCTATATCGAGGCCGAGATAAACGGGTTGATCGTTGGATGCCTTTACCTGCCCAATGGTAATCCGGCGCCCGGCCCAAAGTTCGACTTCAAGCTGCGCTGGTTCGAACGCCTCATCAGCTATGCCAAGCCGCTGCTCGAAAAAGGCGCGCCCGTCGTGCTTTGCGGCGACTATAACGTGGTGCCGACCCCGATTGACGCAGTTGTTCCGAGCCGATGGCTACGTGATGCCGTCTATTTCCCGGAAAGCCGGGAAGCTTATGCCACGATGCTCGAGCAGGGCTGGATCGATGCCGTCAGGCGCATCCACCCTGAGAAAGGCACCTACACTTATTGGAATTTCTCCTATCGGGGCGGGTACGATCGGAGCTCCGGCCTGCGCATGGATCATCTGCTGGTGAGCCCATCGCTTGCCGGCCAGCTGAGAGGTGCCGGCGTAGACATCGATACTCGAGGATGGGAAAAGCCGAGCGACCACGCGCCGGCCTGGATAGAGCTCGATTGACCGAAGGCGGCAGAGGAAGGCTGTTTAGAGCCAAGAGGCTGCTCGCCATGGGGTTCGCCTTCCCGTTTCAAACTCAGCATGGGGACCGCTAGTGGGCGGCAAAAACAAGGACCCCCGATGTAGGCTCGGCCGAGACGCGACACGCTCCCAACAAGGAACGCGTGAGCTTATCAATCGTTGAATGCTTTTTCAGCGAGTGCGGACATGCACCTTTTCCAAATCCTTCTCCCGCGGGCCGACAATGCCGGCCAACCTTTCGCACGACACGATTTCGATCAGGTCAAGGAGGAACTCGCAGGCCGATTCAAAGGAGTTACGGCCTACTATCAGGCGCCCGCGGAGGGTCTATGGCGGCAAGGCGCGGAATCCCATAACGACGACATTGTCATCTTCGAGGTTATGGTGGAGGAAATCGACCTGGCGAATTGGCATGAGCGCCGCACGGAACTCGAACGACGTTTTCGGCAGGACAAGGTGATCATTCGCTATATGCCGATGGCCCTCGTCTAGGGTTGGCACATGCCTTCGACATCCATCCGCAAGAGCGAATACGACCCTGTGCTGAATTCTTTTCAGTGTGGTTTGTCGCGAGCCGAAAACGCTGCGGCTACGAGGCTGTGTCGCCGAAGGTCTATTCCCAAACGCTTGAGAAATGGACAAGCGACAAGCAGCGCAGTTGACATGAGCTGAGACTGAAAGTTCTGGAACAATTCGAACCTGAAGGCGGCATTCATGAGGTGCTGGCGAGCGACCGTACTTCTTCGCCGTGCCGAAGCGCCGCCAAGGAAGCCAGAGCGACCGGAACAGCTGGCAAATCCGCGCGTTGTCAATTCAAGGATGGGAAACCGGGAGCGTGCCGTGGGATTGTTTACGAAAGACATCAAGACCATCGACGATCTGTTCCTGCATGTCTTGCAGGATATCTATTATGCGGAGAAGCGGATTTTGAGGGCACTGCCTGACATGGCGGAAAAAGCGACGAATCGCGACCTGGCAGCTACTTTCAAAACGCACCTTGCGGAAACGGAAAAACACGTTCAACGCCTCGACCAGGCTTTCGAGCTGATCGGCGAAAAGCCCAAGGCAACGACCTGCCCTGCGATCGACGGCATCATCAAGGAAGCAAATGAGATAGCCGGCGAAGTTGCCGAGAAAAAAGTACTCGACGCGGCCTTGATAGCTGCGGCGCAAGCCGTCGAACACTACGAGATCACCCGTTACGGAACGTTGATCGCCTGGGCGCAGGACCGCGGCAACGAGGCCGTCGCACGGCTTCTCAATACCACCCTCAACGAGGAAAAGGCGGCCGACAAGAAGCTGACGACAATCGCCGAGCGAAAGGTCACCCAGAAGGCATCCAGGTGACGGCGGTGGCTGGCATGAACGCGCTTGGTGAACAAACCCGATCGCTATGGATGAAGGTCGACGTCTATCCCGATGCGCCGCGGTTCACCGGAAAGCAAAACTGCGACACCGTCATCATCGGATCGGGCGTCGCGGGGCTGTCAGTCGCCTACGAGCTTGCCAGCATCGGGCAAAAGGTGATTGTCCTCGATCGAGGATTGATCGCCGGCGGCATGACATCACGAACGACTGCACATCTGGCGCCGATTTGCGACGACGGTCTGAGCGCGCTGATCAACCTGCGCGGCCAAGAGACCGCAAGGCTATTCCAGGAAAGCCAAGAGGCAGCGGTTGCGCGCATCGAGCAGAACGTCGCTGAGTTAGGGTTCGATTGCAATTTCCGCAGGCTGGACGCATTCCTTTTTCCGGCGATGGGCGTCGACTTCAACGATGCCCGGGATCAGCGACAGGAAGAGTTGGATGCGGCCCGTAGAGTAGGGGCAGCGGCCGAGCTGGTGACAGGCGTGCCGCTTAAGGGTTTCGAGAACGCACCGGTCCTGCGCTATCCAAATCAGGCGACGTTCCATCCGCTGCGATATCTTCGCGGTTTGGCCGGAGTCATTCGTGAACAGGGCGGTCGTATCTTTGCGAATAGTCCGGTGCTTGCCGTCGAGGAATTGCCTGATGGTGGCGTGCGCGTCTCGACCGAAAATGGTGGCGCTGTTGAAGCGGCGACTGCCGTCGTTGCAACCAATTCCCCCATCAACGACCGCTTCAAGCTCCACACGAAGATGTCGCCTTATCGCACCTATGCAATGGCCTTCACCCTGCCGCGCGGCGATCTGCCGGACGCGCTTTTCTGGGATACGGCCGACCCCTATCACTATGTCCGTTTGAACCCCGGCCCCGGTTCGGTTGATTATCTGATCGCGGGAGGGGCCGATCACAAATCCGGCGAAGCCGACGACGGCGAGATCCGCTTCGAGGCGATCGAGGCCTGGATACGCCAACTCGTGCCAAGTTTGGCCAAAGAGGTCACGCGCTGGTCGGGGCAGGTTTTGGACACGATCGACTATTGCGCCTTCATCGGTTTAAATCCGGGCAGCTCTTCGGTCTATGTGGTCACTGGAGACTCCGGCCAGGGCATGACGCATGGCGCCCTCTCCGGTCTGCTCTTGAAGGATCTGATTTCGGGGGAGGAGAACCTATGGGCCGGGGTCTATGATCCTTCGCGCAAGACGCCCTCAGGCGTGATCAATTATGTTCGGGAAAACCTATCGGCGGTCAAAAATCTCGCAGGCTATCTGCTACCGGGCGATTTGGAGTCACTAGATGCGCTGGCGCCTGGTCAGGGCGGGATTGTTCGCGCCGGCGTGCGCAAAATCGCCGCCTGCCGCGACATGGCTAAAGAGCTGCATCTTCATTCCGCCGTCTGCACGCATTCCGGATGCGAAGTGGCCTGGAATTCCACCGAGCAGTGCTGGGACTGCTCCTGTCACGGTTCGCATTTCGCTCCCGACGGGACCGTACTCAACGGCCCTGCGGTCGCGCCCCTCCAACCAGTGGACTCGCCGGCTGGGCAGACGTGATGCCAATACTCGAAAGCGGAAAAGAGTTCGTCGAGAAGGTGACAGGCTGGCAGCGGCCCTCAAGCGACGATCTCGAGCGCCTGCTGCGATCACGCAAGGCGAACACGTTCCTTTTCAAGGATGATGGCATCATCCCCAATCATCCGTTCTGGCCTTTGGTCGTGTATCATGGCGTTGCGAAACTGCCTGCCAAGTACGATCCAGCTGCAATCTTTGAGGACCTCTTCGCACGCAACGGCTGGCAAAAGTCCTGGCGGAATGGCATCTACAACTATGTTCACTACCATTCCCGCATTCACGAAGTTCTCGGAGTAGCTCGCGGATCGGCCAAGGTGCAGTTCGGCGGCAAGCGCGGCCGCTCGCTGACGATGAAGGCGGGGGACATCGCTGTCCTGCCGGCAGGCACTGGCCACGAATGTCTGTATGCCGAAGACGACTTTCTGGTGGTCGGCGCCTATCCGCTGGACGGGATCTACGACGAATGCAAAGGCAAGGAGGACCATGCCCGGGCGGTCAAGGCCATTCCCAAAGTCGCGAAACCGCGGCAGGATCCCGTCTACGGTAGCAGCGGTCCGCTTTCCCATCTCTGGAGGGAGTCGCGCAAAGGGCGGGAAGCAAAATGAGCGCTTCCGCCCCATTTCTCCTGCCGATCGACACTGCTCCCATGGAAGCCAAACGTGCGGACGCCATTCCCGTAGAACAGGGTGTCTGGCAATATGAGCCTAAGTGGGATGGATTTCGGTGTCTGTCGTTCAAGGCCGGCAATGCGGTAGATATTCGCGCCAAGTCCGGAAAGCCGCTCGCCCGCTATTTTCCTGAGCTTGTCGATCACTTGTCCAACCTTCCGGCAGCGCAATTCGTCATCGACGGTGAGATTCTGATCGAACGCACCGGTAACTATTCCTTTGACGCCTTGCAGATGCGTCTGCATCCGGCCGAAAGCCGCATTCGCAAACTGGCGGTCGAGACGCCCGCCAAGCTGATGGTGTTCGATATGCTGGCCGATCCGACCGGGCAAGTTCTCACCGATCGACCGCTCTCCGGGAGACGTGCCGCGCTGGAGAGGTTGGTTCGGTCAATAGGCAGTGCGGACATACAACTTTCGCCCGCGACCTTGGATCTTATGCAGGCCAAAAAGTGGCTGCAGGACTCGGGCGGCAATACCGACGGCGTAATCGCCAAGCGGCTGGATGGGCCGTATCTTCCCGGCGAACGCGCCATGGTGAAGGTCAAGCGGATGCGGACGGCTGACTGTGTCGTAGGAGGCTTCCGCTATCTCGCCGACAGGCGCGAGGCCGGATCCCTCCTGCTCGGCCTCTATGACAAGGATGGCAGGCTCGATCATGTGGGCTTTACATCCACGATCTCCAATGACGAACGCACCGAACTGACCCATCGGTTGGAAGCATTGCGCGAACCGCCAGGCTTCACTGGCAAGGCACCGGGCGGGCCAAGCCGATGGAGCACGGAACGGAGTGGCGAATGGGAGCCCCTGCGCCCGGAGTTGGTCGTGGAGGTGCGCTTCGATCATGTAACGGGTGATCGCTTCCGGCATGGCACAAAGCTGCTGCGCTGGCGACCGGACAAGTCGCCCAGCCAATGCACATTTGACCAGTTCCGCTAAGACACGTCGGTTGGAGCATTGGCTTTGCTCTCCGTCAAGACGGGAAGAGGCCTTCAATGACCATGACCGCCGATCGTTTTCTAAAAGCATGAGAGCACGCCGACGCCTCTCTCGGTCGTCGGACAATGCATAGTGAAAGGTGTCGTGGGAATCGCACAAGAAGAAGGGTAAACGAAGCGACGACACTGAGGGATGACCGCTCGCCTGTTCGTGCGCCTACCGCCGACCATATTCGCGCGCCCACAGTGCCTTACTTTGGCGGAACGAATAACGATGCACTCCAACCCGCCGTTAAGATGAGCGATGCTTCAAACATTTGGGCGCCGTCGCCACCCCTAACCTTCACGGTAAGTTTGACCAGGTCACGGTCAGGCATTTCATCGCGCGCGACGTCATGCAGGATGCGCAAGGCCTCCGCTCGCGCGCGATCCGGCGACTCGAAAAGTTGGCCTTCCTCATCCAGAACCTGCCCGTCAGTGTTGTAAACATCGAAGAAATACCGGTTCATTGCGAGCTCACCGCACACGTCACCTGTAAATCTCCTCGACGAATCGAGGTTCCTTCGCTGCTGGCGCTTTGGGAGAAAATCCATCAGATTGTTACCACGATCCCTTTTGGAAATGGAGGTCGTACGCTGCCAGGGTGGTGGGGCCTCTCCGTCAATAAGCCTCGGGACTACAAGATGCTCGAACCTCATGCAGCTAGAGCAATACGATGTTGTCTCAGACGCCGAACGGGCTTTGCTTGCCGAAACGATTTCAATCGGACGTGATGTCGCCATTGGCCAGGATCTGGTGTCTGCGGGATCCCGTCCGAGTTATAGCACCCTTCTGGTGTGCTTTTTGCCGATCACAGTCGGCTACGAAAGATCACGGAGACAGCGCCTCACCTCACCCGGCTTCTCTGGTTGGACACGCTTGTCGACGGGGCGATCCATAGGGAATGGATCGTCGCTATGGGCCGACGGTTGAAGATCTCCCATCTGGCCCACCTGATTTGCGAACTGTACGTCCGGTTGAAGGTGGTGAATCGAACGACCGGTCTAAGTTTCCGTTTGCCGCTAACGCAGGCCGAACTCGCAGACGTGTTGGGACTATCGGTTGTTCATATGAACCGCATCGTGGGCGACCTTCGTAAGCTCGGCGCGGTCACTTGGGCGGATCAGTCGTTGACGATCATGACTGGGCGCGCCTTCAGGAGATCGCTGAATTCGATCCGACCTATCTCAGTATGGTGCGAGATCCGAGGTAGCTGCCGTAAGACTCACCAGACCCGGAGGGTAAGTGGCGTGGTGAAACCGTTAGCGCGCTAGCGCGGCGGCATGCCCGATCGGGGCTTCGCAGACTTGATATTGGTTGTCGCGGTCAGCAGCAACAAGCTCGTGATCGCCGGCAAGGCCGTCGACCACGAGGTCGAGGAATGCATTGCAGGCGGCGACCCGATTTACACCATCAGGAAGCAATAGCGAGAAGGTTTTGCCGTCGCCATATCTCGCACACAAGATAGGTCGTGAACCGCATCTGCCGCCCTTCACGCTGAGCTCAACCCATGCGTCTGTCGATGCTGCTGTCCTATCGGCCGCGCTGGCTGGAAGTCGGCGGCGGCTGCAACACTCACCCAGGATCGAGAGCAGCCGGTCAAACCCTTGCAGTTGGATCGTAGGCGATATCCCCAACCTTCGCGGCGCTCGCCACCAGCCGCTCTGTACAAGCACCGGATGGTCGAATGATCGGGTTTTCACCAGGGCCGAAATGGCATCAGCCAGTATCGTTCGACGCGGAGTAGCCGCCCTTGTGTCGAACACCCCGCATTCATAGTATCCGTCCTCGCGCATCATCATGGAATTCCAGTCAATAGCACCGAACATCGACCATGCGGTGATGGCCCGTACATCAACACCCTCAGCCACACATTCGCAGGCTGCCTCCCATCCCTCCAAGAACCACCGCAGCTGTTCCTCACGGGTGCAGCCATTGTGGACTTCACCGAGTACCACCGGCAGAGTATAGCGCCGCCACACTTCACGCAGACGCGAGGCAAATCCGAGTTCGCTCGCTGGCAGGCCGGCGCGGAAAGCGGCAATATCGACGTAGGGTTCGATGCCGTTGCCTCCTACCGGTTCCCGATGATGGCGCTGGACGCGATGATCAAGGAACCGATCGCTGGTGAGGTAGTAATCAACTCCAATAAGGTCCGGAGGGCAGGGCGCGGCCTCCAGCTCTTCAAGGTGGGTGTGATCGACACCAGCCCCTAGGAGGCGTTCATGGAAAGGATGGCAGGAACCGACACGCCCACAAAGCAGATCCAGCGAGAGCCATCGCCTGTCATTTTCATAATCAGCTTGGTACGCAAGCTCTTTCGTCGCAAATATCTTTCCGAAATCCTCTGTCTGCATAAGCCTGGCATCGGGGATGACCTTGCGGATGGCCGACATTGTCTTGACGATCGCGCGGCATTGGGCCACGACAAGTCGCAAGCAACTTGCCTCGTCCGCGCGGTGCGGGTGCCAGAGTCCATAAAGGCCGCTGAGGCGAGCGGTCACCATTGGCTCGTTGATCGGCGTGAAAGTCGTTATCCACGGGTACCGCCCTGCGAGCCGAGTGGCAAACGCCGCGAGGCGTTCGACAAAATCCGACGCTAGAATGGACGTCCAGGATGGCCCGCTTCCGTGGTGAATGAGGGCTGCCAGGGGACTGATGCCGAGTTCGCGCATGCGTTGAAACCGTTGGTCCAGCCAGCTCCAGTCATCCTTGCCCGCCACTGTCTCGACGTGTTCCCACAGCGCTGGGTATCGAACGGTTTTGATACCAAGAGAAGCAACGAGATCCAAATCCTCGATGCGTTTTGAATGCCCGGTTTCGAGGAGCTGATCGCGGATCACGTCGCCTACACGAACCACGCTGCATTCGATGCCGCCCCAGACCTCCACCACGGCTATCCCGCCGCCCCTTTGGCAAGAGATAGCGCCGAGGCCCCCGTTTTCTGAATACGATTGAACGCAGTCAGCGCCTGACCAATCACCTGGTCCATATTGTAGTACCGGTATGTTGCCAGCCGCCCGACGAAAATCGCATCGGTCTGCTGAGCAGCTAGTGCCTCATATCGCTTGTAGAGCACTTCATTCTCCGGCCGTGGAACCGGATAGTATGGATCGCCCTCATTCGTCGGGTATTCGTAGGTCAGGCTGGTTTGAGGATGTCGCTGGCCCGTCATATGCTTGTATTCCGTGATCCTTGTGAAGGCTTCGGTCTGCGGATAGTTGACGACGGCCACCGGTTGAAACTGTGGCCGGTCCAGCGTGACGTGCTCGAAGCGCAAAGATCGATACGGCAATTTCCCCAGCCTGAAATCGAAAAATTCATCGATCGGACCGGTATAGATGAGGCGCCGATGGGGGATGACGTGTCGGACTTGGCGGTAGTCCGACTGCAGCATCACCTTGATATTCGGGTGAGCCAGCATCTTCTGGAACATGCGTGTGTATCCACCCGCCGGCATGCTCTGGAACTTGTCGGAGAAATAGCGGTCGTCGCGATTGGTTCGTGTCGGCACGCGCGCCGTTACTGATTTGCTCAACTGCGATGGGTCGACCCCCCATTGCTTTCGCGTGTACCCTTGGAAAAACTTCTCATAAAGTTCCCGTCCCACGGTGCCCACGACCACGTCCTCGGCGGTGCGGACCTCCTCAACGCTCTCCCTGCGTTCGGCCAGAAACTGCTCCATTTGCTGAGAGGTGAGGTCTAGGCCGTAGAGACGATTGATTGTGTCGAGGTTGATTGGGATTGGCACAAGCTGACCGTCTACCTGGGCCAGAACGCGGTGCTCATAAGGACGCCACGCGGTAAACTGAGACAGGTAGGCCACGATGGCTTCTGCATTTGTGTGGAAAATGTGAGGCCCATAGCGATGGACAAGAATGCCGGCTTCATCATACCAATCAAAAGCGTTGCCGCCCATGTGAGCGCGACGATCGACGACCAGCACTGTATCTCCACGCTGACTGGCGAGGCGTTCTGCCAAAACGCTTCCTGCGAAGCCTGCGCCGACGACGAGCCAGTCAAACATGGTCGACCAGCCGGCTAGACGTGGCATGGCGCGAAATCTTCGCGGGTGTCAGGAAGTCATGCATGGCTTTCCAGGTCGAGTCCCACGACATCCCCGAGAGGAATGCGTCCACCTTCGTCATTCCAACGGGCCCTTCGCGCAGAGCGGTCCGGAGCGCTGATGGCATCGAGCTAGCGTCAGCGATCTTCACCAGTCCGCGACGGCCATAGGTTTGCACGACATCGGCTATGGCTGTCGAAACCACGGGCAGCCCCCCGGCAAGGAACTCAGGGGTCTTCGTGGGACTGATGTACCGTGTGGCGGCGTTCAAGGCGAAAGGCATCCATCCCACATCCCAACCGGCCATATATTCAGGCAGTTCGGCATACCGCTTGGCGCCCAGCCAATGAATGTTTGGGCCGGTCGGCAGCGTGGCCGGGTCGATCTTCACCACCGGACCAATGGTGACGAACTCGACGTTTGGCATCGCTGCGGCGGTTCGAGCCATCAGGTCGATATCAAACCTCTCGTCGATGACACCGAAGAAGCCCACGCGCGGATGCGCAATGGATTGCTGGTCGGCAGGGTCTGTCTGAGGGCGGCGCGCCTGATGGAAGTGCGCCGTGTCAATGCCGCTTGGAAAGGCATGGACGGATGGATGCCGGCCGCGCTTGGCCTCATAAAGGCTCATGCCGCCGGTGAACACGACGTCGGCCTTGATGAACAGTTGCTGCTCGAGCCGCTCGAGTTCGGGCGGTGCGTTCTTAAAGGCAGAGAGTTCATCCATGCAGTCGTAGACGCAGACATCCTCGTGCAGCGCGGCCGTGAACTTCAGGGCCATGGGGGTGTAATACCAAGTTACCAACTGGTCATGCTCGATCTCGGAAACCAGTCTGTCCAACAAGATGGCGAGGGTTTTGTCGGTATCAATTGCGGACTGGCGGTTCTGGAGGACGGGCGTCACGACTTCCAAGCCGCAGGCAACCGACCTGCGGCGCAACAGTGGTCTCTGGACGGGCTCGAACACAGGCTCCTCGAAGAAGACGACGGTGTAGTGGGCTGCGGCGCGCGTCATCAAATGCTGGGGGCGTTGAAAAACGAAATCCCAGCGCAAGTGGGAGAAGCATAGCAGAAGCGGGTGCTCGAATGGCGCAAGCGGGGGGTTGGATACGCTCTGATCCATTGCAACGATCCGTATTAGGGTTGGCTTATGGTGGATCAAGCTCCGTCTGAAGCTCGGGTTCCACGCCGACGACATAATTTTGTTTCCGGACCGGGACGCCGAAGAAACCACGATTTCTTTTTACGTCTGGAACGGCCATCGCCTCCGCAAGTTGTCGGCGGGGAGACGCAAATGATTGTCGATGCACACCTTCATACGTCCGGCCGCGAAACGACAGCGGACGTGCTCAAATCACTTGACGATGCGGGGGTTGATGCCGCCTTCTTGCTGGCGCCGTTCCTGACAGCGCCTTATTCCCTTGATGACCGCGAATCGTTGCGCGCCGGCAACCGCTACCTGTCAGGCCTGATCGAAGGCCACTCCGATCGGCTGGTCGGGTTCGCCGTTGTCAATCCACTCCATCCACAATCCGCCCACGATCTGGAGGAGGCAGCTGCACTTCCCGGTATTCGCGCGTTGAAGATGGTTCCGACCGGTTGGTACCCCTATGACGAGTGCGCTCATCGTGTCTACGCGGTCGCTGCAAAGCTCAATTTCCCGATCTTGTTCCACAGTGGAATTTTCATTGACGGTCGATCCGGACGGTTTTGCCGCCCCTCTTTCTACGAAGCAGTTCGTGATCATCCCGGCCTTCGAGTGACCTTGGCTCATCTGGGCTGGCCATGGTGTGACGAAGCCAATGCAGTTGGCGTTATAGATCGGATAAATGGAGTCGACCCGGCCGCGAGCCAGTTTCGCTTCGACCTCTCATTCGGGCCACCTCCGATCTACCGCTACGAGGTATTTTGCAAGGCAATCGACGTGATCGGCCCGCGCTCCCTGCAATTCGGCAGCGATCGCTTCCTGCCCTGCAGTGGTGCTCATATTCGCGCGGCAATAGACGAGGTTGCGACAGTGCTCGATCAGCTAGACGTCGCGATCGAGGACCGAAATGAGATCATGGCGGGGACTGCAATGGACTGGCTAAGGCTACGCCCAGCACAAGGAGGAAAGTGATGGCCCGGACACCGCGTGTGTTGCCAGGCGGCCAGACTGATGAGCGCACGCACATACTAGAGGTCTTGGGAAACGCTATAGTCGGCGGCATGGAAAATTACGTGCGCAACCTGGCTGCAAACCTCCCATCGCACGAGTTCAAGGTCTCTCTCCTGTGTCCATTTGAGAGCCCTTATACCGTGTTGTTACGATCCGAAGGGAGAGACGTCTATATTGCCCCGCTGCGCGACGATCCGCCTTGGCGGACAGTCGAGCTGATTTGCACATTGGTCCGCGAAACTGGGGTTGATCTGCTCCACGCTCACCTGATGAATGCACATACCGTCGCGGCAATGGCCGGGCGCCTTTGCGGGACGCCAACCGTAGCCACGTTGCATGGCATGAGCCTTCATCCGCAGGAAATCAGTGTGGCGCGCACAACCGGGAGCCACACCATTGTGGTGTGCCGTGAAGCTTGGTCACAGGCACTTGCTGTAGGGTTGGCGCCTGAACGCGTAAGCCTTGTTCCCAACGGCGTCGACCTCGCAACGTATCATCCGATGTCCGCTGAGCCGGCGGAGTTCCGCCGAACAATCGACGTCGGTCCTGCCGATCTGCTGGTTGGTTTCGTTGGCAGGCTTGCCTGGGAAAAAGGCCCCGACAAGTTCCTCAAGGCAGCCGAGTACATTCTGCAAAGGCGTCCCGACGTGCATTTCGCAATGGTTGGCACCGGCTTAATGGAGAAGGATCTCGTCGCTACCATACGACGCGCGGGGCTGGAGTCGCGCATTCATATGATTGGGCTTGCGCGCGAACCACATCGGATTTATCCGGCGCTTGATTTGCTGTTGCATACATCGCGCGCCGACGCGATGCCGCTCACCATCCTGGAGGCCATGGCGTCGGGTGTGCCGGTCGTGGCGATCGGCGTCGGCGGCGTTCCGGAAATCGTCGCCACAGGCGAGACCGGAATTCTTGTGGGCACCACCGAGTGGCCCGGTATTGTTTCGGAATATCCCGGCGACTGGGAGGGCGTGGCCTTGGCGGCGCTCGCCCTCTTGTCCAACTCGGCCAAGCTGAAGTCGATGGCTGGTGCGAGCGTGAGGCGTGCGCAAGCATGCTTCGACATCCGCCAGTCGGCGATCATGACCAGTCAGATTTTCCGGCAGTTGATCGGATCCCGTCCCGACAAGGCTCGCCTCCACTCCGTTCCCTGAGCTCGGTGACGGGTCATGATTCTTTGGTGGCCCTGATCCCAGTAATCACAGGATACAGGGGATCAACGACGTCAAGGCTTGCGCGGTCGATCTCCTCAAACGCGAGTCCCTGAAGGAAGGCCGTGGCTGCAAGTACGTTGCCGAATTGCTGCACTTCCACTGCTGAGGTGCCGAACCGTTCCTCGAACAAGCGTCGCGCGGCACTCTGGGTCATCGCCCAGAACCATTTCTCTGGGCCATCATAAGCGTCGATCGACGTAATGCCTGGCACCGTCGCCAGCACAACGCCGCCCGCTGCCAAGGCGCGATGGATCGTGGCCAGCGCGCTATGCACGTCGTAAATCATATGCAGCGTCTGGGTCACGATCAAGCAGTCGAAACGGCCGGCCTCTACGGCGTCTTGGTTCTGGAGATCAAAGCGGACTGTAGCATGTGGATTGGCACTTTGCGGGGAGTCGATAATGTCTGTCCGCTCGACCCGTTCGGCGCCATAACGGAGGGTGTAGACATTGTCGCCGATCTCCGCAACACGTCCCCTAATGTCTTTTGCATGACGCTGCAGAAAGCTTTCTATATAGTAGCGATCCAGTGGCGTGCCGCGGTCGCCACCGAACTTCCGGCTCAGCGGTTCCACCTCGCCAAGGTCTCCGAAGACCACCTTACCAGGCAAGGGTACTGCTCGCATGGGCTTCAAACCTCAAGGCCGCCGCGCGGCGAGATTAGCGGCTCGGCCTTTGCCGAACAGTTACCCACGTCGTTGAGATTGACCGTTGGATTTCTTTCTCGCTGCCGTCGCATTTTGGCCCGTCGGGGCTTCGCTTTTCGCGTCCTTAGAGTGCGCTGCCAAGGCCGGGCCCGCGCCTGTAGCCTTACGCATGTCGCCGCCACGCGTTTCCGGTTGTCCATTCTTCCCCAACAGACCTGAAAAATATTTGCCAAAGAATCCCATTTTTTTGCCCTCGCTAGGTTTATCTCCGTCCGATACGAATTTGCGTGCGGACGATTTGTTCCCCTCGACTGACAAGAGTGCGTAGGATTTCGGCCCAGGGTTGCTCGTCGCGGGGTCAGTGGAGCACATACGGCCTGATCTCCGGTTGGCGGCGCTTCCCGACCTGTTGACCTGTCCGTTGTCTGCGTGCGATTGGCCATGCTGTTGGGATGAAAGTGTGGAACGTTCCGAAGAGAGCGACGTTGGCGAGGATCAAGGTGAGGACACGTCGGCATGGTGATGTTCACCGAAAGGAAGGTTCGGCGCATAGCCGAGAACGGATTGCTTTCGACTGACGAGAAGCTCGAGCAGTTGCTTGCAATTGACCCTTGGCTTTCCACAGGGGAGCCCCGTCGGCAGACTACTTCGGCCGCAAGGACTCTCGTTGCGAAGCTTTTTCTTTTGAAAGGTCAGAAACCGCACCTAATTCGCGCGTCGTTCCGTCAGCGTGGCTGACTTCCCCAAATGGCAGCCGCCCTGTTTAATGTCCCGGGGCAGGGGATTGATGAAGTCGCCGCTGACACGCAATCATCCAAGAAGGATCGAATGGAGCCTGGTTAGCCTTTGCGTCTTGGCCGAGAATTGCTCGCATATACGATCAGTTTTTGAGCGCTGCGGACGGTTTGAGCTAAGGCTGGCTTCTGCTTCCGCTTAGCCTCAATTCTCTCAGCCGCGCGGTCTTGGCCTCTCTGGCTTGCCGTTCCGCCTCGATCAGTTTGCGTGCTTCGCGATCAGCTCTCTCAAATTTCTCCTTATCAATGTGCCGTCGCTGCAAGGTATGGCTTAAGACTGGGCTAGCCCACTCGCGAACTTCATCGTAGCTATCGATTGACATAATCGCTGGCTCCAACACTCATATACGGGTGAAATCCGCGAGCTCCAGGCGTCGTCGCTGACGTTCCGCGTAGGCCAAAGCGGAGCGCTCGATCTCGAAGGATCGGATCCGCTGCTGATCTTCCTCCACCACCCGGACATGCCACTCGCCGCAGGCGTCGATCAACTCAACACAGGGCAGATTTTTCGCGGGTTGTTCCATCGCAACTGTCCTTATCTGTAGATGACACTTCGCTAACCCTAAGGTCGCCAGATACGGCCGCCATTAACAAATGTTGGTACGGACTCGTACCCAAGCGCGTTTCTCATCCTGGAAATGCCCTTAGCCATTGCTGGTTGTTTGGGCGCAGGCGGTTGAGAGATGGCGGTGCTGATGCCCTTGCCCCCAAATTGAGGCCAAGGGCATGCCCCAGCTTCAACAATCGGCAGTTTCCCAATAGTCGGCTTGCATCCCTGTCGGCGGACGATTTTGCACTGTTGCAGCCACACCTTGAGAGGGCCACGATAGAGGGTGCGGGACCTTTTATTTCGCGCCGATTTCGCCATGGAGCGCAGCCCGACAATGCGCGCGCTCTTCCTGCGCTTCGTGCATACCTTCATCGTGCAAGTCAGTCAGACTGCTTATGCCAATGCTGGTTACTCGCTCGAGGAACGGCTCGCACGCTGGCTGCTCAGATCCTCCATCGACTTGATCTCCTTGTAAAAAATCCCATCGAGCTCTCCTTGGCGTGCATTGGTCGGGTACAGATTGGGTGCGGTGATGGTACGTGCCAAACGCGCGGCAACCGGGCTGTTCCACCAGGACGCCGTAAAGGCCTTGGCCATGCCCGGCTAAGGCGGCCGGCAATCCTTTCGGTTTTTGTGCGCGGCCGCATGAGTCCCAATCTGGGTGCTTATGTTTGCTCGCTAACCAACCCTACGGCGCTTACGGAACAAAGCGTTATTCCCGGCGTTGCGGCAACGGCAAGCAAGGCTATGGAGGCATCATCGTGAAAGACCGTGACTTACTTCGAGATCCCCGTAAGCAGTACCCAGCTCCTCCCTTTCCAGAGCAGCCGCAGATCGCGCCTGGCCTTGCCGGAATGATGGATCCGGTACCAGACCACGGTGAGGAGAGCTATCGCGGCTCCGCCAGGCTTACGGGCCGCAAGGCGCTGGTGACGGGAGGGGATTCCGGAATAGGTCGGGCGGTGGCTATCGCCTTTGCGCGCGAAGGAGCCGATGTGGCCATATCCTACCTTGCCGAGGAGGAGGCGGATGCCAGGGAAGTCATCGCCCTTATCGAATCCGCTGGCCGGAGGGCCCTAGCGCTGCCCGGCGACATAATGGAGGAAGCTTGGTGTCAGGAATTGGTGCAGAAGGCTGTCTTCGCCTTCGGTGGCCTGGACATCCTTGTGATCAATGCCGGGCGGCAGCAGTATCGTGAGGGCCTTGATGAGTTGACGACGGACGATTTCGACAAGACAATGAAGACGAACCTGTACGCCCTTCACTGGATCGCTCAGGCAGCTGCGCCACATTTGCCCGCCGGCGCCTCTATCATCACAACGGCGTCACTCCAAGCCTATGAGCCTTCCGCGATTCTGCTCGACTATGCCACGACCAAAGCCGGCATCGTCGCTTACACGAAGGCGCTCGCCAAGCAGTTGATCAAGCGAGGTGTTCGGGCTAACGCCGTGGCTCCGGGACCCGTATGGACCGTCCTGCAGCCAAGTGGCGGACAACCGGATGAGAAGGTCAGGCATTTCGGCGAAGACAGCGATTTCGGCCGTCCTGGACAGCCCGTCGAGCTCGCGCCGGTCTATGTGCTGCTGGCCTCGCAGGAGGCTAGTTTCATCAATGGCGAAGTTTATGGCGTCACCGGCGGCAAGGGAGTCGCCTAACCCTATTCATCAAGCTTCGCACGAGCCTTAAGGATTATGAGGCGCATTGCATACCAGTTTGCTGTCGCAATCCTACTGACCGCAGGGGATGCTGCAACGGTGGCTTTGTCGATAACCGCGGCGTTCAACACGATCCGCGATTTGAGGCGAGGGGCGACATGACCCGCGGCAAGCTGTCATTCGCGGCCGGCGACTGAGCCTCCTGCCGCAACCCCCGGACAATACGATCGCCTGAAACTTGGAGGTGGCTTGGCGCTCGCCTCGCCATTCGGCACCTTTCGACCGCCCAACATCTCGCCGAATCCTGTTGACGGTATATGCAGATGGAGCGCTGCCGATCTAGCAACTGCCCTGATCGGTGGGGTCTCTCCCAGACGCAATCACTATTACCCGTCTTTCTTCACCGGGATGACCGTCGCTGATGTCAACGATGTTTACGCCTATCTCATGACGCTCCCCAGGTCTCTGGGCGCGCGCCGCCGCATGATCCAGCACTACTGTTCAGAATTCGCCGGTTCGTGGGATCTTGGAAGCTCCGGTGGGCCGGTCGGCTGCGAATGACGGCATAACCCAGATTGATCGCGGCGCTTCCCTCGTCGAGATCGTTTCACATTGCGCGGAGTGCCACTCCAGCCGAAATGCGTTTGGGGCATCGACCCCCAGGGCACCGGGTTTGTGCCCAACATCGTGCAAGAACGATTGGGCGCGTGGACTGAGACCGACGTTGCCACGATGCTTACAACCGGGGTGACGTCCAACCACGGTCGGGTGGGGTCATCCATGGTTGACGTCGTCACAAACAGTGCCATGCTGCCTGACAGCGATCGCAAAGCGATCGCGCATTACATCACAGCGCAATCCCGGTCGGCACCCCACACCCATAGTCTGACTGGGCATAGAGGTAATCAACCCTCGGCAAGCGCGCGATATCTTGGACGACACGATCTTAAATGCCTACGAATACGCCGGCACCAAACGTGTGTTGCGCAGGGGCAAGTCCATGGCAAAATGAAAGCCTTCGGAAGGATATTCGATTTTGAGATTGGCGTTGCACTGCACGGCGACGACCTTTTCCAACAAGGTCGTTCCGAAACCGCGGCGCTTCGGCGGCTGCACACTTGGGCCGCCGTGCTCAAGCCAATCTAGATGAACAATGGCCGAATCACCTTCGGAAGAAATCGACCAGTGAATCTCGAGCCTTCCTTGGGGGACGGACAGGGCCCCATATTTCGACGAGTTCGAGGCCAGCTCGTGAAACGCCATACCGACCGGAATGGCAAGATCTGCAACGAGAGCCACATCAGGGCCATCCAACCGGATCCGTGTGGCATCCTTCGTGTCATAGTGGCGAAGTTCGGCTTCGAGCAACTTATGCAATGGGGCAGTTTGCCAGTAATCATCCGTCAAAATGCTATGAGTATCGGCCAAGGACACGATCCGGGCTGAAAAATCCCGAACGAAGTCCTCAACACTTTCGCTTGATCTGACGGTCGCATTCATCATCGCACGCACGTTGGCGAGCGTGTTCTTTACCCTATGATGGAGTTCGCGGATCAACAGTCTTTGGCGCTCGGCAACGTCTTTCATTTGCTCGATCAGGGTCTTCACTTCAAGTTGACGCGCGCGAGCGCGCAAAGCTGAGCGCACAGAGTTGGTGAGACTGGACGCCAGAAACGGTCGCTCCAAGACAACAGTGTGACGGTCAAGGAATGCAAGACGGCTGTCGAATTCCGAGCCACGCCTGGTGAGGAGCACTATCGGGAAATCAGACCATGCCGGCTGTCTCTCAAGCCATGCCGCGAAGTCAGACCTATCAGAGGCTAGCAACGCCTCTTCCGCAACGATAAGACACTGCGCACGCTCGAATTTGGCAATCGCCTCAGTTAACGTAGAGCAGATAACAGGCACGATCCCGCCAGAGATCAAGATCGATGCGGCAACCTTCGCATCACGCCCGGTCGGCGCCAGAATGAGAACTTCCGAGGGGGGCTGCATCACTGAGAGTTATCGTCAAGAAGGTCGGTTTGCTTACCCACGTACGAGGGGATGCCCGTGAGGATGCCCTGAAACCCGTCCAGTGGTTCACCCACGACCAGCCCTGACGAAGCAATTTGGAATTCTCGAATCGTGTCTTCGTGGGGGCCTACCCTCCGCTTCACCACGGAAATTGCTCTTCGCAGACGACCGCCGCTTTCGAAGAACCGCAGCAACATGACGCAGTCGCAGAGGTATGTCATGTCGACCGGGACCGACATCTGTCCGATAAGACCATGATTGGCCAGTAGAAGAATGGTAACCACACCTTTCTGGTTCAGATAGGTCAGTATTTCATGCATCTGAAGCACGAGGTGCTGTTCTTCGGACAGGGCGTTCAGATATCCGGTCAGGCTGTCGACGACAACCATTCGAGCGTTGGATTTGTCTACGGCCGCCTGTATCCGCGAGGACAGCTCGCCGGGCGAAAGTTCTGCAGGCTCGACCTTTTCAACAATCAGGAGGCCCTCATCCAAGAAGGGTTGCAACTCGAGCCCCAAACCGGCAGCACGAGTCAGAAAAATCCGTTTCGTCTCGTCGAACAGCAGAACCAGCACACTTTCGCCACGCAGGAGTGCAGCCCGGCAAAAGGTCGACGCCATTGTCGACTTCCCAACCCCGGAGGGCCCGATCAGCAACGTACTGGTGCCGCGCGACAACCCGCCACCCAAGAGAATGTCGACAGCACTTCCACTCAGCGCAGGCCCGCCGCTAGGCTCACCCGGTTCATGATCGCCGGCAACCAGGCGGGGAAAAACCGTCACACCACCGGGCCTAATGACGAAGTCATGAAAACCGCCGCGAATTTGAACGCCGCGCATTTTTATGACACGCAAACGGCGCCGCTCGCCCCCATAAGTCGGAGCCAATTGCTCCATTCTGATCACGCCGTGGCTTATCGAATGCAGGTTGAGGTCGTCATGTTCGGCAGTAAGGTCATCAAGCAGCAGGACAGTTGCGTTGTTCAGCAGAAAAAAGCTCTTCAGTGCTAGAACTTGCCGGCGGTAACGCAGCGACCCCTGCGACAGCAAGCGTATTTCCGATAGGGAGTCGAACACCACCCGCTCGGGTTTCAAACGTTCCATTTCGGCTAGAGCGGACTGAACCGTCTCACCCAGCTCCAGATCAGAGGAATGCACGAGCGTCTGCAACTGGGCTGGATCTAGGCTAAGTTCGGGAGGAACAAGCTCGAGGATATGGATCCCGTCCAACGCGATACCATGTCTCGCCGCAACGGATAGCAGTTCCCGCTTGCTCTCAGACAGGGTGATATAAAGGCACTTTTCGCCCCCAGCCGCGCCGGCTACTAGAAACTGCAGCCCCAAAGTGGTTTTACCGGAACCTGGTCTGCCCTCGATCAGATGAGATCGATATTTCGCGTATCCTCCTCGAAGGACAAAATCGAGCCCTTGGACCCCGGACGAAATTGGAGACGCGTCATCGCTACGCAAGGTGCCCTCTTCAACAATGTTGCAACTCGAAAACGGCTTGGTTTTCCATTGGTTCCGTCAACGCGCGTCAGGGGCCCAACAGTGCGGACGAGATTGCAAGCAGCTGCGCTTCGTATCCATGCGAAGGGCAACTCGGCCCTCACCGCACGCTAACGCTTCCTGCTAGCGCGCTTGGCTGTCAGTCTTCGTCACTGCAGGCTAGAGGTGCGACTGCGAGTGGCCAGTTTGCAAAGGAACCTCCCGACCTTTTACCGAAGAAGACGCAACACGGTGTCTCCTAGTCCGTCCGCGTGGACCACGTGTCAACCCGAAGCTCGCCGCTATTGCCGGCGAAGGGCGACGGCATCCGATCGACGTGCGCATTTTCACGCGCCACGGTCATGACTGGTGCAACAACACTGATTGACCGGTAAGGCGTCCAACCTCGGGAGGTGCCAAGTGAGCAGAAGTCATCGTAAGATTGGAGACGCAGTTTCGCCGCTCTCGGTATGCGTGACGGAACGGCTGCTGCCGATTTCAATGCCTGTAGAAGGCACGTGACCGGTTGCAACATCGATAAGCGTTCGGAGTTCTCGGCTGTGAACTCAAGCTCGTATTTATAGGCGGAGCGGTCGGGGTAAATCCCGCTTGTATCAATCGACAAAACGACACAAGCCTCCGCTTTCCCCGGCCTAACGTCTTCGGCCAATAGCGATCGATGAAAAATTGTGCAAGATGAGCTTTCCCGTTTCGCAAGCCTAACTCGGATTTGCATGCTAACCTCCCAGTTAACAACACAAGTCAAAAAACATCCGATTTGCATTCGCGTTCCCCCCATCGCCGTTTCGTCCGATTCCGTACCAATGGATGGCGCCGACCGGCAAGGTCACACCCTGCATTGAATTGATCGAAGCTGCGGCGAATGGTTTGTCCGCGCGGTTGAGGAAGACCAGGAACTTACCCGCTCATTTTGCCCGAGAATGGTATGCCTTGGTCTTTACGGAAAGCCAGCGCATTCACCTGCATCTCGATAAGGCTGTGCGCCTTTAGGACTTCTTTAGCATACGCGCTTCGCGCAAAAGCGAGGACCAATTGTGCACTCCAGGAAGCTGACTGGCTCCGATGCGAAGGTGCGTACGAATTCGTACCCAATTCCCTATTCGACCCAAGGAAGTCACATTCGCCATTGCCTGGGACTGGGCTTGGGGGGATAAATGCCGATTGCTTGCTGACTGTCCGGGCGCAAGCGACTGAGAGATGCGTGTGCTCTTGCCCCTAAACGGAGGCTAGGAGCATGGCTCAGCTTCAGCAGTCGATCATTCGCAACCGTCTGCTGGCGTCTCTGTCGCTTGATGACTTTGCGGTGGTGCAGCCGCATCTGGAGGCGGTGCCGTTGGAGGTGCGCCATCATCTGTTCAAAGCCGATCAAAAGATCGCGCATGTGACCTTCCCCGAATCCGGGGTCGCCTCGATCGTTGCCGATACGGGGGAAGGCCGATTCGAGGTTGGCATGGTCGGATCGGAGGGTCTGGTGGGCGTCCCCATCGTGCTCAGCGTGGACCGGTCGCCGCATACCTGCCTGGTACAGGCTATGGGCGAAGCATTCCGCATTGGAGCCGGCGAGCTACAAGATGCGATGGACCACAGTTCCACGCTGCGCGCGCTGCTTCTGCGCTTCGTGCACACCTTCATCGTGCAGGTCAGCCAGACGGCCTATGCCAACGCCGGCTATTCCCTCGAGGAGCGACTGGCGCGCTGGCTGCTGATGACGCATGACCGACTGGAGCGGGACGACATGCCCATTACGCACGAATTCATGGGGGTTATGCTGGGCACGCGTCGCCCCGGCGTGACCCTTGCGGTGCAGATGCTGGAGGGCGTCGGCGCGATCAGGGCCACGCGTGGTCACATCACGCTGAGGGATCGCGAGAAGCTGGAACAGCTCGCTGGACAGTCCTATGGCTTTGCCGAGAAAGAATACTCCAACGTGTTCCAGTTCCCGATCAAGCGGGGCGGATGAGGGTGGCCTTGCGCTACTTCATGAACATGCGCTACCGCGGTCGGCTGATACCCGACTATGAAGGCGATGAACTTCCAAACGAGGAGGCCGTGCGCGGTCACGCGCTCGCCACAGCTAGCGACCTGATCTTCCGCACCCGCATGGACACAATCCGCAGCTGGTTCGATTGCAGTTTCGAGGTCACCGACGAGAGCGGGAGAGTCGTCCTGGCGATGCCATTCGATGAGGTGATCCCTGAGTCTCTGGGATCAGCCTGACTGTCCCGGAAGACCAATGGAAATGCCCCTCGGTGCTGTTCACCGCCGAATGTTCGAAATCATACGAAGCCTTGAAGGCTGCAGGAATCCCCGTCTAAATTCTCGCATCAGGTTCAGGGAGGAATCTCGATGACCCACGCGTTTCACGCTCTCACGGTCGAGAGGGCGGCTGAAGCCTATGTTCGTTCCAGAGGCAAGGCCCGGTTTCTATCCATCGAGCAGGCGATCCGCGCCATTCGTACGTTGATGCCGAAATGCAAAGCCACCGACCACGAGTTGGAGGAATTGCTGGCGGAAACATGCATTGCTCACGGCGTGCCGGTCGCTTTCGCATGGCGCTTTCGATCCGAAAAAGGCGCGCATCGATATTGACCCGGTGGAGGACAAACGGCACACGCCACATGTCAGGGAATAGTATCGTTGGACTTCTGGCAGGCATTTGCTAGCGCCCGGAGAATTCCTCATCGAGAATGCGCAAGGCTTCTTCGTATCTGGCTGTCGAGGCTCCAATTTGCCGTGACTGCCAGATGTTGTCTTCGAGGTCAGCGCGTTTTACCGGCAGCGCCAGCGGATTCGATGCAGCCCGCCGCACGAACGTGAAATAGTCCTCGCCGTCTCTGCGCGACATGGCATCGACCGCGGAAGCAATCGACGGTCCAAACCCGGTCGCTTCCAGCTTGGCTCGTGACCAGCCTTCGCCTTTTTCCAGGACATCATGCAGATAGGCGACGACCTTCTGATCCATCGTCTCGACAGCATCGACGACACGACGGCAATGCTCGATATAGGGCCGCCCGGTCTTGTCGCGCTGCGCTGCGTGAACCTCTTCCGCAATCTTGGCCGCTCGATAGAAAATGCTCATCGTCGCTGTCCCGGCCGCTTGTCGAAATGCTGATAAATTGCAGACATAGGAACTTCTTGTGAGTTCATCTCCAAGTCACTGCCGTGGCCATTGTTCCTTGCCTCAACGATTTCCTCGGATCGTCCTTCGCTTTACCGATGCGCTCTATCAGCGGATGGCATCGGATCCATGAGGCGGAAACGTCGATGGCTGGTGTCGGTTCCTGAAGCGACAAGGAACGAGTGCCGGCACGGGACGTTCTGATCCATGCCTTCGACGACGAGGAAAAGCTCATGAAAAATTCCGACCGGGTACGGACTTCCTGATGTCGATGCGGGGTTTGGCATACGGGCCTCTGGGCGACCGCTGCATGCATGTCTGTGTTGACATGCAGGGGCTGTTTGCCGAGCCGTCGCAGTGGGCCACTCCCTGGATCACTCGCGTGCTCCCTCGCATCGAAAGCCTGGTCGAAAGGAAGGCGCAACAGACGGTCTTCACGCGCTTCCTGCCTGCCCAGAAGCCGGGGCAGGGTGTCGGCACATGGAAGCGCTATTATGAGCATTGGGCCACGATGACGATCGAAAGTATCGGCGACGAAATGGTCGACCTGTTGCCGGCATTGGCCGCTTACTGCCCGCCGGCGGCAGTCATCAACAAACACATCTACTCGCCCTGGTTTGAGGGCCGGCTCAGGGCTTTTCTGGCGGAGCGCGACATCGATACGCTGGTCATCACTGGCGGCGAAACCGACGTATGCGTTCTGGCCACGGTGCTCGGAGCAATCGATTTCGGTTATCGCGTGGTCCTCGTCACGGACGCGCTGTGCAGTTCTTCCGACGCGACGCATGAC
>NZ_JBFUDJ010000013.1:0-141077 GCF_056404775.1 Mesorhizobium sp. P2_B5 | reverse complement strand
TTTTCCCTTCGCATTTTCAAACGGCTTATGTTTCGGGGTTTGCAACAAGCGAACACGCGACCAGCAGAAGCAGGGCAAGGCCCGCCGCGAAGAGCCGCCAAATGGCTTGTGCGCCAGACCGCGCGAGACGCGGGCCTTCCTAATTCTCCGCGTGGCTGAAGACGACAGCGCCGTCGTCCTTGCGAACTTCAACGGACACAATCCCACCGTCGCCCTTTCGGGTCTGGAACATGGAGATTGCATAGTCTTTCGCGACCTTCTCGGCGTCGAAAGTCACCTTGTCGATGATGCCCTGTCTTCCATACCAGATGACAGTGTAGGCCATTGTGGCTCCCCTACATTCCGCCGAAGCATATAGGCGTCCGGCTTGTCACGCCACTTTGGCACCGGCCGCCGCCAGGAAGGCTGCGAACTAGTCCACCAGCAATAGAAGCGGCTTGTGCTTTGGCTTTTCGTGCCAGAGCACCTGGCGCAGGTCGCGCATGTCAACCAGTTGCCCGCATGTCGGGCACTGATAAGTTCTCCCGCTCGTCAGCCGGTTCGCCGCCATGTCGCTGGCCCGGAAGGGGCGGTCCTAGATCAGATGGCTTCACCTAGGCGCCCAGCAGCATGGCTTCGCGCTGAAGCGTCGCGCGATCGTTGCCATGCTTCCTGATGAGCTCCCGAACTTCAGGAATCGTAAGTTGGAACTCTCTTGCGAAATGGGCGACCTCATAGCCGTCGTCTCCCGACAGTCGCTCGCGGTCACGGAAATCGGTTTTGGTCTTGTCGTCCGCCATGGCTGTTCCTCCTGGTTAGGAAAACAGTGGCCGACAGCGAATGTTCCATCTCTCTTATATAAGAGTCAGCTAACGGAACCGAAACAACCATGCGATATTGAATCAAATTCGATGTGCGTGGGGTTCCGATGCGCAAGCCAACCGGCGGGAACCGGCTGTCGTTCATACCTCCGTTGATGCCGACCCTGGTGGAGAAGCCGCCGGAGGGCGATGGCTGGATTCACGAAGTGAAGTTCGACGGCTACCGCTCCCAAATCATTAGGGATGCTGGCGGCGTGCGCATCTACACGCGTCGCGGTCTGGACTGGACGTCCAATTACCGCGACCTCGCCAAGGCGGCCGGTGAGATGAAGGTCGAAAGCGCTATCATCGACGGCGAGGTGATCGTCACCAATGAGGCCGGGCTGTCCGACTTCAAGGCGCTGCGCAAAGCTATCACCAGCCGCCAGCATGACCTCTATTTCGTAGCCTTCGATCTGCTTCACCTCAACGGTCACGATCTTCGCGACATGCCGCTGGAGGACCGCCGCGAGATTCTGCAGGCGATGATCACCGCCGGCGGTCGCATCCAGTTCAGCCAGACGCTACCAGGAGATGCAAAGGCCATCTTCGAACTGGTCGACAAGGCCGGGCTTGAGGGCATGGTCTCGAAGCGTAAGGACAGTGTCTACCGCAGCGGTCCGTCGACTGCCTGGCTGAAGACCAAAGCCTTCATGATCGAGGAATACGATCTGCTCGGCGTCGAGCGCGAGCCTGGCAAGCCCGCTTTTGCGCTGATGGCAGAACGCGGAACCGGCCGCTATGTCGGAAGCGCCTTTATCAACGCCAATCGGGAAATGCGCGAACGGTTATGGAAGCGTGTCCAGGAGACCCCAGGACAGGCGCCAAAGGGCATGAAGCGGCCGGCGACTGTCTGGGTAAAGCCAGGGCTGATCGGCCGCGTGAAGCACCTTCGCGGCGAGGACGATTTACGTCATGCCTCGCTGCAGGACTTCAGGGAAGAATGAGCAAGCGGGCATTCCGGGCCAAGAGATTGATAAAGAGATCGGCGCGACGTTCCAAGTCCTCATGCATGGGTTGCGCTAATAAAGGTCACTCCGAAGCGTAAGTTATCGACAAAGGTTTGTGCGAGGCGTTCTTCCGCCACGGAATATCTATGAGCGGAACCTAATGAGGTGGCTCAACTTATCTCCTCATGAGCAAACGCGGCATCGACTTCCTCGAAAAATGGATGGCAGGGCATCTGCCGCACGCCTTCACCGATGACGCCGCGTCCATAAGCGACTTGGCCTATCAGGCGCTGTTCGGCGGCCCGTGAGACCTATAGAGGGTATTCTTCGGCGATATGATTCGGGTCTGCGTTGTGCTCGCGGCCATGGCGAGGACACAGACAATGCATTTTCGAATCAGCCCGTCTGCCAGGTCCGGGTAATGGCGAGTATGTATGTAAACGGCGCGAAAGTGAAAAATGCCAGGACGGCCAATTCGATCGTTCCGAAGACACCTGGATCATTATAGCTAAGCGCCAAGTAATATAGGACGACACTGCAAACTGAGATTGCTGCACAGGCCAGCGTCGGCAGTCTGGACGTTTCACTAGGGAATTTTCCAGAAGCCGTTTGTCTCCCCACTGCATATCCAGCCGCCATAGCAGTAGCGCTGACAAGGTGAAGCGCCTCATAGCCCGTCGGAACACTCATGCTAACGGTGGACATAGCAGCGCCTCCTCCGAAAGAGCAGACGCTATCGAGAAGTCTTCAAACGACATAGGGACATCTCTACTTAATAACGGGGATTGTAACGGAGCCTGAGGCGATTGGCCTCCTCTCAGAGTCAAACAATATCATTGGCCCATCTACGCTACCAGAAATCATACTGGTGATGCCGAAGTTCTTTATCGGGCCCTTAGTAAAATAACCCGGCAATTTAAGGGCCGGATCTCCTGAAAAGTAGAGGGACTTACTCCAGCTTGGGGAGAAATCGGTAAAGTTGCCCGTTGTGAATTCCGAGCCATTTTCCTTAGCGGCCTGAATGAACGTCGCCAGAGTGTCGCTGGACCATGAAGAGCTAATTTCCGGGATCGATACGTAAACGTCTGCCGGCGCATCGAGACTCATGTTCGTGATACGATTGCCTTCAACTCGATATGAGAATCCAACGTGAAGCTCCCGCACCCCCCCGCTTGCGTCGGCATAAGCCGTGTCAATTGCGCTCTCGAAATACCCATCCGATTCTTGCGCGGTCTCCAACTTTCTAAAAACCGTGGCGCGCTGACTCGTGTTGTGGTTGCCGTAGATAATTGGAGCGTCATCGTCGATGTCGTTATCGGATATTTCTTTAACCCAATATCGATTGCAATACGCCTCGCCCGGCGGCAGTGGTTTGGCATAGTCAATTCGAATATCGGCCTTCCTCCACATAGCATTTAGCGGGCCTTGTCCGGTGTTACGGATAAAATTCCAAACTCGATTTCGACCATTGATTCGATCGAGGTCCGAACCCCAAACGAACTTGCCGTCCCCACTATCCACCTCGTCCCCGATCGCTGCGGGCAACGCTTTGTCAAATCCATCAAGCATGCATTTGCTAACCGACATCGTAGGGAATGCAATCGTAGCAAGAAATGCTATCCCAAAATGCCTCACGAAAAATCTCATAGACTGGCCTCCCCCTGAGATAGATACATCAAGAGAATTTACAACGGAAGTCGAATGGCGTGTGGCTATTCATTCGCACAGAGAGCGCTTCTGATTTTTTTGTGACCCCTTCTTTTTACGAAGCAAATTAGTGTTTCGGCAGCCCGATCTTGCACTCGGACGGGGTCTCAACCCGAGATGATCTCGTTCAAAAAGTCAAAATTAGTTCGCAGTATTACGAATAGATGTGCGCTCGGAGTCTGCTTCTATGGTGAAGTTAGGACACTCCAGATACTAAGGGCGCAAGAAGCCTTAGGGGGAGAATTAGTTGGCCCGCATCCGTCACATCGACATCCGTAACTTCCGATGCATCCAGGCACTGTCGTGGTTCCCCTCTGCCGGCCTCAACTGCTTAATAGGTCCTGGCGACTCGGGCAAATCCTCGATACTCGATGCGATCGACTACTGCCTAGGGGCACGGCGCTCGATCCAATTTAGCGACGCCGATTTCTACAGATTGAACGTCGAGGTGCCTATCTCGATCACAATTACCATCGGCGAATTAGATGACTCGCTGAAGAGCATCGAGAGCTATGGCAACTACGTTCGAAGTTTCAACGGGGCAACCAGCGAGATCGAGGACGAACCTGAGGTTCAAGCTGAAACAGTTCTGACTATCAATCTGCAGGTCGGTAGCGATCTGGATCCAATTTGGACATTGGTATCGGATCGTGCAGAGGGACGCGGCCAAGCTCGCTTTCTGACATGGGCGGACCGCACGCGCATCTCGCCAACGCGAATTGGTGCTTTGGCAGATCACAATCTCGGCTGGCGTCGCGGTTCCATACTTAATCGCCTATCCGAAGAACGTGCAGATACCGCCGGCGCACTAGCAAAGGCTGCACGTGACGCGCGAGCTGCTTTCGGGAATTTGGCTGGGGAGCAGCTTGGTGGGACTCTGCAGATTGTGGCCGAGGTCGCGAAGTCACTTGGTATCGCTGTTGGCGGTGACCTGAAGGCTATGCTCGATGCAAATTCAGTGTCTTTCAGCGGTGGAACAATTGCTCTTCATGGGGCAGACGGCGTGCCACTTCGATCCCTCGGTGTCGGATCAATGCGTCTCCTCCTAGCAGGATTGCAACGCCGTGCAGCGCAGAATGCCACTGTCATACTTATGGACGAGTTGGAGTATGGTCTTGAGCCCCATCGCATCATCAGACTCCTGGGGTCCATTGGCGCGAAGGAGGCGCCGCCCCCACTTCAAGCCTTCCTGACAACGCATTCGCCGGTAGCGCTGCGAGAATTGCGCGGCGACCAACTTTTCGTCGTCCGAAAGCGTGGGCTAGTGCACGATGTTCAGCTTGTTGGCGGCGACCCTGGCATTCAGGGCACGATCCGAAGTTCGCCGGACGCATTTCTTGCTTCCTCCATTCTGGTATGTGAGGGAGCAAGCGAAGTTGGACTGTTGAGGGGCTTGGACCAATTCCATGTGTCTCGTAACTTCCTTTCAATTACAGCAGTCGGGGCTGCACTCGTTGATGCGGGAGGCTGCGACAACATCTATCGACGGGCTAACGCTTTTGACGCGCTGCACTTTCGTGTCGCAGCGTTTAGAGATGACGACAGGCAGCCCGAACAGTTGGCAGAGCAAGCCTTCACAGCTGGCGGGAATCCTCTTTTTAAATGGCGTGCCGGGCGTGCACTTGAGGACGAACTGTTCGCGAGTCTAAGTGACGGGGCTGTGCGTCAGTTGTTGGAGCGAGCTGTATGGCTTCACGGTGAGGAAGTTGTTGCCGGAAACATAACGTCGGCCTCCAACGGACAGATGAGTCTGGCATTTTGTCGTGGTGCGATCACGCCCACAAGCCGCCAAGTCATGGCGCTCGCGTCGCGCCGTAGCGGGTGGTTCAAGTCGATAACCTGGATGGAGGAAGCGGCGCGCGACATCGTCGGCCCGGACCTGGCGAATGCCGAGCCAGGCTTTCAAGCTATAGTCAACGCAATCATCAAGTGGATTTTCCGTGCCGACTGAGATCGATCTTCTGGGAATCAACCGTGGCACCGTTACTGCCCCGGCAGGATGTGGGAAAACGCATCTCATCGCAGACGCGCTTGCTCGGCATTCCGGCTCGAAACCCATTCTCGTGTTGACGCACACCAACTCCGGTGTCGCAGCGTTGCGTGGTCGCTTAGACCGAGTTGGCGTGGCTTCGAGGGCCTATCGACTTTCAACAATCGATGGTTGGGCGTTGCGCCTACTGACGATGTTTCCGAAACGTGGCGGCCACGACCCTCAGATCTTGAAGGTGAGCAACCCGGCTGCCCACTATCCCGCAGTTCGCGAAGCGGCACGGAAATTGTTGCAGGCCGGGCATCTGAATGATGTGCTGGCTGCAACTTACCACCGACTCATCGTCGACGAATATCAAGATTGCTCAGCTCATCAACACGCCATTGTGTTCCACGCAGCAGGGATCATTCCCACTTGTGTGCTTGGCGACCCCATGCAGGCGATATTTGCCTTCGGTGGCAACGCGTTGCCTGACTGGAACCGAGAGGTATGCACTGCGTTCCCGCTGGTGGGCGAACTGGGAACACCCTGGCGTTGGATCAACGCAGGAGAAGAGGCTTTCGGTCGATATCTACTAAATGTTCGTCATGAATTGGTGGCCGGACGACACGTAGACCTGATCCAAGCGCCCCCGAATGTGCATTGGGTTCGACTAACTGGCGGGCATGGAGATCATGAACTTCGGCTCCTCGCTGGGAGGACATCCGTAGGTGGGCTCGATGGCAAAGTATTGATCATTGCAGACTCACGATCGCCGCAAGGCCAGCGCGATTTTGCCGGACAAACGCCAGGTGCTGTTACCGTCGAGAATGTCGATATGCGCGATCTGGTCACATTCGGAGAAGGGTTCAACCTAGCGTCACCCAATGTCCTGGAGCACGTCGTGGATTTTGCCTCAAGCGTAATGACCGGGGTTGGTGGTGCGAGCATGATGCAGCGTGTGACAACGCTACAGGAGGCGAGGCAGCGGCGGGAAGCAACCGATGCCGAAAAGGCTGCCATCGCCTTCGCCGAAGCGCCCAGTTACCGAGGCGCAGCGGATTTACTTGTGGAGATTGGCAAGCAGAGCGGTGTGCGCGCCCATCGACCTTCGATCCTTCGTGGTGGACTAAAAATGCTGGAGACATGTGGTGGTTCTGTGGATGTCACACCTGCTGACGCTGCCATACGTGTGCGAGAAATGTCTCGGCTGATCGGACGACCACTGGCAAAGCGCACCGTCGGAAGCACTTTGTTGCTGAAAGGATTGGAAGCGGATGTTGCCGTCGTGCTTGATCCGGCGGCAATGGATCGGAAACACCTCTATGTCGCAATGACCCGAGGGGCCAAGCAACTGGTGATTTGCTCCCGCTCTAATATGATTTGACGGAGTGGGAAGCCGGCAAGCTACCTTTGCCCTGTTGGCTGGTCGGCCCACGGCCGCTATCTCGTTTGGAAGCGGGTCTTGGAGCATGCCGGCGCGGATTTAGTCGCGATTGTAAGCACCTGCGGGGCGAAGATGCTTCGCCACGCCTCGCTGCAGGATTTTCGCGACGAGAGTAAACCCATTGTCGGAATTGGCGAGTCATTCCATGTCCGGAACATCACCATTGGTGAACAACACCGTCGGCGGCCCATAGTCGCCGAGCGCCGGGTCTGCATCGCGGCTCCAAGCGATCACTCCGACATGGTTCGAGACCAGCGCTTTGGCGGTGCGGATCGCACGTTCTTCGCTCTGCTGATCTGTTGGGCCGTAGGCCGTGAACAGTTCGCCTTCGTCGCCACGGTCGAACGCCACAACTACGATCAGCTTGGGTTTCTTCTGGGTGGGAAGAATGTTGTCTGACATTGGCTATACGCTACCGTCCGCGACACTCTCCTCGTCGAGGGCACAAGGCACCGGCAGATAGGCGTTGGCGGTCAACCAGTCTCCAAGGATGGTCTTGATCAGCTCGGGCTTCGACATACTCATTTTCCGCAGCGATGCCATTGATCGAGTCGTCGGTCGCGGGATCGAGCGTGACACCAATGACATTGCGGAGCACGAGCGCGGCCCTCCGAAGCATGATCTGAAGATCGGCGCGAGAGACATCGGCGATCCGACCCGCAGCGCTCTCGAGCTCCGCTGCAACGCTCAAACGGGGCATTGTTGTTTCCTCCTTACAAAAAGCGTTCACTTTCAGCGCGGTGTTCGAAGCAGAACCAGTGCGGCGCCTGGCGGGGCTTGGCGAAGCCCCAACCGGCGTCCTTGATGCATCCGGAGTGCTCGCAGACGTGGTGCTGGATACCCGGCGGAGTGACATGGTCCTGCCTGGGCAGTCTGATTTCGTCGCTCATAGGAGCCTTATCGGTTCGATGAGCCCTGAATGATCGTTGGGCTGTTTGTTGATGGCGGCCGCATTGACCTCTCGCCCGACCCGATAAAATTGCAGGCTCCCGTCAATGTCGTGGCGCAAGATGTCTTTCAGGTCTCCCGCCGGCGTCTTGGGATCGAGCCAGGCGTCGTAGAAAGCGGGTTCCAGAATGAGCGGCTGGCGGTCGTGGATCTGGTTAACCGGCACCGCTGACGGCTCGGTGATGATTGTGCAACTCGTGATTTCAAGGTTCGAATTGTAGGCCCATAGGCCAGCGAATGAGAACGGCGCATGGCCGGGCTGGAAGATGTGCCATGGATCTTTCCTTCCGTCTGCCGGCGATATCGTCCACTCGTAGTAGCCGTCGGCTGGGATCAGACAGCGCTTCGATTTGAAAGCGTCTCGAAAGGCCGGTGTCGTGTCGACACCTTCTATCCGAGCATTGAACATCGCCGCCTTGGGCATTTCCTTCGCCCAGAACGGCACCAGCCACCAGCGACCCGTCCGAAGCTTGTGGTTGCCGTCATCGCCGGTGGTGATGAACGGGACTTCGTCGGTGGGCGCGATGTTGTATCGCGGCGCGTCGTTGCGACCCGTTTCGGCCGGCGCCGTCAGCCGGTAGAGCCTATGGATCTCCGACCACGACAGATACCTGGTGTAGCGCCCACACATTGCCCAGACCTCAGTTGCGCAGGATCTCAGGCACACTTAGCGGGCCGAGATCAAGTATCCGCTCATAGCTTCCGGTGCGGCGCCAAACGCCACGTGTCTTGCCCTTATCCCGATCGCGCTTAGGTTCGAACATCACCCCGCCGAAGTGGTCAAGGAAGGCCTGGGCCGCCGCGGCGTCGGCGAAGCAGTGCAGTCGCCAGTTCTCATATTCGCCGCTCGGCCAGATCGCCTGAACGTGCCGGATCTGCGGCTTGACATCTGCGTCCTGGCAAAATCTCGTGATTATGGTCAGGTTCCGGTCGGTGCAGATATCGTCTGGCAGTGCGACCTGGTGTGGCCATATCTGGTCGATCGTCGATGGCGCCGGAATGCTTCGGCTGCGCCTTACCATGCTGCTTGCTCGAAAAAACTGTCGGCCTGAAGACGCATAGCCGCCAGTGTCAAAGCAATCGCGGGATTCGCCGGTGGCCTTTCCATATAGACCCCGCCATCGAAAGTGCGCCATGCAGCCACGCTCCTATCGTCGTCTTCGTCGCGCTCCGGCGCGATGATGCGAGCGTCGCAAGGGGCCTGGTCGACCTCAATCGTCCAGCCTTGAAGAGATTTATGGGTGCTTGAGGCAACCTCGGCCAAATTGGCCGTGAGATATGGCAACCCCAATTCAGCGGCCTCTTCCGGCGTCCCCCGCTCATCTACCCATCCCATCACATAGCAGATGTCGATGTCGAGTTGCCGATCTGGACCGGTGGCGGCTTCGAGACGCTCAATGAGCTTGGGATATAGCTGCTGTCTTTCGGGCCATGTTGCCAGGTTGGCGATCTTCACCTTTGGATCAGTTGGCCCCAGACATAGCGCCCAGCGACTGACAACCGGTTGTTCGCGCCATCCGGCGCAACAGGCCTCGTAAGCGGCGCGCTTGGCTTTCAGCCAGACATCGGCCGCAACCTTTTGGCTCTCGCTCGGCTCTTCGCCTTGCGAAGATCCTTTGATATCCCAGACCTGAAGCGCAAACATGCCGCTCGCCGCGACTTCGGCGGCAATCCTCTCCCGATCAAAAACAACCTGGGCCGCGTCGATCCCGCGCGCGATTTCTTCGGGCTTAGCGCCCTCGATGTCCAAGCGAAGCTCCATGGCTTCCTCCTGTGGCTAAGCTGCCGACAGTGAACAAAAAGAGAACGCTGGAGTCAAGATGATCTTGACTGGCGAGGAATATGTTCCTTATTTCCATCCTCGATCTAGGCAAGAAGGAACCATGGCGAGGCGTCACCGCGCTGGCCGGCGAAGCTATGGGAAAAACGGCAGAGGACAATTTTCGGATCGAAGTTTGGGATCGGGAAGAAACCCAGCTCGTCGAGACGATATGCCGGTCACCAGATTTCTTTGTCAGCCAAACCGCCTGGCACGTCGCGATCCGGCGCCGGCCGGGAATGCTGCTGATTCACTACAATGCACGTCATGTGATGGAGAAGATGCTGACGCCTGGCGACGTCAAGATTGACCCTCAGACCATCGTGGACGGCAGCGTGCACGCCGGTCTCGACGTCGCGCTCGGCGACCTCCGCGAGTGGCATACGCTGCGCGCCTGGTGCAAGAACTGCTCGCACTATGCCGAAGTGAAGCCCGAAGGTCTTATCCGACGATACGGCAAAGGCGCGCTTTTCAGCTCGGTTGAGAGGGCACTTTTCTGCACCAGCTGCGACCGCGGTGGACCGGTTAGGCTCGAGATTCACAAGTTGCCGAGGAACTGAAGGCCGGACGAACACGGTCGCCGATGTGACAGATGTTCGCGCGTGGGGCGTCCAGTCGATCGATTGAGATATCCTCAAGAGGACACTTGCATGTTGGGTCGCCAAGGTGTCTTCATAGCTAAAATTCGCCGCTGGGGGGCGAAGGGTGCTGAGTTCGCTTTCATATTGCGTGAGCCGGTTGCTACCGGTCATTTTGTCGTTGGCGGTTCAGCTATGTTCCGCCCACGCTGCAGTGAAGTCGTTCGGACCTTTTTCGGTCGATGACGCCCATTCGGACATTATTTCTCTCAATGGTGAGATTGATGCAGGGGCGGCGCTCAACTTCCGCCGCGCCGCCGAGGCTGCACCAAACGCCAAGCTGATCGTTCTCAACAGCCCTGGCGGTGTGGTCCAGATTGCCCTTTTGATCGCAGATGATGTGCACGAGCGGAAGCTTGCGACCTACATTCCGAACAAGGCAGGTTGCTATTCCGCATGCGCATTTATCTTCCTTGCGGGCGTCGAGCGCCAAGTCGACGGTGAGCTGGGCGTCCACCAGATCTCGTCTGACTCCACTGATCTGGTCAGCGCTCAGCTTTCCATCTCGGACATCATCGACGTCCTCAATCGCTTCAACACGCCGGTCGAGGTGCTGACGGTGATGTTCAAGACACCTCCGAAGGACATGCATATCTTCACTCCCGACGAAGTCGCGCGCTATGGGCTTAATCGCAAGCAGGAGGTCCAGACAACCACGGCTTCGAAAGATGTAGGATCGGCGGAACCGCCCTCGGTCGCGGCCGCGCCTGCAGCAGCTCCCGCCCCTAATCCGGATACAGTCGACGGCCCGTCACTGTCCAAACTCTCGTCGATAGAGGAATACACCCGCCGCCCGACACGAATGGTGGTCTTTACCGGCCTGGATCTTTACGGCGATGATATCAGCTCCCAGCGAACAGGCGATGCTGCGACTTGTGCAAAGGCATGTCTATCAATGGGCGGGCAGTGCAAGGCGTTCACCTTCAATTTGGACCCGCGCGCGGTGAGAGGCCCAAACTGCTTCCTGAAGGCGAGCCAAGGTAGGGCGGATGGCAACTCAGCTGCCATCTCTGGCAAGTTTCTGAGCAGCATTGATCCCGATCCCAATACGTTCTCGATGGGGGTGATCGACCCGAAGACGGCGTTGTTTGAAAATGTCGATCTGCCTGGTGGAGATCTGTCCCGGAGACCCTATGGGAGGAACGTGACCGCGTCGCAGTGCAGGCTGGCCTGCGTCGCCAACGATCGTTGCATCGGATTCACCTACATGAAGCGAAAAAGCCAATGCTGGCTCAAAGGCGCAGTCGGCGTCCCGCGATATGGTGAAGGCATGATCAGCGGTCTGAAGAAAATGACGACCTTTGCGCCTACATCGATCGTCAGTCTCGAATAGCATTCTCCACGAGTCGCTTGTGGGACCGCTCGCGCGCAGCAACACGCTCTGGGGCTCCCCCTAACTGCTTACTGAGCATGTCTATGGTCCTGGGTGGTGATGTATGCCTGCGATATTGGGTGTTCGTAAACTTCCACCCATGACGAAGGGGGCGGAATGGTCTCGCCCCCTTTTCGAATTTACAGGCTTAGCGGCTAGACGCAGAGCTTCCGCCTCCATTTCGAGTCGATGGGCGCGACGGAAAAGCTTTCTACCCTCCCGCGCCATTGCCCTATCTACAACTTTCTCGTCTTCAAAGGCGTCATGATCAGTATTGCAGTCATCGTCGTCATTTGCACAATATTTCATTGCTGCCTTCGAGACGAGCTTTTGCAGAGCTGGATTGAGGGTCACTGTGCAGTCTCCCGTGCCATCATCAGTGCGGCGACGGCATTGGCCACATTACAGGCGACTTCGGGCACGTCACATTTGATCTCGTTCGCAAATAGGTGGGGGTCTATTGCCTTCCTGACGATCGAGTGTAGCGGGATAAGATCGACGGTCTGGAAATTCAGACCGGCAAAGCCGTGATGGATAGCGATCAAGATCCCTTCAGGTGAATTGAACACTTCAACGAAGCCATCATCGCCCATCTCAACGGTGGCCTCTGCTTTGATGTCGACACCGTTCTTCTGATAGAGGTCACACAGATGCACATTAAATTGTCGCCTCGACATACGTTGGCTGATGTTTGCCAGGGATACGGGCGTGGTGATAGATTCCGTTCTCATTGCAGATCGTCTCCATGGTTTGCGATGTTGAACCTACCGGGGCGGCGCTGATTTTGCGGTCGAGCCGTCCCGGTCAGGGCATTCCCAAAAACCCTATAGGTCTTTGATCTTCCATTCCGGCAGCGTCCAGCGCACTTGCTTGTCGAGCCGATCAAGGATTTTCTTTATCCGGAACATGTCGGTGTCGGCCTTTGACCTGATGAACAGGTCATGAGGCCCGACCTGCTCGAGTTCGAGCAGCGTGTCATTCAACTCCTTACGCTTGTAGCGATTGATGATGCCGGCCAAAGTCGTGGCAGCCTCCAATAAGCACTCGACAGTCAGCTCCGCGCGGCCGACCGAGTCGGTCAGGTGCGTTGGCAGTTCCAGGCCGTCTAAGTCAGAAGGAAAGTCTGGGCCTCTGTCGTCGCCGAATTCGGGCGGTTCGATGCCGGCCATGCGCAGGGCAATCTCGGCATCTTCCCAGTTCGAATCGAAATGCAAGAAGGCAAAGAAGGGCTGCCTCAAAAAGGGCCTCGTCATTTCCGCAGCATCACTCTTGGCTCTGGCAGCTGCCTTTCGACGCTCATAATGCCGTCGTTGCCGTTCGGCGTTTGATAGTGCCATTTTCGTTGCTCCTGATTTCGAAACGTTAGTATCACAACCTAACGTTCGTGTCAATCAGATTCTAACGAAACCTTGTCAGATTGAATCCCAGCCGGCCAGACGCCAGCGTCCATAAGTGCCGCCACCACCTCGTCGCGGCGCGTCCAACCCTGCGCATCCGCATCAAATGGGCCGGCAAGCCGATCGACCAGGGCATTCCAATTTTCATCAAGCAGGTAGGCATCCATATCCGGAACTCCGTTCGTGTTAGACGCCGGATATGTGGATGCTGCGGCCCAAGATTTCAAGTATAAAAGATAATGAAAACAAATAGTTAGTCACTAGTGAGTTACACAGATTTCGGAAGAGAAAGCGATTTCATGAGTTTGATGACCTCTCGATGGCGCTCAAGATACAACTCAGCCGCCGACGAGCGCACAGGCTTGGTGGCGGAATACCAATCGCCATTGATGGGCCGGGATATTTGAGCGAGCCGCCAGTTTGTCCACGGCCGGATGTGGTTCCAACGCTTGGCGCTATAGAAGGCCCATATGACACTAGGATCTTCCTTAGTATGGGCCTGATGCTGGCGAACAGACGCCCACTCCCCGCCAGCCAGGCGCAGCGCTTTCCGGGCAGCCTTAGCCTCACCGGACGTAATCTGAAGCTCGCCGTGCAGGTGTAGTTTATGATGATCCGAGACCTCCAGAGCGAACCACCTATCTACCTTGCGCCCAAGCGCTCCTTCCAGCTGCCTGGCGATACGCTTAGACAGCCACCCGGCAGTTGATCCCTGTCCCCTAGCGCTCGCCTCGACGTCGTCGGACAGGCGCAGCGTGAAGGCCTGCACCTCGCCCTGTGATCGAAGAGCATGGTGGAACCACTCCAGCCGAGCAGGATCACTCAGATCGCGCCACGGGGCTGGAATGACATGCTCGCGCAGGCTGCTCAGCCTGACAGCGTAGTCGCGCCAGAACCGGGCTTGGCGACGTTCTTCTGCGTCGGTCAGGTTCTCGTGTTTGTAGGGTGTGCTTGGATGCTTGTGGTCGTTCGTTACATGGATGACAGGGAAGAGAGGGTGAGACGGGGTAGCGTATGTAACTGAAGTCCCCCCATTCACCCTTAGCTCGTCCAATTCGGCAACCGCTTGGAAAAGCGGGCGAAACAGAGCATCACGATAGACGGATTTTCTCCGTGTTCGCTTTACTTTGTTGTCAACGCGGTCTTTCGCTTCGAGGGTATCAAGAGCCCTGAGATCGTCATCACTGAGGGTCTCGAAGTCGGTGTTATCACCGCCTCCTATTTGCGTGTGCACCTGACAAGCAGGCGTGAAACTGCTATAATCCATGTCATCACCATTTGATAAGACCGGTCGTTTTCTGGAAACTGGCCGGTCTTTTTTTGTTACTGATGAGGGTTATAGCGAAAACCGTCCGGCCTGTTCGTCGGGGGTGTCACTTTCTTGGACCAACTGGTGGCGTCGACATGTCAGCTGGGCCGGTGACTGATCAGCGCGACGTGCCATGGGTTGGGCGCGCCGAGGGAAATCCCGGAGGGCCGCTGTGAACCGAGGCGTGAATTCGACCAATCAAGGTTCGATATCCTGATCACTGCTCTATTCGCTCACTTACACTGGCACCGGTGTCCCTGGTCTTTGAGCGAGCTCTTCTGTGCGCTCCTCTCGACGCGATGGCTCCGTTGGGCCGTCATGTGGGTAAGTGTCTATCTGGCTCCGGTGCTCTCTGATGGTGGTCGTTGAATAGCTATTTAGCCCTTGGGCTTTATAGCGTTGACTGCGTTAGATGGCTCTAATCGCAACAGTGCTCAGGGGCGAGCTGAGGAAGCTATCCGTCTCTTGGCCGCTGTCTCTTACGTCGGAGCGTCTCGGTGCGCGCTGGTGCTGTGTCTACGTCAGGTTTTGGTGTGTTCGACTGGTTGCGCAGGTGGGCATTTTTTATTCTCGGGTTGCCGGCGTCAACTTTAGGTAAACCAAAGGGAAACTAGTTACCTTTGAACCCATGATGACTTTACAGGAAGTGGTTGCGCGGATGTAAACCAGGGCCTGGCGAAAGTAGACTATGCCTGGCTGTATGTTGGCCCTCTGGTTGACAGGTGCAACTGTCATAGTGAAGTCGACAGCACCCCGGGAGGATGGGCGCTTCCGATTTTCGGAGCTTGGTGGCGCCAAAAGGCATCCGGATAGATGGACCGCGGTATTCCTAGGACTTCACGTCTGGGGCATTTTGCCCGTGTGAGGATGTTGGTTGGTTCCTGGGGATTCGGATTGGCAGATCCTCGGAATGGGGGCCGCTTAGGAATTGGCATCTGCATCGGCTTGGAGCGTTCAGGACGCGAGGTCACCAGTCAGCTGGGCAACCACGGACAACGAGCCGCCACACCAGTCTAGACACGAACCACTGCACTTCGCGTCCGGTGTATTCGCCCTTGATTCCTATTCGAAGCGTCTTGCATGATCTGGCTGGAATGGGCGGCTGATGGCTTTCATCTTCTACGACACCGAGACCACCGGCGCTGACCGATGCTTCGATCAGATACTGCAGTTCGCAGCGGCTCTGACCGATGATGATCTGACTGTCATCGACAGTTTCGAGATACGTTGCCGGCTGCTCCCACACATCGTCCCCTCGCCCGGCGCCATGGTGGTCACTGGCGTGCGTGTCGATCAGCTGTTCGATTTGCAGATCCCTTCGCACTACGAGATGTGCAGGCGAATTCATGAGGTTTTGACGGCTTGGTCTCCCGCAACCGTGGTCGGCTATAACTCGATCAGCTTTGATGAGGAGCTGCTTCGGCGGGCCTTCTATTCGAGCCTTCTCCCGATCTATCTCACAAACACCGGTGGCAATTCGCGGTTGGACATCATGCCACTTGCGATTGCTGCACACACGTTCGCGCCGGAAGGGTTTAATTGGCCGATCAATGAAAAGGGACGAACAAGTTTCAAGCTTGACCGCCTGGCTCCTGCCAATGGCTTTGAGCACAGCAACGCCCACGACGCTTTGGCTGACGTTTATGCCACCATCCATATCGCCCGCCTGATAAAGGACCGTGCACCGGTGATTTGGGAATCCGCCATTGCATACCGGTCGAAGGCCAGCGCCACCCAATATGTTGAGCTGAATCCCGCCTTCGTAGCGACGCGCCTGCGCTTCGGCCTGTGCTCCTCCTTCCTGGTGACCGCCATCGGAACCAATCCGGACAATTCGGGCGAAGTCTTCCTGTTGGATCTCAGGCAAGATCCCATAACTCTTTTGGCGATGACCGACGAGGAACTAGCGGCACATATCGCAACGAAGCCGAGGCCTGTGTCCTCCTTGAAGCTCAACGCATCGCCTTTGTTCTTGCCGATCGAAACGGTCGGCGAAAAAGCTCCTGGATATGATTTGGGGATGGAGGAGATCACTCGCCGATCGGAACTGGTGCGCAGTGACGAAGGTCTGCGCCGGCGGCTGATCTCAGCTGTTTTGCAGGCCCGCTCTCCTTTCCCAGAGAGTCCCCATCTCGAAGACCAGATATACGGCAGCTTCTACTCCCGGTCGGACCAATCGCGGATTGACGAGTTCCGCGATGCGGGATGGCCGCGTCGGCTCGAACTCTCGGGGCAATTTGAAGACCGGCGCCTCAGAGGGTTGTCGCGGCGACTGATCTACATTGATGCGCCTCATGTCATGCCCGCTAATATGCGTGCCGACTATGCCCGCGCCATAGCCGCCAGAATTCATTCGAGGACCGAGACAACTGGCCGTTGGACAACGCTTGAAGAAGCGATTGAAGATGCCCACGAAATGCTGACCGATGTTCCCCCGAACCATGAGGCGATCCTGCGGGAACACCTTGCCAGATTGACTGCGTGGCGTGAGGAAGCCGGCCTGATTTTGCACGGGCCGAACACTATCGTCAAAACCCAATAAAGCTGAACGACTGAGTTCGGACCCTTCTCTGCCCTTGGTTCGGAGAAGTTGAATGGGAAGTCGTAACCCTTGCGGAAGTTCATTCGCCCTCCCCCGAACTCACGCCCGTGGCCCTTTGCAGTCCTTGTGTGATTGCCTTCGCCGCTGGCGCTACAGCTGGAGCCGCAGTGTGTTATGGTCGAAATCAAGAACAAGTGGGGATTGGGTTCGCAATCAGGGCATTGGGGGGGCGGCATGCTACTGGCGCGGATTTCCAAGGAACTTGAGGCTGCCCAGCCGAGTTGCACCGTCATTGGCCCTCATCAACCCGAATACGAGACACTGCGCAGGGTGTGGAATGGCACGGTAGATCGGCGGCCCGCTGCGATTGTCCGCCCCAGAACTGCCGTCCAAGTGGCAAAGGCCGTGCAGATTGCGGCCGAATACGGTGCTCTGCTGGCAGTCAGGTGCGGTGGCCATAGCTTCCCTGGCTTGTCAACCTGCGATGGCGGAATCGTCCTCGACCTGTCGGCAATGAACCATGTCGTCGTTGACCCCGTGTCCCGCACCGTGGAAGTCGAGGGTGGTGCATTGCTTGGGCATCTGGATGTGGCAGGTGCCGCTGCCGGACTTGTAACGCCTGCTGGAGTCATTTCGCACACAGGGGTTGCGGGGCTTACGTTGGGCGGCGGCATGGGATGGTTGAGCCGGCGCTTTGGCCTGACGATCGACAGTCTGCTGAGCGTGGACCTCATCACTGCCGAGGGGCGCGCATTGCAGACGAGTCTGGACATTGAGCCTGATCTTTTCTGGGGCATTCGCGGGGGCGGCGGCAATTTCGGAGTGGTAACGAAGTTCCGCTTCAAGATGCACCCTCTCGGACCGGTCCTGGTCGGCCGCTGGAGCTATCCGCGTCAGGCATTCGACACTGTGCTGAGAGGCTATCGTGATCTTGCGGCCGAAGCACCGCGTGAACTGACGACAGCTTTCACAATGACATCGACAACCATGTCCGTGAGCGCTTTCTGGTCCGGATCGCCGGAAAACGCCAGTGCGGTCATTCAACCCTATGGATCATTGGCACGAGCCGATGCCAGCATGATCGGCGGTCATACATATCTCGAATTGCAAACCCGCAACGACTCGCATTTTGCATGGGGCCGACGCTACTACGCCAAGGGCGGTTTCCTTGGCGACATCGACGATCAGGTCATCGACGGCCTCCTGGATTCAATCGCGACTGCGCCAACGCCGGATTCGGAATTCTACGTGCTGCAGCTTGGCGGCGCGATAAGTGACGTTGACGAGGCTGCCACTGCCTATTCGGGGCGGGCTGCGAAGTTTTACTGGATTGCCGAGCCGGTTTGGGACGACCCCGTCGACGACTCCCGTTGCATCGCATGGGGACGAAAGGCAGGCGGCCGCCTGGCGGCGATGTCTCAAGCCGGCAATTATCTGAATGAGCAGGCTGATACCGGCAAGGATGTCTCGTATAACGCCTACGGCGCAGAAAAATACAACCGCCTTGCAGCGCTTAAGGCCCGCTTCGATCCTTCAAATCTCTTCCGGCTGAACCAGAATATTGAACCGAAGCCCTCACTCATTGCGCTTCGGTAAGTCTGCTTCCCATTCGTTCGAGACATTCGCCCAGCCTTGCCGTCGTTCGATCCCCGTCCCCTCACCAGCCAGCGACCCCGGCAAGGAGCTGGTCGATCGCTTCCGGTCCGCGCACCTCCACCAGTCGGCGCCAAGAAATATCGCGCGGGCAGCAGGTGTCGGCATGGGCAGCACGCAGCGCCTTTGCATCGCGATGGTAGCGACCTTCGAAGCGCAGCCAGCGGTCGATCAGGTCGCCGCGGAAGATCTGATAGTCGTCGGCCGTGCCGAACTCGATCACCCCGCCTGCGATCCGTGCATCCGGTAGCTCCTGGCGGATCGCTTGGCAGAGCAGTCCGCGGTATTTCGGCTTGGCGCCCGTTTTGAAGGCGCCATCCTCCTTCCCCGCGAGCCCCCACCAGCCGGATGCAGCGCGGTGCTCAATACTTCCGGGCTCGTCGAAGATCAGGTGCACGATCTCGCCGAACTGGCCGATCCCCGTGTGCCAGTCGAGGAAGCCGATCGTGGCAGCGCTGGAAAGATGCTGGCGCACGATGCGGCGGAACGTGATGTTCGACCAGCTCGGCGCCTGGCCGCCATACATGAAGCCGTCCGGCCGATGCCACTGCCCCTGCCAGATCTGGCCCTCCTGCGCCCAACCGTTTGCCTCGAAATGAGCCCTGTAGGCGCGATGCAGTGCGAGCACGCCCGCAGCGTCCGAAGGGTCGGCATGCAGCAGGTTGACGGCTGCGTCATAGGCCGGGTTTTCCGGCGTCGGGCCGGGATTCGCGCCCAGGAAGTTGCGGTTAATGTCGACATTGTTCTCGTCCGTGCGCGTGCGGTGCGAGAAGGCCCAAGGATTGATGGCGTGCACGAACACGAGTCGGACGTCCGACGGCCTGTCATCGCGGCTTGACAGCCAGCGGGTCAGGATCGCCGAGCCGGAAAAAGCTTCTGAGCCGTGCGTGCCACAAATGACGATCGCTGCGCGCTGCGCCGCCTCGGGTCCGAGGCAGGCGACGTCAGTCGCAAGCACCTCGCCGGTCTCGCCCAGTAGCCCTTCGCGCGGATAGGTCGTAACCTGCGCCCCAGCGTCGGCGCATGCGAGGAGAAACTTGCCGCGAGCTTCAGCGTAGCTGTCCGAGAAGCACTCCATCGGTCTCCCTACTTGCGATAGCAGGCTCGATCGTGACAGGTGGGCGAAGACGCTGCAAGACAGCGCTGTAACGATCGCCGCGCCGCCTGCGAGCCAATCGTGAGAAGTGGACGTTCAGCGCGCAGGAATACCAGTGGGCAGGATCATGACTTCATCTCGACACGGATACCATGCAGGGTCTTGCTCGAAGCATTGAGCACGCGACCCGCCGGTTGGGGGGCCATATGCACCACGAGGCAGCCTTGACCGTCCCATGCCTGGACCGCCTGGATGACATCTCGATTGGGTGGCATCATGCTCCCGTCCGGCGCGAAGTCGTGGATAGGGCCTTCCACCTGATCGAACACAAATACTGAAGGCCAGCGGTGGTGATGTGTCGGCTCTTCTTCGTCGGGCTCGAGGATCACCTCAAGCACGCGTAGCCGGTCATTCTCAAACAATACTTTGTGGTTTGCGGGTGCCGCGATCACGGCATCAAGCTTTGGGTCCCACTGCGTAGGGTCGCTTTGGTCGATCATGTTGGTGGTCATGGCATAATCTCCTCTCAGATACACAGGCGGCCCTCACGCCGTCGTCACTGGTTGAATTGTGCCTTGCGCGCAGAACTGCTGCCCGTCCGCAAGTCGCGCATAGTTATGAACGATCTGGTTCTCGTGATCTTGAACCTGCACGACGAAGTTGCCGCCTTGCTCCGTCCAACTCATGATGAAAAGTCCGGGTCGAACGCCGGTCAGATTGCTCTGAACCACCTCGTCGATCTCGGTAGCGCCGATCGTCGCCTGCACCCGCAATTCGGTCGGTGACAGAACTGTCAGCCTCGGCACGAACGGGCCGAACGCACAGTCGAAAGTCTTCCCGACGAGTGAGGTCGGGGCATCAAAAGTCGCAGCCATCCTATCCTCCTTGGTGGCTTGGCGCGCAGAGGCACCGTGGCCTTCGCGGGCACCAAATGCAGTAGAATATGCAATTTATGCGTCTTTGGAGCGCTCCAAACGCAAAATCTACCTTTTTTTCGGACCGAGTCAAGAAAAAACTTGGAGCGCTCCAAAAATTGGATTAACTGGAAGGAATGAGCCGTCCAAAAATGCCAACCTTGGCCGATGTGGGCAGGGTCGCCGGTGTCTCCCGCGGCACTGTCTCCAATGTTTTCAATCACCCGGACCTAGTGCGGTCTGACGTGCGTGAGCGCGTCGAGGCAGCGGCGCACCAGCTTGGTTACGATGGTCCCGACCCCAGAGGACGAGTGCTGCAGGACGGCAAGTTCAACGCCATCGGATTTATGCCACCGGGTGCCTATGCCATTGCCGACGTGATCAGAAGCCCATACACGCGAGAGCTGGTGCTTGGCGTTGCGCTTGCGTGCGACGAGGCCCGAGCGACGCTGAGCTTGGTCAACGGCACGGACGAAACGCGCACGTCCACCATTCGGGAGGCCTTGGTCGACGGCTTCATCCTGGGTCACAGCGCGGATATCGACCTGATCACCTCGGCAAAGCGCCGGCGTCTCCCCTTCGTCATTCTCGAAAGCGACGCCGGCCCCGACATCAATTCGATCCGCATAGATGGCAGGAGCGGCGCGCTGATGGCGGTCGAGCACTTAGCAGCCCTTGGACATCGGCATTTTGCCATCCTGTCCATCCGGCGCACAGCCGGGCCACCGATCATTCATCTGCCCGGCAGGCCCAAGCGTGCGATCAGTGCGGGATTTCAGCTCGACCACGAAAGGCTCGAGGGCTTCGCCCAAGGCTTCGCAGAGATCAATCTGTCGATTCATGATGTCCCGATCATTGAGACCACTCCTGGAGACCCTTCTGCCGGAGCTATCGTGTTCGATCAAGTTCCCGAAGCAACGGCAATCCTGACCATGTCGGATTGGCAGGCAATCACCGTGCTCGACGAGGCGGTTCGTCGCGGCATAAACGTTCCCGAGCACGTGTCGGTCGTTGGCTTCGATGGCACAGCGGAATCTGCCCGCACCATGCCGCCTCTCACGACCATAGCGCAGGACATTATCGGGAAGGGGCGGCTTGCCGCGGCCATGCTGTTCGCGAACGCAGCCCCGAAGCAAATCGTCATGCCGGTCGAGTTGGTGGTCCGCGGCTCGACGGCCCGGTCACGTAGCTAAGTCACCTTGGCACGGAAAGGCGGGCCGCCCCTACGAGTGCTGTGGTGGTCTGTTTTTTGGCTCATCTGCGACGTGGGCGGCTAGCAGATCGATGTCCGAGGTCACACGGGAACTGGATATCCGCTCTTCGCCGTTGCTGAGCAGACGCCTAATCGATCGGTTCGTCAGTCATCTCGCCCGTGAACCGATCCGCACTCAGGCATCTCCTTTCGGCCGCGCCAAGCGCAGTTTGACCGCTGGCTTGCGCCATGCTCGAAGAATCTCATCTACCTGTTGGGCAACGAAGGCCCGCGCTTCCTCTCGCGACATCATTTTGTAACGAAGCAGTTCGTCATAGTCGGTAAAAGAATGCCGAACGTATTTCTGCAATTCGATACCGACCGCCGCACCGAGCTTTAAGCTGTTCCAATCTCTCGCGCTAACCCGCGCCGCTATCGTCAGGCACGTCTTCTTCGGGCAACCCGGGTGATGGATGCGCATGTGCCGCACCACAGCGCCGAAAGAATAGGTGCCCGGTGAATTCTGTTTCGGCTCGTCGCTATCTGACATCGTCAATCAATCACAAATCCGTTTACCGAAGCAGAAGCCCTGGCACACTAAGGCGCCAGGCCCGAGCAATTTCGTGTTCAGGAATCCTGAATCAGGGTTGAAAAATCTGCCTCAGCCTCTGCACCTGGTCGAGCGTAGGCGGCGGGTCGGTATCCCCGCTCGCGAGCCGGATGAATTCGATCCAGTTGCGCTCGTTTGACGTGATCGCTATTTCCGAGACACGCTTTTGGCGAACAATCAGGGAGATTTCATCTTCAGCCCGGCTCATTTGCCGAAGATCCCGCGGAGAGCAGCCCTCGACCTGGATGTGAGGCTCGGATCCGAATAGTCGGACGCTTTGCGGATCTCCTCCAACCAGGCCGTCTCGTTTTCGGTCACGAGGGTCCCGAAAATCTTCCGGATGGCCAACTCTGTCGTGTCGCCGCCGAGCTGCTCGACGGCCATCATGAAGAGCAGAGCAGGATCGCATTCGAGTGCCTTAGCCAGAGCTGGGACCCGATCGAGCGGCAGCTTGCTGTTGCCGGCCTTGATGTTCGTTAGCATGTTATGTTGTGCGAAACCGGCCTCGCCTGAGATGAGGGACTGCGTTTTTCGCGACTTCAGCTCGAGAATTCGCCTTTCGACGAACTTGGCCAGCCTTGTTTCGGAGTAAGGCTTGTTTGTTGTGTGTTTAACCATCGATCTTCTTTCTCATCTTAAAGCAACATTGCGCTGCTTGATGAGAGTTATAGCAATCGACTTATGGGTTATTTCGCTGTTTGTATGGCGCAGTGCTTTACTGGATGTCCACCGGCACGTTTTTTTCTGCGCGACTCCTCGCTGTCACGAGCAGACCGACCGTAAGACCCGAGCCTTGGAGCCAGAGCCAGACCTCGCTGCTTCAGCCCGAAGCCGGCATCGTGCAGGAAGCTGAGTCAACCGACCATCTTGCGTGCGGCCCTTGGCAGGCTCGCGCACAAGGCGGCACGATCAGGCCCGATGATAGTCACTAGTCGTTCCAGATGTTCCGGGGGCACTCGCATGCGAGCAGCGGTTAGGGCATTGACCAGCGCGTCGATCTGACCTTGCGCGCCGATCGCGGCGGCAATGGATCCGTGCATCAACAGTTCAGTCGTCGAGGCGACGACAAGGCCCGGAAAGGAAGCTGCGCAAAGCGTCCTGGCCTTGCGTTCATCTATAAGCGCGATGCAGGCGTTCTGATGCGCGTAGGCGATCGTCGCGGCTTCACCGTCGTCCAGGGTCCGCAGGGCCGAGCCGTCGAGAAGCGATTCGTAAACGGCGGCGTCTGGAGCACCGAGCCGGACTCGCTGAACCAGTCCTGCGTCGATCAGTTCCACAAGGTGCCGGTAATCGTGATGGCCATTACGAGCGCCCATCTCCAGTTCGTTGCAGGCATTTTCCGTCACGACAAACGAGTTCGGCACAGCCTTGATGATCGCCGCGCCGCGAGCCGTCGCGTTCAGGTTTATGATGACGCTTGCATCGGCTACAAGCTTTACACGCGTGTCAGTGAGGAAGCTTGACGAGCTCATTGGCCTCGCTCTCCTCCTCTTCAGCGCCGTCGAGAATCTCCCTGATTTCGTGGCGGTTTAACTGGAGGAGCCGGGCAAGCTGGCCTTCGCTATAGATCTCCTTTTTCCAAGCCTCCCGCGTCAGCAGCGCGAGGCGGGGCGGAACAAGGCCCTGCGCTAGAACCGAGCCCGACCGCCGTGCCGGAAGATCGCCCACGACTTGCCGCACCTGTTCATCGGTGATGCCGCCATTGGCCAGGAACCAGTCCCACGTTCCTTCGCGTGCGAGCTTCAGTTCTTCGAGTCGCCTCACCATCGCTTCGCGAGATACACCGAAGGCATAGGCGAGAAGGATGATATGGCGGCGCGTCAGGTGCGACTGGCCCGCCGTGATTTCGGCAAACCGCTGTCGCACGGCGCGCGCCGGAGTCAGGAAGCAACGCTGAAAAATATTCGCGTAGCGCTCTTCCCGCGACGAGAACCGCTCGTCCTCGGTCAGGACCTCCGGCTGGCGGCGCGTGGAGATAAAATGGGCGAGCTCATGCACCCCCGTTTGCGTGAGACGTTCGTGGGGATGGTTTGCGTTCAGCAGGATGCAGGCACCGGCGGCCTCGTCATATGCAAACAGCCCCGCGACCTTGCCGTCCAGCCGACGCACATAGACCCGGATGCCGAGCTGCAAATCAAGGATCGAAACAATGTCGGTCACAGGACCTGGCCCGAGCCCGAGCCAGTCGCGCAGTTCCTGAGCATCCTGTTCGGCCTGAGCCCGTATCTCACCCGGCAGGATCGGGCGCTCAAGAGGGTAGTTGCGGGTTCGGTTGACGCCCAGTGCGTTTTCTAGTTCGACTTCCGCGCGGACGAGATCATTTAGCAGGCGGGTCGCCTGTTCCACCGCGCTGTCGCCGCTTTCTGCAAGCTTGCGGAAGCGAGGCACCATGTCGAGATGCACGGCCTCCCGCCGCAGGATGGCGTTTGCTGAGGTGCGATAGGCGGTCGCGAGCTTTTGCAGTTCGTCCATCTGGATACGGCGCCTGCCTTGCTCGATCGCAACGATGGTCGTGCGCGCGGCCTCTATAAGCGCTGCGGCGTCGGCCTGCGTGAGCTTTGCGCCTTCCCGTGCGAGCCGAAGGCGCTCTCCAATTTCGGTGTCCGTTAGACGGTCCCTGTCTCCAGTCATTGACTTTTACGCGTCCACTTTCTGACGAAGGAGCGCGGTCCCAGGTCATTTACAAAACTATTCCACTCGGCCGCATGCCGTTCGAGCATGCCTACAAGATTCACTTCGGCTTCCTCAGCCGATATGCCGAGCGCCGCCGATATCAGGGCGGCATGCCGCCGAACCGGAGGGCGGGCTTCCGCGCCGGCCATGTCGGCCATGTGATCAAGATGAAGCGCGCCGGCAATCGCATATTGCCCGAACGCGTCGCTTCGCCGCGTAAAGTCGGGATGGATCGCCTCCTCGAGCGACGCGGCGGTTAGATCCGTGCAGATATAGACGCCCGACTCTTCCGTCAGTCCGGCAGCGTGGACACTCATGCGCCGGAGCATGCAGGCCGCGCAAATGCCGCACTGGCGAAGCTTACCGTTCAGCGCGCTCCACTGGCTGTTTCGCCAGCAGGATTTGGTGTCGCGCCACGACTCGCTGTTCGGCAGGGCCGAGAAGGCCCGCAGGGTTTCGCCTTTCGTATTCCACAGTCGCGGGAATACGAAACGAACCGGCCTGCCGAGCAGCGCTTTGAGAAAGCGTTCCATTCGCAAGGTGAAGAGTGGATGATTGCGGTAGTCTGGATAGGCGTGGCTCACCGTTACGAGCGCCGGACCGATCGCGCCCTGGCCGCTTTCTGGAATGAGAATTTCCCCAGCGTCGGCCAGATAGGCGGCAAGGCCGCTGATCAGCGCGAACTTGAAACCGCGGCTGCGCGCGCTCGTCTCGCCGTTGCCCTTGCGCCTTGGGTTTTTGAACTTGTAGGGAACGCGCGCAAAAGGCTCCAACTTGCCATATGCAACTGACTTTGGGGCGGCTTTGGAACCGATGCGAACCCTCACCAGCTTCTCGCCCATGGTGCTGCCGGCAAGCCCGGCGACGGCCCGCGAATCCATGCCATCGCTATAGGCGATGACGGCATCCGTCGGGCGCGGAAAAGGGAAGCATTCTTGCAGCGGGCTGGGAACGGCTCGGGCGCGCTTAACAAATTCAAGCGTCCAGAAATCGCCAGTCAGAAAGCCCGCTGCATCATGAAGTGCGCTAAGGACTGCCGGACCCCTCCAGCGAGCCGGCTCGTGCACGGGAATGCGCAGCGCGATTCGCCTCGCCCAACCGCGCGTTGGGCGCTTGACAGAATGGTCGGCAAATTCGATCGCCGCGGCCACGACCATCGCGTCGTAGATCATCGGCTCCCAGCGCGCGAACGCATAAGATTGCAAAGCGTCGGTGTTGAATTCGAGGTCGCGACTCAGATCGAAAGCGAGGCGGCCCTTGCGCGGCTTACGGCCGGGCTCAACAACATCGATCGCCCGTTCAGGTATTTTCGCCTTGAATGCGGTGACGATCATAGCAGCGGTCCCTCGTCAACACCCGTATGACGGGGTAGCGTCACTGAGCGCCGGGACGGCGGCCTTTCGGACGCCAGGATCTCGCGCGCGAGCGCGCCGCAATCGAGCTGCCGGCGGGCCGCATCGAGCCTCGTTCGCAGATAACCGGCGCTCCGGGAGCTGACCTCCCGCTCATAGTGTTCTTCGATTCCCCGGAGAGCGCTGCGCGTAGCATCTTCAAGAGCGTTCCGGAAGGCTGCTTCGGTGCCGGCATCGCCGGTCAACCCGTTTCGGGCAGCTTCGACCGCGCAGTCGATGGCAAGATTGGCCGGCGCCGATCCGCGGCAGGTTTCCCGCAGGGCCTCCAGTTGTTCAATTCGCAACTCGGGAAAAAGGGAGCCGCCGCCCATGATATCCCGAATGCCTTTGATCGGCGCTTCGAGGAGGTCGCGCTTCAGAGCGTAAGGAAGCGCCTCGCAGACCTGCTCAGGCGCAAAGGCGCTCTTCGCAGCACGTTGCGCGAGGTCCCTCCAATGACTCCGCATCGGAAGGCTTCGATGAGGTCCATCACTCACAGCGATTCTCCATGTCAGGATCATACGAAAAATATGATGACAATGTCAAATCGCACGCCGGCCGGGAAGCGTCCGCTGACGCCCGTCCGCCTTCGATACACTAATCCTGGCCTGCCACGGCGCGCGCCGGGCAGCGCCAGCCCAGGTCGACTAGCTGCCGATGAATGGCGCGCAAGATCGGCGCCATCGTTTTGCGGGCAGTCGTTTTCGCGCGTCCGCTCCGTGAACCCAGCCTCAAAGAGGTCGGCCAAATTCATAAGCCGTGAGATATGCTCCGAGTAAATGAATTGCCTACGGCCAGCTGTGTATCGCGATCCCTGCGCAACCAAGGAGTCCTAGTCGCCTAGCGCCGTGTTGTCACACCCGACCTATACCGGACAAACCAAGAACATCCGGTGTGATTTTCGGTGTGACTTTTGGTCTCGAAATCCACACCGGGACACCATTTGTTCTAATTTCGCCGATTTTGTTCCGATAAGGCTCTTGCGCTACACCCCTTGAGATTATAGGGCTTTGCGCGGTCCGGAGTGTAGCGCAGCCCGGTAGCGCACTTGACTGGGGGTCAAGGGGTCGTCGGTTCGAATCCGGCCACTCCGACCAAACACCACAGGCGTTTAGCTGCTTCCCCCAAGTGGCCACGCGATTTCTCAGCCGCACTACAGCCACTCGCAAAATGCGTTTCCTACGGCGCCACGCCGGCGTGTCGCTCCAGGAAAGGCTCGATGGGGCCTGTAAGAAGAGCAGCCTCCTGCTTGATCTTCTCGTCGCTCCATTCCCACCACCGGATCGCCAGCAATTTCGCAATGACGTCCTGTGAAAAGCGATAGCGGATAAGCCTGGCCGGAACCCCGCCGACGATCGCATATGGCGGCACATCCCTGGTGACAACGGCGCCGGCCGCAACTATAGCGCCATCCGCGATGTGGACGCCTGGCATGATCATCGCATGACGGCCGATCCAGACATCGTTGGCGATGGTAATGCCGACGGGTTTGCCGCCATGCGCATTGGGATCGGTCGAGTCCATCATGCGGCTGTGAATCGGAAAAGTGGTTGCAGCCCAAGGCACGTGGCTTCCCCCGGAACATTCAAAGCTGACGTTGCCGGCGACCGAACAGAACGCCCCGATCGTCAACGGAGTGGCGTCAGACGCTCCAAGCACCTTCTTCCGGCTCACTCCATAGGTGTGACGTCCGAGGGTCACGCTTGAGGGCAGCTTGGATCGAAACGGATTCTTCATGCGGAGCCACCCCGTCACGGTGATCTCCTCAGCTTCTGGCGCAAGAGATCCGCGGGAGTTCGCCACAGACGATATCGACCGGCTTTTGCAACCTGCTGGCCGACTGGCACCTTGCCATAAGCGTTAAAGAACGCATGAACACGCGGCTCAGCAAACTGCTTTTTGCCTCGAGTGTTGTAGTGTCGGATCGGCAGGCCATGAGGGCTGATGGTTCGGCCGTTTTGAGAAAGGGCTACCCCGAGGCAGAACTGTTCTGGCGCCCACGTGTCGGTCACCTCATAAACGGCCTTGATAGCTGCGAAGGCGTCCACCATGGCACTGAGATTGTCGCGGTGGATTCCTACGATTCCGCTGTTCCACATCGGTTCCTGGCCGCTCAGGATCTGGCCACCGATGCTGATGTTCTTGCCCGGCAACGCGCTCTGATAGATGCGATGCGGCCCTTCGCACAGGCGCATAAAGGAATGGGTCGCGGAGATCGCGCGGAAGCCCTTCGACGGGTCCCCCACCGGGTACATGTCGGTGTCCATGAAAAGGAGCCGATTTGCTCGATGCAAAAGCTCACGCATAGCACCGGCCTTGATGCCGAAATGGTAGCTTCCTCCGAAAGACCACTGCTCTTTCTGCTCAGTCGTTATGAGCATTGTCTCGAAAGGATAAGCGCGAAAGAGTTCAATCCTGTCCGTTGCGACGACTATTCTGGCGGTCGGGCAGTGGTGCAAAAGCTTGAGGGCGCTGAGCAGCGCACCGCGATGGTAAAGCTCGTTCTCACCATAGGCGATGTAACCAAAAACGTCGTTCATTCCATCACGTATAGTAAGTCGCCCAATCTTCTACCAGCCGCTCAGCCGCTACTGGCACACATCGACCCATTCGGCGTTGACGATCTCGGCCATGCGCTGCGGGCTCAGCCGTACGGCGGCATTGGTGGCGCCGGCTGCGGGGACGACTTCATCGAAGGCACGCAGCGAGACGTCGGCATAGACCGGCAGCGGCGCCGGCAGGCCGAATGGACAGACGCCGCCGACAGGATGGCTTGTGGCGGCGACAACCTCATTGGCGTCAAGCATGCGCGGCTTGCCGCCGAAGCGGTCCTTGAATTTGCGGTTGTCGAGCCTCGACATGCCGCCGGCCACGATCAGCATGGTCTGCTCGCCGACGCGCAGGCAGATGGTCTTGGCGATCTGCGCCGGTTCCACGCCATGCGCTGCCGCTGCCAGCGCCACCGTAGCCGAACTGGCTTCGGTGACTACAACTTCGACATCGGGCGCACGGGCAGCCAGAAAGGCACGCACGGTCTCAAGACTCATTCCGGTGTTTCTCCTCCATTCGATCCGGCGGGCAACAGACACTTGTTTTTCGCAATTCCCAAGGGAAAGCGCTCACACTTTTCCTGGAATTGCTCTGGCCACTCGAACACGAAAAAGCTCGCCAGGGCAAACCATGGCGAGCTTGTTGAGAGACGCCTTGGCGTCGTCGTTTATGAAACGGACCGATTTTCTACAGGCGCTGTTGGCGCTGGGGCATCGATCAGGGCCGTTTCCGGCAATTGCAATGCTGCGGCGATCCGCCGAAGTTTCGACGGATCGGTGTCCTTGCCGCTCTCAATGTCGGCAATCTCGCTGGTCGACAGACCGCAGGTCAGGGAAAGCTCTTCAATACTGTATCCCTTTGTTTCCCGGATGGCTTTAAGGCCGGGGTGCTCAAGCGCAACATCGGCCGCCAGCCTGGAGAAGGGTTCGTGTTTTGCATTTTGGGGCATTGGCAACTCCATGGGGCTAAAGAGTTTTGGATCAAATGATAGGGTGTTGCCTGAGAGCCGGGACAATGCCCGCTCAAGCGCGATTTGCCAAGACCCAAACCGACCGTCACGGCATCGTGAACCGGCGTCAAAAAACCGCCTGCCATCGGGCACGTCGCGATCAAGTTCTTTTGAAGGACCGCACGCCGAAGTGTTCAGCGGTTTAGGGCCGCTCGCGCGTTAACATGATGTCGCTGGCAACCGCATCGGACCAGCTTTCCCCAAGAGGATCAGACCCATGACATTGAAGACATCAGCCATCGTGCTCGCCACGATCTCAGGCCTCGCCGGCGCCAGCCTGGTCGAGGCACAAGCCGCCGACGCGGTGCGCATTCGCGGCACCGTTGCCGCCTTTGCCGGATCGACACTGACGGTGAAGACCCGTGAAGGCGCCACCGACGCAATCGCGCTGGCTGACGGCTGGAAGATTTCCGGCGTCGCCAAGGCCGAGGCCGGGGATATCAAGCAAGGCGATTTCCTCGGAATTGCCTCGGTTTCAAAGGCCGATGGCGGCAGCGGCGCGCTGGAGGTGGTGATCTTCCCGGCGGCGCTCAAAGGCACCGGCGAAGGCGACCGCCCGTGGGATCTCGAGCCCAACAGCCGGATGACCAACGGCACGGTCGCCGATGTCACCGAGATTGCGGGTCGCACGGTGACGCTCACCTACGACAATGGCCAGAAAAAGCAGATCGCGATCCCCCAGACGACACCGGTGGTGACCTTTGCGCCGGCCACACCGGCCGACCTTCAGCCCGGTGCCGTGGTGTTCGTCAACGCCGAGCGTGGCAGCGACGGCACGCTGACCGCCGACCGGGTCGTGGTCGGCAACAACGGCGTCGTTCCGCCGATGTGAAAGCGGTTGCTGCTCCTGCGAAGGCGCCAGACACAATCCAGAAACAAAATTCTACAGTCGGGAAAAACTGTCGAAAAATTCGGAGGCGATAGTCATGGCTGCGGGGTTCACGTCACCGATCTTGCTCGGTGGCGGTCAAATTCAGCCCGCGCAGAAAAGGAAACGAAGTCATGAAGAAGTCCCTCCTGTCGGCTCTCGGGCTGGCTTTTGCCCTGGCTGTCTCGCTGCCGCTCATCGGCGCCAGCAGCGCCGACGCAGCACCGCTGCACAAGAAGCACCACCACCATCATCATCACCACAAGCATCACCGCCATCATCACCACCACCACCACCATTACCACAAGAAGGTGGAAGCCAAGAAGGCCTGAGCCGGCTGACTTGCCTGATGGGAAGGCTGGCCTTGGAGTCCTCGCCAAGGCCGCCTTCCCATTGGTCTTTGCCGGGCGAGACGTGGCGAGATGAAGACAGGATTCGATGGCGCCCATGCGCCAGAAGGCGAGCAGCCAACGAACGTATCAGGCGCAAGGCCGAGGAGCACAGCGGTTGCGAGGCATGCTGCAGGACATCGAGAGTGTCTCAGTGCGTTGCCGAAAACCCGCTAGGATGGCGGACCCGGTCTTGGCCGGACATTTTCGGCACACCACCGTGCGACCTTCGCGTGGCATGCGGCGCGTCCATGCCAGCGCACTTCACGCCAAATGCATGATCGATGCCGGCCGTTCCCGCCAGGCGCCGGCTGTTGATGAAGGCTAAAAATCGCCTTCGCGAAAAAACACGAAGAAAATTCGAACCACGCATGAACCTTTCCTCTGCGAGCCGCACTAACCCGGCATGGACGCCAAGAAGGCGATCCCAACCTAGAAGGACGCCATGATGGCGATCCTCGATCCAGAGAAGGAAATGCTCAAATGACCAACTTCAAGCGCATCACGCTCGCTGCGGCTTTCGTCGTCTCGGCTCTCGGTTCGGCTTCGGTTTCGACCTCGGCTTTCGCCGGCGGCACGCATCCCACTGGCGACGGCGGCGCGGTTTGCAAGGGCGCCGGCCATTGCCTAGTGCTCTCGATCGAGTGCAAGGGCACCTATACCGATGCCACTGACAAGAATGGCACGGTCTATGGCAAGTGCAGCCAGACCGCGCAGGTTTCGCCGCAGGGCAAGATCAAGCTCGCCAAGTAATCGGTCCCTGATCAAGGAAATGGCGGCCGTCCACGGGACAGCCGCCATTTTCTTTTGAGGCCTCTTTGTTTTACGCAATTCCCAAGGGAAAGCGCTAAGCGCTTTTCCCGGGAAAACCGTTCACACTTTTCCTGGAATTGCTCTAGCGCCGGCTGAGCAACAGGCTGGCGAGGAGGCCGACCACGACCAGACCCACGGCAGCCGCCGTCGCCGGATGATCGCGCGCCGTCTTTTCAATCGCCCTGCCCTGCTTCCTGATTGCGGGCATGGCATCGCTGATGCGGTCGGCAAGCTGCGCATAGTAGTCGGAGGCAGCATCGCGTCCGTCCTCGTAGTAAGCGCCGCCGCGTTTGGCTACAGCTTTCTTCAAAGCAGCAAGTTCCTTGGAAAGGGTCGCGACCTGCTTTTCAAGATCGAGATCGGAGAGGGTCGAAAGCGATGCCATGATTTTTTTCCTTCTTTCAAGAGAAGGCCAAACGCACGGCTGCGGAACCGGTTCCGATTTTGCTTGCCTCTGGCAATTGACCGAGAGGTCTAGCGCACCTGATCGAGCAGACGCTTGCACTCCAAGAGGTCGAACAGCGCCTCCTGCAGCAAGGCGCGGTTGTCGCGCGACAGTTTCGACGCGCCGGGCTGGACGGGACCTTCCTCCTCGGTTTTGCCCAGCCCGAAAAAGCGGCGGCTGGGTTTTACCTTGGGCTGGCCGACCAGCATCTCGTCATCCATGCCGCGCGGCTGCGCCGCCGGCGTCAGCGGCACCTGATCGGCCTGCCTGCGCTGCGAGATCGCCTCGACGGCAGCCATGTCGCCATTGCCGATGGCGACCAGGAAATGGTTGCCGTTCTCGCGCAGCAGCTTCTGCACGCCCTTGATCGTGTAACCCTGGTCATAAAGCATGTGGCGGATGCCTTTGATCAGTTCTACATCCTGCGGCCGGTAATAGCGGCGGCCGCCGCCACGCTTCATCGGCTTGATCTGGTTGAAACGGGTTTCCCAGAAGCGCAGCACGTGCTGCGGCAGATCGAGATCCTCCGCGACCTCGCTGATGGTGCGGAAAGCGTCGGGGCTCTTGTCCATGGGCGAAATCCTCACGCTGGACGGCGATCCAGCCTAGTCTGCCGAATCGGGTATTATTTCAGCGGTTTATGAAACAACATTCAAGCCCGGCGTCAAACCGGCGGCCGTTTTCAACCGAAGGTTTGGGCAAAACCTATTTGCCGCCCTTGGCCTTGCTGTTCTGGTGCGAGCGCAAGATACGACTCTTCAGCACATTCGACGACTTGAAGGTCATCACCCGGCGCGGCAGGATCGGCACTTCCTCGCCGGTCTTGGGATTGCGGCCGATGCGTTCGTTCTTGGAACGGACATGGAAGGTGGCGAAGGACGACAGCTTCACCGTCTCGCCGCGCACGATGGCTTCGCAGATTTCGTCCAGCACCGCCTCGACGAGTTCTGCCGATTCAGTGCGCGACAAGCCGACCTTACGATAAACAGCTTCGGCAAGGTCGGCGCGCGTAAGTGTCTTTCCCCCCATGCGACCGTCCCATCAGTTCAAAAACATAAATCGATACAAGCAAAGGCAGAGCCTAAGTAATTGATCCGGCAAGGTCAAGGACCGAACCGGACCGTTCGGCACTTACCAGCGAACCAGAACCGCGCCCCAGGTGAAACCGCCGCCCATCGCTTCCAGCAGCACGAGGTCACCCTTCTTGATACGGCCGTCGGCGACGGCCACCGAAAGCGCCAGCGGCACGGAGGCAGCCGAGGTGTTACCGTGCAAGTCGACGGTGACCACCACCTTTTGTTCAGCAATCCCGAGCTTCTTGGCCGAAGCGTCAATAATGCGTTTATTGGCCTGGTGCGGCACGAACCAGTCGAGGTCGGCGGCGGTGATGCCGGCCTGCGAAAACGTTGCCTCGATGACATCGGTGATCATGCCGACGGCGTGCTTGAACACTTCGCGGCCTTCCATCCTGAGATGGCCGACCGTGCCGGTGGTCGACGGGCCGCCATCGACGAAAAGCTTGTCCTTGTGGACGCCGTCGGAGCGCAGGCTCATCGCCAGTACGCCACGGTCGGCAATGCCGCCGGTGCCTTCATCCGCTTCCAGCACCACCGCGCCGGCGCCGTCGCCGAACAGGACGCAGGTCGAGCGATCGCTCCAGTCGAGGATGCGCGAAAAGGTTTCCGCGCCGATCACCAGCACGCGGTTGGCGAGGCCGCCTCTGATGTAGAGGTCGGCGGTGGTCACCGCATAGACGAAGCCCGAGCACACCGCCTGCATGTCGAAGGCAAAGCCATGATGCATGCCGAGCCGGTTCTGGATATCGACGGCGGTCGCCGGAAAGGTATTGTTGGGCGTCGAGGTCGCCAGCACGATCAGGTCGATGTCTGCGGGCGTCAGGCCGGCGCTGTCGAGTGCCGCGCGCGCGGCCGCCTCGCCGAGCGATGCCGTCGTTTCGTCATCGGCGGCGATATGGCGTTGGCGGATACCGGTGCGCTGGGCGATCCACTCGTCGGAGGTCTCGACCATGCCTTCGAAATCGGCATTCTTCATGATGCGGCGGGGCAGCGCGGCACCGGTGCCGCGCACGACTGATCTGATCAAAGTGTCTTTCCTATTCCTTTGCGTCGACGGCGGCGTCGGCTTTCCTGTTTGCCTGGGCATGCGGATTGCGCGCATGGAACAGATCGAGATCGGCCTCGATGCGGTCGATCAGATTGTTGCGCACCATATCGTAGCCAAGCTCGATCGCTGCCGCAAAACCATCCGAATCGGCACCGCCATGGCTTTTTACCACGATGCCGTTCAGACCCAGGAAGACACCGCCATTGGAGCGGCCCGGATCGAGCTTTTCACGCAAACGGTCAAATGCGCCCTTGGCGAAGACATAGCCGATCCTGGCCATCAGCGTACGACTCATCGCGGCGCGCAGATAGCCTGAGATCTGGCGCACCGTGCCTTCCGCCGTCTTGAGCGCGATGTTGCCGGCAAATCCTTCGGTGACGACCACATCGACCGTGCCCTTGCCGATGTCGTCACCCTCGACGAAGCCGTGATAATTCATCGAAGCCATATTGGCCTCGCGCAGCATGCGCCCGGCTTCCTTGACCTCTTCCTGGCCCTTTATCTCCTCGACCCCGACATTCAGCAGGCCGACTTTCGGCCGGTCGATGCCGAACACCGAACGCGCCATGCCGGTGCCGAGAATGGCAAAATCGATCAGTTGATGCGCATCGGCGCCGATCGTGGCGCCGACGTCCAGCACCACGCTCTCGCCGCGCAGCGTCGGCCAGATCGCCGCGATCGCCGGGCGGTCGATGGTGGCCATGGTGCGCAGGCAGAATTTCGACATCGCCATCAGCGCGCCGGTATTGCCGGCCGAAATGCAGGCCTGCGCGCTGCCAGATTTGACCGCTTCGACCGCCTTCCACATCGACGACTTCCAGCGGCCGTGGCGCAACGCCTGGCTCGGCTTGTCGTCCATCCTGACCGCGATCTCGCAATGGTGGAACTCGCTGATCTCGGCCAGTTTGGGGAATTTGGCGAGCTCGGGGCGCACCATCTCTTCGCGCCCATAGATGATGAAGCGGATGTCGGGACGCCTGACAGCGACCGTCATGAGTGCCGGGATGACCACGTTTGGCCCGTGATCGCCACCCATGGCATCGATGGAAATCCTGATCACGCGGTCTTTATCTCACTAGCTTGGGCCAGGGCGCATGGCCCGCGAAATACGAAACTCGCGAAATAAGGGGGGCTCGCGAAGGTTCGGGGAAAATAGCGGTTTTGGGCTGCCGCACAACCGACTTTTCTCGGATCGCATCCTGTTTTAGGATTTTCCGAGCAAGGATCGCAGCTTTTGCTGGAATTCGTTCTCGACCGGTTCGTCCGGGCCAGCCGCCCCGAGCGAGGCGCCGGACTTGCGCGGATAGGGATCGATCGCCAACCCGAAGAACTGTTCGGCGAGCGCGCCGACGTCGATTGTGTCGCCGGAAAAGGTTTCCGGGCCGTCTGGCCCGTCTGCATCGAGCAGGATTTCGCCGCCGCCTTCGAAACCTTGCCGTCCGAGCTTGGATTGCTCGGGCAGGAAGAGCGCCTCGACCTCCTCGTCGATATGGGCCACGACCGGTTCGAGGGTGACGATGCAGGCCTGGGTGATATCAGCCTCGACGCGGCCACTGACCTTGACGCCGTTGCGCTTCCACGGCGCCACCAAAAGCTCAGCACGGTAGTTTTCGACCGAGAGCAGCTCATGCTCCGCAGCAAGGGCCGCGCGCTGCGCGGCGTCGGCGTCGATCACCACCGGAAGGCCTTTGTGCGGCAGGCGACCGACGTTCGCCTTGAACGACACTGGGCTCGATGTGTCCGCATGTTTCATCTCAGCCTCCCTCTCTTGATTTCCTTCATTGCGCCTTGGCGACGGGGAACGCCACCGTGCCGGAGAGGATCGACTCGGACGGCTGTGCCTCAAGCTGCCTTGCGGCATCGATCACATAGGATGCCAGCGGCAGCGCCTGCGGCCAGGCGCCGGCGTCGGGCCTGACATTGCGCGCCAGGGCGGCAGCAAGCGCGTCGTCATCACTGCGTTCCAGCGCATCGTCATAGGCGGCGGTACGGCCGTAGAACATTTTCGCCAGCCTCTTCATGCGCTTCGGCACCCCGACATCGCCAACGCCCAGTTCCCGCAGCGAATGCTCGACATCGAGAAAGAACTCGTCGATCAGCACCTGTGCGACCTCTAGCGCGACACCCTCTTCGCCGCGCAGCCTGTGCTGAAACAGGAACATGTGCAGCGACAGCATCTCGAAACGGCCGAGCGGCGTGTCCGGCACATTCCAGTCGGAATAAAAAACAATCTGCCGCGCCGCTGCCACGATTTGTGCGTAAAGCGCCTCGGTGATAGCGCGGTTGGCGTTGCGTTCGCGGCCAAAAAGGCGCTGGAACATTGAGGGTGGTCTCCTGGGGACCGTTTGTTTGAATTGGCCTTGTTGCATCGGCAAGCAAGCTGGTTTACCGGTTTTGCCGCCCAGCGCAAGTTGCGGTCAGCTAATGGAGTTGTTGTTGCGCGCGCTGAAATTCAAGTCGACTTTGCTGCCCGGAGCTACCGCGGCGGTTTCGCTGGTGTTGGTGGCTTCCGCGCTGTCAGGCTGCAATTCATCCAAAATGTTCGGCGACCTTACCCCGGGCGAGACGCTGACGCAGGGCTATGTCATCGACCAGCAGGCGGTAGACTCGGTGCCGGTAGGCTCCAGCCGCGAACAGGTGCTTCTGGCGCTCGGAACGCCGTCGACGACGGCAACTTTCGACAATGAGGCCTTCTATTACATCTCGCAGACGCGCAAGCGCTATGTCGCCTTCGACAAGCCGCACCTGGTCGACCAGAAAGTGCTGGCGGTCTATTTCGGCGATGACGGGCGTGTCACCCAGATCGCCAATTACGGCCTGAAGGACGGCAAGATCTTCGACTTCGTTTCGCGCACCACGCCGACCGGCGGCAAGGACCAGAACTTCCTCAGCCAGATCATCAATGGCGCCAGCAAGCTCGCGCCCGGCATCCCCGGCGGCGGCGGCGCCTAAGAAGCGGTCGCTTCCTCCAAGATTTTCTCGCTTTTTGCTTCCCTCGAAGCAACATCATCTCAGGCGACCAAAAGCCCGCGGGAGCAATCCTACGGGCTTTTGTTTTGAGGTCACGTCGCCGCCTCGCCCGTCGCGCTTTGCCGCGCTTCCGAAGGCGTCATACCGAAATGCCTGCGAAAAGCATGGTTGAAGGTCGAGGGGTCGCCGGCGCAGGCTGATGGCGGCGTTCGGCATCCATCCCCGCGCTAGGGCCTTCCGCCGCGAGCACAAGCGAGGTGCCTTCGTTGCCAATCTGCGTGGCCTTGCGCCGATGCCTGAGCGCGAGCCTAGCGTAAGCGAATTGCTCGATCGCTACAGCAAGCGCGGCGATGCCGGCACCGAGCCGGATGAGAGCTAGAAAGCTTTCCCGCGTCCGTCCAGCACTCTCAAACAAAAACCCGCGGGATCGCTCCCGCGGGTTTTTCCTAAAGCAGTCGCGTTGCCTCAGCCGTGCGCGAGCACGGCCAGGAGCAACAGCGCGACGATGTTGGTGATCTTGATCGCCGGGTTGACCGCCGGACCGGCGGTGTCCTTGTAGGGATCGCCGACGGTGTCGCCGGTGACCGAAGCCTTGTGCGCTTCGGAACCCTTGAGGTGCTTGACGCCGTCCTTGTCGACAAAACCGTCTTCGAACGATTTTTTCGCGTTGTCCCAGGCGCCGCCGCCCGAGGTCATCGAGATGGCGACGAACAGGCCGTTGACGATGACGCCGAGCAGCGAGGCGCCGAGCGCGGCAAAGGCGGATGCCTTCGAGCCCGAGATGAGCAGCACGCCGAAATAGACGACGAGCGGCGCCAGCACCGGCAGCAGCGACGGGATGATCATTTCCCGGATCGCCGCCTTGGTCAAAAGGTCGACGGCACGCGCATAGTTCGGCTTGGAGGTGCCGGCCATGATGCCCGGATCCTCGCGGAACTGCTTGCGCACCTCCTCGACGATAGCGCCCGCCGCGCGGCCGACGGCCGTCATGGCGATGCCGCCGAACAGGTAGGGGATCAGGCCGCCGAAGATCAGGCCGGCGACGACGTAGGGGTTGGAGAGGTCGAAGGAGATGTCGCCCATGCCCTGGAAGTAGGGATATTTGTCGCCATTGGCGGCAAAGAACTTCAAATCGTTCGAATAGGCGGCAAACAGCACCAGCGCGCCGAGGCCGGCGGAGCCGATGGCATAGCCCTTGGTCACCGCCTTGGTGGTGTTGCCGACAGCGTCGAGCGCGTCGGTGGAGTGGCGTACTTCCTTGGGCAGGCCGGCCATTTCGGCAATGCCGCCGGCATTGTCGGTGACCGGGCCGAAAGCGTCGAGCGCGACAATCATGCCGGCAAGGCCGAGCATGGTGGTGACCGCGATCGCCGTGCCGTAGAGGCCGGCAAGCTGGTAGGTCGAGATGATGCCGCCGACGATGACGATGGCCGGCAGCGCGGTCGATTCCAGCGAAACCGCGAGGCCCTGGATGACGTTGGTGCCGTGACCGGTCACCGAAGCCTGGGCGATCGAGTTCACCGGGCGCTTGTTGGTCCCGGTGTAGTATTCGGTGATCACCACGATGAGGCCGGTCACCACGAGGCCGATCAGGCCGCAGATGAACAGGTTCTTGCCGGTGATGGCCATGCCGGCAACGGTGCCGATCTCGCCCCAGCCGAGGCATACCGAAGTGGCGACGGCGAGGCCGGCGATCGACAGCAGGCCGGTGACGATCAGGCCCTTGTAGAGCGCGCCCATGATCGAGCCGTTGGACCCGAGCTTGACGAAGAAGGTGCCGACGATCGAGGTCAGGATGCAGGCGCCGCAGATGGCCAGCGGATAAAGCATCGTAGCACCGAGAACCGCCGTGCCGCCGAAGAAGATGGCGCCGAGAACCATGGTGGCGACGACGGTCACCGCATAGGTTTCGAACAGGTCGGCGGCCATGCCGGCGCAGTCACCGACATTGTCGCCGACATTGTCGGCGATGGTGGCCGGGTTGCGCGGATCGTCTTCGGGAATACCGGCTTCGACCTTGCCGACGAGATCGCCGCCGACGTCGGCGCCCTTTGTGAAGATGCCGCCGCCGAGACGGGCGAAGATCGAGATCAGCGAAGCGCCGAAGCCGAGCGAAACCAGCGAGTCGATGACGATGCGGTCATTGGGCTGCAGGCCCATGGGGCCGGTCAGGATCAGGTAGTAGATCGAGACGCCGAGCAGCGCGAGGCCCGCCACCAGCATGCCGGTGATGGCGCCCGACTTGAAGGCGATGTCGAGGCCGGCGGCAAGGCTGTTGGACGCTGCCTGCGCGGTCCGCACATTGGCGCGCACCGAGACGTGCATGCCGATGAAGCCGGCGGCGCCCGAGAGCACGGCGCCGATCAGGAAGCCGACCGCTGCGGTGATCGAAAGCAGCCACCAGGCGAGAATGAGCACGACCACGCCGACCATGGCGATGGTGGTGTACTGGCGCGCCAGATAGGCCTGCGCGCCTTCACGAATGGCGGCGGAGATTTCCTGCATGCGTGCGTTGCCCTGATCGGCTGCAAGAACCGATCGTGTCGCCCAGATGGCGTAAAGGATTGAAAGCAAGCCGCAGGCGATGACGGCGTATAGGATGGTCATTGCCGAATTTTCCTCGATTGGTGGCCCAAAAGAACCCCTCCCTGGGCCGTTGGTGCGGGGAGCGGATAAAGCCTAGGCGGAATCCGTCCTTCGCAGCGGTGTATGCGAAACAGGGCTCGGAACGTCAAGATATTGTTCGGTTTTTGCCCGGCTTTCAGCCAAAAGGTTTAGGCCAGAACATTCCCGCCGCCGATGCCTTGCTATTAGATCGATTGAAATGACGCGGCGTCAGTCAACCGTGGCGTGCAGCCTGGCCGCAAATCACTCGCCGGTCTCTTGCCCCATGCGGCGCGCGGTGTAGCGCTCGATGGCCGACAGGCCGTCATAGATCAGCACTGCAAGGGCAGCGACGATCAGGCCGCCTTGCAGGACGAAGGCGAGGTTGTTGGACAACAGGCCGGCGATGATCACCTCGCCCAGCGTCTTGGCGGCAACCGTCGAGCCGATCGTCGCGGTGGCCAGGCTGATCACCACCGACAGTCTGATACCACCCAGAATGATCGGAGCGCTGAGCGGCAGTTCGACCTTGATCAGCCTTTGCCAGCCGGTCATGCCGGCGCCGCGCGCAGCCTCCATGACATTGCCCGGCAGCGTCGTCAGCCCGGTCAGCGCGTTCTCGAAGATCGGCAGCAGGCCGTAGAGGAACAACGCAATCAGCGTCGGCTTCTCGCCAAAACCGACGGCAGGCACCGCCAGCGCCAGCACCGCCACTGGCGGGAAGGTCTGGCCGATGTTGACCAGGCTGCGCGACAGCGGCAGGAATTCGGCGCCGGCTGGCCTGGTGACCAGGATGGCAAGCGCAACCGCGACGATGGTGGCGGCTACAGTAGCGATCAGCACCGTCCTGAGATGCAGCAGTGTCAGCGTCAGCAGGCTGCCCTGATTGTAGATCGCCGGCGCATTGTTTTCGGTTAGCGGCTTCAGCAGCGGCTCGAACCAGCCGGGATTGGTGACGAAGGCTGTGAGCAGCACCACCAGGGCAAGCCTGAGCAGTGAAGGCAGCCAGGCTTTCATGCCGGCCTCGCCGCGCGCTTGACCAGCCCGTCGACGGTGACGCGGCCGAGCGGCTTGCCGTCGTCGCCCTTGACCGGCAGCGCCGGTCGGCCCGACCACAGAAGCTCCGCCAGCGCGTCGCGCTGGCTGGCGTCACCGGGGATCGCCTCGCCTTCGGCCGTCCCCTGCTCCACCGCATCGCGCACACGGCCAAGCGACAACAGCCGGAACGGCTTTTCGCTGGCGCCGACCAGGGTTTCAACGAAGGCACTGGCGGGCCTGGCCAGGATCTCTTCCGGCTTGGCGTATTGCACCAGCTTGCCGGCATCCATGACGGCGATTTTGTCGCCCATATGCACCGCCTCTTCCATGTCGTGGGTGACGAGGATGATGGTGGTGCCGAAGCGTTTCTGGATCGCCAGCAAATCTTCCTGCGCCTTGGTGCGAATGATCGGGTCGAGCGCGCCGAACGGCTCGTCCATCAGAAGCACATTGGGCTCGGCGGCCAGCGCGCGGGCGACGCCGACGCGCTGCTGCTGGCCGCCGGACAGTTCGTGCGGGTAGCGTGGGCCATAGGCCTGAGGGTCGAGCTGGTAGAGCGTCATCAGCTCGTCGACGCGGGCTTTGATGCGGTCCTTGTCCCAGCCGAGCAGCACTGGCACGGTGGCGATGTTCTGCGCCACCGTTCGGTGCGGGAACAGGCCGTGGCCCTGGATGGCGTAGCCGATGCTGCGGCGCAGCTCGTAGCCCGGCAGCGAGCGGTTGTCGTTGCCGTCAAGCTTGATCACACCAGCGGTCGGCTCGACCAGCCGGTTGATCATCCGCAGCAGCGTCGTCTTGCCGGAGCCGGAGGTGCCGACGATGACGCAAACCGTGCGCGGCTCGATGACCATCGAGACGTCGTCGACCACGGTCGTTGCGTCATAGCGCTTGGTAATGCCTTCGATCTCGATCATGCCGTTTCAACCCTGCGCTTGGTGGCGGTCATTTCGATCACTGCGTCGAGGATGATAGCCGCGGCGAAGGCCAGCGCCACCGTCGGCACGGCGCCGAGCAGCACCAGGTCCATCGCCGTCTGGCCGACGCCCTGGAACACAAACACGCCAAAGCCGCCGCCGCCGATCAGCGCTGCGATGGTGGCCAGGCCGATGTTCTGCACCAGCACGATGCGGATGCCGGTGAGGATGACCGGAAAGGCCAGCGGGAACTCGACGCCAAACAGACGCTGGCGGTCGGTCATGCCCATGCCGCGCGCGGCATCGTTGGCCGCCCGTGGCACGCCGGCAAGGCCGACCACGGTGTTGGCCACCACCGGCAGCAGCGAATAGAGGAACAGAGCGACGAAAGCCGGCGCGGTGCCGATGCCTCTGATACCGAGCGCCGCAGCACCTGGAACATGCGCGGCCACCCAGCCGAGCGGCGCGATCAGCAGGCCGAACAGCGCGATCGAGGGTATGGTCTGGACGATATTGAGCACATTGAGCACGCCGGCGCGCAACCGTTCGACGCGATGGCACAGAATGCCGAGCGGCAGGCCGACGATCACCGCCGCCGCCAGCGAGCCCAGCGCCAGCGTGATGTGCTTGGAGCCTTCGGCCCAGAAACTGTCGGCGCGGTTGGCATATTCCTTGAGGATCGACAGGCTGTCCCATTGCCCCGAGATCAACAGCAAGCCGATGGCGAGCGCCGCTATGACGAGCACCCCAACGCGGGCCAGCGGCGACAGGTTGAGCCTTGTCAGCACATCGGCCAAAAGCAGCGTGAAGGCGAAGATCAGCAGCCAGAAGCCGGAGGCCGGCGAGATGCGGGCGAAGGTGTTGCCCGCCGGCGTCAGGAAGGTGCCGGCAACGCCGATCAGGATGGCAAGGGCAACAAGCGCCACCACGCTGGCGGCCAAGCGCAGCACAAGAGGAGTCTTCAGCAAGGCAATGATCGCGGCCACGACGACGATCGCCAGCAGCAGCGGACCGATGGCCGGAGGCAACGCCTCCAGGATCGAACGCGCCTCGCCTGGCACGATGCGGTTGGCGCGGAAGGTGGCGAACGGCGCAAAGAACGCCGCATAGGCAACGATCGCCGCGATGACGACGCCGAGTTTGTCGAAACAAAGGGTCATGGATGCCCCTCATGAGAGGCGATTGGCGCAGGTCGGCATGAGAGCCAATCTCCCCCCTTGCGGGGGAGATGGCCGGCAGGCCAGAGGGGGGTGTGAAGGATCGCCAGCTTTCGACCGTCGGTTCGTTCGGAAGCAACCCTATCAAAGTGCCCAGCTGTGATGGGTTGAGGTGTCAGCGGGACAGCACCCCCCTCTGTCCTGCCGGACATCTCCCCCGCAAGGGGGGAGATCAGCTGCTTCCAGAGTGGAGCGCCTTGCACCGGTGTCACTATGAGCTACGCGCTGACTACTTCAAGAACCCGTTCTTCTTCAGGAAGTCCTCGGCAACGCCTTTGACCGGCTCGCCGCCGACCTGGACGCGGCCGTTGAGATCCTGCAGCGTGACGAGGTCGAGCTTGGCGAAGACCGGCTTGAGCAGCGTCTCGATCTCGGGATGCTCTTTCAGCACGGCTTCACGGATGATCGGCGCCGGCTGGTAGACCGGCTGCACGCCCTTGTCGTCGTCGAGCACGACCAGGCCGGACGGCGCAATGCCGCCATCGGTGCCGTAGACCATGGCGGCGTTAGCGCCGTTGGTCTGGTTGGCGGCCGCGCCAATGGTCGCCGCGGTGTCGCCGCCCGACAGCGTGATCAACTGGTCGGGCTTGAGCGTGAAGCCATACGTGGTCTGGAAGGCCGGCAGGGCTGCCGCCGAATTGACGAACTCGGCCGAGGCCGCGAGCACTACCTTGCCCCCACCCGCGACGTATTTGCCGAAGTCGGAGAGCGTCGCCAGCTTGTTGGTCTCGGCAACCTCCTTACGCAGCGCGATCGCCCAGGTGTTGTTGGCCGGCGACGGCGACAGCCAGACGATCTTGTTGGCGTCGTAGTCGAGCTTCTTGGCGGTCTCATAGCCCTTGGCTGCATCCTTCCAGACCGGATCGTCGGCCTTCTCGAAGAAGAAAGCGGCATTGCCGGTGTATTCGGGATAGATGTCGATCTCGCCGGCGGTGATCGCCTTGCGCACCACCGGCGTGCCGCCGAGCTGGATGCGGTCGGTGGTCTTGATGTTGTTGGCGTTCAGCATCAGCTGGATGATGTTGCCGAGCACGCCGCCCTCGGTGTCGATCTTCGAGGAGACGACGACCTGGGCATTGGCGGAAGCCGCGGTGATGCCAAGCGCCAATGCCGCGCTGGCCAGAACCTTGACTGAAAACATTATGAAAACCTCTTGCTTTGAACCGGAATGCGGCGGCCGCATATGAGCATGGCTTCAACGCCCCGTCGGGGCACACGGTTTCATAACAAGTGGCGCAGGCGCAATAATTTTGTGCCGTCGCCGCGATTTCGGCCGGCGCCATGCTGACAGGCCGTGTCAAGCAAGATGATCTCGGGCGCCGGCTTTGCGCAATCCGGTCAGCTTGAGCGCACCCAGCGCCACGAAGCACAGTGCGACGACCGGGAAGACGAGCCAGTTCAGCATCTCCCAGCCCCAGGCATTGTAGACCGCGCCCGACATCAGCGAGGCGAAAGCGACGGAGCCGAACAGGACGAAATCGTGGAAGCCCTGCACCTTGCTTTTTTCGGAGGGGTGGTAGCTGTCGGCGACCATTGAAGTGGCGCCGATGAAGGCGAAATTCCAGCCGAGGCCAAGCAGGATCAACGCCGTCCAGAACTGCCATAGATGCAGGCCTGACAGCGCCACCGCGGCGCAGCCGATCAAAAGGATCAGGCCGGCGGCGACGACGCGTTCGGCGCCGAAGCGATGGATCAACGAGCCGGTGAAGAAACTCGGCGCAAACATCGCCATCACGTGCCAGGAAATGCCGAGCGTGGCGTCATCCGTCGACAGGCCGCAGCCGACCATGGCCAACGGCGCGCCGGTCATGACGAAGCTCATCAGCGCGTAGCTGCCGACGGCGCAGAACAGCGCCGCGACGAAGCGCGGCCGGGTGACGATGTCGGATAGCGGCCGAGCGTCGCTGTACGCAACTTCGGCGTGGCCGGCGGCCTTGGCCGGGATGCGAAGGAACGACAGGATAATGGCGCCAACCGCCGCCAACACGGGAATGGCCGCGAACGATCCGGCAAACATCACGGGCGCCAGCAATTCGCGGGTGAAGATGACGATCTGCGGCCCGAGTATGGCGGTGATGATGCCGCCGGCCAGCACGAAGGAAATGGCGCGCGCCTTGAATTCGGGCGGTGCGTTATCGGCGGCGGCGAAGCGGAATTGCTGGACGAAGGCGCCGCCGACGCCGATGACCAGCAGGGCGAAAGCGAACAGCCAGAAGCTGGCCTGATACAGCGCCAGCGTGGAGACAACTCCGCCGAGTGCGGTGACGATGGTGCCGGTCATGAAGCCGCCGCGCTGGCCGAGCCAGCGGATGATGGCGGCGGCCGGCAACGCGCCGAGCGCCACGCCGATATTGAAGCCGGTGATCGGCGCGGTCGCCAGCGACTTGTCGGGGCCGAGTAGATATTGCCCGGCCAGTCCGCCCATGGAAATGGCGATCGGCGCGGCAGAGCCGATGATCGCCTGCGACGCTGCCAGGATGATCGCCGTGCGGCGCGCTTCCCTTGCTGCGCCGGCGACTGCGTCGGTCACGACGCGTCCTTGCCGCGCCCCTGACCGCGCACCCGGCGCGACACGCGATCGAGCACGGCATTGGTCAGCTTCGGCTCGTCTTCCTCGTAGAAGGCCTTGGCGATGTCGACATATTCCGAAACGATGACAGCCACCGGCACGTCGTCGCGCTTCATCAGCTCATAGACGCCGGCGCGCAAGATGGCGCGCAGCGTTGAATCCAGCCTGGACAACGGCCAGTCCTCGGTCAGCGCCTGGCGAATGATCGGATCGATGGTCTTCTGGTTCTCGACGACGCCGGTCAGGATGGCGCGAAACCATTGCGCGTCGGCCTCGCGATAAAGCGCGCCGTCGACTTCCTTGCCAAGCCGGAACGCCTCGTATTCCGCCGTGATCTCGAAGACGCCGCTGCCGGCCACGTCCATCTGGTAAAGCGCCTGCACGGCGGCCAGACGGGCAGCGCCACGCTTGTTGGCATGGCGCGGACCGGGCGAAGCGGGCTCGCTCACGATTGCGCTCCCAGTTGCTCTTTGAGCGCGATCATGGTGAGTGCCGCGCGCGCGGCAAAGCCGCCCTTGTCGCCTTCCGTGCGCTTGGCGCGCGTCCAGGCCTGCGCATCATTCTCGGTCGTCAGGATGCCGTTGCCGATCGGGATCGCTTCCTGCACGGACAGATCCATCAGCGCACGGCTCGATTCATTGGCGACGATATCGAAGTGGTAGGTGTCGCCACGGATGATGGTGCCGAGCGCGACAAAGCCGTCATAGTCCTTGCCGCTCTCGCCCATGCCGTCGAGCGCAAAAGTGATCACGGCTGGAATTTCCAGCGAACCGGGAACGGTGACGACTTCATAGGTCGCGCCGGCTTCATCGAGTGCGTTCGTCGCGCCGTCGAGCAGCGCGTCGGCAAGATCGTCATGGAAACGTGCCTCGATGATCAGAAGGTGGGCCTTCTTCTTCGGGCTGATGAACGCTTTGCCGTGTTGGGATGTGCCAGCCATAAATGTCTCCGGGGGTCGCCGGTGACTTAGGCCGAAGCGGCCGCATTCGCAAGCTTTGTCCGAAGGGCCAGACCAATTTCCGTGCTACCTCGACCTCGAGAGCGGGCATTCGCGAACTGCGCCCGGCAATGAAAATAGTTCAGGACCGATGTCGACTTTCGGGAGGCACATTCGTCTTCATGATAGGAGGCGGAAGAAATTCGCCCAGGCAAGGAAACGAATGCGATGACAATCACCATCACGGCCTTTGAACGATCGCCCGATGGCGGCAAGGGGCTGGCGCGCGATACGCGCGTTCGCTGGGCGCTCGAAGAAGTGGGGCAGCCTTATGAGGTTCGTCTTGTGTCCTTCGCGGGGATGAAAGCGCCTGACCATCTGGCCATCAATCCCTTCGGCCAGATCCCCACCTATGAGGAAGGTTCCCTCTCGTTGTTCGAGACCGGCTCGATCGTCTTTCATCTTGCCGAGCAGCATGCGGGCCTGCTGCCGAGGGATCGCGATGCGCGGGCGCGCGCCATCACCTGGATGTTTGCCGCCCTCAACACCGTCGAGCCGCCGATACTCGAACTGACGACGGCAAGGATATTCGAAGCTGACAAGCCTTGGAGCGAGGCGCGCTTGCCGCTGGTAAAGGACCGTGTTCGCGCGCCGTTGGACAAGCTTTCGGCTCATTTGGGCGCCGCCGACTGGCTCGATGGTGCGTTCAGCGCGGGCGATTTGTTGATGGTATCCGTGCTGCTGCGGCTGAGAATGTCAGGCATCCTGGACGAATATCAAAACCTGGCTGCCTATGTCGCGCGCGGAGAAGCCCGGCCCGCTTATATCAGGGCTTTCTCTGCGCAATTTGCAATCAACGCCCCATCAGCCAGCTGAAGCCGCCTGAACGCTACAAACCCTCTTTCGCCGCCTCGACCAGGCGCGCGGCGTAGCGGGCCATGGTGTCGATCTCGAGATTGACGCGGTCGCCGACCTTACGCTCGCCCCAGGTGGTGACGGTCAGCGAATGGTGGATCAACAACACGTCGAAGCGGGTGCCCTCGACCTTGTTGACGGTGAGCGAGGTGCCGTCGAGCGCGACCGAGCCTTTGGGCGCTATGAATTTCGCCAGTTCGCGCGGCGCCTCGAGCGTAAAGCGCACGGCGTCGCCCTCGTCCTTGCGCTCGACGATCTCGGCCATGCCATCGACATGGCCGGAGACGATGTGACCGCCGAGTTCGTCGCCGATCTTCAGCGCCCGCTCCAGATTGATCCGGGTACCGGATTTCCAGCCCATTGCTGTCGTCAGCCGAAGCGCCTCTTCCCAGGCCTCGACCTCGAACCAGCGCGCGTTCGAGCCGCTGTCCGGCAGCGCCGTCACCGTCAGGCAGACACCGCCGCAGGAAATCGACGCGCCGATGGCGATGCCTTGTGGGTCGTATGCGGTGTCGATGCGCAGGCCCACCCCTTCCCTAAGCGGCCGCACCGAGGCGACGGTGCCGACATCCGTAACAATTCCGGTAAACATCAGAAATCTCTATCTTTCGGTTTGACCATGATCTTTCCCAAAAACCGGTTCCCACTTTTTGGGATCATGGTCGTATCCATTCGGCATAGCCGTCTTCGCCGAAGCGCATCTCGCGCAACTTGCGGAACCCTGCCGGGATATGGTCGGCGTCGATGGGCGATGCAATGCCGTCCTCGCCGATCGCCTCCGGCCCCTGGAACAGCACGATGCGGTCGACCAGTCCCTCGGCGAGAAAGGCGCTGGCCACCTTGGCGCCGCCTTCGACCAGAACGCTGGCCATGCCGAGCGCGCCGAGATCCTCAAGCAGTTCCGGCAGAGCCACCCCGCCTTCATGGGTTTCGGTGCCGATGAAGCGCACGCCGGCACGCTCCAGCACCGACCGCCGCAACGGGTCGGCCTCCAGGCAGGCGGCGATATAGAGCGGCACCCGGTCGATGCCGGAGACCAGCTTCGAGGCTTCCGGCAGCCGGATCTGGCGGTCGAGCACGATGCGCGCGGGCGAGCGGTTCTCCAGCCCCGGCAGCCGCACGGTAAGCGCCGGATCATCCTCCAGCGCCGTGCCGATGCCGACCAGTATGGCGTCGGCCTCGGCCCGCATCAGATAGACTTCGCGGCGTGCAATATCGCCGGTGATCGTAACCTGGCCGGCGCCATGCATGCCGATCTTGCCGTCGCTGGAAAGCGCAAGCTTCAGAATCACTTCCGGACGCTTTTTCAGCGATCGAGTGAGATAGCCGGCCATCTGCTCGGCGGCTTGCGCGGCCAGCACCTTTTCGACCACCTCGATACCGGCGGCGCGCAGGATGGCGTAGCCCTTGCCGGAAACGCGCGGATCGGGATCGCTGGCAGCGCCCACCACCCGCGCCACGCCGGCATTGACCAGCGCATTGGCGCAAGGCGGGGTGCGGCCATGATGGGCGCAGGGCTCGAGAGTGACGTAAGCTGTAGCGCCACGCGCGAGCTCACCCGCCTCAGCCAGCGCCTCGGTCTCGGCATGCGGCCGGCCGCCGACGGCGGTGACGCCGGTGCCGACGATCATCGGCCCGGCGCCGTCATCGCGCACGATGATCGTGCCGACCGAAGGGTTGGTCGAGGTGCGGCCGGCATTTCTGCGCGACAGCCGCAGCGCTGCCGCTATGAAACGACGATCGAGAGCTTCCTGTTCAGCTTTGCCAGGCGCTGCCATGCTTAGCCGGCGTCCTCTTCGCTCTTCAGCTCGTCACCCTTGAGCTCGTCACCTTTGAGTTCTCCCAGCACGTCATGGAAATCCTTGGCCTCGCGGAAATTGCGATAGACCGAGGCGAAGCGGACATAGGCGACGTCGTCGAGCGACTTCAGCGCCTCCATGACGAGACGGCCGACCTCGCCCGAGGCGATTTCCGTCTCGCCGGAGCTTTCGAGCTGGCGCACGATGCCGGTCACCGCGCGGTCGATGCGTTCGGGATCGACATTGCGCTTGCGCACCGCAATCTCGACCGAGCGCAGCAGCTTGTCGCGGTCGAACGGCACTTTGCGGCCGGACTTCTTCACCACCACGAGGTCGCGCAACTGGACGCGTTCGAAGGTGGTGAAACGGCCACCGCAATCGGGGCAGACGCGCCGCCGGCGGATTGCCGCGCCATCCTCGGCGGGGCGCGAATCCTTCACCTGCGTATCTTCGGACTGGCAATAGGGACAGCGCATGGAGAGCCTTCGGGTTGGCGATTCTGGCTAGATCAGGATGACGTTTGGTTGAATGACCGAATCGGTATCTGTTCTATCTCTTTGTTGAGCATGATCTTTTCCGAAAACCGGTTCCCACTTTTCAGGATCATGCTTTAGACGAGAGGCTTAGAGTTTTTTGCCGGGACGGGCAAAGGCCGCTCGCTCCCTCAGAGATAGCGAGGCGCGAGGAAAATTGCCAGCCGCGCCAGATACGTCAGGGCGCGACGTCCTTGGTCGGGAAGCCGCAGGACGTTCCGAGGTTGCGGTAAGCCTTGGTGAAACCATCCATCGGGATGCTGGCGACAGTTTGCTTGCCGAACGTCACATCGAGCGAGATGACCTGGCGCATGGCACGCAGCAGCGCGAGGCTGGTCTTGGCCTGGTTGTCGATTGTCCAGCTCGGGCGGCCGGCGGCATCATTGGAATAGACCGTCGCGGAAACCTTGACGCCGGGGTCGCCGAAGGTCGCCGCGATCTTCTTGCCCGTCGGCAGCTCCTTGTTGGCGACAGTGATCATGATGGCCGGATAGGCGTCGGGCGGCAGGGCGTCGCCGGTCGAGATCGAAAGCGTCAGCGTGCCCGCATTGCCGCTGCCATCGAGAAAGGCGGTAGAGGCGGCGCAGGTCTTGTGCGAATCCTGGCCGGTATCGAGCGCATCGATGATGGTGGTCCACCTGCCAAAGGTGGTGGTCGCCGGCATATCCGTGCTCGGCTGCGTCTGCTCCTGGGCAACCGCGCCCGACACAGTGAAAGCGGCAAGCGAGCCGAAGAGGGCCAGAATGGCAGGACGGTACACATGCATCATCAAATCTCCAGTAGGCCGCGCCGCCCGAACAGGAGCGGCGCGGAGCGCGGGATAAAAGACGACGCGCTGCGTGCGGTCAACCGAGATAGGGATAGAGCGGGAAACGATCGGTCAGCGCCACGACCTTGGCCTTCACCGCCGCCTCGACCGCGGCATTGCCTTCGTCGGAATTGGCAACTTTCAGCCCGTCCAGCACCTCGGCGATCAGCTTGCCGATCTCGCGGAACTCGGCCTGGCCGAAACCGCGCGTGGTGCCGGCCGGCGTGCCAAGGCGAACGCCCGAGGTGACGAAAGGCTTTTCCGGGTCGAAGGGGATGCCGTTCTTGTTACAGGTGATGTTGGCGCGGCCGAGCGCCGCCTCGGCGCGCTTGCCGGTGGCGTTCTTGGGCCTGAGGTCGACCAGCATCAGATGGTTGTCGGTGCCGCCGGAGACGATATCGAGGCCGGTTTCCTGGAGGCTCGACGCCAGCGCCTTGGCGTTGGCGGCGACGCTCTCGGCATACACCTTGAAGCTCGGCTTCAGCGCCTCGCCGAAAGCAACCGCCTTGGCTGCGATGACATGCATCAGTGGGCCGCCCTGCAGGCCGGGGAACACCGCCGAGTTCATCTTCTTGGCGATGTCCTCGTCATTGCACAAGATCATGCCGCCGCGCGGGCCGCGCAGCGACTTGTGCGTGGTGGTCGTGACGACATGGGCATGCGGCAATGGCGAGGGATGCACGCCGCCGGCGACGAGGCCGGCGATGTGGGCCATGTCGACCATCAGATAGGCGCCGACCGCGTCGGCGATCTCGCGAAAGCGCTTCCAGTCCCAGATGCGCGAATAGGCGGTGCCGCCGGCCAGGATCAGCTTCGGCTTGGTCTCATGCGCGGTCTTCTCGATCGCATCCATGTCGAGCAGATGATCGTCCTTGCGCACGCCGTAGGACACGACCTTAAACCATTTGCCGCTCATGTTGACGGGCGAGCCGTGGGTCAAATGGCCGCCGGAATTCAGGTCGAGGCCCATGAAGGTGTCGCCGGGCTGCAGCAGCGCCAGGAAGACCGCCTGGTTCATCTGGCTGCCGGAATTCGGCTGGACGTTGGCGAAGTTGCAGCCAAACAGCTTTTTGGCACGCTCGATGGCGAGTTCTTCCGCGACATCGACGAACTGGCAGCCGCCATAGTAACGCTTGCCCGGATAGCCCTCGGCATATTTGTTGGTCATGATCGACCCCTGCGCCTCGAGCACGGCGCGGGAAACGATGTTTTCCGAGGCGATCAGCTCGATCTCATGGCGCTGGCGGCCAAGTTCATTGCGGATGGCGCCGAAAATATCCGGATCGGCATCGGCAAGCGTGGTTTCGAAGAAAGATTCGAATTTGTTCGACGCTGCCGCTGCAGTTGCCATGGCCTGAAATCCTCCGGTTCGGGGCAATTTACCTATGCATATCGCTGCCCCAAAACCGCTGCGCGGTTCTGGGCGACACGCATTGCCGCGCCATTAACACAGTTGTTTTGGCCTCGCCACGTTTGCGGCGCGAAATTTGCTGGCCGGATTGCGCCAGAGCGGACCGCAGGTCGCAATTTCCGCTCCTGCCGCCCCTGAAGCAAGGCTTCAGTAAGCGTGATCTCGGTAAACAGCGATCGTGCCGTATGGTCGTTGATCGCGCCACTGCGGAACATGTCGCGCACGGCGGTGCGCTCCGCTTCGATGCCGGCGAGCCGCATTTCAAACTCCAGCCGCCCGCCTTCAAGACCCGGTGAGACGCCGGCGCCGCGTATCTCCTGGGTGGCTCACCTTGGAGCCGTTCCTGGATGCGTGACGATGCCGTCCTTGCCACCTCCCGAAAGACTTATCCAAGGCCGAGACGAGTGCCGGAACGAAAAAAGCCGCCTTGCCGGCGGCTTTTTAGATATAACATCAATCGCTTAGAGCGAAGATGTAATCTGCAGTTCGCTGGCGCCATCGAGTGCGTAGACGTCGTCGCGGAACTGCACAACGCCCGGACCCGTCGACCACGCCGACAGATAGAGGAAGTGCACCGGTACCGGGTTGACGACCTGCACAGGCGTGTTCTCACCGGTCTTGATGGTCGCCTCGAAATGCTGGCGGTCCCAACCGGGCGTGTCGCGCAGGATCCAGGTGACGAGGTCGCGCACGTTCTGCACGCGCACGCAGCCCGAGGAATCGAAACGCATCATCTTGCCGAACAGGCTCTGCTGCGGCGTGTCGTGCATGTAGACGCCGTCCGGGCTCGGGAAGTTGATCTTGACCGAGGCCATGGCATTGCCGGAGCCCGGATCCTGGCGGAAGCGGTACTTTTCAGCATCGTCCGTCGACCAGTCGACAGTCATCGGGTCGACTTCGCTGCCATCCGGCGCAAACAGGCGGATGTGGCTGTCCTTGAGATAGTCGGGGTTCTTCCGCATCAGCGGAATGATATCCTTGCGCACGATCGAGACAGGCGCGTTCCAGTAGGGATTGACGATGATCTCGTTGATCTTGGAATTGACCACCGGGGTCTGGCGGTCGATCTTGCCGACGATTGCGGTGTGGCGCAGCACCACGCGGTCGTTCTCGACCGCCTCGATCTGTGCCGCCGGAATGTCGACCAGCACATAACGGCTGCCCAGCGTGCCGGCCTTTTCGCGCAGCCGCTCCAGATTGGTCTGCAGCTGGCCGAGCCGGATCTGCGCCGAAACGTTCATCGCGGCATAGGTGTATTTGCCCATGGCGCCGTCTGCCGGCAGGCCATGGCGCGCCTGGAAGCGCTTGACCGCGGCGTCGACATAGGAATCGAACGACGTCGAAATGCCGGCGCTCTGCGCCAGGTCGCCCGAAATTATCAGCCGCTTGCGCAGCGGCACGACATCCGGATCGTCGACGCCAAGTTGCAGCTTCTTGGTCGCCGGTACCTCTTCCCAACCGCCTTGGGCGACAATGTTCTGGTACTGCGCCACGGCCTGCTCCGTGAAGGCAACCGTCTGCAGGCTGAAGATCGGCAGCGTCGAGGCGACCTTGCCGCCTTCCGAGGCGCGGGCGTCGAACTGGTCGTCCCAATTGCCGCGGGCTGAGGATTTCAGGATATCGTCGATGACATCCTGCGCACTGGCGGCATTGGCGACCATGGCGACGGCGAGCGCGGAGGCTCCGGAAAGGAAAAAGCGGCGGCTTGTTCTCATGGACGTTCCAGACATTCTTGTAGCACTTGGCTTGTAGCGTTTGGCTTCGGCTACTTGCACGATCATTGGGCAATATCGCCCGCACTCTAAAGTTGGCACTGTTAACAATTAGCCAACCATGACCTGCATCACTTAGCCGTGAAAAGCGAACCGCGATGCGACCTTACAGGCGCGCCAATGGCTTTCGCCGCTGCATCACCCGCATCCTCGCTTCCACCGCGAATATGGCGGCAACGTGGCTTCGCGCCGAATTTGGACACGCCGGCGATCTGAAATGGAATGACCGGTGCTTTTCGGCACCGTTCCCTGACTGTTCCTTCAAGGCCGAGGCTCGCTGGCCCGGCTCAGTTCCTGGGGTTGCCTTCCAGCTCCGAACAGCGCTGCAGCACCTGGTTTTCCGGATAGCGCAGCATCTTGCTGTCATCGAGCTTGAGCAACAGCGTTCGTCTTTTGTCGACGCTTTGCTCATCGTCCGAGCAGGTCATGTCGAGAATGATGGCGTCCAGGCCTTTCAGTTTCTGGACTTTTTGGACGCTACAGCCGACTTCCCACATGTCGGCCGATTTGTCGGTGAACGTCACGATGGAGTCATTGTTGTCGCACGGGCTCGAGCCTTCGCTAGCGAAGGCGCCTTGCCACCACTCCTGCGCAAACGCCATTTGCGGCGCGGCCAAGAGCATCATTGCGACCGGATAGATTTTGAGATTGTTGCCTAAACGCATGCTGTCCCCTCCGGGCGGTGAGATTAGGCATTGCGGAGGCGAAAGCAAACCGCAGCAAGGCGCGGCGGCATGGTCAAATGGTGGTCACAGCCATGATCGCAAAAAGGACCGACGCCCCCCGGCGCCGGTCCTTCATTTGCTTTCCCCCGGCCGCGCTTCTTCTGGCGCGGCTCGCGATCCGATGTCCGGATTACATCCGGTAGGCGATGGTGTCGTTCCAGAACCGGTCGAGGCGCTGCAGCGCACGGTTCATCTGCTTGAACTCTTCGCTGTTGATGCCGCCGACCTGTTCGATCGAGCCGACATGGCGCTCATAGAGACCGGCAACGACGTCGGCCACTTCATTGCCCTTCGGCGTCAGCGAGACGCGGACCGAACGGCGGTCGATGCGCGAGCGCTGGTGGTTGATGAAGCCGAGATCGACCAGCTTCTTCAGGTTGTAGGAGACGTTCGAGCCGAGATAGTAGCCACGCGAACGCAGCTCGCCGGCGGTCAGCTCGGAATTGCCGATGTTGAACAGCAGCAACGCCTGGATGGCATTGATGTCGGAACGGCCGTTGCGGTCGAACTCGTCCTTGATCACGTCAAGCAGACGGCGATGCAGACGCTCCACCAGCTGCAGCGATTCCATGTAAAGCGTACGGATAGCCTCGCGGCGATCGTCGGATACGTTGGCGGTCTTCGCCGCCGGACGCGAATTGATCATTGTCTTTGCCTCTCGTTTGTCGCCCTGGTGATTTTTTTGTTTTTCACCTTGATCGCGACACTATCGAATACTCATAAAATTCGACTTAAACGCTAGGGCTAACAAGAGCTTACCGGTAATAGGTTTCGGAAGACGCTTAACGAACGGTCACCCGAGCAAGGATAATTAACCTAAAGATTTAGCCAATGGCTGCGGGGCGGCGCTTCAGGCGCGCGCGGGACGCTTCTGCATCCAGATCACGACGCGAAAGACGACGTAAAGCAGCGCCACCGCGAAGTGCGAAAACAGGATCAGCGGCCGGTGGCCGAACAGATCGGGAAAGCCGGCATACATGATGATCTCGGTGACAGCGCAAATGAACCAGATCACCGGGCCCCAGGAGGCCAGCATCCACAGGCCGGCTGCGGCGAAGGGAAAGAACACGGCCAGCATCACCGCCGCCACCTGCCAGTGCACCGGCATCAGGTCGAAGCGCCACAGCGAGCCGGGATAAAAGCCGATCAGCCGGATCCAGTACAGGATGCCGAACAACAGGCAGTAGCCCGCTATGACGCGCTGGAACCAGGCGAAGATGATTTCGACGCCCGAAGGCTGCAGCACGATGCGCCGCGACGTGACCTCGCTCACAGCTCGAGCTCCCGTTCGAGCGGCGCGAAATAGGCGTCCACCGCCGCCGCGTCGACCTCGGCCAAGGTTGCCGGCCGCCATTGCGGCGTCGAGCCCTTGTCGACGATGACGGCGCGGATGCCTTCATAGAAGTCGTGGCTGGTCAGCATGCGGTTGAGGATGCGGAACTCCATCTTCATGCAGGCCTCCATCGACAAAGTCAGCCCGGCGCTGATCTGGCGCCAGGCGACATTGAGACTGGTCGGCGAACGCGAGCGGATCGTGGCCAGCGTTTTGGCGGCGAATTCGTCGGCGTCGGCCGCCCGCTCCAGGCTGACGACGATATCGGCAAGCGAAGGTTGGGCGAAATGGCGGGCGATCGCTTCCAGCACCGGCTGGGCGGTCTCGCGCTTGGCCGGCACAAAAAAGCCGCGCAGCACCGATTCCGGATCGCCATTGATGCAGAGCCGGTCGAGGAACGCAGATTGGTCAGCGGCCTTGATGGTGTGGGTGGCCAGGCCCGACCACAGCGCATCGCCATAGCGGATGCGGTTGCCGGTCAGTGCCAGGTACATGCCGAAGCTGCCGCCGAGATCCGGCAGAAGGTGGCTGCCGCCGACATCGGGGAAAAAGCCGATGCCGACCTCCGGCATGGCGAACTGGGCATTCTCGGTCAGCACACGGTGCGAGCCGTGGAACGAGATGCCGACGCCGCCGCCCATGACGATGCCGTCGATCAGCGCGACATAAGGCTTTTTGAAGCTGTTGATGCGGGCGTTGAGCCGGTATTCGTCGGCGAAGAAGTCGACCGGCGGCTTTCCAGCCCGAGCCTCATAGACGTGCATGATGTCGCCGCCGGCGGAGAACGCCCTGCCCTCGGCCTTGACGACGACGACATCGACGCCGGCATCGCGCTCAAAGGCGTCGAGCGCCTTGTCCAGCGCCTTGATCATGCGATGCGTCAGCGCATTGAGCGCCTGCGGCCGCGTCAGCGTGACGACGCCTGCCTTGCCCAACCGTTCGAAGCGGATCTCGTCGCCGCCGCCAAAATCCATCGTCAGAGAATCCCTCCCCGCGCCTGCGGGACTGAAGTGCTAAAGGTGGCGCATGGGTGCGTCAACCGGCGGAGGTGGTTTGGATCTCCGCTGCGGAACGCGACGGTGCTTTATCGTCGGGCAAAATTCGGGCAAAACTGCCGACGAAACGCTACCTCAGTACCAGCCTGTTTGTGACCCAGGGGCGAAACGATGACGCTTGAAACCGCAGCGCCGGGCAATGGCTGGGAGATGCCGAAAAAGTTCGACCCGGACGATGCGCTCAGCCGCCCGCTGATGGCCAATCTGGCAACGGTTACCGCGGACGGCGCGCCGCGCAACGCGCCGATGTGGTTCATCTGGGAGGACGATGCGATCTGGCTGCTCGGCTCAACCGCGGCAAGTGCTGTCAAACACCTCGAACGCGACCCACGTTGCGCGGTGGAGATCGTCCATTTCGACAATGAGGCCGGCATCCTGCTGCATCTCGGCCTGCGCGGCGCCGCCACCGTCGAGCCGATGTCGCCCGAACGTTTCAAACGGCTGCTGCACAAATATCTCGGCCCGGAGCCGACCTGGAACCGCTGGTTCATCGACACCGTGGCCGACATCCACCATCCGAAGGGGCGCCTGATCCGACTCGCACCGGAGAGCATCTTCACCAACAATGTGTCATTCTTCAAAACCGGGCCGGAGCTGGCGTGGCCGCCCAAGGGATAGCGGCGAGATCGGCTGGCACAATCGTGTCGCATTGGTCAGCGGCAAGGGCTCGTGGTAAAAGCCGCCTCGAAATAGCGGCGGGGCTCGTGGTAAAAGCCGCGCGATCCGGAGTTATGGCGATGAACAAATTCACCCCCGCAAAGCCCGCCTGCGCGCGCAGCGTCGACGAGATCACCGGCAGCCGCCGCTTGCGGCGCATGCGCAAGGCCGACTGGTCGCGCCGCCTGGTGCAGGAGAACCGGCTGTCGGTCGACGACCTGATCTGGCCGATCTTTGTCATCGACGGCAAGGACACGCGCGAGCCGATCGCCGCCATGCCCGGCGTCTTCCGCTTGTCGCTCGACCTCGCCGTCAAGGAGGCTGAGCGCGCGGCAAAGCTCGGCATACCGGCGATCGCCACCTTCCCCAATGTCGAGCTTGCGCTGCGCGACCAGATCGGTTCGCACATCCTCGACCCGGAAAACATCATCAACCGTGCAACCCGCGCCATCAAGGACGCGGTGCCGGAGATCGGCATCATCACCGATGCCGCGCTCGACCCCTTCACCTCGCATGGCCATGACGGCATTTTGCGCGACGGCATCATCGTCAATGACGAGACGGTGGAACAGGTGACCGCGGCGGCCGTCATCCAGGCGGCGGCCGGCGCCGACATCATCGCGCCGTCGGACATGATGGACGGCCGCATCGGCGCCATCCGCGACGCGCTCGATGCCAATGGGTTTTCAGACGTGGCGATCATGTCCTACGCGACGAAATTCGCTTCCGCCTTCTACGGCCCCTATCGCGAAGCGGTTGGCACCGCCGGCCTGCTCAAGGGCGACAAGAAGACCTACTATCTCGATCACGCCAATTCCGACGAAGCGGTGCGCGAGGCCGAGCAGGACATCGCCGAGGGCGCAGACATGCTGATGGTGAAGCCCGGCCTGCCCTATCTCGACATCATCCGCCGGCTGAAGGACGAGTTCCAGATGCCGACCTTCGCCTACCAGGTGTCGGGCGAATATTCGATGATCAAGGCGGCCGCGGCCAATGGCTGGATCGACGGCGAGAAGGCGATGCTGGAGAGTCTGCTCGCCTTCAAACGCGCCGGCTGCGACGGGATCCTGACTTACTTCGCGCCTGAAGTGGCGCAGATGCTGAAGGGCTAGCCGCGCCGCGGCCACCCTGCTCACCTTCCTAAAATTCCACGTCGAGTTCGATAATGTCCTCGGGCTCGGCAAGCGCGTCCCGCGTCCACTCCTGCATCAGCGACCAGTCGAGGATCACCTCGCAATAGCTCGCGTGTGGCGCTTCGAGCTCAACCGCATAGGTGCGGAAACGGGTGCAGACCGGCGCATACATCGCGTCGGCCACGGTCGGCGAGGAACCGAACATAAACGGCCCGCCATAGGCTGCCAGGCATTCGGACCAGATCGTCTTGATCCGCTCCACGTCCGGGCGCGCGCCGGAAAATATCTTGAAGCTCTTGTGCCGGGCTTTCAGGCTCATCGGCAGCGCCGAGCGCAAATTGTGAAAGCCTGAATGCATCTCGCCTGATACCGCACGGCAATGCGCGCGCGCCACGCGGTCGGCAGGTAGCAGACCGGCATCCGGCATGGTCTCGGCCAGATATTCGGCGATCGCCAGCGTGTCCCACACCGTCACCCCGTCATGGGTCAGCCGCGGCACCAGCACCGATGGCGACAGGAGCAGCAATTCCTGCCGTTGTTCGGGGTCGTCGATGTCGATGCGCTTCTCCTCGAACTCCAGCCCGGCCATGCGGCAGAGTAGCCAGCCACGCAAGGACCAGGAGGAATAGTTCTTCGACGAGATCGTCAACGTCGCCTTGGTCATGCCGTCGGCCCTCCGAGCCCCTTTGCCGGCAACAATCCTCTCGCAATGCACAAAATTTTGCACTAGATTTTTTTGCACTGCCACATGGCGGCTTCGGAACGGGATGCATCTCGATGCTGTACCAGGCCTACCAGCTTCAGGACGACCTCATCGCCCCGTCGCGTTTTTTCGCCGATCTCTTGCGCTCGGCGATGAGCAGCATGGTTTCAGGCGACAGCGTAAAGCAGCGCCTTGCCGCCAGGCTGGAGATGATCGGCCGCTTCAAGCTCACCCATACGCGACCGGATTTCGACATCAGATCCGTCAGGGTCGGCAATCGCGACGTACCGGTCACCGTCGAGACAGCACTCGAGCTGCCGTTCGGGACGTTGCTGCGCTTCGCCAAGGACATGGATACGCGCCAGCCCAAGGTGATGGTGATCGCCCCTTTGTCGGGTCATTTCTCGACGCTGCTGCGCGGTACGGTGGAGACGCTGCTGGCAGACCACGAGGTCTACATTACCGACTGGGCCAATGCCCGTGACGTACCGCTCGTCGCCGGCCGCTTCGGCGTGGATGACCATGTCGACTACATCATCCGCTTTCTCGAAGCGATTGGCCCGGGCGCGCACTTACTGGCGGTCTGCCAGCCCTGCGTCCAGGCGCTTGCCGCAGTCGCCGTGATGTCCGAGGACAAGCATCCTGCGACACCGCGCTCGATGACGCTGATGGCGGGGCCAATCGATCCGCGCGAGAGTCCGACCAAGGTCAACGAGTTCGCCGTCAGCAAGTCGCTGGCGTGGTTCCAGAGTTCCGTCATTTCGCGCGTGCCGTGGCGCCATGCCGGCGGCGGACGCCGCGTCTATCCGGGCTTTCTGCAGCTTGCCGCGTTCATGGCCATGAACATGGACCGCCATAACAAGGCCCACCAAAAACTGCATGACCATCTGGCGACTGGCGAGACTGCCGAGGCCGAGAAGATAAAAACCTTCTACGACGAGTATCTGGCGGTGCTCGACCTCACCGAAGAATTCTATCTCGAAACCATCGACCGCGTGTTCCAGAAGGCGGAGCTCGCCACCGGTACGTTCACGTTCCGCGGCAGCCCAGTCGATCCGGGCGCGATCCGCAACACGGCGCTGCTGACCGTCGAGGGCGGGCGCGACGACATCTGCGCCCTCGGTCAGACCTCGGCCGCGCATGAATTGTGCCGGTCGCTGCGTCCGCATCTGAAGCGCCATCATTTGCAGGCCAATGTCGGCCATTACGGTGTCTTCAACGGCAAGCGCTGGGAGCGCGAAATCTATCCGGCCGTGCGCAATCTCATCCTGTCGATGGAATAGGTTTTGCCCACAGGGACGCTGAGGAGATAGCCGGAACCCGAACGTACCGGGTTCCGGCTTTTCCTCACGCCTTCGGCAGATAAGGGATCGTTCCGGCCAGGTCGGTATCGTCGATCAGCTGGAAGCGGCTGTCGCTGCCCTTCTGGCGCTCCGCCACAAACGGGGCGTATTGCGGATCGCTGGTGAAGGCTTCGGCAGCCTTTGCCGACGGAAACGCCATGATGGCGATCAGGCTGGTGTCGAGCGGCTTGCCCTCGAGCGTCTTCACATTGCCGCTGCGGGCGAGATACTTGCCGCCATGCTTGTGCACGAGGTCGTGCACCGAAGCGGCATAGGCCGGCACCCATTTGTCGTCCTTCACCTTGATGTCTGCGATCACGTAAGCGGTCATTGTCTAACTCCTCATGGATCGGCGCCGAACTGCCCGGCGACGTGACCGCTGCCTCGCATGACGGCGCCGGGCCGCTCCAGTCACCAAACTGTACCAGGGGGACCAGTACAGCTTCTGTACTGGCTGAATGCTGATTTTCTGAATAAGGTTCGGCAACTTCTTTTGGAGATCGCCACATGACGCAAGCCGGATATAAGCAATTCTGCCCGCTCTCGATGGCGGCGGAGCTGTTGTGCACACGCTGGACGATGGTGCTGCTGCGCGAACTGGTGGCGGGCTCGACCCGTTTCAACGATTTGCGCCGCGGCGTGCCGAAAATGTCGCCAACCCTTCTGTCGCAACGGCTGAAGGACCTTGAGGCCGGCGGTATCGTCGAACGCACCGAGATCGAATCCGAGAAGGGCGTGTTCGAATACCGGCTGACCGAAGCGGGCCGGGATTTGCGCCCGGTGGTCGAGGCGATGGGTTTTTGGGGGCAGAAATGGGTGGAGGCAAGGCTCTCGCTTAGGAACCTCGATCCGTCGCTGCTGATGTGGGACATGCGCCGCAATCTGAACCCCTCCCCGCTGCCCGACGGGCGCACCGTGATACAATTCCTGTACCATGACCTGCCGGCGTCAAAACGCTCATGGTGGTTGATCGTCCAAAAGCACGGCGATGTCGATCTGTGCTGGTACGATCCGGGCTTTGACGTCGATCTCTATGTCTCGACGGACCTCTGCACCATGACGTCGATCTGGATGGGGCTGACCACGGTTCACAAGGAACGCGACAAGATCAGCCTGACCGGCGATCTCGACGTCGCCGGTAAGATGCAGGCCTGGCTTGGCCTCAGCCCGTTTGCGGTGATGCCGAAGCGCGCCGCGGCTTGAGGCCAGTTGCCGTCATAGGCGCCGCAAATTAGCTGACCTATCCCGCCAGCGCTCTATACTCGTAAATGCTGGGGCGACGCCGCGTCGGGACCTTGTCTGTCAGGTCTACCACGCGGATCCATTTACAGGCGTCGCCTCGCAAGGTGACCTTCCGGCCGATCACCTTTTCGGCTGCTGCAAACGGTGTACTGGCCTGGGTCTCCTGACTCTCCTGGACGACCTCTCCGTCCATCCTCTCGACGCGATATGCCTTCATCTCGTGCGCTCCCGACTCAGGGCCCCCGAAGGTAACGCGGCGGCTTTTTCCGTCAAGCATTAGGATATTCTAAATCTTTGTGATTTTAAAAAAACCACTTGCAATTCGCAATCAGTTTGTTACAAGACAACCACTTGCAAATTACAATCGGTTACCTCGGAGGCTTTCATGTCCAAGCTGCGTGTCAATGCATTCACCCTGTCGCTCGACGGTTTCGGCGCCGGTCCTGACCAGACCCTGCAAAACCCGCTGGGCGTTGGTGGCGAAGATCTGCATAAATGGATGATCGGCACCCGCACCTTTCGCAAGATGGTGATGGGCAAGGAAGGCGGCACCACCGACACCGACGATGACTTCGCCGTCCGCAGCTTCGACAATGTCGGCGCCTGGATCCTCGGCCGCAACATGTTCGGGCCGATCCGCGGCGAGTGGCCGGACGACAGTTGGAAAGGCTGGTGGGGCACCAATCCGCCCTATCATGTGCCGGTCTTCGTGCTGACGCACTACAAGCGCGATCCGATCGAAATGGAAGGCGGCACCACTTTCCACTTCGTCACCGGCGGCATCCATGAGGCACTCGACCAGGCGAAAGCCGCAGCCGGTGGCAAGGATGTCCGCGTCGGCGGCGGCGTCTCCACCATCCGGCAGTATCTCCAGGAGAAGCTCATCGACGAGTTGCATCTGGCAGTGTCGCCGGTGCTGCTGGGCAAGGGTGAGAACCTGTTTGCCGGTCTGGATATGCTTGAGCTCGGCTATCAATGCACCGAGCAGGTGGCGACAGCGCTTGCGACGCATGTGACGATCAAGCGGGGTAGGTAGCGAACCCCTCGGCGCAGGCTCCTTTCTCCCCGTCCCTATACGGGGAGAAATGCCCGGCAGGGCAATGAGGGGCGGCGCAAACGGTCGAAGGACTTCACCACCGAACCCAACCGCCGATGGCGTTATGGCGTTGAAATAAATCATCCCGTATGAGCCACTTGAGCGGCCAACTATCGAGGTTAGCTCCGCCCCTCATCCGCCTGCCGGCACCTTCTCCCCGTATAGTGACGGGGAGAAGGGAGCTAATACTTCTCCGGCACGTAAAGCTCCCGCGGCAACACCTGCCGTTCGTACTCCGGATTGAACACCCGCTCGGGCAGCGTGATCTCTTCGTGCGGCACTTCCTCGTAAGGCATCTGCTTGAGCAGGTGGTCGATGCAGTTCAGCCGCGCCCGCTTCTTGTCGTTGCCTTCGACGATGTACCACGGCGCCTCGGGAATGTTGGTGCGGGCAAACGTCTCCTCCTTGGCCTTGGTGTACTGCTCCCAGCGCACGCGCGACTGCAGATCCATCGGCGACAGTTTCCACTGCTTCATCGGATCGTGGATGCGCATCAGGAAGCGCATCTGCTGCTCCTCGTCGGTGATCGAGAACCAGTATTTGACCAGCGTGACGCCGGAGCGGACCAGCATGCGCTCGAACTCCGGCACGTCGCGGAAGAACTCCTCGACCTGATCCTGGTCGGCAAAGCCCATCACCCGCTCGACGCCGGAGCGATTGTACCAGGAGCGGTCGAACAGCACGATCTCGCCGCCGGCCGGCAGATGCGGCACATAACGCTGGAAGTACCATTGCGATTTCTCACGCTCGGTCGGCGCCGGCAGCGCCACGACACGAGCGATGCGCGGGTTGAGGCGCTGGGTGATGCGCTTGATGACGCCGCCCTTGCCGGCGGAATCGCGGCCCTCGAAAATCACCACCAGCTTCTTCTTGTGGTAGGCGACCCAGGACTGCAGCTTGATCAGTTCCGACTGCAAGCTGATCAGGTCGCGAAAATACTGCATGCGATCGATCGATGGCGGATGGGCGTTCTTGTAGATCTTGGCGATCTCCAGCGACAGCGCCGGCTCCGACATTTCAAGCTCATAGTCTTCGTCGAGCGTGTCGGCGAGTTCGGCCTCAAGCCAATCCCTGGCCGGAGAATTCTGGTTTAACTCGGTCATTTCTGCTGCTCCGCTTGCCGGCTGTCATGAAACCCTGAGCCGATTTGATATAGGCCGGCAATGACGGTTTTATTGCAAGCCGCCGGCCAGCCGATCATCACTGCAAATCGGCGAGGCATGGTCGATCCATTGCCGTGGCATGGCGACAAACCGCTTAAATTGTCCTACAAATGGCTGACCCATTCGGGCGGCCCCCGCCCTTCTCGACCAAAACCGCCCCACCCCACCAAAATTGCGAGGATCTGACATGGAATACCGCACGCTTGGCCGTTCCGGCTTGAAAGTTTCGACGCTGACGCTGGGCACCATGACCTTCGGCGGCAGCGGACCTTTCGCCGCCGTCGGCAATTCCGATCTCGCTGAGGCATCACGCATCATCGACACCTGCATCGATGCCGGCATCAATCTCATCGACACCGCCAATGTCTATTCGAACGGCCTGTCGGAAGAGATCATCGGCGAGGCGCTCGGCGGCAAGCGCAAGAACGATGTGCTGATCGCCTCCAAGGCGCGCATGCGGATCGGCAAAGGTCCCAATGACGAAGGCCTGTCGCGCCATCATCTGATCCGCGAATGCGAGAAGAGCCTGAAGCGCCTCAGGACCGATGTCATCGATATCTATTTCCTGCACGAATGGGACGGCACGACGCCGCTCGAGGAGACCATGGCCGCGCTCGACACGCTGGTTGCCCAGGGCAAGATCCGCTATGTCGGCTGCTCCAATTACTCCGGCTGGCAGGTGATGAAGGCGCTCGGCATCAGCGACAGCCAGCACCAGCCGCGCTTCATCACTCAGCAGATCCATTACACGCTGGAAGCACGCGAGGCTGAATACGAACTCTTGCCGATCTCGGTCGACCAGGGCCTTGGCGTGCTGGTGTGGAGCCCGCTTGCCGGCGGCCTCTTGTCGGGCAAATACCGCCGCGACAGCCCGACCGCGCGCCAGCTCGCCGGCTGGTCGGAACCGCCGATCCGCGACGAGGACCGGCTGTGGCGGATCGTCGATGTGCTGGTCGACATCGGCGCGGCCCGCGGCGTCTCGGCGGCGCAGGTGGCGCTTGCCTGGCTGCTCGGCCGGCCGGCGGTCAGTTCGCTGGTGATCGGCGCGCGCAACGAGACCCAGCTTATGGACAATCTTGCCGCGGCGGCACTCGCCCTCACTGCTGAGGAACGCGACCGTCTCGATGCCGTCAGCCGGCCGCCGGTGCTCTACCCCTACTGGCACCAGCAGTTCACGGCGAAGGACCGGTTCGGCCCGGCCGATCTGGTTCTCGACCGCAGCGTCATCTGAAAGACTGTCGAAAGCCGGCTAGCCCGCGATAAACCGCCAGACCTCCGGATCGGGCTCGATCTGGCCGCTGAGCACGAAATATTTGTAGAGCACGAGCAAGCTGATCGCCTGCTCGGCCCGCTCTTCGGCAAATTTGCGGCAATAGGCGTTGGCCGCCGCGACGATGCGCTGGGCTTCGGCCGGATGCTTCTCGAGGTGGTGCACCCGCTCGGCCAGATCGCTGAAATCGGGCGCCAGCGGCACATAATGGACATCTGGCTCGAGCTGGCCCTCGGCGAACCAGGTCTCGTAAGTCGGCGGCGGCATGAGGCAGAGCGAATTCGAGCTCATGATCCATTTCAGATTGGTTGCGACATCGTTGCCTTCGAGGGAAATGATGTAGCGGTAGCGCCGCTGCTGATCGATGGTGAGATAGGGTTTTCGGTATTCCGCCGGCGCCGTCGCCCTTGGCGTGCCGACATCGCAGATCGGCAGGTCGCGGGCGGCCTCCAGCAGCAAAGTGCGGATCGGATTGTTGAGCTCGCCGCGCCAGACGACGAGCGGATGCTTGTCGGCGAAGGCGACATCGTCGGCCGGCATGTGGAAATGACGGAACTTGTTCAGCTTGAACAGGACGCCGTTGCCGTTGTCGCCGAGGATCGGCCGGTCCTTGACGATCGACGGCATCTTCGGCACCTCGATGACGTCACCGAATTCCAGGTCGATGCGCAGACCCGGATCGAAATAGCGGGTGAACTCCTTCAGATCGTAATAGTACATGCTGCGGTCCGTCGGCAGCCGATTGACCGCCACGGCCTCGGGGCTTGGTGTAAAGGGCTCCCGCAGCGTGTTGTAATAATTGAGCCGCTCACGGACCGATGCGTCGGAAAGCCTGGCCTGAGCGAGCAGACGGCCGAGCTGGCGCCGGAAAAGGACCGGCGGCGCGATGTCGCGCATGGCGTTGCGCGCATAATAGACGAGCTTCTGTGCGTTTCTTTGAAGCGTGGCCATCGGTCGTTTTGATTCGAAATCGGTCGGCGGCGGCTCCAGTAACTGTCCCGCAGCCTTTTCTAAACCATTGTGTTAGCCATCACGCAAGTCCCGAACCGCTGGCATCTGCCCTCCCCGCGCTGTTGTGTTTGCCCGCCAATGCTTCTAGGCAGGATCAGGCACAGCGAAAGGAAACGATATGGCGCGACCACCGAACTACGGTCAGGAACGCAAGGAGCGCGACCGGCAGAAGGCCGCCAAGAAGGCGGAGAAGCTGGCCGCCAAGGTTGCGGCCAAGGAGCGCTCCGAGCCTGAAAACGAGGCCGGTTCCGAAGCCGAGACCGAGACGGCAAAATAGGCAAGACAGGATTGCACGATGTCCGGCCCGCTTCACGGGCCGGATTCCGGCGATGCTGTTGTGAATCAGGCCGTCGCTTTATCGCTGACGAAGACGTTGACTTCACGTGCCGCGGCAATGAAGGCACGCCTTGCGATCATCGCCGGCTTGTCGCCGGCCAGCGCATCATGACAGGCCTGCAGCGCTTCGCGATGCTTGGGGCTGCGCTTGCCGGGCCAGCTGTTGAGCAGGTAATCGGAGGCCTCGCGGGCCGTGCGCAGGAGCTGGTTTTCTCCCCCCGCGGCTGCCTTGACGGTCACGGGTGTTTCAAATCGGTTGTTTTCCATGGCCGCTCCTTACGCCATCGGCGCTCATGAAGCGAGGCCGAAAGCGGATGGCGCCGGCGTTCTGTCACCTTCGTGACCGATATCAAGCGGCGACGACGGCAAATCCCCTGGCGCGCAGACCGCGCCGGTCATTGTGCAGCGACGTCACCAGGCGGTCGCGGCTGCCGACAATATGGGCGGAAAGCCGCTCTGCCGCCGCGTCGGCGTCGCCCGCCCGCACCGCGGCCAGGATGGCGTGATGTTCGCTCCAGGCGCGGCCGAGTGCTGCCTCGTCACGCACCTCCAGCCAGCGCGCCCGCGACAGCCGCGTCATGGCATCGCGCACCGCCCTGAACAGGAACTCGTTGCCGGAGAGCCGCGCCAGTTCGATGTGGAAATCCATGCCGACGCGATGCCATTCCTCGCGCGGGGTAGCGGCATCGCAGGAGTCCAGCATCGCCTCGATGATTTCTATGGCGCTTCTGTCGGCCAGCGCCGAAGTCAGCCTGACGGCCGCTACCTCGACCGCCTCGCGATAGACCGCGATCTGTTCCAGTTCGGCGAGGTTGATCGGCGATACCGTCCAGCCGCGCCCGTCGCGGCAGATCAGCCCTTCCGTCTCAAGCCGCAGCAGCGCTGCCCTGACCGGCGTGCGAGAGGCGCCGAAGCGGCTCTCGATCCAGCGTTCCGTCAGCCTTTCGCCAGGCCCGACCTCAAGGCCTAGGATCATCTCGCGAAGCGCTTTTTCGACGGTCTGCATCTGCGACATCTTTGGTTCCGTTGCTGGCGATCGGCCTCGCATTGAAGTCTGGCCGATCACGTTTGAGAGCGCCGCATTGACAGCGGCAAAGCTTGCGTTCAAGACGGATACCAGCTTGGTATCCCAAAATGGTATCCGCAGCAAGCGGACAGGACATGACATGCCGCAGGACAGTGCAGCGCAAGCGACGCAAGCGCCCTCGACCTACAATGTGCACTGGCGGCGCAACCTGTTCGTGTGTTTTGCCGGATCGTTCAGCACGCTTGTGGCGATGACGCTGCTCTTGCCGTTCCTGCCGCTCTATGTTGAGCAGCTGGGCGCCGTGGGCCACGCGGCGATCGTGCAATGGTCGGGCATCGCTTTCGGCGCAACCTTCTTTGCCGCGGCCCTCGTCGCGCCGCTGTGGGGGCGGCTGGGCGACCGCTACGGCCGCAAGGTAATGCTGGTGCGCGCCAGTTTCGGCATGGCGATCTGCATGTCGCTGACCGGCATGGTGCAGACCGTCTGGCAGTTGGTGCTGCTGCGCCTGCTGATCGGTTTTGCCGGCGGCTATTCCTCGGGCTCGACCATTTTGGTCGCCATGCAGACGCCGAAGGAACGCTCCGGTTGGGCGCTCGGCGTGCTGTCGGCCGGCATCACCGCAGGCTCCCTGGTCGGCCCGCTGCTCGGCGGCGCGCTGCCGCCGCTGATCGGCATCCGCGCTACCTTCCTCATCGCCGGCGGCGTCATTTTCCTGGCGGCGCTGGCGACGACATTCCTGATCAAGGAGATGCCTCGCCCGACAGCGCTAACCAAACCCAAGGAGAAGCCGAAGGGCGGCTGGGCGCAGATCCCTGACAAGCGGCCTGTCGCCGCCATGTTGGCGACCGGCATGCTGTTCACCTTCGCCAACATGTCGATCGAGCCGATCATCACCGTCTATGTCCAACAACTGGTCGCGGACGCCAGTCGGGTGACACTGACCTCCGGTGTCGTCATGTCGGCGGCCGCACTCGGCGCCATCCTGTCGGCGTCACGACTGGGCAAGCTCGCCGACCGCATCGGCCACTGGAACGTCATCGTCGCATCGCTTGCCGTTTCGGCAATGCTGCTGATACCGCAAGCCTTCGTTACCGAGAGCTGGCAGCTTGTCGGCCTGCGTTTTCTCATGGGTCTGGTACTGGGCGGTCTCTTGCCCTGCATCACCAGCGTCATCCGCCACAATGTTCCCGATGGCGTCGGCGGCAATGTGCTCGGCCTGGCGATCTCTGCGCAATATGTCGGCCAGGTCGCAGGCCCGCTGCTCGGCGGCTTCGTCGGCGGTCATTTCGGCATGCGCGCGGTGTTTCTCGGCACATCCGTGTTGATGGCCGGCGGCGCTGTCTACAACTGGCTGGTCCAGTCACGCCGCACGCGTGACATGCTGGCGGTATCAGGCAAATCCTGACAGGTTGCGCCGCCTATCGCCAATCACAGGAGCCTGAGACATGAGCATCGCCGACCATCCGGCAGAAGGCAGCGCCCGCATCCTCGTCTTCGCCGGCGGCCTGTGCGGCGCGGCGGGCGTGGCATTGTCGGCTGCGGCCGCGCATCTGGGCGGCGCTTTCGTCGGCACCGCCGCATCATTCCTGATCATGCATGCGCCGGTGTTTCTGGCCGTTGGCCTCGCCCGCGCAAACCGGATCCTGCGGATCGGCAGCTTGGTGCTCCTCATCGGGCTGGTGCTGTTCTGTGGCGATCTGCTGGCGCGCGATTTCGTGGGATCGCGGCTTTTCCCGATGTCGGCGCCGATCGGTGGCAGCTTGCTGATCGCCGGCTGGCTCGCGATCGCGGCCTCGGCGCTGGTGCGCCAGCGTTCTTGAATCGGCGGGGCAAGAGACCCTGCCCCGGCCGATATTTTTCACACGAGGCTTAATCCTGCCGGCGTTCCGGTAGCAGGTCGCCCTTGCGCTTGGCAGGCTTGGTCAGCCGCTGCCGCTCCGGGCGCTCGGTAGCTGGCGAGATGCCCCAGTAATTGCGGTAGATGTCTTCGAAGAGATGCTTCACGGGATGCATGGGTTCGGTCTCCTCTTAGAGAATTTGAATCGATCCAATCAGCCGGCACGAAAATGCCGACCGATCAGCTGCGCTTGCGTTCCACGAGGAAATGCAGGTCGCGCTTCCACGGGCCAGTCCGGCTACGGCGCTTGCGGGTGGCGGCATCCGAGGCGATGCCCCAGTCATTGCCGTAGATGTCTTCGAACAGATAATTCATGGGATGCATGGCACCCTCCTCTTGAACCGATCCAACGGATAGCCGGTAAACTTCCTTGGATCGATTCAAATATAGACCTTCCCCACCCTCCGATCAAGGGAAAATTTGAACCGATCCAACGAAAGTGTTAGATAGTGCCGGTTGAGGAGACCAAGATGACGGCATTGACTTCCGGGAAGACGAGACCAGTGCGGCTGGCCGACATTGCCAAGGCAGCCGGCGTCTCGCACGGCACGGCGTCCAATGTCTTCGCCCGACCCGAGATCGTGCGTGAAGAGGTGCGCGAGCGCGTCAAGGCGGCAGCGGAGGCAATGGGCTATGCCGGCCCCGACCCCAAGGGCCGGCTGCTGCGCGCCGGCAAGGTCAACGCTATCGGCGTCGCCACGGCCGAACCCTTGTCCTATTTCTTCGACGATCCGTTCGCCCGCGTCATGATGGCCAGCATCTCACAGGCCTGCGATGCCACCGGTGCGGGGATTTCGCTGGTCTCCGCCGCCAACAACGAACAGCTCGCCTGGAACATCCAGAGCGCCCTTGTCGACGGCTTCATTGTGTTCTGCATCGAGGGCGGTTCACGGGCGGTCGAACTGGCGCGTGAGCGCAAACTGCCTTTCGTGGCGCTCGACCTCGATTCGGAGGATGAGACAGTCGCGGCGATCGGCATCGACAACGTCGCCGGCGCCAGCCTGGCCGCGCGCCATCTGGCCGAGCTCGGCCATCGCCGCTTTGCGGTACTCGCCCTGGAATCTGCCGACGCCGGCTTTGGTCCGGTCACGCAAGAGCAGGTCGAGACGTCGGCACTCTATTCCGGCACGCGCGACCGTTTGCGCGGCTATTTCGCCGAACTCTCCCGCTTCGGCATCGACGTCTCGCAGGTACCTATCTACGAAACCCTGAATGACGAAGAGACCGTGCGGGCCGGTCTCGAGCATATTTTCGCGCTGCCGAAAAAGCCGACGGCGATCCTGGCCATGTCGGACAGAATGGCGCTGCATGCGCTCGACTGGCTGCGCCAACATGACATCGCTGTACCGGGCGACGTGTCCGTCGTCGGCTTCGACGGCGTGCCGGAAGGTGCTGTTTCCAAGCCGCCGCTGACCACCGTCGCCCAGCCGATTGCAGAGATGGGCAGGCTCGCCGTCAAGGCGATCCTGGAGAACGATGGCTCGCTCAGCCGGCAACTGCTGCCGGTCGATCTGGTGATCAGAGCCTCATCGGGCCCCTCTCCTGCCTAGCCTTCATCGGCTCAGCCTTGCCACTACGGGCGACATGCCGAAAGGCTGGCGAGCGGCCGGGGCTTCGGTGCGAACCGGTTTCTTGCCCGACCAGCCGATTCCGGCCAGCCATTCGAGATAGAAGGCGAGCGCGAACTGCATGGCGATGCCCGCGGATATCAGCAGGGCGTCATAGGCAAGGCCGCCCGGATTGATCAGCCTCATCACCTGCGCCACCATGGCGATCACCGTGCCGGCAAGGAAAACCGGCAGCGAGCGCTTGCCGAGCAGAGCGAGCGGATGGTCGCGGCTGAGACGGAACAGGTTCGAGACGGCCGGCAAGGCGACGATCAGATAGCTCACCGCCAGAATGTGCAGCAACCGCGGCAGCGACAGGAAGGTCTTGTCGAAGCCGCCGATCACCACAGGCAGATCGAACCAGGTGATCTGGCCCCAGAGCGGGCTGTGCACCCAGACCAGCGCTGCCGCGACATAGGTCGCCGCTGCGCCCACCAGCCAGCGATTGACGGGAATCGTACCGCCGCGCCGGACATGCAGCATGCCGGCGAGACCAATGTTGAACAGGAACTGCCAGGACAGCGGGTTGAGGAACCAGAAGCCCGGCTCGGGATAGTTCGGCGGCGCGATCTGCCAGATGCCGGCGACGAGCCACAGGGCACCAGAAAAGACCAGTGCCGGCAGCGGCCTGTAGCTGACGAAGAGCAGGAAGACCGGCGCCATCAACAGCAGAGCCGCATAGACCGGCAGGATGTTGTTGTAGCCGAGCTGGTGGCCGAGCGTGACGATGCCGACCATCACCTCCGGCGTGTTCTTCATCAGCGGTTCGATGTTGATCAGTTTCAGCAGCTCAGGCCGGTGGGCGAAGACCGCCGCCGCGCAGAACATCGCCATCACCACCATGGTGGTGACGATGTGGGCGGTGTAGAGGACGCCGGCGCGGCGCCACATCTTCAACGTCGCCAATAGCCGACCACCGGTCTGGAACTTGCTGCCATAGGCGAGCGCCACGGACATGCCGGAGATCAGCACAAAGGCTTCCGCCGCGTCCGAGAATCCGAAATTCTTGTAGGTCAGCGTTTCGAAGACGGTGCCCGGCACATGGTCGATATAGATGGTCAACAGAGCGAGCGCTCGGAACACGTCAATGCGGGTGTCGCGTTCGGCGCGATCCGGCGGGAGTTGCGTAGTCATCGACAAAAGGCCTCAAAGCGAGAGCAAGGGTGCTCGTGTTGTTCATGCCGGGATGCGACCGTCGGCGCACACCGCTTCGATTCCTCCCGCGGGAAGCATATCGGCGCAGAAACGGTCTGAAATGAGCCTGGTTCAATCACATTTCGCGGAGCGTGAAAATATTCCGTTTTGAAGCCGGCAAACGAACAAAACAATCACGAAATCAAAGAGATATGAGCGTGCCTGAATATACCGGAAAGCATGACGTTCTACACCAGGATCTGGCCTTCCCTTACCGGTTCCTCGAGCCGGCAAATGCAAGCGGCGAATGCCTGTTTTTGCTGCACGGATCGGGCGTCGACGAAACGACGATGCTGCCGATTGCGAGGCAGATCGCACCCGACGCCACGCTGGTCGCGGTGCGGGGCCGCATCCCCCAGGAGGACGGCTTCCGCTGGTTCGAGCGGATCACCCCGACCCGCTTCGAGCAGGTCAGCATCCGCGCCGAGACATCGGCCTTCGCTGCGTTTGCAAGCGAGGCCGCAAGGCGGCACCGGCTCGATCTCGCTCGCGCGACTTTCCTCGGCTATTCCAACGGCGCCAATCTGGTGTCCAGCTTGATGCTGCTCAACCCCGGCCTCGTGCGCAAAGCGGCGTTGCTGAGAGCGATGCCGGTGCTTGACGATATTCCGTCAACCGACGTCAGCGGAACGCGGGTTCTGATTATTGCCGGCGCCGCCGACGAGACCTACGGGTCGTTTGCGCCGGCGCTGGTGACGCTGCTCACCAAACGCGGCGCCGAGGTCGACGCCCGGATCGTCGCCTCAGGTCATGACATCGGCGACCCTGACGCCGCGATTGTCAGGCAATGGCTTGCTGCGCCGATTGCTGCATAGCAAATCATCACTACCGGGTCGTGCCGGCAATCGTGGCCATCCCTCCGAAAGTGGCCAGGATTGAGAGAGCTATCGACGTTCGCGACCGCGCCGCGATCTAGGCTAAGTAAGCCGGGAGCCCACTGGCCGCTGCCCGTGTAAAAAGCGCGGTGGACGAGCTTCTTTGGATCTATCTAGTGGAATGTGCTATGATTCTTGTCGTGGGCAAGAAGGCAAAGCAGAAAACCGAACCCCAGGCAGATCGCGAAATGGCGATCGAAGCCGCCTACTTTGCCCGCAAGTTCGGCCTCACCAAAGAGGAAGCGCTCAAAACCCTCAAAGAGGCCGGCGTCGTGAAACTGTTGCCTAGCAGAAATCTGGCAAGAACCCGATAAGGGCTGGCTTGGGCGACACGGTTTTTGGCCAGAAAATCAAACGAACTTCAGGGCTAGGCTTTTGCGTCAGATCTGTATGGACGCTTCATCGCCCATAATCAGATTTTGGCGCCCGCTCCGCGTCAGCCGCCAAGGCGCGTGACAAAATAGGTGAGTGCCGAAATTGCCGCCGTGGCCGGCAAGGTGACAATCCACGCGATGACGATGTTGCCGGCAATGCCCCAGCGCACGGCCGAGACGCGGCGGGCAGCGCCGACGCCGATGATGGCCCCGGTGATCGTGTGGGTCGTCGACACGGGAACGCCGAGCCAAGTGGCCGCGAACAGAGTGATGGCGCCGCCGGTTTCGGCGCAGAAGCCCTGCATCGGGTTCAGTCGGGTGATTTTCGAGCCCATTGTGTGAACGATGCGCCAGCCGCCGAGCAACGTGCCCAGAGCCAGCGCCGACTGACAGGTGAGGACGACCCATAGCGGCACGTAGAAATTGGCGCCGAGCATGCCTTGCGAATAGAGCAGTACGGCGATGATGCCCATGGTTTTCTGGGCGTCGTTGCCGCCGTGTCCGAGCGAATAAAGCGAGGCAGAAAAGAACTGCATGACGCGGAAGGTGCTGTCGACGGCAAACGGTGTCTGGCGCACAAACAACCAGGAAACGCCCAGGATCAGGACCAGCGCCAGAACAAAACCGGTCGCCGGCGACACGACGATTGCGGCGATCGTCTTGCCGAGCCCCGTCCAGACGATGGCGCTGACGCCGGCCTTCGCAATACCCGCGCCAACCAACCCACCGATCAGCGCATGCGAGCTGCTCGATGGGATACCAGCAATCCAGGTGACGATGTTCCAGACAATGGCGCCGGCAAGCGCCGAAAAGATTACCGCCGGCGTGACAATGGTGACGTCGACTATGCCTTTTCCCACGGTCTCGGCGACATGGAGGCCGAAGAACATGAAGGCGATGAAATTGAAGAAAGCCGCCCATAGAACCGCATATTGAGGCCTCAGCACGCGGGTGGAGACGATGGTGGCAATGGAGTTGGCGGCGTCATGCAGGCCATTGAGAAAATCGAAAAACAGCGCGACGGCGACAAGGCCGGCCAGCACGGGAAAGGCGATGGTGGCTTCCATTGCCTAAACGTTCTCGATGACGATGCCGCTGATCTCGTTGGCGACGTCCTCGAAGCGGTCGACCACTTTCTCCAGCTGGCCATAGATCTCGCTGCCGATCAGGTAGGCCATCGGATCGCTGCGGCCATGTCGCTTGAACAGGTCCTTCAACCCTTGCTCATGCAGATCGTCGGCGCGGCTTTCGACGCGCATGACTTCTTCTGCGATGGCGTTGAGGCGCACCGTGTGCGTGCCGACTTTGCTGAGCAGCGGGATCGCCTCGGCAACCAGCCTGGAAGCGGCAACGATGACGCCACCCATTTCCTGCATCAGCGGGTCGAATTCCTTCTTTTCGAACAGCTTCACCGTCTTGACGGTCTTGTGCATCATGTCGATGGCATCATCCATCGACTGAATAAGATCCTTGATGTCGCCGCGATCGAAGGGCGTGATGAAGGAGCGCCGAACCGCCAGCAGGACTTCGGCGGTGATGTGGTCGGCCTCGTCCTCGAGATCGATGATTTCCTGGCACCAGCGCTCGATATCCTTGCCCTGGAGAAGCTGCTGCAGCGCCTCGGCGCCACCGACTACGGTACGGGAATGCCGTTCAAACAGATCGAAGAAGCGATCTTCGCGCGGCAGCAGCTTGCGGAACCAGCCCAGCATCGATCTCCCGTCGCGCCCGTCCACACTCATCAACTCACATAACCCCCCATCGAGCCACTGAAAACAGTAAGCCGGCTGAAAGATGTGGATGCGGGCGAATCGCAGATGCGGCTAGACGGCTCGAGGGCTGACCAGCCCGAAGCTGCAGGAACTCGCCTGGTCGAAGCACGGCTTCCGCGGACCGCTGGGTACCGTCGCCGCCGGCGCCGACGCGATTGCCGGCGTGCGCCCGGCGGAAATCGAGGCGGTGCTGCCGATGCCTTCGGCCGACGTCATGCTGGCGCTGCTCGCCCAGATGGAAGGCTGAGCAGAGGCGCGTTACCCCTGCCCCATCCGGTTCCAGGCATCGAGCCCGGCGATCTTGTAGGCTTCGGCCAGCGTCGGGTAGTTGAAAGTGTTGTTGACGAAGAAGTCGACCGTGCCGCCGAGATTGATCACCGCCTGGCCGATATGGATCAGTTCGGTGGCGCCCTCGCCGACGATGTGGGCGCCGAGCAGGCGGCGGGTTTCGACCGAGAACAGCAGCTTCAGGAAGCCGGTGTTGACGCCCATAATGTGGCCGCGCGAGGTTTCGCGAAAACGCGCCACGCCGACCTCATAGGCAGCGCCGCTCTCGCGCACCTGTTCCTCCGACTGGCCGACGGTGGAGATTTCCGGCACCGCGTAGATGCCATAGGGGAAGGTTTCCGGCGGCGGCGGCAGCTGCACGCCAAAAGCGTGGCAGGCGGCCACCCTGCCCTGCTCCATCGAAGTCGAGGCAAGGCTCGGAAAGCCGATGACGTCGCCGGTGGCATAGATGTTGGGCACGGCGGTTTGGAACGTCTGCGGATCGACCTTGATGCGGCCCCTGGAGTCGGCATCGATGCCGACCACGTCGAGGCCAAGGCTGCCGAGATTGCCGCTGCGGCCGGCGGCATAGAGCACGACCTCGGAGCGGATGGTGCGGCCGTCGGCAAGCGTCACTTCGGCATAGTCCGGCTTGGAGACGATTTCCTTGACCGTACTGCCGAGGCGAATGGTCATGCCGCGGTCGCGCATCTGGTGGATGAAGTCGTCGACGATCTCGCGGTCGACGAAATCGAGAATGGTGTTGCGCGGCTCGACCAGCGTCACCGGCACGTCGAGGGCCGAAAAGATGGTGGCATATTCGACGCCGATGACGCCGGCGCCGATGACCGTCAGCGTACGCGGCAGGCGGTCGAGTTCCAGCATCTCGTCGCTGTCGAAGACGCGGACCTTGTCGAAGGGCACGTCGCGCGGCCGATGCGGCCTAGTACCAACGGCGATCAGCGCATTGGCGAAGCCGACCTCCGAGTAGTCGCCATTGTCGGCGGTCAGGCTGATCTTGTTGGAGCCGAGAAATTTCGCCGTGGCGCGTGCGCTCTTGACCGCATTGCGCATGAACTGGTGCTGCAGCACCTCGACCTCATGGTCGAGCGTCTTGTGCAGGCGATCGACCAGATCGCCGATCGAAATATCCTGCTTGACCCGGTAGCCGCGGCCGTAAAAGCCGCGCTCGCGCCAGCCGGAGAGGTTCAGCACCGTCTCGCGCAGCGTCTTCGACGGGATGGTGCCGGTGTGCACCGAGACGCCGCCGAGGCGCCGGCCCCTGTCGACCACCAGCACCGATTTGCCGAGCTTGGCCGATTGCACCGCGGCGCGGCGGCCGGAAGGGCCGCTGCCGATGACCAGCATGTCGTAGTCCATATTTCCCCGTCCCCTCGGCGTCTTGTTGCGCCGCAGCAAGCTAAACTGGGACGAGTGTCATGTTCAACTGCCCAGACCGCAAACTCGTGCGGTTCGGCGCAACTGTGATGGATCTTCCGGCGTGATGTGAGAACTGCTCGAGAAAGCTTAACCCGACGGCAACGCTTGCGTGCAATGGTCCCTCTCGAGGGGATCGCCGGGGGTGACTGATTTGAGCATTTTCAAGAGTGAGACGCTGCATGGCGCAGAGGCGGGTCTCTGGTCCAGCCTGCGCGGCCGCGAAATCCTCATCGATCTGCGCGAGGGACTGTTCCGTTTCATAGCCCTGGCTGTCGCCGCGCTCTTTGTCTATCGGGGCGTGCAGCATCTGGTCGTCGATCCGGCTCGTCTCAATCTGTTGCTGCTGATGATCTCCGACTCGTTGACTTTCATCTGGTTGCTGACGGCGCGGCGACCCTTGGTGCGCGACTGGAACCCCTTCACCGTCTTCATCGCTCTGGCAGCCGGTTTCGGCGCCGGCTTCGTCTCTATGGAGGTCGGCGTTCCAATCATCCCGCTCTATATCGCGGCGCCTGTCCAGGTCATCGGGCTTTGCGTTGTCATCTGGGGCAAGGTGTCGCTTGGCCGCTCCTTCGCCATTCTGCCCGCCAACCGCGGCGTCGTGACCGGCGGCGCCTACCGGTTCGTGCGGCATCCAATCTATGCCGGCTATTTGATCGGACATATCCTGTTTCTGCTGTCGAGCTTCTCGATCTACAACTTCACTGTCTATGCCATCATCACGCTCTTTCAGATTCACCGCATCCTGCGCGAGGAAGCCATCCTGGCAAGGACGCAGGAATACCGCGAGTATATGGACAGGGTCCGCTACCGACTTTTCCGCGGCATCTTCTAGGAACGGTCAGCCGAACGCCGGAGTGTCCGTTTCTTGAATTCGCCGTCGCCCTCACCATTTGAAAGGGCGACAGACATTCCAGTTGGGATGCCATGGCGAGGACATGACATGAACGCGCGCGTACTTGACGGCGAAATCATCACCAGCAGGCTCGACGACGTCAGGGCCTATGACGGTGTGCGCACGCGGCGCATCCTCGCCTTCATCATCGACTACTGCATCGTGGCGCTGCTCACCATTCCGTTCGCGATCCTGGTGGCCGTGCTTGGCCTTTTGACCTTCGGTCTTGGCTGGGCGCTGTATTCCATCCTCGTGCCGGCGGTCGCCATTCTCTACATCTGGAACACGCTGGGCGGTCGCAACCAGGCCACTTCAGGCATGAGGATGATGGGCATTCGGCTCGATCGTCTCGACGGCAGCCGGATCGACGGGCTCACCGCTGTTGTCCATTCGGTGCTGTTTTGGGCGAGCACTGTCATCCTGACGCCGCTCGTCCTCCTGGTGACGCTGTTTTCCGATCGCAAGCGCACGCTGCACGACCTGCTGCTTGGCACTGTTGTCAGCCGCAGCGACCGTTGAACCGGCGTTCAACCGACCCCGAGAAGCATTTGTGCGCAAATGTGAAGGCGTTCGTTCAACCTTGCCTTCACAATCCTGTTGAATTTTTCGCCAGCCAAGCCAAAGGTAGAGCGATTCGCAGGAGTGTTCCCAAGGTTCGATGACACAGCATCCGACCCAGTCGCCGCAGTTCTTCCTGACCGCGCCATCGCCGTGCCCGTATCTTGAGGGCCAGTTCGAACGCAAGGTGTTTACGCATCTGGTCGGCGACAAGGCGCCGGAGATGAACGACCTGCTGACGCAAGGCGGCTTCCGGCGTTCGCAGAACATCGCCTACCGGCCGGCCTGCGAGACCTGCCGCGCCTGCGTCTCGGTGCGCATCCTGGCGCAGGAATTCACCGCCAGCCGCAACATGAAGCGGGTGATCCAGCACAATTCCGACCTTGTCGGCGCCATGCATGACGCGCAGCCGTCGACCGAGCAGTATTCGCTTTTTCGCGGTTATCTCGACGCCCGCCATCGCCGTGGCGGCATGTCCGACATGACGGTGCTCGACTACGCCATGATGGTCGAGGACACCCATGTCGACACCAAGGTCATCGAGTACCGCCGACGCGGCCCCGACACTTTCATCACCGGCAAGGGCCAGGGCGAGCTGATCGCAGTAGCGCTGACCGACAAGATGGCCGACGGCCTGTCGATGGTCTATTCCTACTTCAATCCTGAGTTCGAGGACCGTTCGCTTGGCACCTTCATGATCCTCGACCATATCGCCCGCGCCAGAGCCATGGGTCTGCCCCATGTCTATCTCGGCTACTGGGTCAACGGCTCGCGCAAGATGAACTATAAGATGCGCTTCATGCCGCAGGAGCATCTCGGCCCGAAGGGCTGGGAACGCTACGACCACGAAGCGGTCACGCGCTGATCTTTCTTCTTTCCCAAATCCGGGCCTGAACATTTTCAACGGGGACGATGCCGGTCTTTTCGCTGTTGGCGGAGAGTGCGCGATTGCGCCGACCGGTCATCCTGCCTCTCGTCCATTGCGAAAGTCATTGCATGTCATCTCACAACGCCCACACCAAAGGACTTCTGCTCACCGCGCTTGGCGGGTTGATGCTGACCGTCGACATCCCGCTGATCCGGCTCGCTCATGGCGAAGCGTGGACGATCCTTTTGCTGCGCACCGGCTGCACCTTCGTGGCGGCGCTGATCGTATGGGCCGTCTGGCGCTCGTTCAGCAAGAATGCGCCGCAGCTCATACCCGGCTGGTCGGGGCTGATTGTCGCCGTGATCTACGGGCTCGGCGCGGTCGCCTTCATCACCGGCGTCTACAACACCTCGACCGCCAATCTGGTTTTCATCCTGGCCTTCTCCACCATGTTTTCGGCGCTGCTGTCATGGCTCTTTTTGAACGAGCGGCCGCGGCCGCTGACGCTTGCGGCAATGGCGTTGATGATCGTCGGCATCGCCATCATCGTCGGCGATTCCATCGGCACCGGACACCTGTTCGGCGACGTGATGGCGTTGTGTTCGGCCTTCGCGATTGCCTGCGCCATCACCATATCGCGCGCCAGCGGCAAGGATATGGGTTTCACCGCGTTGACCGGTGTCCTCCTGCCTTTTGCGTTGGCGGTGTTCATGGTCTCCAGGACCGGTTTTCAAGTGGAGGCGCCATGGTGGATCATCCTCAACGGTGCCGTCGTCATGCCGTTCGCCTTCTTCTGCCTCGCTAACGGGCCGAAATACATTTCAGGCCCGGAAGTGGCGATGTTCTATCTCCTGGAAACCGTGCTGGCGCCGGTCTGGGTGTGGATGATCTTTGCCGAGACGCCGTCGCGCAACAGCCTGATCGGCGGCGCCATCCTCATCGTCACGCTGGTCGCGCATTCGCTGTGGCAGTTGCATGAGGGGCGCAAGCGTCGGGCAGCGCTCGCGGTTGCCTATCCGGTCTGACTTTTCTTCGCCGGACCGGCGACAATCTCGATCTGTGGCGGTCCGCCTTCGAGCTCTGCCACGGCCTCGGGAACGGCATCCTCGGCCAGTTCCACCTCGCGCAGCCATTCGCGCCAGATCGCCACCAAGAGCGCCATCAGCACGGGGCCGATGAACAGGCCGAGAAAGCCCATGGTCTTGACGCCGCCGATCAGGCCGAAAAAGGTCGGCAGGAAAGGCAATTTGATCGGCCCGCCGACCAGTTTCGGGCGCAAGGTCTTGTCGACGATGAAGAGTTCCACCGCGCCCCAGATGAACAGCGCCAGTCCCGCCATCGGCGAGCCGCTGGCGGCGAGGTAGATCGACACCAGGGTAAAGGACAGCGGTGCGCCGCCGGGGATCAGCGCCATCACGCCGGTGAGTGCGCCGAGCGTCACCGGCGACGGCACGCCGGCCAGCCAGTAGGCGACGCCCAGCACCAGCCCCTCGCCGATGGCGATCACGGTCATGCCGGTGACGGTGGACGAGATGGTTGCCGGCACGACTCGCGAAATCCGCTCCCAGCGCGTCGGCAGGATGCGTTCGCCGAGACGGTCGATCTGGGCCGCGAACTGCTCGCCGTCCCGGTAGGCGAAGAACAGGGCGATCATCATGAACAGCAGTGTCAAAAGCAGGCCGAAGGCGCTGCCGCCAGCCGCCAGCACGCCGCGATAGATGCTGCCTATATTGGCGCCGCTGACCAGCTGGATGAGCTCGCCGATGCCGCCGGGGTGACCGAAATTGTCGACCCACTGTTCGTTCAGCCACTCGCCGATCACCGGCAGCGTCGTGATCCAGTGCGGTGTGACGGCGCCATGCCGGTTGGTCTCGATCGCCCAGCCGACCCATTCGCGGACTTCGTTGATGGCGTAGGTGCCGGCGAGCGCGATCGGCACCACCAGGAAGGTGAGGATGAACAGGATGGCAAAGGTCGCGGCAATCGTGCGGTTGCCGCCGACGCCGGCAAGCAGCCGGCGATAGAGCGGCCAACTGGCGAAGGCGATGACAAGCGCTGCCAGCACCGGAAACAGAAAGCCGTGGAAGAAATAGACACCGGCGGCGACGATCAGTACCAGCAGCCAGCGCGCCGCCGATAGCGGCGGAATGACGGCGGCCCTCAACGGCGTCGACAGGCCGAACAGGCGCTGCTGACGCTCCGGCTTCTGGATCTTCGCTTCCTTCAAACGCCCATCTCTCCCCGGCCTACCACGCGTTTATGCACTGTTATAGTGCCGCAATCGTGACGATAGTCCAAATGGTTGGCCATCTCCCCCCCCTCGAGGGAGGCCAGAGGGGGTCGCCTCGCGTGAAGCGCTAGCCTTGTTCGGTCCCAAATAGGAGGTCGCGTCCAGTCGAACCGACCCCCTCTGTCGCCTCCGGCGACATCTCCCCCTCAAGGGGGGAGATTAGCTACCCAAACTTCCCCGTCCGCGGGAATCCCTTCGGCACCATCCGTCCGGCCGATGCCCTGGCGCCGATCCACTCCGCCAACTCCTCGCGCGACCGGGTAAACGTACGGTCGGCCGAATCCTGCCATGACAGGCCGCTCGCCAGCGTGAAGGGTTTGAGGTCGAGCAGGCCGCCATCCTTGTATTTCTGCAGGCGAACGCCCTTGCCGCGACCCATTTCGGGGATTTCGGACAGCGCAAACACCAGCATCTTGCGGTTCTCGCCGACAATGGCAAGGTGATCGCCCGAAACCGGCACGCAGGCCTTGGCCTCGTCGGGCGCCTTGACGTTCATCACCTGCTTGCCCTTGCGGGTGTTGGCGACGACCTCTTCCTCCGGCACGATGAAGCCGTTGGCATCATAGGAGACGAGCAGCAGCTTGCGCTTGGGGTCGTGGACGAAGGCGGTGACGATGTCCTGGTCGTTGTCCATGTCGACGATGATGCGGATCGGTTCGCCATGACCGCGGCCGCCCGGCAGCCGGTCGGCGCCGATGGTGTAGAATTTGCCGCCGGTGGTGAAGACCAGGATCTTGTCGGTGGTCTGGGCATGGAAGGCGAGCTTGAGGCTGTCGCCCTCCTTGAAGGTCAAGGTCGAATGGTCGGCCAGATGGCCTTTCATGGCCCGCAGCCAGCCCTTTTCCGAGACCACCACGGTGACCGGCTCGCGCTCGATCATGGCGTGCGCGATGTCGGTCAAATCGTGTTCCGGCGCGTCGGCGAACTGGGTGCGGCGCTTGCCGAGTTCGGTCTCGGGGCCGAACTTGTCGCGGATGCTGGCGACTTCCCACTTGATCGTCGACCATTGCTTGGCATTCGACGCCAGCAGCGCCTCGATCTGCTTCTTCTCGGTGGTGAGGCCGTCGAACTCCTTGCGGATCTCGAACTCTTCCAGCTTGCGCAGAGCGCGCAGCCGCATGTTGAGGATGGCTTCGGCCTGGGTGTCGGTGAGCGACCAGCGGGCCATCATCACCTGCTTGGGCTCGTCCTCCTCGCGGATGATCTTGATCACCTCGTCGATGTTGAGGTAGGCGATCAGGTAGCCGGCGAGGATCTCGAGGCGCCTTTCGATCTCGCCCAGGCGATGCTTCGAGCGGCGGATCAGCACATCGCGCCGGTGCTCCAGCCACTCCTGCAGCACGCCTTTCAGCGACAGCACGTTGGGCACCTTGCCGCGCGACAGCACGTTCATGTTGAGCGGGAATCGGCTTTCGAGCTCGGTCAGTTTGAACAGCGATTCCATCAGGATGCCGGGATCGACCGAACGGCTCTTCGGCACCAGCACGACGCGGATGTCCTCGGCGCTTTCGTCCCTGATATCTTCGAGCAACGGCAATTTGCGCGCGATCAGAAGCTCGGCGATCTTCTCGATCAACCGCGCCTTCTGCACGCCATAGGGGATTTCGGTGACGACGATGCTCCAGGTGCCCCTGCCCTGGTCTTCCTGGCCCCATTTGGCCCGGACGCGGAAACCGCCGCGGCCCGTCTCGTAGGCTTCGAGGATCGAGGCGCGGCTGTCGACGATGATGCCTCCGGTCGGGAAATCCGGCCCCTGGACGAAGTCCATCAGCTTCGCCACCGGCGCGCTCGGATCCTCGATCAGGTGCAGGGCCGCATCGCAAAGCTCGGCGGCATTGTGCGGCGGGATCGAGGTGGCCATGCCGACCGCAATGCCGGATGAGCCATTGGCGAGCAGGTTCGGGAAGGCGCCGGGCAGCACGACCGGCTCCTCGTCCTCCTCATTGTAGGTCGGCCGATAGTCGACCGCGTCCTCGGTGATGCCGGAAAGCAGTTCCGTCGCCACGTCGGTCATGCGCGCTTCGGTGTAGCGCATGGCGGCGGCGTTATCGCCGTCGATATTGCCGAAATTGCCCTGCCCGTCGACCAGCGGATAGCGCATGGAAAAGTCCTGCGCCAGGCGGACCAGCGCGTCGTAGATCGACTGGTCGCCATGCGGGTGGAACTTGCCCATCACCTCGCCGACAATGCGGGCGCATTTGGCAAAGCCCTGGTCGGGGTTGAGCCTGAGCAGCCGCATGGCGTGCATGATGCGGCGATGCACGGGCTTCAGCCCGTCGCGCACATCCGGCAGCGCCCGATGCATGATGGTCGACAGCGCATAGGCGAGATAACGCTCTTCCAGCGCCTTCTTCAGATCGACCGGTTCGATATGGTCACCACCGCCATCTTCAGGCGGCAAAAGCCTTTTTCCCATGCGGGTGGACTAGCCGAGCGGGTGATTCGCGGCAAGGCGGAGCTGCGGAAATCCGCAATTTGCGGCCCCCGGGCTGTGAAAGGCGGCTCAGTATCCGACGACGGGTGTGACGGACTTCATGTTCCAGCTTGCCGTCCCTGTGCAACAGCACCGGTAGCAGTGCTGTTGCCAACCAACATCAATCTGTTACACGCCCTCTCTAAGGCAGGAGACGGTATTCAGGGGAGCCCGACCTTCATGACATATTCACCGCATCGAGCGAAGGCTCCCGCTCCGGTTTGCCTTTCGCTGCGATTTTCGACAAATCTGCGGGATAGCGCCTTTTTCCCGTCCAGTTCGTCACGGAATGGTGATGGCGCAGAATTCAAGAAAACACTTTTCAGGACTCTCTCAGGGAACTCGCGATGACAATCCAACGCTCGACACTCAAGAAACTCGCTTTTTCGACCTTCTTGCTGACTCTGCCGCTCAATGCCGCCTTTGCGCAGGACGCGGCGGTTGCCGACCGGCTGAAGGCCGCACTTGCCGTCCAGGGCGTCGATATCACCTGGACCGGGGTTACCGGCGACAATTCCAGCATGGTCCTGCAGGGCGTGTCGGTCAAACCGGCGGCCGAAAAGGAAGCGCTGCCGATCGGCGACGTCAAGCTTGAAGGCGTGACCGAGGCCAATGGCGGTTTTGATGTCGCGACCATCACGACTTCGGCCTTCGAGCACAGCAAGGACGGTGTAACGCTTAACCTCACTCCCTTCGTGATTCATGACGCCAACATCCCGGCCGAGGGCGCTACGGGCCCGCTCGGCTCAATGATGATCTACAAGTCGGCCGAACTCGAAAACCTGACGGTCAAGGTTGCCGACAAGACTGCCTTCTCGGTGGATGGCGTTGCTGTCCAGATCACGCCCCCGGCCGACGGCAAGGCGATGGAATTTTCCGCAACCACGGAAAAGTTCAACGCCGACCTGACCCTGGTTGACGATGCAAAGTCCAAGGAAGCAATCAACGCCTTGGGCTACCAGAACATATCGGGCAACATCGAAATCGGCGGCACCTGGCAGCCGAGCGACGGCAAGATGGACCTGTCGAAATACGACATCTCGGTCGAGAATGCCGGCACGCTCGGCATGACCTTCGGCCTCGGCGGCTACACGGTCGACTTCGTCAAGTCGATGCAGGAGATGCAGAAGAAGATGGCGGCGCAGCCCGAAGGGGCCGACAACTCGGCGCAAGGCATGGCGTTGCTCGGCCTGTTGCAGCAGCTTTCCTTCAACAGCGCCTCGGTCCGCTTCGACGACGATTCGCTGACCGGCAAGGTGCTTGAGTATGTCGGCAAGCAGCAGGGCATGTCGGGCAAGGACATCGCCAACCAGGCCAAGGCGATCGTGCCGTTCGGCATGGCGCAGCTCAACAATCCCGAATTGACCGCCGAAGTGACGGCCGCTGTGAGCAAATACCTCGATGACCCGAAGAGCCTGGAGATTTCGGCCGAGCCGCCGGCAGCGGTGCCGTTCGCGCTGATCATGGCGGGTGCGATGTCCAACCCGCTCGACCTGCCGAAGACGCTCGGCGTCCATGTGACGGCCAACGAAGACTGATCGAGCGAAACGCTCAAAAGCAAAAAGCCCGGCAGCGATGCCGGGCTTTTTTGTTGGATTATCTATCCGAAAGAATCGGTTCCGGCGGTTTGTTAAAGAACCGCGGGAACTTCGCGATCAGGCGTCCTTCTTCACCGCCGCGACGCGCAGAGAGAGCTCGCGCAGTTGCTGGGGACTGGCTTCCGAAGGTGCGCTCATCAACAGGTCGTAGGCCTGCTGGTTCATCGGGAACATGGTAATCTCGCGCAGGTTCTTGGCGCCCACCAGAAGCATGACGACACGGTCGACGCCGGCCGCCATGCCGCCATGCGGCGGGGCGCCATACTGGAAGGCGCGATAGAGGCCGCCGAAGCGCTCCTCGACCGTGGCGCGATCCAGCCCGACCGTCTCGAACGCCTTGACCATGGTTTCGGGCAGATGGTTGCGGATACCGCCCGAGGCGATCTCGAAGCCGTTGCAGACCATGTCGTACTGGAAGGCCTTGATGCCGAGCAGGTCGTCGCCACCGAGCGCCTCGATACCGCCCTGCGGCATCGAGAACGGATTGTGGGCGAAATCGATCTTCTTTTCCTCCTCGTTCCATTCGAAGAACGGGAAGTCGACGATCCAGCAGAGTTCGAAGCGCTCGCGGTCGACGAGGTTCAACTCCTCGCCGGCGCGCGTGCGCGCGGCACCCGCGAAGGTGACGAACTTCTTCGGATCGCCGGCAACGAAGAAGGCGGCGTCGCCATCGGCAAGGCCGAGCTGCTGACGGATCGCCTCGGTGCGCTCCTCACCAATGTTCTTGGCCAGTGGACCGGCGCCTTCAAGCTTGTCGCCTTCCTTGCGCCAGAAGATGTAACCCAGCCCCGGCTGGCCCTCACCTTGCGCCCAGGAGTTCATGCGGTCGCAAAAGGCGCGGCTGCCGCCGGTCTTTGCCGGAATGCCCCACACTTCGGCCTTTGGATCGTTGGCCAGGATGTTGGCGAAAACCTTGAAGCCAGAGTCGCGGAAATGATCGGAGACGGCCTGCATCTCGATCGGGTTGCGCAGGTCCGGCTTGTCGGAACCGTATTTGCGCATCGCGACGTCATAGGGAATGCGCTGGAATTTCTGCGTCACCGGCTTGCCGTTGGCGAAGGTCTCGAAGACGCCCCGCACTACCGGTTCCATGGTCGACAGCACGTCGTCCTGCTCGACGAAGCTCATTTCGAGGTCGAGCTGGTAGAATTCGCCGGGTAGCCGGTCGGCGCGCGGATCCTCGTCGCGGAAGCAGGGCGCGATCTGGAAATAGCGGTCGAAGCCGGAGACCATGATCAGCTGCTTGTACTGCTGCGGCGCCTGCGGCAGCGCGTAGAAGGTGCCGGGATGGATGCGCGACGGCACCAGGAAGTCGCGCGCGCCTTCCGGCGACGAGGCCGTCAGGATCGGCGTCGAGAATTCGGTGAAGCCGACATCGGTCATGCGCTTGCGCATCTCGGCAATGATCTTGGTGCGCGCCACGATGTTCCTGTGCAGCGTCTCGCGGCGCAGGTCGAGAAAGCGGTATTTCAGGCGGATATCCTCGGGATAGTCCGGCTCGCCGAACACCGGCAGCGGCAATTCCTTGGCCGCCGACAGCACTTCGATCTCGCGGGCAAAAATTTCGATCTCGCCGGTCGGCAGGTTGGCATTTGTGGTGTCCGGCAGGCGCGCCTTGACCTCGCCGTCGACACGGATCACCCATTCGCCGCGCACCGTCTCGGCGACCTTGAAGGCGGGCGAATCCGGATCGGCGACAATCTGGGTCAGGCCGTAATGGTCACGCAGATCGATAAACAGCAGGCCGCCATGGTCGCGCACGCGATGCACCCAGCCCGACAGGCGAACCGAAGAGCCGACGTCGCTCTTTCTCAACTGGGCACAGGTGTGGCTGCGGTAACGATGCATGGTCATGTCAAAAAGTCCGGGGTGCTGGGTTGTGGCCCGAGCGTCAAAGCCCGGTCCAAAATTTGCGCGAAAAGCGCATGGGAGGCCTGATTTGTCAAGGCAAGCCGGGTTTGGGTCGTCTCTCTAACCGATCGTCAGCGTCGAAGTCTTTGCCAGGCTTGGCGCATTGCCGTCAGAAGTGTTTCTCGCGACAGTGCAGTCCTTGAGCAATCTGGGGATGCTTCATGCCAAAACGCACAGTCCCGCCGGGTGTCGGGCCACATAATGGCCGCGAGTTGGAACTGATGCTTCAAGGCGACAAACCAATGGCCCTATTCGGGGCCGAACCGGGTATGGACGCCGAAGATGTTGGTGACACGGGCTTTGCACCGTTTGTCGAAGAAGGCCGCATCCTGAAGTTCACCCACATTGATCCAAAAACGTCCGTGGAAGATCGCCGCTACTGCCTGCCGACAGAAGAATGGCGCTGCAAACTGAGCTTGTTGATCTCCAGAATGTGCCGCAGCGGAGAGGCCTTTGACATCTTCACATCGAATGATCTGGCGAGGCTTGAAGGCACTCTTCTTGGCTATTCGAAGGAAGATATTGAAGCGTTCATCGTACACGCTGCGTCGATGAAAACGCCGAATTCCAGCACGGTTTGAACGATTGCTTTTAAGCTGGCTCCCCAGCTAGGAGCCCAGGGCCGATTGCCCGAGGCGGTGTGCAAGATGATCGACGACCAATGCCGCGCTGGCGGAAGACGTTGCGGCGCGATGAAGGCGTATCTCCGCCCCGGGCAATGGCGGCACATAACGGCCGGGATTGATACCGCGCAGGCCAGGCGCCAGCATGCTGCCTTTGACCACGGTGATCGCCAGGCCCTGCTCGACGATTGCCTCCGTGGCGGCGAGGCTCGGGCTGACATAGGCCAGTCGCCATGGCCGGCCTGCTTTGTCGAGCGCCTCGATAGCCCAGGCGCGAAACAGGCAATCGGGATAGGACAGAGCGACGGGCAGCGGATCGAGCTCCTCGACGGCACGGGTGGACGCTGCAGCCCAGATCGCTCGTTCGCGGCATATCAGGTCACCCTCGGTGGTGCCCTCCGGATGCATTGCGATGACCGCGTCAAAGGATGAGCCGAGGCGTTTGAGCAGCAAGGCGGTGAGACCGATCTCCATGTCGACCTGCACGAGCGGAAATCGCTCGGCAATGTCGGCAAGCAGGCTTGGCAGGATTCTGGTGCCATAGTCTTCCATCACCCCGATGCGAACCTGCCCGGCCACACGCTGATTGGAAACACGCGCAATTGCCTGCTCGTTGAGGGCGAGGATGCGGCGCGCATCGGTCAGAAAGCCCTCCCCGGCGGCCGTCAGTTCGACGCGAGCGGTCGAGCGGCGAAACAGGGCGGTGTCGAGGCGCTTCTCGAGACGTTTCACCTGCAAGCTGACGGCGGCCTGGGTTCGATTGAGCTGCTCGGCGGCGCGCGTGAACGACAGCCGGTCGGCAACGACGACGAAGGCGCGCAGCAGTTCGGGGTCGAGGCTTGGAGTATTCATAGCCAAGTATTATCAAACTCATTGCGCTTATTCGATTCCTTTCGACCAGCCTGCCCGATATCGCTGGCGCTGAACTGGCAAGGTCGGGAAACAATGGAAATTCTGGGCGTGCTCGCGGCGATTCTGTCCAGCGCTCTCGGCGGCACTGCCGTCGGCGCAACACGATATCTCGCCGGCACGCTTGATCCGCTCACCATCGGCGCGGTGCGGTTCAGTGGTGGCTTTCTGGTCTTGGTCGCCGTGGCGCTCTGGCGGCGGGACACATGGCCGCCGAAGAGCGATTGGCTTGGTGCCGGCGCCTTGGGCCTGCTGTTCTTCGGTCTGTTTCCGGTGCTCTTCAATGGAGCCCTTCTCTACACGACGGCGGCGCGTGGTGCGCTGGCGCTTTCGACCCTGCCGCTGCTGACCATGCTTGCCGGAGCGGTGCTGCGGATAGAGCCGCCGACGATGCGCAAGATCGCCGGCGTCCTGATCGCCATGGCGGGGGTGGCCGCAGCACTCGGCACGAGCCTGGCGACGGCTCCCGCAAGTGCGTGGCGCGGCGACCTCATCATGGTCACGGCGGCGTTCTGCATGGCGCTCTACAGCGTGTGGTCCCGACCATTCCTGTCGCGCACCGCGCCGATCCCGTTCGTGGCGTTTGGCATGGGCGTCGGTGCGGTCTGCCTGTCGGCCCTTGCGGCTTCAAACGGCGGCCTCGCACGACTTGCGACGCTGAATGCACCGCAGTGGATTTCGAGCGGCTATCTGGCCATCGTCTGCGGCGCGTTCATTTTCTTTCTCTGGGCATTCGCACTGAGGCGCGCCGCGCCGACACTGGTTGCCGTCTCGGTTGCGGTCAATCCGGTAACGGCGTCGATCTTCGGCGTCGTCTTGCTGGGCGAACAGGTTAGCGCCAACCTGCTCGTCGGGCTCGCGGCGGTGCTGGCCGGAATAGCGATCGCTTCGGGAGCCACCAGAAGGTTCGGCCTGTGACGGTCAAGCCGCTCGCGTGAACAGCCAGCGCGCCGCGCTTCCTTTAAGCCAAATGGATCTCAGCGCCCTGACGCTCGAAATCGGCGAGGATCGCGGCCGGCGCGGTCCTTTCGACCACTAGATGGCGGATCGCCTCGGGCCCGGCGACCCGGTAGGGTGCGGCGGTGGCCAGCTTGTCATTGGTGACAGCGATGACGATGCCTGTGCTGTTCTTGGCCATGGCCCGCTTCACCTCGGCCTCCGCCGAATCGAAGGCCGTCACGCCGCGCGAGGCATCGAGACCGCAGGAGCCGAGAACAAACAGGTCCGCCCCAAGCTGCGCGACGGCGGCAAGCGTGTCGGCGCCGACGCAGGCGCCGAGGTGGCGGTCGAACCGCCCCCCCAGCACAATCAGCTCGATCAAGGCGTGGTCCGAGAGCGCCGAGGCAATTTCGAGCGAATTGGTGGCGACAGTCAGGTCGAGGTGGCGCGGGATGGCCCGGGCGATCGCGGCATTGGTCGAGCCGCTGTCGATGAACAGGGTCTGTCCGCGCGACAGCAATGCCACGGTCGCGCGGGCCAGCCGCGTCTTCTCTTCGACCGCATGGCTGGCGCGCAGGCCGACTGGTGCGGACGCGAAAGGTGCGGGCGCGACCGCGCCGCCATAGACGCGACGGCATTGCCCTGCCTTGGCGAGCTCCCTGAGGTCGCGGCGAACCGTGTCTTCCGAAACGCCGAAGCGGCTCGCCAGTTCGCCGGCCAGCACCCTGCCCTCGACGGCAAGGCGGTCGCGGATGATTTGATGCCGCTCATCGGTCAGCATTGCATGATCCTATTTTTCTTCATGCACGTTCTTGCACGATTTGCATGTTTGTGCAAGATACATAGCATACTAGGCGGCGACAACCGCCGGCTCTCCTCCTTGAAAGCACCGTCATGACCTTTGGCCTCAGCCTCGCTCCGCAACACCGGGTCTATGCCGGGTTTGCGATCTACTCGTTCGGCATGGGCAACATCTTTCCGCGGCTGCCCGACATCAAGCATGCCATGGGCATTGCGGACGGCACGCTCGGGCTCAGCCTGATCGGGACGCCGATCGGCACCTTGACCGCGCTGACGCTGGCTGCGCCGATCCTGGAGCGTGTCGGCTTCCGCCGCGCCTTGCTCGGGCTGGTTCCGCTTTTGTCGGTAGTCTATGCCCTTGCCGTGCATGCGCCTGGGCCGCTTGCGCTGTTCCTGATGCTGATTCCGGTAGGCCTGATGATCGGCAGCGTCGAGATCATCCTCAATGTCGAGGCCGACAGGACCGAATTCCTGCTCAAGCGCCGCATCATGAACCGCGCGCATTCGTTCTGGAGCATAGGCTTTTTCGGCGCCGGCCTGTTCGGCGCAGCACTTGCGCATCTCGGCATATCGCCGCAACTGCACCTGGCCTTGGTCGTACCGATGGTGGCGATAGGAATAGCGCTGTTTCTCGGCGGTTACGAACCGGCGCCGAGCCGCTTCGCCGGCAATGACGAGACGGCGCCAAGGTTGGCGCGGCCGACGCTGCCGATCCTCGTCCTCGTCGCGGTGACGCTGTCGGCGATGCTGATGGAAGGCGCCAGCATCGACTGGTCGGCGATCTACATGCGCACAGTCTTCGATGCAGGCCCGTTCGTCGCCGGCTTCACGGTGGCGCTGTTTGCATTCTCGCAAGCAAGCACGCGCTTCTTCGCCGACAGCTTTGTCGAGCGCCACTCGCCGAGCAGCGTGGCGCGGGTGCTGCTGGCGACGATGGCGGCAGGCGTGCTGCTCGTCTTCTTCTCGCCTGCCCCGCTCGTGTCGATGCTGGGCTTTGCAATGCTGGGCATCGGCAGCAGTGCGATCTTTCCGCTGGCGATCTCGGCGGCCGCCCAGCGAACGGACCGCTCCGCGGCAATCAATGTCGCGGCGCTGTCGCAGATCTCCTTCGTCGCCTTCCTGCTCGGTCCGCCGCTGCTCGGTTTCGTCTCCGACCATTGGGGCATCCGTTCGGCCTTCGGCATCGGCATCCCGTTTATCATCCTCAGCCTGCTGACAGCCGGCTCGCTTGGCCGAACGGCGGCCAGCCCTGTCGCGCCGGCAGCGGGCGAAGCGTTGGCGAGGGCTCACGAAGCTTGAACGGCCGTCGACCTTTGTAGGGCACGCACCTGTTGGCGGCGGGATAAGCCGCTGGCAATGGTCGCACCGATGGTTCAGAACTGTGGAGCCACCTGGACGAGTATGACGTTGAATCGTCATACTCATCCAGCTCTTTGTCGAAGCATGATCTTTTTCCGAAAACCGGTTCCCACTTTTCGGGATCATGCTCTAAGCATCGGTTCCGCATGTCTTCCATCCGCCCGCTGATCCCTCTCCTCATCGCCGCCGGCATCCTGCTTGGCGGCAACGGGCTGCAGGGCACGCTGATCGCGCTGCGTGGCGCACAGGAAGGGTTTTCCGCCTCCGACATCGGCCTGATGGGCACGTTCTATTTCGCCGGTTTTCTGCTCGGCTGCCTCGCCGTCACCCGTATCCTCAAGGCGGTCGGCCATGTCAGGACCTTTTCGGCGCTCGCCGCCACAGCTTCGGCCGGCACGCTGCTTCTGGTGCTGGTCATCGATCCGGTGATGTGGTGTGCCATCCGATTTGCCGGCGGCTTCTGCTTTGCCGGCCTGTTCACCGTCATGGAAGCCTGGCTGAATTCCGGCGTCGAAAACAAGGACCGCGCGCGGGTGCTCGCCATCTACCGCATGGTCGATATCGGCTCGGTGACCGGCGCGCAGTTCCTGATACCGATCTTCGGTCCCGGCGGCTTTGCGATCTTCGCCATCATGTCGATGATGATCACGCTGTCGCTGGTGCCGGTGTCGCTTGGCGACCGTTCCAACCCGACGCCGCCGGAAGACGTCAAGCTCGACCTCGCCCGCGTCTGGCGGATCTCGCCGCTCGGCTGCTTCGGCTGCATCTGCGTCGGCGTCACCAACAGCGCCTTCCGCACGCTGTCGCCGGTCTATGCCGAGCAGATCGGCATGTCGGTGGCCGATGTCGTCACCTTCGTCAGCGTCGGCATCTTTGGCGGCGCCCTCATCCAGTATCCGCTGGGCTATCTTTCCGACCGCTGGGACCGGCGCGCGGTGCTGTTGGTAACCACATGCGGCGCCCTGCTGGCGGCGCTGGCGCTGGCCTTCATCGCCGGAGCCAATCCGACCCTCAACCTGATCATCGTCTTCATCTTCGGCAGCTTTGCCATGCCGCTCTATTCGTTGTCGGCGGCGCATTCCAACGACCGCGCCGACAAGGGCGAGTTCGTGCTGATCAACGCCGCTTTGATGCTGTTCTATTCGTTCGGCGCCATTGGCGGCCCCTTCGCGGCGTCGACGGTGATGCAGTATTTCGGACCGGGCGCCCTGTTTGTATTCAGTGCTGCGGTCTATGGTACCCTCATCGCCGTCATCCTCTACCGCATGCAGGTGCGTGGCAGCGTGCCGGCGGGCAAGCGCAGCCGCTTCACGGCGCTGCTTCGCACATCGACTGTCTTCGCGCGGCTGGCGCGCAGGAATGGCGATTCCGACGGATCGACGGATACTTGACCGAAGGGCGGCTTGACGAAAGCGCCCACGGCTGAAATTGAAAGAGAACCTTACCCGTACTAAAAAGCGATTTGATGCACGTCATCACCACCCAAAATGAGCTCGAGTCCGTTCTCGCCGCTTTTGAAAAGTCGGATTTCGTCACCGTCGACACCGAATTCATCCGCGAAACGACGTTCTGGCCGATCCTGTGCCTGATCCAGATGGCGGCGCCCGGCGTCACCGCGCTGATCGACCCGCTGTCGCCCGATATCAACCTCGCCCCGTTCTTCCGGCTGATGGCCAACGAGGCGGTGGTCAAGGTGTTCCACGCCGCGCGCCAGGACATCGAAATCATCGTCCATCTCGGCGATCTGGTGCCGCATCCGGTGTTCGACACTCAGGTCGCGGCCATGGTCTGCGGCTTCGGCGACAGCGTCTCCTACGACCAGCTGGTGCAGCGCATCACCGGCGCCCGGCTCGACAAATCATCGCGTTTTACCGACTGGCGTCACCGGCCGCTGTCCGACAAGCAGCTCGACTACGCGCTGGCCGACGTTACTCATCTGATCGATGTCTATAAGCATCTCAGCGCCGAATTGGAGCGAGAAAACCGCGCCCATTGGCTGAACGAGGAAATGGAGGTGCTGACCTCGCGCGAGACCTACGATCCGCACCCCGAGGATGCCTGGAAGCGGTTGAAGATGCGGCTGCGCAAGCCGCAGGAGCTCGCGATCGTGCAGACGGTGGCGGCATGGCGTGAGCGCGAGGCGCGCGAGCGCGACGTGCCGCGCGGCAGGGTGCTCAAGGATGACGCCATATACGAGGTCGCCCAGCAGGCGCCGCGCGATGCGGCCGCGTTGAGCAAGCTGCGCACCACGCCGAAAGGTTGGGAACGGTCATCGACGGCAACCGCATTGCTCGGCGCGGTCAACACGGCGCTCGCTCTGCCCCGGGAAGAGATGCCGAAGCTGCCCAAGAGCTTTCAGCCTCCCGAGGGTTCGAGCGCGGCTGCAGAGCTGCTGAAAGTGCTGTTGCGGATCGTCGCCGAGAAGGAAGGCGTCGCCTCGAAAGTGCTGGCGTCCAGCGACGACATCGACCGCATCGCTGCCGAAGGCGAAGCCGCCGACGTGCCGGCGCTGCAGGGATGGCGGCGCGCCGTGTTCGGCGAGGCTGCATTGAAGCTGGTGCGCGGCGAAATCGGCATCAAGTTCGACAAGCGCAAGATCGCGGTGTTCGATCTGTAACCCTTCTTTGAGCCCTATACGGCTCCGAGCAGGTGCAGCGCGAACCAGATCCATGCCAGCAAGAGAATGATCGCGCCCACATAGAAGGCGCGGCTGCGAAACCGCAGATTATTGCTGGTCAGGTGGACCCAGGCATGGGCATAGCGGGAAATCACGAAAACCCACGTCAAGGCCAGGGTCAGGTAATTGACGCCATTGGTCGCGTGCAGCGCCAGGCACAGCACGTAGAAAAGCACCGGCAGTTCGAACTGGTTGATGAGATTGTTGGCGACGGTGACGCTGGACGCAGGCTCGGTCGTGCGCATCTTGTATTGACCGACCTTGGCCTCGCCCGATTTGACCGCACCGTAGCGGCGCCGGCCCATCACCACATAGACGACATAGACCAGCAGCACCTGCGCCAGCATCGGCCAGAAGATTGCTGTCTGGCTCATGGCGTTGCCCCTGCCTTGTCGCTCATGCCTGTGGACGCCGCTGGCTGGCGACGATGAAAGCCGCGATGACGGCCACAGGTAGCGCCAGAAGCGCGAATTTGGTGACGATCAGCGACGAGGCGAAAGACAGCGAATCCGGATTGGCTGACAGCGCATCGGACAAAAGCCGCGCCACGGCAATGTTCTGGGCATAGTCGGCGCAGGTGTAGGGCAGCACGACAACCAGCGCCAACAGCGACTGAACCTGCACCGGCAGGGCGCGAAAGGGTTTTAGCCGCCGCCCTGTGGCGAGGATCAGGCTGACCATGGTCACTGACAGCAGCGCCGGGAATAGAAGGTCGAAAGTCAAATAGTGCCAGACGAGGATGATCTCGCTGCCGCGCCGGCCGAGTGCGGTCAGCCAGGCCATGCCCTCATCCGGCGTGAAACCGCCAAGGCGCACATCGAGCGACGGCAGGCCGCCGCTCAACTGGCGGAAATAGAAGAACTCCAGCAGCGTCATGGCGATGAAAACCGCTATCGATGCAACGCATAGCGCGCCCGCGTGGCGCGCCAGCCGCAGCACAATCGTCGCCTGGTTGCGCCAGAGCACGTTCCGGTCTGGCTGCTGGTCTGGCTTCTGGTCAGGCTCCGCCGGGATAGTTCGGGCTTTCGCGGGTAATCGTGACGTCATGGGCGTGGCTTTCACGAAGTCCGGCGTTGGATATGCGCACAAAGGTGGCGCGCTCGCGGAAATCGGCAAGATCGCGGCCGCCGACATAACCCATAGCGGCTTTTAGCCCGCCCGCAAGCTGGTGCAGCACGCCAGACACAGGTCCTTTGTAAGGCACCTGCCCTTCAATGCCTTCCGGGACAAGTTTCAGCGTGTCGCGCACCTCGGCCTGGAAGTAGCGGTCGGCCGAGCCGCGCGCCATGGCGCCGACCGAACCCATGCCGCGATAGGCCTTGAAGGAGCGGCCCTGGTGCAGATAGACCTCGCCTGGGCTTTCGTCCGTGCCGGCGAGCAGCGAGCCGATCATGGCGGCGCTCGCCCCGGCGGCGAGCGCCTTGGCCAGGTCGCCCGAATATTTGATGCCGCCATCGGCGATGACCGACACACCGGATTTGTGCGCCGTCTCGACCGCCGACATGATCGCCGAAAGCTGCGGCACACCGACGCCGGCGACGATGCGGGTGGTGCAGATCGAACCCGGGCCGATGCCGACCTTGACGGCGTCGGCGCCGGCATCGATGAGTGCCTGCGTGCCTTCGGCGGTGGCGACGTTGCCGGCCAGGATGCGCACGGAATTCGAAAGCTTCTTGGCCCGGGTCACGGCATCCAGCACGCGCTGCGAATGGCCATGCGCGGTGTCGATGACCAGCAGGTCGACGCCAGCGTCGATCAACCGCTCGGCGCGCTCGAAGCCGTCATCGCCGACGCTGGTGGCGGCGGCGGCGCGCAGCCGGCCCTGCGCGTCCTTGGTGGCGTGCGGGTTGAGCTGCGACTTCTCGATGTCCTTGACGGTGATCAGGCCGACGCAATTGCCTTGCTTATCGACGACGACGAGCTTTTCGATGCGGTGCTGGTGCAGCAGCCGCTTGGCTTCGTCCTGGTCGACATTCTCCTTGACCGTGATCAGGTTCTCACGGGTCATCAATTCGTAGACTTTTTGCCCCGGGTCCGAGGCGAAGCGCACGTCGCGGTTGGTCAGGATGCCGACCAGGCGGCCGATCTTCTGCCCGCCGGTGCCGCCATTCTCGACCACCGGAATGCCCGAGATGGAATAGGTGCGCATCAGCGCCAGCGCGTCGGCAAGCGTGGCGTCGGGGCCGATGGTGACCGGATTGATGACCATGCCTGATTCGAATTTCTTGACCTGGCGCACCTGCTCGGCCTGTTCGGCCGGCGAGAAATTGCGGTGGATGACGCCGATGCCGCCGGCCTGCGCCATGGCGATGGCAAGCCTCGCCTCGGTGACGGTGTCCATGGCGGCCGACAGGATCGGCACGTTGAGGTCGATGTCGGTGGCGATGCGGGTGCGGATATCGGTCTCGCCGGGCATGACCTCGGAATGGCCGGGCTGCAACAGCACGTCGTCAAAGGTCAGCGCCAGCGCGCCGGTGGACGTTTCGATGATTTTTGCCATGGCCAGTCCTTCGAATACGAAAAAGCGCTGGGAGAATACAAAAAAGCGCTGGACCGCAATGGACAGCGCCGACTCGTTTCTTCCCTTTCAGGATTGGCGCTGGCTGGTAACACGTCGCGGCGCCGATGAAAAGCCGATGATTGCCTATTCGGCGGACTTGCCCAGCAGAGCATCGAGCAAGGCATGGCGCGGCGATGCGAAAGGATTGACAACCGTTACGCCGCCCCAGGTGAAGCCGTCCTGCAGGTCTTCCGACAGCAGCAGCCGGCAACCGGTTTGCGAGGCAACGGACAGGATAATTGCGTCCCAGATGCCGAAATGGTGATCGGTCGCGAGATCGGCCGCCACCGTCATCACCTCCGGTGTGGTGCCGACAACCGGAAACGCGTCGCGCCAGCTCAACAAGGCGTCACGGGCTTCCGCGCGCGACCTTCCGGCCTTACGTGTCAGAACGGCGAACAGCTCGCCGAGCACCTGGACCGGAATGAGGGCGGCCTCCTGCGCCATGTCGCGCAGCAGATCGAAAACGATGTCGCGCTTCTCGGCTCCGTTGATCCCCTCCGCATAGACAAGGATGTTGGTATCAAGCGCGACCTTCACCGCTCGTCCTCGTAAAGCTCGTCGCGGGTCCAGCGCCCGGCCTCTAATACAGGCTGGCGTTCGAGGCGCGACAGCAGCGCGGTGCGCGAGCGGGAAGTCACGGCGTCGGGCTGCCCTGCGGGCACGATCCGCGCAACGGGTCGTCCATGGCTGGTCACGACATAGCTTTGCCCTTCCCGAACACCGCGCAGGAGGAGCGAGAATTTGCGGTTGGCATCGGCTGCCGAAATGGCCTCTTCCATGATAAAGCCCATATAGTAGTTATATTCACTACAATAATGCGCCGCGTCGCCTTTCGCAAGAGCTATTCCTCTCTGCTTGCCTTGGAACGCTGCCATGCCCGCGCGAGCAGGCGGTCGCACAAAAGTGACAGCAAATTAATGCGACATCCGGGTAAGGGCGTGATAACCGCCTTTTCGTGTCGGCTTGCCCCGGTCGGCACGCACCTTTTGCCAGTTCGGACGCGTTCGTTGAACCGCATCATTCCGCTCATACTGGCGGTCGCTCTGTTCATGGAAAACATGGATTCGACCGTCATCGCGACATCGCTGCCGGCGATCGCCGTCGACATCCACACCAGCCCGATCGCGCTCAAGCTGGCGCTGACCGCCTATCTGGTGTCGCTGGCGATCTTCATCCCGATCAGCGGCTGGATGGCCGACCGGTTCGGCGCCAAGAACGTGTTTCGCGCCGCGATCGGCGTGTTCATCCTGGGCTCGGTCGCCTGCGCCATCTCCAATTCGCTGCCGGCCTTCGTCGTCTCGCGCTTCCTGCAAGGCATAGGCGGGGCCATGATGACGCCGGTCGGCCGCCTGGTGCTGGTGCGCGCGACGCCGAAAAGCGAACTGGTCGCCGCTATGTCGTGGTTGACTGTGCCGGCGCTGGTCGGGCCGCTTGTGGGACCACCGATCGGCGGCTTCATCACCACCTATTTCACCTGGCACTGGATTTTCCTGATCAACGTGCCGATCGGGCTGATCGGCATCTGGCTGGCGACGCGCTTCCTGCCGCAGACCGATGCCGTAGAAACGCCGCCGCTCGATTTTCCCGGCTTCGTGCTAAGCGGGCTCGCCGCGTCGGGCGTTGTCTTCGGCCTGTCCGTGGTCAGCCTGCCCTATCTGCCGCCGGCGATCGGCTTCATCACCGTGGCGGTCGGGCTGATTTCCGGCGCACTCTACCTCCTGCATGCGCGGCGCGCCAAAAACCCTCTGCTGGCGCTGGAACTGTTCCGCAACCAGGTGTTCCGCTCCTCGGTGCTCGGCGGCTCGCTGTTTCGCATCGGCATCGGCGCGGTGCCGTTCCTGTTGCCGCTGATGTTCCAGATCGGCTTCGGGCTGACGCCGTTCCAATCGGGCATGATCACCTTCGTCTCGGCCATCGGCGCCATCGGCATGAAGTTCGTCACGGCGCTGATCTTCCGGCTGGCCGGCTTCCGCCGCGTTTTGATCTGGGGCTCGCTGATCGCCGCCGCATCGATCGCCATATACGGCCTGTTCACGCCGGAGACGCCTTACGCGCTGATGCTGGCCATATTGCTGGTCGGCGGCTTCATCCGCTCGATGTTCTTTACCGGCGTCAACGCGCTTTCCTATGCCGAGGTGTCGGCCGAAGACACCAGCAAGGCGACGCCGATCACGGCGGTGTTCCAGCAGCTGTCGATCGCGCTCGGCGTGGCGCTGGCCGGCGGCATCCTGGAAGTCTCGACCTCGATCCATGGCGGCCCGCTGACGCTTGGCGATTTCCACATCGCCTTCTTCATCGTGGCGGCGGTGTCGGCGGCGGCGTCCGTATCATTCATGCGGCTGGCGCCGGATGCCGGCAACGCGGTGTCGGGACATGGCCGGCTGACGACGCCGAAGACGCTGGAGCCAGTGAGCACGGCGGGGAAGTAAGGCCTATCAGGCCTCGGCGTCCCCCGGCCCTCCGCCGTGGCTCCGGGCGCTCGAGCCCTTCGGAACGTCCACTGGACGTTCCGATCCACCTGACGGTGGACCGGCCTCTCGCCCTTTGAAATCCTTCGCCAGCAGATACAGCTCCACCGACTCATCGCGCGACGCCGGCGGCTTCACGTGGTGGACCGAGCGAAAGTTCTTCTTGAGCATGGAGAGCAGCTCATTCTCGGCGCCGCCCTGGAAGGTCTTGGCCAGAAAATGCCCGCCCGGCTTCAGCACCGACAGCGCGAAATCGGCGGCGACCTCGCACAGATGCATGGTGCGGATATGGTCGGTTCGCTTGTGGCCGGTGGTCGGCGCCGCCATGTCGGACAGCACGACATCAGGGTCGCCGCCCAGCGCTTCGGCGAGCTTTTGCGGCGCTTCGGGGTCGAGGAAATCCATGAGCAGCACTGGAGCGCCGGGCACGGCATCCATTTCGAGATAGTCGATGCCGATGACGTGCGGATTCTCCGCCGTCGATTTCGTCCTCGCGGCCGCCACCTGGCACCAGCCGCCGGGCGCAGCCCCGAGGTCGATGACCTTCATGCCGGGCTTCAAGAGATGATGCTTGTCGTCGATCTCGATCAGCTTGTAGGCCGCGCGCGAGCGGTAGCCGTCGGCCTTGGAGCGCTGGACATAGGGGTCGTTGATGTGGCGCTGCAGCCAGCGGCGCGACGATTCCTTCAGGCCGCTCTTTTTCTTGATCCGCGTCTTCAACACGCGGATGCTGGCAGAACCTGGTTTTTCCGGTTTCTTAGTCACTGTCGGCCACGCCCACTGTTGCGCCAGACGCCGTCATCGGCCATCAACTCGCTCAAAATGCCTTCGCGCAGACCACGGTCGGCGACGCGCAGCCGCTCCGACGGCCACACCGCGCGGATGGCTTCGAGGATAGCACAGCCGGCCAGCACCAGATCGGCGCGGTCGGCGCCGATGCAAGGGTTGGCGCAGCGCTGCTGGAAATCCCAGCCGACCAGCTTTTCGACCATGCGGTCGACGCTGTCACGGTCCATCCACAACCCGTCGACCCGGCGGCGGTCATAGCGTTCGAGGTCGAGATGGACCCCGGCCAGCGTTGTCACCGTTCCGGATGTGCCGAGCAAATGGAATTTCGGGCTGGCAAGCACATGGCTCAGCCGGTCGCGGCCGTCGAAGGACCTCAGCCGCACGGCGACATCCTCGACCATGGCGGCAAAGATTTGGCGCGTTACCGTGCGGCCGCCAAAACGCTCGGCGAGCGAGACGACGCCGACCGGCAGCGAGGTCCACGACACGATGTGGTTGGCAAGCCGCGGCGAGCGCTGGCCGGTGAGGTCGATCAGCGCGATTTCGGACGAGCCGCCGCCAATGTCGAACAGCACCACGCCTTGCGTGTCGCGCTCGACCAGCGAGCCGCAGCCCGACACCGCAAGGCGGGCCTCGGTCTGGCGGTCGATGATCTCGAGTTTCAGACCGGCCTCGCGCTCGACACGCTGCAGGAATTCGACGCCATTGTCGGCGGTGCGGCAGGCTTCGGTGGCGATCAGCCGCGCCTTCTTGATCTTGCGGTTGCGTAATTTATCGCCGCAGATTTTCAGCGCCTCGACGGCGCGGTCCATCGCCGCCTGGCTCAGGTGCCCGTTGGCGGTCAGCCCCTCGCCCAGCCTGACGATGCGCGAGAACGCGTCGATGACGCGGAACTGGCCATGACGCTGCGGCACCGCGACCAAAAGCCGGCAATTGTTGGTGCCGAGATCGAGCGCGGCAAACACCGGCAATTCCTGCATCGGCGGCCGCTGTATGGGCTGTTCGGGCCTGGGCTGCGGAGCCGGAGGCGCGGCCATGGGGCTTGGCGCGATGCTGACGGCCGGCGGGCCGGCCGCGACGAGATGCGCGGCCGTAGCGAGCTCATCGCGTGCAAAAACCTTGCGTCCGCGCCGGCGCTTGCGCCGCTTTCTCGCTTTGCCTCGCTGAGGCTGGGCGTCGCCGGCCTGTCCGTCACCGGACTGGGGCCCCGCATGGCGGGGCCGTCCGGCGGATGGGCTTGGCCCGCCTGACAGCGGCGAAGCCCTGGACACGCCCACTTCCGGCGCGCCTGCGCCGGTGTCGTGGTCTTCCACTTCGGGTCCTTCCGGCGCCGCGCGAACCGGGAAACCGGACGCAGCAGGCACCTAAATGTTTTAAGTTGCCGCCAGAGTAGCAGTGCGGGACCCGATCACCAAGAGCAGCGGGGCAAATTTTGCCGGCATCATGCAGCGGCAATGCCTGCGGCGTTGAATAGCGGGCCTGTCCGGTTGAATAGCCGGCTTCAATGAGGCATTTCTGAAATGAGGGCAATATTGGTGAATCGCGGATTTTTTCACGCCCGCCTGGGCGATGGGCAGCAACGCATGACGAGAACTCCATGAACTGGAGGCGCTATCTGTGGCCGGTCATCGGCATTGCAGCGGTGATCTTCTCGCTGCTGTTGCTGTGGCATGAGCTGCGCGGCATCTCGCTCGACGATGTCTGGGACGGCATCGTCGCCATCCCCACCCGCGGCTGGGTGCTGGCGGCGCTGAGTTCGGTGGTCGCCTACGCCTCGCTTGCCGGCTACGACCACATCGCGCTCTTGCATATCGGCAAGAAAGTGTCGTGGCTGTTTGTCACCTTCTGCTCCTTCACCACCTACGCGCTGTCGCACAATATTGGCGGCTCGGTGTTATCGGGCGCGGTGATCCGCTACCGCGCCTATGGCACCAGGGGACTGACCGGCCAGGATGTCGGCATATTGGTGGCGATCTGCTGGATCACATTCGTGCTTTCCAGCCTGCTGGTCGGCGGCCTGGTGCTGGTGTTCGAGCCTGCAATCATCGGCCGCTTTTCCGGCGCACCCCACCGCGGGCTGGCGATCGCCGCCGGCATCGCTTTGCTCATTCTGGTCGGCGCCTACATCTTCGGCAGCTGGCTGCACCTGAAGCCGTTGAAAATCGCCGGCTTCCAGCTGCATTACCCGGCGCTGCCGATCGTGGCGCGGCAATTGCTGATCGGCCCGATCGAGCTGCTGGCGGCGGCGGCAATCATCTTCTTTGCCCTGCCCGTGGCCGGCAATCCCGGCTATTTCGTCATCCTCGGCGTGTTCCTGGTGTCGTTCTCGGTGGCGCAGATCTCGCACGCGCCGGGCGGGCTCGGCGTGTTCGAGGTCGTGTTCCTCGCCGGCCTGTCGCAGATGGACCCGGTCGGCGTGCTGGCCGCGCTGTTGGTGTTCCGCCTGTTCTACCTGATCATCCCGCTGCTGATCGCGCTTGGCGTGGTGCTGTTCTTCGAGCATTCGCAATACAGCCGAGGCGAGACGTAGCGCCCTGCCCGTGCGCATCAACGGAACAAACCAAAAGCCCGCGATTGAAACGCAACGCAGGCTTGACTATTTTCCGGCGGCGGCTACAAGGCACGCGCGGCTGCTTCAGCGGCCCACCAGCGCGGCAGCGCCTGCTGGGGAATAGGTTAACGGTAGACCCACGGACTCTGACTCCGTTAGTCCTGGTTCGAATCCAGGTTCCCCAGCCAACGACGTCATAAGCCTTTCGCCTTTTCCTCAAACATTTTTGAATGGGATTTTGGGCGATCCACGGCGTTTCATGGGGCATCACCCGGGCCATCTCACCGCCGGGTCACGATCACCGACGCAGGATCGAAGGCGCGCAATCAACCAATACCAACATTCAATGTCGTTATTCGCGAACGACGCCTTAGTTCACTACAGTCTCGAGAAATTGCTTCGCTTGCGTGTTGCTGGCGAAGCGCCCGATCTCCTCGTAATCGGGGCGATCTTCTGCACTATCTGGGGACCTTAATACGACAAAAGCGGTCGCATCGGGTAAGATGAGCCACGTGAGGTCTTCACTTTCAATTGGCGCAGCATGACGAGCGCCGCAATTTGCACAGTCGTCATCGCACATGCATGACCATTCATCGACCCAATGTTCGCCGCAGCTATAGCATTTATAATGGTTTGCGTACCAAGACATTTAAACATGTCCCTCTGCTCGGCCTTCAACAGTTCTCTTTCCTCAAACGATATTGGCCGCGGGCCAGAAACTCGATATATCCGTTGTCTCTGAGGACCTGCAATTGCTGACGAATTTTTGGTCTCACATTTCTGTTGTTCGGGTACAGAGCGCTCAGTTTCCTTTCGAACGCGTAGATTTGCTCGATATCGAAATCAGTCGCGCCGATCATATCTACACATCTCATTATTTCAATTAGCCAACCGCGAGCATCTGCCTTTTCCTCACGCAAAAAAAGGGTGTGCTGCCATTTAGCGACGACGTCGTCTTTGGGGATCGGGATGCTGTTCCTAACCACAAATATTCGGCCCGCGTCCGGAATGCGGTTGAGCAAAATATTAGAGCCGACCCAACCCGCTCTCCTCGCTGTCGACGCCAGGGGGCTCCTCTTCTCGATGATGTCTGGTACGAAGAAATGCTTTGGGACAACGCAAACATGCCTTACTGCCTTTTGCGTCAGATCATAATTTAGCAATATCAAATTCGGGTTGGTCGCAGATGCCAATCTGTCGATTTTAGTAAAATAGGCTCCGTCCGCAACCTTAGCGCCAAATGCCTTCTTTTGGCTTTTCAGTTCAAATTGATCACTGCAAATGCGGCAGAAAAAGTCAGCAACAGGCAAATTGGCGGGGAACCTTTCTAGACTGGAGTTCCCACAATTAGGACAATAAATCCATTGGGAAGCCCACTGCTCGGTCCAAATTCTGGCTTGTTGTGACCCGCTGTCATATTTTACTTGTGTCTCTTCGAAGCCAAATTTCATTCGCGATTAAAACCATATGTTAGTGGTTGCCCAGAGCTTTAACTTACAATTTAGCAACTGACGATCAAGAATTTCTTGGTTGGGGAAGACCGTCTGCCTTTGTCTCCATGGACGATATCTACATTTTGTCGAGTCGCTCAAAGATAAACAAGCGTTCAATCCCCGTAGTAAATCTAGCTGGCCACTAGCTGCAGCGCTATTGAGAGCGCGCTCGCGAGCGCCCTTACTACCGCCGAGATCGACGAAGCGTTGCTTCGAGCATGTCCAACTGGCTGGTGCGTTCCAATGGCTAAGCTCTCCGCCTGATGATCACTGACCCCTGGGTTCATTTTCGAAAGGATCAAGCAGGGATGCGTGACGCTTTCCGATGACGAGTTCGTCATCGACAGGCTGGTGAAGTATTTCGGCAACCGGAGGGTCCGATGGCATGTCGAATTCCGTGGGCATCGCGTCGAGTTGACGACAGGGCAGATCAAGAAGCAGCCTACCTTCCGTAGGAAAATCCTCGAACAGGCTGGTGTGCTGCCGCCCCAGCGTGCCGGGGCCGACTACCGGGGATGGGCACTCGATCTGAGCAGGAACGCCATCGAGCTTCCCTGGCGGGACAGGCCTGTTTATGCCGGTTTTTCCGTCGACAAGCTAGCCAGCCACGGCGTTGCGATAGCGGACCACGCTTCGTGACGTCCATAGGCCGCTGTTGAAATCGATAGAAAAAATCACCGCCAAGAAGGCGGCGTTTATCCAATGAAACACCACCGGGCCGGTTTGGTCGCCTGCCGCTGATACTTAGGACAAGGCGAGCGCGTTTGTTGCTTTGCCGGCATAGGCATTGGGTCGGGACCAAAGTCCGGCTTGTGACTGGGCTCAAGCAAGCGCAACATCGCTGAGAAGCCGACGGCTGAGGGCCTGGATCGCAACAGACAAGGCGGCCCAGGCTCTCGGCTTTTCGGAGGCGATGTTTGAGGGAGCAGCGCATTGTTCGTCGATTACTACGAACTCTTGGAGATCAGCCCTAACGCCAACTCGGAGACTCTTGAGCGAATATTTCGCTATTTTGCGATGCGCTATCATCCCGACAATCAGCAAACCGGAAATGAAGCCCGCTTCAGTGAAATAGTGGAAGCACACAACGTCCTGAAAGATCCGGTCAAGCGCGCCCAATACGACGTCTCCTATCGAGAGCATGCCGGTCTGCGCCTTCAATTGGCCGAGGAAGCAAGCGACCCCAAAGGCGTCGAGAAGGACGCTGTGGTCCAGAACAAACTGCTTTCTCTGCTCTATGTGAAGCGCCGCCAGGATGTCAGCAACCCCGGCATTGGCGACGTCGAAATCGAACGGCTATTGGGATGTCCGCGAGAGCATCTCGAGTTCCATCTCTGGTACATGAAGGCGAAGGGATGGATCGCAAGAATTGAGAACGGGACAATCGCGATCACGGTTGAAGGCGTCGACCGCGCCGATTCCGAACTGCGTCGCGATACCAGCATTCGGCTCCTGGGATCGTAGAACATTGAACCGTTGACCTGAAGCAATTCCAGGAAAAGTGTGAGCGGTTTTCCCGGGAAAAGCGCATAGCGCTTTCCCTTGGGAATTGCGTCAAAACAAGGAGATAGAGCGTTTCGCCGTTTTCGTTAAACGGTGAAACGCCCTAGGCTACTGGGAGGTCCAGCGGTCAAAACCCTAACGCCAGCGCGTTTTGCGGCGCTCAAGCGTCCGCGCAGACGCCGAGCTCGCAAAGCCTGGCGTTGGCCTCCTCGACGCTCATTTCCACCGGCGAGATCGCCCTGTATTCGACCGGCTTGTCCTGCCAGTCCTTCGAAGTGAACGTCCGCCCGGCGAGCTTGAAGATGGCTCGAACCGCTACGCCTGACACGTGCGGCATGTCCGTCGAGCAGATGGCGAACGCGGTGTAGGCTGGCGTCAGCCCGCTGCGGGCCGCATCGCGCTCGACATCGCTGCGGCAGCGCGTCACGCCGATCCCGGAAAAATCGCTACGGCGCAGGACAACCAAGCCCTTGCCGGGGAGGCGCGCATAAACGCCGGTCTGGTCGAATGCCTGGCTCAGATAATACGTGCCGGTATCCCCGTTGAAATCGGGAAAGGTGATCCAGGCGTGCAGATATTGCCAGAAATAGATCATGGCCACGGCCGCGACGGCCAGCATGGCGGCACCGGCGCGCTGCTGCCACCGTGTCGGCTTCCAGCCGAAAATCCAGCCGCGCTCCCTGACCACGCGCGGCGTCGCCAGCAGCGGCGCGGACGGGTTGCCGCTGAATAGGCGCCAGCGCGTCTCCATTTCCTGCCACAACTCATCGGCGGGTACGGTCAGCAGGTCGTGGTGGAAGGCGACTTGCACCATCTCGTCCCTGGGAACGAAGTGGACGTTCCATCCGGGACCCCGCCCCCACCACGATTTGACCGGATTGTTGGCGTCGAAAAATTTCCGCGACACAAGCGCGGCCGTCACGTCGCGGAAGATATGACCCTTCGCCCCCCTGATGTCGATCAGTTCGAGACGGTGGATCTCGCTCCACGGAATGTGGAGTTCCTTGTTCTTCGCGATACGGAACAGGATGCCGGCTGGAGACAGCTCGAGCATCGGCTTTGGCGGGCTGTTGCGACGATGAAAGGCGAAGCCGATGTAGGCGAGGCTGGCAAAGATGATCAACAATGCGACCACCCTCGCCCCGTTGTCGTCGCTGCTGTTGCCGCCGCGTGCGAGAAACAGGACCAGGATGGCAAGAGCCATGAAACCCAGCGCCCAGGGGATCTTATTGAACAGATATTTTTCGATGCCGAAGGCCCGCGTCGCGGTGGCGTCGACCTCTTTGCTGTTCGCGCTGGTGTCGTTCATGGGATCGCGATCAAGGCTGTTCGTGCCCGATTACAGCACCGGGCGAAACTCTGCGTCAATGAGGTGTGTCACAGAACGAGCAGCCGCAAACCGGCTGCTCGGGGCGAGATTCCCGGAGCGAAAAAGATTGATGACGGCTGGTTTGTGCTACTGGCTAAGCTTCGTCAAAGGTTCCTGAACAAGGCCGCGTCATGCCCACCGATAGCCAGTTCATTCTCGAAAGCATCCGCCAAGGCTGCGTGACGCTTTCCGATGACGAGTTCGTCATCGACAGGCTGGTGAAGTATGTCGGCAATGGCAGGATCCGCTGGCACGTCGAATTGCGTGGGCATCGCGTCGAACTGACCACAGGCCAGATCAAGAAGCAGCCGACCTTCCGCAGGAAAATCCTCGAACAGGCCGGTGTGCTGCCGCCGCAGCGTGGCGGCGCCGACTACAGGCGATGGGCACTTGATCTCCGGAGGAATGCCATCGAGCTTCCCTGGCGCGACAGGCCGGTCGATGCCGGTTTCGCCATCGACCGGCTCACCAGCCACGGCGATGGACGCTGGACGGTGGAATACCAGGGCAAGGCGATCAAGTTCACGACGACCAAATTGCGCAGGCAAGTCAGTTTCCGCAAACGCATGCTGGCCAAGGCCAAGGTGCTGCCGCCCGAGTTGACCCCACCCGCCTATCGCAAGTGGATGGACTGGCTCATCCGAAACGCCACAGAGGCGGCACCACAGGCCGGCGAAACCTCGATGACAGAGAAGAGCTGGCTTGACGACCTGCCGGAGCTGGCCGGCTGGGAAGATGAAGCGCCGCAAGGGACCGACTAGGGCAGCGGCAGTGTCCCTATAAAGATTTATCCGCATTTTAACTAATGTAGACGATCCTTACGGATTGTGTTCTCCCGGCTTTTGGACAGAGCAGAATGGTCGACCTTGTGGATGAGGATGAGGTTCCAGCACCCAGCCGATCCGGCCGCTGGCGCGCAATAGCCATGGCGACACTCCAAATCGTCCCGCCGGTCATTTCGGTGGGATGCGCCATCATGGCCGGCTATTTCACCTATATGACTTCGCACAACAAGCCACCCGCAGACATGGCGGCGCTGGCCGTGTCGATCATGAAATCCGGTGATGCCTCTCCCGAACTGCGCGATTGGGCAGCGGACGTTCTGGGGATACAGACCGATATCGGAATGCCTGTCAAAACTGCCCAGCAATAAGAGCCTAGCTTGATTTTCCTGCCGCAGGAATTTGGTCGCCGCCCAAGCCGGCGGCCGGCGCCGCTCATCCAAGAGATTGCCTGAGGAGGCGCCGGCCAGGCGGGCATTGGGTACCCGCCGACACTACATTAGCACTGGCGCATGGATCTGAAATGGCGCGAACGCGGAAGGCTGGCAGGCGCGGCATTACAGCAATTTTTCCCAAGACCAGGGATCCGCAACGCTGCGATGGTTGTGGCGCGCCCAGCGTTTGGAGCGGCTTGCCCTGGAGACAATCATGACGACGTTTCTCACCGCTCTCGGATCTGAAGGTCCTCCAGCCGACCGGGCTAAAGAGATGGAGCTCTATGGATGGTTGATTGGCAGCTGGGACATGGAGACGGTCCACCACCGCAACGACGGCACAGTTCAGAAAATGGACGGCGAATGTCACTTTGGCTGGGTGCTGGAAGGCCGCGCCATTCAGGACATCTGGATCAGGCCCAGGCGCCCTTCCCCGTCCACCATGTGTGGCACAACATTGCGCGTCTTCGACCCCGGGATCGGTGGCTGGCATATCATCTGGAGCGATCCGCTCAACCAGGACTATTCGCGCCAGATCGGGCGGGCCGAGGGCAAGGATATTGTCCAGATCGGCACTGACTCGCGCGGTCTGCAGGCCCGATGGCGGTTCACCGAGATCACCGCCGACAGCTTTCACTGGATCGGCGAGGAGAGACGCGCGGAGAGCGACCCCTGGCGCGTGACGTATGAACATTTTGCGCGGCGGACGGGTTCCTGAAGCACGCCTGCGCTTTTTGCTGCCAGCTTCCGGCATCAGCCGGGCATCTAGTGTCCCAGCACCTTGGCCTTGCAGGCTGGCTAAGGTCGGGCAGGTTCTAACATAGATTAGCGCGAGCTTAACCAACGCCAAGCCAGTATCTCAAAATCCGCAGAGACAAGCGCGCCAATAATCTCTTATGTATTGAGCGCGAATAGCGGGTAGACAAGCGAAGATTCCAATAGCATTGTTGGCACTGGGACGGGGCTCGACCGGCAAGCGCTAACGATGCTTGTCGGTGGTTGGCAACAGCTAAACCGTACAGCCGTAATTGCCACGGTTGTAAGACAAGGAGTCCCAACGATGCCGAACCCAAGCCAGGCCAGCGATCAATGGTGGGTCAACGACCAGACGCCGGATAATCCCTATGGCAAAAGCGAAGATTACGGCGCCTTCCTCGACTACCTTGGAGCGCTGGACCGGTCGCTGACGCCGGCGATCGCGGCGGGCACGCTACGGATCAATGTCTCTGACCTCAATGACCATCCCGAATACAAGGCCGCCGCGATCGGCGCCTTGCAGATGTGGGCCAGTGTCACGCCTCTGAAGTTCGAAATCGTCGACAACGCACCCTACAACAGCGCGACCGACTGGATGCAGGTTGTCAGCCCCGAACTGGGCGAGGAGGACGACGGCAGCGCCTATTCCAACGACCGCTATGTCAGCATAGGTCAGCGTTTCCACGACACCGAGCACAACAAGACGGATATTGGCGGCTATGTGTTCGATTCCTTCATCCATGAATTCGGTCATGAGTTCGGCCTGAACCATCCCGGCCTCTACAATTACAGCGGTCCCGGCGGCGTCCAGATCAACTATCTGAATAACGCGACCTGGACCTACGACCGTCAGCAATACAGCGTCATGTCCTATTTCGACGGGATCGATGTCGGTGAACCCACCCGCTGGTCGGCATCAACGCCGATGATGGCCGACATCGAGGCGGTCATCCGCCGCTTTTTCTCGACCGTCGACGAGAACGGGGTGCGCACTTATCAGCATATCGACCTCAACACGGGTGACAACGTCTACGGCTTCGGCAGTACTGTGGATGGCTACCGGCTGACCTCCTCGGGCATGCAGCACGATATCGGTTTTGTCATCCATGACACCGGCGGAACCGACACGATCGACTTCTCCGGTTCGACAGCAGGCACGATCCTTGACCTGCGCGCCGGTCAGTTCTCCAGCGTCAACGGCCACAGCAACAATGTTTCGATCTTCGCCGGGCACAACGCCGATGGCACCGACTATTACATCGAGAACGGCATCGGCAGCAGCTATGACGACGTCCTGATCGGCAATGACGGAAACAACGTGCTGGATGGCCGCGGCGGCGGCGACCGCATGGCTGGCAATGGCGGCGACGACATCTATTTCGTCGACTCCCTCGACGACATCGTGCGCGAGGAAGCCAATGGAGGGAATGACACTGTCGTTCTGCTGTCCCGGAACTTGAATATCCGGAAAATCGCCAACGTCGAACACATCATCTACGCCGACGAGTCGACACTCCAACCGGGAGATGGCGGCAGCGAGACGCCTCCCATCATCGGCGACAACACGATGACCAGCGTCATCTTCGGCGACAACGGGAATAATACGCTCGACGGCGGCGCCGGCAACGACACGATCTTCGGTCAGGGCGGCGATGACCTCATCATCGGCGGCCGCGACTCGCTCGCCAGCCGCGACATCAACAACACCATCGATGTCGCCGACCTTGAAGACCAGACCGAGAGCGACGACGGCAATGACACGCTCTATGGCGGCGGCGGTAACGATACGATCCTCGGCGGCCAGGGTAACGATATTCTCGACGGCGGCGCCGGCGACGATACGCTGAGCGGCCAGGACGGCGTCGACATATTCAGGGGCGGCGCGGGCGTCGACACGGTCGACTTCAGCAAGGAGAGCCCCTTCCAACTGCTCGTCAACCTCGCCACGAACGTGGCCAGCGGCGGAACCGCCTCGGGCGATACGTTCTACAGCATCGAGAACCTGATCGGGTCCGATGACCGCATCGACCGTTTCATCGGTACGTCGGCGGCAAATCATTTCTGGGGCCGGGGCGGCGGCGACTATTTCAACGGCGGTGGCGGCAACGACATACTGGATGGCGGCAATGACGGCGACATCCTGTACGGTGAAGCCGGCAACGACACGATCATCGGCGGCGCCGGCCAGGACTATCTGGATGGCGGCGCCGGTATCGATACGGTCGTCTACGAAGGCAGTTCCTCGGGTGTGACGATCGACCTCGCCAATGGCACGGCCAACGGCGGTGACGGCGATGGCCCGGTGCAGATCGTCGGGCGCGGCACCGTTATCCGGCACGACATCCTCGTCGGTTTCGAAAATGCCGTCGGTTCATTCTTCGACGACCATCTCATCGGCAATGCCCAGGCCAACAAACTTTCCGGCGGCGCGGGCAACGACACGCTGACCGGCGGTGGCGGCGCCGACACATTGAATGGCGGCGCCGGCAGCGACACGGCGGACTACGCCGACGCGACCGGCGGGCTCAGCCTCAAGCTGGGTGGCGGCAAATCCGGCGGCGACACCTATATCTCGATCGAAAATCTGGCCGGTTCGGGCTTCAACGATCAGCTGACGGGCGACGGCTCGGCCAATGTGCTGACCGGCCAGGGCGGCGCCGACAAGATCGACGGCGGCGGCGGCGATGACACCCTGCTCGGCGATTTCGCCTATCAGGGCGATGCTCCGCCACGCCCGGGCATGGGCACCGGCTACGCCACGCTCGGACCGGAGGCGACGAACAATTCGCTCTCGACCGCCTTCGACATCTCGAACAACTTCTCGCTGGCCGCCGACCCCGACATCTTCGATTCGACGACCACGCTTCACACCACCGTCAACGCCACCGGAAACGGCCTGGGCGGATATTATAGCCTCAACCTGGCGGCCGGCACGATCATCACCATCGACATCGATGGAATTGCCGACCCCAATGTCCATGACAGCATCGTCAGGCTGCTGGACAGCGATGGCAATGTCGTCGCCCAGAACGACGACGGCGGCGACGACCCCGGCTCCACAAACGGCCGGGATTCGAGCACGAGCTTCATCGTTCAGGAAACCGGAACCTACTATATTTTGGAAGGCGAATGGTCGGCATCGGCTCCCGGCGATGGCTGGGTGGAATCCGTGCCCGAGGGCTCGACATATAAACTGAACGTATCGGTCGAATTCCCGCCGGCGCCAGCTCAGCCGGGCGTTGCGGGCGCCGATACGCTCAACGGCGGCGGCGGCAACGATCTGCTGGATGGCGGGCTGGCTGCCGACACGCTGACCGGCGGCGCGGGCGAGGACTATTTCCGCTTCTCGACAGAACTCGGGAACGGCAATATTGACTGGATCAAGGACCTCAAGGTCGCCGACGACACGATCCTGCTGGACAACCTCATCTTTGCCAGCGTTGGCGGCGACGGCGCCCTCGCCCTGGGCTCATTCTACAAGAGCGCAGCGGGTGCTGCTCATGATGCCGACGACCGCATCATCTACGATACCGACAATGGAATATTGTCTTACGACGCCGATGGTTCTGGACAAGAAGCAGCCATTCAATTTGCGCACCTGAACACAAATCTGGATCTTTCGGCTGCAGACTTCATTGTCATCTAACGCGTTACCAGGAGGGGGGCTTTCAGGCTTCCCTCCTGAAGCGCGTCGCCGCAGCGAAAAGGGAGAGGACGCAATGACCGACCGCCGCACACTATTGATGGCCGCAGGAGTTGCGGCTGTCGCCGCGGCCACCGGGGCAGCGGCTGCGCAATCGACGGATATTCGCGGCTCAGTCACTTTCGTGGGCGGCAAGGTCATCCCGGAAGGTCATCTGGAGATCTATCTCGAAGACCCCGCCATTCAGGACAGTGCGCGACGTCGCGCCGCGAAAACCAGCCTCAAAAGCGAGGGCGGCTCAAAGACGATAGAATTTTCCTTGCCCCTGCCCGCAAGCTTGACTGCTTCACCAACGCTGCAGGTCGTTGCGCGCCTGGAGCGTGCGGACGGCTGGCTGGTGGCGCGGGGCAGCGCCCAGTTCGAGGCGGGCTTGCCCGTCCATGTCACGCTCAAGGCAGTTACGTATTGAGGGACGCGATGCCATATTCCGATTGCGAGCTTGCATGCAGCTGACGCCGTCGCCGCTGCTTACGCTGGTCGGAATTCTGGCGTCGTTTCGACGTGCTTTTTCGGGCATTGTCCTGATGAGCGGGGTGGTCAACGTGCTGACCCTGACCGGCTCGTTCTTCATGCTGCAAGTCTATGACCGGGTCGTTCCGGGTCGCAGCGTGCCGACGCTGGTCGGGTTGGCGGTGCTGGCGGGAACACTGTTCGTGTTTCAGGGGGTGCTGGAGCTGATCCGCTCTCGCCTCATGGTGCGGCTGGGACAGGGGTTGGACGCAAAGCTGAGTCCGTCGGTCTATTCGGCGCTGATGCGCCTGCCGCTGCGCGCCAAGCCTTCCGGTGACGGACTGCAGCCCTTGCGGGATCTGGATCAGGTTCGCGCCTTTATCGGCAGTCCCGGGCCGACCGCGCTGTTCGACCTGCCATGGATGCCGCTCTATATCGGCATCTGTTTCATTTTTCATTTCTGGATCGGCGTTACCGCGCTTGCCGGCGCCGTCGTCCTGTTTGCACTGACGCTTCTGGCCGAATTCCGGACCCGCGGCCCGACAAGGATCGCCGGACAGCACGCAGCCGTCCGCAGCACATTGGCCGAGGCGACAAGGCGCAATGCCGAGGCCATGCAGGCTATGGGTTTTGGCGGGCGTATCGCCGAGCGATGGCATGCCGTCAACGCCGAGTACCTGAACGCCCATGCGGCAGCCAGCGATGTTGCGGGAACGCTTGGCACGATTTCCAAGATCCTGCGATTGATGCTGCAATCCGCCATGCTGGCGATCGGCGCTTATCTGGTCATCCAGCAAGAGGCGACCGGCGGCATCATGATCGCAAGCTCGATCATGATGGGCAGAGCGCTGGCTCCGATCGAACTGGCGATAGCGCATTGGAAGGGCTTCATTGCGGCGCGGCAAAGCTGGGCGCGCCTGAAGCAGCTGTTGTCCGCGCTGCCGGAAGGCGCGACCGGCGTGACCCTGCCTGCGCCTGTCAGCGGGTTGGCGGTTGAGAATGTCAGCGTCGCGCCGCCGGGCGAACGGACGCCGGTGGTGTGGGACGCCAATTTTTCACTGGCCAAGGGATCGGGCCTGGGGGTTATCGGCCCGAGCGCTTCCGGTAAATCGTCGCTGGTGCGGGCGCTTGCGGGTGTCTGGCTACCGGCGCGGGGCGCCGTGCGGCTTGACGGCGCCACGCTTGACCAGTGGCCGACCGACGAGCTGGGCAAACATATCGGCTATCTGCCGCAGGATGTGCAGCTGTTTGATGGAACGATTGCGCAAAACATCTCCCGCTTCGACCCGGATGCGCCGTCCGACATGGTGCTTGCGGCAGCCAGGGCCGCCGGTGTGCATGATCTCGTCGTGCATCTGGCCGACGGTTACGACACACGGGTTGGCGAAGCAGGCGCCTCGTTGTCGGCGGGGCAACGGCAGCGTATCGCCCTTGCGCGCTCGCTCTATGGCGATCCGTTCATGGTCATCCTGGACGAGCCTAATTCCAATCTCGATGCAGACGGTGAAGTGGCCCTGTCCGCCGCCATCCAGGGCATCAGGGACCGCGGTGGCATCGTTATCGTCGTCGCGCACCGATCCACTGTCCTGGCCAATGTCGATACGGTGCTGGTGATGGCCAATGGCCATGTGCAGGCCTTCGGTCCGAAGGATGAGGTGCTGAACAAGGTTTTCCGAACGGCAGCACCGCTCAAGGTCGTTGCCGCCACGGAGAGAGGCGTCCCGGCATGAGCGAGGACAGAGCCGCTTTGCATCATAGGCAGGTCCACCGCTATCTCGTGGCTGGGGTTGCTACCTGTCTGCTGCTCGTCGGCGGTGTCGGCGGCCTGGCGGCAGTGACCAAAATGTCGGGTGCGGTGATCGCAGCCGGCCGGCTGGTGGTCGATTCCAATGTAAAGAAGGTTCAGCACCCGACCGGCGGCGTGGTCGGCGAGATCAGGGTGCGTGAAGGCGACCGGGTCAAAGCGGGCGATATTCTGGTGCGCCTGGATGAGACGACAACGCGCGCCAACCTGGCGATCGTCTCAAAAGGTCTGGATGAGTTTTATGCACGGTTGGCGCGCCTGGAGGCAGAGCGTGACGGCAAGGACACGATCAGCTTCCCGGAGGTTTTGACATCGCGGCGCGACGAGGCTGGTGTCGCCGCATCGATGGCCGGAGAACAATCGCTGTTCGATTTCCGGCGCCAGGCGCGATCTGGCCAGCGATCGCAATTGCGCGAACGGATCGCCCAGTTGACGCAGGAGACTGCCGGCCTGACCGAGCAGCTGCAGGCCAAACGCCGCGAGATCGAGCTGATCCAGATCGAGCTGGAAGGCGTGCGGTCCCTATGGCATCGCAAGCTGATAGGAATCGAGCGCATGACGTCGCTGGAACGGGACGCGGTGCGGCTCGAAGGCGAGCATGGGCAGCTGACCGCGGGAATAGCCCAGGTGAAAGGCAAGGCCTCCGAGATCGAACTGCAGATCATCCAGATCGACCAGGATCTTCGCAGCGAGGTCGCGACCGATTTACGCGAGACGCAAGGAAAGATCTCCGAGTTCGTCGAACGCAAGGTAGCGGCCGAGGACCAGCTGAAGCGCATCGATCTGCGCAGCCCGCAGGATGGCGTGGTGCTGCAGTTGGCCGTGCATACGATCGGCGGGGTCATCACCCCCGGCGAACAGGTGATGCAGATCGTACCGGTAACGGACGACCTGACCGTTGAAGCGCATATTGCACCGCAGGATATCGACCAGGTGACGATGGGCCAGAATGCGATTTTGCGCCTGTCGGCCTTCAATCGGCAAACCACGCCGGAACTGACCGGGACGCTGTCGCGGATTTCGGCGGATCTCACCACCGAGGAGCGCACCGGAGCAGCCTTCTATGTCGCGCGGGTGACGCTGCCGAAAACCGAGGTCGCCAAGCTGCGCGGGCTGGCGCTGGCGCCGGGCATGCCGGCCGAAGTGTTCTTCCCGACGGGCGACCGGACGATGCTTTCCTATCTGGTGAAGCCGCTGTCGGACCAGATCCAGAAAGCTTTCCGGGAAGAATGAAGCCGCACTTTTGAGAGCTGAAGCATCCGGACCGGCTGGCTGCCGATCCCGAAGGGGTAGCCCCTACTCCGCCGCCTCGTAGCCCGCGATGCCCTTGATCTCGAGGAAATCCTCCAGCCCGTATTCGGCATTGTAGCCGCCGGACGGCAGGCCAGCGTCCGGGGTGGGGTAGTTGATGTAGGCGTTGTCGGTGCGCATGCGGGCGGCGACTTCGCGGGCTTTCTGGATGTCCTTGGTCTGGATGTAGGAGGCCAGCCCATAGACGGTGTCGTTGGCGGTGCCGATCTGCCCGCAACGTCTCCGCGCTCAATCGGTACGGCCATGCATATTAGCATTCAACGATATATTAATAAGTATGATCGAGCCTTTGCGTATCGGGACCAATTCCCGATCGACGATCCGGCACTATTTGTGTGCCGCGACGCTCGACCGATGCGGAGTAAAACGCATGAGTGTCGAAACCGCACTGGCGCAGCTATTGCGCATGATCCACGGCCGCGCCCTCAATTTGGCGGCGTTGCCCGATGATGAGAGAGTTACGCACTACGACAGCATCCGCCGGTCATGTTGCGGAGCCGCCGAGCATGTCGGCCAGAGTCCCGACGATGCAGCCATCACGGCAAACAGCATGGTTGAGTTTACGCGCGCCATGGTTGGCATAATCGAGACAAACCGCGGCTATGACAAGCGGCGGTCCATCTCCGGGCAGCGACCCGGTTGACGAGACTAGCGAGGGCGCGGCCGAGGCCGCGCCCCTTCGATTGCATTGGAGCTAGCGAGGGCCTTGTCTCCCTGCCCTACTCCGCTGCCTCGTAGCCCGCGATGCCCTTGATCTCGAGGAAATCCTCGAGCCCATACTCGGCATATTCGCGGCCGTTGCCGGATTGCTTGTAGCCGCCGAAAGGCAGGCCGGCGTCCCACTGGGGATAGTTGATGTAGACATTGCCGGTGCGCATGCGGGCGGCGACTTCGCGGGCTTTCTGGATGTCCTTGGCCTGGATGTAGGAGGCGAGGCCATAGACGGTGTCGTTGGCGGTGCCGATGGCTTCCTCCACGGTGTCATAAGGCATGATCGCCAGCACCGGTCCAAAAATTTCTTCCCTGGCGATGCGCATGTCCGGCGTGACGCCGGCGAAGACAGTCGGCCTGACATAGTAGCCGCGGTTGAGTTCGGCCGGACGGCCGGGGCCTCCGGCAACCAGCGTCGCACCCTCGTCTATGCCGGCCTGGATCAGGTCCTGGATCTTGTCGAACTGGGTCTGGCTGACCACCGGCCCGAGCTTGGAGCCGGCCGCATCGGCAGGGCCGACGGTGAACTTTTCCGCCGCCGTCTTGGCATAGCCGGCAGCCTCGTCGTGGCGGTCGCGCGGCACGAACATGCGCGTCGGCGCGTTGCAGGACTGGCCTGAGTTGCTGAAGCAGCCGGCGACGCCCTTGGCGACGGCCTTTTCCAGGTCGACATCTGGAAACAGGATGTTGGCCGACTTGCCGCCGAGCTCCTGATGCACGCGCTTGACCGTGTCGGCGGCGGCCTTGGCGACCAGTATGCCGGCGCGGGTCGAACCGGTGAACGACATCATGTCGATGTCGGGGTGGCTGGACAGCGCCTGGCCGACGCCCGGGCCGTCGCCATTGACGAGGTTGAAGACGCCCTTCGGCACGCCGGCCTCGTCGATGATCTCGGCAAAGATGATGGCGTCGAGCGGCGCTATCTCAGACGGCTTCAGCACCATGGTGCAGCCGGCGGCGAGCGCGGGACCGACCTTGCAGGTGATCTGGTTCAGCGGCCAGTTCCATGGCGTGATCAGGCCGACGACGCCGATCGGCTCCTTGACGATCAGGGACGAGCCCTTGACGTGGCGGAATTCGAAAGACTTCAGCACTTCGGCCATCTTCTGCAGATGCGCCAGGCCGACGCCGACCTGGCTGTCGAGCGCCATCCGGCGCGGCGCGCCCATCTCGCGTGACACAGCCAGCGCCAGATCGCCGCTGCGCTTCTTGTAGATCTCGATGACGCGGTTGAGGATGTCGAGGCGCTCCTCGGCCGACGTGAAGCCGAAGGTCTCGAAGGCCCGTTTTGCCGCGGCCACCGCCTTGTCGACATCAGCCTTGGAGCCAAGCGAAATCTGCGCGAAGGCATCTTCGTTCGAGGGGTCGATGACGTCGAGTGTGTTGGGCACAACAGGATCGACCCAAACGCCATCGATATAGAACTGCAGATTGTGTGACATGGTTTCTCCTGAGCGGGATATCTGATGTGATTGGGGGGCGATCGCCGGATCGTCGTATCGCGTCAGAGATAACGATGCGGCAAGAGCGATGTCAAACGCAAGGGCGGGGCGATTGAGCCAGGCGGCTACAGAAGCGTGTGCCCCGCCGCGACCAGAAGCCCCCTTGCCGCGGCTTCATCCTTCACTTTGACGAGCAGATGGTCGCCATCGAAGGTGGATACCAGAAAAATGCCGAGTTCGTTTTCCGACAATGGCTTTATCACCGACAGCAGGATGCCTGTTTCGTCGAAGGCAAAGGGACCCTGGAGTTTCAGGGCGACCCAATCCCTGTCGTGCTTCACCCCGTCCGGAACCCGATCCTGCAGGCAGACGACCGAAAGCTCGTCCTCGGTCCGGGTGATGCTGACGAAGCCCGGCCCGTCGGCCCAGCCGGGAATGCTCTCTTTTGCTTCAAGGCGCGAAACTGCGTACCGCCCCGAGAGCGGCTTCAACCGGACCCTGACTGCCATCCGATCCTCCCTGCTATCAGCATCACGCCAGCTTCTTGCTCATATAGACCGTCATACCGTCCATGAATGGCTCTTCGCGGTCGATCGTGTAGCCGTGCCTCCTGTAGAGCGACACATTGGCCTCGAAGGCGCCGTTGGTCAAAAGGCGCAGTTCGAAGCGGCCGGCCTCACGCGCCTTCTGCTCAGCCCGTTCGAGCAGCAGCCGGCCAATACCCCTGCCCTGCGCCTGCGGTGTGACGCAGACATTCTCGATCCAGAGATGATCGTCCTCCAGCATGGTCTCGATCATGCCGACTATGCGGTCGCCCTCGACGGCGAGATCGAACGGATGCTCGGCAACCGCCTTGTCATAGTCGGCGCGCATCGGCAGCGGCTCGCGGCCGATCACCGGCACCCATCTGGCATAGGCTGCGCGCACGATGTCCTTGATGGCGGCGGCGTCCGCCGGCTCGGCCGGCCGAAACCGGATGGAAGAATTAGTCATAGCAAGGCTCCAGACATGAAAACCCCGCCGGCTGATATTGCGGGCGGGGTTGGAAACGAACGAACCGGATTTACTGTGCCGGTCTTTGTCGTCGCGCAATCGTTTTGCCACTCCGCATGCTGCAGAGGCGACGTCGCTTGGCGATGGCGGGCGAGAAAACGGACATGCGCCACGCTGGAACAAGAAGTTCAGCCCGTCAAGATTTTGAGATTGGCCCAGCCTGTCGAATTCGGGTGGTGTTCCATCGTTAGCTCAAAAACCAATCGTTCGTAAAAATCGATCGTTCTAACCAGAACAATTCGTTGGAAAGATCGGTTTAGGAATGGCATTCCTCCGGCGTACTTGCCTGGAGAATTGCATTGTCTTCCGTCACCCACATCGCGAACGAAATTCCGAAAAGCCTGATACCGACCGATCTGGCCGTGGGCCGCAAGCGGCTCGATTCGGTGTGGAACGGCGTTATCCCCGGCATCGTGCTGGTGGCGATGATCACCGCCGTGGCGTTCTCGGCCCACAATGTCTCAGGCTTTGCCTTGTTCAGCCCGATGATCCTCGCCGTCGTCGCCGGCATGATCTATTCCAACGTGCTCGGCACCCCCGCCCATGCCAAGGCCGGCATCGGCTTCTCGCAAAAGCGCCTGCTGCGCTTTGCCATCGTGCTGCTCGGCTTCCAGCTGACGCTGGGCCAGGTCGTCTCCATCGGCGCCAGCGGCGTCGGCATTGTGGCGGCTACCCTTGGCGCGACCTTCGTCTTCACCATCACGCTCGGCCGGCTGCTCGGCGTCGACGCCAAGCTGGCGCAACTGATTGCCGCCGGCACCTCGATCTGCGGCGCCTCGGCGATCGTCGCCACCAACATCGTCACCGATGCGCGCGACGAAGACGTCACCTACGCCGTCGCCTCGATCACGCTGTTCGGCACCGTCGCCATGCTCGGCTTCCCGCTGCTGGCGCCGGTGCTCGGCCTTGACCAGCACGCATTCGGTCTGTGGGCAGGCGCCTCGATCCACGAGGTGGCGCAGGTCATCGGCGCAGGCTTCCAGAACGGCGCCCAGTCCGGCGAGATCGCCACCGTCGCCAAGCTGACCCGTGTTTCCATGCTGGCCCCGATGGTCATCGCGCTCGGCCTGATGGCGCGCCGCAAGACGAGCAGCGACCGGTCGGGCGATCAATCGGCGGCACGGCCGCCCATGCCGTGGTTCGTCGCCGCTTTCGTCGCCGTCGTGGCGCTGAACAGCCTGGTGACCGTGCCGGCCGACGTGAAGTCGGCAATGGCGCTGGGCACCACCATCATGCTGACCATGGGGCTCGCTGCCATGGGCATGCAAGCCAACATTTCGCAGTTGCGCTCGCGCGGCCTGCGGCCGCTGGCGCTTGCCTTCTCGGCCTTCCTGTTCATCGGCTGCTTCAGCCTGATGCTGGTGAAGTTCGCTTAAAGCCGCTCAATCCTCGAACGAGCTTGCCGCGACATAGATCGCGGCCAGCGCCTCGATGCCGGCCTGGTCTTCCTTGTCGAAGCGGCCGGGCGTCGGGCTGTCGAGGTCGATCAGGCCGAAGACGCCGTCATTGTCCCTGAGCAGCACGACCAGTTCCGAGCGCGAGGCGGCGTCGCAGGCGATGTGGCCGGCAAACTCGTGCACATCCTTGACCAGCATCGACATTTCGAGATCGATCGCGGTGCCGCACACGCCCTTGCCGACGGCGATGCGCACGCAGGCCGGCTTGCCCTGGAAGGGCCCGAGCACCAGTTCCTCGTCGGAGGCCAGGAAATAGAAGCCGGCCCAGTTGAGGTCGGGCACCATCTGGAAGATCAGCGCCGATGTGTTGGCGGCGTTGGCGACCGAGTCGCTCTCGCCCTCCAGCAGCGCCTTCAACTGGGTCGCCAGTTCGCGGTAGAAGGCTGGCTTGTCGGTGCTGTCGATGGTCTGGGCCGCAAACATGGTTCGTCTCCGTTGCCGGCGGACCAGGATGCCCGCTATATCCCTGTCTGCCACCAATGACGCGCATGGGAAATACACAATTGTGAATACCGTCCATGCCAGCAGAAGACAGGATCGGGTGCAGCCGGCAGCGCACGAAGGCCCCCTCACCTTCGCCGTGCTGGTCTTTCCCGGCTTTCCGATGATGGCGTTCAGTTCGGTAATCGAGCCGCTGCGCGCCGCCAATGTGCTGGCCAAGCGAGAGTGCTATCGCTGGGTGATCGTCGGCGCCGACAAGGGCACGGTCGAGGCGTCCAATGGGGTTGTCATACAACCGGGATTCTCAGCCTCTGGCGCACCGAAGGTCGACCGTATCGTTGTCTGCTCCGGCGGCAATGCCGACTTGCTTGTCGCCGACGATGCGGTTGCCTGGATGCGCAAGAGCCTGCGGGGCGGCGCCTATATCGGCGCGGTGGCCGATGCGGCGTTCTTCCTCGCCAGGGCCGGCTTGCTGGACGGTCATGCATGCACCTTGCACTGGACCAGCCAGGCGGCCTTCACCGAGGCATTCCCGGATATCGAACTTCGGCGCGATCTCTACGTCATCGACCGCAAGCGCTTCACCTCGGCCGGCGGCGTCGGTAGTCTCGACATGATGCTGGAGATCATCACCAACGATTATGGCGGCGAGCTTGCGGCTGGGGTCGCCGAATGGTTCGTGCACAGCCCTTTGCGCTCCAGTGTGGACCGCAAGCTGATGCCACTCAGGCTGCGCACCGGGGTCCAAAACGAGCTGGTGCTGTCGGCCATCGCCATCATGGAGGATGCGGTCGAGGAACGGCTCGGCATGACGGAACTGGCGGCAAGACTCGGCGTCTCCTCCGACAAGCTGGAGCGCAATTTCCGCAGCGAGCTCAGCATTTCGCCCAACAGCTACTACCGGCGGCTCAGGCTGCGGCGCGCTGCCGACCTTCTGGCGCATTCGACGCTGATGGTGCGCGACGTGGCGCTGGCCTGCGGCTTCGCTTCGATGTCGAGTTTTGCGAGGGCGTTTAGGGAGGAGCATGGGCATGCGCCGAAGGCCATGCGACGGCATTAGTGGTGCTTCGCTAACGCCAGCGGCATTGCGCACAACAGTTGCGGGATTCCGCACAGACTTTGCCTAGCGCACGGCTATGTTCGAGCCTTCAGGAGGCGCACCTAATGAGCATCGTCGTTTTCGATCCCGACAGCACCGAGGATGTCGACTTCAAGGACCGCATGCGCCATCCGGCTGCGGCTGACCCGGCCGGCGGCATGTGGCTGTCCGACACGGAGCCGTCCTACATCGATGCCGATGCGTTGCGAAAAGGCCGGCTTGCGAAGCTGCGCCAATGGATGCGCGAGGCGGGCTATGGCGGCGTGGTTCTGTTCGACCCTTACAACCAGCGCTACGCCACCGGCTCGCGCAACATGTTCGGTTATTTCCTGCGCAACTCGACCCGCTATTTCTTTATCCCGACCGAAGGCCCGATCGTGCTGTTCGAATATCCGCAGAGCTATCATGTCTCGATGGTGCTCGACACGATCGACGAGGCGCGTCCTTCCAAACTGGTGTGGTCTTCGGTGTCGGGCCGCGACGACGAGACCGCCGGCCCGTTCGCCGACGAGATCGCCGAGCTTTTGAAGAAGCACGGCGGCGGCTCGATGAAACTTGGGCTAGACCGCTGCAGCCATTTGCAGGCGCTGGCGCTGGAAAAGCGCGGCTGCGAGGTCAGGGATTGCCAGGGCGAAATCCTGGCGGTGCGTGCGGTCAAGACGCCTGAGGAAGTGAAATGCCTGCAGGTTTCGATGGCCGGCGCAGAGGCGGCTGTCTACGCCGTGCGCGAGGCGATCAAGCCCGGCGTCTCCGAAAACGAGCTGTTTGCCATCATGTATGGCGAGGTCATCCGGCAAGGCGGCGAGTTCATCGAGACGCGGTTGCTCACCTCGGGCCAGCGCACCAACCCGTGGTTCAACGAAGCCAGCGGCCGCAAGATCCGGCCGGGCGAATTGCTGGCGCTCGATACCGACACGATCGGCTGCTATGGCTACTATTCCGATTTCTCGCGCACCTTCCGCTGCGGGCCGGGCAAGCCGACCGACTACCAGAAATCGCTCTACCGCATGGCGCACGACCAGGTTCAGCACAATATTTCGATCGTCAAGCCGGGCCTGGCGTTTCGCGAGATCGCCGAAAAAGCGTGGAAAATCCCGGACCGTTTTGTCGACCAGCGCTATACCTCTGTGATGCACGGCGTCGGCATGCATGGCGAGACGCCATTCATTGCGCATGCCATGGACTATGAGACCTACGGCCGCGACGGTGTCATCGTGCCCGGCATGGTGGTCAGCGTGGAAAGCTATATCGGCGAGAAAGGCGGCCGTGAGGGCGTCAAGCTGGAGGACGAGATCCTGATCACCGACACCGGCACCGAGTTGTTGTCGCGCTTTCCCTATGAGGACGAGTTTCTGGAGAAACAGATTTGATCCCAATGCCCCCTACTGATGTTAGTGCGGTATCGCAAACCTTCGGGAATAGCCGAGGCACCCATGCCTTCGTCATCCTAGGGCGAAGCAAGGAGCGCAGCGACGCGGCGCAGACCCTAGGATCCATGCCGGGACTCCCGAGCGCCGCACCGGTGCGAATTCTGCTCCGCCGTGTTCCTTGGCCGATGTCACGGCATGGATCCTCGGGTCTCCGCGACGGAGCTTCGCTCCTGCTTCGCCCGTGGATGACGAAGGTGGGGAGGCACCGGCCAATCACCACCGTTTGCGCCAGTTCGCTGAACGAAGCGGCCTTGGCCACGACCCCAGGCGCAGCCGCATGAAACGCCCGATCTCGATCAAACGCGGCGCGGTGGCGGCGGTGTTCATCGACCTCCAGGAGGAGCATCGGCAAGACAAGCGCTATCTGGTCGAAGGCTATGGCGAGGTGCTGGCCAACGTCCAGCGCCTGCAGGCGGCGGCGCGGCGCAATTTCGTGCCGCTCTACCACTGGGCCTATATCGTCGACACCGCCAAGGCGCGGCCGTTCCATCCGCTCGATGCCGACGGCAAGTCGGCCTTTTCCGACAAGAGCGATCCGCTGACGGAAATCTGCCATGAGGTGGCGCCGACCAATGGCGAAGCCTTGCTGATCAAGGCGGAGGCCAGCGCCTTCCGTTCGGGGCCGGCGGCGCGCGACCTCAAATCCGGCGGGATCGAGTGGCTGATCGTCGCCGGCGTGTGGACCGAGGCCTGCGTCGACGCCACCGTGAAGGACGCGGTCGCATCCGGCTTTCGTGTGCTGCTGGTCAAGGATGCCTGCGGCAGCGGCAGTGCCGCCATGCACCAGACCGCCATCCTCAACCTCGCCAACCGGCTCTATGGCGGCGCCGTCACCAACACCATCGACGCCTGCCGGCTGATGGCGGGCGATACCGTCAGCGCATGGCAGGTCGAGGGCTCGGTGCCGCTGCGCTTCACCTTTGAAAACGCCGGCCGGCTCTACGGCGAACTCTGAGGCACAGGATGGGCACACTCCACCAGCTCAAGACAGCAGGGCGGGGAAAATACGCCACCATGCTCGACCCGGCGCTGTGGGATTACATCGACCTGGTCAACGACTGGTTCCCGCCCGAAATCGCCGAACTGCCGATTGCCGAGCAGAGGTCAGTGTACGACGCGATGTGCCGCGCCTTCCATCAGGGTTATCCCACAGGCGTCACCGCAAACGATGGCATCATTGCCGGCGATAAAGGGCACGCCATTCCCATCCGCCACTACCGTATGGCGGGCAAGCCGTTACGCGCACTCGTCGTCTATTATCATGGCGGCGGGTTTGTGCTGGGCGGGGTCGACAGTCATGACGACATCTGCGCCGAGATCTGCGCCAGCGCCGGCTTCGACGTCGTCTCGGCCGACTACCGGCTGGCGCCGGAACATCCGCATCCGGCTGCCTTCGAGGATGCGCTTGCCGCCTTCGAATGGGCGGCGCAGACGACCGACCTGCCGATCGTGCTCGTCGGCGAAAGCGCCGGCGGCAACCTTGCGGCCGCGGTCGCGCATGCGTCGCGCCGCCACCCACGCCATGCGGTCGGCCAGGTGCTGATCTATCCCAGCCTCGGCGGCGACGAGAACGCCGGCTCCTATGTCGAACATGCCAACGCGCCGCTGCTGGCGCTGCGCGACATCGAGACCTACCGCAACATTCGCTCAGGCCCGGCGCAGTCGCCCGATGACCCGACGTTTTCACCGCTGAGCGACAGCGATTTTTCCGGCCTGCCGCCGACAATCATCATTACCGCCGAGTGCGACCCGCTATCGTCGGACGGCCAGATCTATCGCGACCGCATCGTTGCCGCGGGCGGCCGCGCCTGGTGGTACGAGGAGCCGCGGCTGGTGCACAGTTTTCTGCGCGCCCGCAAAAGTGTTCCGCGCGCCGGCGAGGCGTTCGTATGCACCCTTGCGGCCATCGCCGCCGTCGCTGTGCTCGGCAATAACGACTGGCCGTACTGAGGCCGTTTCCTTCGCGCTGCGACTTCTGACTTGCCATGCCGCGACTGCGGAACAGTGCACAAGAATTGCGGAAAGGCGAACATTTCCCTGCGTAAGGTCGCCCTATCATTGTCTGCTCAGGCAACGGCGCCCCGGCGATCGCATCTCCCTCTCAAACAGAAGCGGTTTGTCGGGGCGCCCAACGAGAGGGAACGACGATGAAATTCATGCTGACCGACAGAAGATTGCATCCGAAGGCGAAACCCGTTGCCGACGATTTCAGGAAAGGCGGGATAAACCGCCGCGAATATCTCGCCATCATGGCCGGCTTCGGCGTCAGCGCGGCTGGTGCGCTCGCCCTGGGCGGTCTTGCCCCCTCGCCCGCCCGGGCCGAGGAGCCGAAGCGCGGCGGCACCTTGCGCGTCGCCATGAACGTCAAGGGTTTCAAGGATCCGCGCACCTTCGACGGCGTCGAAATGTCCAATGTCGCGCGCCACTGCAACGAATATCTGGTGCGCTGGAACCGCGACTTCACCTTTGAGCCGTGGCTGCTCGAAAGCTGGGAAACCAGCGACGACGCCAAAACAATCACGCTCCATGTGCGCAAGGGAATAGCCTGGTCGAACGGCGACACCTTCAACGCCGACGATGTCATCCACAATCTCACTCGCTGGTGCGACGCTTCCGTCGCCGGCAATTCGGTCGCCGCGCGCATGGGCGCGCTGGTCAATGCCGACACCAAGAAGCCGGTCGATGGCGGCATCGAGAAGATCGACGACTTCACCGTCAAGCTCAATCTGCCGAAGCCCGATATTTCGCTGATCGCCGGCATGGCCGACTATCCGGCGTTGATCATGCACCGCTCCTATGAGGGCGGCGACGACCCGATGAAGGCACTGGCGATCACCACCGGACCCTGTGAACTGGTCAGCTGGAATGCCGAGACCAGCGCGGAGGTCAAGCGCAAGGACAAGCCGTGGTGGAAAGGCGACTTCTACCTCGATGGCATCAAATGGGTCGATTATGGCTCCGACCCCAATGCCATGCTGTCGGCCTTCGAATCCGGCGAAATCGACACCGACCACGAAACCGCCTCCGACGCCGTGTCGCAGACCGAGCAGATGGGCCTGCTAAATTCCGAGATCGCCACCGGCTCGACCATCGTTGCCCGCTTCAATGTCGGCAACGCGCCCTATGACGACGTCAAGGTGCGCCGCGCCGCCCAGCTTGCCGTCGACAATTCCGCCGTGCTGGCGCTTGGTCTCGGTGGTCGCGGCAAGCCCGCCGACAACCATCATGTCGGCCCGATGCACCCGGAATACGCCGATATCGGCCCGGCCAAGCGCGACATGGACCAGGCGAAGAAACTGCTCGCCGAGGCCGGCAAGGCCGACCACGAATTCGAGCTGATCTCGGTCGACGTCGAATGGCAAAGGAGCACCGGCGACGCAATCGCCGCGCAGATGCGCGAGGCCGGGCTGAAGATCAAGCGCACCGTGCTGCCGGCGGCGACCTTCTGGAACGACTGGAGCAAATACCCCTTCTCCACCACCGAATGGCTCGGCCGCCCGCTTGGGGTCCAGGTGCTGGCGCTCGCCTACAAATCGGGCGCCGCCTGGAACGAAAGCGCTTACGCCAACAAAGAGTTCGACGAGCTTCTCGACAAGGCGCTGGCAACGCCGGACGCCGCCCAGCGCAAGGAGATCATGGCCAGGATCGAGCAGAATCTGCGCGATGCCGGCATCATCATCCAGCCCTACTGGCGCTCGGTCTACCGCACCTATCGCAAGGGCGTGCAAGGCTGCGAACAGCACCAGTCGCTCGAGCAGCACTTTGAAAAAGTGTGGCTGGAAAGCTGATCCCTCCCAGGACTGTTGGGCCGGCGCGGTTCGAATGAGTCGCGCCGGCCGAATGCCGTTTGCCATGCGCATGATTTTTGGCACAGATTGCGCCTGACCGACTTTCGGCTCAGAGCGAATCAGGCATGGACCATTTCGACCTCGGCACCTATCGCCGCCCCATCTCCACCTCTTCGGCCGAGACGCAGCGCTGGTTCGATATCGGGCTGAACTGGTGCTACGGCTTCAACCATGAGGAAGGCATAAAGTGCTTCGAGAAGGCGCTGGAGACCGACCCTGATTGCGCCTTTGTGCATTGGGGCATCGCCTATGCCGCCGGGCCTTTTTACAACCTCACCTGGAAGGAGCACGGCAAGGACGAGGCAAACCGTGCGGCCAAGCGCTGCTTCGATCATGTGCAGCTCGCGCGGGCAGGTTCTGCAAGCGCCAGCCCCGTCGAGCAGCGGCTGATCGAGGCGCTGGCTGCCCGTTTCCAGCAGCCGCATGGCGTGGCCCCAGTGGAATTCGAACAATGGGACAATGCCTATGCCGCCGCGATGCGGCAGGTTTATCGCGACTTTCCCGACGATCATGATGTGATGGCGCTCACCGTCGAGGCGCTGATGATGCGCACCGTTCGGCGGCTATGGGATCTGAAAACAGGGAGACCGGCGCCCAATTCGGATGTGCTGGAAGCACTGGAAGTCTGTGAGCGTTCGATCCGGCTGTCGGACGAAGCCGGCACTGCGCCGCACCCGGCGATCCTGCATCTGCACATCCATCTCCTGGAAATGTCGACGCAGCCGGAGCGCGGCATTCGCTCGGCCGACCGGCTCGGCACAATGTGCCCCGATGCCGGCCACATGAACCACATGCCAGGCCACATCCACGTTCTGTGCGGCGAATACGAGAAGGCGAAGCTCGCCAGCGAAAAGGCGGTGCGCGCCAACGACCTCTACCTCGCCTATACCAGTGAGCCGACTTACTATCTGCTCGGCTGCTGCCACGATCTGCATCTGATGATGTTCACCTGCATGTTCCTTGGCCAGTACCAGCCGGCGCTGTGGGCGGCCGACAAGGTGCGCAGCCTGGTCGCGCGCGACGTGGTCGCCATCCAGGACCGGCCGAAGCTGACGCAGACGGTTGAAGGCTATCACGCCATGCGCGCGCATGTGCAGGTGCGCTTCGGCCGCTGGCAGGAGATCATCGACGAGCCGATGGTGGCGGAGCTGGAACTCTACGTGCTGACGGCCGCCATGCAGCACTACGCCAAGGGCGTCGCGCATGCCACGCTCAAGCAATTTTCGGCGGCCGAGCGCGAACGCGAGAACTTCCGCAGGCATGTCGAGGCCATTCCCGCCGAGCGGCGCTTCCTCAGCAATCCGACACGGGCCTCGCTGGCTGTCGGTGCAGCCCTTCTCGATGGCGAGCTTGCCTATCACCAGGGCCGCCATGACGACGCCTACGCTCACCTGCGCGATGCGGTCGAGCTCGACGACAATCTATCCTACACCGAGCCTTGGGCCTGGATGCATCCGCCGCGCCATGCGCTGGCCGCCCTGCTGCTCGACCAGGGCCACGCTGAAGAGGCCGAGCAGGTCTATCGCGACGATCTGGGCTTGAGCGGCAGGGTGCAACGCTGCGCCCAGCATCCCGACAATGTCTGGGCGCTGCACGGGCTGGTCGAATGCCTGAAACGGCGCGGCGAGAGCGTGGAGATGCCAGAGTTGCAGGCGAAGCTTGCCGCTGCGCTGGCGAAGGCGGATGTGGCGATCACCTCGTCATGCCTGTGCCGGACGAGTGTGCGAGCGGAGCATAGCTGTTGCCATTGAAGCCCAGCCGACCGCAGCGGCGTCGCCTTACGAGAAGATCTCCGCCAGCTCGTCGACGCTGGTGCCTTCCTTGACCTGGCGCAGCTCGACATAGCTGACCGCAGCGGCAACCGACAGCAGCATCGACATCACGCTTTGCACCAGCCCCGCCACGATGGCCGCGACAATGCCGTGAAACAGGTAGACGACCACGCCAACCGCCCCCTGGATGACCATGGCGATGATGATCAGGACCAGAAACAGGCCGAACAGCGACCAGCGGCTGCCCTTGGTCAGGGCGCGGCTGCGCGACATCGAACCAAACACGCCAAGCCGCTCCTGGATCAGAACCGGCACCGAAACCGACCAGCCGAGCCAAAGGATGATGCCGGGCACGATCAAGGCGATCATGGCCAGGCCGGATGCAAGCGAGACAAGGAAGCCTATGGCGAGCGTGGGCAGCAGGAAGCGAATGGCAATCTGAAGGCAGTCGCCAATATTCGGCCGCTTGCCGTTGAGATCCTCGATGGTGGCGCGCACAAGCGCAGACTGAAGCAGCAGTCCGAAAATGGCGCTTACGAAAAAGGCGACAAATGTGACCCAGGAATTGCGCAGCGCGAAGGTGGGATCGGCCGCGGCGCCAGGATCGACTTCAAGGAGCGCTTGCATGCGCGAGTCGGTCCACAGTTGGATCAGGATGGTCGGCAGGCCTGCGAAAAGAAAAGCCAGTCCGACGCAAAGGACGACATTGCGACCGATAACGGAGAAGCTGTTGTTGAAGACCCTGCCGATCTGAAATTTCTCAGGCCGTGCAAATGTTGCCGAAGTCATGATGCGCCCCCTGTTTCGCCGCCGAATATTGTCCGGCGATCGCAGTAGTAAATTTGCCAAGATTGGCGAGCGGCGTCTAGAGCATGATGCCGAAAAGTGTGAAGCGGTTTTCTCGGACAAACGGAAAAACCGTTTGTCCAGGCATCAAGCTCTATCTATTTGATTTAGAGCCGGATTCAGATTTCAGGTCGAAATCGACCTGAAATCATCCGGCTCTGGCCCACTTGCAAATGTTGCGCTGCATTGTCAGTGTCGGCCCGCGAACCGCGGGTTGCATGGGGGCGAAAAGGTGACTGCTGCACAGCCGGACGCTGCGCAAGCCGAATGGCTGGCCAAACTGCACAAGCAGTTGCTGTCGGACGATTCGATCCAGTTCGACCTGCCGGCCTATGTGCAGCCCCAGCCCCCCGAGTGGCTGAAGCCGTTTGGCGAGTTCCTGAAATGGCTTGGCCCCTACATGATCTACCTGTTCTGGGGCGCTGTGATCACAGGTGCCGCGATCATCCTGTTGCTGATTTTGCTCGAGGTGAAAGGCGTTGCCTGGCGCCTGCCCTGGCGGCGCAAGAAGAGCGTGACCGAGGCTGAGGCGACGTGGCGTCCCGACGTCGGTGCGGCCCAGATCCTGTTGTCGGAAGCCGATGCGCTGGCTGCCCGCGGCGAGTATGACGAAGCGGTGCATCTTTTGCTTCGCCGCAGTGTCACCGACATTGCCGGGCGCCTGCCCGACTTCCTGCGTCCGTCGCTGACCGCGCGCGACATCGCCAGCGCGGCTTCGATCCCGACACGGGCGCGCAGCGCCTTCACCCAGATCGCGCGCATCGTCGAGGCGGCGCTGTTCGCGCGCCGGCCGGTCGGACCCGAGGGCTGGCAGGAGGCACGCGGCGCCTATGAGCGATTCGTCTTCAGGGATGCCTGGGTGTGAGCGCTTCGACCGCGGACATCGCCCAGCAGGAACCGTTCAGCCGAAGGACGCTGTTCTGGGGGATTTTTGCCAGCCTGCTCGCGGCGGCGGGCTTCTTCCTGTTGTCCACCTATGCCCCCGACTTCCGTCAGCCCAACGTCGGCGGCGCGACGCCACTGTCTAAGAGCGGCATCGGCTATGCGGGCCTGGCGAAATGGCTGAAGCTGACCGGCGAAGCCCCCGATATGGCGCGGTCCGACAGCGATCTTGAGACCGAAATGCTGCTGGTCGTCACCATCTCACCCGACAGCGATCCGGATGCACTCGCCAACATCATCAAGCTTCGCAAGGGTATGGATACGCTGTTCGTGCTGCCCAAATGGGCGACCTTGCCGCTGTTCCAGCATGAGGGCTGGGAGATGAAGATCGAGCGGCTGCCGGCCGTCGTGGTGAACGACTGGCTCGGCCGCATCGCCAAGGCCAAGCTCGGCGGGGGCGAGATCACGGTCAAACAAATCGACGTCTCAGGGCAGACGGTCAACGTTCCCGACCAGTTGCAATGGGTGGCCGACGAAACCCCGCTGATTGCCGCCGGCAATGGCAAGGCGGTGCTGACCGAGGTGGAAGACGAGCGGTTCTACATCCTGACCGACCCCGACCTGATCAACAATGCCGCGCTCAAGGATCCCGACAAGGCAGCGGCGGCGCTGAAGCTGATCGAGTTCCTGCAGTCCGAAGAGGGTCCGGTGATGTTCGACCTGACGCTGCACGGTTTCGGGCGAAAATACGACCTCGCCAAGCTTCTGGTCGAGCCGCCATTCCTGGCGCTGACGCTGACCATTCTGGCGGCGGCGGCGCTGGCGTTCCTGCATGGCCTTGGCCGGTTCGGGCCGCCGCGGGCCGATCAGCGCGCCATTGCCTTCGGCAAGCGCGCGCTGGTCGACACCACGGCGATGCTGTTGCGCCGCGCCGGCCGGCTGGAGGAACTGGGCGACCGCTATGGCGCGTTGGCGCGGGTGCGCGCCGGCGCTTTGCTCGGCGCACCGCATGGTTTGCAGGGCGAAGCGCTCGACCGCTGGCTCGATTCCCGCGATAAGGACGAACCCGGCGGGTTCACGACCCGCCTGCAAGCCGCCGACGCGGCAAAGACCCTGACACAAATGCATGAGGCAGCCGAAAAGCTGCATGACTGGACGGCAAGGAGGCTCGGTGAACGTCGATGATGTGAAGGCCCTGGCGACACAGATCAGGGAAGAGGTGGCCAAGGCCATCACCGGGCAACACGATACGGTCGATCTGATGCTGACGGCATTGTTCGCTGGCGGGCATATATTGCTCGAGGGACCACCGGGCACGGCCAAGACGATGACGGCGCGCTGCTTTGCCCAGGCGCTGGGCGTCGCCTATGGCCGCATCCAGTTCACTCCCGACCTGATGCCCGGCGACATCGTCGGCTCCAACATCTACAATTTCCAGACCGGGCAATTCACGCTGACGCACGGTCCAATCTTCTGCGACCTGCTGCTTGCAGACGAAATCAACCGCACACCGCCAAAGACCCAGGCCGCCCTTCTGGAGGCGATGCAGGAGCATGCCGTCACCTTTGACGGCACCACCCATTCGCTCGGCCAGAATTTCATGGTGGTGGCGACGCAGAACCCGATCGAACACCAGGGCGTCTATCCCCTGCCCGAGGCCCAGCTCGACCGCTTTCTGTTCAAGCACCGGGTGAGCTACCCCGACGCGCAAGAGGAAAAGGCGATCATCATCCACCACGGCGGCGGCACCGCCTCGCACGATATCAAGCAGTACGGCATCACCGCCCAGGCCGACCGCAAGACGCTGGAAAAGGCGCTGGCGACGGTCGGCGAGGTCACGCTGGTCGACGATGTCGTCGACTATATCGCCAGGCTGGTGCGGGCGACGCGCGCCAGCCCCGATCTGGAGGTTGGCGCCAGCCCACGCGCGGGCGCCATGCTGGCGAGAGCCGCACGCGCCCGGGCAGCGCTCGACGGCCGTGCCTATGTCATCCCCGACGACGTCAAGGCGCTTGCCGTGCCGGCGCTGCGCCATCGCGTGATCCTGTCGCCGGCGGCGCAGATCGACGGCCGCCTGGTCGAGCAGATCGTCACCGACCTTGTCGACCAGACGGAAGCGCCACGTTGATCTATCCGAGCGGCCGGGCAGTCTGGGCAGGTGCGGCAGGTGCGATACCGGCCTTCCTGATCGCGCTCGCGCTGCCGTCGCTGTGGTATCTCGGCCTGCTGTGGATCTGCGTGCTGCTTGCTTTCCTGGCTGTGGACGCGGCCGCCGGGCGCGGACGCGCTTCCCTGGACGCCACCATCCATGCACCGCCGCAAGTCAGCGTCGGCGGCCAGTTCACCGTCAATGTCACCGCAAGGCTCAGCGGACGTCCGCGCGCGGTGCAGGCGCGTCTCGGCCATGATGAGCGGCTGGAGCCGCTGGGCGGCACCGGCGGCGCATTGACTGCTGAGGCCGGCAGCGCATCGCTCGACCTCAAATTCCAGGCGCTGCGGCGCGGCATGGCCAGGTTCGATCGCCTGTGGGTGCGCTGGCGCGGGCCGTTCGGTCTGGTCTGGAATCAGGTCGTCCTGCCGATGGACAACAAGGTCGCGGTGCTGCCTGACATCCGCAGCGCCCGCGACGAGGCGATCACGCTTCTGCAGCGCCAGTCGCTGCCAGACGGCCATGCGCAACGCCGCGCCGGCCAGGGCCGCGAATTCGAGGCACTGAAAGACTACCAGCCCGGCATGGGCCGGCGCATGATCGACTGGAAGCGCAGCGCCCGCCACGGCAGGCTTCTGGCGCGCGAGTTCCGCATCGAGGAGAACAACAACATCGTGCTTGCCATCGATAGCGGCCGGCTGATGTGCGAGCCCGTCGACGGCGTGCCGAAGGTCGACCGCGCCGTCACTGCCGCCTTGCTGACGGCGTTCATTGCGCTGAAGGGCGGCGACATGATCAGCCTGTTCGGCTTCGATGCGCGGCCGCGTGTTTCCAGCGGCGCCGTGCGCGGCTCGGCCAGCTTCGCCATGATCCAGAAGCGGGCGGCGGAGATCGACTATTCCACCGAAGAGACCAATTTCACTTTGGCGCTGACCACGCTTGCGGCGCGGCTCGACCGGCGTTCGCTGGTGATCATCTTCACCGATTTCGTCGATCCGATCAGCGCCGAACTGATGCTGCGCACCGTCGGCCGGCTCACCGAACGGCATCTGGTGCTGTTCATGATGATGAAGGATGTCGAGCTGGAGACACTGGCCGACATGCCACCGGACACTCCGGAGGACGTGGCGCGCTCGGTCGTCGCCGGTGGGCTGTTGCGCGAAAGGCAGGTCGTCATCGGCAGGCTGCGGCTGCTCGGCGCACATGTCATCGAGGCCGACCATCAAAGGCTGGGGCCGGCGCTGGTTGAGCGCTATCTCGAGCTCAAGCAGGAGGATCTGTTGTGAACGCGCTGGTCGGCAAGGATGCCGTGCGCCAGTCGCTGGCGAGCTTCCGTTCGGAACGCGAGGCCGACTGGAAGGCGTTCGAGGCGCTGCTCGCCCGGGTCGAGAAACGCGCGCCGCGCACGCTGTCGGAAGATGAGCTTTTGTCGCTGCCGCTGCTCTACCGCTCGGCGCTGTCCTCGCTCTCGGTGGCGCGGGCGACGTCGCTCGACAATGCGCTGGTCGGCTATCTCGAAGCGCTCTGCCTGCGCGGCTATTTCTATCTCTATGGCGCACGCCGCAGCTTGCGGCAGCGCATCGGCGATTTCTTCCTGCATGACTGGCCGCATGCCATTCGCGATTTGTGGCGCGAAACCTTGCTGTCGGTCGTCCTGACCTTTGTCGGCTTCGGCGCCGGCTACTGGCTGGTGGCGAAAGACAAGGGCTGGTTCGATGCCATCATTCCGCCGAGTCTCGCCGGCGGGCGCAACCCGGACGCCTCAGTCGAAGTGCTGCGCCAGGTGCTCTACGATGGCGCCGACAGCAACTTCCTGTCGGGCTTCGCCGCCTATCTGTTCACGCACAATGTCCAGGTGGCGATCCTGGCCTTCGCGCTCGGCTTTGCCTTCGCGGTGCCGAGCGTGCTGCTGATCCTGATGAATGGCTGCCTGCTCGGCGCGATGTTCCAGATCTATGTCGCCAAGGGGCTTGGCATCGAACTGGGCGGATGGCTGTCCATCCACGGCACCACCGAGATGTTTGCGATCGCGCTGGCGGGCGCTGCCGGCATGCGCATCGGCACGCGCATCGCCTTCCCCGGCGAACTGACCCGGATGACGGCCGCGGCCGATGCCGGGCGCGTGGCGGCAACCACCATGGTCGGGGTGACGATCATGCTTTTGTGTGCCGGCCTGCTCGAAGGCATCGGCAGGCAGGTGATCACCAGCGACGTGACGCGCTATGCCATTGGCGGCGGCATGCTGACACTGTGGCTTTGCTATTTCTATTTGTTCAGGGTGGTGCGGCATGGCGACCGCTAGGCGCGCTGCCGTCTCGACGATACGGCCGCTGATCACGCCGGAAGGCGTCGATCTCAGGATCAAGCTCGCCGATGCCGGCACACGCGCCGCCGCCTTCCTGCTCGACTTTGTCATCATCATCGTCACCGCAATCGTGATCACGATCATCGCGCTGTTCGGGCTGGCCGGCCTCAACGGCGAAGGGGCGCAGCCGCTGTTCATCGTCTGGATCATCCTGATCTTCTTCCTGCGCAACGCCTATTTCATCGCCTTCGAGGCCGGCCGCCGCGCCGCCACGCCCGGCAAACGGATGCTCGGCATCCGGGTGGCGTCGCGCAGCGGCGCCGGCCTTTCGGTCGACCAGGTCATCGCCCGCAATCTGATGCGCGAGATCGAGATCTTCCTACCGCTGTCAATCATCCTTGGCCGCAGCGAGATGGGGCTGGCCGACACGCTGTCGACGATCTTCGGACTGGTCTGGGCGCTGCTGTTTGCCTTGTTCCCGCTGTTCAACCGCGACCGCATGCGGATCGGCGACCTGCTGGCCGGAACCTGGGTGGTCGAGGCGCCGAAACTGGCGCTGGTCGAGGACCTTTCGCAACGCCAGAACGCACGTGCCTTCCGCTTCACCCAGGCGCAGCTCGACGCCTATGGCATTGCCGAATTGCATAAGCTGGAAGAGGTGCTGCGCCGCGACGACTATTTCGCGCTGAAGGCCGTGGCCGAAACGATCGGGCGCAAGATCGGCATGATGATCGAGCCGGTCGATTCCAGGGCCTTCCTCACCGCCTATTACGGCGAGCTGCGGGCACAACTCGAACGCAAGCTTCTGCTGGGAACGCGCAAGGCGGACAAGTATCAGCGGTAGGAAGGCACTCTAAGTGCCTGGTAACAATCACGGAACGCCAGCGCTGCCCCTCATCCGCCTGCCGGCACCTTCTCCCCGTATAGTGACGGGGAGAAGAGAGCTGGCCGCAGCGCCGCGCCTATTCTGCACAGCTGGATATTGGCGAAACCATCCGCGACAGCATCTTTCTCCCCGTCGCTATACGGAGAGAAATGCCCGGCAGGGCAATGAGGGGCAGCACCAGCCGATGAAATGGAGTGCCTCTCGCCTACCCCACCCACTTCTCATAGTCGGACACCAGCAGGTGCAGCGGCGCGACGTCCTCGTCGATGTTCGAAAAACGGCCGATCGGCTCGCGGAAGACGTTGTCGGTGAGATCGTCATTGACGGTCGAGACCTCGCCGATCAGCACATCCCTGCCCTCGGCCCAGAAGGCGTGCCAGACGCCGGGCATCAGCGTCACACTCTGGCCCGGGTCGAGCTTCAACAGCCCGCCTGCCGGCAGCCTGTGGATGGTGCCGTCGACAGGCACCGAGACTTCGGCCTTCGGATCGATGCCGCCGTCGCGGTCGTGCATGAACAGTTCGAGCACCAGCTTGCCGCCGCCGCGGTTGATGATGTCCTCCGCCTTGATGTTGTGGCGGTGCATCGGCGACAGCTGATCTTTGCGCGAGATCATGATCTTCTCGGCATAGAGCATGCCCATGCCCTTCTTCATGTCGGCATAGACGCCGTTGCGCACGGTGAACAGGAACAGGCCGAGCTCGTCGAATTTCTCCTGGCCGTAATCGGTGATGTCCCAGCCAAGCCGCGAGGTGAAAATGGCCGCGGAGTCCGCCTTGCGCGCCTTCATCTCCTCCGGCGACCAGTAGGCGAAGGGCGGCATGATGTAGCCGAACGAGCGGATGAAGGCGTCGGCATCGCGGATGATGTCGTTGACGGTGGAGCGTTTCATGGTCGTGATCCCTTGGCGTCGCGTTCCTGCCTAAAGCGCATAGCCGAACTGCCCTGCGGTGTCGACGCAAACTGCATGCTGGCCTCATGACATCCGGGTCGATCGGGGCCATAAGTCCAGCCAAATTTCCCAAGGTGACATTCATGCAAGGCATAGACGACCTCGATACGCCGGCGATCCTCATCGATGTGGCCCGCGCCGAAGCCAACATCGCACGAGCGCAGGTGCATGCCGACCGCCACGGGCTGAAGCTCAGGCCGCACATCAAGACCCACAAGCTGCCCTATTGGGCGAAGAAACAGGTGGCGGCGGGAGCGGTCGGCATCACCTGCCAGAAGATCGGCGAGGCTGAGGTGATGGCCGATGCCGGGCTCTCCGATATTTTTCTACCCTATAACATCCTCGGCCGCGCCAAGCTGGAGCGGCTCAAGGCGCTGCATGGCCGCGTGACGCTGTCGGTGACGGCGGACAGCCGTGAAACGCTGGAAGGGCTCGCCGCCACCTTCACCGATGCCGGGCATCCCCTGCCCGTTCTGGTCGAATGCGACACCGGCATGGGCCGCTGCGGCGTACAGAGCGCCGCCGAGGCCCTGGCGCTGGCAAAAGTGATCGATCAAGCCAAGGGGCTCACCTTCGGCGGGCTGATGACCTACCCCGCGGCAGGCCGCGCCGCCGAGGCCGAATCCTGGCTGGCCGGCGCCAAGCAGACGCTTAGCGCGTCGGGTCTCGCCTGTGAACGCATCTCCAGCGGCGGCACACCGGACATGTGGCGCTCCGGCGAGGACAGCGTCGTCACCGAATACCGCCCCGGCACCTACATCTATCTCGACCGCTACCAGGTCGCCAAAGGCGTCGGCACGCTCGACGATTGCGCGCTGACGGTGCTCGCCACGGTGGTCAGCCACCCGACGCCGGCCCGCGCCATTCTGGACAGCGGCAGCAAGGCGCTGTCCAGCGACACGCTGGGATTGGCCGAGTTTGGCGAGTTGCTCGACATGCCCGGCGCGCGAGTCACCGGCTTGAGCGAGGAGCACGGCACGGTCACGCTTGGAAATGGCGCGAGCCTTCGCATCGGCGAGCGCGTGCGCGTGGTGCCGGACCATTGCTGCGTGGTGACGAACCTGTTCGACCAGGTGCATCTCATCGACGGCGACAAGGTGCTGGAGACGCTGCCTGTCGTGGCGCGTGGGCGGATGGGGTGAATGGCGCTTCCCTTCCCCCTTGTGGGAGAAGGGGGGAGCTCAGTTAGCCTGCCGCGCCGCTACCCTGCGCATGGCGATCACCCGGCGGCGGCGGATTTCGGTGCGCATCGCCGTCAAATGCAGGGCGAAGAACAGCACGGTGAAGCCGAGCGCCATCACCAGCAGCGGCCACAGCAGACTGGGATCGATGGTCGGCCCGCCAAGCCGGAACACTGAAGCCGGCTGGTGCAGCGTGTTCCACCAGTCGACCGAGAATTTGATGATCGGGATGTTGATGAAGCCGACCAGAGTGATGATGGCGGCAGCCCAGGCGGCGCGGCTGGCGTCATCCAGCGCGCGCGTCAGCGCGATGATGCCGAGATACATCAGGAAGAGGACGAACACAGACGTCAAGCGCGCGTCCCACACCCACCAGGTGCCCCACATCGGCTTGCCCCAGATGGAGCCGGTGATGAGCGCAAGCGCGGTGAAAGTGGCGCCGATCGGGGCTGCCGATTTCAGCGCGACGTCGGCCAGCGGATGGCGCCAGACCAGCGTGCCGAGCGCGGCGACCGCCATGACCGTGTAGCACATCATGGCGAGCCAGGCGAAAGGCACGTGGATGTACATGATGCGCACCGTGATGCCCTGCTGGAAATCCTCAGGCGCGGCAAAGCTCATATAGAGGCCAACGGCGAGCAGGATCGCGGCGATCGACGCCAGCCACGGCACCAGCCTGTCGGCCAGCCCGACAAAGCGCGTCGGGTTGGCAAGATCCATCCAGCCTGCAAGGCGTGAAGTCGTGTCGCTCATGCGGACCTAAATAGACCGACGGGGCGCTTGGGGCAATCGAGGGAGTGTCGCAGGGGCGGCGCCCCTTCCCCCTTCTCCCCCTGTGGGACTGTTGCAAAATTGGATGGATGTGATTCCCTGTTTTTGAAACGGGGATTTTGCGATGACGACGAAGCCGAGCGGTCAGTTCAGTTTTGTGGAGGCTCTGCTGCCACAGGGTCTTGGTCGGAGTGGTCGGCTGGACCGGCTGTCGTCGCTGGTGAAGTGGTATCGCTTCGAGAAGATCCTTGCGCGGCTGCGCTCGCCGGCGGGGCCAGGGCGGCCTGCGTACAATTCGCTGGTG
>NZ_JBFUDJ010000012.1:0-181539 GCF_056404775.1 Mesorhizobium sp. P2_B5 | reverse complement strand
GCATGAAGCTGACCACGATCCGCTACATCGGACTGGCCAAGGCTACCGCTCAGGTGACGATGGCGGCCATCGCCTTCAACATGCGCCGATGGGCGGCCATCACGGGATAGGTGCGCCTGCAGCTCGGCCGTACCGGCCGAACCGCCACCTCAAACCCCAAAACTAGGCCTCAATCCCCAAGCGCAAGTGACGACCGGCTGCATTCCCATCCCGCCGTCGCGCACCTCAAACTGCGCAACAGGTCCCCTGTGGGAGAAGGTGGATCGGCGCTTTAGCGCCGAGACGGATGAGGGGTGTTCCAGGGAACGCCAACGTCTCACTCCGCTGGAACACCCCTCATCCGTCTTGCCGCTTCGCGGCAATCCACCTTCCCCCACAAGGGGGGAAGGAAGGGGGAGCTTTCACTGCAGATGCGGCTTCTTCAAAAAGCTGTTGCGGTCGGCGGATTTTACCCTGAGCCAGGTTTCGCGGCCGTCTCGCACCACCCTGAGCGGGATCTCGGAGCCGGCGGGGTTCTGCCATAGCTTGCGGTAGAAATCGGCGAGACCGTCGACCTCGCCGTCGCGCACGTCGGAGATGATGTCGCCCTGTCGCAGGCCGGCCTTGGCGGCGGGGCCGCCTTCGGCCACACTCATCACAATCACGGCGCCGTTCGACTCCGCCGAGAAGGCGCCGAGCCACGGCCGTGGCGGCTTCGCCACCTGGCCGCGTGTCAACAGGTCGTCGAGGATCGGCGTCAGAAGGTTGATCGGCACGACCATGTTGATGTCGGCGACCTCGCCATTGCGGCTCATCTGCAGGAGCAGCGAGCCGATGCCGAGCAGGCTGCCGTCCTGGCCGATCAGCGCCGCGCCGCCCCAGGACGGGTGCGCCGGCGCGATGAAGATCGCCTCGTCAAGCAGATATTCCCAATAGCCGGCGAATTCCTGCTTGGTGACGATGTGCGCCTTGACCGAGCGGCCGGTGCCGTCGGCAAACACCACGGGGTCGCCGACCTTGGCTTTCTCGGCATCACCCAAGGCCACCGCCGGCAGGCCGAGCGGCGCCAGCGCCTGCACCAGGCCGAAGCCGGTCTCCTGGTCATAGGCCAGCGCATGCGCCGGCACCACGCGGCCGTCCTGATCGGTCAGCCAGACCTCTTCCGCCTCGGTGATGAGATAGCCGATGGTGAGCACGAGCCCGTCAGCGCGGATAACGACGCCACTGCCTTCCCGGCGCGTGCCCAGGGCGTTCGCCGTAAAGGCGTCGTCGGGAACCGTGGCGCGCACGGCGACGACGGAACGCAAGAGCGGGGACAGGGGATCTATGGGCATGCTCTCATCCTGGCGGGCGGGGATTACCCTCTATAGGTATGCCGCGCTGCACGAGACGCAAGGGCTTAGGCAACAAGGCAATCATTTCAGAGGCTGGCGCTGCCCCTCATCCGCCTGCCGGCACCTTCTCCCCGTATAGTGACGGGGAGAAGGGAGATGGCCGCAACTTCGGCGCCCTTCCAGCCAACGCTGGTGATTGGCGAAATCAGTAGGCGAAAGCGTCCTTCTCCCCGTCACTATACGGGGAGAAGTGCCCGGCAGGGCGATGAGGGCGGCGCGGATATTGATAATAGTTCAACACAAGTTGAACCTTTCTAATTTGCACCTATCTTTTGCAGCATCTACCTTTCGCCGACTTTCCGCCATCAGTCTCGCGCCGTTGCGCAAGTCGTTTCCGCCCCCGCCAAACCCAAGGAATTCCTCGCATGACCGAATACACCCCGCCGAAAGTCTGGAGCTGGAAGAAAGCCAATGGCGGCACGTTCGCCAGCATCAACCGGCCGATTGCCGGCCCGACGCATGACAAGGTGCTGCCGGTGGGCAAGCATCCGCTGCAGCTCTACTCGCTGGCGACGCCGAACGGCGTCAAGGTGACCGTCATGCTGGAGGAGCTTCTGGCGCTCGGCCACAAGGGCGCCGAATACGACGCCTGGCTGATCAAGATCAACGATGGCGACCAGTTCGGCTCGGGGTTCGTCGACGTCAATCCCAATTCCAAGATCCCGGCGCTGCTCGACCGCGGCGGCAAGACGCCGGTCCGCGTCTTCGAATCCGGTTCGATCCTGCTTTATCTCGCGGAAAAATTCGGTGAATTCCTGCCGACCGAACAGCCGGCGCGCGCGGAAACCTTGTCCTGGCTGTTCTGGCAGATGGGTTCGGCACCCTATCTCGGCGGCGGCTTCGGCCATTTCTATGCCTACGCGCCGGAGAAATTCGAATACGCCATCGACCGCTTCGCCATGGAGACCAAGCGCCAGCTCGACGTGCTCGACCGCCGGCTGGCGGAGACCGAGTATCTCGGCGGCGCCGGCTATTCGATCGCCGACATGGCGGTGTGGCCCTGGTATGGCGGGCTGGCGCTCGGCCGCATGTACAATGATTCCGCCGAGTTCCTGTCGGTGCAGGACTATGAGCACGTGCAGCGCTGGGCCAAGGCGATCGACGCCCGCCCGACGGTGCAGCGCGGCCGCATGGTCAACCGCGCCTTCGGCGATCCGGCCATGCAGCTGCACGAACGCCACGACGCCGGCGATTTCGAGACCAAGACGCAGGATAAATTGGTGGCGGCGGAGTGAGGCTGCCACTCTCCCCCCTCGAGGGGGAGATGTTGCCGAAGGCGACAGAGGGGGTCGGCTCGACCGGGCTCGGCCTCCTTGCGGCAGAAGGAGGTTGGCGCTCTACGCGAAGCGACCCCCCTCTGGCCTGCCGGCCATCTGCCCCTCGAGGGGGCAGATTAGCTCTTCATCAACCGCGCCAACCTCGGCACGCCCTCGCCCACTGCGCGTTCATCCGCCAGCGTAAAGCTCATCCGCATCGTGTTGCGGCCGGAACCGTCAGCATAGAAGGCATTGCCCGGCACGAAGGCGACGCGGGCTTCCTTGACCGAGCGGGCGAGCAGCGCTGTGGCATCCGAGCCCTCGGGCAGCGTTAGCCAGACGAACATGCCGCCCTCGGGGCGGCTCCAGCTCACACCCTCGGGCATTTCAGCCTCGAGCGCGGCAAGCAGAGCATCGCGGCGACCGCGGTAGGCGCCGATCAGCTTTTCCACCTGGCGGTCGAACACGGCCTCGGAGACGCGGTGCATGACCAGCTGGTTGATCGACGGGCTGTGCAGGTCCGAGGCTTGCTTCATCAGCACCAAGCGCTCGACCACGCGGCGCGGCGCGCAGACCCAGCCGACGCGCATGCCCGGCGACAGGATCTTTGAGAACGAGCCGCAATAGAGCGTGCGCGCATTGTCGATACCACCGGAGCGTTCGCAGTCGAGTGCCAGGATGGGCGGCTCGCCCTCGCCGTCATAGCGCAGCGCGCGATAGGCGGCGTCCTCGATGACGGCGATGTCGAGCTCGCCGGCGAGGTCGAGCACCGCCTCGCGCTGCGCGCGGTTCAGCGTCTCGCCGGTCGGATTGGCGAAATCGGGCACCAGATAGGCGAATTTCACCTTGCCGCCAGCGGCAGCGGCCGCCTGCTGGTAGGCCGCCGGCGTCATGTTGCCGCCATCCGGGGTCAGCCGGTCATAGCGCGGCTCATAGGCGTTGAAGGCCTGCAGCGCGCCGAGATAGGTCGGCCACGTCACCAGTGCGGTGTCGCCGGGCGACAGGAACAGCTTGCCGAGATAATCCAGCGCCTGCTGCGAGCCGGAGGTGATGAAGATGTTGTGCTCATCGCAAGCGATGCCGAGCTTGCCCATCTGGCCGGCCAGCCAGTGCCGCAGCGGCAGATAGCCTTCCGAGACCTGGTATTGCAGTGCCGTGCCCGCGTCCGGGCCGCCGAGCACCGAGGCATAGGCATCGGCGATGGCTTGCGAGGGAAACAAAGCCGGATCGGGGATGCCGCCGGCAAACGAGATGATGTCGGGCTGGTCGAGCAGTTTCAGCAGCTCGCGGATTTCCGACGCCTTCATGCGCGAGGCGCGCGACGCCAACAGGTCCATCAAACTCATCAGCCCACCTCCCGGGATACGGCATCTGGTCGAGCATGATCGTTCCGACCATGCAAATTTAGGTCAATCTAGCTGACCTATTATCAGGCTCCCTCGCCTGCTGGAATAGCCAGAATGCCATTCCGCGTGGCCCAGGCGCAAAAGCAAACACATTTTTACCGCTCAACGTGGAAAATTGTTGCGCGCCCGAAGATCTGGGGCCGCACACTGGCCGGCGTGATGGACGACCGCGCCAAGGCAGTGGCGCGCTACAATGCCTACACCGAGGAGGTGGAGGCGGCCGTGCCGCCGGAGAAGCTCCTGGTGTTCAACGTCAGCGACGGCTGGGCTCCGCTCTGCGCCTTCCTCGGCGTCGCGCTGCCCAACGAGCCCTTCCCTAACCTCAACGACCGCGAAAGTATCAAGAAGATCATCCGCGACATCATCAAGGGCAGCTACATCATGCTGGGGCTGTCGGTCGCGGCGATCGTGCTTGTGTTGGCGGCGCTGTGGTGGTGGCTGGGGTAGGCAAGGAGAGCAAGATGCCTGCCTCCACTTTGGGAGTTGGGCGACCGGCTTGCCTCAGCAGTCGCCGCGCCTCGCGCGTGCGATTTCGGCGCCGCGACCGCCTAGAACGGCAGCCGTATCTCATCGATCGCCTTCGACTCCGTCCAGCCAATGTCCTTCTGGATCTCCGTCGGCAACGCATTCAGTGCCCTCACGGTCTTCCTGTGCCTGCTGACGCGCGCCAAGGCGGCGCGAATTCTGGTGAGACTTTCAAACATCGGTAACCTCCATGCAGCAGCAGAGCGCTGCCTCGGGCCCGCTCTTGCACGGCCTCTGTAACCGATCGATTGCACGGCAACGGTGAAGCGGTTCACATAGGCATGCCCACCAGAAACATTTGTATGCAAATCAGTTTAGACGATGGGAGATGCGCCACGAAGGGCCGCGCAAGAGTACACGCGTGCGACGATGTCAGACACTTGGGGCGGCTGTGAAGGTTGCTGTTCGATGGTCAACACGCTCTGGCTCAAACGGCCGCGATGGATAGCATGCCCTCCCGGATCAGTTTCGGCCTGCGGGCGGACCTCGGAACGGAAGAACTGAATGTCGCATTTTGGCCGACTGCGGACCGGCAGCCTCTAGGCTGCAGACGTTAGCAGGCCGACATTCCGGGCTCCGCGAAATGCTCGGCCTGCGACCTCGCAAACTGTAGGTCGAGTCGGCACTTCGGGCCGGCGCGAGACAACCACATCAGAAAAGCGTCCGAGCGTGGCGAGCATGTAGCGAACGCCGAAATCCCCCCTGGCCTAGCCAGTGGTCTTCCCGATGCTGCGTTGGATCTCCGAACGACTGCATGACTTAGAGGAGGTCCATATTCCCCTTAGGAGAGCCTTCCGCGGGCGCCATAGGATGCGTCCGATGCCTCGCAAATCAAAATCCGTCGGGAGGAGCAAAGAAGCAGTTTGCGTGATCTTCGGCTGGGTGCAAGCAAATGTGAAAATGGCTGTCTCCGGACGGAATGGTGTCGCCATACGGAATTCGGAAAAAGTGTTGCCTTGTGACGAGGTGATGGTCGCCCGGATTGAGCAGCACTCTGAAACCATCAGGGCCGGTGCTCACACTGGTATTCGGAATTTCCTGGCAATCGCCTCTCTCTTGGTCGCCTCGGCAGCAAGCGGGTGGATAGGTCCATCCCGATTCGGTGTCGTGGGCGCCAGCGCCATTCCAGCAAGACAGCATCGCTAGGGTAGCTGAGAAACACCAAGCGCGATTCATCAGTCGTGTTCCGGCGGACAGCAGGTGGCAAATCCGCCGGCAAGTGTGAGCGAAGTCCTGCCGGATGTAACGAAAGGACTCCGATCAAAGGGCGATATTTCCCCGATCGGCATCCTCGCAGGGCTCGGAACTCAGGTTAATAAATGGCACTGAAAGGCCCCGCTCGTAGCCCAAGCGAAGGAGAGGCTCCCTCCCTCTCTCGGAAAGCGTTTCCGATGCGCGTCATGCGAGTCGTCGCTTTGCTGCGCTCAACCCCACGTTGCAATAATAACCCACCGAGGAGGCTGGAGAGGACCGGCGGCTTGTGACAGCGCTGCACCTGCGCGCTGTTCGGTCCGCGCTGGCTGCCTCATTCAGGAAGCCCTGCCGTTCGCAAGGCTGTTGCCAGCGCGTCCATCAAGTAGGGCCGAAACAGGTTAGTTCGCACGTAGCCGCCGACCGAAAAATTCGGCGCCACCTCGATCAGTCGCCGTGCCGCAGAGTGCGCGGCTTCGACATTGCCAAGGCCGACGTGGCTGGCCGCGAGATAGGCGTACGGGATGCTGAAGCCGGGATTGGCCCGGACCGCCAGAGCGGCGTATCTCGCCGCGTCGGCAAAGGCTTCGGCAAAGAGGTGGGTCAGGGCGAGTGCGCAGTAGGGATGGTAGCTCAGCGGATCGTCGAGCGGGCTCAGCCGCAGCGCCTTGTGCGCATGTTCCACCGACCGCTGGTGTCGCTCGCTGTGGGCACTGACCAAAGCGCTGAAGCCAAAGGCCAAGGCCGAATTGTGGTTCAATGCGAGGGCCCGGTCGAGCACCTCGAGGGCCATGTCGTAGTCCTGGGTGAGGTTCGCGCGGACGAACGCGCCGATGCTCATCGCCTGCGGGTCGTCGCTGTTGATGCCTAACGCAATGTCGGCGTGGTTGAGTGCGGCCGCCTTGTCTGCGGGATCCAAACCGTTGCGGAGGTAGCGCTGCTCGTAACACCATGCGGCGTAGCCATGCGCAGCGACATAGTCCGGCTGAAGCTCGATCGAGCGCGCCAGCAGTTGCAGGGCCTTGTCCGTCTCGACGGGCGTGTTCGCATGCGCGTGCGGCAGGGCCCGAAGGTAGAGATCGTACGCGTCCAGACTTTCGGGCCGCTTGCGGCGCGCGCGCTCGATCTCCGCACGACGGACACTCGGTTCGATCGAGCCCACGATCTGCTCGGTCAACCGATCCTGGAGTTCGAACACGTCCGTTACCGCGCCCTCGAACCTGTCGGCCCAGACATGCGTGGCCGTTGCACCGTCGACAAGCTGGGCATTCATCCTAAGTCTCCCCCCGGACTGCCGCAAGCTGCCCTGCAGCAGGTAGCGAACGCGTAGTTCAGCGGCGATTGTGCGCGGATCGGCCTTCTCGCCCCTGAAGCCGAAGGAGGAATTGCGTGCGATGACGAACAGGCCCGGGATCTTCGAGAGGTTGGTGATGATGTCCTCGACCAGGCCATCGGCGAAGTAGTCATGCGGCTCGTCGCCGCTCATGGTGGCGAACGGCAGCACGGCGATCGAAGGGCCGCCGAGCGCACTCTCGTCGCCACCCTCCAGCGACAGGCGGTAGCCCCGCCGCGAGACGGTGGCCAAGACCGCATGCCGTTGGTCGCCGAGCGCTCGCCGGATCTCGTGGATGCATTGAACGAGACTGTCGTCGGTAACGGCGGCGCCTCCCCAGACGGCTTCAAGCAGCTCGGCCTTGCTGACCAGCCTGTTCGCGTTCTGGACGAGGTGGCGAAGGACCGCAAAGGCCTGCGGCCTGAGGGCGATTGCGTCGCCGTTGCCAAGACGGAGCGTCTCGCCTTCCAGGTCAACGACAACCTTGTCGTTGAGGACAAGGGTGGCAGTTGCTGGCGAACCGACCATGACGATCCCCACGTGTGACGAATTCCGTCGCCTAGCATACACTAGGACGTCGGCGACGGCTCTCCATCCTTTCAGGGCTCTGGCCGGCGCAATTTAGGCAAACGATCGGAACTCGCCCGTTACTCGGACGAGGGTCGTCGCAACGAAGCACGACCGCGCAGGAAGGGATAAACGATGTCTGCCACCCGATCTTGTCCGGTCGCTCCGCGATCGCTGCGCGACGCTACTGGTAGCCGCCATTTGCGGTTCGGTGCTTCCCGGGTCGACCCAGCAGAACGCTGCCTCGGGCCCGCTCTTGCACGGCCTCTGAAACCGATCTATGGCGCGGCAACGGTGAAGCGGTTCACATAGCATGCCCGCCAGAAACATTTGTATGCAAATAAGTTAGAGGATGGGAGATGCGCCACGAAGAGCCGCGCAAGAGTACACGCGTGCAACGATGTCAGACACTTGGCCTGCTGGGCTGAAGTGTCGATTCAGCCGCTGTCGGATAAGCCCTTATTCCGGAGCCTGCGAATCTTCGGATGAGGCTTTCTGAAAAAGCCGGACAGAATATTCGGACCCGCCTCGCCCGGCCGCAGCCTGATGCCGTCCTCGAAGCCATTCAGCGTCACGCATTCGAAGCCGTGGTGCGCCAGCAGCGCCACCAGCGAGTCCCGGTCGAAATGGTGCAAATGCTCGTTGGGCAGACGCATGCGCCACGTCTCGAACCACGCGTCGCCATCGGCGCCGAGTTCACGCCAGCGACAATAAGGAACGGCGATGGCCAGATGGCGAGCCTGAAGGCGGGCGAGAAAACTTAAGTCAGGGATGTGCTCGAGCACGTCGAACATCGCCACGAGATCCCACGACCCGGCGAGCGCCTCATCCCAATCGACAAAGCGGACGCCCTTGGGCAGCGGAAACCGGGTGATGTCGCAGCCGGCACAGTCGGCAACCCCGGTAATCTTGGCCGCCTCGATAAACGTGCCGGTGCCATAGCCGATCTCGAGCACCGACCGCGGTATCTCACCGGTGATCCCCAGCACCCAGCCAAGCCGCTGATAGCCGAGCTTGATGGTGCGGTCGCTCAGGTCCTCGTAATAGGACATGTATTGCTTGTCGTATTTGATCGGCGTGACGTCGATCTGGTGGATCACGCCAAACCGGTCCACCTCGTAATTGTCCAGCATTGGCGTAAGGCCTCCGGGATTGCGAAGCCTTACATGATGGAGCTGAACGTAAAGTAAGTGGCCAGGGGGTGGTGGTTGCATTGACCGCTGCCCCAGGGCCGGGCACGCTCGCAATCAATGTAGTACTAGAATACGTTCGTCAGCGAAGCGTTGACCCAGGGGGGCAAGACACCCGCACATGGAGCGAAGGCTTACCGCAATCCTTGCTGCCGATGTGGTTGGCTACAGCCGCCTCATGGGCGAGGACGAGGTCGGCACGCTCGAGCGGTTGAAAAGTTGCCGTCGCGAACTGGTCGACCCTGCGATCAAGGAATTCCATGGGCGCATTATCAAGCTCATGGGCGATGGGGCGCTGGTCGAGTTCGCCAGCGTTGTCGATGCGGTCCAGTGCGCTGCCATGATCCAACGCCGGATGGCCGATCGCAATAAAGGCACCGCCGATGCCCGGCAGATCCGGTTTCGCATCGGCGTCAATCTTGGCGACGTCATCGTCGAGGAAAATGACATCTACGGCGATGGCGTCAACATCGCCGCGCGACTGGAGTCGATGGCCGAGCCGGGGGGTGTATGTATCTCGGGCACGGCGTTCGATCACGCGCTGCACAAGGTTGATGTCGGCTTTGCCAGTCTTGGCGAGCAGCGCCTCAAGAACATTGCCGATCCGGTTCGCGCCTATCGGCTGCTGCTGGATCCCGCGGCATCGGGCAAGGTCGTGGCCGCGCCACACCGACCGGGATCGCGCGTCATGATCCTGGCGGGTGTCGCGGCTCTGGCACTCGTCGTGCTTGCCGGCATTTTCGCATGGCAGAAGTTCTCAGCGCCATCGCGGCCATCGGTTGCAGTGCTGCCGTTTGCAAACCTCGGCGGCGATCCTGGCCAGGACTATTTCGCGGACGGCATCACCGAGGATCTGATCACCGACCTCACCAAGCTTTCCGGTCTGGACGTCATCGCGCGCAACTCGGTGTTCGCCTACAAGGACAAGCCTGCAGCGCTGGCGGACGTCGCGCGCGACCTTGGCGTCCGCTACGTCGTCGAGGGGAGCGTCCGCCGCACCGGCGAGCAGATCCGACTCAACGCCCAGCTTATCGATACGGCAACGGGCGACAATCTGTGGGCCAACCGGTTCGACCGCGGCATGGCTGGAGTGTTCAGTGTCCAGGACGAGATGAGCCGGGAGATCGCCAAGGCGCTCGGCATGCAACCTTCGGCAGCGGAGAGCGAGCGCATGGCGCGCCCGCCGACGGAAAACCTCGAAGCCTACGATTTCTATCTTCGGGCCGAGCAGACAGCACGGACCGGCCGGCGCGACGGGCTGCGGGAGGCGCTTGCGCTCTACGACAAGGCGGAGGAGCTTGACCCCGCCTTTGCCGAAGCCTTCGCGGCTGACGCAAGCACAACAGTCTTTATCTGGCGCGAATCGTTCCACGACATTCTGCAGAGCGCGCCGGCGCGCAAGCGCGCCTATGAGAAGGCAAGCCGCGCGCTGCAACTCGACCCAGGCCTTTCGTCGCCTTATGCGATTCTTGGCATCATGCAGGTCGTGGATCGCCGCTACGAGGAAGCCATCGCTTCGGCCGAGCGAGCCGTTGCGCTCGGCCCCGGCGATGCAGAGACGCAAATAGCTCTGGGATACGTGCAACTGTTCGCAGGCAATCATGCCGAGGCAGCGGCAGCGGTCGAGACCGCGCTCAGACTCGATCCCAACCTTTCACCGATCAACCGGCAAATTGCCGGTCTGGTCTTTCTCATTCAAGGTAGCAACGACAAGGCGATCGAAGCGCTCGAACGCATCCACAACGAAGCGCCATCAGTCGGAGATTTCACGATCACGCTTGGTGCCGCCTACGCCCGCGCCGGCCGCCTGCAGGATGCCAGGGCGGCGGTCGTCGAGGGACTGCGCGCCATGTCGGAATCGGGGTTCGATTCGTTGTCCGCATTCCGGGTCAACGGTGCGCAATACCGCAACCCGCAGGATTTGGCTCTCATCATCGACGCGTTACAGCAGGCGGGCTTGCCCGAATGGCCGTTCGGCTTCACCGGCGACGAGCACAACCGCTTGAAGGGCGAGGAGATCGCCTCGCTGGTGCTGGGCCATACGCTGCAGGGCCAGCTTGAACCAGGTCTCCAACAAGCCTTTCTCCAGGTCGGGAGGGACGGCAAGGCAGCCTTCCGCTCCACTACGCGGCTGGTCACCGAGACCGTCCGCGTCGATGGCGACCTCTTGTGCGAGCTGAGCGAGAATATGTTCGGGCGCCCCGACTGCGGACCCGTCTATAGGCGCCGTGACGATGAAGGCGGCGGCTACACCTTCGTCAACTCAAGCAAGGTCTTCCACTTCACGGTGATTCAGTAGATGCACGCGTCTCGGTGAAAGCGGCTGCTTACGCTCGCGTCCGACCCGGGACTGGAATAGGCTGCGACGAAGCCGCGTGATCGGACGGGAGGGCGCAGGCAGGTATGGAGCGACGGCTTACCGCAATCCTTGCTGCCGATGTGGTTGGCTATAGCCGCCTCATGGGCGGGGACGAGGTCGGCACACTCGAGCGGTTGAAAAGTTGCCGTCGCGAACTGGTCGACCCCGCGATCAAGGAATTTCACGGGCGCATTATCAAGCTTATGGGCGACGGGGCGCTGGTCGAGTTCGCCAGCGTCGTCGATGCCGTCCAGTGTGCTGCCGCGATTCAACGCCGGATGGCCGATCGCAACAATGGCACCGCTGATGCCCGGCAGATCCGGTTTCGCATCGGCGTCAATCTCGGCGACGTCATTGTCGAGGAAAATGACATCTACGGCGATGGCGTCAACATCGCCGCGCGCCTCGAGGCTATGGCCGAGCCGGGGGGTGTATGCATCTCGGGCACGGCGTTCGATCACGCGCTGCACAAGGTTGATGTCGGCTTTGCCAGTCTTGGCGAGCAGCGCCTCAAGAACATCGCCGATCCGGTTCGCGCGTATCGGCTGCTGCTGGATCCCGCAGCATCGGGTAAAATCAAGGCGGCGGTGCGCCGGCCGGTATCCCCCCGGGCGATCGGGATGGCAGGAATCGCGGTCCTGCTCGTCGTGCTCCTTGCAGGATTGTTTGCGTGGCAATCGGGGACATCTTCCCTGGCCGACCGACCATCGGTTGCCGTGCTGCCGTTTACAAACCTCGGGGGTGATCCGAGCCAGGACTATTTTGTGGACGGCATCACCGAGGATTTGATCACCGACCTCACCAAGCTTTCAGGTCTGGACGTCATCGCGCGCAACTCGGTGTTCACCTACAAGAACAAGCCTGCAGCGCTGGCCGATGTCGCGCGCGACCTTGGCGTCCGCTACGTTGTCGAGGGCAGCGTCCGCCGCACCGGCGAGCAGATTCGCCTCAATGCCCAGCTCATCGATACGGCAACGGGCGACAATCTGTGGGCCAACCGGTTCGACCGCGGCATGGCTGGCGTGTTTGCCGTCCAGGAAGAGATGAGCGGAGAGATCGCCAAAGCGCTTGGCATGCAACCTTCGGCAGCGGAAAGCGAGCGCATGGCACGCCCGCCGACGAACAATCTCGAGGCCTACGACTACTATCTCCAAGCCGAGACGGCGTCACGCAACGTCCTGCTAGCCGGGCTGCGGAAGGCGCTTGCGCTCTATGAAAAGGCGGAAGGGCTCGACCCAGCCTTCGCGGAAGCCTTTGCGGCCGACGCGCGCACGACAGTCTATATCTGGCGCGAGGCCGTCAACGACATCATGCAGAGCGCGCCCGCGCGCAAGCGAGCCTATGAGAAGGCGAGCCGAGCTTTGGAACTCGAACCGGACCTTTCATCGCCCTATGCCATTCTCGGTATCATGCAGGTCGTGAATCGCCGCTACGAAGATGCGATTGCCTCTGCCAAGAAGGCTGTTTCAATCGGTCCGGGCGATGCAGAGGCGCAAGCAGCCCTTGGATATATTCAGTTATGCGCCGGGAATTATGCCGAGGCAGCCGCGGCGGTCGAGACAGCGCTCAGACTCGACCCCAACCTTTCACCCATCAACAGGGAAACTGCAGGGCTGGTTTTTCTTCTTCAGGGGAATGTCGATAAAGCGATCGAGACTCTCGAACGCACCCGCGACGATGCGTCCACGGTTGGCAACTTTCGGTTTACACTCGCTGCGGCGTATGTCCGCGGCGGCCGTCTACCGGATGCGAAAGCCGAAATCGCAGCTGGGCTCCACCTCGTAGCAGGGTCCAGCTACGTGGACTCTTTGGCTGGGTGGCAGATGACTCATGCACATTTCCGGAATCCGCAGGATCTGGCGATCCTCGTCAACGCACTGCGCCAGGCAGGCCTACCCCAATGGCGCTACGGCTTTACCCCGGACGAGCACGACCAGTTGAAGGGCGCTGAGATCGCGTCCCTCGTCATTGGCCATACATTGCAAGGCCAGATCGAACCCGGTCTGCAACCAGCCTTCCTTCAGATCGGGAGCGACGGTAAGGCGGCCTTCCGCACGACGACGCGGCTGGTCACCGAAACCGTCTACGTCGATGGCGATCTCTTATGCGAGCAGAGCGAGAACCTGTTCGGGCGCCCCGACTGCGGTCCCGTCTACAGACGCAATGACGACGCCGGCAAAGGCTACTCCTATGCCAATACAAGCAAGGTGTTTCACTTCACGGTCGTCCAGTAGGCGAACCTGGTCTCAGTGATACTTGTCGAGCTCCAAATTGGCCGCGACCTGCGGCCAGTTGGCGTCGGCTTTCGGTATGTTTTCAGCCGCATGCGCGGCGAAATCGTCCGCATTGTCGACGTCGTAGATCAGGTAGAGTTTGCCGTCGATAATCTTGAATGCCTCCGGATCGACATTGATCGTGACCCCACCGCCCACGACTTCGCCAGCACAGTAGCCACCATATTGAGGAGCGTACTTGACCGGTTCGCTCATGAACATTTCCTGGTGCTTCTTGCTGGCGAAATGCCAAGGTGTTCCCAGCCATTCATAAGTGAATTCTTCGGAGCCCTTCACGGCCTTGCCGTCAGTGAAGTAAGCGACCGTGTCGTAGCCCATGATCGCCACACCGCCGAAATAGCCGGTGTTTACCGAATCGTCGGCCCGGGCCGATCCCGCGCCGGCGACCGCAGCTACCGCGACCATGGCCGCCCCCAAATTCCGAACCAATCGTGACTTGATCATCGTGCTCATCTGCATCCTCCGTTAATCGTGGATCTCGGCGCACTTCGCCGCGTTCGCCTCGCCAAGGATTTTGTCTTGGCAGGTAGCGCCATGGCGTTTGAACAGTCGTAGGATATCCGTGTTGCCCTTCCAGAATGCGCGCGTCGACGGCATGTAGCCATGACCCTCGGGATGGTTCACATCGGCACCTTTCGCGATAAGGAATTCGGCCAGTTCAAGATGGTTTTCCTCGCCGGCCACCAACAACGGCGTAGCGCCCGCCTTGTTGGCGGCATCGTCGAGCACCGCGCCTTTCTCCAGCAGCAGCTTGGCGATCGGCAGGCTGCCCGAGAAGGCCGCCGCATGAAGCGGGGTAAAGCCGCCCGAGTTACGCGCCATGACGTCGGCGCCCTTGCCCAGCAGGAATTCGGCGATTTCGGGCTGGTTGTCGAGCGCTGCAGCGATGAGGAGGGTTGCCTGGTCGCGTGCCCGACTGTCGACGTCGGCACCGCCTGCCAGGGCTTGCTCCACGGCACGCTTGTCGCCGGCGGCGATGGAGTCGAACAATTGCTCACCTGCGGCTGCAGTTGTAGCCGCCAATACCAGCATTCCAAGTGCCAGCAGTCCGCGCATGAGGCAGGGATAGCATATATTAGCTTGGAATCATACAAGCTGCGTTGGGCTTATCGGGGCAGATGCTGGCGGACGGCGCGGCCGGGCCGGCTTGAGATGCTATGCGCTCCAGGGTCGGCACTGCCAAGCGGCAATCAGGCCGGGAGCCGCCACATTCGCACACGACCTGCACCACGCAATTCCGTTTCCTCGAGTGGGTCGCAAGCAAACTTTGGTCCGAGCAGTTGATGAGTTGCGTCCGAAATACGGATTTCATCGGGCTCCGCGGACGTTTGAATGCGTGAGGCGAGATTAACGGTCTCACCCCACAGGTCATAAGCGAACCGCCTCTTGCCTATGACGCCGGCGACGATTGGTCCGGAGTGAATTCCAATCCTGAGCCTTATCGGTTCTCCCGCGAAGCGTTCGCGCTTAACCGCCTTGCGCAGCTCAACGGCATACTGCGCGAGGGCTTTTGCATGATCGGATCGCGCGGTGGGCAGGCCAGCGACGACCATCACACAATCGCCGATTGTCTTGATCTTTTCGCAGCCATGTCGTTCAGAGAGCCGATCCGCCGCCTTGAAGAAGTAATTCAAAATAGCGAGCGTCGTCACGGCTCCGACGGTCCGCGCTCGTTCCGTAAAGCCGACGATGTCGGCAAAAAGCACACTCACCTCTGCGTGGTTGTCAGCAATTTTCTTGTGCGCTTTCAGCCGCTCCGCGATCGACGCCGGAAGAATGTTGAGGAGCAAGGCTTCGGCGCGCTGGTATTCACGCGCCAATCCCTCCTGGCTCTTCCTCAACGCCTCGTTCGCCGCTTGCAGTTTCTCGTTGAGTTGACGCTCCCTCTCTTGCAGGAGCGTCATTTCATAAGCCTTCTGCTGAAGCCGCTGCCTGTTGGCGCGTTCGGCCGAGGCGTCAAGAAAGACCAGCCACACGCAGTCATCGTCAGCAAAAAAATGAAGGTCCGCGACACGCCCGCTGGGCAGTTCGACCATGGGAATGCGAAACGGAAGCTCCGGGCAGGGCAGCAGCCCTTCCATGAATTCAAGTTGCTCGGCAACAGGCTCGCCGATGCGAAGCGATGAGAGTCCGTGATGTTCAACGTTACCGCCCTTGGCAGCTACGCAAAGCTGGGCGTCGATTTTTACATATGCGACAGCGTGCCCATTGTAGAAGAAGTTGAAAATCCAATTTCCGACCTCTTTTGGCAATCCATGCATGGTCTATTTTGTGACCATCAAGGCAAGTTGATGAAACGCATCATCAACATGCTCACCTGTGAGCGCACTTGTTAGATAGATTTGCCATCCACGCTGCCTCAGTTCGTCAATCTCACTATCCGATATTGCCCACCGATCGGCCAGATCGGATTTGTTGATCAGCAATATAAACGGCATAGCGCCGAATTCGGCCTCGACCCGTTCGCGCAGCGTGAGGGCCACGGCAAGGGTTGCGGCGCGGGTTCCATCAACAACGAGCACGAGCCCGGTTGCACCTCGGACATAGCTGACGCGGAATGAGCCGATATCGTCTTCTCCAGCCAAATCCCACAAAATCAGATCCACGGTTTTGCCCGGGAGCTCGACACTCTTCTTGTCGATTTTCACTCCCACCGTGGTCAAGTAGGTTTCTGAAAAGATGCTTTGCACAAACCTGCGAACCAGACTCGTCTTTCCGACAGCGAACCCGCCGAGCATACAGATCTTTTTTTGCAACATTTTGGGCTCCGCTAGTCCAGGTTTACGGTAATCGAAACCCGGCGATTGGTGGAGCTCCCAGCTTGACTATCTTCAGGCACCAGCGGCTCAAAGGTGCCCGCGCCCCGAACCAGCAGCAGTTCCGGAGAGACGCCGCGCTTGTTGAGAAGCGCACGAACTGTCTCGGCGCGGGCGGCGCTGATTGAAGCGTTGGCCGTCTCACGGCCCGTGGTGTCCGAATGGCCGGTCAACATGAACCGCGCTGTTACGCCTGACTTGCGGGCTTTTTCGGCGAATTCCTTTATTTGATCCGCCAATCGGTCGAGGACCGGCGTCTGCTCCGGTCCCGGCACAACTTTGCCGGAAGAGAAGAAGATATCGGTCGTCTGGATGGCCTCTCGCAAATAATTAAGTTCTGCAAGGTTCATCTCGCTCAGCTGCGAGACATCCAGAATCACTCCATCCGCCGAAAGCTGGTCGGCGGCGGCCTGCGCCCGGCTGATCCAGCCGGCAGGAGCCTCCCCCACGGCAACGATGCGACCCTGGACGATCGAAAGCTGAACCGATTTCGGCGGGCTCAGCGACGCCGTCAGCCGCTTCACCACGAACTTCGGATCAAGGCTCTGATAGAATTGCCACTGTGAATGAACGCGGGCGGGATCAACTTCCGTTCCAGACAGCAGAGCTTGCGGGTCGGCGGCGAGCGGGTCTCTCAGGCCGGAAATGTAGAAATGTCCGCCCCTCGCCGTTTGTTGGGCGACGATGATTCCCGGTTGGGCCTCAAGCCGCGACACATAGTACTGCCAGTGCTCCGCCGCGCGTGCGTCGGGGCTCACATCACGAACCTTGGAGATGTCGAATTCCGGTCCGCCTGCCGAAAGCTGTCGGGCCGTTGCGCGCGCCCGATCAATCCAGGTGTCGGGAGCCTCACCCTCGGCAACGATGCGACCATTGACGATCGAAAGTCGCACTGTATCGGGCGGATACAACGACGCCGTCAGCCGCTTCAACACGAACTCCGGCTCAAGGCTCTCATAGAATTGCCACTGCGAATGAACACGGGTCGGATCGACCTGCGTTCCGGACAAAAGCGACTGCGGGTCGGCGCCAAGCGGGTCTCTCAGGCCGGCAATGTAGAATTGGCCATCGCGTATCTTTTGCTCTGCAACGATGATGCCCGGCTGGGTCTCCACTCGCGACACATAGGCCTGCCAGCGCTCCGCCTCGCGTACCTCGGGGCTTACGTCACGAACCCCCGAAATATCGAAGACCGGCCCGCCTGCCGAAAGCTGCTGGGCGGCTGCGCGCGCCCGGTTGATCCACGTGTCGGGAGCCTCACCCTCGGCGACGATGCGATCATTGACGATCGAAAGTCGTACTGAATCCGGTGGAGCCAGCGACGCCGTCAGCCGCTTCAACACGAACTCCGGCTCAAGGCTCTGATAGAATTGCCACTGCGAATGAACCTGGGCGGGATCGACCTCAGTTCCGGACAACAGCGACTGCGGGTCGGCGGCAAGCGGGTCTCTCAGACCGGCAATATAGAATTGGCCATCGCGTACCTGTTGTTCGGCAACGATGATGCCCGGCTGGGCCTCCAGTCGCGATACGTAACCCTGCCAGCGCGATACATAAGCTTGCCAGCGCTGCGCTGATTGCCAGGAAAGAAAGTACCAACCGCCTGCCAGACTCAAAAGCAGCAAGGCCACGGCCGCCACCAGCCAGGGAAATCCCTCGTGCGATTCATCCTGCTTCAGCTCGACGCAGGTCTGCAGCTGCGCCTCTACGGAAGCCAACTGCGAACCGTCGCCGTCAAACTGCTCTAAAGCCTGTGAGGATTCCTCATGGATGCGAAGCAATACATCGCGAACTATGTCGTGCAGTTCCTCTGGCGGATTTCCCCGGATCACCGAAACCAGGGTCGCAAACGGTCCAACTTCCGACCAGAGACGAAGGTCGCCAAAACGGATTGTGTCCAGGCCGCTCTGCTCTTTCTCGTTAAATGAGTCCTTCACAAAATCTTGAATTGCACTCAGCATCGAAGAAATGAGCTGAGGATCTTCACTCGTTGCGTTATCAGCCGTTACATGAGCTATCAGAAGACCTGAATTGCGATGAATGAGAAAGGCATGCTCTATACGATATACAAGAGAGTGCTTAAGAACAACTTGAGAGAAGCTTGCACCTGTTCTCCAAGCTTCAAATCTCCACTTGAGGCCATGCCAGGTAAATATATGTCTTAGAGTTTCATTCAGCGACTGGAAGGTTTGGTCGATCTTTTCCCCGATCGACTTGCGAATTGCCGGCAGAAACACCGGATACAATATATCCGTCAGCGTGCGCGGGCTTCTCTGGATCGACCGTTGCACAGCCCGTTCGACAGCCGGCGCAAGCGCCTCGCCGAGTTGCGCATGAGACGCCAGCGCGGCCGCATTGGGAAGAACATCGCCAACGGCTGCAGCAAGCTGCTCGGGTTCGCCGAGCAGCTGCGTAACGCGTGAAAGCTCCGAAATCTCGCGGCCGACCAGCAACTGGCGCAGCGTTTCCATGCGAGGATCGGCGGTTGGAACTGCCTCGAAACGCACACGGTAGTCCGGATCAACGTTCCGGGCAATTTCGATCAAAAGACGAGCCAGAGCCTCGCGATCAATCTCTGTATCGTTCGAGGCTGTTCTTTTCGGAAGGCTGACTGGGTCGACGGTTGACGTCAAGGTCCCATCAACTCACTTTCCAGCTACGGTCCGAGTTGCTCTTGCTCCCGACAGGATCCTGATTCAGACATTTTGCAACCTCGACAAACAGGCCGGCCAAAAGATTTCGGTCGGTCTTGACGTTGCTGAGATCGGCAAACATCTTCTCGATCAGCATCTGAACGCCTTCATTCTTCTGCTTGATTTCCTCACGCAGCAAATGATCGTTTCGATTTATCCGGTCCGAAACGTCGCGCTCAAGTGCGCTCAATTGATCCGACAACGTGCGCACCTGCTTTTCAAGGGCCTGGTTTTGCTCGCGAAGATTCCGATCGATCTCCTTGTCGGCATCGGCTCGTGAGTCTTTTTCGCTCCGCAATTGCCCCGCAAGCGAATCGATCTGCTTCTTTGCATTCGACTCGTACATTTCGAGATTGCGCTTGGCCTCGGATTCGACATCCTTGAAGCGCTGCAAGACCCGTTCTTCAAGCTTGGAAAAACGGCGGTCATAGTCCTGCATCTGGTTGCCGAACAGCAGATCGCGTATCTTGTCGACACCTACAGCGTCGCCGGGGGCCCCGTTCTCGCGAGCCTGGACTCCCAGGAAGTTCAGCCCGTTTCCTTCTGCGTTACCTATCAGATTTGCGTCCGCCTTCTTTTCCGAAGAAACGGTATTCGTAGATTCCTTTGCCATGCTTTTGCCCTTCCATTTGAGCACCTGCCAAGGTGCAAAACCCCATAAAAAACAGAGCATGTCAGCAAAATACCCGGCTCGCAAGTCGGTATCTCTTGACTTAAGTTGATTCGTGAGGCAGCCGATTGCCGCGCGCCGACTCAGCAATGGACGTTTGGGACCAGGCCATTTCAAATGGCGGCGGCGGCAACTGCAATATTGCGCTCAATATTATTCGATAAGGAGCGCTTCGCCAATTACAAGGCAATACTGTGGGAGTTTCCGGTCTGGGCTATGGCCGGCAGCTAGTCGACGCGCGCGGCTCTGCTAGTCCGAAAAACTTACGCTCACGCCGCGTTGCCGAAAATATGCCTGCATCAACTTGCGGCCCTGGCGGTTGTTCTGCGCCAACTTGGTCGGATCGAACACCGCCTGTTTTATTCCTTCTCGAGCCAGCGCCGCCTTGAGCGTCGCGATATGGGCGTCGATGTCGGCATTGTCCGCCCGAAGCGAGGCATAGATGCTCTCGGTCGCCTGGGCCACGGTGGGTTCGCTCACAGCTGTCGTCCTTTGGTTGGTTGAGCGGCGGCTTAACACAGATTCGCGGCTCCGCCGATACCGGTGGACTTGCGTCCATCGAAGGCGAATGGCCGCATTGCCAACCCAGCCAAAGCCGAAAGTCCGACCCGCTGCCCCTGTAGAGCTTGACGAAAATCGGTGCGCCTGTTTGAGAGCGGGGGATCGAGACATCGCTGCATGGGGCGACGAGCAAGGGTGGGCAGACTGTGAAGCGCGTTCTTCGGATGCTTGCCGCGGCGATCATGGCGTCCGGGGTAACCGGCTGCACAAGCATTTCCTATTACGCGCAGTCGCTGGAGGGCCATGTACAGATCATGGCCGCGCGCAGGAATGTCGGGAAACTCATTCATGATCCTTCGACGCCTGAGTCCTTGCGCGCCAAGCTGACGTCGGCGCGCGCCATAAGATGGTTTGCGACAGATGAGCTGGCGCTGCCCGACAACAGCAGCTACCGGAGCTATGTCGACATCCACCGGGATGCGGTGACCTGGGCGGTTTTTGCCGCGCCGCAATTCTCGCTCGCGCCACGAACATGGTGCTTTCCGGTCTTCGGCTGCGTTCCATACCGGGGTTACTTCTCGCGGAAATCGGCGACCGAGAGCGCTGTCGAGCTTCATGGGCAGGGGCTGGACGTCTATGTCACGGGCGTCACCGCCTATTCCACGCTGGGCTGGTCCAGTGACCCGCTGCTGAGCACCATGCTGCGTCAGGATGACACCTATCTGGCAAGCCTTGTTTTTCATGAACTGGCGCATCAGCGGCTCTATGTGGATGGCGATTCCGCATTCAACGAGGCTTTCGCCGTTGCCGTCGAAACCACCGGCGTCAGGAAGTGGCTCCGCGCCGCCGGTGATCGGGCCGGATTGCGCCGCTACGAAGCCGATCGCAAGCGCCGCGCCGATTTTCTCGGACTGGTGTCGAAAACGCGCGACGAGTTGAGGCAGGTCTATGCAAGTCCCCGCACGCCGGAGCAGATGGCGGCTGCCAAAACAGCCACGATCGACAGGCTGCGGATGCGCTACCGGCAGATGCGCGACAAAGACTGGGCCGGATACCGGGGATACGACGCCTGGTTCGCTGCCCCGATCAACAATGCAAAGCTTGCCGCGACTGCCGTCTACGGTGACCAGGTTCCGGCCTTTCTTCGCTTGTTCGACCTGTGTTCGGGCGATTATCCAAGGTTTTACGCCTCTGTTCGACGGATCGCGGATTTGCCCAAATCGTCCCGTGCCGAAGCGCTCAAGGCTGCGGATAGGTGTGGCTGAACGGAAAAGCCGGCCCCGAGAATGGTCCGAAACGAGCATCAGATGCAGTGACAGCCTACGTGGCTGGTCTTGGTTGAAATTCGCCGGATTGCACCGGAATGCGCATGTCGTATATGCTCAGGTGCGCCATAAACCCGTGGAAGGTCGGCGCCCGTCTCGCAGGCAGATGTTCTTCTCGCATTGAGCGCGGCCCCTAAGGCTGCCACGAGCTACCGGAATCCACCATGCTCGATCAGAACGTTTCTCATGACGTGATTGCGTCTTTCGGCCCTTTTCGCCTGAGCGTTTCTGAGAGATTGCTCGCAAGAGGCGGGGAACCTGTCGCGATTGGCGGCCGGGCGTTGGATATCCTCATCGTACTGGTGGAGCACGCCGGGGAAGTCCTGAGCAGCAAGGAGCTGCTCAAGCGTGTCTGGCCCGACGTAATCGTTGAGGAGGGAAGTCTCCGGGTACACCTCTCCAATCTTCGCAAGGCTTTGGGTGACGGGAAAGATGGCAACCGATACATCGCCAATGTGGCCGGACGGGGCTACAGTTTCGTAGCACCGGTGCAGAGCTCCGCTCGCATGATCTCCACCCCGCCCAGCTTAGGAGCCGATCGGCCCAAAAGGCTGCCGCCGCGACTTGAAAGGATGATCGGGCGCGAAGAAACAGTTGCCGCCTTGTCCTCTCTCCTTTCGGAGCGGCGGTTCGTCAATGTGGTCGGACCGGGAGGCATGGGTAAGACGACCGTCGCGGTTGCGATAGCCCACTCCTTGCGCGGCGCGTTTTCCGATCAGATCTATTTTCTCGATCTCGGCGCGCTGGGAGATGCATCCCTCGTCCCCGGCGCTGTGACGTCAACGTTGGGTTTGAGCAGTCATGCGACACAGGACCCGGTTTCTGCTCTGGTTGCCTTTCTGGTCGACAAGCCGACTCTTCTCGTCCTGGACAGTTGCGAGCATGTGATCGATGCCGTCGCAGTGCTGGCAGAGCGTTTGTTTGCCGAGATCCCTCTTATGCACCTGCTGACAACCAGCCGCGAGGCCCTGCGTGTCGAGGGCGAGAATGTGCATCTGCTGACGCCCCTTGAAGGGCCGCCTGAAGACAGTGGGTTAACCGCTGCGCAGGCACTTGCCGCGCCGGCTGTGCAGCTCTTCATGGAACGCGCCGTCGCGGGCGGCCTTGGTGCCGAACTCAGCGATGCGGACGCGCCGATCCTGGCGGCGATATGCCGTCGGCTTGACGGGATAGCACTGGCAATCGAACTCGCGGCCGGCCGCGTTGGCACCTACGGAATTCGCGGAACCGCCGAACTGCTTGATGATCGCTTCAAGCTTCTATGGCATGGCCGGCGAAGCGCTATTCCACGTCATCAAACGCTTCAGGCAATGTTCGACTGGAGCTACAACCTGCTCTCCCCGTACGAACAGACGATCTTGCGCCGGCTGTCTGTATTCGTCGGCCCTTTCACGCTCAACGATGCCATAGCAATCGCGTCGGACGGTGAAGCCGATGCGCCAGCAGTGGCAGACGCCGTCGAGAGCCTGGTCAACAAGTCGCTTATCAGGATGTCCGAGTTGGCGGGATCGACTTACCACCGGCTCCTCGATACCAGTCGAGTGTATGCGGCAGCCAAGCTTGCCGAAACCGGCGAAGGCGCGGTGCTGTCGAGGCGACATGCGCATCACTATGCCGATCGCTTCAAACCAGACTCGACAAGAGCGACTGCGTTCGGGAACCGCGACGTCTCCGCTTACGAGCCGCACATGGGCAATATTCGAGCAGCACTCGAGTGGAGCTTTTCGGACGGCGGCGAGGCCCAGAACGGTGTCCAACTTGCAGCCGGAGCGGCGCCTCTGTTCTTGGGGTTCTCGCTTCTGGGCGAGTGCGAACGGTGGTGCGAGCGGGGCTTGTCCGCGTTGGGAGAAGCAGATCGCGGAACGGAGCGCGAATTGGCGCTTCAAGCAGCGTTGGCGATCTCGTCGATGTTCACACGCGGTAACGGCGATGCCGTCAGAAAGGCCATCGAGCGAGGCATCGGACTGGCGGAGGCGCTGCGGGACGGCCAGTACAAGCTACATCTGCTGGCCGGACTGAACATCTTTCTCACACGGATCGGAGACTTTCGCGGCGCCCTCGCCTGCGCTGAGCGTAGCGTCCTCGTTGCGGCAGAGCTTGGGGAGCAGTCAGGGATCATCATGGCCGAGTGGATGCTCGGCGTTTCACATCACCTGGTCGGAAACCAGGCGGCGTCACAGCGACACAGCGAGCGTGGACTGGAGCTGGAAGCAGACGCCGGCAGCGTCCAGGTCGACTTCTTCGGCTACGACCACAGGATACGCGCGCTGATAGCGCTGGCGCGAGCCTTGTGGTTGCGAGGCATGCCGGAGAGAGCGCTCAAAACTGCGGACCAGGCCGTCGAGGAGGCAACCAAACGTGAGCACCCGGTCGCGGTTTGCATGTCGCTTGTTTACACTGTGCCGGTCTACCTCTGGAGCGGCGACTTTGACCGCGCGGCGCAATGGGTCGAACGTGTTCTGGCTTATGCAGCGAAGTATTCCCTGGCCCCTTATCACGCCATGGGGCTTGCCTTGAGGGGCGAACTCATGATCTTGCAAGGCGAGCCGGCCGAGGGCGCGCAATTGCTCCGGAACGCTGTTGCGACGCTGAGCGCTGAACGGTTCAATATCCTTGCGACGGCATTCTTGCGAGCGCTTGCCGAAGGCATGATGCGAAGCGGCCAGCTTGATGAGGCTGCAACCACAATCGACCGGGCGATTGCCTTGGCGGACCAGGCCGGCGAGACGTATGATCGTCCTGATCTGCTGCGTGTGCGGGCCGAAATTCGCCTGGCATATTCTCCGCCCGATGTGAGTGCGGCTGAGGACTCGCTGCTTCAAGCGATCTACTGGGCAGGTAAACAATCGGCGACGGCGTGGGAGTTGAGGGCAGCCATACCGCTGGCCAGAATTTGGCAGCAACACGGTCAGGCAGATCGTGCCCGGGATTTGCTCGGTCGGCTCCTTCAGCGGTTCGGCGAAGGCGTGCAAACCGCGGATGTAAATGCGGCGAGCGCCCTGCTCGCCGAATTGAACAGTGCAAATGCACCGGGCTGACCCCCAGTGTAACGACTCTTAACAACGCATAACGCGTAATTCCTTCCTCTCCGAGCGAACATGCCTCTGCGGCATGCGACCTGCGTGACCGCATCCGAACAAATAGAAAAATAGAGGAGGATGTCATGTCATCAGCATCAGTGTCGCCCACGCAGCGCGAACTTCTTGCCACCGCAGTTGCAGCCGGGGCCGTTAGCGCGCTTCCCTCTGCGCTACATGCGGCAACCGGGGCCGACTCGATTCGCCCCTTTACTTTCAGTGCCTCAGAGGGAGAACTGGCCGACCTGCGTCAACGCCTAGCGCAGACCCGGTTACCCGACAAGGAAACTGTCACCGATTACTCGCAGGGCGTACCGCTTAAGACGGTCAAGCAGCTTCTGCGTTACTGGCAGACCGAATACGACTGGCGGAAGGCGGAAGCGAGGATGAATGCCTATCCGCACTTCGTCACCGAGATTGACGGACTGGACATCCATTTCATCCACGTTCGTTCGGTGCATGAAAACGCACTGCCGCTCATCGTCACGCACGGATGGCCAGGTTCAATCATCGAGCAGCTCAAGATCATCGAGCCGCTGACCAATCCCACCGCGCATGGCGGCAGCGCATCGGATGCCTTCGACATCGTAATTCCGTCGATGCCGGGCTATGGATTTTCCGGCAAACCGCTGACGACCGGCTGGGGTCCCGAACGGATCGCGCAGGCATGGACTACGCTGATGCGGCGCGTTGGCTACAAGCACTTTGTCGCGCAGGGTGGCGACTGGGGCGCTACCGTCACGGAGCAGATGGGCGTGCAGGCGCCGCCGGAACTGCTCGGCATTCACACCAACATGCCCGGCGCAATTCCTGCAGAGATCGACCAGGCATCTTTCGCCGGTGCGCCGGCGCCGTCCGGTCTGTCCGATGAGGAGAGAAGCACGTACGAACAGCTCGTTTTCTTCTACAAGCATGTTTACTACGCCCTTTGGATGGCAACGCGCCCGCAAACACTGACCGGGTTTGCGGACTCGCCCATCGGCCTCGCCACCTTCCTGCTCGACCACGACATGGCCAGTCTGCAGATGATCGCGCGTTCGTTCGATGGGCAGACTGAAGGCCTCACCCCGGACGATGTCCTCGACAATGTCACGCTGTTCTGGCTCACCAACACAGGGGTTTCGTCAGGTCGCCTCTATTGGGAGAATAAGCTCGCGTTTTTCAGTCCCAAGGGCGTCTCCGTTCCGGTTGCCGTAAGCGTCTTCCCCGACGAACTCTACCAGACGCCGCGGAGTTGGGCGGAACGGGCGTATCCCAAGCTCATCCACTACAACAAGGTCGACAAGGGCGGTCATTTTGCTGCCTGGGAACAGCCGAAGCTCTTTACCGAAGAGCTTCGCGCCGCGTTCCGGTCGCTTCGACAATCGATATGAGATGAACGGGCGATATGAGACGAACGGGGCGCCTGCCGCTCCGCTCTCCTTCCAAGACGGACCGGGCACACGCCCCGGTCCGCCGCACGTGAACTCACAAACCGCTAAAATCGGAGGAAATGGACATGAACAGAATTCCACAACGCGGCGAAGCCGCAATCGCAACACCCGCAGCGCGAGGCGTAGACATTAGGCTCGAGGTCGCGGTCATTCCCGTTTCGGACGTCGACCGTGCCAAGCACTTCTATAGCGGTTTGGGCTGGCGACTGGACGCCGACCTCACAGGCGACGGATTTCGTGTCATCCAGTTTACGCCTCCGGGCTCCCCGTGTTCGGTAGTGTTTGGCTCAAGGACCACAACGGAACCCTATGCCCGGCTCGAACTCGATGTCCTCAAAAGCGCTGGCGAGCTCGTCGTGTCGGACATTGAGGTAGCGCGCGCCGAACTTGCCGATCGCGGCGTCGACGTGAGCGAAGTGTTCCACTATGCCGGCAGTGAAGGCCGTGTCAGCGGTCCGGACCCCGAACGGCGCAGCTACTTGTCGTGGGCATCCTTCAGCGATCCGGCTGGAAATATCTGGATGCTGCAGGAGGTCACTGCGCGAGCGCCCGGCCGCGTCGAAACCGGCGAAACCACATTTGGCTCGTCGGCCGAGCTCGCGGCCGCGCTCCGGCGTGCGTCCGTGGCCCATGGCGAGCACGAGAAGCGGACAGGCGGCCAGCGTGATGAGAATTGGCCGGACTGGTACGCTGAGCACATGGCGGCGGAGCACGCGGGCAAGGAGCTGCCTCTATAGAGCGGGCTGTCGGTCGGTTTGAACCAAAGGAGCGGCGTGGCTCTCACAACGGCCGCCTCTGCCACAAAGTTGCCTGCGGGAGCTTGGACTGAACTTGCTGCCCGCAGTGCGGCTCGATCGGGAGTTCGTGCCTGAGATGGTGGCACTCGGCAGCGGTGTCGTGATCCATGTAACGTCGATACAGGGCGCCCTCGCGGAGAACCTCAATGTCGGCACGGTTCAGAATGAGTATGGAAGATTCTTCCATAATTTGCAAAAATTATACGACAATATCTCTCAGAGGATTTAAAATCTGCTGATCTTAATAAAATTATTAATCAAATTAGATAGCACCTTTCTCCACGTTTCGCATACATTTTGGTGATTGAGAGTCGCAATGGAGGTCTACGGAATGTCGCTTTCCGAAACATTCGAACGAGCCCTGTGACGTCCACCCATCTACGACTAAGTGCAACCTGAGCCCCAGCCGAACCAAGTATCCGCCTATGGCACCGTAGGCTTTCCAGTTCCCTCACCCGCCCTTTCGACCTGCGCCTGGCGACGAGGCATCAACCCTTTTGCGTGCGTATCTGTTGTGAGCGTACGCAAACAGTCGGAGGTGCACTCTTCAAGAGCCGAATCGACCAAATTCGTCTTTTTCCGAAAATCAGAAAGGAACCTTCAATGACCGCATCGAAAAGCCTCCTCGCCGCGACCGCGATGGCGGCCGCCCTCGCCTCAACTTTGCCTTCCCAGGCCGCAGACCGCATCCCCGGCGCACAATCTGTCAAGAACGTCGTATTGGTGCATGGAGCGTTCGCCGACGGTTCCGGCTGGCGCGGCGTTTACGACGAGCTCACTCAGCGCGGCTATCGCGTCACGATCGTTCAGAACCCTCTGACGTCGCTTGCGGACGATGTCGCAGCGACTAAGCGTGCTCTCGACCGACAGGATGGCCCAACGCTCCTCGTCGGGCATTCGTGGGGCGGCACAGTGATTACCGAGGTCGGCGTTGACCCGAAAGTCACTGGGCTCGTCTACATCTCGGCCCTATCGCCCGATGCAGGTGAATCATCTGCCCAGCAATATGAAGGTTTCGCGCCAGCTACCGAGTTCGTCGTCGAGACCACAGTTGACGGTTTCGGCTACGTGAAGCCAGAAAACTTCAAATCCGGCTTCGCTCACGATGTGAGCGACAAAGACGTGATCTTCATGAGAGATTCGCAGGTCCCGATCAACATGTCGGCCTTTGGCACGAAGCTAAAGAATGCGGCGTGGCGGTCGAAGCCAAGCTGGGCTGTTATCGCCACTGAGGACAAGGCATTCGATCAGGCCATGTTGCTGCACATGGCGGAACGCATCGGCGCAAAGGTTACGAAAGTGTCAGCTAGCCACGCGCTCTTCGTGACCCAGCCTAAAATCATCGCTGATACGATTGATCAGGCATCACGCGAGGTATCGGCAAAGATCCGATGACCGGGGCGTGTTTCGCTACGGCTACGTATTCGCCGCGCAGAACGACGGCGAATACGTGTGCTTGGGAAACAGACTGCCTCCGCCGGCACATCGGTATGTGAAAAAGTCGTCCGCTTTTTGGATAAGCGCAGAAACTCACCCGCATGGCCGCCTTGAGGCGCGAAGCGGCCATTCACCGCATCTCTTGGGACTTGCCGTATCAGCAGCCCCCTATCCGCAGCCCCCCGTCAGTCAATACGCCCTGGCACAAGCGCCTGTCCCTACCCCTCAACCGAGCGACAGTTCCTTCGTCTGGTGTCTCAGCACGAGGCCGACCGCGCCCAGCAGTGAATCGTTTTCGGTGTGCTTGCCAACGATGATGCGCGTGCGCAGGGCCGGAGCGATATCGCGGGACTTGATGAGCGTGTGGCGTTCATAGGAGGCGATCAGCGGCGTCAGCAGAATGTCGCCAGCCAAAGCCATGTGGCCGCCGATGATGATAAGCGGCGGATTGAGCACCGAGCCGATCAGGCCGAGACCCCGGCCGGCGATCTCGGCGGTATCCTCGATCATCCGCAGTGCCCTGACGTCGCCCTCTTCGGCCATGGTGATGACATCGTCCATTGTGACTTGCCGCCCCACGACACGCGAAATCTGTTCCAGCGGCCGCGCAAAACTCGCATAGAGCTCCAGGCATCCGCGATTGCCGCACCGGCAGAGATCGCCGCCGGGATCGATGCTGATATGCCCGAATTCGCCGGCGCCGCCGGCGATGCCCGTCACCAGCCGGCCATGCTGTACAATGGCCCCGCCGACACCCAGATCGATCTTGAACAGCACGAAATCGTCCTGGCCGACGGCCGCGCCCCACATCAGCTCCGCAATGGCCGAGCAGTTGCTCTCATTGTCGGCGAAGATCGGCTGTTCCAGGACGGGTCCGAACACATCTCGTATGTTGACGCCGGCCCATGTTGGAACCATGCTCGCGCGCAGCACCACTCCATCGCGGCTGACAGGGCCGGAGACGGAAACCCCAACCCCCAGGAGCCCCGCCACCGGCAGACCGTTTTCCTTGTAAGATTGGGCAATTGCCGATTTGACCATCTGGGCCGCCTGTTGCGGCTGGTAGTCGAGATCCATCGGTATAGTTTGTTCGGCAATGACGGAATGCGAGACATCGGCGACGATGAGCCGTATCTGCTGAAGAGCTAGGTGAATTCCGACGCAGGTGCCTGCTGTCGGATTGAGCGTAACGGCCGCGGCTGGCCTGCCGATACCTCTGATGCCAGCGCTGCTGGTCGGAGCTTCGATCACCATCCCCGACCTTCTCAAGCCGTTGAGCGCGGTTGAGACCGTTGAGCGCGCCAGACCGGTGACGCGTGCGATCTGCGACGCCGAGAGTACGCCGCGCTCGCTCAGGCAGCGCACGATCATGCTCTCCGGCGACGCGGACGGTCGGTCGATCAGCCAGGTTCTAAGCGAAGGTTTTGTCATGGATCAACATAAACATCGTTGACTGATAGCTCCAATATGTCATCTTGGAAAGAACTCGAGATTAACGCATCTCGCCGGCAGCGGCTTCAAACCGCGGCCATAAGCGGTCGATACGAACCGTGCAACCATATGTGGGAGTGAAACCATGAAATCCGTTATGACCGCCTTCGCGGTCGCCGCTGCTGCGTGCACCCTTGTCGCCGGGGCGGCCTTCGCCGAGCCCAAGACGAACCTTTTGCACCAATGGGCGACCGGATCGGACGCGCAGGCGATCGCCAAGCTCGGCGAGATGTTCACCGCCAAGGGCGGTAAATGGGAACAGACCTCGATCGCCGGTCATACGGCCAATACGCTGGCCAAGCTGCGTGCCGACGTGATCGCCGGCAATGCCCCGCCTGCCGTGCAGCTCAAAGGCCCGGAAATCGCCGAGTGGAACGAGACCGGCATGACCGCCGATCTCGACGAGCTGGCAGCCTCGGAAGGATGGGAGAAAGTGGTCGCGCCGGAATTGCTGCCGGTGATGAAACCAACCGGCAAATGGGTCGCCGCTCCCATGAACATCCACCGCATCAACTGGCTCTGGGCCTCGCCGAAGGTCATGCAGGCGGCCGGCGTGGCGGAAATGCCCAAGACCTGGGCCGAGTTCAATGCGGCCTGTGACAAGATCGTCGCCTCAGGCAAGATCTGCATCTCGCATTCGACCGCCGACTGGACGGATTCGACGGTGTTCGAGGTCGTGCTCTACGGCCAGGACATCGATCTCTATCGCAAGGCCTTCGTCGAAGGCGATGTCGAAGCCATGCGCAGCCCGGGGATGGTCAAGGCCTTCGAGCAGATGCGCCTGATGACGAGCAAGTACATGGATCCTGGCATGGTCGGCCGCGACTGGGATTCGATGTCGGCGCTCGTCGGCAAGGGCGACGCGGCGTTCCACATCATGGGCGACTGGACGATCGGCCTTTTGACCGCCGCCGGCTTCAAGGAAGGCACCGACTATGTCTGCGCCCAAGCGCCGACCGATTGGGGGAAACCCGGCTTCATCCTCAACTCGGACTCGGTGGTGTTCTTCAAGCAGAAGGACCAGGATTACATCGACGGCCAGAAGCTGCTTGCCAGCCTGATCCTGTCGCCCGACTTCCAGACGGTCTTCAACCAGGCCAAGGGCTCGATCCCCTCACGCCTGGATATCGATCTGTCGAAGGGCTTCAATCCATGCCAGCAGCTGTCGCAGAAGGATCTGCAGGCGTCGATCAAGGAAGGCACGCTGGTGCGCTCGATGGCGCACAACATGACCATCCCGCAGAAGATGCGCGGCGCGATCATGGACTCCATCACCGAGTTCGTGGCGACGCCCGACATGTCAGCCGAGGACGGCGCCAATGCGATGGCCGACGCGGCCGAAGCACAGAAATAGACGGGGAACGGCCGGGCGCAATGTCTATCCGCACCCGGCCATCCGCCATCCCAGTCCCTGCCAGTCCCATACTCTGAATGTCAAATCACGACCTGATCCTGTCGGTCCCGGCCCCCGCCCGCCCCTGGCGGGAGCGGCTGGGCTCCGCGATGCCCTTGCTGGTGCTCGGCCCCTCGCTGGTGGCGAGCTTCGTCTACGTCTTCGTCTTCACCGGCTGGACGCTCTACATCTCGCTCTCGAACTCCTCGCTGCTGCCGACCTACGGCTTCGTCGGCCTGGACAACTACGCGTCGCTGTGGGCGAACCGGCGCTGGAACATCGCCTACAACAACCTGTTCTTGTTCAGCGGTTTCTACATTGTCGGCTCGATGGCCGTGGGATTGCTGCTGGCGATCCTGATCGACCAGCGCGTGCGCGGCGAAGCGGCCTGGCGCACGATCTTCCTCTATCCGCTGGCCGTCTCCTTCATCGTCACCGGCACGGTCTGGAGCTGGCTCTACAACCCGGTCGACGGCATCCAGGCGATGGTGCGTGGTTTCGGCTGGACGAGCTTCAGTTTCGCACTCGCCAGCGACCGGCACTATGCGATCTACGCTGTGATCATCACCGGCGTCTGGCAAGCCTCTGGCTTTGCCATGGCGCTGTTCCTGGCCGGTCTGCGCTCGGTGGATCAGGATCTCGTAAAGGCGGCGCAGATCGACGGCGCATCGACCTTCCGCATCTATCGCAAAGTGCTTCTGCCGACGATTGCGCCGATCTTCCTGGCGGTCGCCGTCATCCAGATCCAGTTCGCCATCAAGACCTTCGACCTGGTGGCTGCCCTCACCAAGGGCGGCCCGGGAATCTCGACCACCTTCCCCGCCATCTACGTCTATGACCTGATGTTCCAACGCGGCCAGATCGGCGAAGGTGCGGCGGCGGCCATCATGATGCTTGCCGCTCTTGCCGTGGTGCTGGTGCCCTATTCGTTCTGGGTGGTCTGGCGGCGGCGCAAGGAAGCCGGCCATGGCTGACGTCTCACTGGACCAGTCGCTCGATCGTCGCGCCGCCACGGTTGCGGCGCGGAGGCATTTCCTCACCCGCCTCGTCATCTATGGGCTGCTGGTTGTCTTCGCGGCGATCTACCTGATCCCGTTGCTGGTCGTGGCGCTGAATTCATTCCGCGATCAGCAGGAGATCGCGCGCAACGGGCTGATCTCGCTGCCACGCAGCTTCCGCCTCGACGCCTGGGGCCAGGCCTGGAGCACCTATTGCATCGGCGGCACCTGCGAGGGCATGCAGCGCAACTTCTACAACTCTCTGAAAATGACGATCCCGGCGACGATCATCTCGACAGCGGTCGGCGCGATGAACGGTTACATCCTGTCGAAATGGCGTTTCAAGGGTTCGGAAGCGCTGTTCACCTGCATGCTGCTCGGCGTCTTCATTCCGGGCCAGATTTCGTTGATGCCGTGGGCGTTCATCCTCGGCAATCTGGGGCTTAGCAATTCGGTCTACGGGCTCGTCCTCATCCACGTCATCCAGGGCATTTCGTTCACCACCCTGTTTTGCCGCAACTACTACGTCAGCATCCCCGACGATCTGATCAAGGCGGCGCGCATCGACGGCGCAGGCTTCTGGCGCATCTTCCGCAAGATCATTCTGCCGCTCTCCTCACCGATCCTGATCGTCACGGTGATCTGGCAGTTCACCGGCATCTGGAACGAATATCTGTTCGGTGTCGTCTTCACCTCCGGGCAGCAACAGCCGATCACCGCCGCGCTCGTCGCGCTGACGGCAAGCGGCACCAATGTACGCGCCTATGATGTCATGAGCGCCGCCGTGCTGATCGGCGCGCTGCCGCCGCTGCTGATCTATCTCTTCGGCGGCAAGTATTTCGTCCGCGGCCTGACCCAGGGTGCGATCAAATGAGGCGCAATCAAGTGAGGCGCAATCAAGTGAGCGGAGCCTGTCTCCTGTCGCCGATCGTCCCGTCCGCCAAGAAGGGCATTGCATGTCGACATTGACCATCCGATCCCTGCGCAAGAACTTCGGCGCGGTCGAGGTGCTGAAGGGCATCGATCTCGAGGCGCAGAACGGCGAGTTCATCGCGCTGGTGGGGCCTTCCGGCTGCGGCAAGTCCACCCTGCTGGCGATGATCGCCGGGCTGGAATCTGTTACCTCCGGCGAGATCCGCATCGACGGAAGGCTGGTCAATTCGGTTGCGCCGAAGGACCGCGACATCGCCATGGTGTTCCAGTCCTACGCGCTTTACCCGACGATGACGGTGCGCGAGAACATCACCTTCGGCATGGAAAGCCGCCGCGTGCCGAAGCCGCAGCAGGACGAGGCCGTCAAGCGAGTTGCCGCCTTCCTGCAGATCGAGCCGCTGCTTGGGCGCAAGCCCGGACAGCTCTCAGGCGGCCAGCGCCAGCGCGTCGCGATGGGCCGGGCGCTGGTGCGTGACCCGAAACTGTTCCTGTTCGACGAGCCGCTTTCCAATCTCGACGCCAAGCTGCGCGTCGACATGCGCACCGAAATCAAGAAGCTGCATCACCGCGTCGGCAAGACGACGGTCTACGTCACCCATGATCAGGTCGAGGCGATGACGCTCGCATCGCGCATCGCCGTGATGCATCAGGGCGAGGTCCAGCAATTCGATGAGCCGGCCACGATCTACAACCGTCCGGCCAACATGTTCGTCGCCGGCTTCATGGGTTCGCCGGCGATGAATTTCCTGCCGGCTGAACTCGGCGAAGAAGGCGGCCGCCCCGCTGTTGCCTTGCAGACCGCCGACGGCAAGACGGCCAGCCTGCCGATCGTCCAGGCCCTTCCATCCGATACGCCGCGACAGCTCATTCTCGGCATCCGGCCGGAGCACATCTACCGGTTCGATCCCGATCTTGCGCGCCGCAAGCCAGGCATCGCGCAAATCGATGCCGTGGTCGAACTGGTCGAGCCGACGGGTGCCGAGACCATGGCCGTTCTGCGCCTGGGCGGCAAGGAGATCACCGGTCGCTTCGACCCCGACGGCACGCCAGGCATGGGTGAGACGGTGACGCTTGGCATCGACATGGCGCGTGCCTGCCTGTTCGACCCGACGACCCAACGCCTGATCTGACCGACGCCTGATCCGAAGAGAGTTCCGCCTTGTCTTTTGCCACTTATCCGAGCCTGACTGAGCGTGTCGTGCTGATCACCGGCGGCGCGTCGGGCATCGGCGCCGACACGGTCCGCGCCTTCGCAGCCAATGGCGCGCGCGTCGCGTTTATCGATCTGCAGCAGGAGGCCGGCGAGGCGCTCGCGCGCGAACTCGCCGCGGCACCGCACGCGCCGCTGTTCCTGCGCTGCGACGTGACCGATATCCCCGCCCTCCAGGCTGCGATCGGTACGGTGCGCGAGCGGCTGGGACCTGTCGCGGTGCTGGTCAACAACGCCGCCGACGACAATCGCCACCCGGTTGCCGACATCACGCAGGCAACCTGGGACCACGCCCAGGACGTGAACCTCAGGCACCACTTCTTTGCCGCCCAGGCAGTGCATCCGCACATGAAGGAATTGGGCTTTGGTTCGATCGTCAATTTTTCCTCGATCGCCTGGCGTTCCGGCGCGGCACAGATGGCGCCCTATGCGGCGGCCAAGGCCGCGGTGGTCGGCTTGACCTTCGCGCTGGCGCAGGCGTTTGGCCCCGACAACATCCGCGTCAACGCCATCGAGCCGGGCGCCGTCATCACCGACCGGCAACGGCAGCTCTGGTTCAAGACGCAGGCGTCGGTCGACCAGGTCGTGCAGCGCCAGATGATCCGCAGGGTTCTGCTCGGCGACGAGATCGCGCGCACGGTGCTGTTCCTCGCCGCCGACGACAGCCGCATGATCACCAAGCAGTCGATCACCGTGGATGCCGGCCTGCGATGACCCAACCAAAGGATCGCTTCATGCTCGAGGTCGGCCTGAACCCCTACGGCCTGACTTATCATCTCGGCCTCCAGGGTCGCGGCACGCCACGCGCCAACCCCAGGCCGGCGGGGCTGGAAGGTTTCATCGCGCTGGCGACCGAACTCGGCGCACGGGTGCTGGAGATCTGGGTGCCATGGCTGAGCGAGCTTTCCGACGACGCGGTGATCGCGCTGCGCGAAAGGCTCGCCGGCCTCGGGATCACGCCGATCGTCAGCGGCGGCCTTCTGGTGGGCGAACCGCTCGACGACGCATTTCGGGCCGCACGCCTGCTCAGGGCCAAGATCATCCGAACGGCGCTGACGCCGGTTCTGTGTGGCGACCGCAACGCCGCCGGCGAGAGATGGAGCGAGTACGCCGGCATCATTCGAGAGCGATTGGTGGAGTGGGGTGCCCGCGCGAATGCCGAAGGTTATGCCCTTACGATCGAAAACCACCAGGATTTCACCAGCCAGGAGCTCGTCGATTTCTGCGCGCTTGGCGGCGACGGCGTCGGCGTCACCTTCGACACCGGCAACACATTCCCTGTCGGCGAAGCGCCGCTCGATTTTTCGCGGCGGATCGCCCCTTATGTCCGCCATGTCCACCTCAAGGATTACCGCGTGCAGTTCACGAGCGAAGGCTACCGGCTGATCCGTTGCGCCATCGGCGACGGCGCGGTGCCGTTTGCCGAGCTGTTTGCCATCCTCGGCCAACACCACGACCACATGACCGCCGTCCTTGAACCGGGCGCGTTGGAGGCGCGGCATGTCCGCTTCCTCAGCGACGACTGGTGGCACGGCTATCCCGAGAAGACGGCGCGCGAATTTGCCGCCTGCTTGGCGGCAGCCCAGCGCAACCGGCTGCCCGACGATGCCGACTACCGCACGCCCTGGGAGCGCGAGGACGACGGTACCCTGGTTTCCTATGAGCTCGACATGATCCGGCGCAGCGCCGCCAACATGCGCAACCTTGGTTTGATGGAGAAGATCTGATGACGGCACGTGAACTCGATGGATTGACCGCCTTCGTAACCGGCTCCGGCCGTGGCCTCGGCCGCGTGATGGCCGAGCGCCTGGCGGAACTCGGCGCCAATGTCGCGATCCACGACATGGACGAAACAGCGCCGGCCAAATATGGCGAGTTCGCCAATCTCGGCGAAGTGGTCGAGCGCCTGAAGCGGCATGGCACGAAGGTCACTTCGGTGACCGGCAACATCGGTGACCAGAAGGCGGTGGCCGAGATGAAGCGCAAGATCGAAGCCGATCTCGGCGACGTGCATGTGCTGGTCAATTGCGCCGGCGGCGACATCGGCGCCAAGGGCGGCAAGCCGAACCCCAACAACGCCCTCGACATCGAACTGGCCGACATACGCGTGCTCACCGAGAACAACCTGATCGGTACGATGCTGGTCTGCCAGGCTTTCGTGCCGCCCATGAAGCAGCGCGGTGGCGGCTCCGTCATCAACATCGCGTCGGCGGCGGCACATCTCGGCTGCTCGCCCGAGGTCGTCTACTCCACCTTGAAGGCCGCGGTCGTGCATTACACGCGCTGCCTCGCCAAGGAACTGATCGACGACGGCGTGCGCATCAATGCGGTCAGCCCCGGCGCCACCAAGACGGCACGGTTCCAGGCGACCCGCGTGGTCGATCCGGAGCGCATGGATTCGAGCCGGAAATCGCTGAACCGCTATGCCGAGCCGGAAGAGATCGCCGAGGCCGTGGCCTTCCTCGCCGGCCCCCGCGCGCGCTTCATCAACGGCCAGGTCATCCGCGTCGACGGCGGGTTTACGATCTTTCCGGGGTGAAGGGTGGCGGTGCCGCCGGCTGGCCGTTGAGGACGAACCACAGCCCTGAACCGCGCAAGGCGGTAATCGGCTCAGGCCTTGCCAGTTACGGCGGCAGCCGGTTGCACTGTTTTTGACGGCGGCACGATCAAAAGGGTGACCTTTGCCGCCACCTCTTCCAGAGTGGCGGTAAGCCGGTTGATCTGTGAGGCGGTTGCCGCCAGTTCTGGGCCATAGCGGGAGATGAGATATTCCCGGTTCTGGGTGAGCGACTGAAGATGAATGGTGGTTTTCGTGCGAAGGCGCAGTCCTGCTTCCAGAGTATGTTCCGTCCGCGCCGCCAAGTCGTGGTGCATTTTGCGGATTTGATTGGGACTGTGCCCACGGTGGAGCAAAAGTGCGGTCAGATAGAGTTCGATCGCGTGGATGGCGGACAGTCTAAACGGCGCTCGGCTAAGCGGCTTGCCTGATCGGCCAAGCTGAAGAAGCAGGGTTGCCCCCTTGCGATACTCTTCCGCCAGTTGATGGATCTGCTGCGGGGAAGCAAGCTCTCCCGGATATTTGTCTTCTGTCATCGCATTCCTGCAATTTAGAATGTTGCCTTTGGCGATATTGAAATATCCCACACCAACTTAGTGTCGGCAAATGTCCGTCGTCAGCCGTGCGCGGGGTTCTTTCGGAACCGAGGGAATGACTGCAATGATGCGGAGATGAAGGAGAACGCAGCCATCGCCGGCCCCTGCCCCGTGGCTATGGACGAATCCCCTCATGCGCAATAAGGATTGGGATACGGTCTGCCGTGGCGCTTTCGCCGCCGAGGCAGGCGACGTTCGTTCAATGACGCTGCGCCGGGCGCCTTTCGATATGACGCCGCCCGGCAAAAGCGTCGATATCGGGGGACCTGGTCATGACCGACGACAACAAGCCGGCCGCAGACGTTACCAAGGATTGGCAAGCATCGCAGGGCCAGAAGGCCGGCGCCACGCGCCTCCGGCTTTTCGCCGCGCTGTCGTGGATCATTGCCATTGGCGGCGAGATCGCCGGCATTGTCTTGCTCTACCGGCACAAGTTCGACCAAGGCAACCTGCCGCTGCTGATCGGCATTCTGGTCGGGATCGCGATTTTCGCCATCGCCGGCAGCCTGCTTTGGAAGGCGGCCAACAGGAAGGACCCGGCCCGCGAATCCGACACATTCAGGTTCTTCGTCCAGAACCAGCTCGGCGCGATCATCACGCTGATTGCCTTCCTGCCGCTGGTTCTTTTGATCCTCAACGACAAGAACATGGATCCGAAGAGCAAGAAGATTGCCGGCGGCGTCGGCGCTGTGCTGGCCGTGCTGGCGACGCTGATCGGGGTCAGCTACCAGCCGCCGTCGGTCGAGCAGTACACGCAGGACATGAACCAGTGCGCGGCCCAGATCAAGGCGGGGCAGCCGACCACGGCCTGTTCGCCCGAAGTCGCCGCCCAGGCGCAGGCGATCGCCACCGACTCCACCACGGTGGCCGCGGCGACGAAGGACGCGGCCCATCCCAACGGTCAGGATATCGTGTACTGGATCGCGCCGGAGAACGGCGCCGCGAAGTCCGACACGGAGCACGTCTTCCACCTGTGCGCAGCCGTCAGCCCGCTGAAGGACAAGACCGTGAACAGCGGCTCGGTGACGGAGGCCTACGCCCAGAACGCCATCCGCATCACCAAGCAGATCGAGATGGAACAGAAGCAGTGCGGGTTCACGACCACGCCGTGAATGAGGCAGCCCATCCCGCCCAGCCTTGGACTTGTTGAAGGGGGCTCCAGGGTGACATGAGGCGAGAAGCGGACTTCGCCGTGCGGGTGACACAGCTTGCCTTAAGTGACGAGCAGCCGCTGGCGCTTCGACAAGGCGCGCGAGAAAGGTTAGCCTGGCAGTTGGAGAGCCAACGCAGATGAAATCTTTCCTGATCCCCCTTCTCGTCTCGACGTCCTTTGCCACCGGGGCGCATGCCGAAACGACGGGCAATATCAAGTTCACTGTTGCCATGCTGGCCGACGTGCCGATCTTAGGCGATATTTGCAGCATCCCTGCCGAAAAGCGGGCGGCGGCCGGCGCGATGCTGGACGGCATTATCAAGGTCCATCCCGACTTCGCCTATATTATCGACGAAGTCCGGGCAGAGCGATTGGCAAGTCCTCTTACGCCAAAGCAAAAGATAACCTATTGCCCGGTTTTGCTGAGTTTCCTGGACAGAGTTTTGCAATAGCGCAATTCCAGGAGAAGCGCGTAAGTTGACGAGAAGCAAGAGGTGACGGATCGAGGCACTTCCGCCGCGAAATGGAGGGCTCTCTCGTACACCTAGTACTTCAGGGTATGCTTCCCGATCTCAGGATTTCTCTCTTCCTCCTACTCAATCCAAGCGTATCGCGCCTTCAGCTCGTTCATCTGCGAGTACTTCAATACCTTCATATGCTGCAACTGGCCGAAACGATTCCAGGGGCGACGCCTTGTTCCTCGGCAAGCACGGTGCCTGCAGCCAGCCGTCAGGCCGCTGAAGGACAAGACCGTCAACAGCGGCTCGGTGACGGAGGCCCAGAACGCCATCCGCATCACCAAGCAGATCGAGATGGACCAGAAGCAGTGCGGGTTTACGGCCACGCCGTGAGGCTGCGCGCGGGCTGGCGTGCCGAGGGGAGTGCGCCAAAGCGGACCAGACTGTAGTTGTCTAGCGTTGGCGTGCGGCTCCCAGGGACCGAATGCTTACCTGGCAGAGCTGAACGCAACGTAGGCAGGCGGCGGCTCGCTAAATCCCTGGCAGTGGCGTTCCCACCTCCGATGACGTGGTCGCGAAAGCTAACCATTCCTTATGGGGCTTCGTAGAGTTCCAGCGGCAATCCATCTGGGTCTCTGAAAAAGGTAAACCGTTGGTCTGTATATGGGTCGATCCGGATTGGCTCAACGGCAACGCCGGCGGCTTCCAGGCGCATAATTACGGGATCAAGATTCGCCACGGCAAATGCCAGATGTCTCAGGCCTGTCGCCTCTGGATGGGACGGCCGCATCACTGGTGCAGGGAAGGAGAACAATTCCAGTTGGACGGACCCGATCTGCAGATCCGCCTTCCATGACTGCCGCTCTTCCCGATAGAACTCCCGGATCAGTTCGAGGCCGAGGAGTTCGACGTAGAACCGTCGCGACCGGTCGTAGTCGGTGCAGATGAGCGCGACGTGGTGAATGGCGTTCAGCATGCTACGAACTCTAGCCAAGCCGGGATTTCAGGCCAAGGTCACCATCGGGTACGCGGGGCACTTTGTTGATGTCGCCGTTCGCGAGGGTCGCCTTGTCCGGATTGGGCACAGCGTCGGATGGTCGGCCTGCCCGTTGTCTGTCAGTGCCCCGCCCGGCCCCCGCCCAGGCCCCGACGCAATAGAGCGCCTCAATCGCAGCGCCCGCCCCCGTGGCGGATGGTCATAATCGGATGGCTTATGGTGCTGATCATGGCTCTGATCGGTTTCTTCGTGCCGCTGAGAAAAGCAGTTCGTGCAGCCCGTTCCATGGGCTATAATGCGCGCAGCATTGAGGTACCGGGATGCCGGGCTGGCTCGTATCGATCGTCCTTGTGAATGTCTCTTCTGCTGTCGGAGGGACATCGTGAACGTCCTGATTGTCTATGGAACGACCGAAGGGCAGACGGAGAAGATTTCCGCACGGGCGGCAACGCATATTCGCGAGCGCGGGCACCAGGTCGAGCTGCTGGATAGCACAGCGCTCGCATCTGATTTGAAGCTCGGACACTTCGACGCGTTCGTCATTGCCGCGTCGGTCCACCAGGAGCACCACCAGGAAACCGTCACGAACTTCGTATTTGCGCATCACGAGGCGCTGAGCACCAGGCCCTCGGCCCTCATATCCGTCAGTCTGTCGGCGGCGCTGGAAGACCAAAAGCCGGAGGCTCAAAAGTATGTGGATCGCTTCGTCTCCGTGACAGGGTGGCAACCACGCATGACCCTTCTTCTCGGGGGCGCATTGCGCTTCACCAAGTACGATTACTTTCAGGAGCAGTTCGTCAAATTCGTCGTCATGAAGAGCGGCGGCCCGAGCCCCGAGCGCGATCACGAATTCACTGACTGGAACGCACTCGCCGACTTCGCCGATCGATTTCTCGAGACGGCCAAACAAGGAGGTGCCTGAGTCCGGCGCAGCCTGCATCGAGATGCACAAAGTGAAGCTGGCCCTTTCACCTGGGGAGTCCCGTGACCGTCACTGAGATGACCGCCCAAGAATGCAGGATGCACCTGGCCGACAGCAGGGTCGGGCACCTCGCGTGCTTAAGGGACGGGATGCCGTACGTCGTACCGATCAGCTTCGTTTACGAGAACGGCCACATCTACAGCTTCTCCCTCATCGGCCAGAAGGTCCGGGCGATGCGCGAACATCCTCAGGTCTGCTTCGAAGTCGACGAGATTGCCAACCCTCGCAGCTGGTGGAGTGTCGTTGCTTTCGGCCTCTACGAAGAACTGGCCGAAGCGGGCCCTCGGCAGAATGAGCGCGACCATGCCTGGTCGCTGTTGCAGAAAGCGCGCCCCAACTGGTGGGAACCTGGCAGCGAGACACCTTACGCCGAGGACAAGGTGGCCAGTCCGCCTCACCTCTTCTTCCGCATCAACATCGAGAAGATCACTGGTCGTCGTGCCCTGGTCTGACCGGCCCAGCCTGTTTCATGATGATCTCGCGATGCGGATAAGGGATGCTTATGCCGTTTGCCTTGAACGTGTCCCACAGCGCCAGCAGCACTTTGCCGCGCACGTTGGTCAGGCCTTGCTGCGGGTCTCGGATCCAGAAGCGCAGGACGAAGTTCAGCGAGGAGTCACCGAAGTCGGTCAGCCAGCAGACCGGTCGCCGGTCGGCCTCGACCCGGCCGACGCTGATCGCGGCCTCTATCGCCAGTTCGCTGACCTTGTGCGGATCGGCGTCGTAGGAGACGCCGAAGTTCACGTCGAGGCGCACGAGGTTGTCGCTGAACGACCAGTTGATGACCCTCTGGGTGATGAAGTCCTCGTTGGGGATCAGGAATTCGCGGCCGTCGCGCGTCACCACCGAGACGAAGCGCGCCCGCAATTCGCGGATCCAGCCGAAGGTGCCTTCGAGCGAAATGGTGTCGCCCGGCTTGATCGACTTGTCGAGCAGGATGATCACGCCGGAGACGAAATTCGAGACGACCTTCTGCAGACCGAAAGCGAGACCTACACCAACGGCGCCGGAAAACACCGTCAGCGCCGTCAGGTCGAGGCCGACGGCCGAAAGTGCCACGGCGCCGGCCACCAGCACGAGGCCGATCTTGGCGACCTTGCCGACGAGGACGCGGATCGACGGTGTCAGCTCCTCGGAGAGGCGGACGCGCTCATCGATGTAATTGCCAGTGACCACCGCAAGCCAGACCGTGGCGATCAGGAGCAGCGCCGCCTTCAGCACCATAAGGGCCGAAATGCGAACCGCGCCCAGAGGGATTGCCAGGCTGTCGAGGAAGGCGGCCGCCTCGTTACTGACGCCCAGTATGACAAGGGCCGCGTAGATCCAGGCCAGCCAACCCAGCGTGCGCGCGACGAGGCGGTTGCGGATGATGCGCGACAGCACGGTCGCAAACAGCCACGCCAGCGAGAGCAACAGCGCGACGAGCAGGAGATGGGTGCGGCTCGGCCAGGTGATGGCGAGCAACAGGTTGAGCGCGGCAAACAGGAAGATATTGAACAGGATCCAGTCGGTGCGACGCAACAGCGCGATGACGACCCTTAAGAGTCCGGGATGGCCCTTGATCTGGCGTGCCTGGTTCTCGACAAGAGGCTCGACCCGCAGCGCCGCCAGCTTCGCCATCGCAAAGAGCGAGGCAATGATGCCGATCTGATAGACGAACCAGGGCGCGGCGGCATAGTCGAACCATCCGCCGGCCCAGGCCAGCGCTCTATCGATGGCGTCGCGAAAATCCATTGCCACACGACCACTTGGCTACGAATTGCAACTCGCGGTCCACAATGTCGTCGGCCTTGCGATTGGTCAAGTTGAGCTTGAGGATGGCTTTGTGAGCGGCAGCGGCGGAACAAACGCAGCAAGGCCCCGCGAGGGGGCCTTGCCACTGATTCCTGCAAGATGATCGCCAGCCCTACTTCCCCATCAGCTGCTTGGCATTCTCCGCCGTGATCGCGGTCGTCTCCACCGTCACCGTCGGTTCCACTGAAGTCGCACAATCGAGCAGGATCTTCTTCGACATCTCGATCGCTTCCTTGGCACCCGTCGGGTAGGTGAAGGTTGCGACCCAGTCGCCCTTGGCGACCGCCTCGATGCCGCCGGCCGGGCCCGGCAGGCCGTCGGTGCCGATGATCTTGACGTCCTTGCCTGCGCCCTTGGCGGCGAGCAGCGCGCCGGCGGCCATCATGTCGTTGGAGGCGTAGAGCACCTTGATATCGGGGTGCGCCTGCAGCATGGCGGCGAAGGCGACCTGGGCTTTATCCGGCACCCAGTCGGCGGCCTGCTCGGCCACGATCTGGACTTTCGGGTTGCCCTTCACGCCTTCCTTGAAGCCGTTGAGGCGCTCGACGGCCGGCGTCGAGCTCGGCAGGCCTTGCAGCACCGCCGCCTCGCCGCCATCGGGCAGCAGGGTCTTGGCGGTGTACTTTCCGGCTTCCTCGGCGATCTTGAAATTGTCGCCGCCGATGAAGGCGGTGTAGTCCTTGCCGGGGTCGCCGACCGTCTTGCGGTCGAGCTCGATGACCGGGATGCCGGCATCCATGGCGCGCTTCACCGCCGGCGTCAGCGGCGCCGCCTCGAAGGGCGAGATCAAAAGGATGTCGACCTTCTGGGTGATGAAATTGTCGACCTGCGAGGTCTGCGTGTTGACGTTGCCGGCGCCGTCGGCGATCTGCAGCGTGAAGCCAGGCACTTCCTTGGCCGCCGCCTCCAGCTCGTCATTGACGTGCTGGCGGTAGGGCTCGGCATTGTTGGCCTGCGAAAAGCCGATGATGAACTGGCCGTCCTTGGCGCAGGCTTTGACCAGCGGCTCGGCGGCATAGGCGGTGCCGGCAATGCACAGGCCGGCGCCGGCCAGAAGCACGGCCTTGAGGGTCGATGCGCTTGTAATGGTTCTCATAACTCACTCTCCTCCTCGTCGGGCCGGGGGGCCAGACCTTGGTTTGACGTTTCGCCGTCTCCTCCTTGTTTGTTGATGCATGTCGTTGTCGCAAAACCGATTTCACCTTTGCGCGACATGCATTAACGACCCAAACCCTCGCGGCGGCGAACGAGGGATTGAAGCACTGCCGCCAGAACGATGATCGCGGCGGTCGCGAGCAGCTGCATGGCGGGGGTGATGTTGTTGAGCTGCAGGATGTTGGCGAGTGCGCCGAGCATGATGGTGCCGGCGACGGTGCCGACCATGGAGCCGGCGCCGCCGAACAGGCTGGTGCCGCCGATGACCACGGCGGCGATGGCCGTCAGCTCATAGCCCATGCCGTCATTGGCGCTGCCGAAATTGAACTGGCCGGCGTGGACGATGCCGGCAAGGGCGGCGGCAAAGCCGGTGATGGCGTAGACCGAGATCTTCACCATCGACACCGGCACGCCGGAAATGCGCGCGGCGCGCTCATTGCCGCCGACGGCAAAGACATAGCGCCCGAAGCGCGTGGTGTTGAGCACGATGGTGGCGATTGCGGCAAAGACGATGAAGACCAGGGTGGCCACCGGCACGGTGTTGTTGAACAGCCGCTCGCCAAGCACGGCGAACACAGGCGGCGCGAGGCCCGGCCCGTCGCCATAGGAAATGTTGATGTACTGGTTGCCCGACACGACGAGCGCGAGGCCGCGCGCGGCCTGCAGGCCGGCCAGCGTGACGATGAAGGGTTCCAGCCGGAAGCGGGTGGAGATGGTGCCCTGGATGGCGCCGAAGACGATGCCCATGGCGAGCACGGCGAGGATGGTGGGGATCAGGCCGAAGCCGCCGGAGATCATCATCGATGCGGTGACGACGCTGGAGAGGCCCAGCACCGCGCCGACCGAAAGGTCGATGCCGGCGGTGATGATGACGAAGGTCATGCCGATGGCGATGATGCCGGTCTCCGACACGGCGCGCACGATGTTGGCGATGTTGTCGGGGTTGAGGAACAGTATCTCGCCATGGCGGCGTGGCGAGAAGATGATGCCGCCGATCGCCACCAGCACCAGGCCGATCAGGCTCTGGAAGCGCACGATGAGCGCCAGCGGATCGCGATGTTTTCGGGGCGCCGTCACGGGTGCGCCTGCCACCGAAATCTTCTCGTCAGACATCAGGCCTCCTGCCGTTTGCCGCGGCCAGCACCGTGTGCTCGTCGACGCCGCCCATGAATTCCGCCACATTGCGCCCTTGGCGCAGCACCACGATGCGGTCGCACAGACCGATCAGTTCCGGCATCTCACTGGACGCGACCAGAATGCCGAGCCCTTGCGCCGCGAGTGCCCTGAGCCGCGCGTAGATCTCGCCCTTGGCGCCGACATCGACGCCACGCGTCGGCTCGTCGAGCAGAAGCAGGCGCGGGTTGCCGAGGATCTCCTTGGCCAGCACCACCTTCTGCTGGTTGCCGCCGGACAGTGCGCCGACCGCGATATCAGGGTTCTTCGGCCGGATATCGAACTGGCTGAAGGATTCCTTCACCGCCTCGGCCTGACGCCGCGGCGACACCAGCCAGTTCGGCGAAATTCTGGATATGACCGACATCACCAGATTGAGGCCGACGGCCATGCGCAGCATCAGGCCCGAGCCCCGGCGGTCGTCGGTGACGAAGGCGATGCCCGCGTGGCGGGCGGCCTTGATGGAGTCAAGTTTCACCGGCTTGCCCGATATGGCGACCTCGCCCTCCCAGCGACCGGACAGGCCGGTGCCATAGAGGGCGGACAAGAGTTCGGTGCGCCCTGCCCCCATAATGCCGGCAAGGCCGACGATCTCGCCTTCATGCACGTCGAGCGACACGCCTTGCGGCGCCTGCCAGCCGGCGCTGTCGCGGGCGAGCCGAAAGCTCGCATCGCGCAGGCTGAGCAGCGGTTTGCCGGCCCCTTTGGCGCGCTGCGGATAGAGTTCGTCCAGCGGACGCCCGACCAGCAGCCGCACCAGCTCGGCCTGCGGCGCGTGCGGTTCGGTGATCCCGGCGACACGGCCGTCGCGCATCACCGTCACCCGGTCGGCAATGCCTGGCACTTCCTCCAACCGGTGCGAGATGTAGACGATGCCGACGCCGGTGGCGGCGAGCTTGCGCATGATGTCGAACAGGCGGTCGACTTCGCCCACGGTGAGTGCGGCCGTCGGCTCGTCCATGATCAGCACGCGCGAGGCATAGGACAGCGCCTTGACGATCGCCACCACCTGGCGCTGGCCGATCGACAAATCCGCCACCATCGCCCCTGGATCGATGGCGATCTCGATCGCCTCCAGCCGCTTCTTCGCCTCGCGGCGCATCGCCGGCACGTCGAGGAAGCCGCCCGGGCGCATCAGTTCGCGGCCGAGGAACAGATTGGCCGCGACATCGAGCGACGGCACGAGGTCGAGCTCCTGAAAAATGGTGGCGATGCCGGCGGCCTGCGCTTCGCGCGGGTTGTTGAAGCGCACGGGTTTGCCGTCGATCTCGATCGTGCCTTCGTCCGGCGTGTAGACGCCCGACAACAGGTTCATCAGCGTCGACTTGCCGGCGCCGTTTTCGCCGAGCAGCGCGTGGATTTCGCCCGCCTTGAGGTCGAAATCGACGCCGCGCAACGCCTGCACGCCGCCGAAGCGTTTGACCGCGCCGGTCATCACCAGAAGCGGCGCGGTCATTTCGGCCTCCCGCAGGATTGGCGGGTCTGCAGCGTCGCCTGCAGCCGCACGGCTTGGGGCGGCGCTTCGCTCGAGGCGATGCGGGCGCTGAGCAGTGCCGCGGCCTGGCGGCCGATCTCGGTGCAGGGCTGCTCGACCAGCGTCAGCCGTGGCTCGAAACAGTCGGCCCATTCGAAATCGTCGAAGCCGACCAGCGACAGATCGCGCGGGATCGAAAGACCCTTTTCGCGGATGGCGCGGACTGCCCCGATCGTCGTCATGTTGTTGCCGGTGACCAATGCGGTGGGCGGCGTGGGCAGCGACAGGATCGCATGCGTTGATGCGGTCGCCGCCGCCGTGTCGACATTCTCCGGCGAGACATAGTGCGGCACGCTTTCAAGTCCATTGGCGGCGAGCGAAGCCTGGAATGCCTCGATGCGCTCGCGCGTCGTCGCCAGCCCCGGCTGTCCGGCGATGTAGCCGATGCGCTTGTGGCCGAAGGAGGCGACATGGTCGATCAGCGCGCGCATCGCCGTGTCGTTCTCGACGCCGATCTGATCGAAGCGGTCGTCGGCGAAGCGGTCGATCAAAACGCACGGCACTTTCTTGTCGGCGAGATAGTCGATGGCGCGTTGCGGCGAACCCGACGGCGCCAGGATGACGCCGTCGACGCGGCGCTGATGGAAGGCGCGCACCACTTGCAGCTCGCGGTCCGGGTCTTCCTGCGTGTCGGAGAGAAACACCATCAGGCCGAGGCGCGCGCATTCGGCCTCGACCGCGCAGATGATGTCGGTGAAATAGGGATTGGAGATCGCCGAGATCGCCAGGCCGACGCTGTTGGTGGTTGAGGCCTTCAGCGACCGCGCCAGCTCGTTGGGCTGATAGCCCATGGCGGCAATGGCGTCGTTGATCAGCTTCGCCTTCTCCAGCGAAACGAAGCGCGTGTTGTTGACGACATGCGAGACGGTCGACACCGACACGCCGGCGCGCCGCGCCACTTCAGCCATTGTCGGCAAGACAATTCAGCGCCTGCAAGCGCTCCTCCCTATGCGTTTCCGGTCCGCTCTGATGGCGGATTTCGGAGAAGCTTAAGGTGATCGAAACGTTTGCGCAATCGATTCGATGGATTTTTTTCGTGGAAGCTGCTGATCTCCCCCCTCGTGGGGGAGATGGCCGGCAGGCCAGAGGGGGGCGCTGTCCCGCCAGCGTGTCAGCGTGTTGGAAGTGTCTGATTGTCGAGAGGAAAAAGCGGCCGGCCGGTTCGCGAGGTTGGCGATCCTTCGCGCCCCCCTCTGCCCTGCCGGGCATCTCCCCCACGAGGGGGGAGATCGGCAGCGCTCAGCGTCAGCGCCCAGCAAACTCCGCCACCAGCCCCTCATACGCCTCAAGCGTCGGCAACGCCTCGTAGCTGTGCACCGCCGGCGTCTCCGCCCAGGGCAGCTTCTCGCTGGTCCATGTCTCGATGAACGGCGTGAACCAGCCGGGTTCGTCGAGCATGGTCGGGCGCAGATTGACGAACCAGTCGAGCCCTTCGGGTCGGGTGAACATCCATGTCATGCAGTAGCCGCAGAAATAGTGTTTTGACGCGCCGTGCAGGCCGCCAATCACCGGCTCGCCTTGGGTGATCTCGAAGCCCTCCGAGGGAATGGCGGCGCTCAGCGAATAGGCGCTGGCCGACATGGTCTGGCAGCCGGTGCAATGGCAGGCCATCGTCAAAAGCGGCTTTGCGGAAATTTTCAGCCGCACGCGTCCGCAGCGACAGCCGCCTTCGGCCGGCAAGGTCAGGGTTGGCAAGGCAGCCTCCTGTCTTCTTGGCGGCGGCGCTTCAGCTGCCGGTCAGCGCCTTGGTCGTCACCAGCGTGGCGCCGGCATCGGTGAAGTCGGCATTGTACCGGGCGATAATCTCGGCAGCGGTTGCGTCGGGCGTATCCAGCGTGGAATGGGCATCGGACACGACGGTGACGGCAAGGCCTTCGGCCAAAGCGCCCTTGACGGTGCCGGCGATGCAGAAATCGGTCTGCGCGCCGGCGAGCACGACTTCATCAGCACCCTGCCCGGCCACCCAGGCGCCAAGGTCGGGATTGGAGAAGGCGTTGCGGACGCTCTTGGAGAAGGTCGGCTCGTCCTTGGCCTGGCCGAGTTCCGGCCATACCGGCCAGCCCGGCTCGCCCGGCGCCAGCGGATCGCCGGCCGGCCCGTCATGCCTGACGAACGCGACCTTTCTGCCGCTGCGCCGCGCCCAGTCGATCAGGGAGCGGGTGCGCTGGGCAATGCCCGGCGCATCGTGGATCGGCGGCTCGACGCACCCGTCGAACATGTTGGTCTGGAGATCGATGACGATGAGGGGAGCGAGTTTTGGCATGGCGCGAAGATAGCGCGGGAGGTGTGCGGGTCAAGCAGGGGGAGATGTCGCCGAAGGCGACAGAGGGGGTCGCCGCGCGTGAAGCGCTAACCCTCATCTGTCGCAGGAGGCCGAGCCCGGTCGAGCCGACCCCCTCTGGCCTGCCGGCCATCTCCCCCTCGAGGGGGGAGAATCGCTCACCCGATCCCACCCATCACGACATAGTCGCCGGCGGTGCGTCCGTCTTCGAGCCGCACGATTGCAGTGACGATCGAACCGTAAGCGCCGCGCCAAACGCTGTGCGTCCGCTCATGCTCAACAGCTGGCACCACGATGCGACCATGGAAACTTGCGCCGCTTCGCTGCATGGCGACAGGCTCGCCATTGACATGAACCTTGACGCTGGCGCTTTCCACGCCGATGGCAGCTTCGAGTTCGACCGTAACGGCGATCTCTGCCTGATCTCCCAGATCTCTCGTCTCGGCAGCAATCGTGAGCGTCAGCGGCGACGCATCGTTGGCCCTCAATCCATTGCGCGTCGCAAACATATCATCCGCCAGCGCCGGCGTACGCGGCGGGGCGGTGCGGCGTTTGGTGGAGCGTTCGAAATCGCCGGCGAATTGCAGCAGCCTGACATCGTCATAGGCCTTGCCCGCGAAAGTCAGCCCGACCGGCATGCCGATATCGGTCATCGTGCCCATCGGCACGGTGACGGTCGGGATGCCGAGATGGCGCCAGACCAGATTGCCGTTGGCGACCCAGGTGCCGTTGCGCCAGGCAAGGTCTGCCGAGGCTTCGTTGACGTCGGCATCGGCCGGCCCGACATCGGCGACCGCCGGCAGCACCACCGCGTCGAGCTTATGCTCATCGAGCCAGTCCTCGAAATCGATGCGCCGCGTTGCCTCAAGCCCCTTGAGCCCTTCCGCCAGAGTGGGAATGTCCCGGAGCGGCGTCACGCCCTGCCTGGCCCGGGTGACATAGTCGGCCAGATCGAAACCGTCGTCGCCATAGCGATCCGGCAGCGTGCCCGGCGGCTGCGGGAAGATTTTGGGGCCGTCGACCGAAGCCAGATCGGGGATGGCGGGATCGGCATTGGCGCGCAAAAAATCGTCCCAGCCCCAGATGCACAGATCCCAGATTTCGCGCTCGGCGAAGGCTGCCGGGACCAGTCCGCGCTCGACCATGGACTTTGCGCCCGGACGGTCGCGCTCGTAATTGGAGACGACAGGAAAATCGACCTCGACCACTTCCGCGCCGAGCTTTTCCAGATCGCTTGCCGCCTGCCGCCAGAGGTCGACCACCGAGGTGCGGGTCTCGATCGGCTTTGTCGCTTCCGGGTCGCTGCCGATATACATTTTCGGCACGCCGAGGCGCTTGCCTTTCAACGAGCCTTCCAGCCTGAGCGCGGCGTAGCTTGGGGGCTTCAGATCAGCGCTTTTCGGGATCGGCACCCAGGGCTGCACGCGCCAGAAATCGCCGCGCGTCTCGGCGTCGTCGGCGACGATGACATCAAGCAGTTCCAGCATATCGGCCATGCCGCGCGTGTGCGGCACCACCACATCCATGGTCGGCACCAGCGGCCAGTTGCCCCGGACCGAGATGATGCCGCGCGACGGCGTATAGGCGACCAGCGCATTGTTGGAAGCCGGCGCGCGGCCCGACGACCATGTCTCTTCGCCGAGCCCGAAGGCGGCAAAGCTGGCGGCGGTGGCCGTACCCGAGCCGTTGGACGAGCCGGAGGCGAAGGCGGCGGTCAGGTAATCGGCGTTGTATGGGCTTTCGGCGCGGCCATAGACGCCGCGCTGCATGCCGCCATTGGCCATTGGCGGCATGTTGGTCAGCCCGATCAGCACCGCGCCGCCGGCTCGCAGCCTGGCAATGGTGAAGGCGTGATCATTGGCGACGAGATGCTCGAAAGCAGGCGAGCCGGCCGCCGCCGTCAGGCCCTTGACCTTGTAGCTGTCCTTGGCGGTATAGGGGATGCCGTCGAGCGGACCGAGCGTGACGCCATTGCGCCGCCGCAGATCGGACGCGGCAGCTTCCTCGAACATTTTGGGGTTGAGCACCGGCACGGCGTTCAGCGCAATGCCATGGCGGTCGTAATGCGCAATGCGGCTGAGGTAGGCGCCGACCAGTTCGACGCTGGTGACGGTGCCGTCTTCCAGCGCATGGCGCAGGTCGGCGATCGAGGCTTCTACGAGGTGAAGATTGGGCATGGGGATGCTCGGTTAGCGTTCCTTCACACCCCCCTCTGCCCTGCCGGGCATCTCCCCCGCAAGGGGGGAGATCGGACGTCACGCAAGCTTTCGCCAATCCACCGTCGTTCAAGAGAATGGCGTTGACGCCGAAACTGCTAATCTCCCCCCTTGCGGGGGAGATGGCTGGCAGGCCAGAGGGGGGTGTTCAAGCGACAGCGGGGTCTAGTTCCTCAGCGCCTGCGCGGGCGATTGCCGATAGGCGAGGATCGACGGCACCACGGCGGCAAGGCCCGCCACGCCAAGCAGGATCAGCACTGAGCGCATATCCTCGATGCGGAATGTTACAGGCATGGAAAAACCGCTCGCCTCGCCCATCGTATGCGCGATGGTTCGGGCGGCGAGATAGCCGAAGAGGAAACCGAGCAGGACACCGGCGCCGACGATGACAAAGGTTTCCACCCAGACGATCCCGAACACCACCGCGCGGGGCGCTCCGAAGGCGCGCAGGGCGCCGATCTGATGCCTTCGCTGGAGAACATGGACGATAACGACCAAAAGGATTGCCGCCGCGACGAGGAATTGCGCCCCGGCCGCCACCAAAGAAAGGATGCGCCTTGCATCGCCCAGGGTCCCGTAGAGCCGGGTCAGCACTTCGCCGGGGAAGACCGCCAGCGTGCGGTCGCTGCGGTATTGCTGGCGCAGCTTGTAGGCGTCGGCGATGGTGTGCGGTTTTACCAGGACGGCGGGCAGGCCGGGCGCCGAGGGATCGAGAACGGCATCGGGGTTGATCGGCGCTTCGAAACCGTGCGGTTCGGCACCATCTTTTGCGTCAACCTGCTTGACCAGTGCTGCTATTCCGGCGCGTCCATTCTCGTGCTTATGAACATGCCAGACCGCCTCGATCGGCACGATGATCGCCCGGTCCCAGGCTGTGCCAGTAGGGCTGAGGCGCCCGACAATCGTATAGGTGAAATCATTGTGGATTTCGATCGCCGCATGCAGCTGGCCGTGCGCGGGATGAAAGCGGGCACCAACGCTTTTGGGCACGGCGGCACCGACCAGCGCATCGCCAAGCAGCGCAAATGTGCGGCCCTCGGAGACGCCGCCCAGTCCATCGACCAGCGCTTGCGTGGTGCCGACGATCGGAAAGTTCTCGACAAAATCGCCAAAGCCGACAGGCGCTGCCCAGGCCACCCGCTTGTCCCTGATGAGCCCGGAGAGCACATCGCCCGGCATCAGCGACAGCGGCGCGGCCTGGAGAAATACCGAGGACAGGACCAGCTGGGTTTCGCTGCCCGGCGCGCCGATCACAAGGTCGAAGGCGTCAGCGGCTTGCGCGCTGCCCAGCCGCAGCGCCCGCTCGCTGAGCGTCACCGCAACGCCGAGTGCGGTCGCAAGCGCGATCAGCAAGGCCACGGCAGCCACGCCGATCCAGTGGCGCCTCAGATCCGCGGCGATGAAGCGGAGCATCGGCTATTCCTTTCCAGCTCAAAACGCTTCATCGCGTATGTCCTGCAAAGTCGCTGTGTCGCGCGTCACCTGGCCCGCCTCCAGACGGATGATCCGGTCCAGCCTTCCGATCAGCCGTTTTTCATGACTGGCGACGATGAGCGTCGTTCCCGCCTCGCCGGCCAATTGCAGCAAAAGGTTCGCCACGGCGATACCAGCATCGGCATCGAGGCTGGCGGTCGGCTCGTCGGCGACGATAATGCCCGGTCTGGTGACCAGCGCCCTGGCGACCGCGACCCGCTGCATCTGTCCGCGCGACATGGTTTCGACCGGCTGTCCCGGGCGCGAGATTTCGACCCGTTCGAGCAGCCGCAGTCCTTCCGCCTTCAGTTCGGCCGCGGGGCGAACCCTCGACAACCGGCCGGGCAGCAGCACGTTTTCCAGCGCCGACAGGCCGGGGCAGAGGTAAAACTCCTGCATGACCAGGCCGACATGGGCGGAACGCCAGCGGTCGCGCCTGGCTTCGGAGAGGCTGGAAAGCTCGGTATCGCTCCAGCGCACCGATCCCTGCCGTATCCTTTCCAGCCCCGTCACGATGTTGATGAACGTTGTCTTGCCCGATCCCGAAGGCCCGGTCACGGCGACTTTCTCGCCGGCCGCGATCTCCAGCGCAGGCACGGCGAGCGCCGGCTTCTCGAGGTCACGGAAGGAAACCCGCAAATCCCGCACGGACAGGCCGAGCATGATGGCTACGCCGCCCGGTAGAAATGCGCATCGACGATGCGCAAAAGGCTGACGAAGCCGGTTTCCGGATCGGTCCAGGAGCCGGTTTCCAGCCTGCCTGCCACTTCGATGAGAGCGTTTGCCTGTTCGAAGGTTTGCGCCTGGTCGAGGTAGATGACAACGATGTTGTCCGGCCAATCGGCATCGGATGAGCAGAACGGACAGAGCGCCATCGGAATCTCGGTCAGGACGAAGAATTTCGCCTCGGCCTTGAGCGGCGGCGCCATGAAACCCCGCATGGTCACATCCTGGCCGGCAAGCGTCTTGACCTTGTCGGAGAAGCTCATGCCGAGCACGCCGATCTTGGCATAGAGGTCATCGAAGGTGAGCGGCGCGGGCGCGGCCGACGCGCGGCGCAAAGCCTGGGAAAGACAGACCGTAGCCGAACCGAGCAGCATGCCGCGACGGGTGATCGGTCTGCACTCCATGATTGCTATTCCCTTGTCGATTGGCGCGGGCGCCGTCAGCGCCCGAACCATCGTCCCTGGTCGCTCCATCCGCAAGCGCCGGATGGAGCGGCCGGGATCATCATAGGCTGCACGGCTCAGTTCGTCGCCGGCGCCAGTCCGAGGGCGTCGGCGAGGACTTTATAGACGTCGCTCTCCTCCATGTAGCCCTTGAAGCCTTCCGCACCCGGACCGATGGCCTGCAGCACGACGTCATCGACGGCATGGACCGCTGTATCGGCCGACTTCGGCAGATTTCCGATGCGCAGCACGGCGCCGGGCACGTCCTTGTACTTCTCGTTGGCGACATACTGCTTGCTCTCGTTCTGCACCGCCGGCACGAACGGGCCGTCGAGCTTCGGGCGGAACGTCTCGTAATAGTCGGGGAAGTTGGCGCCGAAGATGGCCAGACGGCGCGAGACATCGACGCTGTCGGGATAACCGTCGTTGTTCTTGTCCTCGTAGTTCGGGAAGCCTGCGTCGGCATAGACACCGACCTTGTCGCGCATGTCGGGGCCTGGCTTGCTGTCGTCGATGGTGCCGATGATTGAAACGCTGTGGGTGTGGTCGCCGGTCATCACGATCATCGTGTCGGGATGGGTCTTGGCGAATTCCATCGCAACGCCGACCGCCTTGTCGAATTCGATGACCTCGACCATGGAGCGCTCCCAGTCCATCGGATGCGACATCTTGTCGACCGAGGCGCCTTCGACCATCAGGAAGAAGCCTTCGGGGTTCTTCGACAGCTCACCAAGTGCAACATTGGTCATTTGCACGAGACCCGGCTGATTGGGGAAGGTTTCCACGGTGCCCTTCTTGAGGAAGTCGCGGTCAAGCGTGACGTCCATGTTGCCGGTATGGAACAGGCCGAGGATCTTGCCGGTGTTGGTCTTGGCTGCAGCCTCGAGTTCGGTCTTGTCGGTGGCAAGGGCGTATCCGGCATCGCGGAATTTCGCGATGTAGTCAGTGTCGTCCTTGCGCTTGGAGCCGGCCGTGCTCTGCGGCAGGAAATAGGCGGAACCGCCGCCGAGGATGACGTCGGGCTGCGTCTGGTAGAACATGCCGACGATGTCGGCCTTGTCACTGCGGCTGCGGGTATGGGAGACGACGGCCGCCGGGGTGGCGTCCTCGATCTCGGCCGTCGAGACGACGCCGATCGACTTCTTGCCGGTGCGCCGCAGAGCCTCGGCGATGGTCTCGACCTTCGGGTCATCCTGGCTCGGCTTGGTGCGGTCGGCATAGACGCCGAGCGCGTTCACCGCCGTCTTGTGGCCGGTCATGTAGGCCGACATGGTGTTGGCGCTGTCGGTGGCGATCGCGTTGGTCGACGACGTGCCGATAAAGGCCATATGGTCGAGATCGTCCATGTTGAGCCGGCCGTTCGCCTTGCCTTCGGTCATGCCCTTGGACATGATCCGCGCACCGGTGCGATGCGCAACGGAGAGGCCGTCGCCAAGCAGGAAGATGACGTTCTTGGCGCGCGGGGTCGCCGAGGTTCCGAACACCTCCCATTTGACGGACTTGGTCTCGTCGCCAGCCTTGGCTTCGATCTCATAGGTGCCGGGCTGGGCGATGCTGGCAGCGCGGATCAAAATGGCGGAGGCATCGACCCCCTCTTCCTTCTCAACGAACTCGACCTTTTTGCCGAGGACCTCTTCGGCCGGCTTGCCGTTGATCGTCACCGTGACCTGGTCGGGGGTGACGACCTTGTCGAATTCGACCTTCAGGTCGAAAGGAGACTGGGCGAGGATGGTGGCGCGGTCGAGAGGATAGATCGTGGCAGCACCAGCAGCGCTGGCAAGACTTGTCGTAACGGCAAGCGCGATGAGGGGGCGAAGCATAAGTGACCTCCAAAATTGACTGATAAAAGGCAGTTTTTGGTAGTCGTTGCCGATGTCCGTTATATGACAAAACCTCTCCGGGGCCGCTCACATTTCTGCGTCATCCGAAGCCGGTTGAGAATCGGGAGTGAACGCTGGCGATGCAGCGTGCGCTTGTATTGCCGGCCATTCCGTGCGGCGAATATGCGACCTAATCAGCACCCTTACTGCGGCGCACCGGCGAAAAGGATTTCGCCGTCGCCTGTCGCCGGCCAGTCCCTGATGGTGCGGTCGTCGCCGCCGGTCAGCAGCGTTCCGTCGGGCGCGAAGGCGACGGCGTAGATCGGGCCGGTGCGGCTGTCGAACATGGCGATCTGGTTACCGGTGTCGACGTCCCACAGCCGCGCCGTGCCGTCGAGCGAGCCGGAGGCCAGTCGCTTGCCGTCGTCCGACAGCACCAGCGTGTAGACGGTGCCTTCGTGGCCTTCGAAGCGGCGCAGTTGCCTAAACGTGTCGAGGTCCCAGAGCTTGATCGTATAGTCGCCGCTGCCGGTGATGACGTGATGGCCGTCGGCGGTGAAGACGGCGCCGTAGGTGCCCTGCTCGTGGCCGTGCCAGCTGCGCAATTGCTTGCCGCTTTCGACGTCCCAGAATTTCAACGTGCCGTCGATGGAGCCGCTCAGCGCGCGTGTGCCGTCGGGCGAGATGGCGACAGTGCTTATCGGCCAGTCGTGCCCGGTCATCACATGCAGTGCTGACTTGTTCACCAGGTCCCAGACGATGACATTGCCGGTGTCGTGGCCGCTGACGGCACGCTTGCCGTCCTGGCTGATGGCCAGCTTGCGCACGCCGCCATTCTGCCCCGACGAGAACACATGCAGCACAGTGCCGTCGGCGAGCTTTCGCAGCACGATTTCGCCGTCGTCGCCGGCGGTCAGCGCGGTGGCGCCGTCGGGCATGAAGAGGGCCGTGCGCGCCATGTCCTTGTGCTCGCCGAGATTGCGGATCAGCCGCTTGCCGGCGATGTCCCAGAGCTTGATCATGTGGTCGGTGCTGGCGCTCATGATGTCGCGGCCATCGGCTGACACGGCGAGCCAGACGACGGCGTCGCGGTGACCGTCGGGCTCGGTCGGCAGTGGTGGTTCGGCCGGAGGCAAGGGCGCGACCGTTTCCGGCGGTGTTGGAAGTGCGGCTTGTGGCGGTGTGGCTGGAGCCGGCGGCGGGGCCGCTTCCGGTGGCGGGGTTGCCGGAGCAAGTGCGACGTCAGGTGGCTGTGGCGGCGCAGGCGGCGCCGGCTCCGGCGGTTTGGCTGCCTGCACGGGCGGCGTTGGCTCAGGCGGGATAGCGATCGGCGGCGAACTCGGCGGAGTTGGCGGCGCCGCCAGGTCGGGCGGAACACTGGCGATATCCTGACCCTTCGGCTCGGCCTTGGGTTCCTTCGGGGCGGCCACCTCGCCGCCCGGAGCGGAGCGATGAACCAGCCATGGGCCGAATCGATCGGCCAGCAACGCCAGAACGACAAGCGCCGGCAGAACCAGGAAAACTTGCCGCAGCCTCGGTCTGCCGGGATTTTGTACCTCAGCGGCCCGGCCGAACAGCGGTGCTCCGGACAGGTGGGCCGAACCGCGCGGCAACAGCCCGGCAAAGAACAACAGCGCCCCGATCTCGCAGACCACGCCTGCCACGAAAAGGGCCACGGAGCGCATGGACGCGAGGGATGTCGCGATGCTTGCGTCGCCCTGCGCCAGACGCAGCATGGCGAAGCAACCAACGCCGATAACCAGCAAGACCAGCGCGAGCAGCCTGTCGGCACCCCTGTTCATTGGCTCTCTTCCCCAGGCCGCGTGCTGTGCGGCCGCCCTGTCACGAAACTAGCAATGAAACGCGTAACGCAAAATGCCAAGTATGAAAGTGGCTGACATCACGCTGCTACTTCAATTCCACCCATACCGGCGCGTGGTCGCTGGCGCCGTCCTCGCCGCGAACATCGCGATCGATGCCGGCAGCGGTGAGGCGGCGCGCCAGTTTCTTCGACAGCAAAATGTGGTCGAGCCTCAAGCCGGCGTCACGCGGCCAGCGGTTGCGGCGGTAGTCCCAGAATGTGTAGAGCGTCTCCTTAGGATGTTTCTTGCGCAACGCATCCGTCCAGCCCTGATCGAGCAACCGCTGGAACGACGCGCGGCTTTCCGGCTGCACCAGCGCGTTGTCGTCATAGGACCGGGTGGCGTAGATGTCGCGCGGCTCGGGCACGATGTTGTAGTCGCCGACCAGCGCCACCGGCAGGCCGGTGTCGAACAGCTGTTCGGCATGTGCTTCCAGCCTTTCATGCCAGGCCAGCTTGTACTGGAATTTCGGCCCCGGCTGCGGGTTGCCGTTGGGCGCATAAAGGCATGCGATGACGACACCCGACACCGCCGCTTCGATGTAGCGGCTCTGCCTGTCGGAGTCATCGCCGGGCAGCGCGTCCGCGGTCAGCACCGGCTCGGATCCTCGCGCCAGTATGGCAACGCCGTTCCAGGTCGGCTCGCCCTTCCACACCGCGCCATAGCCGCCGTCTGCCAACGCCGTGCGCGGAAACTGCATGTCGCGCGCCTTCAGCTCTTGCAGGCAGACGACATCGGGTTTGGCTGACGCCAGCCATGCCAGCAGGTTTTGCAGCCGGCTGTTGATGTTGTTGATGTTGAAGGAGGCGAGTTTCATTTGGCGATCAGAAGACGATCCGCCCCGCCCACGCCTTCACCGTCTCGGCCAGCGTCTTCAGATGATCCGCCGTTGAGAAGCCGGAAATCGCCTTGCGCGGCTTCAGATCGTGGTCGCCGTCCTCCAGCCAGATCACTTCGATTGCGTGGGAAAGGCCGTAGGTCGCGACCTCTTCCCTGGTGCCGAACTCGTCGCGCGTGCCCTGGAAGACCAGCGTCGGTGTCTTGAGACCGGCGAGATGTTTGGTCCTGAGTTGCTCCGGCTTGGCCGGCGGATGGAAGGGATAGCCGAGGCAGACGAGGCCTGAAATCTCGCCTTTGGCAAACATCTCGTCGGCGACCATCGAGGCGACGCGCCCGCCCATCGACTTGCCGCCGATGATGAGTGGACCGGCAACGCCCCTCGCCCTGAGGTCGGCGATCGCCTTGATGTATTCCGGGTTCACCGTCTCGGCGCGCGGCGGCGGCTTGCGCTGGCCGTAGCGGCGCGCCGCCATATAGTGAAATTCGAAGCGCGCGACCTGGAAGCCGGCCGCGGCCAGCGCCTTGGCGGTGGCGGTCATCGAAGGGGAATCCATCGACGCACCGGCGCCGTGAGCGAGCAGGATGGTGACGGGGGCGGTGTCGAAGCCGTCGAAGAGGAAGGTGGTCATGGGGCGGCCTTTCGCGCGACAGCGAGGCTGCTGATCTCCCCCCTCGTGGGGGAGATGCCCGGCAGGGCAGAGGGGGGCGCGAAGGAACGCAGGCCTTCAATCAGACCTCTCCGGAACAATGCGTTTTGAAATGGGTCGATGTGTCGGCGGGACAGCGCCCCCCTCTGTCCTGCCGGACATCTCCCCCACAAGGGGGGAGATTGGCCGTCATCTCGGCCTTCGCCAATCATCGTCACCCCACCGTCCTCGCCATCTGCAAATCCACGAACTGTATCCCCTTGGCCGCCGTCCGGGCCCATTCGCTGTCAGCATCGAGTTCGAGATAGCGCGCCCAGTTCCGCCGTGCCTCTGCCAGATTGCCGGCGTCGAACTCCAGACGGGCAAGATTGAACACCGGATCGGCATAAGTCTTGTCGAGGGCGATCGCTTTCTGCAGGTGCCGGCGCGCCGATGCTACCTTGCCCTGATCGCTCATCAGCCCGGCGAGGTTGAACCAGGCCTCGACGAAGGCCGGGTCGAGCTTTATCGCCCTTGCATAGTCATGAGCGGCCTCGCTGACACGGCCGGCGCCGCGCAGGCAGTTGGCGCGGTTGAAGGCGGCGATGGCGTCGCTCGGATCGATGCTGAGGCAGCGCTGGTAAAGGGTCGCGGCCTGCTCGTGGTCGCCCTGTTCCTCCGCGCTTTCAGCCTCGGCGAACAAGTCCTCCAACGTGTCGTCGCCGGCTGCGCTGCCGAGGTCGAACAGCAGCTGGCCGTCGAGTTCGCTTTGGCCGCCTTCGAGATAGATCGCATCGGGCCGGCCATGTTGCGAGCCGACATTGAGCGATTTGGCGGTGAGCGAGGCGACCGGGCCGGAGCGGTGCACAGAGCGCGCAATCGCGCCCCATGACGCGCCGCCGGCGACCAGCCCGGCATATTTGCGGGCGAGGATCAGGTCGCGGAAGGAATAGGGTTCGCCATCATGCTCGAAAGCGTCGAACAGGCTGAGCAGGTCGAGATCGGTGCCCGACAGTTTCGACTGGTCGATGAGCGATTGCCTGGACAGCGACGACGCCTCGGGCGCCTTCATCAGGCCGAGCAGGCGCAGAAAGCCGTTCTCGCTGAGGAGTGTGCGGCCGGCGGCGCGCTCGGCTGAGACACGGCGCTCGATCTCGGCATCGCCTGCCTTGGCGATGCCCGCTTTGGCGAGAAGCGTGCGCCCAAACACGATATGGCTGGTGCGCCTGGTGACGCCGCGCCGCAACTGGCCGTGCCGGCGCTCGACCTCGCGCGCGGCCAGCCGCAACGGAAACGCCGCCAGGGCGCCGATGCTGCCGAAAACGGCGCCGGGGATTATACCGGTCGGCGCCGTCACCCTTTGCTCTTGCCGACGGCCTTGAGCAGGTTGGCCTTCAACGGGTTTTCCTTGGCTGCGCCGGCCTTACCCTTGGCGGCTGGCTTTTCAGCCTCGTCAGCCTTGCTCTTCGACTTGGCGGGCGGCTTGGCGGACTGCGAGAGGCTGGCCTTGAGCGCATCCATCAGGTTGATGACATTGCCGCGTTCGGGAGCCGCCGCGATGATCGGCTTGTGACCTTTGAGCTTCTCGCGGATCATCTGCATCAGCGCGACCTCGTAGCGGTCCTCGTAGTTCTTCGGGTCGAAGGTGGTTTCTTTCTGCTTGATCAGCGCCTCGGCCAATTGCAGCATTTCGGGGTCGGGCTTGCCGGCCGGGATGTTGCCGAAATATTCAGCCGTGCCACGCACTTCGTTCGGGTTCCTCAAGGTGCAGACGAACATGCCGTTCTCGCGCGAACCGATCGTCACCACGCGCTCGCGGCTGGACAGAACAAGCCGGGCGATGGCGAGCTTGCCGGACTTGCGCATCGCTTCGCGCAGCACGGCGAAGGTCTCCTCGGCCATGGCGCCATCCGGCGCCATGTAATAGGGCGCGTCCTGATAGATGACGTCGACCTCGTCTTCGTCGACGAAAGCCTCGATGTTCATCGTGTGGTTGGATTCTATGCGCACCGCTTCGAGGTCGGCATCATCGATGATGATGTACTGCTTGTCCTCGTACTCGTAGCCCTTGACCAGATCCGAACGCTCGACCAGGCCGAGTTCAGGGTCGACCGGCTTCATGTTGATGCGGTTGTGGGTCTTCTTGTGCAGCTGATTGAACGTGATGCGCTCGCTGGTCGTCGTTGCCGGATAGAGCCGGACCGGACAGCTGACGAGGCTGAGCTTGAGGTAACCTTTCCAACTTGCCCTGGGCGCCATGAACTCTCTCCTACGCGGCCACGCACTGACATTTTGCTTGAGCACGATCTTATCCGAAAACCGGTTCCCACTTTTCGGGATCATGCTCTTTGCAGCGCTTTTCGTCCGTAGGACGATTGGCGCCGAGAAAATCCTACACCGACCCCGCACGATACAGGCAAATCCCTAGCGAAATCTTCCAGCCGCCTCGGAGGTCCAAGGTCGAGAATAATTCAAATTGTCCGAAGCGTCGATGGATTTGGGTTCCTCGCCCCCGCTTTGGCGGGGGAGAGGTGGCTCGGCGAAGCCGAGACGGAGAGGGGGAATGGCGCGGCCTGAGTGTTTCCAGGGTGTGCCTCAACCTCGAAGCGCCTGCGCTGGCCCCCTCTCCGTCCGCTACGCGGACACCTCTCCCCCCAACTGTGTGGGAGCGAGGAACCTAGATTTTGAAAGTCGGCAAATCCCGGGCGAAATCCTCCATGTCCGCCCAGGGATCGCCCGACGTCGCCAACAGCCCCGGCAGCGAGGAGTAGTTCAGATCCTGCGGCGCATCGATCGTCTCCAGGTCGCTCCAACTCACCGGCGTCGAGGCCGGCAGGTTGGTACGGGCGCGCAGCGAATAGGGGGCTGCGGAGGTGTGGCCGCGCGCGTTGCGGTGGTAGTCGATGAAGATACGCCGCTTGCGGTTTTCCTTGCCCATGGTGGTGGTGAAGGTGTCTGGGGCAGTGGCCGCCAGATGGGTGGAGATGGCGCTGGTCGCCTGATGCAGCTTTTTCCAATTCTGCTTTTGCGTCACCGGCACCGTGATATGGATGCCGCTGCCGCCTGATGTCTTGGCGAACGGTACAAGGCCGAGCCCTTCCAACTGGCCCTTGATGTGGACGGCGGCCTCGACCACTTCGCGCCAGGCAATGCCCTCGCCCGGATCGAGGTCGAAGACGATCAGGTCGGGTTTGTCGAGGCTGGTGCGGTGCGTGCCCCAGGTGTGGAACTCGACGACGCCGAACTGCGCCAGCGCCAGATAGCCCTTGGCGCCCTCGACCGACAGGAAGGATTTGGTCTCGCCTTCGGAATTGACAGTATCGAACGTCACCACCGAGGGTGGCATTCCGGTGAAGGCGTGACGCTGGAAGAAGCAGTCCTTCGGCAGGCCGGTCGGGCAGCGCACCAGCGACACCGGGCGACCCATAATGTGCGGCAGCATGAAATCGCCGACCAGCGCGTAATAGACGGCGATGTCGAGCTTGGTCGGCCCGGTCTTGCCGAACAGCCGGCGCTCCGGATTGGTCACCCAGATGGTGGCGAGATCGGCCTCGGCGATCAGCCGCTTGCGCTTGGGTGAGACCGGCGTCGACAGGCCGACATCGCGCAAGCCACGAAACACACCATGGCGCAGGGAATTGTCCGCCGTGCGGTTGGCATAGTGGATGCGGGCCGACAGCATTGGCCGCACCCATTTCATCTCGCGCATGATCTCGCGTGGCACACCCTCGGGTGGCGTCGCGCCATCGCGCAGCGGCTCCAGCCGGGCCAGCAATTCGGCAGCCGTCGCGGCATCGAAGCCGGTGCCGACCTTGCCGCGATAGTGCAGTTCGCCATCCTCGAATTCGGCCATGCCGAGCGCGGCCAGCCCTTCGGCCGCGTCGGAGATGGTGTAGCCGGCGATGACGAAATCGCCCTTCTGCAGCGCCTTGACCTTGGTCCAGCTCTTGGTGCGGCCGCTCTGGTAGGTCGCGTTGGCGCGCTTGGAGACGATACCTTCCAGCCCGTGCTCGGTCGCCTGGTCGTAAAGCCCCTGCCCGTCGCCCTCGACATGATCGCTCAGCTGGATGGCGGAGTTGGCGCCCATCCCTGCGAGCAGCTCCGCGAGCAACGCCTTGCGCCTTGCGAGCGGTGCCTTGCGCAGATCCCAACCGTCGAGATGCAGCAGGTCGAAGGCGTAGAAATGCAATTTGCTGCCCGCACCCGCCGACAGCGCATCCTGCAGCAGGGCGAAACGCGAAATGCCCTTTTCGTCCAGCACCATGATCTCGCCGTCGATGATTGCCTGGCTGAGCGGCAGGCGCGAGAAGGCTTGCGGCAGGTCGCCATAGCGTTTCGTCCAGTCGATGCCGCCGCGCGTGATCAGCCGGACCTCGCCATCGACGATATGCGCCATGGTGCGATAGCCGTCGAATTTTATTTCGTGCAGCCAGAGCTCGCCCGTATCCTCCAACGGCCCGCCCGGTGGCTTCGGCACCTGGGTTGCGAGTTGCGGCTCGATGCGCGACGGCGGATCGCCTCGCACGGCGCCGGGCAATGCGCCAGGTTTCAGCGCGCCGGGTTTCGGCGGCAGGCGGGCCGGCTTTTTCGGCGGCGCCACCAGCTCCTCGATGCGCTTGCCGGATTTCACGCTTTCCGGCCGCGCTTCCAGGATGTCGAGGCTGGTATCGGCGGCAAGGTCACGCTCCTTGAACAGCAGCCAGTTCTTCTTGTTCTCGTCCTCGCCGGGCTTTGGCTTCAGCCGGGTCAGCATCCAGCCGCCGTTGAGTTTCTCGCCAGCCAGCCGGAACTTGAACGCGCCGGTGCGCAGGCTCTTTTCGACATCGTCCATCGGCGCCCAGGTGCCGGTGTCCCAGACGATCATCGGCCCGCCGCCATATTCGCCTTCGGGAATGACGCCTTCGAAGTCGATATATTCGAGCGGATGATCCTCGGTCTCGACCGCGAGTCTTTTGTCGGCCGGTTTGAGCGAGGGCCCGCGCGGCACCGCCCAGCTTTTCAGCACGCCGCCGACCTGCAGGCGCAAATCGTAATGGTCGGCGGTGGCGTGATGCTTGTGGACGACGAAGCGGTTGCCATCGCCTGAAACCAGCCCGCCCGCCGGTTCCGGCGTTTTCGAAAATTCGCGCTTGGCGCGATAGGCTCTGAGCTTGGGCGGGGCGGTCATGTCCGCATGCTAGGCGGGATGCGGTCGGTGCTCAATCGATGGCAGCTCAATCGTCGGTGGCCGGCGTCAGATCGAGCTCGGCCGGGGAAAGACCGCCCTGAAGCTGGCTCAGCCGGAACTCGTCGACCCAGTAGGCTTCGCCATCGACCAGCACGCGGGCAGAGTAGACGCCGCCGGAAAAGCTTTGCGCGGTGACATACACCTTGTGCCGGTCGAGCGCCTTGCGCACGGCGGCGCGCTTGGAATTCTGGCTGGAAGTAGGACTGACCATCCGACGCTCATACACAACAGCCGCAGGACATAACGGCTACCTAAGGATGCTGGAGATCAGGTGCTCTGTCAATTTTGACTGCTTGTCGGCGTCAGGCAGCCTTCCGCTGTATCAGACTGGCCAGAACGGTGCGCATTCCCGAATACGAAGGGCCGCCAATTTTCACTTCCCAATCTGTGTTGCGTTTCCGGGGGTGCTTCACGCTCCGCAACGCTGCGCGGAATGTGTCCGGGTCAACACCTACAGTTCGAGCCATCTCTTCGGCGGTTGTGCGATTGGCGATCATGTCATCTCCTATGCTTTCCGCCACGCATATAGGGCTTTTGCACAACTCGACCAGGGAATTAGGGCGTTTGCTCTAATTTCAACCTGAGAACACCTCAATTCCGCCGCCAACTCGCGCCGCGCTCTCACCCTACTGCGATAGATCTTCGGCGCGCCGCCGGTGATACGCTTGAAGGCGGCGGCAGCCAGTTCGCTGAGTTGCCAGACGCGGCCAGGCTCGCTGGCGTGAATGCCCTATGCGATCGATGCGGAATCCGCCGAGCGCCACTGGAAGTTGGGCGAGCGGCTCCTATAACTCCATCTATCCTCCCGGAGATCACAGACAATGACATTGAGGACCCGCAAACTCGGCAGCCAAGGGCTGCAGGTGTCCGCCATCGGCCTCGGCTGCATGGGCATGAGCCAGTCCTACGGGCCGGCCGACGAGGCGGAATCGATCGCCACCTTGCACCGCGCCATCGAACTCGGCTGCACCTTTCTCGACACGGCCGAAGTCTACGGCGCCTATGCCAATGAGGAACTGCTTGGGCGGGCGCTGAAGGGCCGGCGCGATGCGGTGAAGCTTGCCACCAAATTCGGCTTCCGCATCGAAAACGGCAGACAGGTCGGCACCGAGCGCGACAGCCGGCCGGCGCATATCCGCGAGGCTCTGGAAGGCTCGCTGAAGCGGCTCGGCACCGACCATGTCGACCTCTACTACCAGCACCGCGTCGACCCTGCGGTACCTATGGAAGACGTCGCCGGCACGATTGGCCGGCTGGTTTCCGAGGGCAAGGTGCGCTTCTTCGGCCTGTCGGAGGCAGGTGCCGTCAACATCGGCCGCGCGCATGCCGTGCATCCGGTATCGGCGCTGCAGAGCGAATATTCGCTGTGGGAGCGCAACCTGGAGCCGGACATCATCCCGCTGCTCAAGAAGCTCGGCATCGGCCTGGTGCCGTTCGCGCCGCTCGGCCGCGGTTTCCTCGCTGGCGACGTCAAGCGCGCCGAGGATTATCCGGAAGGCGATTTCCGCCGCGGCGACCCGCGCTACCAGGGTGCCAATTTCGACGCCAACGTTGCGGCCGCCGCCGCTGTGCAGGAGGTGGCCAGCGCCAAGCGGGTAAAGCCTGCGCAGATCGCGCTGGCCTGGGTGCTCGGCAAGAGCAACGGTTTCGGCATCGACATCGTGCCGATTCCCGGCACCAAACGGCGCAAGTATCTGGACGAGAACGTCGCGGCGGCCGCGCTGAAACTCGACGCCGCCGAGATGGCCACCCTCGATGCAGCACTTGCGCCCGGCAAGGTCTCAGGCCCGCGCTATAATGAGCGGGTGATGTCGACGATCGATCGCTAGAGCGATCTTCCCCCTCCCCCCTGTAGGAGAAAAGGACAGCCCCAGCCGTTCTTGCGAAATCGATTTACCTTGGCTAGCATCCCCACCGTCGGCGCCGTGCGGAGGAGAACGTTGCGGCGGACCGGTTGGAGCGCCTCACGTCCCCTTGGGCGTTCACAGGACACTCCATTTTTGAATTGACGCATGAACCGTCCCGAGCCGCTCCAGGCTTCGGCGCCCTGCGTCTATGTGTGGAGGATATCTGATGAACAGACGCGAATTCCTGCTGTCGACCGTGGCGACCGGCGCAATGGCGCTGGCCGCGTCCTCGGCCTTTGCCGCCGACAAATTGACCATATTGGGCTCGGTGCCCAATCTCGGCTTCCCGTTCTTCGTCCACATGCTGAACGAGATCAAGGCGGAGGCGCAGGCGCAAGGCGTCAACCTGACCGAAAGCGATGGCCAGAACTCGGCGCCGAAGCAGACCGCCGATATCGAGGCCGCACTGGTGCAGAAGGTCAACGCCATCGTCATCTCGCCGCTTGACGTCAACGCGCTGGCGCCGGCGATCGAGGAAGCGGTCAAGGCCGGCGTTCCCGTGGTCACCATCGACCGCCGCGTCGACGGGGTCGAGGGTATCCTCGCCCATGTCGGCGCCGACAACGTCAAGGGTGGCGAAGCCGAGGCGCAGGCCATGGTGGCGGCGTTTCCGAACGGCGCCAAGCTGTTCCATCTGCAGGGCCAGCCGGGCGCCGGTCCGGCGATCGACCGCAACAAGGGCGTGCACAATGTGCTCGATCCGCTCAAGGACAAATACCAGATCATCTTCGAGCAGACCGCCAACTTCGCCCGCGCCGAAGCGCTGTCGGTGACCGAGGCCGGCCTTGCCGCCAACGGCAAGCCGGACGCCATCATCTGCGCCAATGACGACATGGCGCTCGGCGCGCTCGAGGCATGTGCTGCGCGCAACTTCAACGACGTCAAGATCTACGGTTTTGACGCGCTGCCGGAAGCACTCGTCGCCGTGCGTGACGGCAAGCTCGCCGGCACGGTCGAACAGTTCCCCGGCCAGCAGTCGCGCACCGCCGTGCAGATCGCGGTCGCCTTCGCCAGGGACAAGACCGAGCCGAAGGAAAAGCTGGTGCTGTTGACGCCGATCGTCATCGGCAAGGACAATCTCGACAAGGCGGAGAGGCTGAACGAGACGAAGTAAGGGTGAGAGGCAAGTACATGACGGAGGGAGGTCGTGCTTTGTCGCGCCTCTCTCTTTCCTGTCGCAATCCGGGAGCCACCCTTGTCCATGGCTGAAGCCACCGCATCATCGCCCCCGCTCCTTTTCGTCGAAGGCGTGACCAAGCATTTTTCCGGCGTTACCGCGCTCAGCGACGTCTCGCTCGAGGTCCGGCCAGGCGAGATTCTCGGCCTGCTCGGCGAGAACGGCGCCGGTAAGTCGACGCTGTTGAAAATTCTGTCCGGCGTGATGCCGCCGTCGAGCGGCCGCATCGTCTTCGACGGCGCCGACTACGCGCCCTCCAGTCCGCAGGACGCCAAGCGCCATGGCATCGTCACCATCTACCAGGAACTCAGCCTGATCCCGACGCTGACGGTGGCGGAAAACATTTTCATCGGCTGCGCGCCGCTCGGGCCGCTCGGGCTGGTCAGCTGGCGCAAGATGGAGGACGCCTCGCGCGCGATTATCGCCCGCGTCGGCCTCGCCATCGATCCGTCGACGCCGGTGTCGTCGCTGTCGGTGGCCGAGCAGCAGCTGGTCGAGATCGCCCGCGCTTTGTCGCTGAAAAGCCGCCTCATTATCATGGACGAACCGACCTCGGCGTTGACCGAGACCGAGGTCCAGAAGCTGATGTCGATCATGGACCGGCTGCGCAAGGACGGCGTCGCGATCATGTTCGTCACCCATCGGCTGGAAGAGGCGTCGGCTATCTGCGACCGCATGACGGTACTGCGCGACGGCAGGCTGGCCGGCCATCTCGACCGTGACGGCCAACCGATCCAGATTCCTAAAATCATCGAGAAGATGGTCGGCCGCGCCGCCTCCGAACTCTACGCCCGGCCGACGCAGCGCGATGTTGCCGGCGCGGTCAGGCTCTCAGTGCGCGGCTTGCGGACAGTGCGCGATCCGCTGGCGCCGCATGCCATCGTGCTCGAAGGCGTCGATCTCGACCTCAAGGCCGGCGAAATCCTCGGCGTCGCCGGCCTCGTCGGCTCCGGCCGCACTGAGCTTGCACGGGCCATTTTCGGCGCCGACCGCATCGCGGCCGGCACGATTGCGCTCGACGGCCAGCCGATCGCGCCGGCTTCCCCCGCCGATGCCATCAAACTGGGCATCGGCCTGGTGCCGGAAGACCGCAAGCACCAGGCGATCTTCGCAGCACTTGGCATCCTCAACAATTTCTCCATCGCCTCGCTTGGCCGCTACAGCAACGGCGCCGGCTTCATGGCCGAGCGGCGCGAGCGCGAGGCGCTGGCCGGCTACCGCAAGGCGCTATCGATCCGCATGGCCTCGCCCGAACAGGCGATCGAGGGCCTGTCGGGCGGCAACCAGCAAAAGGTCATCCTCGCGCGTTGGCTGGCGCGCGACCCAAAGGTGCTGATCGTCGACGAGCCGACGCGCGGCGTCGATGTCGGCGCCAAGGCCGAAGTGCACCAGATCCTGGTGCAATTGGCAGCCCGCGGCATCGCCATCATGATGATCTCGTCGGAACTGCCCGAAGTGCTGGCGGTGTCGGACCGCATCGTCACCATGCGGCGCGGCCGCATCACCGGCGAGATGCCGGGCGTCGAAGCGACCGAGGAAAAACTGATGGAACTGATGGCGCTCGACCGGAAGCAGGAAGCGACGCAATGACCAGCACCACCGAACAGACCGAGCGTAGCGGCATCAACATCGCGCGGCTTCTGATGAGCTTTGGACCGCTGATGTTCCTGGCGGTGCTAATCGTCATCTTCACCGTCTTGAAGCCGAGCTTCATCGACCCGATCAACCTGTTCAACATTTTGCGGCAGATCTCGATCACCGGGCTGATCGCGCTCGGCATGACCTTCGTCATCCTCACCGCCGGCATCGATCTCTCGGTCGGCTCGCTGCTCGCCTTCTGCGGCATGGTGGCGGCGGTGGTGGCCAAGGGCGGCACCGCCAACACGCTGTCGCTGTCGACCTCGGGCACTCAAGGATATGGCTGGTTCGCCGCCCTGCTTGCCGCCGTCGTCGTCGGGGCGCTCGCCGGTGGTGTACAAGGCTTCGCCATAACCCGGCTGAAAGTGCCGCCTTTCGTCGTCACGCTGGGCGGGCTGACGGTGTTTCGCGGCCTGACACTGACCATCTCCAATGGCGGCCCGATCTCGGGCTTCGACGCCTCGATGCGCTGGTTCGGCACGGGCCTGATCGGGCCGGTGCCAGTGCCGGCGATCATCTTCGCGGTGGCCGCGATCCTGTGCCACATCGTGCTGCGCTACACGCGCTACGGCCGCGCCGTCTATGCCGTCGGCGGCAATGCCGAAGCGGCAAGGCTGTCGGGCCTTCGCGTCGACCGCATCCTGATCTCGGTCTATGTCATCGTCGGCTTCTTCGCCGGGCTGGCCGCCTTCGTGCTGTCGGCAAGACTGAACTCCTCCGAGGCCGTCGCCGGCATCGGCTACGAACTGACGGTGATTTCCGCCGTCGTCATCGGCGGCACTTCGCTGTTCGGCGGCATCGGCTCGGTCGGTGGCACGGTGGTCGGTGCGGCGCTGATCGGTGTGCTGCAGAACGGGCTGCAGTTCAACAATGTCTCGTCCTACACACAAAGCATCGTCATCGGCCTGATCCTGATCCTGGCGGTGGCCTTCGACCGCTGGCTGAAGTCGCGGGTCAGGCGGTAAGGGTTCGGCGATGGTTCAGATCAGGGCGATGACCAGGAAAGACGTGCCGTCGGTGTCACGGTTGTTGGGCGAATCCTGGCGACGCACCTATTCACCGATCATGGGGCCCGAGACCACCGCGCGGCTCTCGGACGACAAGCATGCGCCCGCGCGGCTGGCCGCTGAATTGCTGGATGACAACAAGATGTCCTTCGTGGCCGAACGGCCGGACGGGTCGATCGCCGGCTATGCGATGGCGGCGATGGACGATCGCGGCGACGTCCTGCTCGACCGGCTGCATATCGACAAGACCGAATTCGGCAGCGGGCTCGCCACCGACCTGCTGCACGCGGTACTCGCCGCCCACGCCGGTATCCCCAGCATTGCGCTGGAAGTGATCGAAGGCAACGACCGGGCGATCGCCTTCTACCGCAAGCACGGCTTCGAAGCGGTCGAGCGCCGGCCGGCCGCGCACGGCGTCGGCGGCCATGCCTCAGTGATCATGCGCAGGCTGCTGTCGAGGGCGTGAGGGAATAGGAAGAAGTAAGGTAGTCCGGACCCTACTGCCCTAACCCCTGGGCCGCCAACGCCCGTGGCCCGTCCTCGTCGTCCGGCATATCGAGAATTTCGATCAGCCGCGCCACCTTCGTTCCCGGCAAGGGGCGGCCCTCGTTGACCAGCGCCTCGTCGGCACTGAGCCAGGCGAAGGCCTCGCGCAGTTCTTCAAGGCTGGCGTCGGTCAGCGCGATGTCGGCAATGACCGCCTCGTCTACCGGCCCCAACACCGAAATGATGTCGTCGCGTGTCATGGTCACCTCCATGCAAGGTGCCGGCCTGTCGTCGAGATGACGCCGGGATCCGGCATCCAGCCGGCGGATTGCGAGCTCGAAAACCGCCGACAAAGCAGAATCTGGGTCTTGTTTTCGACCAGACAAGGTGAACGTGCGGCTTTTGCCGTCAGGCACCCGAATGCGGATCGATGCCGTAGACATGAACGGGATAGCCGGGACCAATGGCGTGGCGCACCCGGTCCATCCAAGCGAGGACCGCCGGAAAATCCGCCAGCGCATAGCCGCAGTCTTCGGCCAGATGGCCGTAGGCATAGACGGCGATGTCGGCGATGGTGAGCGTGTCGCCGACAAGGAACGGCGTGTCGGTCAGGCTGCGCTCCAGCGCGGCGAGCGTGCGGGCGCCGGCCTCGCGCTTGGCCGTGACCATAGCCTGGTTGCGCTCCAGCCTTCCGGTCAGCGTCCAGAAACGCAGCGAGCCGATGACCGGCTCGACATGGTACTGTTCGAAGAACAGCCATTGCATGATCTTGGCATTGACATAGCGGTCGGCCGGCAGAAACGGCGTGCCTTCGGCGAGGTAAATGAGGATCGCATTCGATTCAGCAATCGCGCGCCCATCTTCGAGTTCAAGCACCGGGACGGCGCCGGCCGGGTTGAGTTTCAGAAAGGTGTCAGTATGGCTCTCGCCCTCGAAGATCGACACCAGGCGGCTCTCGTAGGGAATGTCGAGCAGCCCGAGCACGACCCTCGCCTTCCAGCCATTTTGCGACGGCAGATAATCATGAAGCGTGAGCATGGCTGTCCCCCTCGTGCGAACGGCATAAGTTTGCACGACGGCCGCGTAGTGGCCACCCGTTTCCCGCGACGGGGTCGCGGGTCAAGCCACGCGCTTCGAGGCCGGCGGGACAGCGCCCCTCTGACCCGGTCTCAGCCGAGCTTCGCCAGCTTTGCGGCGTGACGAATGGCCTGCGCGGCATCAGGGTTGGTCACGGGATAGCCGGCGATGAAGCGTTCGACCGAAAACTCGGGGAACTCTGCATGGAGCCTAGCGGCAAACACGGCTGCCTCCGAGCCATCCCCGACCGCCGTGTGCGCCAGCGTCAGGAACATCAGTATGTTGGGGGAATCCGGCGCGCCCCTGCGCAGCGATGCGATGGCCTCGCGATGCCTGCCGGCGGCGAACAGGATGCGGCCCTGCATGCCGAAATACCAGGAAGGCGCCAGCGGGTTGAGGCGCATGGCGCGTTCCATCAGCGGGATCGCCTCGGCCGGATCGCCAGTGACCAGGGCCCTGCTGCCGGCCAGCAGCGCCAGCGTGTCGGCATGGTTGGCACCGTATTCGAAAGCGCGCTGGTAGGCGCGCTCCGCCGCATCGAGATCGCCAAGGCATCCCATGAGGTCGCCCAGGCAGGTTTGAGCGCTGCAGTCCAAAGGGTCGAGCCGGAGCGCATTTTCGACCGCCACCCGCCATCTCTCGACCGCCCCCTTCAGATCGCCGCCGAAGCCGTGGCAGGACTGGATCGAATAGGCGTAAGCGAGCTCGATCCAGCCCCTGACCAGGCCGGGATCGAGCTCGAGCGCGCGTGACAGCAGCCGGATCGCCGCCGCATTGCCTTCGCGGCTGAAGGTGTTGTGCTGCTCGACGCCAAGCAGATAGAGGTCATAGGCGCGCAGGCTGGCGGGCGGCTTGCGGCGAATGGCGTTGCGGCCGACGGTAGCAATCGCTCCACCACATCCAGCCAGCACGTTGATGACGCTTTCGGTCAGGCTGTCCTGCAAGGCGAACACATCCTCCAGCGGGCGATCGAAGCGATCGCTCCACAAGCTGACGCCGTTCAGCGCGTCGGCCAATTCGATCGTCAGCCGGACCCGCCGATCATCGGCCCGCAACTGGCCCGAGACGATATAGGTGACGCCCAGCGCCTTGCCGTCGGCGACGAAATCGGCGGGCTTGCTGCCCAGCGACTTCATGGTGTGGAACGCGATAACCGGCAGATCGGCGTAACGCGCGAGATCGATGCTGATGTCCGATGACAGGCCATCGGCAAAGCGACGCCAGCGCTCCTCGGTGTTCAGGCATTCGATCGGAAACATGGCGAGCACCGGCAGAGCCTCGGCCGGCGAAGGCGCAAGCACGGCGGCGCCATTGATGTGCGAGGCAAGCGCGATCTTGTTGTTGACGCCGAGCTTGTCATAGATCGCGGCGAGATGGGTCCGGACCGTCGAAGGGGCGATGAACAGCGCCTCGCCGATCTCGCGATAGGTCAGGCCCGAGGCAAATTTTTCCGCCACCGCGCGCTCGCGGTCCGATAGCGCGCCAGCCCGTGAAGACGTCGCGATGCGGTTCATGAAGAAACTTCCTGCCATCTGATCGGCATGGTTTCAACTGTTGCCGACGCAAAATACTACAAATGCGGGAACCCAAACACCGCATCTGGCCGATGGCGCGATCGCCGTCTGAGGCCGAAGCTTCTCGCATGCCCTCCCAACAGGGCCATTCATGCCGAGGGAGCAAAGCGATGAAAACCATGCTGACCACCGTATCCGAGCTTTACGATGCCGTGCAGCTCGACCTTCGCCAACCGCCGGCCAGCGCGACCAGCCGCTCTGAGCGCCGGCTGGGCCTGATCGGCCTGATTACCACATGGTCCGAGCGTGCCCTGTTTCGCGAGGAGCTGGCGCTGATGGCGAGGGACACGCCCGAACTGATCGACGACATCGGCCTGACCATGGAGCACGTCGAGATCGAGCTTGCCAAGCCGTTCTGGCGGCGATGATATCTGGAGCAGACTTGTCCCATGAAGCGTGAGCATGGTCTTCCTTTCGCTGCGGTCGCCGCCTGCTTTGCATGTGGCCTAACAGCAGCCACCCGAATCCTGCGATATCAGCGCGGTGAAAAAATAAAATATACGCGCGTAAAGTTTCGTTGACTTCGCCATCGCTGCGATTTACCCCGGCAACAGGCTTGGACGGCCATGCCCACGGGCAGTCGGGTGGGATGAGGAGGAAGTGCAAGCATGAGCCTTTCGCGCCGCAGCGAGATCGCCGCCGAGGCCGTGGGGCCGACGATCGTGGCCGGCGAAATCCTGGTCGAGATCATGGCGACCGACCGGGGCATGGGTTTCCTCGAACCGCTGACACTTGTTGGTCCCTACCCGAGCGGCGCACCGGCGATCTTCATCGACCAGGTCGGCAGGCTGGGCGGCGGCGCCGGCATCATCGGCTGCGTCGGCCGCGACGATTTTGGTACCCTCAACTTGGAAAGACTGAAGCGCGACGGCGTCGACATCTCTGCGGTCGATGTCAGCGACCGCTTACCGACCGGATGCGCCTTTGTGCGCTACCGGCCCGATGGCGGCCGCGACTTTGTCTACAACATCGCCGAATCCGCCGCCGGCCAAATCCGCCTCACCGCCGCTGCACGTCTGCTGGCGGATAGAGCCGGCCATCTGCACATTATGGGGTCGACGTTGTCGGTGGCCGGGCTGAGGGAAATCGTCACTTACGCCGTGCAGGCAGTGCGCGCCCGCGGCGGTTCGACCTCCTTCGACCCGAACATGCGCAAGGAGTTGATTGACGGTGCCGACGGCGCGCTGTTTTCAGCACTGGTCGACGATGCCGACCTGCTGCTGCCGTCCGGCGGCGAATTGCTGGCCGCGGCCGGCGTCGATGACGAGCAACAGGCGGTGACGGCGCTGTTTGCCAGAGGCGTCGGCGAGATCGTGCTGAAGCGCGGTGCCGCCGGCTCGTCCTGGTTCGGCGCCGACGGCACCCGGATCGACTGCGCCGGTTTCCAGGTCGAAGAGGTCGACCCGACCGGCGCCGGCGATTGCTTTGGCGCCACCTATCTGACCTGCCGACGCCAGGGGATGGAGCCCGGCAAGGCGCTGCTCTATGCCAACGCCGCCGGCGCCCGCAACGTCACGCGGCAAGGCCCGATGGAAGGCACCGCCGGCTTCGACGTGCTTGACGATTTCATCGCCGGGACCGCGAGAGCGACATGAAGACCAACCCGCTTGCTGGTCTCGCCAGCGCGCGCCGGAATGGGGCGCCCTACGGCATCACCTCGATCTGCTCGGCCCATCCTGTCGTGATCCAGACGGCGATACGGCGCGCCGTCGCGGACAAGGAAGCCACCCTGCTGATCGAGGCAACCTGCAATCAGGTCAACCAGTTCGGCGGCTATACCGGGATGACGCCGGAGGTGTTCGTGGCCTTCGTACTGGAGATCGCCAGCAGGGAAGGTCTCGACCCCCGGCGCATCATCTTTGGCGGTGACCATCTCGGGCCGAACCCGTGGCGTGCGGAGCCGGCCGCACAGGCGATGAGCAAGGCCGAAGCCATGGTCACGGCTTGCGTCTGGGCCGGCTTCAGCAAGATCCATCTCGACGCCTCGATGGGATGCGCCGGCGAGCCGGCGGCACTCGATGACGAGATCATCGCTATCAGGGCGGCGCGGTTGGCCAAGGCGGCTGAAAAAGCAGCGCTCGCGCGCGGTGGCGCATTGCCAGTCTACATTATCGGCACCGAGGTTCCCGCTCCGGGAGGCGTCGATCATGCGATCGGCGAGTTGAAGCCTACTGAAGCGGCAGCGGCGCGCCACACGATCGAGATTCATCGCGACATCTTTGCCCGCGAAGGCCTGACGGATGCCTTTGGCCGCGTTATCGCCGTGGTGGTACAGCCGGGCGTGGAATTCGGCAGCCAGAATGTCGTCGCCTATGCGCCGGAGGCGTCGAAAGCGCTGACCGGATTGCTCGATGAGGAGCCGTCGCTCGTGTACGAAGCGCATTCCACCGACTATCAGAGCCGCACGGCACTGACAGCACTCGTCGCAAACGGCTTTCCGATCCTCAAGGTCGGCCCGGGCCTGACATTTGCCCTGCGCGAGGCGTTTTACGGTCTCGACCTCATCGCCTCCGAAATGGTTGCCGAATATGGCGAACGGCCACTCGCCCGCACCATGGAGCAAGTGATGCTGGCCGCGCCGGGCCACTGGCACAGCCACTATCATGGCGACAAGGCGAGCCTCTATCTGCAGCGGCACTACAGCTACAGCGACCGTATCCGCTACTACTGGAGCAACCCCACCGCCATCGCCGCCGTCGACCGCCTGCGCAAGGCGCTCACCGACGTCGCCATTCCCGAAACGCTGATGCGGCAGTTCCTGCCGACGCTGCCGGCCACGCTTGGACCGGCTGGCAATCCCGAGGCGATTTTTCATGCGGCGGTCGGCCAGGTGCTGGCGGACTACGACGCCGCTTGCCGCGGCGGCAGGGATTAAAATCCCGAAGCCGCTTTGTCAGCCTCCGCGCTCAATGCTAGAGCGAAGGGCACAACCCTTGGCAGCCCTTTGACATCAGCATGAAACCAGTCGTTTTGTTCGTACTACTGGCGGCTTCGCTGCTCGCCTCGCCCGCACGCGCGGACTGGAAGCCGGTCGAGAAGGTCGAGACCTACGCCATATCAGGCAAGAGCGGCCCTCAACTCTACGCGTCGATCGGCGAATCAGGCCCCTTGCTGGGCAAAGGCCGCGTCATTGCACACACCAATTTCAAGCTGACCTGGACCCGGGACTACAAGCCGCAAGGCGGCGCCTGCGTGCTCAAATCGGCGCGGCCGAAACTCATCATAACCTACACCTTGCCAAAGCCGGCCGCGCCGCTGTCTCCCGCCGTGCAGAAGAGCTGGGAGATTTTCGCCGCCGGGCTCGCCGCCCATGAAAAGGTGCATGGCGCAGCCATCGTCGAGATGGTGCGCAAGATCGAGGCGATCAGCGTCGGCATGACCGTCGCCGACGACCCCGGCTGCACAAAGATCAGGACCGAGTTGACCCGGCAGCTTGCCCAGATCTCACTGGCGCAGCGGCAGGCCAGCCGCGACTTCGACAAGGTCGAATTCGGTCCTGGTGGCAATTTGCAGAAGCTGGTGCTGGCTTTTGTGAATGGAGGGTAGTTTGCCGAGCTGCCAGTCGTTGCGCCGAGCCTTCGAACGACAAGAGCACCGGCCGCGTGGCCGCTTTACAGGCAGGCTTGGTAGCGCTACCGTCTGATCGTCGCGCGACCTATTGGGGGGAATGGGAGACGGTCGCGAGGCGGGAGAGGAGCGGTTTCCTTCGGGGCGTCGCAAGAAGCTGTTCGGGAGGAAATCGATGGCGTCTGTCGCGATCGGCGACGTTTACAAATCGTTCGGGACCGTCGAGGTTCTGCATGGCGTCAGTGTGGACATTAATGACGGCGAGTTCGTCACGCTGGTCGGGCCGTCGGGTTGCGGGAAATCGACCCTTCTCAGGATGATCGCCGGCCTGGAAAAGATTTCGCGCGGCCAGATCGCCATTGGCGAGCGTGTCGTCAACAACGTTGCGCCAAAAGAGCGCGACGTCGCCATGGTCTTCCAGAACTATGCGCTCTACCCGCATATGACCGTGGCCGAGAACATGGCGTTCTCGCTCATGCTCAAGGGTGTTTCGAAAGCAGAAAGCGATGCCGGCGTTCAGCGCGCGGCCGAAATTCTGGGGCTGCTGCCATTGCTGACGCGCTATCCACGTCAGCTTTCCGGCGGCCAGCGCCAGCGCGTCGCCATGGGCCGGGCGATCGTACGCGATCCGCAGGTTTTCCTGTTCGACGAACCGCTCAGCAATCTCGATGCCAAGCTCAGGGTGCAGATGCGCGCCGAGATCAAGGAACTGCACCAGCGTCTCAAGACCACCACGGTCTATGTCACCCACGACCAGATCGAGGCCATGACCATGGCCGACAAGATCGTCGTCATGCATGACGGCATCGTCGAGCAGATCGGGCCCCCACTGGAACTGTACGACAGGCCGAACAATCTCTTCGTCGCAAGCTTCATCGGCTCGCCGGCCATGAACCTTATCAAGGGTGAAATCGCAACCGACGGCTCCCCGTCCTTTCGAGGCTCCGGGGGGATTTCCCTTCCGTTGACCGCAGCGCCGGCCGTCGCCAATGGTCATCCGGTGGTGCTGGGAATACGGCCCGAGCATTTGCGCCTGTCGCCCCATCAGGGCATTCCGGTCACCGTCGTGGTGGTCGAGCCGACCGGGTCGGAAATACAGTTGATCGGCCGCACCGCCGGCGGCGACGAGATCGTCGCGAATTTCCGGGAACGCCATTCCTTCGCGCCGGGCGAAATCATACGGCTCGCCGCCGAACCTGGTTTGATCCATCTGTTTGACGGCAAAACCGGAACACGATTCGAAACGCCCACTGGATGGTAAGGACCGCACTGCAAGGAAAATAAACCGGAGGAGACTACCATGAAATTCACGAGACGGGATGTAATCCGCACGACCGCAGGTGTTGCGGCGGGAGCCTTGGGAAGCCGCTTCGTCGGTTCGCCCGCTTTTGCCCAGGAGGGATTGAAGTACAAGCCTGAGGACGGCGCGAAGCTGCGGCTGCTTCGCTGGTCGCCTTTCGTCTCGGGCGATGAGACTCAATGGCTGGCCAACACCAAGCGGTTCACCGAGGCGACAGGTGTCGAGGTTCGCGTCGACAAGGAAAGCTGGGAGGACATTCGCCCCAAGGCGGCGGTTGCCGCCAATGTCGGCTCCGGCCCGGACCTCATGCTCGTCTGGTTCGACGATCCGCATCAATATCCCGACAAGCTGCACGACGTGACGGAACTGGGTGAGTATCTGGGTTCGAAATACGGCGGCTGGCACGACGGGCCGAAGCAGTATGCGACAAGGGACGGCAAATTCATCGGCCTGCCCCTGGCCACGATCGGCAATGCCATCGTCTACCGCGAAAGCTGGGTGAAGGAGGCTGGCTTCTCGGAGTTTCCGAAGGACACGAAGGGCTTCCTCGAGCTTTGCAAGGCATTGCAGGCAAAGGGACATCCGGCCGGCTTCACGCATGGCCACGGCGTCGGCGACGGCAACAACTACGCTCACTGGCTGTTGTGGAGCCATGGCGGCCAGATGGTCGACGAGAGCGGCAAGGTGACCATCAACAGTCCCGAGACGCTGAAGGCGATCGAGTACGCGCAGGCGCTCTACAAGACCTTCATTCCCGGCACCGAAAGCTGGCTCGACGTCAACAACAACCGCGCCTTCCTGGCCGGCGAACTCGGCGTCATCGCCAACGGCATTTCCGCCTATTACACGGCCAAGACCAACAAGGACAACGATCCGAAACTGGCAGAGATCGCCAAGGACATCCGCACGACCAACCTGCCGATCGGTCCCGTCGGAAAATCGGTTGAACTGTTCCAGGTGACCACGGCTGTCATCTTCGACTACACGCCCTACCCCAATGCGGCCAAGGCCTATCTGCAGTTCATGTTCGAGGATCCGCAAATGTCGGACTGGATCACCTCCTCGGCCGGCTATTGCTGCCAGACGCTCAAGGCTTTCGACAGCAATCCGGTGTGGACGGCCGACCCGAACAATGCCGCCTATGCCAAGGCCTCGGCGACGCTGCGTCCCAACGGCTATGCCGGGCCGCTCGGCTACGCCTCGGCGGCGACCATGGCCGACTACGTGCTGGTCGACATGTTCGCCAAGGCCGTGACCGGCCAGGCGACGCCGCAGGAGGCGATGGAAGAGGCGGAGAAGCGCGCCAACCGGTACTACCGCGTCTAGGAGCACAGCCGGACCGGGCAGCCGTGCTGCCCGGTCCGGTTCCTGAAATCGCCTGGTGGCCGTGCGGGTCGACCAGGAGGCCTGCTAGAGCAGTTCGGCTTTCGATAGAACCGCTGCCCTGCTCTGAGTGTTCGTTTTTACGCAATTCCGGACGGAAAGCCGCTACACACTTTTCCTGGAATTGCTCGTGAGGAGCTGTTCATGGCCGTGTCGTCCGTTGCCGCCCAGCCGCGCCCGTCGCTGCTTTCGCGCCTGTCCGAGAGCCGCAATGCCCTTGGCTTCGGATTCATGCTGCCGGCCGCGGCGCTGCTCCTGGTTTTCCTGACCTATCCGCTCGGGCTCGGCGTCTGGCTCGGCTTCACCGACGCCCGCATCGGCCGCTCCGGCATCTTCATCGGCACCGAGAACTACCAATATCTGTGGAATGACAACGTCTTCTGGCTCTCCGTCTTCAACACCTTGCTCTACACGATCAGCGCCTCGATCCTGAAGTTCGTGCTCGGCCTCTGGCTCGCTCTTATCCTCAACGAAAACCTGCCGTTCAAATCGTTCTTCCGCGCGGTAGTCCTGCTGCCATGGGTGGTGCCAACCGTGCTCTCGGCCATCGCCTTCTGGTGGATCTACGATTCGCAGTTCTCGATCCTGTCCTGGGCGCTGCAGCAGATGGGCCTGATCGACCACCGCATCAATTTCCTCGGCGATCCGACAAACGCGCGCGCCTCGGTCATCGCGGCCAATGTCTGGCGCGGCATTCCTTTCGTCGCCATCACACTGCTTGCCGGCCTGCAGACGATCCCGCAGTCGCTTTACGAGGCCGCCACGCTCGACGGCGCCACTCGCTGGCAATTGTTTCGCTATGTGACGCTGCCGCTGCTGACGCCGATCATCGCCATCACCATGACCTTCTCGGTGCTGTTCACCTTCACCGATTTCCAGCTGATCTATGTGCTGACCCGCGGCGGACCGGTCAACGCCACGCATCTGATGGCGACATTGTCCTTCCAGCGCGGCATTTCCGGCGGCCAGCTTGGCGAGGGCGCGGCCATCGCGGTTGCCATGATCCCGTTCCTGCTGGCGGCGATTTTGTTCAGCTATTTCGGCCTGCAACGCCGCAAATGGCAACAAGGTGGAAGAGACTGACATGGTCATGATCAAGACGGCCGCGACCAAAAAGACGAAGCGTCCGGACTTCGACGAAGGCGGCATGGGCTACCTGCAGAGCCTGCCGCGCCGCGTGGTAACGGTCTATCTGCCGTTGCTGGTGTTCGTCATCGTGCTGTTGTTTCCTTTTTACTGGATGACGATCACGGCGGTTAAGCCCAATCTCGAAATGACCGACTATGCGCAGTTCAATCCGTTCTGGGTCGTGCATCCGACATTGGAGCACATCCGTTATCTCTTGTTCGAGACGTCCTATCCGGGCTGGCTGCTCAACACGATCATCATCTCGACCGCCGCTACCTTCCTGTCGCTGCTGGCGTCGGTCTTCGCTGCCTATGCGATCGAGCGGCTGCGGTTTTCCGGGGCGCGGCAGGTCGGCCTCGGCATCTTCCTCGCTTATCTCGTGCCGCCCTCGATCCTGTTCATTCCGCTGTCGGTGATGGTGTTCAACCTTGGGCTTTACGACACGCCCTTCGCGCTGATCCTTACCTATCCGACCTTCCTGGTACCGTTCTGCACGTGGCTTTTGATGGGTTACTTCCGCTCGATCCCGTTCGAGTTGGAGGAATGCGCGCTGATAGACGGGGCGAGCCGGTGGCAGATACTCACCAAGATCGTGCTGCCGCTGTCGGTGCCCGGCCTGATCTCGGCCGGCATATTCGCCTTCACCCTGTCATGGAACGAGTTCATCTATGCCCTGACGTTCATCCAATCTTCGGAAAACAAGACCGTGCCGGTTGGCGTGCTGACCGAACTGGTGCGCTCCGACGTCTATGAATGGGGGGCTCTGATGGCGGGAGCATTGATCGGCTCGCTTCCGGTGGTCGTGCTCTATTCCTTCTTTGTCGAGCACTACGTCTCCTCGATGACCGGCGCGGTGAAGGAGTAACGCGCCGGCTCATGCAGGCTGCGCGATGCATCAAATCGCGCGGATGATGCCGCCGTCCACGCGGATGTTCTGGCCGGTGATGTAGCCCGCACCTTCGGAAGCGAGGAAGGCGATGGTGGCGGCGATCTCCTCCGACGTGCCGTAACGCTGCATCGGAACGCTGTCGCGGCGCTCCTCGGTGGCCGGCAGGCTGTCGATCCAGCCGGGCAGCACATTGTTCATGCGCACATTGTCCGCTGCATAGGTGTTGGCGAAGATCTTGGTGTAAGCGGCAAGGCCGGCGCGGAACACGGCGGAAGTCGGGAACATCGGGCTCGGCTCGACAACCCATGCCGTCGAGATGTTGATGATGGCGCCGGCCTTCTGCTTGACCATCTGCGGCGCTAGGATGCGCACCGGTCGGATGACGTTCATCAGATAGACGTCGAGCCCGGTGTGCCACTGCTCGTCTGATATTTCGAGGATCGGTGCGCGCGGCCCGTGGCCGCCGCTGTTGACCAGCACGTCGATGCGGCCAAAGCGCTCAAGCGTGAGATCGGCGAGCCGCTGCAAATCGTCATTCGACTGGTTGGAGCCGGTGACGCCGAGACCGCCAAGCTCCTTGGCCAGCGCCTCGCCCTTGCCGGAGGACGACAGGATCGCAACCTTGAAACCGTCCGCCGCCAGGCGCTTTGCCGCTGCCGCGCCCATGCCGCTGCCACCGGCCACGACGACTGCCACTTTTTCTACACTCATTTCTTCTCTCCTTGCGGTCTTGCGGCGCATGCGTTGCGCATTCAAAAGGTGATATAGCTGGATTCCGCCGCTGGTTCGAACCAGAAAGCCTGAAATCAAGCTGTAGAAAAACTCCTGCATGCCCGAAGCCTTCCTGAGCCTGCCGCCGTTGAATGCTCTGCGCGCCTTTGAAGCCGCCGCGCGTCATCTCAACTTCCGCATCGCCGCGCAGGAGCTGAACGTGACGCAAGGGGCGGTGGCGCAGCACATACGCGGGCTGGAGGCCGATCTCGGCGCAAAACTGTTCGAGCGGCTGCCCCGCGGCCTGGCGCTCACCGACGAGGGCCGCGCCTATGTGCCCAACATCCGCCGTGCCTTCGAGCTGATCTCGGAGGCCACTTTGCTGCTGCGCCCCGAACCGGCGCGGCTGACAATCAGCGTGACGCCGAGCTTTGCCACCAAATGGCTGATCCCGAAGCTGCCGGAGTTCGTGGCGCACAATCCGCTGGTCGATCTGCGCATTCTGGCCAGCGAAAGCCTGTCGAGTTTCCAGGCCGACGGCGTCGACATTGCGGTCAGGCAAGGGCGTTCGCCCTTCGGCCCCGGCCTGATGGTGGATCTTTTGTTTCCACAGCAGATCGTCGCCATCTGCAGCCCTGCCCTTTTGCCGGCCGGCGCGAAGCAGATTGCGCCGACGGATATCCAGCATCATGTCCTGCTGCACGACACGCACAATCTGTGGCCCGAATTCATGGAAAAGGCGCTCAGCCTGAAGATGGCCCCAGAGGCAAAACGAATGCGCTTCAACCAGACCGGACTGGCGATCGACGCCGCCATTGCCGGCCAGGGCATCGCGCTCGCCAGTCGCTTCCTGGTCGCCGCCGACCTCGCCGCCGGCCGGCTGGTGCAGCCGATCAACGCTGAGATGCGTGGGACGCAGGATTTCTATGTCGTGATGCCGCGCAAGCAACGCCATCCCGAACCGACGCAGGCGGTGCGACAATGGCTGCTGGATGAGGCGGGGGTGGAGGATAGCTGATCTCCCCCCTTGCGGGGGAGATGTCCGGCAGGACAGAGGGGGGTGTGAAGGAACGCCAACGATCGACGTCGTCCGTTCCTACCCCCGAATCCAGGGGCTGACCGATAGTTTGACAGGCCAGAGGGACAGCACACCCCCCTCTGCCCTGCCGGGCATCTCCCCCGCAAGGAGGGAGATTGGCATCTTCGCTGACAGCGCTCCCTTTACCCTCGCCGCGCAATGTCAGCCGCCACCGCCTTCGCCTCCCTGCCGATTTCCCTGAGCAGGCCGGTGACCGGATTGTAGAAGCCGACGAGGTAGAGGCCGAGTTGCGAAGAGCGGGCGTTGACGCCGCTGCGTTCCGGCTGCAGTTCTGCCGGCAGAAACTTCTCGCCCTAGCCGATATGCTCGGCGCGCAGCTTCTTCTTCATCTGCTCAAGGGCAACCTCCCCGCCCGCGGCCAGTTCGTCGGCGATCCTGGCCAATTCGTTATCGGCGTTGCGGTATTTGCTGCCCCAGGCACCAAGCGTCGCCAGCACGGGCAACAGGTCAATGCCGGCCTCGGTCAGCCGGTAGATCGCCTTGAGTTTGTGGGTGGGGTCGTCGCTTCTGGTGACAATGCCCTCATCCTGCAAGGTCTGCAGCCGCTCGGCCAGCGTGCGCGACGAGATGCCCTCGTCGGACTGCAAAAACTCCCGGAAGTGAGTCTTCCCGGCGAAAACCAGGTCGCGGACGATCAGCAGCGTCCAGCGGTCGCCGAGCAGTTCGAGCGAGAGGCTGATGGGGCAACCGGATCTTTCCCTGGTCGACATTTCTATGGTTCCGTTTTTAAATCACTTTACTATTGACATCATTTTCTCCTTGCGTCAATGATTTTAGAAGTAAACCATTTTCCACCTGGACGACACTCAGGTCGAATGAAGAGAACGACGATGAGAAAGCTGATCCTGCAAATGCAGATGTCGGTCGACGGTTTTGTCGGCGCGGCCGGCGACGAGCACTGGCAGCTCTGGGAATGGGGCGGCAATTCCCCGTGGGACGACGAATTGAAGCACGATTTCAACGCCGTGTTCGCCGGCATCGACACCATCCTGCTCAGCCGCAAGATGGCCGAAGAGGGTTACCTCACCCACTGGGGCAATGCGGCGAAAAACTATCCGCGCGATCCCTTCTACGCCTTTGCGCAGCGCATCGTCGAGGCACGCAAGGTGGTGCTGAGCGACAAGCTCGCATCATCGCGGTGGGAGCGCACGACGCTTGCCAGCGGCGACCTGCCGCGCGAGGTCAAGGCGCTGAAAGCCGAGGGCGGTGGCGACATGGCGGTGTTCGGCGGCGCCGGCTTTGCCTCGGCGCTGATTGCGGCGGGGCTGGTCGATGAGTTCCAGCTGTTCATCAATCCGGCGGCGCTCGGCGACGGCGAGCGGGTTTTCGACCAGGGCGGCTTCAGAAAACTGCGCCTCGTCGGCTCGAAAGCCTATGCCTGCGGCATGGTGGTGAACCGCTACGCCCCGGCTTGATCTGGTTCAACGATTGAATCGGTGAACCGCTGCAACTCCTTGTTTTCAAGAGAATTCCGGGCGAGAACCGCTGGGAGCCTTCTTGGAACTGCTCTAGAAATTGATCTCGACCGAAGCAGCGCTGCGCTTCGCCTGCCCGTGAAACACCGCCTCGATGTTGTTGCCGTCGGGGTCGAGCAGGAAGGCGGCGTAGTAGCCGGGATGGTAGGGCCGCTCGCCCGGCGCACCATTGTCGGTGCCGCCGGCAGCCAAGCCCGCCTTGTAGAAGGCATCGACCATGGCGTTGTCCCTGGCCTGGAAGGCCAAATGGTGACGCCCGGTCAGCTGCCCCCTCGCCGCCCGGCTGTCGAGACTGGAGATGAACAATTCGTCGGCCCAGAAATAGTCCTCGGCCTCGCCGCCGATCGGAATGCCGAGCACCTTGAACACCGCTTCGTAGAAGCGCCGGCTGGCCTTGAGATTCCTGACCACCAGCTGAATGTGGTCGATGAGGCGGCCGCGATGCAGCTCCATGAACGATATCTCCGGTTCAGAAGATCGTAAACTATGGTCGAGAAGCGCCTCGTCAATTCGGCACGGCATTTTTGTTGCATCACGACCTGATTCTGACCTCGTGCGCCCTGCCTTCACGACATCCGGATGGACTTCCGCCTAAACCGGATAAAAAATGCAACCGGATTGTCGGATTCGAAATCCCACCAACGTCCTTCGGACGCAAGCGGCGCAACGGAGCTGGCGCGCCGCATCGAACCGATTCGGGAGAAGACCATGAACAATTCCTATCGTTGGGTGATCGTCGCGGCGGGCGCGTTGATGACCTGTGTGGCGCTCGGCGCGATGTTTTCGCTGGCGATCTTTCTCGAGCCGATGGCGCTCGACACCAACTGGTCGCGCACCGGCATTTCCAGCGCCATGACGCTGAACTTTCTGGTGATGGGCGCCGGTGGTTTCGCCTGGGGCGCCATCTATGACCGCGTCGGCGCCCGCCCCGTCGTCTTTGCCGGCGCGGTACTGCTTGGCCTGTCGCTGGTGGTGGCGAGCCGCGCCAATTCGCTCATCGTCTTCCAGCTGAGCTACGGCGTCATCGTCGGGCTGGCGGCGAGCGCCTTCTTCGCGCCGATGATCGCGCTCACCACCGCCTGGTTCGACACTCATCGCAGCCTTGCCGTGTCGCTGGTCTCGGCCGGCATGGGCGTGGCGCCGATGACCATCTCGCCCTTCGCGCGCTGGCTGATCACCGCCTATGACTGGCGCACGGCCATGTTCGACATCGGCATCATGGCCTGGGTGCTTTTGCTGCCGGCCGTCTTCCTGGTGCGCCAGCCATCGATGGCGGTCGCGGCAGCGGATGGCAGTGCGCCCGCGCCTGCCGCGGACGATCCCGGCTTCAGCGTCGGCCAGGCGCTGCGCTCGCCGCAATTCCTGGTGCTGGGGATGACCTTCTTCGCCTGCTGCGCGGCGCATTCCGGGCCGATCTTCCACATGGTGAGCTATGCCATGTCCTGCGGCGTAGCACCCATGGCCGCCGTGTCGATCTACAGCGTCGAGGGCCTTGCCGGCCTTGGCGGGCGCGTGCTCTACGGCGTGCTCGGCGACAGGCTGGGCGCCAAGCCGGTGCTGATCGTGGGCCTCGCCATCCAGGCGGTGGTGATTGCCGCCTATCTCGCCGTTGGCAATCTCGAGCAGTTCTATCTCCTGGCGATCATCTTCGGCGCCACTTATGGCGGCGTCATGCCGCTCTATGCCGTGCTGGCGCGCGACTATTTCGGGCCGCGCATCATCGGCACGGTGCTTGGCGCCGCCACGCTGCTGTCCAGCCTCGGCATGTCGTTCGGGCCGCTCGCCGGCGGCATGATCTTCGACGCCTATGCCAGCTATTCCTGGCTGTTCATCGGCTCGGCGCTAGTTGGCTTGGGTGCGGCCGGCATCGCCATCGCCTTCCCGCCGCAGCCCGGCCGGGAGCGGCTGCAAGCGGCTTGAAATCCCTGGTTCCCGCCAGGCGCGGAAATCTGTTTGCCCCATGCATGCGATTATGAAAGGCTTCCGGCCGAAGATACCGCACGCCGGCCAGGCCGGCGTGCGATCCTAGCCAAGTCTGTTCACGGAGGCAGTTGCAGTGGGCCTGGAAGCCGAGGACGCGAGAGGCTGGTCGACCCTGTTGGGCGCGGCGGAGAAAGGCGACGTCGAGACCCTCCGCGCCGAGCTGGCGGCGGGGGCTGACATCAACCAGACGGATGAAGGCGGCTGGTCGGCGTTGCATCTGGCGGCCCACAACGCCCGCGGCCCGGTGCTCGAAGCGCTGATTTCGCATCCGCAGATCGACGTGAATTCCAGGAACAAATGGAAGTGCACGCCGCTCAGCCTCGCCGCGGCCAAGGGACACCACGCCGCCATAACGGCGCTGATCAAGCATCCCGACATCGATATCGACGCGCGCGCCGATTATTATGGCCGGACAGCGCTGATCGAGGCGGCAAGGACCGGGCATCTGAATATCGTCAAGCTGCTCGTCGAACACGGCGCCGATGTCAATGCGGCCGACAAGACCGGCCGCAACAGCGCGCTCATCGAGGCGATCAAGGGGCGGCACTATGACGTGGTGCAATATCTGCTGGAAACGAGGAAGGTGAACTTCCTCAACAAGGACATGCGGCTCAATGCCTTGATCTGGGCCGGCAGCACCCGCAATGCCGAGCTTATCGAGACGCTGGAAGCCGCAATCCACGCTTTCTTCGAAGGCAAGTAAAGCGCGGCGGATCGCTCCGCCACATTTCTCCCAGCGCGACAGATCACGGCCTAGGTCGGCGACAACGCGATCCCTTCGACAGCCAGGATGCGTGTCCTGGCGCTGCGAAAGCGGATCTCCTTCAAACGCTCGTATTCCGGCGAGTCATACCAGGCCGAAAGCGATGCCATGTCGGGAAATTCGATGATGACGAGGCGGTGCGGGTGCCAGTCGCCCTCGAACACCTTGGTCGCACCGCCGCGCGCGAGATAGCGGCCGCCGTAGCGCTCCTCGGTGGCCGGAACCTCACGCCTGTATTGATCGAATACGGCCGCGTCGGTGATATCGACATCGGCAATAAGATAGGCCGCCATCCCGTGTCTCCTCCCTGTTTGCCAATCGTCCCTTCTCAAATTGCCTTGCACATCATCAGCAACGGCATCGGCGCCCGCCGAAGTCGTCGAAATCTGCTGATGCGGCAATCATATTAGTATCAAATCATATTAAGCGCATCCGAGGAGACGGCTTGGTGAACCAAGCTATCAGGCGCCGCCGGCCTCCACCGTCCTTGCGACCACCCAGCGATGCTTGCCGATCTGGCGGCTGCGTTGAAAGCCCTGGCGTTCGAACATGGCCAGCGTGCCATTGTGCAGGAAGGCGCCTGCGACCGAGCGCCTTCCGCGCCGCTAAGGAATAGCCGATCTGGTCCGACTTTGAGGCCGGACGATCAGTTCCTGAGCGCAATCGTCGCCGCTGCGCCGCCCATGCAGACGGCGGCGCCGCGGTTGAACAGGCGCGTGGCACGTGGCGACTGCAGGGTGTGGCGGGTCCTCGCCCCGGCAATAGCGAACGGGAATTGCACCGCCGTCAGGATGATCGCGGTGATGGCTAGCAGGACAGGCACGTCGAGCGGCGACAGCGCGCCGATATCGACCACCGTCGGCAGGATGGAGATGTAGAACAGCACCGATTTGGGATTGCCGAGCGTGACCAGGACACCGGAAACGAACGCGCTTCTGCCGCCGCCGGCCTTGCCCGTCTCAGCCACATTGAAGGTCTCGCCCGAAGTCCAGAACTGCACCGCCAGATAGCAGAGATAGACGACACCTGCCCATTTGATGGCGATCAGGAGAAAGCTGAAGGTCTCGGCGATGAAGGCCAGGCCGGCAAGCACGGCGGCGAGATAAAGCACGTCGCCCAGCACCATGCCGGCGGTCATCCAGGCCGCCTGCCGGTAGCCGCTTTTCAGCGCCTGCGCGACGATGGCGACGATCTGCGGACCGGGAATGATGGCGGCGATCGCCAGTGCGCCGGAATAGGCGGCAAAACCCGACAAAGTCATTCTTGTCTGCCTTTCGATGACCAGATGCGGAATGGAGGCGCCGACAATCGGATCGCCGCCCTGCCCTGTCAACCGGTGCTGGAGCGCGAGGCCACGCGGGTGTCTTCGCGAGGCAGCCGCTCGTCGGAAACCAGCACCACCGGGCAGCGGCAGCGCTGCAGCACATCGCTCGTCGTCTCGCCGAACATCAGTTCCTCGCCCGGGCGCCGCGCCACGCCCATGACGATCAACGCCACCCCCCTGCCAGCCTGGCGGGCAATGGCATCGGCGGCGGCGGCCCTGCTGCGGATGGCGGTCTCGACTTCGACACCGTAGCGGTCGGCAAGCGCGACAATGTCCTTCAGCACCGCCTCCCTGCGGCGATGCGAGACGGTGTCGCGCGGCTCGTCGCGACCGACCCGCGCAACATAGAGCATCTTGACCGGCGCGCCGGTGACGCTGGCAATGGCAAGCGCCAGCTCGGCGCCCCGGCGGGCGACCGACGTGCCGTTGACCGGCACCAGGATCCGGCCCGACTCGGGACCGAGCCTCGGCATCTGCCGGCCGGCGGTGGCGGGTTTCAGCACCAGGCAAAGCGGACCGTCGAAGGCACCGGCGATCTCGTCGAGGCGGCGGCTGAAGCCGCCCTTGGCGGTAAGCGCGCGACCGAGCCCGACAATCAGCATGCCGTAACCCTTGCGCGCCTCCTTCGCCACGGTCTCGGCCGATACGTGCCTGCCGTGCCTGCGGGTGACGGGAGCCTTGGCGGCGGGCTGCTCGTCGGCCTCCTTCGCCGCCTCGCGGTTGTGCTCGGCCCCCTTCTCGATCTCCTCCAGCTTCGGTTCCACTCCCGGCTCGGCTTCGTTCTCGCCGCCGGCATGCAGCACTGTCATCGGCTTGCCGGCGCCGATCACGCCGGCCATGTAGGCGGCGAAGCGGCCGACGACGCCTTCGTCGGCCACCACCAGCAGCCGCTCCAGATTGGCGACGAAGCCGCGCTGGTCGACCTCCTCGCGCTCCAGCCGCTTCTTTTCGGCCTCGCCGAGTGTCAGGCGACCAAGTGCCCAGCGCAGCGTCGGTGGCATCGCTAGCGTGGTGATGACGGCCATGGTGACGATCATGGTGAAGAGGTTGTGCGAAAGCACGCCGATCGAAAGGCCGATCGAGGCGACGATGACCTCGGTCGAGCCGCGCGCGTTCATGCCGCAGCCGACCGCGATGCCCTCGCGGCGGCTCATGCCGGCCAACTCCGCGCCGGTGAAGGCGCCGGCGAACTTGCCGAAGCTGGCGATGGCAACCAGCGCCACGGTGAGCAGCGCAAGTTGCGGATCAAGGAGCACGGTGAGGTCCGCCGAGAGACCAGCGACACCGAAGAACACCGGCATGAACAGCGCCGTGATGACGCCGCGCAACTGGCTCTCGATGTGGCGCGACAGGATCGGCGACTCGCCCACAAGGATGCCGGCAACGAAGGCACCGAGCACGGTGTGGACGCCGATCAGCTCGGTGATCAAAGCCATTACGCCCATGATGGCGAGGATGACGGTGACGACGGCATATTCGCTGCTGAAACTGTCGTTGGTCCAGCGGATGGCGTCGAAGACGATGCGGCGGCCGAGGGTGAAGGAAAAGGCCATGAAGGCGGCGACGCCCGCAAGCGTGAAGGCAAGGCTGCCGAGGTCGATGCGGCCCTTGGTCGCGATGCCGATTGTGATGGCGATGATCACCCAGCCGATCGTGTCCTCGATGATCGCCGAGGAGACGATGATCTGGCCGAGGTCGCGGCGCATGAAGTTCATCTCGCGCACCACCATTGCGACGATCTTGACCGAGGAGATCGACAGCGCGGTGCCGAGGAAGAGGCCGGCGACGACGCGCTCGCTGCCCTCGGCGAGCAGCGACGCAGGCATGGCCTGCGCCGCCGCGAAGCCGAGCACGAAGGGAATCGCGACGCCGGCGGCGGAGATCGAGAAGCAGGCGCGGCCGACCCTGCGCACCAGTCTGAGGTCGGTCTCCATGCCGGTGAGCAGGAGCAGCATCAGCACGCCGAGCTGGGCGATGGCGTTGATCATGATCTTTTGCGAGGCGTCGCCGGAGAAAACCAGACGCTCCGCCTCAGGCCAAAGCCAGCCGAGCAGCGAGGGTCCGAGCAGGATGCCGCCGATGAGCTGACCCATGACGGCCGGTTGGCCGATGCGTTCGAGCAGCTCGCCGAGGCCGCGCCCGACGACCAGCAGCAGGATGATTTCCAGAACGAAAATGCCTTCGCTGGACATGCCGGTCTTTTCAGCCGGCAAGGCAGCGCCCGGGGTGAGCAACAGGGTCGCCGCCGCGGTCGCGACAAGCCAGCGCCATTTGTGCGGGAACGATAAAGACATGCACCCCTCATTCTGCCCGAAATAACGGTTGCATGCGACATCGGTTGCACGGGTGCCGCTCCCATCCAGCACATCCGGCGAGATCAGGACAATTCGATTCAAAGGCGGCTGTGGATGTTTGCTTTCGGGTAAAGCGAGTCGCTCATGTTCGGCGCACGGCGGGAAATAAGGAGAAGCTAATGAAAAGCGACTTTGCCGCCGCCCGGCTGCATCTGGAGCGGGCCGGCCACTATCTGCGCGGCGACGACGAAACGAGCAGCGAGGCCCTTGCGGCGCTCGACCTGTTGATCGAGGCGATCGTTGCGGCCCAGTACACACGGCCGGTGGCGGAGGTGGTGGATTTTCCACGGTCGGCAAGGCTGCGGTAGTCCCACGAAGAGGCCGCTTCGGGTAGGAGCGGCCTCGGCATGCCGCCGTTAGCACGTTGATAAGCATTTGGTAATAAAAGACAGACAATGAAATACAGGCTCGATCCAGCGCATAGGATGCCTGTATCCTCGGCGGATTCGTGTCATGCGCATTAGAAGCCAGATCATCCTCAGCATGGTAAGCGCCGCGGCCTTGATCGGGCTGGTTGGCGGCGTTGCCATCTTCACGCAGATCGCCGCGACCAAATATCTTGGACTGACCGAAGCGACCAACGTCGCGCGCGAACTGGCCGACACCATCGTCTTCAAGCCGTCCGACGGGACGCCTTCGCTGTTCGAGCGGCCAGAGGCGCTCAAGCAATTCATGGAGCACCAGCATCGCCGCATGCGTCGGGATTTCCTGGTCCTCGACCGCAACAAGAACGTCGTTGCCCATGCCGCCGACGAAGAGCACAAGATCGGCGAAAAATTCGAACACGATCCCGGCAACGAAATCGGCCAGACGCTGGAGGACGGCATCCCGCGCAAATTCGTCGACCCGGAGGAAGTCAACGCCGTACTCGCCGTGCCGATCGAATATCCCGAGGATATGATCATCGGCGCCGTGCTGCTGGAATATGATCCCGTTCTGCATGCAGCCGAACAGCGCACCAACAGCATGCTCTGGCTGGTTGGTCTCAGCGCGGCGGCGGCCGTGCTGGTCGCGGTGGGGTTTGCATGGATGCTGCTTAGCCGTTTCGGCTCCGGCCTCAAGGATATGATGGGCGGCATGGAAGCGCTGGCGAACGGCAATGCCATGACCCGCATCAGCCATGCCCGCAAGGATGAGTTCGGACAGCTGGCCGACGGGTTCAACATCATGGCGGACCAGCTTGCATCGGCGCGGGCGCATGTCGAGGATATCGTCGAGACGGCGGCCGAAGGCATCGTGGTGCTGGACAGCGACGGCCGCATCGCCAGCGCCAATCCGGCGGCCGCAACAATGATCGGGCGCCGCGCCGACAAGATCGTCGGGCAGCAATGGGATGCTGTGCTGACGGTGCGCGACCCGAGAGGCGGTGCGTTCGCAGCCGGCGCTTCACCGATCGAAATGGCGTTGGCCACCGGCCGCCAGCACCAGGGCGAGGTGCGTCTGACCAAATCCGATGGATCGCATCTGCCGGTTATCGCCAGCTGCAGTCCGCTCAGCCGATCCGACGGCGGTCTGGTCCTCACCCTCAACGACATCAGCGAGCTGCGCCGCGCCGAAGGGGTCGTCAACGAGCGTGCCGATCAGCTGGCGGTGCTTAACCGCGAACTGCACGAGAAGTCGGAAACCACCACCCGCCTGGTGAAGCTTGGCGAGTTGCTGCAAGCCTGCGTGACCTTCCCCGAAGCTTTCTCAGTGGTCGGCACGGCCATGACAGAGTTCCTCGGCGGTTTGAGCGGAACCGTGCATTTGACCAGCGCCTCGCGCAATCTGGTCGAGGAGATGGCGCATTGGGGCGACGTGCGGTCGAGCGCCACGCAATTTGCGCCCGAAGACTGCTGGGCGCTGCGGCGCGGCCAGGAGCATGTCGCCGGCCCGGGCCTGCTGACGCCGCGCTGCGCCCATATCACCGAGAATGGCAAGAAGGGCTATGTCTGCATGCCGCTGGCGGCGCAAGGCGAGACGCTCGGCATCCTGCATCTGTGCGAGCCGAACGCAGTCGAGAAGCCGCAATGGCTGGCTGAAAGGCAGCAGATCCTGCGCGGCGTCGTCGACACGCTGGCCTTGGCGCTGGCCAATCTGCGCCTGCGTGAGACGTTGCGGCAGCAATCGATCCGCGATCCGAACACCGGCCTGTTCAACCGGCGCTATCTCGAGGAAACGAGCAGCCGCGAACTGCGCCGGATGGAGCGCTCGGCCCAGCCGCTGACGATCCTCATGCTCGACGTCGATCATTTCAAACAATTCAACGACACGTTCGGGCACGAAGCGGGCGACCTCGTCTTGAAGCAGGTCGCCGCAACATTGATCGAGCACGCCAGAGACAGCGATGTCGTCTCGCGCTACGGCGGCGAGGAATTCGCCATCGTCATGCCGGGATGCTCGCTCGAGGAAGGCGCCGAGCGCGCGGAAGCCTTGCGCCAGGCAATCAGGCAGCTTCACCTGACGCATCGCGGCCGCACGCTGGGCACCGTGACGGTCTCGTTCGGTGTCGCCGCCTACCCCGAGCATGGGTCGGGTTGGGCAGAAATCACCAATGCCGCCGACCACGCGCTCTACGATGCCAAAGGCGAAGGACGCGACCGCGTCGTCGTCGCCAAGAGCGGAACTCCCGGCGAGCGGCCCGCGATCCAGCTGGTATCGGCCGCCGCGAAAGCGAGTGTAGACAACAAGGGCTAACTGGCGGTCCGAGCTGCAGTCAGCGCTGCCGATGTACCGTCTCTCGCCGTCAAGCGTGGCCATCAGGGCCATTGGAGCCGTGCCAGGCTTGCGAATGACGCCCGGCAATTCGGAAATCGCCTTCCTCGAAATATCTGGCCTTCAGCCATGTGGTCGACGGTCCGCTCCGGTAGCGGCCGTCGGCGCGCTTCGAGATGATGCCCTCAAGCCCCATCTTGTCGATGGCGCGAAGGATCGCCAGCGCATCGCCGTCGAAATGCTCGCTGTACCGAATCTTGCCGGCGCCAGGCTCAACCAGTTGCCACAGCGCGTGCTTGCGCTGCAGCAGGGGCAAGGGGGCAAGATTGCGACCATCGAGATGGAGGATGTCGAACGCCACGAACACCAGCCGGCTCGGCTCATTCCAGATCGCGGCTTCCAGCGCAGGGTAATCGGGAGCGCCCTGCTCACCGGCTACAATGACCTCGCCGTCGAGAATGGCAGCCCTGCATGGCAGCTCGACTGCCAGCGCGATGGGCCAGTATTTTGCCGTCCAGTCATGGCCGTTCTTACTGAAAAGACGCACACCACCTTGATCGATGATGAGCTGCGTCCTGTAGCCGTCGAACTTGACCTCGTGAACCCATCCCTCATCTTCGGGCGGTTGCTTGACCAGAGTAGGGATCTGCGGCGGAATGAACTCCAGCCGGCCGCCGCTGACCTTGCTACGCTTACTCAAGACGGACACCTTTGACCGCGTAGAGGGGGGCGTTTGTCGGCACAGGCGGCGACACACCAGCTATCTGGACGCCTGCCGCCTGTGCCGAGCCCCCGCCGGACTATCGCAAACATCTACGGACGGGGCCGGAATGTCGTTAGCTTCGCATCCAGATACTTATCCTGGCGTACATATCTCGCTCTCGGTGCGGCGCACTCGCACCGACCGGTCGATGCTACCCGGGATTGCCGCTGGCTCACGCAGTCCCTTGGCCAATTTAGACGACCCAGTTAGGCCTGTTGGTCTTCAGGCCTGAAAACCAACAGGCCTTAGTCCATCAAAAGCACCAGGGTGGGATGCAGCTTCTTCAGGTTTGGCAGCGATTTCGATTGCCAGGGTATGTCGGGCGTTCCACGCACGACGAGTCGAACATCGGGATGCTTGCGTACCTCGATGGTAAATTTCGCCAGCAGGTTGATGCCAGAAGAGTTGAGAAAGTGAAGGTCCTTCAGATTGAGTGTAATGGAAGCGGGATTTGAGGCAAGAACACTGGTCGCCAGAGCCGTGATGGGCGCACCGGCCTCGGAACTGGCAAGCCGCATAGCGCCGTCGAAGAAAATATCGCTTCCTTCGTTCCACACTCGGTAGTCGTCTGTCTTGATTTCCATGACCTGGCTTCGTTTCTTCTAGTTGTGCGTTTGCGAGATCGGAATGGAGGCGTAGGTTTCCAGGCAAATCCGATCGCTTTCGTCGGCGGAGCTGAATATCCAGGCCAGGCGTGCGCCATAGTCGCTCATCAACGTCAGCAATCCGAGTCCGGAGCGTGACACGTCGGGGCTCGCGGCATTCGCTTCAATTCGCTGTATCAGCAGGTCTCTGGGGTCGCCAACCGTGATGTCCGCCAAGAGGTTCTTGAACTCGGAGGCGTTTTTGCCATCGACGTCATTCGACACCTTGAGCTTGAAGCACTCCGAATCCATCGACGCCTCGATCACGATCTCGCCCGGTGCGCGAAACTTGACGGCGTTCTCGATGAGCTCGTTGACCAGATATCCGATGCTGTGCCGCACTTCGATGTAGTCATTGCGGGATGACCGGAAGCGCAACGCGAAAAGATCGGCGATGAAGTCCGAGGTCGTGGCACAATGACGCCAACTCAAGTCGAGAGGTCCGTCGAACAGCCGAACGCGACTGACGCTCTCCTTCATCCCGATTGCAATGTCAGGGGTCCCGAACAGCGTTGTCATTGCTATGTGTGCCTTATGATCACGAGGGTGATGTCGTCATGGATCTTCTGGACTCCGATATGCGCCATCAGATCCTCGATGATCCCGGTCTTGATGTCCTCGGCGCTCCCGCCGTAACGTTTTTTTGCGCTCTGGCAGAGGCGCTCGAACCCGAATAGCCTTTTGTCCTGATCCTCCGCCTCGGTCACACCGTCGGTGTGCAGCACGATCACGTCGCCACTCTCGAACTGGATGTCACGCGTGTCGATGAACTTCGAGATGTCATTCTCCAGACCAACCGGCATACCCAGATCAAGCGTATCGATGCGTTCGACCTCCCCGTCCGCACGCACGACGAGCACGTCCTCATGCTGGCCGGATAGCGTTACCCGCTCATCCTCGAAGTCAAGAAAGGCCAGCGAGAGATGCTTGCCGGTGTTCGTCCGCTCGATGTTCTTGTAGATCGCTCTGTTCAGCCGGTCCAGAAACTGGTGCGGATCCGCTTCGTCGGTCTCCTGCAGCGCGCGTGCGACGGATTGGACCATCAGCATCAGCACGCCGCTCTCGAGACCATGACCGGTCACGTCGCCGATGCCGATCTTGATCCGTGATCCGTTCTGCAGGACGTCGTAATAGTCACCGCCGACCTCGTCGGCCGGCCGCATGTAGGCTGCGATCTCCAGCCCCGGAATCGCTTCGAGTTCGAATGGTTTCGGCAGGACCATCAACTGGATCTGCTTGGCAACCGCGAGCTCGGCGCCGAGGCGGACGTTCTCGTCCTGCAGCTTTTCGTTGAGAGCGGAAATCTCCTGATTGGCGTCGCCGAGTTCTCTGGTTCGTTCGTCGACGAGTTGCTCGAGGTTTTCCGTGTGGAAGCTGATCTGCTCGGCCATGCGGTTGAAAGCAATGCCAGCGGCTCCAACCTCGTCGCGCGTCGGAATGCTGACGCGGACTGAATAGTCCTTGGTCTGGAGCCGCTGGGCGGCACTGGCAAGCGCCCTGAGGCCTGCGGTGATCCGCTTCGAAATTCCGAGCACGGCCGCGAAAACAATCAGAAGCGAAACGATGATCGCACCGATCTGAAAGAGCAGGATACGATTGGTTGCGCGCGAAATGCTCTTCTGCGCGGCAAACAGGGACGCGTAGATCTCCCCTTCGGGGACGACGATCCCGACCGACATCGTTTCGGACTTGATCGGTCCCGAACTCCACAGATTGGTCGGCTTCAGGCGCTTGAGGACAACAATGTAGGGTACGCGTTCGCCTTTGTTGTCGAGCATGATATGCTGAATGACACCGTCATTGTTCTGGCCGAGTGGCAGCGATGCGATAGCCGGCTGAGTACTTCCCCGCAGGGACCGCTCCAGGCCGGTGACGCCCTGCGTGCCCGCGTCGCTTGATGAAGTCAGGCCGATGATCGCCTGGCCCGACGGATTGATCGCCACCACATTGCCAGTCGACATGGTGAGGAAGCCGAACCCGGTTTCAGCGATCTTCACCCTTTCGACGACTTCCGCGAGCTGATCGAGAGTGATGTCTGCCCCGGCCGTACCGGCGATACCGGTGCGATCGCGCGTCCACAGCGGGTGGAAAAAGCTGACGATCAGCTTTCCCGTGATTGCATCGGTGTAAGGCGCTGTCTGGGTGATATCGTCAGGGACCGGACGCGACCCCGGATCCCTGGCCCATTGCTGCCATGAACCATAGATTCCCGGAAAGAAGAACTCCCAGAACTCCGCCTTGTTGTGGCCCGGATAAAGCTTGTCGAAGGTCTGCGCCTGGTCCGTATACGGCACCGTCCTGAAGATCGGCCGTTCTTTTGGACCAATATAGTACATTTGCAGTTTGGACGATCCGCTGGCCATGAGAGTCGGCGCGACGAGATCGATCACGGTACTGTCATCTATTTCCTTCTGAACGCCCGGCAGCGGAGCGTGGTCGGCGCCCAGCAGGTAGCCCCAGACACTGACCACGGAAGGCGCGCCGGGCAGGTTCTGCGCCCAATCGCCCTGCGCGTCGTAGACGACCTTCACGGAGCCGGGCGCTTCATGCGAAAGCGTCGCTCCGACCTCTTGCTGCCTCGTCGGTTCGTTGATCTGGGCCTGCAGTACGCCAGCCAGCGCCTTGACGTCGCCGTGAACCCGATCGAGCAGCAGATCGACGCTCAACGCTGTCGATTCGGCATAGGAACGAATGTATTCCTGGTTTGCGGTCGTCAGGCCCTCACCGACTTCCGATGTTGCGTCGCGCGACAGCTTCTGAACGTTCCAAAGGGCCAGGCCACCGCTCAGCAGGAGGTCGAACAGGACGGCGCCGCCAACGACCAACACGAATTTCGCTCGAAAGGAGCGCAGGCCGAAGCGCGGTGTAGGCTCATTGTCGGCTTTCATTGCGGCCGTCGCCCCGATGCAACCCAGATCGGCCAACCCGCATAACCTTTAGGGTGGAGCGCAGCGAAAATGTGGTCCTCGAAACCCTGCCGGAACTGTGAGACGAACTCAGGTCCATCGCCGCGCCTGGTCGCCATCTCGCCCGCATAGACATCCGCCCATGCCGCAATGACATCGGCGAAATCCTGCGGATCGCCGTCCAGGTTAGTGACCATGAAGGTCTCCACACGGATGTCTTCGAATCCTGCTTCCATCAGATATCGCCGGCTCTTGGGCCCAAGCTCGACGTCCATCTCGAAATGCCCGAACAGCTTCGCCACCTCGTTATAGGTCCAACGGATGCTTTCGGCGCGCGGCTCGCCGAGGCAATGCGAATTCTTCTCGTTGGTGATGTAGACCCGCCCGCCCGGCTTGCATATGCGGTAGAGCTCCTTGAGGATGAGTTCAGGCCGATTGAATATCTGAAGGGAATGCCGGCAGGTCACCAGGTCGAACTGCGCTTCGTCGAGCAGCATCTCCGACGCATCGCCATAGGTATATTCGATGCCCCGGATATCGAACTCCCGCATCACCTGTCGAGCATAGTTCAGGCTCGATATGGAGTGGTCGAGGGCGACGATCCGCGATGGCTGGAACTCCTTCTGCACGAGCACGGCGAAATCGCCGATCCCGCAACAGATGTCGGCCATGACGATCCCCTGCCTCATGCCGTGTCGCGGCAAGATTGCGCGCTCGTGGCGCCAGGTCATCTTCGTCTGTGAACGCAGGATCGGAACGAACCCGCCTTCCTCGAGGAAGCCCTGTCCCGGATAGAATTCGCTGTCATACTCCTCGACCGTGATGTTCGGCTCGATTCCGCTCAAGCGACCGAATTTTCGCGAGGTCCATCCGACGACGCTTGACGTGATGACGACGAATTTGAGATCGGGCCGAGCGCGGCAGGCGTCGATGAGGATCCTCGAAAAGGCGTGAAACGCAGCGTTGTTCATCTGCGTCAGGCGTCTGACATTGACGTAGAGAACGCCGCGCACACGGCCGATCGCATCGCGGAGCAATGCTATGCTGGGCCCAAGTTCATCGATTGCCTGAGGCCGGACCACCCCGGATATGGAGAACTCCTGGTTGTTGGCGTCATATTGCGCCTTGAAGCGCGGGAGGAGGTCGTAAGGGCTCAATGTTGCAGGCCCTCAAGCGGGAGATCCACGACAAGCTTGATTGCATCACCATCGGCTTCCTCCACCCTGAGTGCCGCGTTGTAGTCGACAGCCAGTTCCAGGAGCACAACCTCCCGGCTGGGCGCGACATCCCCAGACACCGAATTGAGGTATCGCTCCCTGGCCTCTGTCCCTGCGACGCGTGACACGGCTTCTTCATAGAATTGGCGCTCCTCTGGCACGCATGGGAACGTCAGTTCGATCCTGTCCGTCGCGCCGTGGCGGGACACCCTGCATGCCAGTTCACCACCGGCATGGCGCGTACGAAAGGCGACTTCCAGCAATTCATTGAGGGCAGAGGAAAAGAGATTTGAATGCCGGACCGAGTCTGATCTGTTTTGACTGATCATCCGGGCCGTGTATGTCGAGACATAATCGCAGTGTCTCCAGGCGGAGACGAAAGCTTTGATTTCCATGTCGATCTGGATCATGGGCGCAAAAGTCGGCTCGCCAGCCAGTTCATGATGAACAGGTCCCACAGGCATCCTCCCTTGTTCCATCAGCATTGAGCCCTGGTAAGGCGATGGTCTCCGCGACGAAAAATTTCACCCCGCGCCGTGATGAGTCACTCTTGCACCGACTCGAAGAATTGAGCGGCATCTGCCTCGGTCGTTTCCACAAATCTCCACTTCACCGTTAACAAAGGGTGCAAGGTGCAAAGCAATTCCAGGAAACATGCGTAGCGGTTTTCCGTCCGGATTTGTGTAAAAACAAATACTTAGGGTCAGTGGTTCTATCAAACCGCTCTAAACCGCCCGATTTGATTCCTCCATCGCTCGCACCACCCTCAGCTGGGATCGTCTGATGAAATTGCCAATTGCATCGGCTCCGAGTGGGCGTCCCAGGAAATTGCCCTGCAGGCAATCGCAGTTCTCCTTGATCAGCCACCGCGCCTGTGCCGACGTCTCGACCCCCTCGGCGGTGACGCTTATTCCCAGGCCGTGCGCCAGATTTATGATCGATCGCACGATGGTCTGGCTTTTGAGATCGGTCCCCAGGTCCGCAATAAAGTACTGATCTATCTTCAACGTGTCGAAGGGAAAGTTCTTAAGATAGCTCAACGATGAGTAGTATGTTCCAAAATCGTCGAGCGATATTCGTATTCCCAAGACGTTCAGAGTGTTTAACGTGTCGATATTGTCGATCGTCTTCTCGAGAAGAACCGTTTCGGTTATCTCGAGTTCAAGTCGGTCGGCCCGGATTCCAACTGCGTCGATGACCTGAGCCACGGTGTCAGTCAGCGATCCGCTAAGGAACTGAGCAGGCGACAGGTTCACTGCGATCGTCAGCGAGGAGGGCCACGTCAATGCCTGGCGACAGGCCTCCTCAAGCACCCATCGTCCAATCTCGTCCATCAGACCGTCCGCCTCGGCAATCGGTATGAACACGCCGGGTGGAATGATTCCGATCTCGGGGTGCCGCCACCGTAGTAGCGCTTCGAAACCGATCACCGAAGCGGGAGACCGAATGAGCGGCTGATACTCCAAATAAAGCTCGCCCCGCTCCAGCGCGGTTCGAAGGTTGCGCCTCAGATTCTCGCGTTGCTCGAGCAAGAGCAGCATCGAACGGTTGAACGTTCGAGCGCAACCGCGTCCATCCGTCTTGGCTGCGTAAAGAGCAATGTCCGCGGCTTTCATCAACTGCTCGCCATCGGTACCGTGCTCCGGCCCGAAAGCAATTCCGATACTCGAGCCGACGAAGACGGGAATGCCGTTGATGACGAACGGCTCCTTGAACGCGTCGACCAACGATCCTGCGAGGCGCTCGGCTTCCGCAGGCTGATCCTTTCCCAATTGGATGACGGCGAACTCATCGCCGGCATACCGGTATGCGGATTCGCCGTCCTGCAGCGCGTCGCGGATTCGACCCGCTGCGAGTTGAAGAAGCGTGTCGCCTGCTCCATGACCGAGCGTGTCGTTGACCGCTTTGAAATCGTCGAGGTCGATTTGCAGCAGGGCGGCTTTCGGCTTTGCTCCGCCGATGGCCGCGAGCGCCTGCTGTAGCCGCTCGCCGAACCGCCGCCGATTCTGCAGTCCGGTCAGCACGTCGTGCGTCGCCTGATGGAGCAGAATTACATGCTCCTGCTCCTCCGCCGCGCTCCGCTCGCCGTGCCCCCTTGTCTCGATGATTCCCACACCATTCGCGGCGGCGAAGACGAAAACGGAACGGGGCGCTTCGTCCGATGATCGCGGCAAGTCGATGCTTGCCGGAGTGCCGCCGTGGAACACACGAAGAAATTCGTCGCGGTACCCCGCATCGAGGAAGCTCGGGTAGATCTCCCAAACGGCGACACCCGGCGCTACCGCGCCTCCGTACACGCCTTTGAGCTTGGTTGCGTAGTGCGTCAGGCAGAAGTCGCGGTCATAGAACGACAAAAGTTCGGTCGTGTTTGCCAAAAGGTCAGCGAGAAGCGCTTCGCCGGCACGTGGAACATCGCTTGAGGAGGGCTCCTCACTCTCCGTGCCGACGCCTGATGCCTCTGGGTGCAAGAGCCACCTCCATAGGCGGTGCAAATTCGCTTCCCCCAGTCCAGAAATAGCATAACTGTCAGGCTTGGCAAACTTTCAACTGGCAGTCTTAACAAGTTCCGCGTGCTGCGTAGTTGCAATGTATGCCCGGCAGTGATTGGCGGCAAATTATCGAGAATGATGACCAGTCACAGTTCGTTAATAAATCGGCAAGCGGTGGGAATTAGCCATATGATTGATGGCGCGGTGGACGCGACACGAAAATATTGTGGTCCATGAGGCGGTGTGGCCTTCCCCGCCCGGCAACCTTTTTTGAGACCGGTCCGTCCAAAAATCGCCGATCCTGTTTCAGCTTCCCAGCGCTTTGAGCCAACCTTCAAAGGAAGAGGCCTTCTGGTGTTCGGCATGCGAAGCAGAGTGGGCCGGTCGCGACAACACCACCGTGCTGCGACCTTCGCGGGGGCTGTAACCGAATTCCTTGCTGAATGCCCGGCTGAAATTGGCCGCTGAACTAAACCCGAAGGCCTCGGCTATTTCAACAATTCGCCGGCTGTCCAGCGGATCGCTGAGTGCAATATGCGCTGCCAGAAGCCGGCGGCTTTGGATGTAATGGAGAACACCACCGCTTGGTTCGAACAACTGATAGAGACGGGAGCGCGAGACACCGAGCGCCCGGCACATTGAATCCGGTGTCAGATGAGCCGCATCCAGATTCTGGTGGACGTATCTGCGCGCCCGCTCCATGAGCGCAACATTCGCCAGTTGTTCGGCGGCGGCAGCATGTTCCGCCGCAGGCCCGAGGCAGGCGATGACCATGCTGCGCGTTGCGTGTACGATGCGAGGCAGATCGTCAGCCGTGAGGCTGCCCAGTCTTGCCTCTATGCTGTTGATGTAGCCGACCAGCAGGTTGGCAAAGTTGCCAGACAGAATTGAATTGTTCTTCGCGTCGAGGCTTGCCGCCGCATCGGCGAACAAATCACGCGGCATATACAGAAGGAGACTTTCAGAGTCCGTTGCCCTCCCGCGAAACGGGTAGCCGAGCGATCTGATCTCCAATTTGCCCGGCTGGCTTTCTGCAACGCGACGATCGACCTCCGTCCATGACCGGCCAGTATGGGGCAAGGCGATGCACCAGTGATCGATCGAACTGGACCGGAGTTTTGCGGCAGAACGCATGTAACTGTGTGCCGCTGCGCGCTGCTGAACGATCAGCATGCCACCGAGGTTCCAGGCCGTGTGGTCGGCGAGAAAGCCATCGTCCGGCGATTTGTCATCCGGCAACTTGACCTCGACAAGCGGAGCCATATGCGCTTGCCAGGCGGCGAATTGATCCTCTGGCGCCAGTTCGAGCGTTGAAAAGGACAAAGGCTCGAGCGCCGGCGCGAGTGGCGAAGCTGACTCGTTGTGAGGTTGAGCTTCGCGCGGCCAACGACGTCGATCACGCTCCGGCGGCCGCCTCGCAGGTGCCTCGTCTGGCTTTTTAGCGTCCATCGCGTGGTGCCATATCCGATTCGGGTATGTCCCATGCCCCTCTCAATCATGTGGTGTACTTCGGGCATCTGGCAAGACTTTGAGGCCGATATCGACAGATCAGCCAGATCAAGCCGTTCGATGACCACAGCCGCAACCCTGCCAACTACAGCGGAACTCGCGTCGACAGAGCCGGCGATAACGCCGAGTAACAGCAAGAAATGCATTCCGAGATAAGTTTCTGGATGCGGCGCTAACGACACTCTTCAGCCCGCTGCATATAGAATTGAGCATTGTGGAAGCGTAGTTGGGGAGACCCTGTAAATGAACGCAAAACTCAACAGCGAAGCTCGTCGCAAGATAATTCTTGACGGATACGTTAACAACGAGCCGTTGAAGGATATTGCGGCCAGGATCGGATGCTCACTGGCAAGTTTGAAAGTCACAGCCAGTAAAATCGGCTGCACTCGAACTCCGAAGGAGGCGGCCGATTTTAGGCGCGGCTTTCATATCCCGGAAAACAAGCGGAATGATTACTACCAGTTGATGAACATTGGTCAGTATAAAGCTCGTGAGTGCGCGGAAATTTTGGGATTGCTGACCGTTCGATCGTCAGGAAACGAGTAAACTCACCGCAATACACTGTCGACGATATTATCGCTGGAGCATTCCATCGCCTCAGCGACTCGTCGGGCAGCGGGCCCTGAAAGGTTCGCACCAAAATGCCGCGTGAGCGCTTCAACCGCACCTGCCTCAGCCCCCACGATCTGGGTATTTGCGAACACGTGTTCGATCAGGTCTGCGCGGATGAACATCTCAACCCCTTGGACCCGGACGCCGAAATCCTGGCGGTGATGGTTGTGGCCATTTTTCGAAATGCTCACACCAGCGAGCGCGAACTGCTGGGAGCCGTCAGGTCTCGCCGGCAAAAGGTCGCGGGAAGCGGGCATTAGCGCACCGTATTCGATCGCGTAGCCGAGCGGGTATGGCTGAGCGCATAAACCCCTCCAAGGAAAGAGGCTGGAACGTTTCAGCCGACCGCGCGTTGTGGTTTTTGGGGAGTGGCCGGCGTCGTTTCGGCCGGCCATGGCGTTGGGAGGCGCATGGCAAAGGGATGTCCCAGGTCCAGACTGTGAAGCCAGCCGAAGCGGCAGCAGCGCCGCGGGTGTCGGATGCGTTCGCCCTGAAGCTCACCTCATCGGAACTCGCGACCACCATGTCACATTTCCATCGCGCCGAAATCGCCCGCATGGCCGGCTGGCGCGACCGTCTGGACCGCACCAGCAACTGGGCGATCACCGTCGTCGCCGCCATGCTCTCTGTCTCGCTGTCGACACCCAGCGCCCATCACGGCGTGCTGCTGTTCGCCATGCTGTTGATCACGCTGCTTCTGTGGATCGAGGCGCGGCGCTATCGCTTCTTCGACGTCTACCGGGCCAGGGTGCGCCAATTCGAGCGCTATTATTTCGCACAGATCTTCTCGCCGCAGCCGGACTACGCCTCTAACTGGCTGGCCATCGTCGGCGAGGGCCTGCGTTCGCCGCGCTTCCTGATTTCGCAGCGCGCGGCTTTGGTGCGCCGGCTGCGCCGCAACTACATTTTCATGTACACGATCCTGACGCTGGCCTGGGTGCTGAAGATCACGACGCCCAGCCTGCAACGCGAAGGATCGCCGATCGGTTTCGGCGCGTCGTTCCTCGATGCCGCTCGCGTGGCGCAGCTCGGCCCTGTTCCGGGGATCTATGTGGTGTGCCTGGTCGGGTTGCTCTATGTCGGCATGCTTGCCGCCGCTTTCCTCATCTCCAGCGACGAGGGCGAGCTTTCGCATGGTACCGTGCACGTCTGAACATTGTCCCCGAAAGCGCAATCCGGTTTTGGATGCAATTGTTTCGCAGGCATACCGACGCGTGTCGGCTTAGCCGCGATGGCGCAGCGCATCGAGCGATATCAAGGACAAGGTGGTCGGCATCACCGGTCGTGCAGCGGATTTGGCGAAGCCGCAGACCTTGCTCAGCGCCGCCGGTTCAGCCCAAATTGCGCCTGAAATTCCTTGGTGTCGTTGCGGTTGGGATAGGGCTGGTCGGGCACTGGAACGCGCAGATGCGCGCACAGGGTCTCCCAGCCGTCGCCCAGTTTATGGACCAGCAGCCGCTCCGGCGGAACTGTCGCCATGACCGCGGCGACGTTGGCTTCATAGAGGGCGATCGCGGTCGCGCGATCATGCGCCTTGCCGCCAAAGACCTGCTTGGCGACCAAGGAAATGCCCAGCGCCTCCTGATCCTGGAGCTGGCTGATGCCGGCCAGGATGGTCTTCTCGAAGCTCTGCCACCAGCTTTCCGGCGAGCGCCAGGTGAGGATGACCGAGGTATCGGGATAGACCTCGATCAGCTGGCGCCAATAATGCGCCGATGGCCAGTCCATGCAGGAGGCATAGCCGGCAAACAGCTCGCTCCAATCAGGCGCAGCACCCTTCGCCAGTGCACGCCAGAGCCGCTTCTGCTCCTCGTTGGCGATGACTTCGGACATGTGATGACAGGGGCCCAGGCCGAGTATCGTCAGCGCTTCGCGCATCGAATCCGTTCCGGTGCGACCAAAGCCCGTCCCGATCACCTTGATCGACATTTTTCCTCCCTGGCTCGAACCGCCGAGGTCGGTCAGCTGGCAGGTTGGCATCGCTCAGCGGCTGCACGATAGCAGCCTCTCCGCAGGAAGCGCCGCGTGGGCAGCAACTCTTCACTCTTCATCGCATATATCAGGACTGCGCCCGGGCCAGATTAGCCGCCAACGATAGATCTGTCCCACACAAAGATCGGTTGACCGGCCTCGGCCACGAAGCGACTATTCAGCCAGATTGCAGACCGCAGGAGGACATGAGATGGATGAACCCGATCGCTGGCGGCATATGGCGAGCGCCCCCAAGGACGGCAGCCGCATCCTGGTCACCGTGAGGCCGTCGGAACAGGGGCCGGCCGAGGTCGACCTCGCCTACTGGTCGCGCGCCGACCAGTTCGGTAGCGAAGGCTGGCGCTCTTCCGATTCGTCGCCGGGACGCGTGATCGAATATCCTGAACCCGAATTGAAATGCTGGATGCCGCTGCCGACGGCCAATCTGAGTCGGGCTTCCATGCCGGCGCCCTGGGCAGGCGAAGACGCCCAGCAGCTCGACGGCTCCGGCATATGATCTCGGCAGAAGGTTCCGCACCATAAGGCGAACGCCGCCGGCCGCGGCCCTATCTCGGCCGGCGCACCGTTCGCACCATGCCGCCGGGGCCACCGCCGCAGAAGAAGCGATCGCCACCGTCGGATTCGAGCCCAGACACGCCCTTCCCCGCCGGCATGTCGAGCCGCTCCAGCACCTTTCCGGTCTGCGGGTCGACGCGCCGGACATCGCTGTGGTCACCTTCCCAGGTGCCATGCCACAGTTCGCCATCCACCCAGGTCACCCCGGTGACGAAGCGGTTGGATTCGATGGTGCGCAGGATTTTTCCGGTGTCGGGATCGATCTGGTGGATCTGGCGTGCCCGGTTCTGCCCCACCCACAGCGTGCCCTCGGCCCAGGTCATGCCGGAATCGCGGCCACCGCCAGGCGCCGGGATGGTGGCCAGCACCTGCCCCGTATCCGGATCAATCTTCTGGATACGATCCCCGGCCAGTTGAAACAGATGCCGGCCGTCATAGGCGGTGCCGGCATGGGCTGCGACATCGATCGAGCGCAGCGTCTCACCGCTTGCCGGATCGAAGGCGGTCAGCCGCTCGCCAGCGGCGAACCAGACATTTTGTCCGTCGAAGCTCACGCCATGCACGGTGTCGACATCCGGAAAGGGCCCGTATTCACGCAGGATTTCGGCGGCTGAATGTTTCACGTCCTGGTCCTCGATCATGGTCACCTTTCCTAGCCGTTCGGCAGCGGCGCCGGGAGTAACAAGGTGGTCGTGAAACCGGCCACAGGCGGCGTCATCCAGCGGCGCGCGCGACCGTGACCGAACGACTGCACCTTGCCGGCCTCGGCCAGTTGCTCGAGGGCTCGCTGCACGCTGCGCTGGCCGGCGCCGAGCGCCAGCGCCAGCGCCGAGCTTGCCCAGGATTCACCATCGGCCAGGAAGGCCAGCACCACCGCGTGCCGTTCTTCGATCGGCCGCGCCAGCACCGCCACCACGCCTGCCTGGCGCGGCGCAAGCGCAAAGCCTTGGCTGGTCGCCTCGATGCCAGCCAGCGGCCGCAATTCGGCGCGCAGCCGGCCGATCTCGACCCGCAGCCTGGCACGATGCGATTCATCGACATGCCTGCCGCCAAAGGCGCGGGCAATCAGCGTCGCCCTCGGCACATCCGCCGGCCAGGCTTCGGCGAGCGCACGTGCGAGCGCAAACAGCACCGGCCGCGTGGCCAGAGAGACAGTGATTTCCTGCTTGCGCACGACATAGCGGAACGTATCGATGACCAGCGCCGGTGACGCCACCAGCGCCTCGACCTCCTCGAGCAGCAGCGGGCGTTCCTCGCCAGCCGCGATCAGCCGAGCCGCCGGCGTCTCGAGTGACAGGAAGGCGCTGTCGACCTCTGCCATAAGACCCGGAATGCCGGCCCGGCGGGCGGCATGGCGCGCCCATTCAAGGGCTGCGCGCGCGGCTTTCGTCTTGAGACGGCGCATGGCGATGCCGGCGACGGCCAGTTCATGCGCGGCGCGTGAGGCCGGCGGCAGCGGCGCCGGATCGAGCCCGGCCAGCACGTCTTCAGCCTCGTCGAGCCGGCCGATCAGCAGCAGGCGCCGCACCTTGAGATGCCCGGCATGCGCGGCATTCAGCCGGTCGCCATGCTTTTCCAATGTCACCCGCGCCGCATCGAGCGCTTTGGCCGGCCAGCCGAGGTCACGCGAGACCAGCGCGATCTCGGCTTCGGCGACGACGCATCTAGCGCGCGCCACCGCCTCCTTCGGACCGAAGGCGCGCCCGGCCCGCCGCAGCAGCAGCTTGGCGCGATCGAGATCGCCGAGCTGCGCCATCGCGATGCCGCGCAGCGCCAGCGCCGGTGCATCCTCGCGCAAGGCGACGCGGTCGAGCGCGGCCAGCGGATCACCCGCCGCCAGCGCCAGCCCTGCTGCGGTGATCAGCGAGTCCATTCAAATCCCGTCACACTTGTAACTCCCATCCCCGCCGGTCACGGCCCTAACTTAAGTCACTGCCGCCAAGCAGCAAGCTGGAACGGCAACCTAGCCATCTGGACTGGCAGGAGACACTCGGGCTGTCGTTGACGCCAATATCGGCATTCGCTAGCCTGAGCATCTCAGATGGTATTTTTGAGCTTCTCATTGGAGATAACTGACAATGCCTGCTTCCGAGGATCTTGAGCACACTGCGCGGCCCCGCCACCCCTGCTGCGGTGGGCCTCCGTCAAATCCCGTCACATTTGTAACTCCGCCCTCGCCGCCTCCCGGCCCCACCCTACCTCACGATCATCAGGCAACGACAGGCCGCAGCGGCGTAATGACCGGCAAAGGAGATGAGCAATGACCAAGCACGTGGCAATGAAGACCCCGCCAATCGTTTCAAGGCAGGAATGGGAAGCCGAGCGCGAAAAGATGCTGGTGAAGGAAAAGGCGACGATGCGCGCCAGGGATGCGCTCTCGGCCGAACGCCGGCGGATGCCGTGGATGGAAGTGGACAAGGCCTATGTGTTCGAAGGCCCCAACGGCAAGGCAAGCCTGCTGGACCTGTTCGAGGGCCGCCGCCAGCTGATCGTCTACCGCGCATTCTACGAACCCGGCGTCTATGGCTGGCCCGAACATGCCTGCCGCGGCTGTTCACTCGGCGCCGACCAGGTCGGCCATCTCGCCCATCTCAACGCCCGCAACACCACGCTGGTCTACGCCTCGCGCGCGCCGCAGGCCGACATTGTCAGCCTGAAGCAGCGGATGGGCTGGGAGATGCCCTGGTACACAATCACCGACGGCTTCGACAAAGACTTCGGCGTCGACGAATGGCACGGCCATAACGTGTTCATCCAGGACGGCAAGAAGGTGTATCGCACCTACTTCATCAACAGCCGCGGCGACGAGCAGATGGGCACGGTCTGGAGCTATCTCGACGCCACACCGCTCGGCCGCCAGGAGGTCTGGGAGGATTCGCCCGAAGGCTATCCCCAGACCGAACTCTACAGCTGGTGGAACTGGCACGACAATTACGACGCCGCGCCCGACAAGACATGGGAAGCGGTGGCCGCCGCCGGCGAAGCCGCGTTCCGCGACAAGGACGGCAAGTAAGGACCGAGTTCCTCGCCCCCGCCGACGGCGGGGGAGAGGTGGCCGCGGAGCGGCCTTTGTAAGGCGCAGCCCCCTCTCCGTCTCGGCTTCGCCGAGCCACCTCTCCCCCACTTTGTGGGGGCGAGGAACCCAACCTTTCGAAGGATGAGAACCATGAGCGATATCGGCACAGGCATCGGCAGCGAGATCCCTCAATCCACCGGCGCGGCGCCTCTCGGCGTCGCCGACTGGCTGTGCCTCGCCGCGGCGCCGACTTTCGCTGCTATGGCGTTGCTTACCTGCATTCACACTGGCGACAGCATGATGTCGTGCCTGGGCGCCAATGCCTCCCTGCTCACCGGCATGCCTGTGATGTATCTCTTGATGAGCGCCTTTCATCTGGCGCCATGGTTGCATGTGATTTCCGGCCGGCTGGTCCGGCAATAGTCCGGCTCGCCACTGCCATTCTGAACACCCCGCACGTCGGAGAGACATAATGAGGCTGGTCAGGCTGAGAGCGCCGGGCGGGTTGGACAAGCTCGACCTGGTCGAGGAGGATCAGCCCCGGCCTGGGCCGGGTGAGGTGCTGGTCAGGATCCGCGCCTGCTCGCTCAACATGCGCGACGATTTCGCCGTGCAAGGCAAGGTGCCGCTCGCAGACGGCCGCGTGCCGCTGTCGGACAGCGCCGGCGAAGTGATTTCCGTCGGCGACGGCGTCAATGTCTTCAAGTCAGGAGATAACGTCGTCAGCACCTTCTATCCCGGTTGGCTGGGCGGCGACATGACATTAGAGACAAGGCGCGACATTCCGGGAGACAGTTTCGACGGCTTCGCCAGCGAATATGTGTGCATGCCGGCGCAGGCCTTCACCAAGGCGCCGGCGGGCTATACGCATCTCGAGGCGGCAACGCTTACCTGCACGGGCGTTACCGCCTGGCGAGGCCTGGTGACGTGCGGCAAGGTGAAGCCCGGCGACACGGTGCTGATCCTTGGCACCGGCAGCGTGTCGCTGTTTGCGCTGCAATTTGCCAAGGCCGCTGGCGCCCGGGTCATCGCCACCTCGTCCAGCGAAGAAAAGCTGGAGAAGCTGAGACGCCTCGGCGCCGACAGCGTTATCAACTACAAGGCTGTGTCCGACTGGGGCGGCAAGGCGAGGGATTTGACGAACGGACGCGGCGTCGACCACGTGATCGAGGTTGGCGGACCCGCGACGCTGGCGCAGTCGATCGCGGCCTGTCGGACGGGCGGACACATCGCGCTCGTCGGCGTGCTGACCGGCTTTGCGGCCGAGGTTTCGATCCCGGCGCTGTTCTCGAACCAGATCCGCATCAGCGGGATTTCCATCGGCAGCAGGGCCGACCAGGAAGACATGATCCGGGCGATAGAGGTCAACCGTTTGAAACCTGTCATCGACAGCAGCTTTCCACTGCACGACATCGCCGCCGCCTTCAGCCACTACGAGACGCAACAGCATTTCGGCAAGGTTTGCCTCGAAGTTTGAACGCATCCTGGCCGCAGCCCACCAGTCCCTGGCGTCGAACGGCGCATTCAGCACGTCCATGCGAACTGTGAGACTTGTCACATACCCGCTCTTGAAGCGCGTGCTACTGCCACCATGGTCCGTCGGCGTCGAAAGAAATCGCCTGCCATGGGCTGGCGGTGACGGGTCTTTCACTTTATCCTGTGGCAGGTTGCATACTGTCAACGGACCTTGATGCCGCAAGCGGTATTCTCGTCGGCGTCAGGCAGCGGCCAGGGGTTTTGCCATGCTCCGACTTTGCGGATTCATCGCGGCCTTCATCCTCGTTAGCCTCACAACCTTTGAGGCCTGCGCCGATCGAAGGGTCGCTCTCGTCATCGGCAATTCCGACTACCGAGACATCCCGGCGCTGAAGAACCCGGCCAAGGATGCCGAGGACGTGTCGGCCACGTTCCGGCTGGCCGGCTTTGAGGTTTTCGTCGCCGAGAATCTCACCAAGCAGCAATTCGAAGGCCAGTTCCGGGACTACCTGGCCGCCGTCGACGGCGCCGATCTCGCCGTCGTCTACTATTCCGGGCACGGCTTCCAGATCGGCGGCGAGAATTTCCTGATACCGGTCGACGCCTCGTTGAAAAAGGCCGCCGACATCGAGGTCCAGGCCATCAAGCTCAACGATGTGCTGGAGCAATTGCGCTCGAAGTCGAAGATCCAGGTGATCATCCTCGATGCCTGCCGCAACAACCCCTTCCCGCGCAACAATTACTGGCTGCGTGACCAGCTTGTCACCGCCGGGAACACCGGGCTGGCGCAGGTGCGCAGCTCGCTCAACACGCTGATTGCCTTCGCCACCGAACCGGGCGCCGTCGCCTATGACGGCAGCGGCGACCTCAGCCCGTTTTCATCGGCATTTTCACGCCGCGCGCTGGCGCCGAACCAGGAGATCCGCACGGTCATGTCGGCGGTGCGCCGCGATGTCGTGCAGGCCACCAACGGCATGCAGGTGCCGTGGGAAAATTCCTCGCTCATCGATGACGTGGTGCTGGTGCGCCGCAGCAACCGGCCTTCGCTGCCGCCGGTGCTGGAGAAGGTGGTGCTGTCGGGGGTCGGTCCTGTCGCCCTCGGACTGCCGGAGCCGGTCGATATCGATGGCGGCGCCATCACCGTCAGCATCGAAAGGCCACCCGCAATGGGCCGTCTGATGCTGGACGGCAAGGACGTCGCGGTGGGCGAACCGATCGCGGGCAAGGACCTGCCGCGCCTGCAGATGGATGTCCCCAAGGGGGCCGCCACGCAGGACGAGGTGGATATGCTCGCCTATGCCACGCATGACAGTTGGGGCGGCGGAAGCCAGGGCATATTGGTGTTTCGCGTCAAGAGCGGCGAAGGTGCCGCCGGCCAGCAGATCATGGCTTCGCTCGAGGCCGAGCAGAAGCAGCAGGTGCTGGAGCGTGGCATCCACATCACCGGTGCCGCCGAAGCGATCGAGAACCGCAAACTTGATATTCCCGTCGGCGTTGGCCCTGTTGCGCTCAATCTGGATTTCCCGACCGACGATCCGGCCGTCAGCCTGAAGGTCTCGGGCTATCCGGCAACGGGGACGTTGTCGCTGCCGGATCGGACCCTGTCGCCGCAATCGAGCCTGTTGGCGGGTGAAGTCGACCACCTTCGTTACGAGCCGCAGATCGGCGCCGGAGCGCCGGTCGAGGTCGGCTTCGAAATCCGGGCCGACAGCAATTCGTCGAAGCCCGCGACGATGAAGCTGTCGCCGACGGTCGATGCCTGCGATACCGCCGCCGGCGAGCCTCTCGACCTGCAAGGAGTGGTGCCCGGCCTGCTGCCGAACGAGATCGGCGCCGATGCTGTTGCGGCCTGCGAGGCCGCGGTGAAAACCTATCCCGATGTCGCCCGCTTCCGCTACGAGCTCGGCCGCGCGCTGCTAGCTGCCGGCAAGGTCGCCGAGGCCAAGACAGCGATCGAGGACGCCGCCAAGAAGGGGCATGTGCGCGCCATCTTCGAACTCGGCTATCTCCACGCAACAGGGACCGGGACGCCCATCGACCGCACCCAGGCCAACGCTCTCTACAAGGCTGCCGCCGACAAGGGCGATCCCTACGGAATGACCTCGTGGGGCCGCGCTTTGTTCAATGGCTATGGCGTCAACCGCGACACGGCCAAGGGCCTCGACCTGCTGCTCAAGGCGGCGGCCATGGGGCACACCTATGCCATGAACGATCTGGCCGCGATCTTCACCGAGGGCCGCAACGGCGTGCCTGCCGACCCGGCCCGCGCGGTCGCCTTCCTGCAGGCGGGCGTGCAGCGGCAGGACATGTATTCGATGAACCTGCTCGGCCGCAATTACCTCGCCGGCCAGGGCATCGACAAGGATCCGAAGACAGCGCAGGCGTTGTTCCAGCAGGCCACCGATCTTGGCCAGCCCTACGCCCCCGGCAGTCTCGCCCGCATGTACAGGGATGGCGTCGGCGTGCGCCAGGACCCGGCGGAAGCGCAAAGGCTGTTCGAACTGGCAACCGCGCGCGGCGATCCGTCCAGCGCCTATGATCGCGCCGCACTCGAAATGGCGAAAGGCGACACGGCCGATCAGGCTGTCGCGGTGCGTTTCCTGGCATTCGCCGTCGCGCTGGACCTGCGCAAGGAGCTTCCGGACGCAAAGAAAGGCCTGGCGCAGTTCGGCACGAAGCCGAAAACGGCAGCCTTGGATGCGCTCCGTCAAGAGCTCAAGTCGAAGACCCCTATGTCCGGTTCGCTGGACACGCAACTGGTCAAAGCGGCCCGGGGGGTCTGGGAAGAAGCCAATCCGCGTCGGGACTTGTTCTGAACAATGGAGGCCATGGTGGGCAAGGCATTGAAGCAGGTATTCATCGGGACAATTCTATCCGGCGTTCTGGCCGGGCTCATGGGCTGCACCTCGGTGTCGCCGATGTTTGAGCCGGCGCCGCCGGTGGAACATCGCAAGGTGGTTCGCGTAGCGCCTCAGCCGAAGGTGGTCCGATACAAGAAGGCGGCCACCGGCAAAGTGGTGAAGCCGGCCGAGGAGAACCCCCAAAAGCCGCCCGTGATTCCTGCCCTCGGCGGCAGCGGAGGCGGCGGCGGTGGTGGCGGCGGCGGTGGTTGGGGATGAGATCGTCACCAAGGGGCGCCGCCGCGTTCAGCGGCCCCAGACGGTCTTGCTGAAGACCGCATGGGCCTTGGATAACGTCAAGCCGAAATCGTCCATCCAGGCCACGGCATTGGCCGCGCCGCGGACAATTGGGCCTAGCGCTGCGCGGAAAGCGCGGCCGACGAACGCTGCAGAGGCTGCGACCGCCGCCGGATCGAGCCTGCGAGCCGTCGATTCCCGATGGGCTTGTTGCGTTTCGAGATAGCGAGCCAGCGCAATGTCGTGCCGCGATGGCGCGCCAAGCTCCTGCCGGTCGCGCCCGGGGTTGTCATGCCAGATGGGCCATTCGGTCGAGCCAGGGTGATGCACGGTGTCCTCCTGCGAAAAGAGAGCCAGTGCGGACAATCTCCTCAAGCGTCGTGAGAAACGCGTGGGAACCTGCGTGATGGAATCGTGAAAAGCGCCTCGGCGGCGGAATAATTGTTGAAATGGAGTGAGCTTGAGCGGATCGTCGTCATGCTGTGACCGTGGCGGGATCCGATGACCGGACCTTATCTTCACCTGCTGGGTGGTTTCGACTTTGCCGGGGCCGCGGTTCCGGCCATCAGCCGCAAGGCGCGTGCGATGGTCGCCTATCTCGCACTCCAGTCGGGGCATTCGCAGTCGCGCGAGAAGCTGGCGACCTTGCTCTGGGGCATCAACAGCGAGGCGCAGGCGCGAATGAGCCTGCGGCAGGCGGTATCGTCGGTCAGGAAGGCCATGCAGGCATGCGGCGGCGGCCGCTTCCTCACCGACGGCGACAGCGTCGCTCTGCATCTCGACGGCCTTGATTTCGATGTAGCGCGGTTCGAGGCACTGGTCGCCAGCCCCGCACCCGAAGACCTCGAACTGGCGCTCAATGTCTACCGCGGCGACCTGCTCGACGGCTTCGGCCTGAAGGAGGAGCCATTCGAGGACTGGCTGAGGATCGAACGCGAGCGGCTGCGGGCTTTGGCCGTGGCCGCTCTCGACAGGCTCGTCGCGCACTATGCCGCGACGAACGATCCTGCCGCGTGCGTGCGTGCGGCGACGCGCCTGCTCACCATGGAGCCGCTGAGGGAGGACGTCCACCGTGCCTTGATGCGCGCCTATGCGGCGCAAGGCAGGACCAATCTCGCGCTGAAGCAATATGAGCACTGCCGCACTGCGCTTCAACGCGATCTCAAGCTGCAGCCGGAGCCGGAGACGCGGCAATTGTTCGAGACGCTGCGGACACGCCGCACGATAGCGCCGGCACGGCCACCCACGACCGATGCGGATGACGCCACCGGCTTCAGTCACCAACCCGCGCGGCCGCAGACCCGCTACGTCAAATCGGCGGGGGTCAACATTGCCTATCAGGTCACAGGCGACGGCCCGATCGACCTGATCTATGTCTCGGGATGGGTGTCTAACCTCGACCTTGCCTGGGACTCGCCGCGGCTTGCGCATGTGCTCAGGCGTCTCGGCAGCTTTTCGCGCCTGATCCGCACGGACAAACGCGGCACCGGTTTGTCCGACCGCAATGTCGGCTTGCCGACGCTGGAAGAACGCATGGAAGACATGCGGGCGGTGCTCGATGCGGTCGGTTCCAAGCGCACGGTTCTGTTCGGCAGTTCCGAGGGCGGCCCAATGTGCATGCTGTTCGCGGCGACCTATCCCGAGCGCACCGCGGCACTCGTGCTCAATGGAGCCTATGCCAGCGGCAGATGGTCGAAAAACTATCCCTGGGCGAAGACAAGCGAGCAGGTGGAAGAAGATCTGGCGATCGTCGAGAGAGAATGGGGAGCGGCGGCGGATATGAGCAACGCAGCGCCCAGTCTGATGAGCGACACGTTCGAGCAGGAATGGTTCGCCGCCTATCTCAGGAATTCAGCCTCGCCCGCCGACGCGATCGCGCTCTGGCGCTGGGGAACCGAAATCGACGTTCGCGACATTCTGTCTGCCATCCATGTTCCGACGCTGATCGTGCAGGCGACCGGCGACCGCTGGGTAAAGCGGGAAGAGGGACGCTACCTGGCGACACATATCGAAGGCGCCAGATACGTCGAGTTCGCCGGCCGCGACCACGTGATCTGGGGCGAGAATTCCGATCGCCTCGTCGACGAGATCCAGGCTTTCGTCACCGGCGCCTTGCCGGCGGTTCCAGGCGAACGGCTGCTGGTGTCGGTGCTGTCCCTAGATATGACGGGCTCGCCTTTCGGCATCGAGCCGGCCGAGCGGCACGCCGAGGCGCTCCATGGTGAATTCGTCGCGGCCGAAGGCAGAGAGATCAGCCGAGCGGACGGCAAGGTGCTCGCGGTGTTCCAGCGGCCAACACGGTCGATCCAGTGCGCGATCGCCATTCGCGATCGCTTGCGGCGATCCGGTGTCGAGGTCCGCTCGGCGGTGCATATCGGCGAGTGCGAGCAGCGCGGCTATCAATTTTCCGGCGCAGCGATCGAGCTGTCGTTGCGGCTGCTGGATCATGCGCAGCCGGGCGAAATCATCGCGTCACGGACGGTGCGCGATCTCGTGGTCGGCTCCGGCCTTCGGTTCGAGGAGCGTGGCGAAATGGCAGCAAGCGGCCTGCCCGGCGCGTTTCCGTTCTATTCGGTCGATGGTACGGCTTGAGCGGCCGAAGTGTGGGAAAGCGACGCTCGCCAGCGCTCGAGGGTCCACCAATCACAGCAGCCGAAAGTCGTCAGCTACGAGGGAGGCGCTTCTGTCCTTGCTAACCGCGATCGACCGGAGACTGCACATCAGAAGCGGCTAATTGACAGCCCGGGAGAAACGGCGCTCACTGGCTCGCGCAGGTAGACCGCAACAAGCGGGCGATTGCGACCGCAGCGGCACCTTGGGAGGATGCCATGCCGACCGTTATTGGCCATCACAACATCTCGAAAGATACCAAGCACTGGCTCTCGTCACCGAAGCGCAAGGAGCTTTTCGGTTCGCTCGGGATCACCAACGTCCGCACCTTCGTCGATCCGCAGAACCCGAAACGGGTCGCGATCATGATGGACGTTCCGGACATGGATAAGCTCGCGGCCATGATGCAAAGCAAGGCGGCCGCGGATGCGATGGCTCACGATGGCGTGGTGCCGGAGTCGCTGGTGATCCTGGTCGAGACGAAGGGATAGCCATTGACCTGCGGAAACCGGCAGACCGGATTTTTGGCTTCAAGCGCCAGAGGCGGCGACGAGAAATTTTCTGGAGCGTTCTCATTGTGGCCGGCGTGATCGGGCTGAAGCTGGTTCCCCGAAAGTGCTTTGCAGGGACGGACGCTCGCCAAGTCAGGTCGCGATATCGTTAACCGGCAACAACGGCTTGGGAAGATTGGCTTCGCCAAGCCCGGCGCGCAGTTCGATCTCGATGTCGCGACAGATCTGCGAAATCGGAACATCGTTGGCGTTGCCCTCGAAAGGGTTTGCGCTGCTCTCGCCAACCTGATCGAGAGACATGTAAGCCCAGCCCAACAGCGTGCTGAACGGGATCGTCAGCCAGATCGCGATCGGGCTGAGCGCGCCGCCCAGTTTGCCCATATCCGCAAACACCGGAACCACGCCGAACGGCAACAGCGTGCAGAAGATCATGACGAACATGGAGCTGACGATGGCATACTGGCGGGGATACGGATTGTTCTTGATGCGGTCGCAGCGCGCTTGCTGGTCATGGAAGTCGCGGATCAGTTTCGTCATCTCGGCATAGATCTGCGCAGGGATCTTTGCGTCCTTGAACAAGCCGTTGACCTGGACCGATTGCATTTCGAGCAGGGCTATCGCCGGCCGCGGCGACTTCAACACGCTCTCGGCCCGTTCGCCCAGCAGCGGGCGCAATTCGTCGGCGACCGAGCCGGTGTCCTCCTGGATGCGGTAGCGCCGCCGGTACTCGATATTGGCGGCCCGCGCCATGGATTCCCACGGCATCGGTCGCCGCAGGGAAAAGCGCAGCGCTGTCATCCAGGCGATATGGCGATAGATGAGCTCATTTGCCGCCGGCGCATCGGTGAAGTCCCTGCAGAAATTGGACCACATCCGGCTGCTCGCAGTGATTTGTGCAAAGGCCTGCAGCGCTTCGCCGCTGCGGGTGAAAACCTGCGAATTCTTGAACCCGGCGACCAGCGAGACGGTGGTTCCAAGCACGAGCACCACCGACCACGGCACCGAGAGCCCGGCAATGGCCGGCAGACGGTAAGCGACCACGGCAAGTGCGCTCACAACCACCATGTAGATGACACTGCGCCGCGACCACAGCGCAAAATCGATCACCTTGTAGGAGCGGCCTACATACATCCTATGTCCCTCAAAATGTGGTTGGGCTTGGTTGTTGCCCTGCCGATATGAAATCTACCTCACCGCGCCTTGGCAGCCCCAAACCGCAGCCCGTCCATCAGCAGCTTGACCAGCCGGCGCGAGCGGTCGCGCCAGTCCTTGGTGTCGGGGGCCGAGTAGATGCCGCCGAGTGCATGCAGCACATCGGAAGCGTCGACGTCGCCGCGGATCGAGCCTTCGGCCACCGCCGCCTCGACCAGCTGCCGCAAGGCCAGCGACACCCGGCCCGACAAGTCGGAAAACACGGCGGAATTGGTGTTGAACAGGATGCGGAGACTGGCCGCCAGGCCGCGCTTGGTGGCGATGTAGTCAACGAAGCGCTGCATCCACTGTTCCAGCGCCATGTCGGCCGAATGGTGGCTGGCGAGGTCGTCGGCAGCCGCGCAGAGTGCTTCGACTTCGCGCCGGTAGACCACCTCGACCAGATGCTCGCGGGTTGGGAAATGCCGGTAGAGCGTGCCGATGCCGACACCGGCCTGGCGTGCGATCTCCTCCAGCGAGGCATCGACGCCCTGCTCGGCAAAAGCCGTTGCCGCGACTTCGACCAGCCGGTCGCGGTTGCGCTGCGCATCGGCGCGCAGCGGCTTCGGCGCTGCAGCTTCGCGCGCACCTTGGGCGGTTGTTGTCTGCTGGTCGTCCAATTTTTTCTCCACTGTCGACATATGGGGGCTTGAACCCCGAGGGGTAAGCCCCCACCTAGATAAACGGAGGCGCCTCCGTTTTAGTGGAGCAGTCTTATCATATAATCAGGGGAGCCGGTATGTCACGTGCTGAGAGTGTGAAGACTGAAGCATCCCCTGCCCGCTGGAGAGTCGGGGCGGCAAAGCTGCCAATCTCCTCCCTCGTGGGGGAGATCACGCTCTCCGCCGCCCTTGCCCTCCCCCACCCAAGCCCCATTTCAATCCCCTAGCGTCAAGCAACTGGAGCCAGACGCCTCATGACCGACCAAATCACCTCCACCACCATCCCGATCCACCTCACCATCAACGGCCATTCCCATGAACTGCAGGTCGAGCCGCGCGTGACGCTGCTCGACGCGCTGCGTGATCGCCTCGACCTGACCGGCACCAAGAAGGGCTGCGACCACGGCCAGTGCGGCGCCTGCACTGTGCATGTCGACGGCGAGCGCGTGCTTGCCTGCCTGACCCTGGCCGCGCAGGTCGAAGGCCGCGAAATCACCACCATCGAGGGGCTCGCCGGAGCCGACGGCACGCTCGACGCCGTGCAGGCGGCCTTCCTCGACCAGGACGCCTTCCAGTGCGGCTATTGCACGCCGGGACAGATCATGTCGGCGGTGGCCTGCATCCGCGAGGGCCATGCCGGTTCCGACGACGAGATCCGCGAATACATGGCCGGCAATCTCTGCCGCTGCGGCGCCTATCCGAACATCGTCGCCGCCGTGCGCCAGGCGGCCCTGGAGGTGGCATCATGAGGGATTTTTCCTACGTTCGCGCCGACAGCATCGAGGCCGCGCGCAAGGCGACGGCGCTTCCCGGCGCCATGCTGCTTGCCGGCGGCACGACGCTGGTGGACCTCGCCAAATGCGGCGTCGCCCAGCCTGAGACCGTGGTCGACATCACCCATCTCAAGGGGCTGGACACGATCAGCGTCGATGCAAGCCACGCCACGCTCGGCGCGCTGGCGAAAATGAGCCATGTCGCCGACCATGCCGGGATCAAGAGCCATTTTCCTGCCGTCTCGGAAGCACTGTGGCAGGCCGCCTCGGCGCAGCTGCGCAACATGGCGACCGTCGGCGGCAATCTGATGCAGCGCACGCGCTGCCCTTATTTCCGCGATCCCTCCAACTTTTCCGCCTGCAACAAGCGTGAGCCCGGCAGCGGCTGCTCGGCGATCGGCGGCGTGACGCGGGGCCACGCCCTGCTCGGCACCAGCCAGGCCTGCATCGCCATGTATCCCGGTGACCTCGCCACCGCGCTCGTCGCCTTCGATGCGACGGTCCATCTCGGCCAGCGCGTGCTCAAGGTCGACGATTTCTTCCTGCTGCCGGGCGACACGCCTGAGCGCGAGCATGACATCCGCGCCGGCGAGATGATCACCGCGATCGAGATCCCCGGTTCGGCCGCGGCGCGGCGCTCGACCTACCTCAAGGTGCGTGACCGCCAGTCCTACGAGTTCGCCGCGGCAAGTGCCGCGGTCGGGCTGGAGCTGGAAGCCGACGGCCGTACCATCCGCGACCTGCGCGTCGCGCTCGGCGGCGTCGCCACAAAACCGTGGCGGGCGCGCGCCGTGGAAGAGGCGCTGAAAGGCAAGGTCCTGGACGAAGACACCGTGCGCAAGGCGAGCGGGCTCGCCATGGAAGGCGCCGTCGACCATGGCGCCAACCACTACAAGATCGAGCTCGCGCCCCGCGTGGTCGCGCGCGCCATCCTCAAACTGGGAGAGACGGCATGACCGTTCAAAACATCAGACATGCCAATACAAGACATGCCGATTCGAGACATGGCGACGCCTCCGACGGCGCGGTCGGCGGACGGCTGTCGCGCGTCGACGGCCCGGCCAAGATCACCGGTGCTGCCAAATACGCCTTCGAGCAGCAGCTCGACGGGCTGGCGCATGCGGTGATGGTCGAGGCCACCATCGCCGCCGGCACGGTGCGCGCGATCGACACACGGGCCGCGGAGACCGCGCCGGGCGTGCTTCTGGTGCTGACGCCCGACACCATCATGGAGATCAAAGGCGCGTCGGACTGGCTGGGCAATCCGCCAACGCAGAAGACATACTCACCGCTCGCCCGCACGGTCACGTATTCCGGCCAGCATATAGCTGCCGTCGTGGCTGAGACCTTCGAGCAGGCGGTCGCCGCGGCGGCCCTGATCGAGGTCAGCTATGACGAGACGCCGGCCATCGTCGACCTCAGCGATGCCAAGGCCGGCGACGGCATCCCGATCGATGCCATGACCAAGGAATGGGGCGACGCCGAAGCGGCGTTCGCCGCCGCACCGGTGCGCATCTGCGCCGCCTACAATACGCAGCGCGAATACCAGGCGGCGATGGAGCCGCATGGGCTGATCGCGCGCTGGCAGGGCGAAGAGCTCACCATCTGGGAGCCCAGCCAGTGGCTGGACGGCATGGCGCGCACCTATGCCGAATGGTTCGGCGTGCCGTTCGAGAATGTGCGGCTGGTCTCGCCCTATATTGGCGGCGGCTTCGGCTCGAAGGCGCTGGCGCTCGCCCACAGCGCGGTGGCGGCGGCCTCGGCGAAAATGCTCGGACGGCCGGTGAAGTTGGTGCTGACAAGGCCGCAGAACTTCACCTCCTATGGCGGCCGCGCCGCGACCCGCCAGACGGTGACGATCGGCGCCGGCCGTGACGGCAAGATCCAGTCGATCGTGCATCGCGGCGTCAACGAGACCGCGGTCGACGGCATGTGGGTCGAGCCGCTGGCTTCGGTCACCTCGATCATGTACGCCACGCCCAACTTCTCCTCGAAGCAGAATGTTGTGCGGGTGAACACGGTGGTGCCCGGCGCCAAGCGGGCGCCCGGCGAGAACCCCAGCGCCTTCGGCATCGAATGCGCCATCGACGAGCTCGCCTATGAGGTCGGCATCGACCCGCTGGAGATCCGGCTCAGGAACTACGCCGAACAGGATCCTGAGGCGAAAAAGGCCTGGTCGACAAGGCAGTTGCGCGAGGCTTTTGCCGCAGGTGCGGAACGCTTCGGCTGGTCGAATCGCACGCCCAAGCCGCGTTCGATGCGCGACGGCCAGCAGCTGATCGGCTGGGGCGTCGCCGCCGGCACCTATCCGGTGCGGCGCGCCTATGGCGAGGCCATCGTGCGCATCCTCGCCGACGGCTCCGTCGAGGTCGAAAGCTCCTCGATTGACATGGGCCAGGGCACCTACACCATCCTGGCGCAGACAGCGGCCGAGACGGTCGGCGTGCCGGCCGACGATGTCGTGGTCAAGCTCGGCGACTCGCGCTTTCCCCGCGCCGGCGTCGCCGGCGGGTCGCGGCTGGCCGGCGTGATGACCGGCGCCGTCTACAAGGCGGCGACATCGGCGCTCGACCAATTGGTCGGGCTGGCGATCAGCGATCCGCGCTCGCCCTTCCACGCGCTGCAGGCCAACACGCTGGTCGTCGCCAATGGCCGCATCACCGCGCCGCGCGGCGATGGTCCCGATGTCTCGATTGCCGAACTGCTGGCGAGCGTCGGCCGTGACCGCATCGAAGCCACCGGCGACACCATGCCGGCCAATTCGAGCGCCGAAGACCGCTACAAGAACTACACCACCATCGCCACGTCGGTGCCGCACACCGAGGGCGACTACTCGCGCCACTCCTGGTGCGCGCATTTCATCGAAGTGCGGGTCGACGAGGATTTCGGCACGGTGCGCGTGTCGCGCGTGGTGTCGGCGCTGGATTCCGGCCGGCTATACAATCCGAAACTGGCCGAAAGCCAGTGGAAGGGCGGCATCATCATGGGCATCGGCCAGGCACTGCTCGAAGAAGGCATCGTCGACCGCAGGCATGGCCGCATCGTCAACAACAACCTCGCCGACTATCTGGTGCCGACCAATGCCGACATCCCCGATATCGAAGTGATCTCGGTCGGCATTCCCGACCTGCATTCCTCGGTGCTCGGCGGCAAGGGCGTGGGCGAACTGGCAATCGTCGGCGTGGCGCCGGCGATCGCCAATGCTGTGTTTCACGCCACGGGCAAAAGAGTGCGTGACCTGCCGATCACGCTGGAGAAGCTGATTTAGGGAAGCGATGGCGGGGGAGATCGTCGTCACCCTCGCCTCGCCAATCTCCGGCGTCGGCCCCTACCTACCACTCCAACCCGAACACCAGCTTGCCGAAGTGCAGGCCGCCGGCGGCCATGTGTGCGTAGGCTTCGACCGCTTCGTTCTGCGAAAAAACCTTGTCGACGACCGGCTCGATCCTGGCTGCACCGATGGCGCGGGCGGCGTCGCGAAGGTCGGACACCGATCCGGTGTTGTTGCCCACCACCTTCAGCGCCTTGATGATGATCGGCAGCAGGTTGACCGTGGCCTCGGCGCCGGTGACGAAACCGATGGTGAACAGCGTGCCGCCGGGCGCGGTGGCGTTGACGGCGCGGGCGAAGGTGGCGGTGCCGGCGGTTTCGACGACGAGGTCGGCGCCGAGGCCGCCGGTCAGTTCCAGCACCTTGCCGTCCCAGTCGGGCGTCGCGCGGTAGTTGATGAGATGATCGGCGCCGAGTGCCTTCGCGCGCTCCAGCTTCTCGTCCGACGACGAAGTGATGATGACGGTGGCGCCGGCGGCTTTCGCAAGCTGCAAGGTGAAGATCGAGACGCCGCCGGTGCCGAGCAGCACGACGACCGAGCCCGGCCCGACATCGGCGGCGCGGATGGCGTTCCAGGCGGTGGTGCCGGCGATCGGCAGCGTCGAAGCCGCCTCGAAGGAGAGATGCGCCGGGACCGGCACGAGCGAGTTGGCCGGCAGCGCGACATATTCGGCCAGCGATCCCGGCAGCGAGATGCCGCGCATCTGCGTCATCTCGTAAGGCCGCGGCGGACCGCCGATCCAGCGTGGCTTGGCATGGGCGACGACGCGGTCGCCGACGGCGAATCCCGTAACCCCCTCGCCCAGCGCGATGATCTCGCCGGCGCCGTCGGCGACCGGGATGAGCGGAAAGCTCGGCCCGGGATAGTTGCCGCTCGCCACCGCGACATCGACGAAATTGAGGCTCGCCGCACGCTGGCGGATCAGCACCTCGCCGCGCTGCGGTTCGGGGGTGGTAATGGTGGCGGCGCGGAAGGCGTCCAGCCTGGGTTGGCTCAGTTCGATGGCTTTCATGGTTTCACTCCGGTGGGACGATTGATGGGTTGAGTGAAGCTAACTGCTGCGATATGTCTGGATAATCCTTGCCTTTTACATTTCAGTAGTGTGACTTATGCAGCAATCTCATGAGCCGATGACCCTTGCCGAAATGGCGGCCTTCGCGGCCATCGCCGAGGCGCGGTCCTTCACCAGGGCGGCGGCGCGTATCGGGCGCGACGCGACCATCCTGTCGCGGCGCCTGCAATCGCTGGAGGAGCGGCTGGGCGTCAGGCTGCTCCATCGCACGACCCGCAGCGTGTCGCTGACGGAAGCGGGCGCCGAATTCATGGTGCGGGTGCGCGCTATCCTCGCCTCCGTGGACGAGGCCGAGGCTGCCGCGTCGGCGCATGCCGGCGGCGGCCCGCGCGGCCTGCTCAGGCTGGCGCTGCCCGGCACGTTCGGGCGCATGTGGATCGGGCCGCTGCTGCCGCAATTCCTTGCCGAATTTCCCGATGTCCGCATCGAGGCCGAATTCTCCAACCGTTTCGCCGATCTGGTCGCCGAGAATTTCGACGTCGCCGTGCGGCTCGGCGCGCTGGAGGATTCGCACCTGGTGGCGCGCAAGGTGGCGACGCGGCGGCGGCTGCTCTGCGCCGCCCCCTCATATCTCGCCCGAAAGGGCAGGCCGGAGACACCGCGGGCGCTGCTCGAACATTCCTGCCTGGGCTTCAGCGGTTTCCAGACCTTTCCCGCCTGGGAGATGACCGACCGGGAGGGCCGGAGCGTGCGCGTCGAAGTCTCCGGGCCGTTGGTCACCGATGATGCCGAGGTACTGGTCGAGGCCGCCGTGCAAGGCGTCGGCCTGATGATGAGCACTGACTGGTTGGTCGGCCGCGAACTCGCCGACGGACGGCTGGTGCCAATCCTGGAAGGCTGGACGCTGGCCGACGAAGGCGCGATCTATGTCGTCACGCCCTCAGCCAAGGGACAAGCCGCCAAGACGCGCGCCTTCGCCGACTGGATCGGCAAGCGCTTCGCCCCGGAGCCGCCCTGGCGGCGGTGAGGCTTGCCAGTCTCCCCTTTTGCGGAGAGATGGCCGGCAGACCATAAGGTGGGTGCGAAGGAAAGCGGCTTTCATTCCAGCTTGGTTTCCTCGCCCGTCGCGCCGACTCAGGCCTTCGCTCACTTCCCCTGCTGCTTCAGGAACTGGCTGAGCAGATCCACCGGTAGCGGGAACACCACCGTGGACGAGCGCTCGCCGGCGATGTCGTGCAAAGCCTCGAAATAGCGCAGCTGCATGGCCTGCGGCTCGGCCGCCAGCATCCGGCCCGCCTCGACCAGTTTCGCCGCCGCCTGCTGCTCGCCCTCGGCATTGATCACCTTGGCGCGCCGCAGCCGTTCCGCCTCGGCCTGCTTGGCGATGGCGCGGATCATGTTCTCGTTGAGGTCGACATGCTTGATCTCGACATTGGACACCTTGATGCCCCAGGCATCGGTGCGCTGGTCGAGGATCTCCTGGATGTCGCTGTTGAGCTTGTCGCGCTCGGCCAGCATCTCGTCGAGCTCATGCTTGCCGAGCACCGAGCGCAGCGTGGTCTGCGCCAGCTGGTTGGTGGCGGCCATGAAGTCCTCGACCTGGATGACCGCCCGCTCGGCATCGACGATGCGGAAATAGAGCACCGCGTTGACCTTCACCGAGACGTTGTCGCGCGAAATGACGTCCTGCGGCGGCACGTCCTGCACCACGACGCGCAGGTCGACCTTCACCATCTGCTGGACGAAGGGGACGAGGAGGATGAGACCGGGACCCTTGACCCCCGTGAAGCGGCCGAGCGTGAAGACCACGCCGCGCTGGTATTCCCTGAGGATGCGGATGGCCGCGGACAGGAAGATGACCACGACCAGCGCAAGCAACAGATAGGCCACGTAACCGATGCTCATTGTTTTGCTCCGTTCCTTGCCGCATCGCGCCGCCGCACGGTCAGCACGAGGTCGCTGACATCGGTGACCTCGACGCTGTCGCCGGGTGCGATGGGCTCGTCGGCCTTCGCCCGCCAGCGCTCGCCCAAGGCCAGCACATGGCCCTCACCGCCCTGCCAGTCGAGGATCTCGGCGGGCTGGCCGCGCATGGCCTCGCCGCCGACGCGCGGCGGGTTCTTGCGCGCCGCCCAGACAAAGGTGCCGGTCAGCAGCGCCAGCCCCAGCGTCAGCGCCGCGGCGGGGCCGATGACGGCCCAGGACATGGCGAAGCCCGGCCCCTGAGTCTTGAGCAGCATGGCGGCGCCGAGCAGGAAGGCGGCGACGCCGCCGAATCCAAGCACGACGGTGGGATTGACGGCCTCGACGACGAGGAAGGCAACACCGAGCAGCATCAGGGCAAGGCCGGTATAGTTGATCGGCAGGAGATTGAGCGCATAGAGGCCGAGCACGAGGCAGATCGTGCCGATGACGCCGGGCGCGACCGCGCCGGGGCTGGTGAACTCGAAGACAATACCGTACACGCCGACCAGCATCAGGATGATCGCGATGTTCGGATCGGTGATGACGGAGAGCAGCCGGATGAACCAGCCGGGCTCCAGCGTTTCGACCGGCAGGCCCTTGGTCGCCAGCACCTGTTTCTTGCCGGCCACATCGACCGTGCGCCCATCGGCCAGTTGCAGGAGCTCGGTGGTGTCGCGGGCCACAAAGTCGATGACATGCTCCTGCAGCGCCGCGTTGGCCGACAGGCTCGCCGCCTCGCGCACGGCCTTTTCGCCCCAGTCGGCATTGCGCCCGCGCAGTTCGGCGAGCGAGCGGATCAAGGCGACCGCATCATTGGTTACCTTGGCCATCATGGCGTCGCTCGCCGGCCGCCCGGTGGCGTCCTTCTCCTCGCCCTTGTTCTTGTCGCCGCCGGGAAGCGACGGCAGCCCGCCCATCTCGACCGGCGTCGCCGCGCCCAGATTGGTGCCGGGCGCCATCGCAGCCACATGGGTGGCATAGAGGATATAGGTGCCGGCACTCGCCGCATGGCCGCCGGCCGGCGCGACATAGCCGATGACAGGCACCGGCGAAGCCAGGATGTCGGCGATCATCTCGCGCATCGAAGTGACCAGCCCGCCAGGCGTGTCGAGCTGAAGGATGAGGACTTCGGCGTCCCGCCTGGCGGCAACATCAAGCGCTTCCTTGAGTTGCCTGGTACTTGCCGGCCCGATGGCGCCGTCGATGGCGACGCTCAGCGCGACCTTCTCGCTCTCGGCTGATGAGAAGGGAGAAACGACAGCCGCGACAACGAAGGCCGCAGCAAAAAGGGCCACCCGCGCGAAGGTCACGCTCAAAGCTCCATAGATTCAATATGGGTTGTATTTTGGCGAAGTCCATGGGGAGTGGTGCCGATGATTGGCGAACGCGGCTGAGCGCGCAATCTCAGGGGGAGATTGCGCCCGCAGCAGTTTTCGCCAACTATCGGCGTAACGCCCGGCTTCAGTTATTCTCTGTGATCCGGGCCGCGGATGCCTGGGTGGCCTGGGGGAGACCATGAGAAGGGGATTGGTGAAATTCATCGTGGCCGTCGCGGCCACACTCCAGGCCGCGCAGCCGGTGTTTGCGGCAGCGTGCGGCTGGACCGCGAAGATGGAGGAAGACGAGGGCGGCAGCGTGCTGACGGCCTCGGTGTGCGGCGGACCGAAGGCCGATGCGCATCTGATGCTGGTCTGTTTCGACAAGCCGGTGCTGAGCTACGATCTCGGCGCCTCGGGCCAGCAGCTGGAGCCTGGCATCAGCGGCTCCTTCACCTTCAAGGCCGGCGACAAGAGCGTCACCAAAACACTCCAACTCGAGGCGATGTACAATTATTTCACGCTGGAATTGTCAGGCGCGGCCGACCCGCTGCTCGCCTTGTTGCGAGGCAAGGGCGACGTCACGGTTACAGCCGACAAATACGGCGAGAACAGCTTTCCGTTGACGGGGTCGAGCGCTGCCATCGGCAAGGTGCTGGCGCAGTGCGGCAAGGGTTCAGCTGGCGACGCTGACTGAGGCCATAGCCCTGACCGAATTACTGCATGGAGATGGCGGGCTTTGAGCCCGCCATTTTGTTTGCCGGTGAAGAGGCCCACCCCTTGCGTCTCGCCCCGCGATTGACCAATCTCGCCGACACTGTCATGAGCCGCGGTCGGGGGATCGCATATGCCTACGCTCTATGCACTGAAACCGGCCTTTCAGGCCAGGTTGCGGCCGCTGGCCGACCGGCTGGCCGGCGCCGGCGTCACCGCCAACCAGATCACGCTTCTTGCCGCCGCGCTCTCCATCGCCACCGGCCTGGTGGTTGCCATCCTTGCCTTCTATCCCTTGGTTTTCCTTTTGATGCCGGTGGTGCTGTTCGTGCGCATGGCGCTCAACGCCATTGATGGGATGCTGGCCAGGGAACACGGGCAGGCCTCGAAACTCGGCATGTATCTCAACGAACTCTGCGACGTCGTCTCCGACCTGGCGCTGATCCTGGCCTTCGCCACTTTGTTCCCGGCCTGGGGCGTCGTGGCCTTCGCCATCGCCGCCGTGCTTGTCGAGTTCGCCGGCGTGCTCGGCGTCGCTGCCGGAAGCGGGCGCAACTATACCGGCCCGTTCGGCAAGAGCGACCGGGCGCTGATGCTCGGTGTCATCGGCTTCCTCATCGCTTGCGGCCTGTGGATCGAGGTGGTCGCGCCCTTTGTGTTTCCGGTCTTGGCTACACTGTCTGTGGTAACCGCCATCAACCGGATACGCAGCGGCCTTAGAGCGGGCGACGCCTGATGCCGAAGCGTCAGGGACCCGGCCGCCAGAGGGAAACCATGATCCACCAGACCATCGCTGCTGCAGCACCGGCAAGCCTCGAGCGCGTGGCGCAGGAGCGCACCTTCAAAAGCCATGACGGCACCGAGATTTTTTACCGCTACTGGCCGGCGGTAGGGCCGACACCCAAAGGCGCGATCCTTCTGTTCCATCGCGGCCACGAGCACGGCGGCCGCATGGCGCATCTGGTCGACGAACTCGCCATGCCCGACCATGCCTTCTATGCCTGGGACGCGCGCGGCAATGGCCGCTCGGCCGGCGAGCGCGGCTATGCGCCGTCCTTTGCCGCGCTGGTGCGTGACATCGACTGCCTGGTGCGCGAGATCGGCCGCGATGGTTTTGACCGGCGCGACATCGCGCTGATCGCGCAATCCTTCGGCGCGGTCCTTGCCGCCGCCTGGGTACATGATTATGCGCCCGACATCCGTGCACTGGTGGTGGCCTCGCCGGCCTTTTCTGTAAAGCTATACGTGCCCTTCGCCAAGGAGGGCATTGCGCTGTGGCAGAAGCTCAAGGGCCGCTTCTTCGTCAATTCCTACGTCAAGGCGAAGTTCCTGACGCATGATGCCGAGCGCATCGCTTCCTTCGATGCCGACCCGCTGATCACGCGGCCGATCGCTTCCAACATCCTGGTCGAACTTTATGACCACGCCGCCCGCATCGTCTCGGACGCCCGTGCCATCACCGTGCCGACGCAGCTGTTGATCTCGGGCAGCGACTGGGTGGTGCGGCATGCACCGCAGCACGAATTCTTCGTCAATCTCGGCAGCAGCGCCAAGGAGCGGCATGTGCTGCCCGGCTTTTTCCACGATACGCTGGGCGAACGCGATCGCCGCCAGGCGCTGGACCTTATCCGACCGTTCCTCGAAAAGCAGTTCGCCGCACCGGAAAAGACAATCGACCTGACCTCAGCCGACCGCGTCGGCTACACCCGCGATGAGGCCGAGAAGCTGGCCTCGCCGCTGGCGCTGCTGTCGCCGAAAGGCCTCTACTGGGCCATGAGCCGCGCCTCGATCCGCATGGGCGCCTGGCTGTCTTCGGGTATGAAGACGGGCATTGCCACCGGCTTCGATTCCGGCTCGACGCTGGACTATGTCTACGAGAACGAGGCGCGCGGCACCGGCTTCATCGGCCACATGATCGACCGCACCTTCCTCGACGCCATCGGCTGGCGCGGCATCCGCCAGCGCAAGCTGCATCTGGAAGAGCTGATCGGCAATGCCGTCGCCAGCCTGAAGGCGGCCGGCCGTCCCGTCCACATGCTCGACATCGCCGCCGGCCATGGCCGCTACGTGCTCGATGCCGTCGCCAAATGCGCCGAGCCGCCGGCCAGTGTGCGGCTGCAGGATTATTCCGACATTAATGTCGGGCTGGGCTCGAAACTGATCGCCGACCGGGATTTGCCGACCAGCGTCTCTTTCCGCAAGGCCGACGCCTTCGATGCCGAAATGCTGGCCCGGCTCAATCCGGCGCCGGACCTCGCCATCGTCTCCGGCCTGTACGAATTGTTCGCCGACAACCAGATGATTTCCCGCTCGCTCGCTGGGCTGGCCAGCGCCATGCAGCCCGGCGGCCTGCTGATCTACACCAATCAGCCCTGGCACCCACAGCTGGAAATGATCGCGCGCAGCCTGACCTCGCATCGCGGCGGCCAGGCCTGGGTGATGCGGCGGCGCACGCAAGGCGAGATGGACCAGCTGGTGACGGCGGCCGGTTTCGAGAAGATCGACCAGCGCATCGACCAGTGGGGCATCTTCACTGTTTCAGTCGCTCGGCGCGTCTGAGAACCATGGCCGTGCCTGTGACCGACCCTGCTCCCGCCCCGGCGCGGGAACCCTATTTCGGCATCGTGCTGCGGGCCGCACTTTGGCTGGCGCTGCTGGCGCCGTTCTTCTATTCAACCTATGGCTTTGCCAACTGGCTGGCATCGCGGCGCGACCATGTCGGCAGCATCGTCTTTGCCTGGGAACACGCCATCCCGTTCATCGCCTGGACGATCGTGCCCTACTGGTCGATCAATCTGTTCTATGGCCTGTCGCTGCTGCTCAACACGACCAGACGCGGCGTCGACCGGCTCGCAGGCCGCTATCTGACGGCGCAGGTCGTTGCCGTTTCCTGCTTCATCCTGTTCCCGCTGACGGCGACTTTCGTGCGGCCCACGACTACCGGCCTGCCGGGCTTCCTGTTTGCGGTGCTCGGCGGCTTCGACAAACCCTTCAACCAGGCGCCATCCCTGCACATCGCACTCCTGGTGATCATCTGGGATCACTGGCGTCACGTTCTGGCACGCCACCGTCTCGGCGCCATTCTGAGACCGGTCTGGCATGTCTGGTGCTTTCTCATCGGCGCCTCGGTGCTGACGACCTGGCAGCATCATTTCATCGACATTCCGACCGGCACGCTGCTCGGCCTCTTTGCGCTGTGGCTGTTTCCGGCCAAAGGTGAATTGCCTTTCTGGGGCTTCCGACCGACCGCCGACCCGAAGGCGCGGCGACTGGCGAGCTACTATGCGCTGGGCGCGGTCCTTGCCTTTGCCGGCGCCGCCGGGGGCGCCTTTATCTCGGCCGTCTCGCTCATCCTGCTGTGGCCTGCACTGGCGCTGGCCATCGTCGCCTTCGGCTATGCCGGGGCCGGCGCGAAGGTGTTCCAGAAGGCGGCCGACGGCAGCGTCTCGCTGGCCAGCCGCCTCCTGCTCCTGCCCTACCGGCTTGGCGCCCGGGTCAATGTCTGGGCATGGACCCGCGAACTGGCGCCGCAGTCCGAGATCACCGATAGCGTTTTCTTCGGCCGCTTTCCGACCGCCGACGAGGCCAATCGCTTCGGCACGGTGGTCGACCTAGCCGGCGAACTGGAACGGCCGCGTGGGGTGACCTGCCGCTGGATCAGCTATGCCATGCTCGACCTCGTGGCGCCGCCGCATGACAGGCTGGAGCGGGCGGTGGCGGCGATCGAACTGGCGCGCCGGCGCGGCACCGTGCTGGTCTGCTGCGCGCTCGGCTTCCAGCGCAGTGCGGCGATCGTCGCCGACTGGCTGGTGGTGACCGGGCGCGCGCACACAGCCGCACAGGCGCGCAAGAAACTCGCCGCCTCGGGCCGGCCCGTGCATCTCCACAGCAAGGCGGACGAAGCGGCATGAATGGCGAGAATTTTCCCGAGAAGGCCGAGGTCTTCGCCGCCCGGCTGATGGTGCAGGCCGCATGGCCGATCCTGCTGGTGGTGGCCGCCGTTATGGCAGCGCCGATCATCGGCCTGGTGGCCGCCCCGCAGACGACAGCGCTGTCTGCGGCCGCCTGGCTGGCCGCGGCGGCGAGTGCCGTGGCCACGCTGGCGCTTTCGGCCTTGCTTTTGTTCGACGCGCTGCTGTTCCGGCTGATGGCGAGCCACGCCACCGAGGCCGCCGGCGGCGCCGTGGTCGACGATGTGCTGGCGCGCATGCGCCTGAAACCCGCCGCTGCCGGCGGCCGCTCGCTCGATCATCGCATGGCAGGCACGCAAGGCCTGCTGACAAGACAGCGCATGGCGCTCGCGGTGTTTGCGGCGGCATGCCTCGTCGCGGCGTTTGTTTGAGCCATGACCAAGCTTCACCTTCGCGCCAACACTTTCACCTTGCTGCAGACGGTGACCTCGGTCGGCCTGTCGGCGCTGGCCTGGGTGGTGACCGGTGTGCGGCCAATCTGGAACGGCAGCCAGCCGTCGGAGCGGCAGCGCATCTACTTCGCCAACCATGCCAGCCATGGCGACTTCATCCTTTTGTCGGCCTGCCTCAGCGAAAAGGTGCGCGCCCGCACGCATGCGGTGGCGGCGGCCGAATATTGGGGCAAGTCGCGGCTGCGCCGCTTCATTGCCGAGGACATGCTGTCTTCCGTGCTCATCCACCGGCAATGGACCGACGAAACGCAGCATCCGATCTCGATCATGCTGTCGGTGCTCGACCAGGGACATTCGCTGATCCTGTTTCCCGAGGGCACCCGCAACACATCGGAAGAAGATCTGCTGCCGTTCCGCTCCGGCCTCTACAATCTGTCGATGGCGCGGCCCGACGTCGAACTCATCCCGTGCTGGATCGAGAACATGTCGCGCGTGCTGCCCAAGGGCCAGTTCCTGCCTGTGCCGCTTCTGTGCCGCGTCGTCTTCGGTCCGCCGGTGGCGATCGAACCCGGCGAGGAACGCCGCGCCTTCCTCGAGCGCGCGCGCCAGACGCTGCTATCGCTCGACCCGCGCCCCGATCGGGACGACTAGCCATGATCAGAGACGTCGCATGACACTGCCGCCAATGCATGAAACCGTCATCCTGCTGGTCGGCCTGGTCTGCGTGCTGACAACAGCCAGCATCGTTGCCGGCATCCTGTCGTGGCGGGCGCCGAAGCCGCTGCCCTCGACGCTCGTCAACCTCAACCAGCGCATCAACGCCTGGTGGGTGATGGTGGTGGCGATCACCGTTGCCTTCTTCTTCGGCCGCACCGGCATGACCATCCTGTTTGCACTGATCTCGTTTGCGGCGCTGCGCGAATTCGTGACGCTGACCCACAGCCGGCGCAGCGACCACTGGGTGCTGCTCGGCATGTTCGGCATCATCATCCCCTACCAGTACTGGCTGGTGTGGACCGCCTGGTACGGGCTCTTCACCATCTTCATCCCGGTCTACTGCTTCCTCTTGATGCCGGCGATCACCGCGCTCAACGGCGACACCGAGCGCTTCCTCGAGCGCGTGTCCGCACAGCAATGGGCGGTCATGATCTCGGTCTACTGCGTCAGCCACGTGCCGGCACTGCTGACGCTGAACGTGCCCGGTTTCGAGGGCCGCAACCTGTTGCTCATCGCCTTCCTGATCATCACCGTGCAAGGCAGCGACGTCTTCCAGTATATTTTCGGCAAGCTGTTCGGCCGGCATCTGCTGTCGCCCTCCGTCTCGCCGTCAAAGACCTGGGAAGGGCTGGTCGGTGGGCTGGTGGCGTCGAGCCTGCTCGGCGCGCTGTTGTCGTTCCTCACGCCGTTCTCGCCGCTGGCAGCGGCAGGCGTCGCCTTCATCGCCTGCCTGATGGGATTTCTCGGCGGTCTGGTCGCGTCCGCCATCAAGCGCGACCAGGGCGTCAAGGACTGGGGCCACCTCATTGAAGGCCATGGCGGCATGATGGACCGCGCCGACAGCCTGGTCTTCGCCGCCCCGGTGTTCTTTCACATCGTCCGCTATTTCTGGACGGTGTGAGCGGAAGCGCGCTCCTTCACTCGCGGATCGCGCGGCCCGCCTGCTGCAGCAGTTCGAAAGCGGCGAAGCGCTTGTCGTGCCAGGGCACGAGATCGCCGCCGGTCGGGCGATAGATGTCGCCGATGCGCGACATGCCAGTCATCGCCGCTGTTACGTCGGGATATTTTTCCGCCGCCACTGCGGCCAATATGGCCGAGCCGAGCAGCACCGGCTCCGGCGAGGTCGATCCGGCGACGGTCAGCCCTGTCGTGTCGGCCAGCAGCTGGCGCACCAGGTCGCTTTGCGCGGCGCCGCCGCTGACGACGATGGTGTCGATGGCGATGCCCTTGTTGGCCATCGCCGCCACGATCTGGCGCACGCCATAGCCGATGCCCAGCAGGCCGGCGACATAGAGCGCGACCAGGCTGTCGAGAGACGTATCCATCCCGAGCCCGGCGATCAGCGCCTTGGATTCAGGATCGGCGAAGGGTGAGCGGTTGCCGAGGAATTCCGGCACGACATGCAGCCCTTCGGCAAGGCGCGCCACTGCGGGCAGATCAGCGGACTTCGTCGTCGCCCGCCGGCCAAGCCAGGCCGTCAGGCCGAGACCTTCCGCCCTGGCTTTTGCGGATGCTTCCGCCGAGGCCGGATGGAAAGCGACGAGATGGTCGATCGCCGCACCCGCCGCCGACTGGCCGCCTTCGTTGAGCCACAGGCCCGGCACCATCGAGGAGAAATACGGCCCCCAGACGCCCGGCACGAAGGCCGGCTCGCTGGTGCTGGCCATGGTGCAGGCCGACGTGCCGAAAACATAGGCCATGCGCGACTGCAGCGTGCCGACCGAACCGGTGCCGCCAACCGTGCCGACACCGCCGGCATGCGCATCGATCAGGCCGGCTGCGACCGGCGTTCCCGGCAGCAGGCCGAGATCGACGGCCGCCGCCTCGGTGAGGCCCTGAGCCAGCGCGGTGCCGCCTTCGACCACTTCGGTGCCGATGCGCGCGAAGCCTTCGTCGGCGAGCGCACCCAGACCGATGGCACGGAAATACGCGTCGTCCCAGCGCCGCTCATGGCCGAGATAGGTCCATTTGCAGGTCAGCGTGCAGATCGAGCGTTCCAGGCTGCCGGTCGATCGCCAGGTCAGATAGTCGGTCAGGTCGAAGAAATGCTCCGCTGCATCGAAGGTCGCGGGCAGGTTCTCGCGCAGCCACAGCAGCTTCGGCGTTTCCATCTCCGGCGAGATGGTGCCGCCGACATAGTCGAGCACGGCGTGCTTGCCGGCATTGATGCGCTGCGCCTGGTCGAGCGCGCGGTGATCCATCCAGACAATGATATTGCGTTCGTTATCGCCGGACCGGCCGACCGGCAACGGCGCGCCGCCCTTGCCGATCACAACCAGCGAGCAGGTGGCGTCGAAGCCGATGCCGGCAATGTCGCGCCCGGCGAGCCCCGACTTCGTCACCGCCTCGCGCACGCTGGCACAGACTGCGCACCAGATGTCCTCGCTCGACTGCTCGGCGACTTCGCCGGGTTCGATGAACAGAGCGATGTCGCGCTTGGCCGAGGCGAGCATGGTGCCCTTGCTATCGAACACCCCTGCCCTGGCGCTGCCGGTGCCGACGTCGATGCCGAGGAAGTGGGACATGGGGGGACCTCGAGTGAGTAGGGCAGTAGGGCAGTAGGGCAGTAGGGCAGTAGGGCAGTAGGGCAGTAGGGAGATTGTCAGTCGTGAACGGTCGGCCGCAAGGGCAAAGGTCCCTCACCTACTGCCTTACTGCCCTACTCCCTCAAAGATCATTGCTCTGCGGCAGGATCACCAGATCGCGAATGGTGACGTTCCTTGGCCGCGTCAGCATGAACAGCACGGCTTCGGCCACCTCGACGGGCTGAATCAGGCCGCCCTTGGCCAGTTCATCATCAAGCTTATCCTTCGGCCAATCGCTGATCAGCGCCGTCACCACTGGCCCCGGCTGCACCGCGCCGACGCGCAGGCCGTGCGGGGCGACCTGCCGGCGCACGGTGTGGACGAAGGCCTGCACGGCATGCTTGGAGGCGGTGTAGATCGGCTCCCAGACGACCGGCACCAGTCCGGCGATCGAAGAGGTAACGATGATGTCGCCGGTCTTGCGTTCGACCATATGTGGCAGCACGGCGTGGATGGAACGGAACACCGCATTGATGTTGAGGTTCAGCACCCGGTCCCATGTATCGGGATCACCGTCGAGCACCGGGCCGCCGACATAGGCGCCGGCATTGGCGTGGAAGATATCGAGCTGGCCGGCCTTCTCCAGAATCTGCGGCATCATCGTCGCGACGCTGGCCGGCTTCATCAGATCGATGACCAGCGGGATGGCATTGGGACCGAGTTCGGCGCAGACGCTTTTCAAGGCGTCTTCGGCGCGATCGACCAGCACGACGCGGACGCCGGCGGCAATCAGCGCTCGAGCACATTCCAGCCCGATGCCCGAGGCGGCGCCGGTGATCGCCGCGACTTTTCCACTCAAATCCTGAGCCATTTTATCCTCGAGTTATGATTGCGTTCAGGCGCGGCCGTGGGAAACCCGCGAGCGGCGTGCCAGGGAGTCGACGATGACCGCGATCGCCAGAACGGCGCCGGTGATCATGTAGCGAAGCGACGACGACAGATCGAGCAAGGTTAGCCCGCTGGCGATCGACTGGATGACGATGATGCCGAGCAGCGCGGAGTAGGCACTGCCGCGGCCGCCGAACAGGCTGGTACCGCCGATGACCGCCGCCGCGATGGCATTGAGGTTGACGTCGCCGGTGCCGGCCTGCTGGCTGGCCGAGGCCAGCCGCGCCGCCGACAGCACGCCGCCGAGAGCGGCGAACATCGAACACATGACGAAAGCGCTGAGATAGATCGAGCGCACCTTGATGCCGGCGCGGCGCGCCGCTTCGCGGTTGCCGCCGACGGCGGTCATCGAGCGGCCCCATTGGGTGCGGGTCAGCGCATAGTTCATCGCCACCACCAGGCCGACGAACAGGCCGAACATCCACGGTATGCCGCGCGCCTGGTTGAGATAGCCGACGATCAGCTCGAGCAGGATGGTCAAGGCGGCGACCCGCACGATGAGGCCGCCGACCGACGGCGCCGACAAATTCACGGCGCGGCGGCGGCTGACAGTGCGCAGGCCGGTGATCAGCATGACGATGCCGGGAACTGCGGCCAGCGCATAGGAGAGCCAATCCGGCATGACCAGCAACTGGCCGAAATTCACCAGGTTCGAGCCATAGGGCAGATTGATCGAGCCAGTGGAGCCCAGGATGTAGAGCTGCAGGCCGAGCACGGCGAGCAGGCCGGCGAGCGTCGAGACGAAGCTCGGCATGCCGAGCCGGTTGAACAGCAAAGCGTAGAGCGCGCCGATGAAGCCGCCGACAGCGAGTGCAGCGACAATCGCGAGCGCCACCGGCCAGCCCTGGTTGACCCACAGCGTACCGACCATGGCGGAGGCAAAGCCGCTGATCGAGCCGACCGACAGGTCGATCTCGCCGACCATCAGCACGCAGACGATGCCGAGCGCGATGACGCCGACGGTCGAGCAGTCGAACAGCAGATTGACCAGGTTGCTCGACGAGACGAAGACCGGGTTGAGGGCGGTGAACACGCTCCAGATGATGACGAGACCAACGATCACCGGCAGCGAGCCGAGGTCGCCGGAGCGGACGCGGTCGAAGAAGGCGCTGATCGCGCCACCGACGCCGGCCTGGTGCTTGACGCGCACGTCGCTGCGGTCGAGTGCCGTCGACGAGGAGATGTCCTGCTTGGGCTCCGCGCTCATGGCCGCTGCTCCAGATTGTGCGCTTGTTCGGCTGCCTTGCGCCGTTCGGCGCGGCGCGACACCGCGTTGTTGGCGGCGCCGGTGATGGCGCTGACCAGGTCCTGGTTGGAGGCGTCGGGTTCGAATACGCCGTTGTTGCGCCCGAGCCGAAGCACGACGATGCGGTCGGCGACGGCGCGCACGTCTTCCATATTGTGGCTGATCATCAACACGCCGAGGCCTCGTTCACGCACCCGGTCGATGAGGTTCAGCACCTCCGCCGTCTGGGCGACGCCGAGCGCGGCGGTCGGCTCATCGAGCAGGATGACCTTTGGGTCGAGCAGCAGCGAGCGGGCAATCGCCACGGTCTGGCGCTGGCCGCCGGACAGCGAGGCGACAGCCTCGCGCACGCTTGGAATGCGCGCCGACAATTCGTTGAGCAGCGTCCAGGCGCGGATTTCCATCGCCACCTCGTCCAGCCGCAGCGGGCTGAGCTCCTTGCCGAGAAAAATGTTGGCGACGACATCGAGGTTTTCGCACAGCGCCAGATCCTGGAAGACGGTGGCGATGCCAAGCGTCAAGGCAGCGCTCGGGTCGGGCATGGTCACTTGCTTGCCGCGGAAATTGATGGTGCCCGAGGTCGGCTGGTGGACGCCGGCGAGGATCTTGACCAGCGTCGACTTGCCGGCGCCATTGTCGCCGACCAGCGCCACCACCTCGCCGGCATGGACGTCGAGATCGATGTCAGTGAGCGCCGAAACGGCGCCGAAATTCTTCGAAATGCCGCGCAGGCTGAGCACCAGCTCACCCGCCGAAACCGGTCCGTCAGAGATGTCAGACATAGTGGCAAACCTTTCCGGATGACCGGTCAAGAGTGGCTGCGGACTTCCGGCCGCCGCAAAGGCAGCCGGAAGTCAGGGTCAGGATAATCCGATCAGTTGGTGATGCCGAGCTTCTTGCAGCCTTCGGCGTAACGGTCGACGCAGAGCTCTTCGGCGGTGTTGATCTTCTTGTCGATGATCTCGGCCTTGAGGTTTTCCTGCGTCACCACCGCCGGCGTGAACAGCTGCGAAGGGGTGTCGTAGAGGGTCATTTCGGCCTTCGGCGTCTCGCCCGACAGAAGCTGGATGGCGACGTTGGCGGCAGCAGCGGCCACGATCTCGCTGGGCTTGGAGATGGTGTTGTACTGGTCGCCGGCGATGATCAGCTGCAGGGCGGCGATGGTCGCATCATTGCCGGTGACCGGCGGCACCGGATCGACGCCGGCTGCCTTGAAGGCGGCGATGGCGCCACCGCCGGTCCCGTCATTGGCGGCGACGACGCCGACGATCTGGGTGGAGAAGCGGGTGATCTGGCCGCTTGCCCATTGCTGCGCCTTCGGCGGCGCCCATTCCGGCGTGTCGTATTCAGCCAGGATCTTGTAGCCGCTGTTGTCGAGGCTCGAGTGAATGCCCTTCTTGATCAGCCCGGCGGCCGCGTCGGTCGGCGAACCGTTGATCTGCAGCAGGCCGCCGCTGGCCGGATCGACCTTGAGCGCCTTGAGGTGTTCTACCAGCGAGTCGGCGATGGCCTTGCCGATGCCTTCATTGTTGAACGAGACGTAGAAGTCGGCCGGTGCCGTCGGGATCGGCCGGTCATAGGCAATGACCTTGACGCCCTGGCTCTGCGCCAGCTTGACCAGCGAGGCAGCAGCGGTCGAGTCGACCGGGTCGAGCACGATCGCCTTGGCGCCTTGCGAGATCACCGAGTTGAACTGCTGCTGCTGGCGTGAGGCGTCGGCATCGGCGTTCTGGTAGATCACCTTGCAGCCGGGGCACAGCTTTTTCATCTCGGCGGCAAAGCCGGGATAGTCGTGCTGCTCGTAGCGCGTCGAGGCCTGGTCGGGCATCAGGAAGGCGACCGTGGCATCGGTGACAGGGGCTGCAAAGGCGGCGGTGCCGCTGAGGAGAGAAAGCGTGAGCGCAATGGCTCCCGTCGAAGCAAATTTGGTCATTCTGATATCTCCGTTTCAATTGTTTCACGAAGCCCTGTCACCACATGGCGCGCCGGGCCTTGACTGCAAGTCGAACTGTTGCGAGGGATGACGACGCACTTGATCCGTGCTGCGCATCCTCTTGATATCGCTGGATTTCAGGACAAGCGATCTCCAGCACGGGGCACCTCCAACGCACGCCCCGCGTCCTTTCTTCCCAAAATGTCTAAAGCTCCTCCCGGTCCTCCCTGTTAGGCGGCAATCTCCGCACTGATGTTTTCCGCCAGCAAGGCCCTGAAGCGCGAAGGCGACATGCCTTTCTGCGTCAGGAACTGGCGGTTGAAATTCGAGATGTTGTTGTAGCCGGCGGCGTAGCAGATCTCGGTGATCGGCATGTCGGCCTCGCTCATCAGCAACTGACAGGCGAGGTTGATGCGCAGCCGGTTGACATATTGCACCAGCGCCATGCCGGTGTGGCGGCGGAAGCTGCGCGAAAACGCGCTCGGGCTGCGCCCGGCAATCGCCGCCAGATCGCTCTCGCTGAACGGCTCCGTCAGATTAGCATTGATATAGGCAAGCGCCTTGTTGACGCCGGCCGACATGAAGCCGGAGGGATCGGGCAGATAGCTGGCGCTGGTCAGCGTCCGCACATCCGCGGCGCGGCTCAGAATGTCAATGAGCTCCATGAACAAAGCGATTCGGCGCACGCCTTGCGCTTCGACCAGTTCGGCCAGCACAGGTGTGGCAAGCTTAGCTGTGGCAGTGGAGAACAAAGCGCCGCGGCGGCTGAGCTCGAGGATGGGCGCGCAGCCGGCAAGCTCCGGCAGCGCCGTCGTGGCATCGGCAATGAACTCTTGCGAGAATTGCACGACGCGGCCGCGCAGCGGCACGCTGGTGCCAGGCGGAACGTCGCTGACCCAATTGTGCGGCAGGTTCGGGCCGGTGAGCACGAGGTTGCCGGGCTCGAACTCGCCGATGAAGTCGCCGACGAAATAGCGGCCTGACGTCGCGACGACATGATGGATTTCGTATTCGGGATGGAAGTGCCAGCGCACGGTGTGGAAGGGGTAGCCGTGGGCCCAGGCCTTGAACGACTCGCCACGTCTGATCTGGACGACTTCCAAGTCCGGATTCATGTCAGTTCCTCCCGGCGCCGGTCCGGTCATGCGACCAGTTGCAGTGCCCTCTCCCGCAGGCCGCGTTTGCCGCTCTCTGCAGTGATCAAAGCTTAGGCGGCAATCGGCGACGCCGCCACCACGGTGTGTCCATCACACTGATACTTTTTTGACATTTTTGCGGCCGAGGCGACGCATTTGCGAACAGGGCGGCGTCTCTCGCATCGTACTCCGCCCCAGCAAGTGGTTCCCTACTCCGGCACTCCAAGGCTTCTCAGCGCGTTTTCGTGTCGGTCGAGAATTTCAACTCTAAAGGGCATCGAGTCGCGAACCGCCCGCAAGGTGAGCTCCGGATATTCGCGCTGACAACGCGCCATATGCTGCCGGGCTTCGTCGAGGCGTCCCGCTTCGACCAGGGCCGGGATCAGCGTACGCAGGATCCACAAGGCGTTCGGATGCTCCGCCAGGACACGCAGATACAGATCCGCCGCCTGGCCGGGCCGCCCTGCGCTGAAATGCACGACAGCCAGACCCAAATGACAGGTATAAACCATGGGATCGAACGGCCCCAGTCGCAACGACCGCTCGAAGCATTCGACCGCCCGCTCGACCTCGTCTCTGTAGGCTGCAACCCAGCCGCTCCTGTTCCAGGCGAAGGCCGAATTGGGATCGATCGAACACGCCTTTTCAAGCAACGCGGCTGCAGTGACGAAATTGCTCGACACGGTGTGGGCAGCGCCGAGCACGGCCAGGGAAAATGGATCGTCACCGTTGAGTTCGGCAGATCGCTCCGCCAGCCCCAGCGCACGCCGCCGGTCGGCCTCAGGCGAGGTCGACCAATTGTAGACGCTGCGCTGCGCATGGCACCAGGACAGCAGCGACAGGGCCAGCGGATAGTCGGGATCGCCCAGCAAAGCCTTCTCCAGCGTCTCGATGGCGATCGCATTGTCCTGGCGGCCGAGCGCCCAGACATGCGGCAGACTGCGCATCACCAGATCGTAGGTTTGCAGGTCGCCCGGCCGCTTGCGGCGCGCACGCTCGATTTCCGCCATCTGGATCGACGGCAGGATGGCGCCTGCGACACCCGCCGTCACATTATCCTGCAGCGCAAACGTATCCGCGATGTCACCCTTGAAGCCTTCCGCCCAGATCAGGCTGCCGGTCTCGGCCTCGATAAGCCTGGCCGAGATGCGGAGCTGATCGATATGCCGACGCACGCTTCCTTCCAGCACGTACCGGACACCGAGCTCGCGGCCGATGCGCGGCAGGTCGAGCGCCTGGCCGCGGTAGGCAAAGGCCGAGTTGCGCGACATGACGAACAGGCCGCGAATGCGCGCCAGCGCCGCCGTGATCTCCTCTACCGTGCCGTCGGCCAGGTAGGATTGCTCCGGGTCCGACGACAGGTTCTCGAACGGAAGCACGACGAGCGACGGCTTGTCGGGGAGCTGAGGCGACGGACGCGCATCGACAGCTGGCGGTCGCTCCAGCACTTCGCCGGGGAACATGTAGCCACGGCGTGGCATGGTGCGGACCAGCGTCTGCGCTTTGTCGCCCAGGGCGCGGCGGATGTCGCTGATGCATTGGGTGAGCGAATCTTCGGTGACGATCACGTCGCTCCACACCGCATGCAGCAGCTCGTCCTTCGACACCAGCCGGCCGGCGTTGCGGATAAGAAAAATCAGCAGGTCGAGCGATTTCGGGCGAAGCGCGATCTCGCCCGAACCGTCGCGCAACACTCCGGCGCGCGTGTCGAGGCTGAAGCCGGCGAAGCGATAGATCGGCTGCGGCTCGGCGTTCATCGCGACTGTCTGCTCCTCGCAATTTTCAGGGCTTCGTCAGTACTCTTTCAGACCGCTTTCCGGACATGCATCTCGGACGAGCGCAATCTCGCACTCAACGATGAAGGTGGCAAGAAAACCGAAGCCGCAACGCGTGGGCGAGATCACTGCAACCGACGCACAGGCCAAGGCTGCGCCGAATGCCGGAGATCACAACAGGAGGCAACCATGTCCAGCACGGAGACAAACCCCATGACGACGATCGATCATTTCATCGGTGCCGAAACCGGCTACGGGCGGCGCCCTTCCTTCTCCCTGTTCTTCCGGCTGTACGCGGCGGCGAAATGGACGCTGCTGTGGCTACCGCGCTTCTGGAAGGCGCGCGGCGAGCTGGCCGTGCTTGCCGCTTTGAGTGAATGCGAGCGCCGCGACATCGGCCTGACCGCCTTCGACATTGAAAACGCGCTCACCCTGCCGGTCGAGCGCGACCCCACCGAGGTGCTTGCGCAGATAGTAGATGATCGCCGCCATTGCCGCGAATGCTGAGCACCGGCGCAAGCCCCGCACCGGATCTGGTTCCGGATCACGGTCAGTCCGGCAGGCCGGCCTCGCGCAGGCCGGCGGCGATGCGTTCGCTCGTGCCCGCGTCGAAGGGCGAGGCGTCGCCAACCCTGGCAATGGTGAGGCCCGGGTAGGTTTCCATGAGCCTGCGGCAAGCGTGCCGTGCCTCGTCCTTGCGACCGGCATGAACCAGCGCCGTGACCAGCAGGCGCAGTCCCCACCAGGCGCCCGGCTGCCGGCTAAGGCCGCGCTGCGTCAGCGCCACCGCCTCGTCATAGCGCGCGGCGACGAAATGCGCGGCGCCGATGCCGATCTCGGCCATGTAGCCCATCGGGTCGCGCGGGCTCAGCCGTCCAAAATGCTCGAACTTCTCGATCGCCGCCTCGGGCCGCTCGCGATAGACATCGAGCCAGGCGCTGCGCAGCCAGGCCCAGGCGGAATTCGGATCGAGCGCGCGCGCCCGCGCCAGATATATGTCGGCGACATCGTAGTCGCGGGCAAAGGAATGCGCCGCGCCGAGCACGGCAAGCACCATCGGGTCGTCGCCGGAGAGCGCCGCGCCCTTCTGCGCCAGGCGCAGGCCCTCCTCCCGGGAAGCGGCCGGCGTTTCGGTCCAGCGGTAGCCCGCGCGCTGCAGATGGCACCAGGCCAGCAGCGAAAGCGCCAGCGGATAATCCGGCTCGATCGCGATCGCACGTTCAAGCAGCGTGCCGGCCTCCTCGTTCTGCACGCGCTCGAGCGACCAGGTGAGCGGAAAGGCGCGCAGCACGTAGTCGTAGGCGGCGAGGCTTTCCGGCCGCTTGCGCCGCGAACGCTCGATCTCGGCCGACAGGATGGACGGCTGGATGGCGCCGACGACACTCTCCGCAAGCCTGTCCTGCAGGTCGAACACATCGGCCATGATGCCGTCGTAGCGGTCGGCCCAGATCGTCTTGCCGGAAGCGGAGTCGATGAGCTGTCCGGTGAGGCGGATGTGATCGCCGGCCTTGCGGACGCTGCCGGTCAGCACGTAGCGCACACCGAGTTCGGCTCCGGCCCGTTTCACGCCGTCGGCCTCGCCCTTATAGGCGAAGCTCGAATTGCGGGCGATGACGAACAGCCAGCGCATGCGCGACAGCGCCGTGGTGATCTCGTCGACCATGCCGTCAGCGAAATAGTCCTGCGCCGGGTCGCCGCTGAGATTCTCAAAAGGCAGCACCGCGATCGACGGCCTGTCGTCGGCGCTGCCCTCCCCGCTCCCGGTCGCGACCCGATCCTCGAGGCGGCGCACGCGCTCCTCGTCGATCACATAGCCCCGCCGCAGCACAGTGCGGATCAGGCCATCGGCCTCGGCGCCGAGCGCCTTGCGGATGTCCTTCATGCATTGGGTAAGCGAATCGTCGGAAACGGCGACGTTCGGCCAGACCGCATTGACCAACTCGTCCTTGCCGATGACGCGGCCGGCATTTTCCAGGAGGTAGACGAGCAGCGAGAGCGACTTGGCGCGCAGGTCGACGTCGTGCCTGCCCCTCTGCAGCCTGCCCCTGTGCAGATCGAGCCTGTGGCCGGAGAATTCGAACGTCGTCATGTCGCCCCTCGAGGAGACGTCAACCAATTCGATCCGCGCGACGGCTAGGAGTCTGTCACGGCCGTCGCATGCTCGAAGACATCACGCCCGCCCCAAGACATCAAGGCTTTCGCCCGCTAAAGATGGCGTGGCCGGCGAACAGCCAGGCGCAGTCGACTTCAGTGAAGCCCGCTTGCGCAAGCCAGGTGAGTTGCTCGGCCAGCGAGGACGGCTTGTCGATCGGTTCGCCGTCGGGGTTGCGGAAGTAATTCCAGCCCAGCCGATTGAACTCGGCGAAGGCGGCGAGATCGCCGTCGATCGCCAGCGCCCGGGCGCGCACCGCCTCGTCCCATTGCCGCGCGGCGATGGCGAGGCCGCTGGCGCTTGGCGGGCGCACGATGTCGGCCACAATAAGTACCCCGCCGGGGCTAAGCGCCGCCGCAAGGTCGGCAAACAATGTCCGCTTCTCGCGGCCGTCGAGATGATGGATGGCGAGCGAGGAGACGATGGCATGCGGCGGCTCGGCAAAACCTCGCCAGTCGCGCTCCGCCAGCTCGAACGCGGCCGCGGTCAGGCGGCCGGCATGGTCGCGGCAGGTTTGCCGCGTCTGCTCCAGCATTTCGGCCGAGCCGTCGAGCGCCAGGACATGGCAGTCGGCAAAGCGCTCCAGCAGCGCGCGGCTGAGCAGCCCTTCGCCCGAGCACAGCTCCACCAGCAGGCCGCCCCGCGCGGGTTGCGGAATGAGGTCGGCGATGATCTCGATCTGGCGCTCGCGTTCCGGCACGAAATAGCGCCCGTTGTCCAGGAAGCCGCGGGAATGGTTCTCATCCCAGTGTTTGATGTGCGCGTCTGCCATGGCGGTTTTGTTCCCGTTTCAAGTCTGTGGTTCTGCCTGCTGCTTTCCTACAGCGGGGCCAAAGAGGGCCGGGCGCCGACGATGTCCATTCGAGATCACGATGCCGCGCCCGTTTCCACGCGGTGAGGAGGATGATGGCGAGACAGCAAAGCGTGTACACGGCGTTCACAGCGGCAAGCCAGATGTCCCATATGTTGACGAACGCATATGCCGTGGTCGCAGCACTGCCGGCGAGCCAGATGATCCAGGTCGATAGCCGAGGCGCCATGGGGATCGCGTACGACACAGACGATCTGCGGATGTAGGACACGATATGCGTTGAAGACCGTGAATGCGGCAAGGACGATTTCGGCGGGCGTCATGGCGTGATCCTTCAGCCACGTGGAATGCAGCCATGGTGCCTGGATCCCGGTCAACCGTCCTGACCGCAGGCTGAAATTCGGCCGAAATTGGCGTGAGAGCCAGCCGCGCCTAAGCCCCCCAGATCACCGCTTGCTCATGGCGCTTGATCAGGTGCTTGAGGTTGTCGAAGCTCTGGCGGATGTGGCGGGCAAAAGCATCGACGGCCGGCGCGCGCGGCGTGTCGGCGCGTCTCAGCAGGCCGAGCGCACGCTCGGGATGCGGGATGGCGACGGGAAGTGCGGTGATCGACTTGTCCTTGCGAAAGGCGAAGACCACGCTGTGCGGCAAAACCGTCAGCGCGTCCGTTTCCTTCATGTAGTTGATGGCGCTGGTCAGCGATCCGCCGGAATAGCGGATTTTGATCTCGGTGGCGCCGAGCGACAAAAGCAGGCTGCGCAGATCCTCCAGCAGTGGACTGCCTGGCGGCGGCGCGATCCAGGGATAGTCGAGCAGGTCGCCGGTTTTCAGTTTGCGCCGCAGCAGCAACGGATGCGTGGCGCGGCAGGCGACGACGTTGCGGCCCGGCAGGATCTCGCGAAACTCCATACCCGACCCTTCTTCGAGAATGTCGATTGGGCAGACGGCAAGGTCGATGCGGTCGGCATTGATGGCGGCGCGCAGGTCGGAGAGATAGCCATAGCTCTGGTCGACGCGGACGTCCGGATAGGCGTTCTGGAAATCGGCGATCATGCCGGAGATCAATGCATCCATGAAGAACGGCGTGCCGCCGACCCGCACCACGCCGGAGCGGCCCTGGCTGAAATTTGCGGCGATGTCGGACGCCTTGCGCGACGCCGTCAGCATCACCTGGCCATGATCGGCGAGCGCGCGGCCGAGTGGGGTCGGCTGCAAGGGTCGACGCCCTTTCAGGAACAGCGGCTCGCCCAGCCGCTTCTCCAGCATCGACAAAGTGCGCGAGACAGCCGGCTGCGACAGGCCGATGAGGGCAGCCCCTTCGGTGACTCCGCCCGCCTGCACCACGGCGGCCAGTTGGATCAAATGCCTTTCATCGAGCTTCATAACGATATGGTATATTAAATCGGGCAGAAATCATCATCTTTGTCTTTGGCCTGCGTTAATGTCCTCCCTGAGATGAAACCGAGGAGGAACATGTCCGGCATTCCGTCGTTCAGCGAGGCCAATTCGGCCGAGATGGTCGCCCAGCGCCTGCTCAAGGCGAAGGCTGGACCGTTGCCGCGTTTTCTCGCCACGGTTGTCGACCACCTCCACCAGATCGTCAGGGAAACCCGCCCGAGCGCGGCCGACTGGCGCCAGGCCATCGCCTTCCTCACCGAGATCGGCCATGCCAGCGACGACAAGCGGCAGGAATGGGTGCTGTTGTCCGATTTGCTTGGCGTCACCGCGCTGGTCGAGGAGATCAACTCGCGGCGGCCGAACGGCGCGACGCCCAACACAGTGCGCGGGCCGTTCTATCGCTCCGACGCGCCGAGGCTGGCACTCGGCGCCGACATTTCGCTCGACGGCGCCGGCAAATCCCTGACCGTGACGGGACGGGTGACTGATCTCGACGGGCTGCCGATCGCCGGCGCGACGGTCGAGACATGGCAAGCCAACGCGCAAGGTTTTTACGAGAACCAGCAGCCTGACCTACAGCCGGAATTCAATCTCCGCGGCGTCTTCGCCACCGACAAGGAGGGCCGGTTCCACTATCGCACCGTTAAGCCTGCTGGCTACGGCGTGCCGGACGACGGACCTGTCGGACAGATGCTCAGGCAGCTGAACTATCCGCTCAGCCGCCCGGCGCATATCCACTTCCTCATCCGCGCCGATGGCTTCGAGACATTGACCACGCAAGTGTTCGAGAGCGGCGATCCGCATCTGAGCGAAGACGCATTGTTTGGCGTCAAGCCGGAGCTGGTCGGCGACTTCAAGCGTACCGGTGAAGACTGGTCGCTCGATTTCGCCTTCGTTCTGGCGATGGCGCGCAAAGGGAGCCGGGCGGCATGACAAGGACGTTCACCTATTCCGGCAGCCCGGCGCATATCGTCTTCGGCAATGGCGCATCGGCCGAGGTCGGCACCTGGATCGAAAAGCTCGGTTGCAAGCGCGCGCTGGTGCTGTCGACACCGCATCAGGCAGCCGATGGCGAGATGCTGGCGAAGCAAATCGGATCACTAGCCGCAGGCGTCTTCTCCGGCGCTGCCATGCACACGCCGGTCGAAGTGACCGAGGCGGCGATGGTGAAGGCGCAAGAGGTCAACGCCGATTGCGTCGTCGCGCTCGGCGGCGGTTCGACCACGGGCCTCGGCAAGGCGATCGCGTATCGCACCGACCTGCCGCAGATCGTCATCCCGACCACCTATGCCGGCTCGGAGGTCACGCCGATCCTCGGCCAGACCGAGCAGGGCGAAAAGACCACAGTGCGTGACGCAAAGATCCTGCCGGAAGTGGTGATCTACGATCCGGAGCTGACCATCGGCCTGCCGGTGGCGGTGAGCGTCACCTCCGGCCTCAACGCCATGGCGCATGCGGCCGAGGCGCTCTACGCACAGTACCGCAATCCGATTTCCACCCTGATGGCGACCGATGGGCTGCGCGCCCTGAAGACGGCCCTCCCGGTCTTGATCAAGGATCCGAAAAATCTTGAGGCACGCGGCGAGGCGCTCTACGGCGCCTGGCTGTGCGGCACGGTGCTCGGCACCGTCGGCATGGCGCTGCATCACAAGATCTGCCACACGCTGGGCGGCTCCTTCGACATGCCGCACGCCGAGACGCATGCAGTGATGCTGCCGCACACGATCGGCTTCAACGCCGTCGCCGTGCCTGACCTGCTCAAACCTGTCGCCGACATTTTTGGCGGCAGCGCCGGCGGCGGTCTGCATGATTTCGCCAAGGCGGTCGGCGCGCCGCTGACACTCAGGGAACTTGGCCTCAAGCAGGCCGATCTCGACCGCGCCGCCGAGATCGCGACCAAGAATCCATACTGGAATCCACGGCCTTTCGACCGCGCCGCAATCCGCGCCCTGCTGCAGGACGCGTGGGAGGGAAGACGACCGCAGAACTGACGGCAACAAGGGAGGACTATCCATGATTACCAGACGCGAATTTATCCGCAACACGGCCGCTACCGGCTTGCTCGCCGGGACATCGGGTCTCGCCATGCCGGCGATCGCCCAGAACGCGCCGATCAAGCTCGGCTATGTCAGCCCGCAATCCGGCCCGCTGGCCGCCTTCGCCGAGGCCGACAAATTCATCATCGACGGCTTTCTCGCGGCCACCAAGGCCGCCGGTCTCAACTATGAGGTGGTCGTCAAGGACAGCCAGTCCAACCCCAATCGGGCGGCGGAGGTCGCCAAGGAGCTGATCGTCAACGACAAGGTCAATCTGATGCTTGTCGCCTCGACACCGGAGACCACCAATCCCGTCGCCACCACCTGCGAGGCGGAAGAGGTGCCGTGCCTGTCGACGGTGGCGCCGTGGCAACCCTGGTTCATCGGCCAGCAAGGCAATCCCGGCGATCCCGCTTCGTGGAAGCCGTTCAACTATGCCTACCATTTCTTCTGGGGGCTGGAGGACGTCATTGCCGTCTTCACCAACATGTGGGCGCAGGTCGAGACCAACAAGAAGGTCGGCGGCCTGTTCCCCAATGATGGCGACGGCAACGCCTGGGGTGACGGCACGGTCGGCTTCCCGCCGGTGCTGGCCAAGGGCGGCTACGGGCTGACCGACACCGGCCGCTACCAGAACCTGACCGACGACTTTTCCGCGCAGATCAACGCCTTCAAGGGCGCCTCCTGCGAAATCATCACCGGCGTGATGATCCCGCCCGATTTCACCACCTTCTGGAACCAGGCCAAGCAGCAGGGTTTCACGCCAAAAGTGGCGTCGATTGGCAAGGCGATCCTGTTCCCGCAATCGGTCGAGGCGCTCGGCAAGTCCGGTCACAATCTGTCGTCGGAAGTCTGGTGGACGCCCAACCATCCGTTCAAATCGTCGCTGACCGGCGAAAGCTCGGCGCAGGTCGCCGAGGGCTTCACCAAGGCCACCGGCCGGCAATGGACCCAGCCGATCGGCTTTGTCCATGCGCTGTTCGAGATTGCCGTCGACGTGATGAAGCGCGCCGGCGCGCCCGACGACGGCGACAAGGTGGCTGCAGCGATTGCCGCGACCAAGCTCGACACGCTCGTCGGGCCGATCGCCTGGGACGGCGCCAACCTGCCGCCCTTTGCCGCCAAGAACATCGCCAAGACGCCGCTGGTCGGCGGCCAGTGGCGGCTGAAGGATGGTGGCGGCTACGACCTCGTCATCACCGACAACAAGACTGCGCCGAATATCCCGACCGGCGGCAAGATGGAAGCCATCGCCTAGCCATGGCCATCCTCGCGCTCGCCAATGTCTCGAAACGCTTCGGCGCCCTCACGGTCGCCGACGCGGTTTCGTTCGAGCTAGGCGAGGGCGAGGCATTGGGCATCATCGGCCCGAACGGCGCCGGCAAGTCGACGCTGTTCAACTTGATCACCGGCAACATAGCGGCCGATGCCGGCACCATCATTTTCGATGGCCGCGACGTGACAAGACTGCCGCCGATGCAGCGCTGCTTTGCCGGCGTCGGCCGCTCATTCCAGATCCCACAGCCTTTCGAAAAGCTGACCGTGTTCGAGAACCTGCTGGTCGCCGGCGCCTTCGGCGCAAGGAAGACCGAAGCAGAGGTCAGCAAGCGTTGTGCCGAGATCCTGGTCGAGACCGGGCTGATCGACCGCGCTAACCACCCCGCCGGCGGCTTGAGCCTTTTGCAGCGCAAGCGGCTGGAACTGGCCCGCGCCTTGGCGACCGAACCGAGGCTACTGCTGCTGGATGAGATCGCCGGCGGTCTGACGGAAGGCGAATGCGGGATGCTGGTCGACACCATCAGAGGCATCCACAAAGGCGGCATGTCGATCATCTGGATCGAACATGTGCTGCATGCGCTGAACTCGGTGGTCGAACGGCTGCTGGTTCTGAACTTCGGCAAGATCATCGGGATGGGCGCGCCGGATGCCGTCATGGCGTCGCGAGAGGTCCGCGAGATCTATCTCGGGATCGAAGTCTGATGGCGCTGCTCGAGACCAAAAACCTCACCGCGCGCTATGGCGATTTCCAGGCGCTGTTCGGCGTCGACATCGCGCTCGATCAGGGCGAGACCATTGCCATCATCGGCGCCAATGGCGCCGGCAAGACGACGCTGATGCGCTCGATATCAGGCATATTGGCGAACCAGCCTGATGCCGTGCTGTTCGATGGTAAGAAGATCGGCGCCCTGCCCGCGCCAGACATCGTTGCACATGGCATCGCCATGGTGCCCGAGGGGCGAAAACTGTTTCCCTCGCTCAGCGTCGAGGAGAACCTGCTCATCGGCCGCTATGGCCGCACGATTGAGGGACACTGGAACCTCGACACCGTCTACGAGCTGTTCCCGATCCTCAGGGAGCGGCGTGCCAATCCGGGCACGGCGCTGTCGGGTGGCCAGCAGCAGATGTTGGCGATCGGCCGCGCGCTGATGTCCAACCCGCGCGTGCTTCTGTGCGACGAAATCAGCCTTGGCCTGGCGCCGGTGGTGATCAAGGATATCTACGCCGCCTTCCCGCGCATCCGCGAAGCCGGCGCTTCCATCGTCGTGGTCGAGCAGGATATCGGCCAGGCACTGAAAGTCGCCGACCGCGTCTACTGCATGATGGAAGGGCGGATCACGCTCTCCGGGGCGCCGGCAGCGCTGACGCGCGAAAAGATCCACGCCGCCTATTTCGGGGTGGCCTGACATGGCGTGGCTCGACACCATCATCCAGGGCATTCTGCTCGGAGGCCTCTACGCGCTCTTCGCGGCGGGCTTGAGCCTCGTCTTCGGCATTATGCGGCTGGTCAATCTGGCGCATGGCGACCTCATCGTGCTCGCTGCCTTTCTGATCCTGGTGCTCTTGACCACCCTTGGCCTCAACCCATTCCTGGCGGCGCTGGTGGCGATGCCGCTGATGTTCGCCATCGGCTGGGCGCTGCAGTTCTTCCTGCTCAACCGCACATTGGGCACCGATATCCTGCCGCCGCTGCTGGTCACCTTCGGTCTGTCTATCGTTATCCAGAACGGCCTGCTCGAAGGTTTCTCCGCTGACAGCCGGCGCATCTCCATCGGTGGATTGGAATCGGCTTCGGTTGGGCTCGGGCCGATCAATGTCGGCGTGATGCCACTGTTGACGCTGGCCTCGGCCATCGCAGTGATCGTTGCCCTCAACCAGCTCTTCTATCGCACCTCGCTCGGCCGCGCCTTTCGCGCCACCTCGGACGATCCGGTCACCGCCGGGCTGATGGGCATCCAGCCGAAACGCATCTTCGCCACCGCCACCGGCATCGCCATGGTGGTGGTGACGATCGCCGCGCTCTACCTCGGCACGCGCGCCAATTTCGATCCGACCATCGGACCGGCGCGGCTGATCTATGCCTTCGAGGCGGTCATCATCGGCGGCCTCGGCTCGCTGTGGGGCACTCTCGCCGGCGGCATCGTCATCGGCATCGCCCAGACCTTTGGCGCCGCGATCAATCCGGAATGGCAGATCCTCGCCGGGCATCTGGCTTTCCTGCTGGTGCTGCTGGTCAGGCCGCGCGGGCTGTTCCCGCGGGCGGTGGATTGAGCGCCATGACCGACGTCACACTCACACCCTGGAAAGTCGAGACCCGCACCAAAGCATCGGCGACATTCGCCATCGTCGCCGCGCTCGTCATCCTGCTCGCCTTCGCCGCGCCGCTCTTCGCCTCGCGCAGCGTGCTGCAGGACCTGTTCTTCATCCTGACCATGCTGGTGCTGGCACAGAACTGGAACCTGCTGGCAGGCTATGCCGGGCTGGTCTCGGTGGGGCAGCAGGCTTTTGTCGGTTTCGGCGCCTACGCCATGTTCGCGCTTGTCATCTTCGCCGGGCTCGACCCGCTGATCGCGATCCTGCTCGCCGGCATCGCCAGTGCCCTGCTCGCCATCCCGACCGCCTTCTTCCTGTTTCGCCTGCAAGGCGCGTATTTCGCCATCGGCAGCTGGGTCATCGCGGAAGTGGTGCGGCTGGCGCTGGCGCAATGGAAGATGCTGGGCGGCGGCACCGGCACCTCGCTGCCGCGCGAAGCGACCCGCGACATGCCTGCACTGAAGTTCATTGGTGAGCTGTTCGGCGTCAAATCGTCAGGCGCAGGTGACATCCTGACCTACTGGCTGGCGCTGCTCTTGGCCATCGCCACGATCGGCCTCGTCTATCGCCTGCTGCGTTCGAAACAGGGGCTGGGCCTCGCCGCCGTGCGCGACAACCAGGAGGCAGCACGCTCGGTCGGTGTCGATGCGCGCCGCATGAAGACGTTGGTCTATCTCGCAGCCGCCTTCGGCACCGGCCTGGCCGGCGCGCTGATTTATGTACAGAAAGCTCGCATTTCGCCCGACGCCGCCTTCTCCGTCGTCGACTGGACGGCCTATGTCATCTTCATCGTCGTCATTGGCGGCATCGGCACCATCGAAGGGCCGATCGTCGGCGTCATCGTCTTCTACATCCTGCAAAACCTGCTCGCCGATTACGGCTCCTGGTATCTCTTGATCCTCGGGCTGATCGGCATCGTCATCATGCTGTTTGCGCCGCGTGGCCTGTGGGGCCTTTTCGCCGAGCGCACCGGCATCCAGCTTTTTCCGGTTCGCCGCCGATTGACCGGCGGACCTATGCCATCAAGTAAAAAGGGAGGGCCGCATGGCTGACATCACTACCGACGTGCTGACCATCGGAACCGGGCCTGCGGGCTCGGCGACCGCGGCGCTGCTTTCGACCTATGGCGTCGAGAACATGGTCATCAACCGCTATCGCTGGCTGGCGGCGACACCGCGCGCCCACATCACCAACCAGCGCACGATGGAGGTGCTGCGCGACCTTGGCAAGGATGTGGAAGGCGAGGCCTATATGCACGCGACCGAGCAGGATCTGATGGGCGAGAACGTGTTCTGCACCTCGCTCGCCGGCGAAGAGATTGGCCGCATGCGCAGCTGGGGCAAGCATCCGCTGTCGCGCGCCGAACATCTCTTATCCTCGCCGGCGCATATGAACGATCTGCCGCAGACTTTCATGGAGCCGCTGCTGTTCAAGACGGCGTGTTCGCGCGGCACGCAAGCGCGCATGTCGATGGAGTATCTCTCGCATGTGCAGGATGCCGACGGCGTCACCACCATTTGCCGCGACCGGCTGACCGGCAAGGACGTCACCATCCGCTCGAAATATCTGGTCGGAGCCGATGGCGGCAATTCGCTGGTTGCCGAACATGCCGGCCTGCCGTTCGAAGGCAAGATGGGCGTAGGCGGTTCGATGAACATCCTGTTCAAGGCAGATCTGTCCAAATACGTCGCGCACCGTCCCTCCGTGCTCTACTGGGTGGTGCAACCGGGCGCCGATGTCGGCGGCATCGGCATGGGCCTGGTGCGGATGATCCGGCCGTGGAACGAGTGGCTGATCGTCTGGGGCTACGACATCAACCAGCCCGCACCCAAGGTCGACGACGCCTTCGCCAAAAAGGTGGCACGCGACCTCGTCGGCGATCCCGATCTGGAGATCGAGATCCAGTCGGTGTCGACCTGGACGGTCAACAACATGTACGCCACGCAGACCTCGAAGGGCCGCGTGTTCTGCATGGGCGATGCCATCCATCGTCATCCGCCGTCGAACGGACTAGGCTCCAACACCTCGATCCAGGACGGGTTCAACCTCGCCTGGAAACTTGCCCATGTCATCAAGGGCAAGGCCGGCCCAAAACTCCTCGATAGCTATTCGCAGGAGCGCGCGCCGGTTGCCAAGCAGATCGTCACCCGCGCCAACAAGTCGATCGAGGAATTCGGCCCGATCTTCAAAGCGCTCGGCCTGCTCGATTCCATCGACCCGGTGAAGATGCAGTCGAACATGGATGCGCGCTGCGACAACACGCCGGCAGCCGAGGCGCAGCGGGCGAGTATCCGCGAGACCATCGCCGCCAAGGTCTATGAATTCGACGCCCATGGCGTCGAGATGAACCAGCGCTATATCTCGAACGCCATCGTCAGCGACGGCCAGGAAGAGCCGGCCTTCGAAAAGGACGCTGAGCTGCATTATCAACCGACATCCTGGCCGGGCGCCCGGCTGCCACATGTCTGGGTGCACTCCGACAAAGGCGACAAGGTTTCCACGCTCGACCTGACCGGCCATGGCCAGTTCACCGTGCTGACCGGCATTGGCGGCCGGGGCTGGCTCGACGCGGCAAAGGCCGTCGGCAAGGAGCTCGGCATCGACATTGCTGGCCATCTCATCGGCCCACGCCAGGCCTGGCAGGACTTCTCCGGCGACTGGGCTCGTGCCCGCGAAATCCGCGACAGCGGCGTGCTTCTGGTGCGGCCCGACCAGCATGTCGGCTGGCGCAAGGATGCTATCAGCAGCGATCCGACCGCCGACTTACGCAAAGCCCTGACATCAATCCTGGACAGGTGAGAAATATGGAAGCGCACGAGAAAGGCTTCTTCACCGAGGCGAATTCGGTCGAGGTCGTCACCGGCCGCAACAAGAACGCCAAGGACGAGCGGCTAAAGGCGGTGATGAAGGTTATCACGCGAAAGCTGCATGAGGCGGTCAAGGAGATCGAGCCGACGCAGGAGGAATGGTTCGACGCCATCCTGTTTCTGACCAAAACCGGCCAGCTCTGCACCGAATGGCGACAGGAGTTTATTCTCCTGTCGGATGTGCTCGGCGTTTCGATGCTGGTCGACGCCATCAACAACCGCAAACCGTCAGGCGCTTCGGAATCGACGGTGCTCGGACCGTTCCATATCGCCGACGCGCCGGAACTGCCGATGGGCGCCAACATCTGCCTCGACCAGAAGGGCGAGGACATGTTCATCCATGGCCGCATCCTCGACACCGAGGGCAAACCGATCACCGACACCGTGCTCGATGTCTGGCAAGCCAATGACGAAGGTTTCTATGACGTGCAGCAAAAGGGCATCCAGCCCGATTTCAACCTGCGCGGCGTCTTCCGCACCGGCGCCGACGGCCGCTACTGGTTCCGCGCGGTGAAGCCGAAATTCTACCCGATCCCGGCTGACGGCACGGTGGGCAAACTGCTCGATGCGATGGGACGCCACCCCTACCGCCCGGCGCATCTCCACTACATCCTCAAGGCCGATGGGTTCGAGACGCTGACCACCCACATTTTCGACCCTGATGACCCCTACATCGATTCGGACGCGGTGTTCGGCGTGAAGGAAAGCCTGCTCGCCGAGTTCAAGCGCGTCGACGATCCAGCGCGCGCCAAGGACCTCGAATTCGCCGGCCCGTTCTGGGAAGTGGAGCACGATTTCGTACTGGCGAGAGGTTAGTCGCTCCGTCAGCCCTGCCCTTTCGGACATCATTTGAAGGCGTGAGCGGCCCTCGCCCGATCGGCGTGGGGCCGCTCACGCTTTTGTGCGCGCGAAAAACTTCGCCGCTCAAAAAGCCCATTGACATCGGCCGTATTTTTGACGCAAACGTTATATTGTTACTGTTATACAGTTACACGGCGCCGCCTCTCCGGCGACGGGCCTTCCAGACTGCAAGGAGACCACGGATGCGATCCCTTCCCTTTTTCGCCGCGCTGCTGGTTGCGGTGCCGCTTTTGACCGGCACGGCCGCCCGCGCTGAAGACAAGCTGACCATCGTGGCGGCCGAGAATTTCTATGGCGACCTCGCCCGCCAGATCGGCGGCAGCGATGTCACGGTCACCAGCATCCTGGCCAATCCCGATGACGATCCGCATCTGTTCGAGACCAGCCCGTCGACGGCGCGCACCATCGCCGACGCCAAGATCGTCATCTACAACGGCGCCGACTACGATCCATGGATGGACAAGCTGCTGTCAGCCTCGACCAGCAAAGACCGCACGACCATCGTTGCCGCCGACCTGATCGGCAAGAAGTCAGGCGACAATCCGCATCTTTGGTATGACCCGGCGACGCTGCCGGCCATCGCCAAGGCGCTGAGCGCCGATCTTGCCAAGCGCGATCCGACCAATGCCGTGCATTACGAGGCGAACCTGAAGGCATTCCAGACCTCGCTCGAGGCCATTGACAAGGAAATCGCCGACGTCAAGAAGACCTACGCCGGCACCGAGGTGACCGCCACCGAGCCTGTCTTCGGCTACATGGCGGAAGCGCTCGGCCTCAAGATGCTCAACTATGATTTCCAGGTGGCCTTGATGAACGATGCGGAGCCGAGCGCCACCCAGGTGGCGGCATTCGAGAACAGCCTGAAGGACGGCTCGGCCAAGATCCTGTTCTACAATTCGCAGGTGACCGACGAGGCCACGACAAGGTTGCTCGACATCGCAAAACAGAACAAAGTCACCGTCATCGGCGTCACCGAGACGGAACCGGCGGGACAGACGATCCAGACCTGGTTCGGCGGCCAGATCGACGCGGTCCAGAAGGCGCTCGCAGCCCGCACACAATGAACATGACTGCCAATAAACGTGACTAAATGAACGCAATTGAATTCGACAAGGTCACGCTGACCTATGGGGGACGCCGGGTTTTATCCGACGTCTCCTTTTCGATTCCGCAAGGCGCTTTTATCGGCCTGCTCGGCGCCAATGGCGCCGGCAAGACGACGATGCTGCGCGCCATACTCGGCCTGATAAAGCCGGCCGGCGGTGCCATCTCGGTGCTCGGCAAACCGCCGACGCGCGGCAATGCCGCAATCGGCTATATGCCGCAGGCGCGGCGCGCGCTTGGCGATGTCGGCATCAGCGGCTTCGACTTCGTGCTGAGTGCTGCCGGCGGGCATCGCTGGGGCTGGCCGATCCCGTCCAGCGCCGAGAAGGAAGCCGCCTGGAAGGCGCTGGAAGCAATCGGCGCCACCGATCTCGCGCGGCGGCCGCTGGCCGAGCTTTCCGGCGGCGAGCGCCAGCGCGTCCTGATCGCGCAATCGCTGATCGGCGATCCGCAACTGCTCCTGCTCGACGAGCCGCTGATCAGCCTCGACGCGGCGCATCAGCGCGCGATCATCGAGCTGGTGCACGAGATCGGCGAGCGGCTGGGCATAGCGGTGCTGTTCTGCTCGCACGAGATCAACCCGCTGCTGCGCGCTGTCGACCGCGTGCTCTATCTCGGCAATGGCAAGGCCGCGATCGGCTCCGTCGACGAGGTCATCAGCGGACCGGTGCTGTCGAGGCTCTACGGTACCCACATCAATGTGGTGCGCGTCGCCGGCCGCATCTTCGTCATGGCCGACGATGTCGAACTGGAAAGCGGGGCGCATGTCCACGATCTTTGACTATGAATTCATGCGCAACGCCTTCTATGCCTGCACCATTGTCGGCATCGTTTCGGGCGCAGTCGGCTATTTCCTCGTGCTCAGGGGCCAGACCTTCGCCGGCCATGCGCTCTCCCATGTCGGCTTTCCCGGCGCCACCGGTGCCGGCCTGATCGGGCTGTCGCCGTTTCTGGGTCTCACCGTGTTCACGATCGCTGCCGGCATCGGTATCGGACTGCTCGGGGAACGCGCGCATCGCGACGTCGCCATCGGCATCGTTTTGACGCTGTCGCTGGGTCTCGGCTTGCTGTTTCTGCATTTCTACACCGCCTTCGCCTCGCAGGCGACCAACGTGCTGTTCGGCAATGTGCTGGGCATCAGCCTGCGCACCGTCATCGTGCTGGCGGTGCTGGCGGTGGCAATCCTCGCCGCTTTGGTGCTGATCGCCCGGCCGCTGCTGTTCGCCAGCCTGCAGCCGGAACTCGCCGAAGCGCGCGGCGTGCCGATCACCCTGGTCTCGACCCTGTTCATGGTGCTGGTCGCCGTCGCCACCTCCGAGGCGGTGCAGATCGTCGGCGTGCTGCTGGTCTTCGCGCTGATGGTGGCGCCCGCCGCCACCGCGCTCAGGCTGACCAGCGGCGTCGCCGCCGGCGTGCTGGCCTCGATCGCGCTTGCCGTCGTCATTGCCTGGATCAGCCTGTCGCTCGCCTTCCTGACCGACTGGCCGACCAGCTTCTGGATCACGGCGCTGGGCGCTGCCGCCTATGTCATCAGCGGCATGGCGCGGCGCTCGACGGCCGCACCGGAGGCGCGATTGGCCGACGGCAATCCCTGATTGCAATGCCGGGCGGCGGATCGGCCAGACCGGCTTGCAAAGCCCAAAACGGACGTTGGGGAATTACACCCAAAAAAAGTCAGGTTGAAAACCAGCCTCCTGAAACGTTTCAGCCGGGAAAGGCAAATCGATTCAAGCGCCTAGATCGCGACGGAAGTGACGCCGGCGTCGCCGCTCCCGAGCCGCGGGAAAGCCCGGAAAACCGCCACTTACAACGATTTTGTCGTGACAGATGGCCTCCATGCACTTGCCCGGAAAGCCAGCCGGGAGGTACAAAATCGACCTCCAGGCATCCCTCTGGGCGGGCGTTGACAGACCGCGGGGGTGCATGCGTATACCAAGCCATGGGTCACGCCATGGCCGTGGCGGTTGAGACGGGGCTGGGGGGTTTCGTTACAACAGCATTGACGGCCCGGCGCCGGACGGGCGGCATGCACTCTCGGAGTGCGCCGCTCGCTCTTGGCTGACAATCGGCAAGGTCGCCCGGCAGCGGTGCGGCGATCTTGACGGGCGACCTCATCGACAAAGCACCGCCGAACGCCATCGTCTCAGCTTTCCGATCCGCATCGGTTCGAAGCGAACGAGGTGACGCCCCTTAACCGATATTCGCTTTGCTACGTCCTCCTCTTCCCGACGGGATGAGGGGGACGCTGGCGACTGCGCAAGGAAATCACAACATCGCGTCGGCACCGGCCGGATCGATTCAATTCGCGACTCCTGCCTGGCAATGGTGTAAGAGAAGAGGTTGAGCGGAGGCGGTGCGCCTCCAGATCGGCTTTGAGCCTTGTTCCACCCCATCGCGAATATCGAGGACGCGCAGACGCTGGCGCAGGCGATCGTCAATACGATTGTCGAGCCCTTCCTCGTGCTCGACGAAAAGTTTCATGTGCTGGCGGCCAGCCGCTCCTTCTATCAGACCTTCAAGGTCGACCCAGAACAGACGCACGGCGCCTTGCTTTATGCGCTCGGCGACGGCCAATGGGATATTCCCGCCCTGCGTCTGTTGCTGGAGACGATCATCCCCGAGAAGACCGCCATGGACGGCTTCGAGGTCGATTATGATTTCCCCAATATCGGCCGACGCACGATGCTGCTCAACGCGCGGAAAGTCCTCTACGACCACAGTTCGGCCATCACCATCCTGCTTGCCTTCAACGACATAACGGCGCGCCGCGTCATCGAGAAGGAAAAAGCAGAGCTTCTCGGCCGCACCGAAGAATTGCTTCGGCAGAAGGATGTGCTGCTGCGCGAGATGGAGCACCGGGTTGCCAACAGCCTGCAGATCATCGCCAGCATCCTGTTGCTGAAGGCGCGATCCGTCACCTCCGAGGAAACCCGCCAGCACCTCAAGGACGCCCATCAGCGCGTGCTGTCGGTCGCCGAAGTGCAGCGTCATCTCCACACCGAGGCCGGTCTCGACGAAATCGATGTCGGCTCCTATCTGCCGAAACTGTGCAGCAGCCTGGCCTCGTCGATGGTCGGCGATGCTCAGCCGATCGCCGTCAACGTCACAGCGCAAGGCGGCAGAATCGATTCGCAGAAGGCGGTGAGCCTCGGCCTGATCGTCACCGAACTCGTTCTCAATGCGATCAAATATGCCTTCCCCCGGGAGAAGGCGGCAGCGCTGATCCAGGTGTCCTGGGAGACCAACGGCAGCGACTGGAAACTGACGGTCTCGGACAATGGCGCCGGCAAACTCGCCAACGACGTGTCGAGCGTGGGCCTGGGAACAGCCATCGTCGAAGCGCTGGTCAAGCAGCTTGAAGCCCGGGTGGACGTCGTCAGCGACTCCAACGGCACCAGCGTGTCGGTGACCAGGGCGACATTCACCTCGCGGATACCGCGCGCGGCGTAGCGTGAATCCATCCTGCCGCGAGAGCCTGGACACGCTTCGCCATCAGATTGGATTACACTAAGGCGCGGGATCGATAGTCGATATGTCGCAGATAGTTGCCAAGTCCGAAGAGCAGAAAGATGCCGAAGCCGAGGTCGATGGCTTTCACGACGACCTCGGCCCGTTCGTGGTTGCCGCCGAGACGACACGAATGGCGATGGTTTTCACCGATGCAAAGGAACCCGGCAATCCGATCATTTTTGCCAATGACGCCTTCCTCGCCTTGACCGGATACGCCAGGGAAGAAGTCCTTGGTCAGTCCTTGAATTTCCTGATGGCCGACGCCAGCGACGCCGGGGCGCTGAAGCGCATAAAGCTCGAGTTCGAAGCCAACGCGGAGGCGGGCACGGAAATCCTCTACCGGCGCAAGGACGGCAGCGAATTCTGGGCGGGGCTTTTCGCCAGTCCTGTGCGGGATAAGAGCGGCGCCATCGTCCAGTATTTTACCTCCTTCGTCGATCTGACCAAACACAAGGAGGAGCAGGCGCAGTCCAAAATGCTGATCGAAGAGCTGAACCACCGCGTCAAGAACACGCTCGCAACGGTTCAGTCGATCGTCTGGCAGGCGTCGCGCGCCAATTCCGACCCGCGGGCGATCCGCGAAGCCGTCGAGTCCAGGCTGTTTGCACTCTCCCGGTCGCATAATTTGCTGACCCGTGAAAATTGGCACAGCGCCGGGCTGCTTGACGTGCTGCACGATGCCCTGGAACCGTTCGGGGTCAGTGACGGGCAGGCGGAGCGCCTGGTGATTTCAGGCGAGAATATTCGCCTTTCGACCAAGGCGGCCCTGGCGCTTGGCATCGCCTTCAACGAACTCGCAACCAACGCGGTGAAATACGGCGCGTTTTCCAATGACAAGGGTTCGATCCGGATCGACTGGACGATCGAGCCGACGCCCGATGGCCGATTGCTGGTCCTTTCCTGGCGAGAGAAGGACGGGCCGCCGGTTGCGCAGCCGCTGCGAAAAGGGTTCGGCTCGCGTGTGATCGAGCGCGGCCTGACCCACGAACTCGAAGGCACTGTGCAACTCGACTATCGTCCGGATGGGTTGATTTGCACGATGAACATTCCGGTACCGGGATCACGCGATGGATAAACTGCTGTCTGGAGATAAACTTCTTTCTGGCCGTCGCCTCCTCGTTGTCGAGGATGAAATTCTGGTCCTGATGATGATCGAGGACATGCTGGGCGACCTTGGCTGCGAATCCGTGACCTCAGCCGCCACGATCGAAAAGGCAATCGCGCTGATCGAGGCGCAGGTCTTCGACGCCGCCATGCTGGACATGAATCTGGATGGCGACGACAGCCACACGGTAGCCGACGCGCTTGCCGAGCATGGCGTGCCGTTCATCTACTCGACCGGCAACAACGATCGCGACATGCGCGAAGGCTTCAGCAGCCGCGCCGTGCTTCGCAAGCCGTTCAGCTTTGACGAACTGACCGCAAAACTCGACCACCTTCTTGCTCCCTGAATACGGGAGCAACTGTTTGGCCGGCTGTCTGGCGTTCAGAGCTAGGTGGAACTCAGGAAGGCCAGGATTTCTGCCGCGAGCGCCTCTGGAATCAGGACAAGCCACCGTATGGTTTTCGGCGAGAGGCGGGGCGACACGGTGCCAGGTGGCATGCGTCCGCGGGTGGCCATGCAGAAGCAAAACCGGCGGTCCCGCACCGCCGTGCCGGACCCGAAGCGTCGCCTCGGGCAGCTGGATTGTCTCGAGCCGGAAACCTTCGAACATCAAGTAGCTAAACCTTGGCCGCGGCCGGAGGTTCCGCCCTTTGGAACAAGAACGCCGCGCGGCCGTTGGTATTGAGCGGCAATTGTTTTGCTGCAGCTCAAGAAAAAGGCGGGCCGTCATGAACAGCATTATTTGGTTGGTCGGAGCCGTCGTTATTGTGCTGGCGATAATGAGCTTTTTTGGTTTGCGTTAGGCCACCCGGTTTACGGCAGGCACAAGTCACTGGTCAGGCAAGAGCGGCATACGCCGAACGTTGGCGCCGCGCATAGGAGACGAAATATGGATATCACCACAATTCTCGTCATCGTTCTTATTGTTCTGTTACTCGGTGGCGGCGGCTTTTACGGCCGCGGACGCTGGTACTGACAACAAAGATCATCGCCCAGTCCGGAGCCTTTGGTTCCCGCACGCCGCTTGATCGGCCCGCGTCCTCCGCCGGAGGCGTGGGCTTTTTGTGTCCTCCTGACTCTCGAAATTGCCGATCTTTGGTGACGCCGCGTTTAGGCGACGTGGAATGATAGGCGTTGGCCAGAGTTAGCGCCAAGGGCTCGCCAGTCCCGCGAAGGCGAAGCCCACCAAGGAGTTTGTGCAGATTATCGACTAACTGTCTTCCAAGGGAACAAACGCCTTACTGATGCGTTGATAGGTACATCGAGCGTCCCAAAGCGCTTGGTCGTTAAAGAACCCGCCTCCCGACCCCCTCCGGACGCGGGTTTTTTTGCGCCTGGAATTCCTGTCGTGTTCCAGGAGGAGACGGCCCTGCCCGCAAAACGCCGCTTCGCAAGGCGGTGCCTCAATTCGGTCGGATCGTGGAAACGCGCCGCTCGATCCGCAAAGCTTCGGTACTGGGGGACAATATTAAGACGGCGGCGTTGGGCGCCGAAATCAACCGCGCGGCCGGGGCTTGGGCTTGTCCGATGTATCCGATGGATTTGCTGACAGCCTGGCGGAACGCTGATCGTTAAGCTGATCATTAAGTCGCACCGCCTTCTTTTTTGCTTCGGCGGCAACAGCAGCGCCAGTCGGCTTCGGCTTTGCTGCAATCGCATAGTCGGCTCTATTCGTTCGGTAATCCGTGTGAATGGCCATTTGTTTTTGATACTCCCTGATGGACATAAACGCGCTCGAGCGCCAAGACGTTCCAATCCTGCAATGGCCTCCACCGACGAGCGGTGCCCCCGTCGACCTGTCGGGCGGCGCGCCTAGCGATACGCCTGTCGCCCCGAGATCGCCTCGATCCTGATCTGGTAGAACAGATGGCTGCCCGAACCGGCCTGCTCGCCGGGTTTCAACGCGCCCGGCTCCCACCAATTAGAGTGCTTCTGCAGCAGCGACCAGGCAAAGTCCCGGTCGTGATTGGATGCAGGGATCTGCTGATCCCTGGCGGGGATCGTGGCGTCGAGCGCGGGCGGTTTGGGCAGGTCCTCGAACAGGCCGTCGACGACAACGCTCTTCCAGCCATGAACGGTGCCGACATCGTCGACCTGCAGGCAGACATTCGGGTTCTCTCGCATCCATTCGACCTTCTTGCCCGGCAGCGAGAAGCTGAAGATGAAATTGTCGCCGAAGGCAAAGTGGATCGGCACCACGTAAGGCCGGTTGTCGCGGACGCAGGCCAGCCGGCCGAGCCTGGCCGACTTCAGCATGGTGGTGCATTCCTGCTGCGTCATCTCCCTGATGTCCATTGTTCTTCCCGTCGATAATCGTGTGCGTTGAAATCCCTGCGTTGAAAATCAGGCCCCGAGATCGATGCGCCGAATGGCGCGGACCGCCTCCGACTCGGCGACGCCGATCAGCGCATCGATGGCCTGGATCGTCTCGATCTGGCCGCGCGCGGCCACCGTCTTGCGCAAGGCATGGAGGTCGTCGCGGATTTCGCAGAGTGTGGCTCGAACCGTGAGGGGCATGCGGCCGCCTTCCTGCGACACAACCGTCGGGGATGGCGATCGGTTCCGTCTCGACCGGAATGACTCGCTAATGTTTTGCCAGGGCGTATAATGCCGGTGTCGCCGGCCATGTCACGGGCACCGGTGCTTGAGAGTGTACATCGTACTCCCGCCCTGCGGGAGCCATACGATGGAAGACAACACAGCACCCTTCATATCCGCGCACGACTTCGACATTGTCAGAAGTGCGTTCAGGCTCTCGGTCGCCGAAGGGCTGATCGTCGAGCGGTATTGGATCCAGCATGCAAGGGATCTGCTGCGCGAACTGACCGGCCATGAAGATGCCGATGAAGCCATAATCAACAGGATCGTCGGCAGATCGGCGCCGCAATGCATTCCGCAGAGGACGCGCGACAAACCGGCGCGATGAAGCGCGCCGATCTGTGATATTGGCGTCGATCAAGCAAGCTTGACGAAGAGTCGATCAGGCAACCCTGACGACGGTCGATCAGGAAGCCCTGACGACGAAGTGCTTGGTCACCGGCTCGAGGATCTGCCAGGTGCCCTTGAAATCGGCTTCGACCACAAACGCATCGCCCGGACCGACCTCGACCGGCGTGCCGCCATCCGGCGTGATGATGATGCGGCCGGCGATCATGTGCACGAACTCGTAGTCGGTATAGGTGGCGTGGTAGGTGCCGGGCGAGGCCCGCCAGGTGCCCGACATCACCGTGCCGTCGGCGGTGGTGTGGTGGACGGCGGTCTGCATGGTCGGCCTGCCCTCGACCGCGATCCAGCCCGGCAAGTCTTCGCCATCGGCATGCTCGACAGCGCCGAATTTGAGGATGGTGGTGTTGGTCATGGTCGGGCTCCGTTTGCGCCTGCATTGGCTGGCGGTGAAATAGCCGATGCTCATGACAAGGGCAACGCGGGGGCGGTTGCGGTGGGCGCCCCGGCGCGGCCATAGCCTGCCACGCTTGACCGGGCCGGCATCGGCGGGATAGGCGAAGCGTGCGGCTGCGCGAAAACCAGCAGCAGGAAAGGCTCACTATGACAGACGCGATCGTTAGAGACAGCAACGGCACCCAGTTGAACGAGGGCGATTCCGTCACCCTGATCAAGGATCTCAAGGTGAAGGGCACATCGGAGACGATCAAGCGCGGCACGCTGGTGAAGAACGTCCGCCTCACCGGCAATCCTGGTGAGATCGAATGCAACACCAGGCAGGTCAAGGGCCTGGTGCTGAAAACGGAGTTTTTGAAGAAGGCGTGATTACAAGGGAGAGGCGAGGCGGGTGCCGACCCCGAATGTCGGAGATTGCAGACGCGGGGTAAGAGCGTCCCCTCTCCGCGTGAACGGGGAGAAGAGAGTTAACCTCCACTTATGTTGCACTGCGTTAGATTTGTTGCATTGCGATATCGGCCTGCAGGGTCGAGTCTTTGCATCGGGCGGGCTGTCAACGGCTACGGCCCCACGCGTCCATCCCGGCGCGCAGGGACGCTGCAGCACGTGTGATCCCCGGCCAGATGTTCCGGCATCTCGGCCAGGCGGACTTTGCTCCGGGATCATGCGACAGGACGAGGTTTCACCGTGCCAGCATCGTTCCGGCCCGATATCGAAGGATTGCGCGCACTGGCGGTTGCCGGTGTCATCGCCTTCCATTTCGGCCTCACCGGCCTGCCCGGCGGCTTTGCCGGCGTCGACATCTTCTTCGTCATCTCGGGTTATCTGATCACCCGCCATCTGCTCGCCGAAATCACCGAGACCGGACGGCTGGACCTGTGGCGCTTCTACGCCAGGCGCGCCAGGCGGCTGTTGCCGGCGTCGCTGTTCGTCATCCTTGCCACGCTGGTGGCCGGCGCCTTCATCCTGGCGCCGGAGGAACAGTCGCTCTATTCCAAGGGCGCCATGTACGCCTCGGCCTACATGATCAATCTTTGGCTGATCCGCTGGTCGTTCGACTATTTCGCGGCGGATGCGACCAGCAACCCGTTCATCCATTTCTGGTCGCTGTCGGTGGAGGAACAATTCTATCTCGCCTGGCCGGCGCTGCTTGTGCTGGCGGCATGGCTGCGCCCCGGCAAGCGCGGCGCGATCCTGGTGATCGGCATTGCCGGCCTCATCTCGTTCGCCGTCTGTGCCTGGCTCACCACCATGGCGCAGCCCTGGGCCTTCTATTTCTCGCCGCTGCGCGCCTGGGAATTCGCCGCCGGCGGGCTGGCGACCATGGTGCCGCAAAAATTCTGGCAGGACCGCCCGCTTCTCGCCGCGCCGCTGGCATGGCTCGGCCTGGCGTTCATCGGCGGCGCCTATCTCAGCTTTAACGAGGACGCCCCCTTCCCCGGCTTCATGGCGCTGATGCCGGTGGCCGGCACCGTGCTGTTGCTGCTGGCGGGAGCGGGCAAGGGCGTGAACAATGAGGTCAGGAATGGCCCCAGCGCCGTCCTGGCGCTGCCGCCCCTGCAGTGGGTCGGCAAGCTCTCCTACTCGCTCTATCTCTGGCACTGGCCGGTGATCGTCTATGCCGCGACGCTGGTGCCCGAGCTTTCACCGCTGCAGCGGCTCGGCTGCATGGCGCTGACGCTGGCGCTGTCGCTGTTTACCTACCATGTCATCGAGAACCCGATCCGCCGCAACGGCTGGCTGATGGCCAATGCGGCGCGGGCGCTGGTGCCGGCTCTCCTCCTCACCGGCACCGGCGTCGCAGCCGCCTACGCCAATGCCAGGCTGGTCGTCCACGATCTCGATCCGCAGCAGCGCAGCATCGCCGCCAGCGCGGCGCGCCCCTCCACTGCCCGCGAGGCCGGCTGCGTTCTCAGCTATGAGACGGTGACGCCAAAACCTTGCATGTTCGGGACCAGGACCGCTGGGCGCACCATCGCGCTGTTCGGCGACTCGCATGCCGACCACTGGTCGACGCCGCTGATCGAGGCGGCCGAGAAAAACGACACCAAGGTCGTCACCTGGCTCAAATCGTCCTGCCGGGCCTCGCGGATGACGGTCTGGGTGAGCAAGCTGAAACGCGACTACACCGAGTGCGATCAGTGGCGCGAGCGATCGATCAGGCAGATCATCGCCGCGCGGCCGAGCCTGGTGGTGATCTCGGAGATCGCGCAGTCGAGTTTGCGCAAGATGTCGGTCGGCATGCAGATGCCCGAAAGCCGGGATGCCGATGCGCGCGCCGGCCTGCGCGCGACGCTGGAAGCGTTCAGCCAGGCCGGACTGAAGGTCGCCTTCATCCGCGACGTGCCGTTCAACGACGACCATGTCGACACCTGCGTGGCGCGTGCGCTGTGGCGCGGGCAGACGCCGTCGCTGTGCGACCAGAAACGGGCCGAGGCCGCCAACGACGCCGGCGCGGCGATAGAGCGCGACATCGTGCGCGCCGTGCCCGGCGCCAGCTACATCGACCTGACCAACCAGTTCTGCGACCAGCACACCTGTCACGCCTTCATCAACGGCAAACTCGCCTACCGCGACCGCCACCATCTGGCGACGCCGTTTGCGGAATCGCTGGAGCCGGTGGTGGAGAAGGCGCTGTTTTAGGGGGTTAGATGGGAACAGCGGGGGCGCTGGCGGCCTGACCTTTCTGCATAAGGGAGAGGTCACATTGCTCCGATCCGTCCCCTCCCGGATCGGGGCAAATGCGGGTGAGAGGTGCTTCCAGGCTGGAGCACCTTTCACCCGGCTCCCGCCTGTCGGCGGCCGAACGCCATGCTGGAGAAACCCATGCCGAGGGAGCCTATGCGCCGGTTTCCTTCGTCACCTTCACCTCAACGGTCATCCCCAGGTAACTCGAGGCGCTGCCGGAGTAGCTTCCAGAAAGCGGTATGGCTTGTTGAGGATGCCTGGCGACGGCCACCCTAATCAGATCCCGGTTGCCGACAATGCCATTGGTGGGATCGAACTCGACCCAACCGGCGCCAGGCAGGTAGACCTGGCACCAGGCATGTGTCGAGCCTCCGCCGCGCACATCCGCACTGTCGCGGCTCGGCACATAGACGTAGCCGGTCACGAAGCGGGCAGCAAAGCCGAGCGAGCGAACTGCCTCCATCATGAAAAGCGCAAAGTCCCGGCATGTGCCTTTGCGCAGATGCAAGGTCATCAGCGGCGGCTGCGTCCCGGTTTCGACCCGCCGGGAATAGACGAAGCTCTCGTGGATGGCGTAGCAGAGCGTCATCAGCAATTTGCCGGTCTCGGTGTGTCCCGTGGCACTGACGAACTGTCGCGCCCATTTGCCGACCTCGTCGCCGTCGTCGAGATGATGGCGCTCCATGGTCTGAGCAAGGTCGGCCGCCTCGTCGGGATCGTAGGAGAATGGATAAATCAGCGCGGTCTCATCGATGCGGAAATCGGGCGCATGCTGCGGCGTGTGATCGAGCCGGATGTCCGTGGCGAAACGGAGTTCCTTGGCCGAACCCTCGAAATCGATCACCGCAACGCAATTGCCAAAAACGTCATGGATCCAGCCAACCGCCTTGGGTTCGGGGTCCACGGACAAAGCATGGTCCAGCAGCCGCTGATCGAAACTGTCGCGCGGCCGACACATCACCCGATGCTCGCCAAAGCTCACGGGCCGGCGATAGCGATAGACGGTCGTGTGCTTGACTGAAAAAATCGGCATCGGAGCTCGTCGGCAAATTGGCCTGGGGCGCGATCATATAGTGTTTTGGGGGTGCAGCCGATGGGGCGGGTTTGGGGGCCTTCGCGAACTGTTTTCGATGCAAGCCTTCGGGGTCGCGAAAGGATGGCGCGGGCGCCTTCCCCAAGGCCCGCTACGTCGACATGACCAAAGGCGCAAACCGGAAAACAGATTGTTGCGCGCCAAAGGGCGTCGCTGATATGCATGTCGGGCGGGGGAAAATAAAAAGATGATGCTGATCCACGTTTCCGACATCCATTTCAAAGAAAAGCATGTCGGCCAACCCGACGATCCAAATAAGGGCCTGAGAGACGACATCATCGACGATGTTGAATCCCAACGAGAAAAAAAAGGCTGCAGCGCCGATGCAATTTTGCTGTCCGGCGATATAGCGTTCGCGGGGAAGAAAAAGGAATACGACTTTGCCAAGCAATGGCTGGAAGAAAAGCTATGCCCAGCCGCCGGATGTGACTTTAGAAACATTTTTGTCATCCCAGGAAATCATGACTTCAACCGAGATGCTGCAAAGGCGCCTGTAGACGTATCTGCAAGAGAACAGCTTCGGATGCTAAAAGGGCCGACGCTAAACGACAGGCTTTCGGCATATATGCATGACGAACGATCCGCGAAGACGTTCTTCGAACCGATCGAAAATTATAATCGGTTTGCCGCTCAATTCCTATGCGATCTAGGTCCCTATCGGGAAAATAATGAGAAGTCGTTGCCGTTCGCTTCTCGCGACCTAACGCTGAATGACAACTCGATATTGCGATTGTGGGGGTTCAATTCCGTCTTGGTCAGCAACGACGACGACGCGGCGAACGTGATGTTCATCGATCCTGCCGCGGCGCAAATTGAGCGGGAGAAAGGCGTTGTGCACCTTGTGGCGTGTCATCATCCGTTCGAATGGCTCCGCAACGGCCGTGACTTCAAGGATCGCATCGAGAAGATGGCGCAAATACATGTGTTCGGTCATGAGCACGACGTCCGCGTGGAGCCGACAAAACGCTTTGTTAGGATCAAGGCTGGCGCACTTCAGCCCGATCGAGACGAGCCAGGTTGGCATCCTGGATACAATTGGATCGATGTCCGCGTGGATGGAAAAGGTGCCGATCGAAATCTCGAGGTGGAGATCTCGGTGAGGATGTATGCGGCAAATCGCTTCCTTGCTTTGCCTAATGATGAAGGCGAACCGACATGGAAAAGTACTTTCAAGCTGCCCATATGGTATCCTCCGGCAGCCTTGTCATCGGAGGCGGTCGTGGCAGTTCCAGCGTCGAGTAGCGAAAATAGTTCTGCATCAATGCCTCAAAGGACAGTTCCGGACATCCGGACGGTGACGTTGAAGATGTTCAGGCTGAAGGTGGCGGAGCAGCGTGCCGTGATCGAAGAATTGGGCTTGACTGACCCTGGTGACGACAAGTTGAAAGACTACCAGATTGCTGTTGCCGCGGTTCGACGGTCGGACGAAAAAGGCAAATTAAAAGAATTGGATGCTGCTTTGACGGCGGCGGAATCCCCCGGAAAGGGCATTTGATGAGTCAAGGATCGGCGCCGTTCAGTTTCATAGAATCCTATCGCAATCTGTTACCAAACGCCGACCGACCCATCATCGCGATGAGAGAGGCAGCGCACGCCGAACTGCGAAAGGCGATTGCCAGCAGCGATCGCGTCTACAAGCTTTGCGAACTTGCATTCTCGCTGCCACAAAGTCTGGTTGACAGCGCTTGGTTTGCCGAGATCGTCGCCGCAGCCGATGCGCAGTTTGTAATGCAGCAGGACAATGTTGAGGCGGGACGCCTTGCCGCAATTGTGCTGAGGGATCTGATCGCCACCAGCGATGGTGGAGTGTCGACGGCCACCACGGTCCTCGCCACAACGTTCGCGGGGGTTAGGAGATGTGTAGATGTCGAACTGCCTCGGTTCGCCGCGGACGCGCTGGCGAATCTAGCCGTCGCCGGTCCGACCCCACCTAAGCTCGATGTCACTTTTCCCGAACAATCTGACTGGTCCGAAGATTACGCCGCGATAAAATCTGAGCTTGCCGGCGAGCATCTGAGCCAAACCATCGAAGGCATCATGGACGAGTTTTATTCGAATGGCACAGATTTCGCATCTAGCGTGGCGGCTGCATTGGCGGCTGCAAATCGGCGCCAAGACCGCCTTGCCGAAGAAATCGATCTTCTCTGGTGGCACATCGGCGGCTGGGGAAAAGCGGTAGAAAAGCCATTGTCGGAAATCAACGCAAATGCGCGCCCACTGATTGTCGGAGCGGACACCGGGGCCTTCATACGACAGCCTCCAGGCCCATACGGAGTAGCTGCGATACTGCGTCGGTCTATTGGAGAGTCGGCTTCTTCGCTGTTGTCGTTACATTCGGCTATCGACGCTCTGGAACCGACAGAACTGGATTCGTTAGTCCATGGAGTATCGCCAGTGGTTGGAGGCATATTTCCGGTCCACACTGCTCTGTCATTCGCCAAGGCCAATGGGAAGAACGAATGGCACACCTCGTACAAGCGTCAAACTGGGCTTGAGCCGGAGGTCGAAATTAGGTCCGTTGACTTGGCATTGCAGACCTTTCGAGAAAGGATCTTGCTCGGAAGGGTCATAGCGCAGTGACCATTGTGGCGCGCACTTGCTCGCAACCAACATGCAAAGCACCAACAACTGGAGTTTGCGAACTCCATCGAGACCCCTTGGAGTCCTGCCCGAATTTTACTGAGCTGGACGAGGAGACAGTGGCAGAGGCTGATCAATCTGCCGCAGTGGAAAACCCAAAAGAATCGGACGACGAGTGGACCGTCGCATCGTCCGATGCGATGACTCAAAAACAACTGAACGAGTTGCTTGCCGGCGCTGCTCCACAGATTGTTTCGCTTGTTGGTGAACATGACGCAGGGAAGACGACGCTTCTCGCCGCTCTGTACGGAGCGTTTTGCGAAGGCCCAGTTGGAAACTTTCGTTTCGCGGGAAGCCGAACCTTAATCGGATTTGACAAGCGGTTTCACCGCGCTAGGACAACGTCCGAATCCTTTGTTCCCGCAACGCCGAGGACAAGTCGCGACGATCCGGTCTATTATTTTCATCTCTCACTTCGCGACCCAATAGGCGAGCTCGGGCAACTCGTGATTTCCGATAGATCTGGAGAGATATTTTCCGCTGCGCGCGAAGACACCACGCTAGTTGGTGAATTGACGGAACTGAAACAGGCGGATCGGGTCGCGTTCGTGCTGGACGGCAAGAAATTATGCAACCCCGAGGAACGACACGTCTACATCAGACATTTCAAGCAGATGATACACGCTCTGAATGACAACGGCGCCTTGGAACACGCTCACAGCGTGGAGACGCTTCTGACAAAGATTGACTTGGTGAAGACTGTCGACAAGCGGATAGCCAAGGATGTTGCTGACTTCGTAAACGAGATCGAGTGGCAAATCGCCGCCGAAATGAAGAGCGCTTCCTTCAACCTATCATCGCATCGCATTTGCGCCATGCCGAAAGCGCACCCAAGTATGGGGTTGATTGGAATCGCTGAGCTGTTGAAGAGATGGATGGAACCTGGTCCGCTTCCCGATATCGCGCCCCGCGCGCTGCGTTCGGCTGCCCGGGAAATTGACAAGCTCGATACGTATTGGGTTTGGCGGGATTGACTATGGCCACACAGATCACGCACCGTCATCTTGTCGTTGGCCTACAGGGCTCCGGCAAGACCACATTTGCTGCCGCTCTGTGGCACATTTTGGATAGCCGGGATGTGCCCACAAAATTGAAGAAAGGCAAACACCGTGGTGAATTTCGGTACCTCGAAGAGATAGCTAAAACTTGGGCGGAAGGTTGGGAGATCGGCCGCACCAACACCGAAAGATCAGAACTCATTCGCATCAATCTTGTCGATGAAGTTGGCGGAGGAGAGACTGCTCTCGAATTTACCGACCTATCTGGCGAAAGTTATGAGCGCTGCTTCGCAACCAGGACATGCCAAGCTAGTTTCGGCGAACTCATCGAGGCGACAGACGGCATCCTTCTCTTCGTGAGCGCCAATCGGAAAGAAGACTCGCTGACGATACTGAAGATGCTTGGAGAGTTCCCCGAACTTGGAACAGATCAGCACGAGCCGGCAAAAACGAGGGAGGTGGCGTGGGATGCCGCCAAGGCGCCCCAACAGGTTCAGATTGTCGATCTTCTTCAGACATTCGTCGCCCCCCCATTCCCCAGAAGATTACAGAAGATCGCGGTCATCATTTCGGCTTGGGACTTAGTCAGAAATGTCAGTCCCGAGGCTTGGTTGGAGGAGAAAATGCCCCTTCTAGATCAATTCCTTCGGGCGAATGATTGGATCAGCTTTCGCGTCTATGGCATTTCGGCTCAGGGAGGGCGTGTTCCAAACAAAGAAATTCCAACCGCGGCGGCTAACGACAGGGACAAGCTATTGAAGGTTGCAAAAGCGAGTACAAGAATCAGGGTCGAAGGCTTTGGGGCCGAAAAACACGATCTAACTGATCCCCTCGCGTGGTTGAGCGGAACTGCGACCGATGAAAAGCGTGGGTAACCGTGGGTAACAAAGTCGATCAGGCCCTGTTCGGGTATTCGGACGGCCATCGCCAATTGGCTGCCTCCGTGCGACTCCCGTCGCGCGATACGTACGATTTGGCCGCGGCGAGCGACCTGGCAACAGGCGTCACCATGCAAGGCGCCGATAGTTACCTAACAGGTTTGTTGTTGCGCGAGTCTCGGCACTACGCCTTAGTTCGGACCTGGTCCGCCCCGGAAATGCCTCGACCAGGTTGCGTATGGAGCCACGTTCTCATTATCAGTTCGAGGCTACTTGTGTCTCTAGCGGATCTTGCGCCGTTGTTGCAGCTTTTTCGAAAGCCCGACAACGCCAGCACGCAGGCGTTCGAGTCACCTTTGCACGTGATGGAGAGTTTTTCTCAGAGAAAGCCCTCCAGTAGTGGACCGATCCGACTGATAATGGACTCCTATTACCACGGTAGGAATTCGCCTCTGAGTGTCAACTTCGAGGAAGAGGAACTTGAAGTAGCAATCATGGCGATCTGGTCCCAGCAATGGCCGCGCCTTCGATCCAACTTCAGCTTTAGAACCGCACGGAGCAACCCGCACACACGTGTCGCCGAGAAGTATGACCTCTCTTTCACGCGCAGCGAGCAAATCCCAGAGATAGCTGGGCGCGGCGAGCTATCATGGCTCTCGGCCGCAGTTGCCGATGCGTGTACTGGCACAATAACTCCTCTTCGGCGATTCCTTTGGCGATATGGCGGCGATCTCCAGGAGCCTCGCAAACGTTATCAGACACTCGTGAAGCTCCATCAGAATTTAGCGTCAGGGCATATCAAGCAGTTCCCGTACGATTGGGCGATTTCGGTATTTGAAACCTTCCGTGATCCAGCTGACGCCAAGACGCTTAAACGCGATATTCTCGGCGTAGGATCCCCAGGGCTCGCAATTTGTCCGGCCGTATCGACGAGTGCGTTGATCAGATTGCTCGCGGACTTTGACGGTCTTACCGAACTTGCCACCGACGACGAGATCGAAGCGCGACTTTCTGGCTCGCCTAGCGAAATGGCAACCGTTGGTTGGGTCTATGGCTCGCAAGGCAAATCGCTTGCGAATCGATCGGCCCCCATTGAGCGTGCGCTCTATGCATCCGCCGATGAAAGCATCGTTCACAATGCGGAACTTCCAAACTCAGTACGAGCAAAGATTCTCCGGGTCCGCCCTGATCTCATAGCACCCCGTGCGCTAGAGTATTTTACTCCCGCCGAACTAGTTACCTTATATTCTGACACAGATTGGCTCGATACGCGTTCCACGATACTACGATCGATCGCGCAGCGACCATCCTCAGACGCGCTGGAGCTATTCGATCTCTACCCCAACGAGATGTTCGACGCGGTTCTTTGGGCGGATGAAAATGAAAAGCTCGACTCGTCTTGGCCTCAGGCATTACATGCTCGGTCTGAAGAAATACTAAATTGCGGCATTGTCGAAAGACTTGTAACGACTTCTGACATGGCCCGCATTGTTCGACTCATGGAGTATCCAATACCCGACCATGGCAATGAGGTAGCTAAACTATTCGCCAATGCACTGTCGCATATCACAGACGATGTTCGGTCTGCAGCCCGACTAGAGCTTCAGGCCTTTCTTTTCGTCTTAGCGATGAAATCTTCGAGCCCAGCAAGCGTAACTCTTGTCGCATTCGGCATCTCAGACCTTCTAAGGGCCGCTTCCAGCAGCTTGTTGCCAGACCGGTCTATCGATCTGCTTCGCAAGAACCTTCCAGATCTCAGTTGGGATAACTGGGATATTCGACGCAGATTGTTGCTCGCCGTCGGAAACATGCATCGAGAGTCGCGGCTGGGCCGACACGAAATTCAAACCTTCGGATTGCTGCGTAGCGACCAGGATGTCGTGTTCGAGACACGGGTTACGAAGCAATCCGAAAGGATAAGCACTTGGAACCCGTTTCGAGGTTGGTAGCGCGGCTCGCCAGCCTCTATCCCGCCTCGCGGCGGGAGCGCCTCCGCCCCTCATCGCCTCCCCATCATCCCCTCAAACCCATAAGCCAGATTCGCCGCCGCCTCCACCAGCATGGAGCGCACGCTTCTCGGGCGGCCGGGCGTCGGGTTGGCGTCGAGCAGCACCGGCTGGCCCTGGTGGATCTGGAACCGGTCATATTCATGCGTGACCACAGCGATGTGCGCCACGTGGCTCCCCCAAGCGGCGACGCGCATATTCAAACGGTTTTGGTGGGATCGCAAGGACGGGTGCCAGCGGGGGACAGCCGAGCGAAAAGGACTGCGCCTACCACGCTTGCAAATCTTCACTCAGATGCCATCTAGATCTCAGGCGCGCAGCCGGTGCGCACCTAGCCACGGAGAACAAGACTTTGACGCAGCGAAGCGGCAGTGCGGACCTGCCGCTGCATGGCGGGCGGGTTCCGAAATGGCTGGGCGACCGCATGACGCGGCTGGGTGCGGTGCTGTGCGAGGCGATCATCCATCATTATGGCCGCGACGAGCTGTTGCGGCGGCTGGCGCATCCGTTCTGGTTCCAGTCCTTCGGCGCCGTCATGGGCATGGACTGGCACTCCTCGGGCATCACCACCTCGGTCGTCGGCGCTTTGAAGCGGGGGCTGAACCCGATGTCGCGTGAGCTCGGCATCCATGTCTGCGGCGGGCGCGGCGCGCATTCACGCAAGACGCCGCAGGAACTGACGGCGATCGGCGAACGTGTCGGCATCGATGGCGCAGCCCTCGCCACCGCCAGCCGCCTGGTCGCCAAGGTGGACAGTGCGGCCGTGCAGGACGGCTTCGACCTCTATCTGCACGGCTTCATCGTCACCGACGACAGCCGCTGGGTGGTGGTGCAGCAAGGCATGAACGGCGACAGCCGCCAGGCGCGCCGCTACCACTGGCTGTCGGAAGGGCTGACCAGCTTCGTCGACCAGCCGCATGCAGCGATCGAGGGCGAGGCCCAGGGCGAGATCGTCAACCTCACCGACCATCGCGCCGAGCCGTCGCGGACCGGCCAGCTCGACCTGTTGAAGACCATGAGCCCGGAGCGGATCCTGGACGAGCTTGCCGTGCTGGAGCCGCCGCCGAAAGCACCGCCTGCGAAACCCGCGGCTCAGCCGATGCTGCCCAACCTCGTAATGCCGGCGCATCATGACGTGCGCGAGAGCGACATCGTCATGCACCGGCTGCACGGCAACATTTCCGCCGCCATCGAAAGCGGGCCGGCGGATTTTCCCGAACTGCTGCTGGTGCCGGGCGTCGGTGCGCGCACCGTGCGAGCGCTGGCCATGGTGGCGGAGGTGGTGCATGGCGCGCCTTGCCGCTTCTCCGATCCGGCGCGCTTCTCGCTCGCCCATGGCGGCAAGGACCGGCACCCCTTCCCGGTGCCGCTGAAAGTGTATGACGAGACGATCGCGGTGCTGAAATCGGCCGTCGGCAAGGCCAAGCTCGGCCGCAACGAAGAGCTCGGCGCGCTGCAGCGGCTGGATGGCGAAGCGCGGCGGCTGGAGCGCTACGTCACCGGGCCAAGCCTGAAGGAGATCGTCGCCGGCGAGTTCGACCAGTCGCATCTGCTTGGCGGACGCAGCGTGTTCGGGTGGGAGAAGGCGCCGGAGGATGGTGAAGTGCGGAAGCCGCTGAAGAAGGGTGCCTAGCACGCACGCTGAATCGGCCTGACGCATTGACAAGGATCGTTTGTCAGCGCCGCCCCTCATTGTCCTGCCGGACATTCGTCATTCGAAAAGCCAAGCAGTTGGCTTTTCGTCCGCTTCGCGGACCATTCCTCAACTCCCCGTATAGTGACGGGGAGAAAGATGCTGTCCTCGCCGCTTTCGCCAATCACCAACGTCGCAGAAAGGGCGCCGAGGTCGCGGCTGTCCCCTTCTCCCCGTCACTATACGGGGAGAAGGGGACAGCAGGCGGATGAGGGGCGGCGCTACCCTTGTGTAAATGCTCCTGTAGGCACCTTCCGGCTCAGGACTTGATTCACTGAATTGCTCCAAGCGCCTGTTTTCATACCCTTCACGCTGCGCCCTTCAACAGGCGTGGCGAACGGATCAAAAAAGGGAGGATGATGCTGACAGGTGGCGACGGTGGCTACCCTCATCGCGTATGCACCACGCGCAGGGGGTTGTCACATCTCGTAACTATGGAACGAGGTCGCGCCCCGGGGGTTATATTAGATCAACCTTGAACAGGAGGCAGCCATGAGAAAGCTCCTGCTTGCTTCGATTATCGCCATCTCCGCAGCGGCGGCGATGATTGCCCCGGCGAATGCCGGCGGGCGCGTCGTGATCGGCATCGGTAACGGCTACTATGACGATTATTACAATGACGGATATCGCGACTATTACCGCGATCGCTACGCACCTCGGCCCTATTATCAGTATGATGCCTACGATAACAGCTACAGGTATCACCGGTATCACAGGTACCACAGGCATCATCGCCGCTGCCACATAGAGCTGGTCAAGCATTGGCGCCATCACCACAGGATCGTTGAGGAAATCCGCGTTTGCGAGCGGTGATCCCGATAGCGTGAACCGGTCCGGCCGGCATCTGTCGGCCGGCCGATTTCTTGCGCCGGCCTTATCGCGGCTTGCGCATCAGCATCATCCCGTAATGCACGGCCAGCAGGTCGAGCCCGACCTTCAGCAGCTTCACCACCACATCGCGTCCCTCGCCGGTGCGCTCGGCGAGCGACTTCACCGACTGGCCGTCGAGGCAGATCTGGCGCACGGCGTCGGCCAGTTCCCAATGCGCCAATGCGGCATTGGCGCCAGCATGGGCGCGGCCGGCGTTGAGCACGCGATCGGGCATGCCGCCATTGATGCGGCCGCCGTCGACGCGCTCTTCCCACGGCATCGGCCGCAGCCCCTCGCGTGAGGCGCGCTCGAAATCATCGCGAAAGCGCTGGCCGGCCTCGCGCTGCTGGCGCGTCAGCGAGGTGATGCCGACGAGCGGATCGACATTGCGCAGCCGCACGACACCACCGGTCGCGGTGTAGCCGCCATTGGAAACCTCGTAGACGCGCCGCGCCTCCTCGGTGCCGACGCTGAGCCGCTTGCGGCCGAAGCGATCATCCGTCAGCGCGAAATCATGGCCGATCTCGCGACGAATGCGCACCTGCTCGGCTTCGTCTTTGGGCAGTTTTGGGGGCTTTGCTTTCTGCGCGGTTTTTTTGCTCATCGGGTGATCCTTGTGGGGTGGATTGTTGAGCTGGAAAGGTTGGCGTTCCTTCGCGCCCCCCTCTGTCCTGCCGGACATCTCCCCCACGAGGGGGGAGATTGGCAGTTTCCGCGGCGGCGCCTTTTTGCAACGTTGGCGATTGGCGAAAGCGGCGGCGACATCCGATCTCCCCCCAAGTGGGGGAGATGTCCGGCAGGACAGAGGGGGGCGCTGTCCCGCCGACCTGTCACTGCTCATCGCTTCGCCAGCGCACCGGAGCCGATGCCTGGCGATCAGCCCTCGCCGAAACTGGTGTCTACACCACCTCCACCACAGCCCGGTGGAAGCGCGCCTGGTGATATTCGCAGTAGCTTTTCAGCGCGCTTGTGCGCAGGCCGCAGCACAGCATGTCCGATCCCGGCCGGCTGCCTGGCTCATCATTTTCGAGGTCCTCCTCCAGCGTCAGGTCGAGCGGCGCGCGGCAGCGGTCGAACAGGCAATCGATGAAGCGCATGGCGGCGACATGCGGCTGGCGACCGATGGCGGCGGGGCGCGGCGCCGGGATCTTGAAGCGGTAGATTTCGCCGTCGACCACCAGTCGCCCCTCGTCCGGGATCGAGCGTGCCGGCCGAGGCGGCGATAGTGGCTTGGCCGGTGACTGAGGGGCCGGTTTGGCGACCGGCGCGGTTGGTGCTGCCTGCTTCGAAACGTCTGGCTGCCTTACGGGCTTGTTCGGCTGCACCGGCGGATTCTTCCCCGCGGTGTTCTCGTTGGCCGCACTCGCCCTTGCCGCATTCTTCCTGGGTCGGCCGCCGGACCGGCCGCCCTCGGGATTGGCAAAGCCGATGGTCTTCAGCGCGCTGTTGCGGTGGACGATGCCGATGATGGCGTTGCGCGAGACCGGGCTGCCGCGCTGCGCCGTGAAGCGGATGGCGATCCTGGCCGCCGACAGGCCATCCCTGAGCCAGCCGGCAATCTCCTGCAATTCGGTCTCGGTATAGGCAGTCATGTCGGATCCATTGATTTGCGCAAAAAGGCAGGCGCTCGGCCTCAGGGCCAAGGCAAAGGTTCAGAACGTCGGGTTTGGTATTGTCAGGCGGTGCTGGCGGCCGGCAGGGAGCCTACGAGATGCCGCAATGCAGCTTCCGCTGCCGCTTTGGTGAGGGCGGAAACCGCCCTCCCCGTCAGCCGGTCAAACAGGATGACAGTGCCGTCTTCCGTGCGGATACAGGAGATGCCCTGCCCGCCGGAAGCAGCCCTTGGCGCACCGGCGGCGCCATCGGGCAAAAAGGTGGCCGGAGCCGGGAGAGGAGCGGCTCCGGCCGTTCCGATCGACAGGGGGAGGCCGACCGGATCCGGGGCAGAAGCCCCGGTTTGCGTCCGGACCGGGAGGAGGACGGCCCGGACGATGGGAGAAAGCTGACGATGCCTGCGGAAACGCTTGCGGTTTGTTTGATCATGCGCTAAGCGTACGATATGTACGAAACGTACGCAAGCGAAATCGTACGTATTGGACGATAGTTTTCAGGCAATTTGTACGATGCAGGAACCGAGGCACAGATTGCAGCAGGCACGGGCGGAGGCGGGTTATGCCTCGCCGAGCGACGCCGCGCGGGCATTGCGCGACATCAACAAGAACACGCTGATCAGCCACGAGAACGGCAACCGGCCGCTGTCGCGCAAGGCGGCGGAGAAATACGGCCGCCTGTTCGGCGTCGACCCCGGCTGGCTGCTGTTCAACGGTGAGGGCGGCAGCCTTGCGGGCGGCCATTTCCGCTTTGACGAGGCGGGCCGGCAGATCCCGATGCCGTCGCTGGCCACGGTCGACGTGCCCATCGTCTCGTGGATCAGCGCCGGCGAACTCGGCAGCCAGGACATGGTGGTCAATCTCAGCGACTATCCGACCATCCCCACCACCGATCTCGAGCAGGGCCAGTGGATTGCGCTGCGCGTCGATGGCCCGTCGATGAACAAGATATCGCCGCCGGATTCGATCATCTTCGTCAACCTGCGCGACAAGCGGCTGGTGACCAATGGCTGCTACGTCATTTCGGACGAAAGCGGCCAGGCCACCTACAAGCGCTATCGCCCCAACGAGAACCCGCCCTTCCAGCCGGCCTCCTACATGGACATCCCGCCGCCAGCGCTCGAAGGCGCCATCACCATCATCGGCCGGGTGAAGCGCTCGATGATCGATATGTGAGGCGCGGGCGCCGGCGGCCATACAGCTAATCTCCCTCCTTGCGGGCCTGTTGCGTTATCGGGCTTTGGATGCCTGGAGAGACGGCAGGGGCGCATCGAGGTGCTTTCCGGCGCGGGTTTGCGGCCGGATAGGGTAGGAGTTGGCGTATTCGGTGGGTTTCGGGCGCAGTGCGACCCAGGCTCAGGTGGCCAGCGTTACCCAGCGGCGCATGTTGAAGGCCATGGCCGCGATGAGGACCTGTCCTGCCGCCTTGGCCAGGCCGCGATAGCGGATGGCGCAAAGTCGCATGCG
>NZ_JBFUDJ010000011.1:0-182815 GCF_056404775.1 Mesorhizobium sp. P2_B5 | reverse complement strand
GAACAGCACCAGTGGCGGCCAGGCTGCCCGACCCGGCCCGCCATCGCGCAGCCGGTTAAGCAGCTTCTCGAACCGGTACCACTTCACCAGCCCCGACAGGCGGTCGAGCGGCGAAGAACCGCCCGCAAGCTTGTCGCCCAGAAATGCCTCCACCAAGCTCAACTGACCCGTCCGCTTAACTGCCATTGTGACTCTCCCGGCCTTTCGCCTTCAGAGAATCACAACCAGCCAATTACGCAACAGGCCCACAGGGGGAGAAGGGAAGGGGGTCCGGTGCTTGGCCTCGGAGGTTCTGCTGACAGAGACTGGCATCGACAGCCGATATAGCCGGTCCGGCAACAAACGAGGTGATGATGGCGCCGATCAAGGTCGATCCGGAAAAAGTTCGCGAATTCCCCGATCCGGAAAGTTTTTACGCCTGGCTGCGGGAGAACCACGCCGGCGAGACCGAGGTCTGGATCAAGGTGCACAAGGTCGGCTCGGGCCTCGCCTCGATCACGCCCAAGCAAGCCATCGACGTGGTGCTGTGCTTCGGCTGGATCGATGCCGTGCGCAAGTCGCTCGACGAGCAGAGCTTTCTGCAGCGCTACACGCCGCGCGGCAAGAAAAGCATCTGGAGCAAGATCAACATCGACAATGTCGCCCGCCTGGTCGAGGAGGGCCGGATGACCGAGCACGGGTTGCGACAGGTCGAGGCGGCCAAGGCAGACGGCCGCTGGGACCGCGCCTATGCCAGTGGCAAGGACATGAAGATCCCCGACGATCTGCAGGCCGCCATCGATGCCGAACCTGAGGCGAAAGCGATGCTGGCAAAACTCTCCGCCCAGAACCGCTTCGCGCTCGCCTTCCGCACCCACAACATGAAGACCGAAGCCGGGCGCAGGAAGAAGATCGAGGCCTTCGTCGAGATGCTGAAGCGCGGCGAGACGATCTATCCGCAGAGGCGGTGAGGGGCTCTCCCGCCCCTTGACAAGCTCGCGCTTGAGCACCCCCCTCTGGCCTGCCGGCCATCTCCCCCGCAAGGGGGGAGATCAAGATGTCGCCGATGCTTTCGCCAATCACCAACGTTCCAAGAAAGAGCGCTGTTGGCGAAACTGCCGATCTCCCCCCTTGCGGGGGAGATGTCCGGCAGGACAGAGGGGGGTGTGAAGGAACTCGGCCTTGCGCATCGGCCTTCGCCACTGATGCACCCCATCGCACAGCGATTGTCGTCTCCACGCCCTAATCATGCGATCCCACCTATGCGATCTTTCGTGCACTATTCATGCGGCACAGGACCCTACCAATGACCACCACCACACCCCATTCCGGCAAGGTCGCGCTCGTCACCGGCGGCAATCGCGGCATCGGGCTGGAGACGGGGCGTCAGCTGGCGGCGCTCGGTTTCACCGTGCTGCTCGGCACGCGCGATCTCGCCAAGGGCGAGGCGGCCGCGAGGCAACTCGGCCGCAAGGTGGAGGCCATCGCTCTGGATGTCGCGGCACCTGACGCGGCAGCCCTTGCCGCAGCCGAAATCGAGCGCCGCTTCGGCCGCCTCGACGTGCTCGTCAACAACGCCGCCATCCACTACGACCCGCGTGCGAGGGCGCTAAAACCCGACTGGACGGTGATCCGCGAAGCCTTCGAGACCAATGTCTTCGGCGCCTGGCGCATAGCTGCCGCCTGCGCGCCGCTCCTCAGCACCTCCGGCCATGGCCGACTGGTCAACGTCTCCTCCGAGGGCGGTTCGCTCGCCTCGATGGGCGCCGGCGCGCCGGCCTATTCGACGACCAAGGCGACGCTCAACGCGCTGACCTGCATCCTGGCGGCCGAATTGCGCGGCGCCGGCGTGCTGGTCAATGCCATCTGCCCCGGCTGGGTCGCGACCGATATGGGCGGCCCGGGCGGGCGCCCGGTGGCGCAAGGGGCGGCCGGCATCGTCTGGGCCGCGACCTTGCCGGACGACGGCCCGACCGGCGGATTCTTCCGCGATGGCAAAAGGCTGCCGTGGTGAATGAAGCCGAGATTTGCAAGGTAAGCCACTGAAAAACATGGGTTTTCCACTCGATCGACGTGAAATCGAAATAAGAGTGGAAAAATCAGCCGGGTCAATGCCTTAGCCAGCAAGCAGCCGAAACCCAGCTCGTTGGGTCTGGAAGCCGCCGAGATGCCCCCTACGCCATGCTACGAAAATAGCATTCTCGCTGCGCGAAATGTGATGCTAGGTTCCCGGCGCACCCAGGGCGGACGGGCGCAAGAAGAGGAGTGGCGGGCGCGACGGCCCGAATTTTTAGCGAAAACCGGACGGAACTGTTGAACCATTGCAAGGCCGCCGCGTTTCCCGGCGTCGGCCACAAGGGAGGAACCACCTGTGAAAGCATCCTATCTCGTCTCCGCCGCGCTTCTTGCGGCGACGGCCATGCCCGCGGCAGCGGCCGGAATTTCCGACGGCAAGGTCAAGATCGGCATCCTCAACGACCAGTCGGGCGTGTATGCCGATTTCGGCGGCAAATGGTCGGTCGAGGCCGCCAAGATGGCCGTCGAGGACTTTGGCGGCAAGGTCCAGGGCGCGCCGATCGAGATCGTCAACGCCGACCACCAGAACAAGCCCGACATCGCCTCCAACATCGCCCGCCAGTGGTATGACACCGAGCAGGTCGACGCGATCATGGAGCTGACGACCTCTTCGGTGGCGCTCGCCGTCCAGGGGCTTTCCAAGGAAAAGAAGAAGATCGATATCGTCACCGGCGCCGCTTCGACAGAGCTGACCGGCAAGCAGTGCTCGCCCTATGGTTTCCACTGGGTCTACGACACCCACTCCCAGGCGGTCGGCACCGGTGGCGCGCTGGTCCAGCAAGGCGGCGACAGCTGGTATTTCATCACCGTCGACTATGCCTTCGGCTATTCGCTGAAGGAGCAGACTGCAAAGTTGGTTGAATCAAGCGGCGGCAAGGTGCTCGGCGAGGTGCGCTATCCGCTCGGCTCGACCGACTATTCCTCCTTCCTGCTGCAGGCGCAGTCCTCCGGCGCCAAGGCCATCGGCCTCGCCAATGCCGGCCTCGACACCTCCAACTCGATCAAGCAGGCGGCCGAGTTCGGCATCGTCGCCGGCGGCCAGCGGCTGGCGGCACTTCTCTTCACCCTTGCCGAAGTGCACGGCCTCGGCCTGCAGGCGGCGCAGGGCGTCGTGCTGACCGAAGGCTATTACTGGGACCGTGACGACGAGAGCCGCAAATTCGCCGACCGCTTCTTCAAGCGCACCAACCGCATGCCCAACATGGTCCAGGCCGGCACCTATTCGGCGGTGACCCAGTATCTGAAGGCCATCGACAAGGCCGGCACCGACGAGACCGAGGCGGTGGCCAAGCAGCTGCATGAGATGCCCGTCAACGACGTCTTCACCGCCAACGGCAAGGTGCAGGCCGACGGCTCGATGGTGCACGACATGTATCTGTATCAGGTCAAGAAGCCCGAGGAGAGCAAGAAGGACTGGGACTACTACACCTATCTGGCGACCATTCCGGGCGACAAGGCCTTCACCAAGGCCGAAGACAGCGGCTGCCCGCTCGTCACCAAGTGACAGTGGCGCAAGCTGTGGCCGGCCCGTCGGGCGGCGCAAAGGACACGCCGCGGGTGGTGCTTTCCGCCCGCGGCCTCAGGCGTGATTTCGCCGGTTTCGTTGCCGTCAACAATGTCGACCTCGACGTCCATCACGGCCAGACTCATGCGCTGATCGGGCCGAATGGCGCCGGCAAGACGACGATCTTCAACCTGTTGACCAAGTTCCTGCAGCCGACCAGTGGCAGGATCGAATTATTGGGCCACGACATCACCCGCACCGCGCCAGCCAGGGTGGCGCGCATGGGCCTCGTCCGCTCGTTCCAGATCTCGGCGATCTTTCCGCATCTGAGCGTGCTCGACAATGTCCGCGTCGCCCTGCAGCGGCCGAGCGGGCTGGGCTTCCAGTTCTGGCGCTCGCTGGCCGCACTCGATCAGCTGACACCGAGGGCACGCGAGCTTCTCGCCATCGTCGGCCTCGACGATGTCGCGCATCGTCTGGCCGGCGATCTCTCCTATGGCAGGAAGCGCGTGCTCGAGATCGCCACCACGCTGGCGCTCGATCCGAAAGTGCTGCTGCTCGACGAGCCGATGGCTGGCATGGGGCACGAGGATGTCGGCGCCATTTCCGGCATCATCCGTTCGCTGGCCAGAGACCGCGCCGTGCTGATGGTCGAGCACAACCTCACAGTCGTCGCCGATCTTTGCGACTGGATCACCGTCATGCAACGCGGCCAGGTGCTCGCCGCCGGCGACTACGCAACGGTGAGCACGGACGAGCGTGTCCGCATCGCTTACATGGGGACCGAGCATGAGTGAGCCGCTGCTTACCGTGCGCGATCTGCATGCCTGGTATGGCGAGGGACATGCGCTGCATGGCGTCAACCTCGATGTCTTTCGTGGTGAGACCGTGACCTTGCTTGGCCGCAACGGCGTCGGCAAGACCACCACGCTGCGCGCCATTATGGGGCTGGTTCGCAAGCGCAGCGGCAGCGTCACTTTCGACGGCGGCGATCTGATGCGTCTGCCGCTGCACCGCGTCGCCCATCGCGGCATCGGCTTCGTGCCGGAGGAACGCGGCATCTTCGCCACGCTCACCGTCGACGAGAACCTGATCCTGCCGCCGGTGGTGGCCAAGGGCGGCATGAGCGTCGAGGAAATCTTCGATCTCTTCCCCAATCTGAAGGAGCGCCGCAACAGCCCCGGCACGAAACTCTCCGGCGGCGAACAGCAGATGCTGGCCATCGCCCGCATTCTGCGCACGGGCGTGCAGATGCTGCTGCTCGACGAACCGACCGAGGGGCTGGCGCCGGTCATCGTCCAGCGCATCGGCGAATTGCTGGCGACCCTGAAAAAGCGCGGCATGACCATCCTGCTGGTCGAGCAGAATTTCCGCTTTGCCGCCCGCATTGCCGACCGCTTCTATCTGATGGAGCACGGCAAGGTGGTGGAGGGTTTTGCCGTAAGCGAGCTTTCTGCTCACACCGACCAGCTGCACGAGGTGCTTGGGGTATGATGTCAGTAATCGATGGGAGGGCTGTCATCTTTCGGGCGTCGGCGCTGCCCCTCATCTGGCTGCCGCCATCTTCTCCCCGTAAACGGGGAGAAGGGACGCTGGCGCCGACGATTTCGCCAATCGCAAACGTCAGAGGAAGCGAGCCGGCATCGCATTCAGCCTCTTTCTCCCCGTTTACGGGGAGAAATGCCCGGCAGGGCAATGAGGGGCAGCGCCAATGTTGGCAATTGGCCGTGCCTCCTTCAGCACATGTTTCAGCGGTGACGCCATGACGATGATCTTCGGCATCCCCGTCCAGGCCTTGCTGGGCCAGATGCTGGTCGGGCTGATCAACGGCTCGTTCTACGCCATGCTCAGCCTCGGGCTGGCCGTCATCTTCGGCTTGCTTCGCATCATCAATTTCGCCCATGGCGCGCTCTACATGTTCGGCGCCTTCATCGGCTACCTGATGCTCGTCCATCTCGGCATCGGCTACTGGCCGGCGCTGGTCCTGGTGCCGCTCGTCGTCGGCGTGTTCGGCATGGCGGTCGAGCGCCTGGCGCTGTCCAGGCTCTACCGCCTCGATCCGCTCTACGGCCTGCTCTTCACCTTCGGCCTGGCGCTGGTCATCGAAGGCGTGTTCCGTTTCTATTACGGTGTCTCCGGCAATCCCTACGCCGTGCCGTCGCAACTCGCCGGCGGCACCAATCTCGGCTTCATGTTTCTGCCCAACTATCGCGGCTGGGTGGTGGTTGCTTCGCTCATCGTCTGCATCGGCACCTGGCTGCTGATCGAAAAGACCAGGCTAGGCTCCTATCTGCGCGCCGCGACCGAAAACCCCGAGCTGGTGCAGGCATTCGGCGTCAACGTGCCGCTGCTGCTCACGCTCACCTACGGGCTGGGCGCGGCGCTTGCAGGGCTCGCCGGCATCCTCGCAGCACCGGTCTACCAGGTCAGCCCGCTGATGGGCTCCGATCTCATCATCGTCGTCTTCGCCGTCGTCGTGGTCGGCGGCATGGGCTCGATCCTCGGCGCCATCGTCACCGGCTACATGCTCGGCCTCGCCGAGGGCCTGACCAAGGTGTTTTATCCCGAGGCATCGAACCTCGTCGTCTTCGTCATCATGGCGATCGTGCTGCTCTTGCGCCCCGCCGGCCTGTTTGGAAGGGATGCCTGAGATGAGCGAGGCGACCCTTCACGAACAGCGTACCGCCGCTTCCGTTCGACTTGAGCGGGTGCTGATAGCATTGGCCATACTGGCGCTCATCGCCGCGCCCTTCTTCGTCTACCCGATCTTCCTGATGAAGATGCTGTGCTTCGCCCTGTTTGCCTGCGCCTTCAACCTGCTGCTCGGCTACACCGGGCTGTTGTCCTTCGGCCATGCCACCTTCTACGGCGCCGCCGCCTATTTCTGTGCCTACGCCGTCAAGGACTGGGGCTGGCCGCCGGAAGCCGGCATCCTGCTCGGCACCGCCGGCGCGGCCGCGCTCGGGCTGGTCATGGGCTTCCTCGCCATCCGAAGACAAGGCATCTATTTCTCGATGATCACACTGGCGCTGGCGCAGATGTTCTATTTCTTCTGCGTCCAGGCGCCGTTCACCGAAGGCGAGGACGGCATCCAGGGCGTGCCGCGCAGGCATCTGTTCGGCATCGTCGATCTCAACGTCACGCTCAACATGTACTTCTTCGTTCTCGCCGTTTTCCTCATCGGCGTCTTCGCCGTCTGGCGCATCGTCAATTCGCCCTTCGGCATGATCCTGCGTTCGATCCGCGAGAACGAGAACCGCGCCATTTCGCTGGGCTATTCGGTCGGCCGCTACAAGCTGGCCGCTTTCGTCATGTCGGCAGCACTCGCCGGCCTTGCCGGCGCCACCAAGGCGATCGTCTTCCAGTTCGCCACGCTGACCGACGTCACCTGGCAAATGTCGGGCGAGGTGATCCTGATGACGCTGCTCGGCGGCATCGGCACCATGGTCGGTCCTGTCGTCGGCGCCGGCCTCGTCGTCGGCCTGGAAAACACGCTCGCCACCTCGGGCTTCCCGGTGACCATCGCCACCGGGCTGATCTTCATGATCTGCGTGCTGGTCTTCCGCCGAGGCATCGTCGGCGAACTTTACGCGCGGTGGCTGGCGCCCGCTGACGGCGGCCGCGATCAATAGGTGATGGTCACCACCACCGTGTCGGTATAGACGCCGGCCGAGGGCGTGGTCTGCGGCGGCACGCGGCCGTAGACGGTGAGCGGTTGCGCCGCGCCGGTCCCGATGCCGGCGACCGTGCTTCCCGGCGTTCCGGCGTCACCCCAGGGCTGCGTGCGCGCATTGTCCTTGTAGAGACCGTAGGTGACCTGCTCGGCACCTTTCGACATCTTGCGGTTGGTCGGTGTGCCGCCTGTCGTGCCGCCATTCAGCGACACCGTATAGGCCGTCGACGGCGTGCAGGTGACCGTGACCTGGCCGGTGGCGTCGACATTGGCGTCGAGCACGCCCTTGGGGCCGAAATCGATGTTCTGGGTGGTGACCAGGCAGTTGGCCGCAATCGTGGCGTTGATGGTGAAGGTCGGAGAGGCGGCCAGGGTGCCCAGGCCGGTGTCGCAATTGCTGCCCAGCAGGGTTGTTCGGTAGCGGAACTCGACATGCCCGCCCGAAAACGTTGACAGATAGGTGCCGGGCGGAACGGTCGCCTGGCCGCCGGGAACCCGGCCATAGAGCGTCAAGGTGCCGGATGAGTTGCCCAGGATACTGGGGCTCAGCAGCAGCGGCGGCGGGCGCGAGGCATAGGCCCAGGCATAGGAGCCCCAGACGACGCTCATTCCAGGGTCCGAATAGATCTGGTAGTCGAGGCTGTTGGCGCCGCTCAGCATCTGCCTTGCTGCCGCCGAGGTTGCGCCGCCGGTGCCGGCGGCGAGATGCGGACAGACCAGAATGGGCAGCAGCAACGGCAAACTGCCGCTGCAGGTCACGTTGAGGGTGGCCGTCGATGTCGCCGCGCTGCCCGACAGCGTGTCGACGGCGCCGAAATTCATGTTGGTGACGGTAAAGCTGCAGCTTTGCGCCAGGGCAAGCGACGGCAGCAGCGCCACCAGGATTGCAACGATTGCGGCGCGCAGCATTTGGCCTGGCACTGTCATTGGCACACCACGTCCTTGATCGTCACTTGCCGGCCGCGCGCCGCTTCGAAGGGGAAACTTGCCCGGCACGAGCTGCCGTCCGCCAGGCCGACTGCCACCGCATTCTGCTTGCCGAGGCCCTTGATGTAGGCCTGGCCGTCATAGCCGACGACGAAGTCTTCGGTGCCGCCGTCGACGCGCCCCGACAGTCCGGCCTCGAGCGGCGCTCCGCTCCCATCGACCAGCGTCACCAGCGCTGCCTGCGCCGCCTCCGACACGCCGAACTTCAGCACCACGCCGTTGCGGTCGGCCGGGACGACGGTCTCCTTGGTGGTCGGGACATCGGCATCGACGGGCAGGTTCTTCGGGTCGATCGAGACCGTGTTCAGCTCATAGGAGTTGAGCCCGGTGACCAGGATGCGGCCTTTGCTGTCGGTCTTTCCGACCGGCCTGTTCTGATGCAGCACCTCGACGTCAGGCGTGCCGACATCGACGACGGCAAAGGCATCGTCGATGCGGTTGGTGGCGAACACGCCGCCGCCCGCCATCGCGATGGCCCCGTCCATCTGCCCGGTCACGCGGAAATCCTTGTCGAATTGCTGGGCGCCGGCCTGGAAACGCGCAAACGGCGCGCGATAGCTGGCGGCTGCCGAGCGGTTGGGGACCTCGCCCTCCGACGTGCGCAGCTGCCAGCCGATGCTGAAGTCCTCCGCCCGTTCCGACTTGGCGAGGTCGGCAACGACATTGAGGCCGTCAGGCCCTTGCTCGACCCCTGTCGAGGCTGTGATGTCGTCGTTGAACGGGATCGAAATCCCGGCGAACACGCCATAGCTGCTGTCGTCGTCGAGATCGGCAAAGGCGGTGGCATAGAGCGTGCCGCGCCTGAAGATCGCCTGGCTGTAGGAGAGCCCGACGATCTGGCTGGTATCGCCCTCGGCGCTTTTCAGATGGGTGTAGGAGAGGTTGAGGCTGGAGAAGTCCAGCGGCATCGGCACGCTGAGCGTCACCTGGTCGACCGCGCGCGGCACGCCGGCGCTGAAACGGGTGAAGTCGTCGGGGTCGAGAACCGGCTGCGCCGTCACCGAGGCGATGTCTTCATAGCCGCCGAAGGCCCGCTGCATGTGCGCGTTGATCGCCCAGCCATCATAGCCGAATTCGACACTGGCATCGACCAGCGCGCCAGTGCGCCCGTCATGATGGCTGCCCGCCACTGCCGCCGACGCCGTGCCGTAAGGCCCGAGCGGGAAGGCAGCGCCAACGCCGCCATTGATCAGGTCGGCGCCACCCTCGGCATGGGCTTCCAGCGTCAGCCGGTCACTCAGGCCATAGCGTGCCGTGGCGACGCCCATGACGCGGCCGTCATAGTCGTCGGAGGAGATACCGAAATTGCGCCGCGCCATGCCCGTCTCGACGGAGAAATCGAGCAGTCCCTGACGCAACAGCATGTTCGAGGCGTAGAACGGCAAGGTGGCGGTGGTCTCGCGCCCGAGACTGTCGCGCAGCACCACCTGCGCTTGCCCGGCGCCTGTGAACACCGGCAGATTGGTGACCTGGAACGGCCCGGGCTGGATGTCGCCGGAATAGGTGCGGACGTTTTGCGTATAAACTTCGAGTGTCGACGGCACCGCCGCCGTGCCGCCGAAGGAGGGCAGGGGCAAGGTCACCAGATCCGAGCGCAGGCGGAAATTGCGCTGCGCCTGGATGCCGCCGAGATAGACGGGCCGCGTCCACGACAGTCCGCCGGAGACGAAGTCGCCGGCGCGGTAGGTCATCAGCCGGTTGGGGTCGGAATAGCTCCAGGTCGTGTTGAGCCGCGTGAAGCCGCCGAGCCTGCCGTCGGAATAGCCGGCGATGAACGACTGGCTAAGCGTTCCATAGGGGCTGAACACACGCGTGTCGAAGCCGCCCGAAATGCCCTGGAACAGTTCGTTGTCGCCGTCGAACAATGTGTTGGAACTGGCAAACAGCGAGTAGTTGAGCACCGCGCCGTAGCCCGATTGCGGCGCCGGCCGGTCCTGCAGGCGCAGGCCGAGATCGACGATGCGCGGCTCGCGGCTGTCATTGGCGGCGGTGACGTAGAGCCGTTGCGCCGCCTCGTCGATCTGAAACGACACGTCCGCCAGTTGGTCGAGCCTGACCAGGCCGCCAGCACCTTCGGCACCCTCCGGCGGTTTCAGCCCGACGTCCTTCAGCTCTTGCGCCGTCGCTGCCAAGCCGCCATCCGGCATTTCGGTGAAATTGCCGATCAGTTTCGTAGAGTTGTCGTTGATGAACACCTCCAGATAGAGGCTGCGGCGGGCCGGCAAAACGGGATCAGGCGCTTCAGTGTTCGTCACGGCCGGCGGCTCTTGCGAGTTCACTGCCGGGCAAGGTGTGAAAGTCGCGAGCGCGACGACAATCGCGGTGCTAGCGGCCCTTGACGGCAACTTTGGCATCGAAGGGTCCAAGATCGCTCTGTGCCTTCAAAAGCACGGAGCCCGCGGACAGTGATTTGCTGCTGCCGATCGGCCACTGCATGGTCGCGCCGCCCAGCACATAGCCGACAAGCCCATTTCGGCTGCTGAGCTTCTTGCCGCCCTGGGTCAGCGTCAGGTTGGACAGGCGAAAGCGGCTCTGGCCGCTGTTGCTGGCGGCGAGCATCAGGCTGCCGCCATTGCGCGAAAGGCTCCACGCGATCGCCGGCGCGGCTGCGTCGGCGTTGCGAAAAAACACCGGCACCGAATAGCGCAGCGCAAGCGCAACCGTACCGGCCTTCTTGCGCGAGGGGTCGGGCAGTTCGTCGACGATGACGCGGTAACTCTCTTCGGCCCGCACCGGCGCCTTCGAGACGCGCACGACGCGAACCACGTATTGGGCGTTGGGTCCGAGCTTGGTCGATGGCGGGCTGGCGACGACATCCGTGGTTGGCGTCAGCGTCTCGATGCCGCCGGACTGGCTCCATGCGAAGACCCTGATCTGCACATTGATCGGGCGCTTGGCGTCGTCGTTGCTGAGGTTGAGGACCGCCGAGGCGTCGGGCGCGATCAGCTCGAGACCTGTCGGCGCCACCCTGAGCGAAGCGGCGTGTGAGAGACCGGCGCACAGCAACAGAACAGCCGTGGCGCCGATGCATGAAAGCATGGATCGCATGATCGTCCTCGTGTTGATATCGATGGTCAGTACGTTATGGTGATCGAAACGGTGTCGGTGTAGAGGCCCGCCGGCGGTGTCGTCTGCGGCGGAACGCGCCCGTAGACCGTCAGCGGCTGGATGGCGCCGTTGCCGGTTCCGCCGACCGTGTCGGTGGGGATCGTGGTGCCCCAAAGCTGCGTCCGGGTGCTTTCCCTGTAGATGGTGTAGTCGATCGTCGCCGCCAGTGGCCCGGTCATCTTGCGAACCGCAACCGTTGCGCCCGAGCCCGCTCCGGCGCTCAGACCTACATTGTAGGATTTGCCGGTCGTGCATTGCACGTTGATGGTGCTGGTCTGGTCGACATTCGCATCGATGACGCCGTGCGAGCCGAAATCAAGATCGCTTGCCGTCTGTACCTTGCATTCGTCGGTAATGGTGATGCGGACATTCATGCTGCCCGTCGCGGTCGCGGCGATCGCGGGCAAGGTTGGGAGCAGCGACGCTCCCGCCAGCAGCGCATATTTCAGCAATCTCATGCGTATGTTCCTCCGTCGGGCAGACCGTTCCTCGCGAACAGTCCTGACCCGGATTCCAACCCTGCAGCCCCTCCTGCTACACGCCTCGCAAAGACATCAACGATATCGGCAATGTCAAAAGCGATCAGCGCAATGATTATTACAACTTAGATTCGGACTATAACCGATGAATAGCTTTCAATTGTATCGGATAATTTTAGTTAAGATTTGGTTAATTTGGGTAAAATAGACACTTTTTCGAAAGTGATAGTTTCGTCATTTGACAATTAATTTTGGAAACTTTGCTAAAAAAGCGAATATTCAGGCCAAATCATCTTGATTTGATAGACTCTGGGCTGTCGCCTCATATTGTCGATTATTTCGCGGGGGTATGCCGGCACCAAGCGGCCATCGCTGTCGCCGCTGGTCCGCACAGCCCAAAACGCTGTCCCGGTCTGCCAAGCCTGGCAATCGTGCTGTCAGGGCCGCATGCCCCAAAACCGTGTTCCGCCCTGCCCAAGCACGGCCGCACCGGCTGAGATAAATCCACCGCCGTCGGATCGCGGGGAACATTTGGGAATCATTCTTGCGACGCTCACCCCGATTTCCGACGGCAGCGCATCGGCCGGACGGGAGATGCGCCTGTTGTCCCTTCGAGCCATGATCGCACACGGTAGCCACGCGGACGGGCTGCAGACGTCAAGAAAAGGAAGAACGATGAAGAAGACATACGAGAAGCCAAGGCTTCAGAAGCGCGAAAAACTGACCCGCGTCACGGCAGTGATCATCCTGTCAGGCCCCGTCGAAAACGGCAGCTGACGCCTTCGATCGGCTTCGCCCAACGACATGCATGAACAGAGGAACTTTCATGCCAGCCGAGCTGCCCTCGGGCCTGACCTGAGGGCGCTGCGGTTTTGCATCGGCGACAAGCCGACAACGAAGACAACAAGGTCATGGACGAAAAGCAGAGAGCCATCCTCGACGAAATCCCGCGTCTGCGGCGCTATGCGCGCTCCCTGCTGCGCGACCGCGATTCAGCCGACGATCTCGTCCAGGACTGTCTCGAACGGGCGCTGCTGCGGCTGGACAACTGGCAGACGGGAGAGAGCCCGCGAAAATGGCTGTTCACGATCATGCATCATCTGTTCATCGATCAGATGCGCAAGGCGAACCGGCGCGGCGGGGCCTCGATGCTGCCGCTGGAGGCCGGCGAGGTGCAGGCCGCCCCCGCCGACCAATTGGGGAACGTCGCGGCGCGCGAGATCATCGACGCGCTGCAGGCGATCAGCCCCGACCGCCGCGCTGCCCTGACCATGGTCGCCATCGAGGGTTTTTCCTACGCCGAGGCCGCCGAGATCCTCGGCGTGCCGGCCGGCACGCTGATGTCGCGCATCGCGCGCGGGCGGGAGGAGTTGCGCGGCCTGCTCGAAGACGCCGCGCGCCGCAGCTCGATAAGGATCGTCGAAACCGAAACGGCGGCAAGCCGCAAGAATCCGAATGCAATCAGGGCGCCGATGTGATGATAAAGCTCCACACGATGCGGCCCGGTTGCAGGCTTTGTCCCGCGCATCCACGCGGCGCGCCCGGTAACGGTTTCTTGTCTGCTTGCGTGCATGGTGGCGGCGACGCGGTGGACGAAACCAGAGCATGCCCGACGAGAAAATACGCAATGGAAAGTTCTGGGCGCTTGCGCTCGAACGCGCTCATCTGGGCGTATGGGACTGGGATATTTTGAGCGGCGACTGTTTCTATTCGCCGACCTGGTCGCACATGCTGGGCTATGAGGATGGCGAGCTTGCCAACACCGGCGACCTCTGGCTGCAACTGACGCATCCCGACGATCGGGAGCGGGCGCTGGCCAGCGGCGAGCGGCACATTGCCGGCCTCACCACCTCGATCGAGACCGAGCTGCGCCTGAGACACAAGGACGGTCACTGGATCTGGGTGCTCGACCGCGGCGGCATTGTCGAGCGTGACGAGTCAGGCCGGCCGGTCAGGCTGATGGGCGTCCAGACCGATATCAGCCGGCAGAAAGAGGCCGAAGCCGAACTGGAGCGGGTCAATGTGCGCTTCCGCCTGGCGCTGGCGGCCAGCGGCACCGGCATCTGGCATCACGATATCGACGCCAACAAGAGTTTTTGGGATGCCCGCACCAGGGAGATCTTCGGCCTGGTCGCAGACACTGACGAGGTGGCCGCCGACCTCTGGCACACCTATCTCCACCCCGACGACAAGGACACCACCGAGCGCGCCCATCTGGCCCCGCTTGCGACCGACGCAGTCGTTGCCTCGCAATACCGCATCATCCGGCGAGACGGCGAAATCCGTCATGTCGAATCGCTGGTGCGCTTCATCGCAGCTCCGGACTCTGCGGGCCAGATTCTCGGCACCGTGCGCGACATCACCGAGGACAAGAAGCGCGAGCAAGAACTCGCCTACGCCGCGCACCACGATGCGCTGACCGGCCTGTTTAACCGCGCCGCCTTCGACCGGCTGCTGGCCGTCCACATCGCCACCGCGCGGCTTCTGCCGCTGGCGGTGTTTTATGTCGATCTCGACTACTTCAAGGCGCTCAACGACTTTGCCGGCCACGCCGCCGGCGACCTGGCGCTGAAGGGTGTCGCTGGCGGCATATTGGGCTGCCTGCCGTCATCGGCGCGCGCCGCGCGCCTGGGCGGCGACGAGTTCGCGCTGCTGGTTCCCAATTGCCAGCCGGCCGCGGCCGAGACGCTGGCCGGCGCAATCCTTGCGGCGGTGCGCGACGCCGACCTCGGCCTGCCGGCCACGTCGCGCAAGCTTGCGGCCAGCATCGGCATCGCCTTTGTCGACGACACCACCACGACGGTGGCCGATGCGCTGGCCTGCGCCGACGACGCCTGCTATGCGGCCAAGGCTGCGGGGCGCAACCGCTTTGCTGTGTTTTCGGCTGACTCGGCCTCGGGCTCCGGCGGCCTCAACGCGGCGCGTGTCGCCGCCGACACCGTCGATGCCATGGACGACGGTCGGTTGAAACTGTTCGGCCAGGAGATTCATCTGCTCGGGAAACCTTGGCGGGAGAGCCGTCATGTCGAAGTGCTGGCGCGGCTTGCCGGGCGCAATGGCAAGCTTATCCCGCCGGGCGAGTTCATTCCGGTCGCCGAGCGCTTCGGCATTGCCTCGCGGCTCGACCGCTGGATCATCAGGACTGCACTGTCGCAGCATGGTCCGGCCATGAAATCGGGCGCCATCACGCTCGGCTTCAACCTGTCGGCGCAGACACTGAGCGACCCGCTGTTGTGGGATTTCGTCGACGCCGTCATCGCCGAGACCGGCGCGCCGCATTCCGGCATCGGCTTCGAGATCACCGAGACCGCCGCCGTCACCAATTTCGACGCCGCAGAACAGTTCGTGCGCAAGGCGCGCGAGCGGCAATGCCGCGTCAGTCTCGACGATTTCGGCGCCGGCATGAGTTCGTTCGAATATCTCAGGCGCTTTCCTGTCGATCAGATCAAGATCGACGGCTCGTTCATCGAAAACATCGCGCAAAGCCGGTTCGACCGAGAGATCGTTTCAGCCATTACGGGCATCGCCAAAAGTCTCGGCTGCGCGGTGGTGGCCGAAAAGATCGAAGAGCAGGCCGCGCTCGACATCTTACGCGACATGGGCGTCGCCTACGGCCAGGGTTTTCTGCTGCACCGGCCGGAGCCGCTGGAGGCGATCGTGGCAAGGGCGAGCGCCGAGGCGCCGCGCAAGCGGTTCGGCTGAAACGGCCTAACCGCGCCGGGAGGTGCGGTCAGCTCAACCGGCGTCGGCCTTTTCCTGCTTGCGCTGCGCGGCCTCCTTCTTGCGGCGCAACACCTCGTCGGTGCCGACAAGATCCTTCGACCCGCCGGAGATCGAGGTTGAGACAACGGCCGGCGGATCACTTGCCGGAAAGCTATCCTCGAGCCCGGATTGGAGCTGTTCTTCAAGCGTGTCGGGATTCTCCGAGCGGCCCTCCGCGCGGCGCTCGCCGACGGCCTCGACGTCACTCTTGCTGTCGGGGTGGGCGCGGGCCTCCGATATCGTCGACACCACCAACTCGATGGCAAACTCTTTCATCGCCTCGGCTTGCGGCTCATTGACGTCGGCGTTTTCGATCAGGCGGATCAGTGACTTCTCCAGATCGCCGAGTTCCTTGGCTCCCTGGCAGCGCGCCAGTCGCTTGGTCAGCGAACCGATGAGCACCGGGGCAAAGGTCGAATAGGCATGGTCGCGTGTCGCGTCGACCTGCTCGGGATGAAGCTTTTGCAAGGACATTGGTCGTGCCTCCAATCAATCAGCTGGGCCAGCAGCTCCTGCCGCTGGGCCTCCCTTTAGGAAACAGAGGGGAGGGCAAGAGGTTCCATGCCGTGGTCGACAGGGCCCGACGCTCAACTCCACAGCGACGCCATGGTCAGTGACGCTTCGAAGATCTGCTCCCTGTTCTGGTTCAGCATCTTGACGGTGATCCGCCGGTGCTCGCCCTCCGGCATCTCGTCGCGCGCGACATCGTGCAATATCCGCAGCGCCTCGGCCCCCGCACGCTCGCGACTTGGGAAGAGCTGCCCCTCTTCATCGATCTGGTTTTCGGTGTTGTAGAGGTCGAAGTAGAACCGTTCCATGGCGCAAGCATCCTGCATGAGACGCTAAACCCCTGTCCGCAGCCATGGTTCCATCCGGCTGATTCCCAAACAGATTCTTGCCATTGCTGCTTGGGGCGGGATGCCGCCGTGCCCGGCTGGGTGCAACCGCACCCGATCTCCGGCGTTGAGCCACAGCAACCGAACCCGGATGGAAGAACCCCCTCAATGCTGGAATCGCTTTATCTGAACCTTGGCCAGCACGACGCCCTCTCGGAAGAGGAGAAGGGGCTGCTCGCCGGCGCCATGACCGTCGAGCTGGATTTTGCGACGGGCCAGGACATCGTCTCGGAGGGATCGAGACCCGGCTACAGCACGCTCATCATCGAAGGTCTGGCGGCGCGCTACAAGGTGCTGGAGGATGGCGGCCGGCAATTCACCTCGTTGCAGGTGCCTGGCGATTTTGTCGACCTGCACGCCTTTCTGCTCAAGACCATGGACCATGGCATCATCGCGCTCTCGCCATGCCGGGTCATCGCCGCCGACCACAGCCGGCTGCGCGCCATCACCGAACAGGCGCCTCATCTCACCCGGTTGCTGTGGCTGGACACACTCGTCGACGGCGCCATCCACCGTGAATGGATCGTGGCCATGGGCAGGCGATCCAAGACCTCGCATCTGGCGCATCTGGTGTGCGAGCTGTTCGTCCGGCTTCAAGTGGTCAAGCAGACCAATGGCATGAGTTTCCGTCTGCCTTTGTCGCAGGCCGAACTGGCTGACGTGCTGGGGCTGTCGATCGTTCACATGAACCGGGTCATCGGCGCGCTGCGCAGGCTCGGCGTAATCGGTTGGGCAAACCACATGGTGACGATCCTGGACTGGCAGCGGCTTGTCGAGATCGCCGAGTTCGACCCGACCTATCTCAGCATGAACCGCGAGCCGAGATAGGTCATCGGCGAAGGGACGACGGCCTTTTAGTGATGCCCGCCCAGCGACGCCAATTCGTCGAGCATGGCAAGGGCGGCACTTGGCTTCGCCGGCTTCAGCAAGCCCTGTTGAGCGGCGGCATTCTTGAAAGCGGCAAAGGCGACGGCCGGGCGGCAAATTCCGTTCAGCGCATCATCCACCAGCCTGACGGCCGCCTTGTAGGCCTGAGCGTCCTTGTTCTTCCACTTTCCGTGCAGCGCCCTGTTGGCGTCGGCAATCGACGACACCGTCATCGTACTGCCGTCCACGAATTTGATCGTCAGGGGAAGAAATCGGCTCATGAGAAATTCACCATCCGAACCATTCCCGCGTCCGCCACAAAAGCCCGGCGAAAGGCGCGACCAGGAAGGCAGCGGCGCCCAGAACCAGGACGGGGTTGTTTGTTGGTATCGATTTCATGGATAGCCTCCGTGAATCGGGATCGCCATAAACGAGGAAATCGCGAAGTGGTTGCAGCTTGCGAAGGCTACATGTTGCTGGCCGGCCGGATCGGTTGGCGTGGCCGGTAGGGCGGTCGCGACTGCGACTTCAAGGGGATGTCGGCGAGCGAGTTGCGGATTGGTCTGAACAGTATTGGCGGCGATGCGGCGCGCCGGCGCAGCAGTGCGGCCGACAGTTTGGCAACCAGATTTCGAACCTCCATGGACTCCTCCCTAGAGTTTTAGAGTCCCCCTTTCGCACTCACCTAGCACCTGACGCCTGTGCCTCGCATTTAACTTTGATGTAGTCCGGACGAATGCGACCGCTTGTGCGCAATGCCTGCCGTCAACCTTTTTGCCCGGCCAACCTTTTTGCTCGGAGCGCGTTGTCCTCCGACACGGAAGGAGAATCCCATGCTGACCAAAACCTCGAAGGCGGTGCGCAAGCAGCGCAGCGTGCAACGCAAGGTCGACGCCGACGACCGCAACAAGGCGAAAGCCAAACCTGACGCCGCCATGCAGGCCGGCGCCCGGCTCTATCCCGAGCCGCCTTTTCCGAAGCAGCACCATCCCAAGCCCGGCGAGGAAGGCGAGATCAAGCCGGCGCCGCTTTATGATGCGCCGTTCTGGCAGGGCTCGAGGAAGCTCGACGGCAAGGTGGCGCTGATCACCGGCGGCGATTCCGGCATCGGCCGCGCCGTGGCAGTCTTGTTTGCGCGCGAAGGCGCCGACGTCGCCATCGTCTATCTCAGCGAAGACAGGGATGCCGAAGTGACCAGGCAGGCGGTCGAGGCCGAGGGCCGGCGCTGCCTGGCGCTGCGCGGCGATGTCGCCAGCCGCGCCTTCTGCCGCCGCGCGGTGGAGCGCACGGTCAAGCAACTCGGCAAGCTGGACGTGCTGGTCAACAACGCCGCCTTCCAGGTCCACGCGGCCGATTTCGCCGACCTCACCGAGGAGCATTTCGACACCACGCTGAAGACCAACCTCTACGGCTATTTCCACATGGCTCAGGAGGCGGTGGCGCATATGAAGCCGGGCTCGGCCATCGTCAACACCGGCTCGGTCACCGGCATAGACGGCTCGAAGGAACTGGTCGACTATTCGATGACCAAGGGCGGCATCCACGCCTTCACCCGCGCGCTGTCTGGCAATCTGATCGGCAAGGGCATCCGCGTCAACGCGGTGGCGCCGGGGCCGGTGTGGACGCCGCTCAACCCGTCCGACAAACAGGCGGCCGATGTTTCGCAGTTCGGCGCCAAGACGCCGATGAAGCGCCCGGCCCAGCCCGAAGAGATCGCACCGGCCTATGTGTTCCTGGCCTCGCCGCAATGCTCAAGCTACATCACCGGCGAAATCCTGCCGATCGTAGGCGGCTATTGAAGGGCAGGGCTGGCCCGGCTCTTTCGGAGCGCAAGATACGCGTCCGAGCAGCGCCGTCGCAGACGCTGCTGCAACCGGATGAGTTTTCGTGCATTCTTGTGCATGGCCACGACGCTTCGCTCCGACACCCCGGCAAAATGCTGCTCCTATTGCGGTTCGCGCGACCACGACTACGAGGATTGCCCGAAGCGCAAGGCCGACGCCGAGCGGCAGCGGGAAGAGCAGCAGGAGCAGCACGAGCAGCAGGAGCGGGAGAAGCAGCAGGGGCAGGGCTCTTCGCGTGAGAGATTTCTAGCCAGCTGAACTCAGGACATTGTGCGCAGACGAGCGGCCGCCGGCGTCAGCCGATGCTCGACCATCGCCCTTCAAGTCGATGCTTCCGACGAAAGCCATCAGCAGTGCCATTCCCGCAGGCCAGTCGCCAAGACCGCTGTCGCTGTTGATGTGGCCGAGCGGCCCGGCGATGTGCAGCGCGCTGCCCCATTGCCCGGCCTTCGCGACGGCATAGCCATGCGGGTCGTAAGGGTCGTCAGTACTGGCAACGACCAGCGAGGGAAAGCGGAGCGGCCCGCGCGGCGTGTCGGCGAAGGGAACTGCGTAAGCGGGATAGGCGGGCGATGCCGGATCGGGAACCGCAACCAGGAACGCACCGCCGACCTGGCGGCTCGACGCTGCCTGCCAATGCGCCACCAGCAGGCAGCTGAGGCTGTGGGCGATGAGCATCGGCGGCGTTGTTGCCTGTGACACCGCGGTTTCCAGCGCTGCCACCCAGTCGTCGAAATCCGGCAGGTCCCAGCTCGCCGGGCTGAAGCGGCGCATCGCCGGGTTGGCCTGCTGCCAGCGTGTCTGCCAATGGGCCTCGCCCGATCCGCCGCTGCCCGGCAAGATGATGAAGTCGGTCATGGAATGTCCTGTCTCCTGGTGAACGATGGCGTCAATTCTAGGTCTTCTCCTCGTCCGCGGAATGAGAGATCATCGGAAAGCGGCGAAGAATTCCGATGGATTGAAGGTGCTCATGGCAAACGGCGATTACCGGCCACGGCTCGACCCCACCGACATGGCGATCATCGAGATCATGCAGGAGGATGGCCGCATCGGCATTTCCGAACTCGGCCGCCGCGTCGGCCTGTCCCAGCCCGCGACGTCGGAACGGGTCAAGCGGCTGGAGGAGCGGGGCATCATCGCCGGCTACCGGGCGGCGATCGATCCCGCCGCCCTTGGTCTCGGCACCATGGCCATGATCCGCCTGCGCACCACGCACGAGCACATCCAGACCTGCCTGAAGAAATTCGCTGCCATGCCGGAGGTGGTCGAGGTGCTGCGGGTGACCGGCGAGGACTGCTTTCTGGTCAAGGTCGTCGTCCCGTCGCCGCCCGACCTCGAAAGCATCGTCGACGCCATCGGCCGCTACGGCGCGGTGACGACCAATGTGGTGCTGCGGGCAGAGCCGCCGAAGCGGTTGGGACGGGAGCTGATGGCGAAGCTCTGAGCGGGATTCCCAGGCGCCGCCAAGAGGTCTCGTTTTACCAGCCAAGAATTTTTGCGGGATGATGTCGGATCGGCGGCGTGCCGCCCGTCCTTGGAGCGAAACCCCTCAGGAGGACATTATGGAAACCGTTCAATCGCCGTGGCAGACTGCGGCCATTCTCATCGCTCGCCTCATCCTGGCCGCCATGTTCGCAATGGGGGCGGCCTTCAAGTTCATGGACATGGGCATGACCGCCGGCTACATCGCCGCCGCCGGCTTTCCGTTCCCGCTGTTTCTGGCCTGGTGCGCCGCGATCCTCGAAACGCTGCTGGTGATTGCCCTCCTGACCGGCGCGTTCTTCACGCCGGCGGCCCTGGTCGCCGCCGTCTACGTGGTCTTCCTCGGCTTTGCCTTCCACGGTCCGTCGCACTGGGCCGGCAACCAGGCCGAGTTCGGCGCCTTCATGTCGCATTTCCCGTTCGCCGCCGGCCTGCTGTTCGCCGCCGTACACGGACCGGGCACCGTGCTCGCCTCCAAGCTCGGCCGAGGGTGAGGCCGGCAAGTCTCACATCTGGTCGTTGTAGGGCTCCTTCATCTGGCCGACCATGCGGGCCAGTTTCGAGAAGGAAGGCATGTCCGTCTCCGGCTGGCACTGATTGGCCAGTTGCAGCAACCGGATCGGGAAGTTGACCGCGTCGCGGCTGGACTCCGACATGCCGCCGGACCGTTCCTCGCCGGTTTCGATGGCCTCGGCCTTGCGCAAGGCGATGTCGATGTCCTCGACCGACAGCACGCCCTTGCGGACCAGAACCTGGTTGATCGAGGCGACGGCCATCAGCAGGCCTTCGAGTTGCAGGTTGGCGACATTCATGGCGTTTGCTCCCATTGGCTAAAGCAATTCCAGGAAAAGTGTGAAGCGGTTTTCCGTCCGGAATTGCGTCAACAAAACTCCAGCGTCAACGCATGAGCGCCTGTTCCGATCCAGAGGGAGGCGTAGTCCTGGTCCTACTCTTCCATCCACCGACGGCCGTATTCGGCCCACAGCGCCTTGACCTCCCTGCTGCCGAGGCGCGGGGCCGAGCCGTCGCCAAAGGCGATCGAGACGGCGCTGATGTCGTAATGGGGGTGGGCGTCGATGACGAAGCGGATCGCCTCGCCAAGCGGCCTCCTGCCGATGACCGGATCGGCCTGGCCCCGGCCGACGCTGCGGACGCCCGAAACAGTGGCTGGCGCATGCCGCATCCTGAACACGGATGCCATGGCTGGTTTGTCCATGCTGCATTCTCCCCGAGTCGGAGCGGGATGATTCCATAAGCGCCAGCTAATGACCAGCCGGTCGATGCCTGTCGAAGGCTGCGCCCTGCGATCCGCCGCGATTGCCGGGTGAGGGCAGTTATGCTATGATTTGCCTATGGTGCTGATTTGCGCCAGCGACCCGCCGCCGAGGCGGGTTTTTCGTTTCGGGCGATATCCCGCAGCCGGCTGACAGTCATCACGCTCAGGCCAGCGGATCCTCCGCCGGCGGCCTTGCGGGCAGGCCGAGCCTTGTCCGCTCGCTATCGGCAAAATCCTCGGCCGCTTCCTGGGCTTCGAACAGGCGCTGGGTCACCGTGCCGTTCTCGGCAACCAGCACCGCCCATTGGCGGCGATGGACGCTTTCGACACGAACGTCATTGGGCTCGTCGGCCACCATGATCGACCTCCCGGACGGCGCAGAGGGCGTCGCGCTACGCCTTGGTCTTGCGCTTGGCCGGCGCCTTGGCGGCGGGTGCCTCTGTCCTGATGCCGAGCCCGAATTCCTTTGCCAGCTCAGATCGCTTGGCGGCGTAGCTGGGCGCCGTCATCGGATAGTCGCCGGGCAGGTCCCATTTGGTGCGATAGGCCTCCGGCGTCATGCCATGGGCGGAGCCAAGGTGGCGCCGCAGCGACCTGAATTTTTTGCCGTCCTCGAGGCAGTAAATGAAATTCGGCGTCACCGAGCGCTTGCGATTGACGGCAGGCTCCGGTGCCGGTTGCGGCGGAGCAACGGGATTGTCCACGGCCGCGAGCGCCGAGTTGACGCTCTCGATCAACGCCGGCAAGCCTTCCGGAGGCACTGAATTGTTGCTCACGAAGGCCGCGACGATGTCGGCGGTCAAATTTATATTTCGGATTTTGTCGTCAGACATGGCTTCTCGCGCCCCCTTGATGCCAAAGTACAAATTATCAGACAAACTTCCCCTACGGCATGGCACTTTAGCACATATGCATATGAATTGACGATAAATATGGTAGCGCTAACACCGCTGGGTCCTTGACCGGTATAGGAATTGTTTCTTATTTCCTATTGACGGATGAGGGCAGCTATCGTATCATTTCTCCATGGTGCTGATTTGCGCCAGCAACCCGCCGCCGAGGCGGGTTTTGTTTTTCAGGCAATCTGTTGCCAGAACCGAATGCCGGCGGGACAGCGCCCCCCTCTGTCCTGCCGGACATCTCCCCCACAAGTGGGGAGATCGGCCGTCACCCATGGTAGCGCCAATCTCGACCGTCGGGCCCAATCTCAGTTGCTGGAGATCGAGGCAGGGCGGACGAACTGCTGATCTCCCCCCTCGTGGGGGAGATGTCCGGCGGGACAGAGGGGGGCGCGAAGGAACGCTATCCTCGGTTCATTCTGCAATTTCGCGAGGGCCCATGTCCAACCGCTATGCCACCATCATCATCGACGATGACGGCCGCGAGCTCGTCAGCGCCATCGGCCTGTTCGAAGGCACTGCCCCGCAGGCGCGTATCGGCCGCGTCGAGCCGGTCGTGCCGGGCGTGCTGATCGGCATGATCCGCGGCGGTCCCGTCGACGCGATCGGCGGCTTCGGCTTTCCGCGCGGCACGCACGACGGAAGCGCGATCGGCCTTGTCAGGGCAAGCTTGAAAGGTGCGCCTGCCGAAAGGGGCGAAGCGCCGGCCGATGCTGCTGATGCGGCCAACCGCAAGACCACCCGGAAACCGGCGAAGGCAAAACGGCGCAAGGCCGGCAAAATCAAGCGGGCGAGACCGGCAAAGCAGGTTGCCGCCAGCAAGGCTGAGCCCGCCGGGATCCCGGATCATGGCTGACCGGACGGCGCCGCGTGCGCGCCCTGGCCGCAAGGCGCCAGCCGCCGCTGCCACAACGAAGCGGACGAAGAAGACGCTTGGCGACGATTTCCTCAACGCCGTGCGCGCCGATTTTCGTGCCCACGGCGCCGGTGTGATTGCCGCGGTCAGGGCCGACAAGCCCGACCAGTATCTGAAGATCGTGCAATCGGTTCTGCCCAAGGATTTACATGTCTCCCTCGACCATCTGGAAACCCTGAGCGATGACGAGATCCGCCGCCGTATCCGCGGCCTCGAAGCCGTCCTCGGTCCGTTTGGCGACCAGCCGGGCGGCGCGCCGCCACTATCTGGCGCTGCTGCAGGAACTGGACCGAAGACGCAGGACTAACCTGCTTGCATCTTACACGCCGTATGAACGCCAGGCGGAGTTTCACGCCGCCGGTGCCAAAAACCGCGAGCGGCTGTTCATGGCCGGCAACCAGCTCGGCAAGACCAGGGCCGGCGGCGCCGAATGGGCCATGCATCTCACCGGCCGCTATCCCTCGTGGTGGCAAGGCAAGACCTTCGACACCGCCGTGCGGCTATGGGCGGCCGGCGTGACCGGCGAGGGCACGCGCGACAACCCGCAGCGCGTGCTGGTCGGCCCGCCGCAGCAGCAGGCCGCCTGGGGCACCGGCATGATCCCCGCCGACGCCATTGTGCACACCACCATGGGCCGCGGCGCGCCGGGCGCGCTCGACAGCATCGTGGTGCGCTGGGGCGGTGGCGGCGACGTGCAAGCCGATGAGTCCGTGCTGTCTTTCAAGAGCTATGAGAAAGGCCGTGAAAAGTGGCAGGGCGAAACGCTGCACGGCGTCTGGTTCGACGAGGAGCCGCCGCTGGATATCTACTCCGAAGGATTGACGCGAACCAATGCGACGGGCGGGATAACGATCGTCACCTTTACGCCGCTGCTTGGGATGAGTGACGTGGTGCTGCGGTTCTTGGACGCGCAGGCGGTGGCCTCTCGGGACTTGGGTTCCTCGCCCCCGCCCTGGCGGGGGAGAGGTGGCCGCGAAGCGGACGGAGAGGGGGCTTCGTAGAGCTTTGGCCTGGAGGTGGGTTCAACTACGCTTTACCTTGCTACGTCTGCGCCATCCCCCTCTCCGTCTCGGCTTCGCCGAGCCACCTCTCCCCCACATTCGTGGGGGCGAGGAACCCAGTTCGGGGAAGACATGAAGCCGTCCGACATGGACGATGGCAACGTGCTGGTGAGCTACAATCATCCGGCCTTCAATGTCGTGCTTTCCGATGTTGCGAAAGCGCATTGGCAAGAGATCGAGGCCCGCCACCAGGATGGCTGGCGACGGGCGAGGTGCTGATCACGCCGCTGGGGCAGAAAGTGTTCGACGAGCTGGGCAAAAAAGCGCTGCTTGGCAGGTGCTACATGTTCATGGACGCGCAGGCCAAAGGTGATCCGTATCAAACGCCAGGCTGTCTGATCGCGGGCTGGCAAGCTTTCCCGGGCGCCGGTGCTGCCGCAGCCACGCCCGGTATCTGCCTCAACGCGGAAGAAGTAGAGAGATCTTTACACGAGGTGCAAAGAAGCAACGCAAATACAGCTGATTGGTTATGACGTAGGTACCTTCGCAGATATGGTATTGGCCGTCTGGGGATTCCTGCACGCGGCCCGGTGGGATGATGAAATTATCCGGCAAATAGATGTAACCACCGTCGATCCTGGACCGCACCGAAGACTGAGGTATGGCGCGACAATCAGAACCACCGCAACACTTGAATTTCGTCTGTGGGTCAACCCTGTCTTCGTACCAGTCGTGGGCACTGGCGGCTGTCGCGGTGGCGATACACATCGCCGTGAAGATGAATCTTCTCATGGCATTCCTCAAGCATCCGGCAGGCGCTGCTTGCTGGAGCGCGTATGTATATTAGCGTCCCGTTGAGAATACCATTGGCCGCCGGCTGACAGACGCAGATCCGGCAAGATTGGTTTGACCCTTCCTGGCCATCAATGACCGAGGTGAGGCATGTCACGTCACGTCACCTTCATGACCATCGACGATGCCGAACACTATTCGCCGGACGAGCGCGCCGCGATCATTGCCGCCTATCCCGAGCACGAGCGCGAAGCCCGCGCGCGCGGCATTCCGGTGCTGGGCTCCGGCCGCATCTTTCCGCTTGCCGAAGAGCTGATCGCCTGCGAGCCGTTCCGGCTGCCGCGCTACTGGCCGCGGATCGGCGCGCTCGATTTCGGCTGGGACCATCCGTCGGCCGCCGTCGAGCTCGCCTGGGATACGGAGGCCGATGTCGTGTATGTCACGAAGGCGGCGCGGGCCTCGCAGCAGACGCCGGCGATGCAGGTGCTGGCGCTGAAGCCGTGGGGCGAGTGGCTGCCGTGGGCCTGGCCGCGCGACGGCCGCCGCGAGACGCTGGAAGGGGCGGGCACCGCGCTCGCCAGGCAATACGAGGCACATGGGCTGAATATGCTCACCGGTCACGCCCGCTTGGCCGACGGCTCGGTCTCGGTCGAGGCCGGGCTGATGGAGATGCTCGACCGCATGCAGTCCGGCCGCTTCAAGGTGTTTTCGACGCTGCTGTCCTGGTTTGACGAATTCCGCCTCTACCACCGCAAGGACGGCCAGGTGGTCAAACTGCGCGACGATCTGATGGCGGCGACGCGTTATCGCAAGCTGACGCTCGCCTATGTCAGCGGCGCAGGCACCTTACCGACGACAGCCAATGGCATCTGGCTGATGTTCGACCGCGCCGGCGACAGGGGCGCCGACGGGACAGGGACGGGGGATTTTTCGGGGCCTGCGTCTTCGGTGACCGACAACATCGTCACCTTCGCCGGCACGACGGGCAAGGTGGGGAAGGATAGCGGCATCAAGGCATCCGACCTGATCGCCGGTCCGGCCTCGGCGATCGCCGACAACATCGCCACCTTCAACGGTACGACGGGTAAGCTGGCCAAGGACAGCGGTGTTGCAGTGTCGAGCCTGGCGCCAAAGGCCAGCCCGACATTTACCGGGACACCGGCCGCGCCTACGGCGGCGCCTGGCACCAACACGACGCAGCTTGCGACGACGGGGTTTGTCGCTGCGGCCGTTGCCGCTCTGTCAACAGTGTATCAGTCGGCTTCGGCCGTGCTCACGGCTCTGGCCGGCATCGGCACGGCAGTTGCCGGCGACATCATCTATGCAAGCGGTGCGGGAACATGGGCGCGCAAGGCCAAGGGGTCGGATGGGCAGATCCTTCAGCTAGCAAGCGGTCTGCCGGCGTGGACAACGATGCCGTTCACGAAGTCGTTTGAGAGCACTCCGCAAACTATTGCATCGGGGGGCTCGATCACATTGGCTCACAACCTGGGGGCTCAGCCAAAACTTTATCTATGCTTTCTTGTGTGCACAACGGCTGAGGGTGGATATTCGATTAACGATGAAGTCCCCCTAGTCATTGGACCCCAGGAAACCAGCACACAGCGAGGCCTTAGTGTCGTGCCAGACACCACCAATCTTGTTGTCCGTGTGGGCTCTCAAGCGGGCAGCGCATTCCAAATCTTCCGTAAGGATACCGGCGCTTACGCTAACATTACAAATACCAGTTGGAGGCTTGTTGTGAGGGCCTGGGCCTAAACCTCAAAGAGGCGACACGCAGAACCGAGCAGCGGGGAGACTTGCAAAACCAAATGTTGCAGCCAATAAGCGGCGTATGAAATTTCTCCTGCCAATCGAAACAGCGGCGCACCGCGTCCGAGCTAAAATATTCGCAAGGCTGATGTCATTTGGTTGGTTCCGCTCCCTCAGCCTTCTGACGATGAAAGAGGACATCCTGCTGCTCACCAGGCAGTTCGGGGACCACAAGCTAATTTTTTCGCCACACGAGACCATTGGCCGGGATTTGTTCCGAAAGGGTCACTACCAGCGTGACCTAGCGACCAGGGTTTTGGAATTGATCGGGACGCCACCCGGAAGCACCCTGCTGGAAATCGGCGCCAACATCGGAACGCACAGCGTTTATCTGATGCTCAGTGGCAAGTTCGAGCGCGCAATTTGCATTGAGCCAGACCCGCGCAATTTCAAGCTTCTGCAGCAAAATCTGGAGATGAACGACCTCTCCGGCGCGGTGACGGCCTTGCAGTATGCCGCCGGTGACAGGGAGGGGTCGATCGATCTCTACTTCGAGGATGCCAATTTCGGCGCGAGTACCGTCATCAAGCCGGAGGGAAAGCAGCGCTCGGTCCAGGTACCGCTTCGCCGCGTCGATGGCATCCTTTCGGAAGCCGGCACCAGCCCGGATGACATCGGCCTGGTGTGGATGGACATCGAAGGCGCGGAGCCGGAAGCCTTGAGTTCGATGGCCGATTTGGTGCAGCGTCAGGTTCCCATCCTAATGGAATACAGCCCGCAACGATATGACCCGGCAAAGACCCAGAAAATAATCGAGCTGGCCAGCGCGTACCGGCGGTGCATCGTCTTCGGCAGATCCGAAAGTGAAATGGATATTCGCGGCGTAACTGAGCAGCGCGACGTTCTACTGCTGCCGTAAGGTAAACGCCTTGACGCTGCGCGCCTAGGTAGACCGCGAGCGCTTGTGGCGCCAAATGTCCGGTCAAGCAAACGCACCAAACCCCGGAAACCAAGGGGCGGCGCGGTGATCGCGCGGGCGGCACTGGCCGCGTTGGCAGTGACAGTCTTGCTAGGTGGACTCGTTCCCTTCCTTGCAGAGGAGAAAGGAGTCCGTGTCCTTCACCCCTTCAGGGTTGACGTGGAGTTGAAGTCGATACCGGGTTTCACGATGCTCGCCGAATGCGTCCAGATACGTAATCCGGCCAAAAACGAAGAGTGTCACCGCTCGCTTGGCGAGACCTTCGCGAAGTCCAGTAATAGAGTTGAAGGAGATATGGGTGGTTGTAGTCGTCTCCTGACCTGGCCCGAGATCGGTACCCCGTTCAATCTCTTTTGGAACCTTCTCCTTGAAGGACGGCGGGCCGAGCAAATTAAAGCTCAAGTTCAAATTGTTGATCACATGCCGAGCCGGACTTTGCCCAAAATTCTTGTAAATCACATTCACTGCTGGGGCGTATTCGTCATCGGCATGTTCAAGCTCGACACGGACGAGATGCACGTAGGCTCGCACTTGCCGCTCACCGATTCGGCGAGTTTCGATGACGGTATCCTGAGTAGCAAGAAGGGTGCGCCAAATGAGGAAGGCGCCAAAGCCGGTGAAGGCTACGGTAGCCCATGCGGCCCAATGCATCCCACGGGTCGACTCAGCCATGCTTTGCTGGGCTGCAAGATCACACCAATCAGGCTGCCGTTTATTGGAGTCGTCGCCATCGCTAGTTTCTTGATCGCCGGCCGGGGATGCGACGTTGGCGGACGGCGCGGCGTCGGATTGGTTTTGCTTGGCGCATTTATTGGCGTATTCGGTACTTTGCTCTATTCGGGTATATTGTGAATGATAGACAGCGCCCGCTAGCAGCGCGAAGATGATCGTCGCTACCCAGCCAAATGTAATGTAGCCGTGCCGATTGCTGTCATACATTGAAGGAGAAACGCCGCTGTAAACTTGCCCCTCGCAAGTTTGTTGCGAATGTTTACCTCTTTTTCCTCGACTCCAATAGCCGCCAGTTTTTCGACCAGTTGCATAGAGGACCGCAAGGACCGTCGCGTGAAGGCGAACCAGTCAGACCGTCGCCGCGTTGTAATCGCCCTGCGCGAGAGCGCTGGCCGCACCCTGACGTTCGTCCGCAACCGCGAAGCCGAAGGCGTCGATATCGCCCGCGCTCGTATGCTGGCTGGTTCCAAGCTGTTTGCCGATGAGGCGAGCCACTGGGACGTGTTGGAAGGCGAGTTCGCTTCGACCGCATCAACCACTCGGAAAGCTACAGCGACGGCCACGGCAAGCATACCAACATGGTGGAAAGCTATTTCAGCCGCCTTCGCCCCATGGTTGCTGGTCAGCACCACCACGTGTCACACCGCTACCTCTACCAGTACGCCAATCATGCCGCATGGCTGGAAGATCATCGTCGCCGGTCAAATGGCGGCAACGCCTTTGCCCTGCTTGGTGGCGCGCTCAATCATTCGGTGTCGCGCGTTTGGAAAGGCTATTGGCAGCGGGCCGAATAGTCCGTGTTAGCCCTTGAGAATTGCGTGATTGCGGTCAAGCCAGACGAGGTAGAAATGACCGGACAGAAAAAACCCGTGAACGCGGGATTTTGCACCAACGTCTAGCCCGTACATTTTAACGTCTGGGCTGACTTCGGCTGGTAGCTGCTTGGTCTTACCTTGGTGAGCATGGCAAGTTAGCGTGGTCCCCGTTATCTGGGCTTCCGTGCGACCAGCCATCTTTTCGACCCAGCCCGAAAAAGCCTTCAGGTCGCCTTTGACCCATTCTGAGAAACATTCATGCCGTTTCTGGAAATATCTAAGGCTCACACCAATCCGCTGGTTGGAATGATCCACCAGCGGCACAGCGGCATTGATTGGCTTGGGTTCGCCAGCCGCCTTGCTTTCAATGCGAAAGTGATTTGACTTCTTTTTTGCCAAGACGAGCCGCGTAGTAATTGCGCATCAACAACTTGCTTATCGGCTTTTCACACTTTGCCTCTGGAGCAAGATCCCCACGAGTTATCTTCCAAGGGTCTTCTTCATGAGTCAAGCGTTCAAGCTTCTTTGCGCTGAACTGAGCATATTCCGCGTGAACTGCCTTCAAGAACGGCTCTATGGATGAGGGGACCGTTCTTGCCTTTTCTGGCGGCAATGGATCATAGCCACAATCGCGATATTTCGCGAAAACTGGGCGACAGACAGGCCCATGCGCCCACGCTTCAAAGTTCTCTTTTATCAAGGGTCGATTGTAGTTAGCGAGAAACCACGCGTCAGCGTAGTAGACTAGCTTCTGAACTTTTAGATGAGTAATGACCTCGCCTGCGGCCCTGTCAGCTTGGTTTATGAACCAAGCCGCCAACCCCGTAGGGGTCACATAGTGCCCTTTTTCGATCATATCATCTTCGCTCTTTCTTCGGCACTTCAGCCGAAGAAGCTCCCCCGAGCTTCGAATCGGCACAGTATGCCTAATGTGCTATACGCACAATACGAGGCTTTTGTGCGGCGCACAATGAATTGCCCGCACTCTCCTGACACGGTTTACAATGCGCTGTGAGATTAAAGGAACCGTTCACGCCTCCGTCTGCGCCGCACCTTCGCGGTATTGATGCACTGCCTGACCCGCTCGACTAGCGACGGTTCCCAGCCCTTCATTGCGACAATGCGCTGGGCCGTCTCCTTGTTGGCCTTGCTGCCTTCTGCCTCGCACTTCAGAATCAGCCGGTAAAGCTCGCCCTTGCGGAAGCGGCTGGGCTGGCGTCGCAATGGCGTGATCTGTGCCGGGTCGCCCTTGTAGCCTAGGATAAGCAGCACCGCGTCTATGTGCTGAAGCTCGTCAGCCAGGCTCGCACCGTTGAACCGCATAGCGCCGGATATCTCCGCGCGCTTGGCAACCAGCGTGTTAATGGCGTGTTCATATCGGGTGGAGCGGACGATAGGGGCAACTCTCGGCATCCCCGGATTTTATGGGAACCCACTCTTCAGGTCGTGCGAGAGGTTGGTGCGTTTGCTACATAAGACCGCAAATGTCTACAGGAGTTCGCCACAAGCGATATCGGGCTGCCTTCAAAATCTGCTGGCTGGCCGGGGCGGATCCATGGGTGTCAAAAAAATTCGTGGACGCGCGGCTTCGCGAATGCCTTTTGCCCCGCGTGTTGTAGTTCCGGATTGGCAACTGTGTGGGCTGATCGCCCGCCCCTCACGCATCGCCCCGGCCTTGATGCCAAAGTGGTAGAGGCCTCCGAAAGACCATTACTCCTTGTGTTCGGGCGTCAGCAGTAGCGTCTCCACTGAATACCCAGCGAACTTTTCGGAGCGATCGGTCGCGACGATAATTCTGGCACCAGGGCAATAGTGCAAAAGCTTGAGGGCGCTCAGTAGCGCTCCGCGATGGTAAAGCTCGCTGTCGCCATAGGCGATGTAACAAAGACGTCAGTAGGGGCCATTGGCCGTTCTACTTGGAAACTTCCCCACAACCCAAAGAGGTACTTCCATGGACCGCAATTTCGCGCGGGCGCTTGCGCTCGTCCTCAAATCGGAAGGCGGCTGGTCCGACAATCCGGCCGATCCGGGCGGCGCCACCATGAAGGGCGTGACGCTGGCCAACTTCCGCCGCTATGTGAAGGCGGACGCCACAAAAGCTGATCTGCGCGCGATCACAAACGATCAGGTAGCGACTGTCTATCGCCGCTTCTATTGGGACGCCGTTGTCGGCGCCGAGCTTCCCGGCGGCATCGACTATGCCGTGTTCGACTTCGCCGTGAACAGCGGGCCGGGCAGGGCGGCGAAATATCTGCAGGCGGCGGTGGGCGCGGTGCAGGATGGCAGGATCGGCCCGGCCACGCTGAGCGCCGTCGGCGCCAGGCCGTCGGGCGCCGTCATCGACGACCTCTGCGACGCCCGGCTGGCATTCCTGCGGCGGCTGCCGGCCTGGCCGGTTTTCGGCAAGGGCTGGAGCGACCGCGTCCGGTCGGTTCGCGCCCAGGCGCTGTTGATGTCTGCCCCTCAGCCCGCTCCGCCACCTTCGCCGGATCCATGGGGCCCACAACATCCGCCCGGCCCATCCACCGCACCCGGCTTTACGCCATCGCCTGCGCCGGCCGGGGCTCCCGTTGCGCCTCTCGTCGAACGCCTGCCGTTCTGGGCTGCGCTGCTTCAGATCCTGAAATCCATTTTCGCAAGGAGTTCGACATGATCGCCGTCTTCATCCGCATCGGCTTGCGTTACGGCGCCGGCGTTCTGGTCGCACGTGGCCTGCTCGGCGCCGACGACGCTGCAGCGTTTTCCTCCGATCCCGACATCCAGGCGGGACTGGAGGTCGCCGCCGGTGTTGCCATCGCCTCGGTCACCGAGACCTGGCACTGGCTTTCCCGCAAATTCGCCTGGGCGCACTGACATGGAAGGGTTGCAACAACTGCTCATCGCCTATCTCGAAGCCGCCAAACCCTACGCCATCGGCTTTGCGGCCGGGCTCGTGGCCGGGTGGCTGCTGTGAGCGCGCTCCTTGCCGTCCTGCTTAGCAACAAGGCGCTGCTGGGCTTCCTGGCATCGGTCATCGGTGCCCTTTGCTGGGGCTTTCACCAGCGCCTGGCTGGGGCCAGAGCCGAGCGCGGCAAACAGGCGGCCGCTGAAGCCGCGGCGCGCGCGGTCGCCGACCAGGTGCAGAACGATATCGGCGCACTGCCGGCGGACGCTGTTCGAAAGGAGCTGAAATCATGGGCAAGGGACTGATGCTTGCGCTGCTCGTGGCGCTGGCCGGTTGCACGACGGCTTCGGGCGGCTTCTGCACGGTCTCGAGCCCGCTGCGCCTGTCGGCCAAAGCCGTCGATGCACTGTCGGACGCCGAGGCGAGAGCGCTTTTGACGCACAACCGCAAGGGACAAAAGCTCTGCGGATGGAGGCTTTAAGCCGATGCACGACCTCTTCGACATGCTTGGCATCAAGGGCCCCGTCGTCGCCGCCGGACTGGCCGGCGGCGTGCTGCGGGCGCTGTCACGCCATCGCTACAAGCTGCGCGAGATGATCGCCTCGCCGATCTGCGGGGCACTCGCCGCCGCCTATCTGACGCTGCCCGCGGTCGCCTGGTTCAAGGCGACGGGGATGCCTATTCCAGATCCCGCCGACGACACCACGACGCTCGCCGCCGCCTTCCTGATCGGCGTCTCGGCCATGTGGATTTCCGACATCGTCTTCGAGGTGATTGTGCGGCGGTTCAGGCCGGCTGGCGACAAGTGATGCACTTGAGGTGCTGGAAGAAGCCAGCGACAATGCCTACTTAAGGAGCAATCCAAAGGAGGTATGATATGGCGACGTCCACCGAACGTGCAGTGCTTGCCGGCGGTTGTTTCTGGGGCATGCAGGATCTGATCCGGCGCTATCCGGGCGTGATCTCGACCCGCGTCGGCTACAGCGGCGGCGATGTGCCCAATGCCACCTACCGCAACCATGGCACCCATGCCGAAGCCATCGAGATCATTTTCGATCCGGCCAGGATCAGCTTTCGCACGCTGCTCGAATCCTTTTTCCAGATCCACGATCCGACCACCAGGAACCGGCAGGGCAACGATGTCGGAATGAGCTACCGCTCGGCGATCTTCTACACCAGTGACGAGCAGAAGCGCGTCGCCGAAGACACCATTGCCGATGTCGATGCCTCGGGACTGTGGCCCGGCAAGGTGGTCACCGAACTTGCTCCGGTGGGCGATTTCTGGGAGGCCGAGCCCGAACATCAGGACTATCTCGAGAAATATCCCAACGGCTACACCTGCCACTTCGTCAGGCCGGGCTGGAAGCTTCCGGTCCGCGAAAAGGCCGTTTCGTAACACAGCCATAACCGGCCGATACCGGTATCGCTTCAGAGCGCCGCACCCGAAAGGGTGGGGCGTTTTTTGCGTTTGTTCGCGGCGTTTCCGCTGCGAGCGTATCCGGAGAGGGTGGCCTAGAAGCCGAAGAATTGCCGGCCGATCATGTATCCAAGCGCGGCGACGACCAGCGGAAACAGGGCAGGCGCCAGCCGATCAATAGCGGACCTCTTCGGCTGTTGCCTGGGGATGGTCCTGGATGCATTGCCGAGATTCTTGGTCATTGGGCATAGTAGCAAGCGCTGATTAACGATTCCGTAACCCGGTGATAGAGGCGCAACACTGACAATGGGCGCGGCTTTTCGCGATTCCGGCGCGACCTTGACAATGCCCAGCCCGTGACGCAACTGAGACCGGCTTTGAGAGGACTGTGAGGCAAGATCAATGCGGGTGACGCTCGTTTTGAAGGGCGTAATACCCTGCCGGGGTTACGGTGGGATTCAGCGTCAGGTTGAATGGCTGGCAACGGAGATGGTTCGTCTCGGCCACCATGTCGTGGTGGTCGCCGGTCCTGGCTCCAGCCATCCGCTCTTCGAAGTCCGGCACGCTTCGACCGAGGCCGAATGCCGGGCGGCCATTCCGCGCGACACGCAAATCGTCCACACGCACAGCTGGCCCGTTGAAGTGCCATTTCCAACGCTGAATACGCAGCGCGGCTTTATGCCGGACCAGCCCATGCCGGTTGCGAACTGGAGCTTTATCAGCGCCAATCATGCCCGCCAGCATGGGCGCAAGACCTTCGTCTACAATGGCTTTCCGGTAGACGACTATCGTTTGTCGGCGGCAAAGGGCGACCGCCTGCTGTTTCTCGCAGGCATTGCGCGATCGAGCAAAGGCCTCAACCGCGCCGTCGATCTCGCCAAAAAGTTCGATTTCGGTCTCGATATCGCCGGTGGTTCGCGTTGGAAGCTGCTGGGCCGAAGTCAGACGCGCCGCGAAGGTCTGTTTTTCAAGAGCCTTGGCAGCCGATACCGTTTCCACGGCATCGTTGACGGCGAGCCCAAGCTTCGCCTTCTAGGGGAGGCGCGAGCCTTCCTCAATCCGATCGCCTGGGAGGAGCCGTTCGGCAACGCACCGGTCGAAGCCATGCTGTGCGGCACTCCGGTGCTGACGACTCCGCGAGGCGCGTTGCCCGAGACCGTCGATGCCGACAGCGGCCGCTTCTTCGAGAGCGATGAAGAATTTGCGGCCGCTTTCGAAGCCGTCGCCGACCTTACGCCTCAGCAATGCCGCGAATCGGCTGCGACGCGATTTCCGATTCAGAAAGCGGCGCGTAGCTATCTGGATCTCTATGCCCGCATCCTTGACGGCGAAGCGCTTCCTTGACGACCACCGATCCAATCCTCTTCGTCGGCTTTCCGGCAGTCGGCGACTTCGTCCGTTGCCACTCCGCCATCCAGATCATTGCCGAGCGATTTCCCGGTCGCGCCATCGATGTCGTCACCTCGCCGGTCGCGGCACCATTGGCGCGCCTGATGCCGCATGTCCGGAAAGGCTGGTCGCTCGCCAAGCGTCATCAGCGGCCCGGTTTTGCAGAGCGCGGCCGCCTTGTCGGCGAGTTGCGAAAGGAGAACTACGGGACGGCCTATCTGATGACCAGCAGCACCAAGGCGGCGCTGATGGCGTTTATGGCCGGCATTGAGGAGCGCATCGGCTATCCGCAGGAGTTGCAATTCGGCCTCCTCAATCGCTTCCCCGCCGGCTGGCTGGCACATCTATGGGCTTTCGGTCCGCGCAAGACGCGGCTCTTCGAGGAGGTCTGCTCGATTGCCTCTCTTGGCGAAAAGCCGGCTGCGGGGACAGAATGGCCGGCGCCCCGGCTTGTGGTCGATCCGGCCGAGCTGGGCGAATGGCGCCAACGCCACAAGATCGATGCCGGACGGCCGGCGCTGGCGCTCTATACGGCAGACATCGAAAATTTCCGCTCGTGGCCCATAGAGCGCTTCATCTCGGTGGCCAGAGACCACCATGATCGCGGCTGGGCAATCTGGATTGTCGGCGGACCGCGCGAGCGCGCCGGTGCTGTAAAAATCCGCGCCGCCATCCCTGAGGCAATCGACTTCACCTCGACCCCATCGATTGCTGATGCGATGTGCCAGATCGCTGCGTCGACCATGTTCCTGGGGGTTGACGGCGGCATTTCGCACGCCGCCGCTGCCCTGAACGTCCCATGTGCGCTCATCTACGGGCTAAATCGCCCCTACGTGCACGGTCCGGTAAACAGCCATGTTCGCTTTATCGAGCCGCCGCTCTCGACGCCCAGCTGGGTCAAGGATACGCGCGGGATCAGCGAAAACCGGGTGAGGGAGGTGCTGGCTAGCCTTTCAGCCGGTATTCACAACTGACGGTGGTCTGGATGGCCTCCGGCGCCTGATCCAAAACACGCCCGTGAGGGCGCCACCATCGCTCCGTTTCGGCTTTACCCCTTGGCCCTGCGGCTTTCGGGCTCGTGATTGCCGACCCAATGCGCGCGAATGCGATCACTGGCTTCAAGGTAAGCCATGTCGATGAGATAGGTCAGAAGCTTCTCGCCGTCGGCTTCGGCTTTCTGCCGAAGTTCCCGCAGTATCCCTTGCGCGAACTGCAGGTTCTCCATCTTGCTCGGCTGGTTCATCGGTGCCCCCAATGTCTGCGCATGAACTTTGCGCTGACTATGCTTGCATGAAGATTGCGGTGAAGCTCACGGTGGAGCTGTATCAGGTTGTATTAGCGCTTGATCAACGACCCTATTGCACTTTTTGCGAAAATGTCGATATTTTACGCCGCCAATCGGACCGCGACGATGCACGAAGACGAGGGCAGTTTCCCCGACAAGTTGCAGGCCATGATGGATGTCATCGCCGGCAGCGTGTCGTCCAGCCGGGACGGACACGCCGACCTTGGCCGGCTCAGGGTCGACGCCGCCAGCGCAGCGACGGTGTTGGTCGAGTTTTACGGCGACGCTGCTCTTGAGCGCGCCAGCTTGCTGGAGCGCCGTTCGCCTCAAAGCCATTTTGCCCGCATGGTGACGGCTGAACTCCGCGGCCGCGGTGAGATTGCCCGCAAGAGCTAACAAGGTCTGCTCCAAGCCGATTTGCGCCTTATCGCCCTGCCGTCAAGGCGTTGCTGCGCCTCTTCCTGGGCATTTTCGAGAAGATAGAACAGCAGGTCCTGTCCCATCGACTGTGAGATCTCCTTGGCCTGTTCGATATGGCGGTGGATCTCGCGAAGTGCTGTCTCGCCCGAATCGACATTGCGGGTCAGATCGATGAACCAGCCGGGGTACAAGGCTGCTTCTCCCTGACCGTCCACATAGCATTGGCCAACCGCCAGTATCCGGCGAAGCCCCATCTTGTCTGAGTGGACCTGATAGATCTCCCTGAACCCCGCTCTGCGCTCCACCGCCTTGCGGATCGCGATATGCACCCGCAGCCGATCTTCGGCGTCGATGCTCTGCATGCATCTTTCCATGGATGCGCCGTGCGAGAACTCTTCGAGCGTCAGCCCGAAATAGTCAGAAAGATTGGCGTCGCCGTAAACGCGGTCACGCTTGATGTCCCAGGTCCAGAACCCATCAATCGGTGGATATTGCACGTGCGGACTGCGACCCTGCCCATGCGCTGACTGCATGAAAACCGCCTCATTCGGCTTCAAGATTCGCCACACTATGTAACAAAAAAGGAAACAAACAAGTTGTCCTTTTGTCCGAGCTGGCAAGATTTCTTCATGTCACGCTAAAACATACTTGGACAGCATAGTTGGCGTAACGATATTACGTGGTCTTAAGCTCTCGTTTTTAAATAAACCAGCGCCGCTCTGCAACCGCAAGACGAATTCCAACTGACCCGCTGCCCCGGTAAATCGATTGCCGTTACAAAAAGACAGCGAGCGTCGAGCCAGACATGGGCAACAATGGTTCACGGTAACCGCAGCACTAGCCCGACAATCGACCGCCCGCCTTTGGCTCGACGCCAAGGCGGGCCTTTTTTGCGCTTCGACTGGCTAAGGCTCTGCGGTGGGTACACTACGCAGATTTGCGTCGCGACAAATGGCTTAACGGCGTTTCAGCGCCTTCAGCAACCGGTTCAGCTGTCAGGCCATCATTTGTCGACCCGTCTTCCACCCGGTCATGCTCGAACTGCTGGGCGCCGGGCAATGGTTGCAACCAGTGTTCGCGGCGGTTGACCCAGAGCTCATAGCTGGGCTCCAGTGCTTCGGTGGGGACCTCATCGAGGCTGCCAATTGTCACCTCCACCTCGTTCTCACGAACCAGCGGGACCCGGCCGCCGCAGGTTGGACAAAAGCTTCTGTCGCCATAGCTGCAGACGATACCCGTCGTTTCAAACGCCTCGAGCGGCCACACCGCGAACGCCGAAAAAGTCGACCCACTGGCCTTGCGGCAGTCCTTGCAATGGCAAAGGCCAATCCGAAAGGGATCTCCCGTCACCGAAAACTGGATGCCGCCGCAAAGGCAGCTGCCGCTTCGCCTTGTATCATTGGGCATGACCGCTCCTCCGTCTTGTTGGGCATCACACCGCTATACCTCGCAGCGCCATGCGCAGAATCAATTCACGCGGAGCGCAAGGGTTCCGCGTTGCCTCGCGCAGTGCATTTGCTGGCGCGCGCAGTTGCTGGCGCGCGCAGTTGGCTCCGTCAGTTCGGGAAGTCGAACACCGGCTCCCGGCACCAATAGACGCGGCATTGTCCATCACGTGTTGGAACGGAGGCGGCAACCGGCACCTCCGGCCAGTCGCAGTCGTTGCCAAATTGACGAACGTAGCGATCGTAAGTGTTGCGGCCTGTCGTCAGCACGGCCGAGTGATGGCTCTGGATCAGGCGCTGTGTCTCCTCGCAGGTCATCGTTCGCGTGTCCGGTCGAGCGTAGGCCGTGGTTGTTGCGACAAACAACGCTGTTCCGACGATCCATACGAGCCTTTGGAATCTCATAGCGGTCCTTATTCTAGAATACCGCCAGATATTTCAGCAACGAAATGATGCCGATGATGATGACAACGATCTGCGCGATCTGTCTCGTGCGGCCGTCGAGAGGCAGGCGCTGAACGAGATAGAGCACCAGGATGATCACCAGAAAGGTGATCAGAATGCCGATAAGTACCGATGAAGCCATGTCCCTCACTCCGTTTGGCCAGGTCTGAAAATGAAAAAAGTACGCAGCGGCAAACGCTCTGGCCGTTGATTGGTTCCTGTCGGTGCGAACTGACCGGTTAACAGCAAGGCCGCGAATTCCGTTCCGCGGCCTATGAAGCTGGATGCCGATTGCGACTTACTTGCCGCAATGATTGTCGTTCACCGTTGGCGACACAGTTCCAGGCGACTTGGTGCTGGCGTCAGGCTGTGCGCCCTGCGGGCTGGCGGCACAGTTTTCATCGGCATTCGAGTTTAGCGCGCCGTCCATGCCGTTGGTGCTGTAGGTTGCGCTCGGATCAACGCCGTTGGGATCGGCCGGATCGGGCGTGACCACAACCGATTTGCCGCTGCCACCGCCGTCAGCGCTCTGCGCCATCGCCGAGGTCGCCAGACCGACGGCAAGGGCTGAAGCTGCAAGGATTTTCATAAACATGGTGTTTCTCCATTTTTCGAAACTCGTCGCATTGCGACCTAGGGGGGGAACCGCTCGGGTTGACGAAGGTTCCGACAAAGTTGACCTCGGTTGCGCTTGGTGGTCGGCATTTTGCGCGAGCCCCGAAATCGACGCCGCCCGCGTAGGCAATCGCCCTTCCGCAGGAGAACGACGGTCGCTCCAAGGGTGCGACGGGAACCGAAACCTCGCGCGTGCATTTCAGCTGTGGCAGCAAGCTGCAAAAATCGAGCGTGCAGGGGAATTCGTGGCAGGGGAATATGCTGATGTCGTCCAACAGCTGGAGCCTGGAATTCCAGGAGTCTCCTCTGCCCATTTGATGGAGGCGTTGCCCGTTGCCGTCTACACGATCGACAGACAAGGCCGTATCACATTCTTCAACGAGGCCGCGGCTGATTTGTGGGGGCACCGTCCGGTAATAGGCAGAGACCTTTGGTGCGGCTCCTGGAAGCTGCGACATCTCGATGGCCGGCCGATGGCGCATGGCGAGTGCCCAATGGCAATCTCCATGCTTGAAGGACGCGATATCCCGTGGGATCAGGCGATTGCCGAGCGACCGGACGGCGAACTCATTCCGTTCAGAGCCCACCCGCGCCTGCTTCGCGACGAATCGGGCAATATTGTCGGCGCCATCAACACCTTGCTCGATCTGCGCACGCAGACGCAGGCCGACGAGGCCCGCATGCGACTTGCCGCAATTGTCGAGTCGTCCATGGATGCGATCGTTTCGAAGGACATCAATGGCATCATCACCAGTTGGAACGATGCCGCCGAACATCTGTTCGGCTATACCCCGGCCGAGGCGATCGGCCAGCCGGTAACGATGCTCATTCCGTTCGATCGCCTCGGCGAGGAGGCCTCGATCATCTCCCGCATACGCGCCGGCGAGCGCGTGCCATCATATGAAACCATGCGCATGCGCAAGAGCGGCAGCCTCGTCCCGGTATCGCTGACCATCTCGCCGATCCGCGATGGAAACGGGCGGATCATCGGCGCTTCCAAGATCGCGCGCGACATCAGTTCCCACAAGGAGAGCGAGGGACGCATCCGTCTGCTTATGCGCGAAGTCAACCATCGCGTGAAGAACCAATACTCGGTGATCATTTCGATGATCCGCGAAACCAGCAAATCGGCGAGCACGCCGGCAGCTTTCCTTGAACAGGTGCGAGAGCGCATCACGGCGCTTTCGCAATCCCATGATCTCCTGGTCGACGCCGAATGGCGGGGCGCCACGGTCGGCGACCTGATCCAGGCACAGCTCAAAGCGTTCGCGGAGCCCGATCGTCTGTCGGTGGCAGGACCGGCGATCACACTTCAACCAAATGCCGTCCAGTATCTGGGCATCGCCTTCCATGAGCTGGCCACCAACTCGGCAAAGCACGGAGCGCTGTCGCGCCACGGCGGACGTGTCGAAATCGAATGGAGTGCGACACCGGGAGCCAACGGCACCGATATCTTTCGCCTGATATGGCGTGAGCTTGACGGGCCGAGCCTGGGGGGGACCACGCACCCCGGTTTTGGATCTGTCGTCCTCAAGCGGGTTGCACCACAGGCGCTCGGCGGCACCGGACTGATGGAGTTCAGGGAACAAGGTTTTGTCTGGACGCTCGAAGCGCCGCTACGCTCCGTTCAAGCCTCTCTCGCCGATATCGTAATCGATTGACAAAGATGCGTGGGTCGCGTCGGCGGCCAAGCCTTGTCCCTGTAACAGGGCAGGCGGCGGCTATCCAAGACTGTCGATGCCAGACAGTTCGCGCCGAATGTCGGGAAGCGATGTAAATCGCGCCGCCTCGACGGCGGCCAGGCCATCGAGTTCCATCGCTGCGCCGTAGAGTTGGGCCACCTGCATCACAAGCAACTCGACGTCTTCGAGAGCGAGGTTCTCGTCAAGATTGCGCAATCGCACTTCTTCGGCAACCACGGCGATATTGACCATTCCATGGGAGCCTAGGGCGGCAAGAACCCGTGAATTGAGGTCCTCTCTTAATTGGGCCGAATATCCGTAACGCATGGAAGCCTCCTTTCCAGGAGTGAGCTGTCCCTCACGAAACAAGATGCGTCTGGTATTTTCAAATGACAAGGAAAATCTTGAAAATCACCATACAAATCAATTAGTTAGTATAGAGCGTTGGTTGCGCAATCGACGCCTCATTATCATAGCACGTCTTGTGTGTGACCTGCCTATCGGTCGCTCTTGACGCACTATGCGGGGACCCCTAACTGTACTGTTAATGAGACACATACTAACTCATGGTATTTCTGGTCCAAGCGGTTGGAGGCGCGTATGGCCGAGTTGGAACGACCCGAGCGACTGCAGATCATGCTGACGGCTGAAGAATTGTCTGCCTTGGAAAATTGGCGCTTTGAAAAGCGTATGCCAAGCCGTTCGGCCGCGGTGCGGGAATTGCTGCGGCGCGGTCTCGACGCGGACGGATTCCTGACAGCCGGGCAAGGAGCGAAGTCGCAGGACTTTGGAATTCTACGCAGTGCGAATGGGGACGGATCGTCGGGCGAACAAGCTGGCGACTAACAACCAGTCGCTTCATCTGAACCTGCCGCTATCATGGTTGCAAGCCCGCTCCGGTTTTGCCGGGGCGGGCTTTTTTGCGTTTCCGGGACTTTTGAACGGGAATATCTGGGTGTCCCTGGGGGTTGACCGTTCCGCTCAAAATTCCCCGTCACCGCACTCCCGGCATACGACGCTGTGGCCCGGGCAGCTGAGCCGGTGGGTTCCCCCGGGGCAGCAATGACCGTTCGAACTCATCCATCTTGCGCAGACAAAGATCTTGCGGGCGCCGCGGCAGAGCGGACATTCCATCGGGCGGGTCAGCAGGTTTTCCCTCTCCGAAGCGCGGCACTCTCTCTCAAGACTCTGGCCCATCTGGAAACCCCCAGGCCGAAATACGGCTACGCCATCTATATCCGAAAAGCCTGAATTAGAATTTAACCATATAAGTCACGAGCGAGGCGACGGGGGAGTTTCGCTATGGCCTGTCAGGTGCGGGGACCCGCTACATGATGGCTCGCTCCGTTTGCTCTCCGCACCACGATTTGCCCGCCAATTTTCACACTCGGATCTCCATGGACGCTTTCGCTTTTCAGGGGCGACGCTAAAAGCTGCATGGCTGAGGACGTGAGCGGGAAGGATCCGTTCCGGCGTCGGTTTATTTGAACAGGATGATTTGCCAATGACATTGATGGGCGCAGCGGCATTGCTGATCCTCATCCTGACATATGCAGGCGTCGCCATCGGCCGCATCCCGGGACTCCGTCTCGACCGGGCAGGGATCGCGCTGCTTGGCGGCGCGGCGATGATCGCCATCGGCGCGCTCAGCATGGAGGACGCCTATCGCGCCATCAATTTCGACACCATCACGCTGCTGCTCGGCATGATGATCGTGGTGGCGCATCTGAAGGTCTCGGGCGCCTTCCGGGCGCTCGGCGCCTACGCCATCGAGCACGCGCACGCGCCTTTCATGCTCCTGGTGATGGTGACGCTGCTGACCGGCGTGCTGTCGGCCTTCCTGGTCAATGACGCGATCTGCCTGGTGATGGCGCCGATCGTCGTCCACGTCACCCGCGTCATCAACCGCAATCCCATCCCCTATCTGATCGCCACCGCCACCGCATCCAACTGCGGCAGCGTCGCCACCATCACCGGCAACCCGCAGAACATGGTCATCGGCGCGCTGTCGGGAATTTCCTATCCGGCCTTTTCGGCCGCGCTTGCGCCGGTTGCCTTGTTCGGCCTTGTCGCCGTCATCGTCATCGTGCGCATCGTCTACCGGGCCGAATTCGCGCGCAGTGCCGAACTCAGCCCGGAAGTCTATCGCGGCCGCATGCTGCCCGGACAGGTGCTGAAGGCGGTGGTCGTCTGCATTGGCCTGGCTTGTCGCCTTTTTCGCCGGCGTTCCGGTGGCCAAGGCCGCGCTCATCGGCGGCGCCATCGTGCTGCTGACCCGCGCCATCAAGCCGGGTCGCATCTATCGCGAGATCGACGGCCCGCTGCTGTTCATGTTCGCCGGCCTGTTCATCGTCGTCGCTGGCGCCGAAAAAACACTGCTGACGCCGGATATCATCGCCCAGGCCAAAGGCCTGGGGCTGGACGATGTTTGGCGGCTCTCCGGCTTCACCGCTGTGCTTTCCAACATCATGAGCAATGTTCCGGCGGTGCTGGCGTTGAGGCCGTTCATACCCAGGCTTGAAAACCCCGAGCGTGCATGGCTGGTGGTTGCGATGAGCTCGACGCTGGCCGGCAACTTCACCTTGCTCGGGTCGGTCGCCAATTTGATCGTCGCCGAACAGGCGCGGGCCGCCGGGAAACAGCTGTCCTTCTCAGCCTTCTTCAAGGTCGGCCTGCCGCTGACGCTGCTGACCCTCGCTGCCGGCACGGCCTGGCTGGCGGCTGGTTTCTAGGAAATGGTCGCTGACACCAACCGTGCCCGAACCAGCGTTGCAGCGGCATGTCCCGCCGCCTTGATATAGTCGGGGTTGTGGTGGATCAGCATGCTGGAGAAGGCGCCGTCCATCAGCAGCATGATCTCGCGCGCCAGCATATGCGGCGCTGCGACGCTGTGGGCCGACAGTTCCGCCGCCAGCCATTTTTCGAAATTTGCCTTGTGTCGCGACCCCGCCTTGACCGCTGGGTGTCCGGGCATCGAGGCAAGCTCCGCGGCCGTGCGCAGGAATCCGCATCCTTTCCACTTGGGATGGCGTGCCACCCGCGCCAGATTGGCGAAGATCGCTTCGACCTTGCGGTCGGCACCGCCTTCCGCGGCCTCGAACCAGCCGGCCATCTGCTTCAGATTGGGCTGGTCGCGGCCATCGAGATAGGCGGCGATCAGATCGTCCTTGCTCTTGAAATGATAGTAGAGCGTCCGTTTGGTCAGCCCCGCTTTTTCGGCGATGGCATCGACGCTGACGCGGCCGATCCCTTCCGCATAGAAGAGCTTCGTCGCGGCATCGACAATGCGTTTGCGGGTCGGACTTTCAGCTTCAGGCATGACGCTATGTATACCGACTAGTGAATATACATGCAATCGAAAACCCGATCCACTTCGGTCGACAAACGACGGGAAGGGAACAGACATGACCGAGCTTGTGCTCGCCGAGGCCCGCAATGGGATCGCCATCCTCACACTCAATCGCCCCGAAAAGCTCAACGCCTTGAATTATGCGCTGATCGATCGTTTGCTTGCGGTCCTCGATGCGGCCGAGACCGACGATGATATCCGTGCCATCATACTCACCGGGGCAGGGGAGCGCGCCTTCTCCGCCGGCGGCGACATCCATGAATTCTCAGGCAGCGTGGCCAACGGCGCCGACGACGCGCTGCGCGATTTCGTCATGCGCGGCCAGCGTTTGACCGCGCGGCTGGAGGCCTTCCGCAAGCCGGTCATCGCCGCCGTCAACGGCATCGCCTTCGGCGGCGGCTGCGAGATCACCGAAGCCGTGCCGCTCGCCATCGCCAGCGACCGCGCCTTGTTCGCCAAGCCTGAGATCAACCTCGCAATGCCACCTGCTTTCGGCGGCACGCAGCGGCTTCCGAGACTGGTCGGGCGCAAGCGAGCGCTCGAGCTGCTGTTGACCGGCGATTGGTTCCCGCCGCCGCGCGCCCTTGAGCTGGGCCTCGTCAACCAGGTGGTGCCGCACGAGGAGCTGATGCCGGCCGCGCTCGATCTCGCCCGGCGCATCGTCACGCACTCCCCGGCGGCAATTGCTGCGATCCTCACCGCAGTGGCGCGCGGCCTCAACCACAGCATAGCGGAGGGGTTGCTGGTCGAGGCCGAGCAGTTCGCCCGCATGGCCCCGACCGCCGACCTGCGCGAAGGCCTCGACGCCTGGATCGAACGGCGCAGGCCCGCCTACGATGGCTCATGGGGCCATATCACGCGGCCGGACGAGGCAAGGCGCGCCTCGCAACGGCTCGACCGCGCCGGGCAGGATGGCGATCCGCAGCCATCCATACCGCGATCGAAGTCGGGATAACGACGGCACGAAACGGGACTGACGCGGTGGCAGCCGGTTCGGCGATCTCGCCAGCGCTAGGCCGTCACCAGAGGCGTCGTCTGTATCCGGGCGGCTGCCGCCAAGAGGTCGGTCTGCGTGATCAGGCCGAGGATGCGGCGCTCGCTGTCAATGATCACCACTGCATGGCTGCGCCCGTCGGTGAGCACGGGAAGCAGGCTCATTGCCGGTGTGTCGGGGGAGGCGGTGCCGGCGTTCGACATCACGCCTTTCACTGTTTCGGTAGCCCGTGTCAGCTCGCGCAGGCCGACGGCGCCGACCAGCCTTGCCTCCGCGTCGACCACCGGCAAGGTGCGGACGTTGTGGTCGAGGAGTTGCTGTCGCGCCTGATCGGGCGAGGCGTGCTCAGGCACCGACACCACGTCGCGGGACATAATGTCGGCGCACAGCAACGTCCGGTGCGAGCGAACCATGGCCTGCAGTTCGACCTGGCGCAGCAGCAATTCGAGATCGCTGCGATCGATATCGAAAGTCTCGTCCAAAGCACAAAGCGCGTCATCGATATCCTCGGGCCGGAAGCCGACGCGCTGCACGGCCGGCGGATCTGCCGTTCCATGGCTGTTGGCGGCAGAGGCGGGCCGGTGCGGGTAGCTGCGTCGCGACAGCCTGTGGAAAGCATAGCCGAGTGCGACCAGAATGATGGAATTCAGCGCCACCGGCACGAAGGGAAACAGGAAGCTGGCGCTGGTCACCGCCGGTCCGCCAAGGACAGCGGTCAACGCGGCGGCTCCGCCCGGCGGATGCAGACAGCGCGTGAACGACATGGCGGCGATCGCCAGCGCCACGGCCATGCCCGTGACGAGAGCCGGCTCGTGCACGAAATGCGCAACGATCACGCCGATCAGCGCGGATATGGTGTTGCCGCCGATGATCGACCATGGCTGCGCCAGCGGGCTCGCAGGCACCGCAAACAGCAGCACCGCCGACGCGCCCATCGGCGCCACAAGCAGCGGCACATGCGGGCCGTTGCCGAGCACCAGCGCGCCGATCGCCCCGGTCAGCGCAATGCCGACCATTGCGCCGATACAGGCGATGAGGCGCTCACGCAGCGTCGCACCGGCGAGAATGGGGACGAAGAGACGAAAGGCCACGGCAAGCTCAGTCTGGCTGGAAGTTGCGGCTCGAAGCGCCTTGCAATGCGGGCTGACTGCCCGCTTTGAAAGTCGATCCAATCCGAAAAACCGCATACTGGGGAAATAACATTGCGCACGGCCGAGCAATGAGCGGCTTTGCGACATCGGGCGTCTCACAATGCTTCCCAGCCAGTCTTTTCAGGCCTTTGTGCCGGTTTGCGGATTCGGCTTGGTAGGTTGGTTCATACTGCCGCGGCAGCGGCCAGTCCGCGCAGGATGTCGGCCTTGAGGTCCTCGACATCCTCGAGCCCGATCTGCAGGCGGATGAGCGGGCCGTCATAGGGACCCTTGGCGACGATGCGGTCGCCGAGGAAGACCGGCACGGCAAGGCTTTCATAGCCGCCCCAGGAATAGCCGAGGCCGAAGATCCTCAGCGCATCGAGGAAGGCATGCTGCTGTTTCTGGCCACCGCCCTTGAGCACAATGGAAAAGATGCCGCTCGAGCCGGAGAAATCGCGCTTCCACAGCGCGTGATCGGGATGGCTGGGCAGCGCCGGGTGCAGCACGCGTGCCACGCCGGGCTGCCCTTCGAGCCAGGCGGCAATGGCGAGCGCGCTCTTTTGATGGTGATCCAGCCGCACGCCCATCGTGCGCAGGCCGCGCAGCACTTGGTAGACGTCGTCGGGGCCGGCGCAGCAGCCCATTGTGTAGAACGTCTCGCACAGCTGTTTCCAGCAGTCGGCATTGGCCGACGCGGTGCCTATCAGCACGTCGGAATGTCCGGCCGGGTACTTCGTCGCCGCATGGATCGAGATATCGACGCCGTGGTCGAGCGGGCGGAAATAGAGCGGCGTCGCCCAGGTGTTGTCCATCATGACGATGGCGCCGGCCGCATGCGCCGCCTTGACGATGGCCGGGACGTCCTGCACCTCGAAAGTGTTTGAGGCCGGCGATTCCGTGAACACGACCTTGGTGTTGGGCTTGATCAGCTTGGCGATGCCGGCCCCGGCATGCGGGTCGTAATACTCGACCTCGACGCCCAGCCGCTTCAGCATCGTGTCGGCGAAATTGCGGGTCGGATGATAGACGGAATCGACGATCAAAACGTGATCGCCCGCCGACAGGAAAGCCAGCAGCGGAATAGTCACCGCCGCCAGGCCCGACGGCACGATTATCGTGCCGGCCGAGCCTTCCAGAGCGTCGATCGCATGCGCCAGCGCGTCGGTGGTCGGCGTACCGCGCGTGCCGTAGGTGTATTTCTGGCTGCGCGCGGCCATCGTCGCGGCATTGGGGTAGAGCACGGTCGAGGCATGCACGACCGGCGGATTGACGAAGCCGAAATAGTCGTGCGGGTTGTTGCCGGAATGGGCAAGCCGCGTGTTGATGCCCAGTTCGCTGCCGTCTGTCGCCATGGTTCGCCGCCTGTCAAAGGATGTAAGGAGATCAGCCATAAAGCGGTGGCAAAGCCCGCGCAACAGCCGTGGACCCGCCAAGCGGTGGGGTTTACATGGGCCAATCCATCGCGGTTCGCGCCCTCCAACAAAGCATCGCTATAGTGACGGCGGAGTCTGTCGCGAGCTATAGACTTGTGCGGCTGCTTCTTTGACTGATTTGTTTGCACGGGTTGCCGATTTCCTGGTGCTCTTGTGCGCATTTCAGGCATTCGCGGCAATTGGTTTTCAAAGCTGTCGTGAATCGGTCATTTCCCTTGACCTCACAGGAATAATCGCCTTCGATGCAGTTCGTGAATGGGAGGAGCCGGGCGTCGGTTACGACGCGGGGTTCCGGGAATGAGCCGGATGGGAGCCGGGTTCACGCGGGAAAAAGATCAGGATTTGCCTGAGGATCAGGGTTTACCTGAAAAACAGAAAAGGGTCTGTGGGTTATGAAACACATTGCAATTGGCATTCTCGGCGCCGCTGCGCTTGGATGGATGGCTTCGGCCGCGTCGGCGACCACGCTCGACGACGTCAAGGCGAAGGGCTTCATCCAGTGCGGTGTCTCGACTGGTCTGGCCGGTTTCTCGGCGCCTGACGACAAGGGCGACTGGAAAGGCATCGATGCTGATTTCTGCCGCGCTGTCGCGGCTGCCGTCTTCGGCGACGGCACCAAGGTCAAGTTCACCCCGCTTAGCGCCAAGGAGCGCTTCACCGCGCTGCAGTCGGGCGAGATCGATATCCTGTCGCGCAACACCACCTGGACCATCAATCGCGATACCGCGCTTGGCCTGAACTTCATCGGCGTCACCTACTATGACGGCCAGGGCTTCATGATCAACGCCAAGAAGCTGCCGGGCGTCAATTCCGCGCTGCAGCTTTCGGGCGCGGCGGTCTGCGTGCAGAGCGGCACCACGACCGAGCTCAACCTCGCCGACTACTTCAAGGCGAACAAGATGGAGTACAATCCGGTCGTCTTCGAAAAGCTGGAAGAGGTCAATGCCGCCTATGACGCCGGCCGCTGCGACGTCTACACCACCGACCAGTCGGGTCTCTACGGCATCCGCCTGACGCTGAGCGCGCCAGCCGATCATGTCGTGCTGCCCGAGATCATCTCCAAGGAGCCGCTCGGTCCGGCCGTGCGCCAGGGTGACGACCAATGGTACCACATCGTCAAGTGGACCTACTTCGCGCTGTTGCAGGCCGAGGAACTCGGCATCACCCAGGCCAATGTCGAGGAGCTGAAGACCTCGGATAATCCGGAGATCAAGCGCGTGCTCGGTCAGGAGGCCGAAACCAAGATCGGCACCGACCTCGGCGTGAGCAATGACTGGGTCGTCAACATCGTCAAGGCCGTGGGCAATTACGGCGAGATGTTCGAGCGCAATGTCGGCACCGGCAGCCCGCTGAAGATCGCGCGCGGCATCAATGCGCTGTGGACCAAGGGCGGCCTGCAATACGCGCCACCGATCCGCTGATCGAAATGTGATCCGGAAGGCAGATCGTCTGCCTTCCGGTTTCTCTTTCCAGGGATGGTCCAATGGCGTCGCAGGAAATTCTTCGCGAGGAGCCGAGCCGAGGTTCCTTCATCAACGATCCAAAAGTCCGCGGGATTTTTTTCCAGGCGGTGGTTGTCATCTTGCTGGTGGCGGGCGTCTGGTGGATCGTCCACAACGTTATCGAGAATCTGCAGCGCCTGCATATCGCTTCCGGGTTCAGCTTCCTGAAAAACCGTGCCGGGTTCGACATCCCAGTCAGGCCCATCGCTTATACTTCGGACTCGACCTATGGCGATGCCATTATTGTCGGGCTGATCAACACCCTCATCGTTGCCGGTGCCGGCATCATCACCGCGACCATCATCGGCTTTGTCGTCGGTATCGGCCGCTTGTCGCGAAACTGGCTGATTCGCAAGATCTGCACCGTTTATGTTGAGGTGTTCCGCAATATCCCGCCGCTGCTGGTGATCTTCTTCTGGTATTCAGGCGTGCTGGCGGTGCTGCCGGCGCCTCGCGACAGTTTCAATTTGCCGTTCGGCTCTTTCCTCAACCAGCGCGGCTTCTATTTTCCACGGGCTATCTGGGGCGAGGGGTCCTGGCTGATCTTCGTCGCTTTGCTTGTCGGCATCGCCATGGCGTGGTTCGTAGCCCGCACGGCGCGCCAGCGGCAAATGGCGACCGGCCAGCAATTTCCGGTGTTGTGGACTTCGTTGGCGCTGATCGTCGGCCTGCCATTGCTGGCCTACGCGCTGAGCGGCTTTCCGCTGAGCTTCGATTTTCCCAAACAATCGACCTTCAACCTGACCGGCGGCTTCCAGATCGGACCCGAGTTCCTGTCGCTCTATCTGGCGCTGTCATTCTACACGGCTTCCTTCATTGCCGAGATCGTGCGCGCCGGCATTCTCGGCGTCAGCAAGGGCCAGACCGAGGCGGCTGGCGCGCTTGGGCTGCGGCCGGGATCGATCCTGCGGCTTGTCGTCGTTCCTCAGGCCATGCGCATCGTCATCCCGCCGCTGACCAGTCAGTATCTCAATCTGACCAAGAACTCGTCGCTGGCCATTGCCATCGGCTACCCGGACCTGACGGCAATCGCCGGCACTGTGCTGAACCAGACCGGCCAGGCGGTCGAGGGCGTGCTGATCATGATGGTCGTCTACCTCATAATCAGCCTGGTGACCTCGGCAGTCATGAATGTGGTCAACGCCAGGATGGCGCTGGTGGAGAGGTAAGGCCATGCAGGAACATGATACCTCCTGGGTACGCACCGAAATGGCACTGGCGCAACAGGCGCCGGCAGGCGTGCGGGGGCCTTTGGCCTGGGTTCGCAAGAACCTGGTCGGTTCGGTGGGCGACGTCATCCTAACTGTACTGGCTATTGCGCTGGTGGTGATGATCGTGCCGCCCATCATCAATTGGGCCTTCATCAACGCCCAATGGGTGGGGCCGGATCGCACGGTATGCGCCACGGCAGCGCAAGGCGGCATCCAGCCGGACGGCTGGTCCGGCGCCTGCTGGGCCTTCGTCAACGCCAAGTTCGGTCAGTTGATGCTTGGCCGTTATCCGATCGAAGAACGCTGGCGGCCGATCCTGGTCGCCATCCTGTTCGTGGCGCTGCTGGTGCCGCTGCTGATCCCACGCGTGCCGCGCAAGGGATTGAACGCCATTCTTCTGTTCCTGGTGCTGCCGATCGTCGCCTTCGTGCTGCTGGTTGGCGGTTTGTTTGGCCTGCCCCATGTCGAGACGCAGCTGTGGGGTGGGTTGCTGGTGACGCTCAGCTTGTCCTTTGTCGGTATTGCCGTGTCGCTGCCGATGGGGATCGTGCTGGCGCTCGGCCGACGCTCCAAGATGCCGATCGTCAAGACGCTGTGCGTGATCTTCATCGAGTTCGTTCGCGGCATCCCGCTGATCACGGTTCTATTCTTCGCCAGCGTCATGCTGCCGCTGTTCCTGCCTGCGGGCGTTTCCTTCGACAAATACCTCAGGGCGTTGATCGGTGTGTCGTTGTTTGCCGCTGCCTACATGGCCGAAGTGATACGCGGTGGTCTGCAGGCGATCCCCAAGGGTCAGTACGAGGGCGCGGATTCACTTGGCCTCGGCTACTGGCAGAAGATGACGCTGATCGTACTGCCGCAAGCGCTAAAGCTGGTCATTCCCGGCATCGTCAACACCTTCATAGGCATGTTCAAGGACACCAGCCTGGTGATCATCATCTCGATGTTCGACCTGCTTGGCGTCGTCAAGCAGAACTTCGCGGACGCCAATTGGGCGACGCCGCAGACCGCGAGATCTGGCCTCATCTTCGCAGCCTTCGTCTTCTGGCTGTTCTGCTTCGGCATGTCGCGCTATTCGATGTACACGGAACGCCGGCTCGACACCGGCCACAAACGCTAAGAACAAAAAGGGGAACCTGCCATGGTCATAGAAAACGCCGTCAGCGCCGAAGAGATCAAGGTCGATGCCAAGAAGATGCACATCTCGACCACCGATGTCGCCATCGACATCATCGGCATGCACAAATGGTATGGCGAGTTCCATGTGCTGAAGGACATCAATCTGAAGGTGATGCGCGGCGAGCGCATCGTCATCTGCGGTCCTTCGGGCTCCGGCAAGTCGACCATGATCCGCTGCATCAACCGGCTGGAGGAACACCAGAAGGGCAAGATCATCGTCGACGGCAAGGAACTGACCAACGATCTCAAGAAGATCGACGAGGTGCGCCGCGAGGTCGGCATGGTGTTCCAGCACTTCAACCTGTTCCCGCATCTGACCATCCTGGAGAACTGCACGCTGGCGCCGATCTGGGTGCGCAAGACGCCGAAGAAGCAGGCCGAGGAAATCGCCATGCACTTCCTCAAGCGCGTGAAAATCCCGGAACAGGCCAACAAGTATCCGGGCCAGTTGTCCGGCGGTCAGCAGCAGCGCGTGGCGATTGCCCGCTCGCTGTGCATGAACCCGCGCATCATGCTGTTCGACGAGCCGACCTCGGCGCTCGACCCTGAAATGATCAAGGAAGTGCTGGAGACGATGGTGGGTCTGGCCGAAGAAGGCATGACCATGCTGTGCGTCACCCACGAAATGGGCTTTGCCCGCAAGGTCGCCAACCGGGTGATCTTCATGGATCAGGGCCAGATCGTCGAACAGAACACGCCGGCCGAGTTCTTTGACCATCCGCGCCACGAGCGCACAAAGCTGTTCCTGTCGCAGATCCTGCACTGAGCATTTTCATCCCAAACCAGAAGAGCCCGGCCGCAATGCGGCCGGGCTTTTTGCTGTCTGGGGCCGGACGATGACGTCGGGAGACCGCAAAGCCGCCGCCGCATGAGAAAAGCCCTGCGTTTTCTGGCCATGCTGATTGTCGCGGTCGCGCTTGCCGCCACGCTCGGCACTTTGGTGCCGCGCCCGCTCTGGCCGGCGTCGGCGGCGGGTGAGGGCACGCGCCACATTCTGGTGCTGAAGAATCCGATCCACACCGACATCGCCATTCCGGTCGATGATGCCGTACGCCAACGCTTCCATTTCCTGGTCGATGCCGGCATCGCTGCGGATGCTCCTGAGGTGCGCTACATCGTCTTCGGCTGGGGCGGCCGCGCCTTCTATCTGGAGACGCCGACCTGGTCTGAGCTGAAAGCAGTGCCTGTGCTCAAGGCGCTGACGCTGGACGCCTCGGTCATGCATGTCGATATCGCCGGCGCCATCGCCGAACCGCATCCCGCCGTCACCGGCTTCGACATCGATGAGGCGCGTTTTGCAGCGTTGCTCGATTACATCGACGCGAGCTTCCAGCAAGGGCCGGACGGCCCCATCGTCATCGAGAATGCCGCGTATTCGAGGTTCGACCGCTTCTTTGAGGCGAACGGCCATTTCAACGCGCTGGTCGGCTGCAACACCTGGACGGCGGCGGGTCTGCGCACCGCCGGTCTGCGCACCGGCTGGTGGAACCCGCTACCTGCCTCGCTCCGCCTGTCGATGCGGCTTTACAACTAGCTGAAAACGGTAGGCATCCCGGCGACGTCTAGCGCCGGATGATTTTCTGCGGCTCCCAGCCATAGAGCCAGTCGAGATCGGCGGCTAGCTTTTCGGGCGAGCGCATGGACAGGAAGAGATTGCGGGCGACAGCCACCGGGCCGGCGGCATGCCAAGCCAACCGGTTGACGGCGCCGCGACGTGCTGCCTTGGCGACCCGGGGCCGCCGCAGGTTTTCCCAGATCTGAAGACTCCTCGCCGGATCGGCAGGGAAATCGGCAATGACGTCAGCCAGCATCACGGCATCCTCGATCGCCATGGCCGCGCCTTGCGCCGCAAACGGTGTCATCGCATGCGCGGCGTCGCCAATCAGGGCGATGCCTTGCGGGCTTGTCCACCGCTGCTGGACGACCGTATGGATCGGAAAGGCCGTCCAGGGACCGGCCAGCGCCACAAGCTTCACCAGGCCCGGCGCTGTGCCGCGCGTGGCGCCGTCGAGAACAGCTGGGTCGGCATGGCCCGACCAGCCTTCGGCTATGCGCTCGCCCTTGGTGAAGGCGGCGAGATTGAAGGCGCGGCCGTTGCTGACGGGATAGGCGACCATGTGGAAGCCGGGATGCAGGAAGGTGGTGACACAGTCGGCGGCGCCGATCGCGGTAAAGGCTTCTCCGGCGGTGCTCTCAGCCGCGACCGTTGCCCGCCAGGCGAGTTCACCCGAAAAACGGCTTTTGCCGAAGCCTGCGAGTTGCGCCCGGACCGACGACCAGACGCCGTCGGCGCCGACCAGGAGCCGGCCGCTTGCCTCGATCGCGCGGCCATCCGCTTCGGCGGTCACGGCGACATCTGACGCATTGACGGCGATGCTGTTGACGCGTGCACCCGTGACAAGCTCAATTCCCGGCCGTTCAACCACTTGCGCCAGCAGCGCCGCCTGCAGATCAGCGCGGTGGGCGACGAGATAGGGCGCCTGCCAGCGCGCTTCGGCGGCTTGCCCAAGTGGCACCCGCGCCAGTTTGCGCAGCGTTCCGGCATCCTTGAGCACCACCGCTTCCGGTCGCAAGGCCGCCGGCAGCAGGCGCTCAAGCACGCCGAGCTTTCGAAGTATGCGTGTTGCGTTGGGCGAAAGCTGGATGCCGGCGCCGGCGGCCTCGAGGCGCGACGCCTGTTCGAACAGCCTTACCGCATATCCGCGTTCGGCAAAGGCAAGGGCAGCCGTCAACCCGGCGACGCCAGCCCCGGCGATTATGACCTGCCGGGCCTGTGTGTCCTGCATCGGGCTGGTCGCGAAAGGTTCAGGCGGCCTGGTCGATATAGAGGCAACCGGGCGGCTGGGTTTCCGTCGCCTTCAGCTTCGCCGAATAGCGATAGAGCGTCGAGCAATAGGGGCAGACCTTTTCATTGTCGTCGCCCATGTCGAGGAAGACATGCGGATGATCGAAGGGCGGATTCGCGCCGGTGCACATGAATTCCCTGACACCGATGTCGATCGCCGGGTGGCCGGCATCGTTCTGGAAATGGGGAATGGAACCGCCTGCCATCGTCGTCTCCTTAACGCAGTCTCGTCTGCATCTGGATCATAACAGCTCTCTTTGCAAGATCGATGAAATGAAACTGTCGCAAAAGGCTGGCAGAGGATAAGTTGAGCCGGTTAAGCGCATGACCGGGAAGCCGAGCGATTCCGCGACGGATCATGCGTCACAAAGACATGGTAGAGCGTCCATGGCCATCTCGGCATTTGCGGCGCTTCAAAAGGAACGGTTGCGGGCAGGAAACCATGAATGAACTGAAGCCGGTGCTGAACGAATTCATCAATATCGAGGCGGCAAGCCCCGAGGGCGGCAATCCCGACCGTTTCGTCAACCGTGAATTCTCCTGGCTGCAGTTCAACCGGCGCGTTCTCGAGGAATCGCAGAACGAACACCACCCGCTACTCGAACGGGTCCGTTTCCTGTCGATCTCGGCCGCCAATCTCGATGAATTCTTCATGGTCCGCGTCGCCGGTCTTGCCGGCCAGGTTCGCGAAGGCATCGCGCTCAAGAGCCCCGACGGGCGCACGCCCGAGCAGCAGCTCGAACAGCTTTTGCGCGAGGTCGAGCGGCTGCAGGAGGACCAGCAGAACAGTCTGTCGGCGCTGATGCTGCTGCTCAACAAGGAAGGTATTGAGAGCATCACCCGCGATGCACTGACCAAGGATGAGAAGGTCTGGCTGGAAGATCATTTCCAGGATCAGGTCTTCCCGGTGCTGACCCCGCTGTCGATCGACCCGGCGCATCCGTTTCCGTTCATTCCCAACCTCGGCTTCTCCATGGCGCTGCAATTGCGCCATCGCAAGAATGGCGAGGAGATGAGTGCGCTTCTGCGCCTGCCGGTGGCGCTGAAGCGCTTCATCCGTCTGCCGGACCGCAAGCAGCATGTTCGCTTCATTCCGCTCGAGGAGGCGGTCGGTCTCTATATCGGCAAGCTGTTCCCCGGATACGAGGTCAAGGGCTCCGGCACCTTCCGCATCATCCGGGACAGCGATATCGAGGTCGAGGAGGAGTCGGAGGATCTTGTGCGCCTGTTCGAGACGGCGCTGAAGCGCCGCCGCCGCGGTTCGGTCATCCGCATCGAATTCGACAAGTCGATGCCCGGCGAATTGCGCGAGTTCGTTGCCGGTGAGCTTGGCGTCTCTTCGAGCCGCATCAGCGTTCTGACCGGCCCGCTGGCGCTCAGCCAGATTTCGGAGATCGTCTCCGTGCCGCGCGACGACCTCAAATTCAGGCCCTACAATCCGCGCTTTCCCGAGCGAATCCGCGAACATGGCGGCGATTGTTTCGCGGCCATCCGCGAGAAGGACATCGTCGTCCACCACCCCTACGAATCCTTCGATGTCGTGGTCCAGTTCCTGCGCCAGGCGATGGCCGACCCGGAAGTGGTGGCAATCAAGCAGACACTCTATCGCACCTCCAACGACAGCCCGATCGTGCGTGCGCTGGTCGATGCGGCCGAGGCCGGCAAGTCGGTGACCGCTCTCGTCGAGCTCAAGGCGCGCTTTGACGAGGAAGCCAACATCCGCTGGGCGCGCGACCTCGAGCGCGCCGGCGTCCAGGTCGTGTTCGGCTTCCTCGAGTTGAAGACCCATGCGAAAATGTCGCTGGTGGTGCGGCGCGAGGACGGCAAGCTGCGCAACTATGTGCATCTGGGCACCGGCAACTACCATCCGGTCACCGCGCGCATCTACACCGACCTGTCCTTCTTCACCACCGATCCGACGATCGCGCGCGATGTCGCGCAGCTCTTCAACTTCATCACCGGCTATGCCGAGCCGACCGATGAGATGCGGATCGCCATCTCGCCGTTTACCCTGCGCAGCCGCATCCTGAAGCACATCACCGACGAGATCGGTCATGCGCTGGCCGGCCGGCCGGCGCGCATCTGGATGAAGATGAACGCGCTGGTCGATCCGAACATCATCGACGCGCTCTATGACGCCAGCCGCGCCGGCGTCGAGATCGATCTTGTCGTACGCGGCATTTGCTGCCTTAGGCCGCAGGTGCCGGGCCTGTCGGAAAACATCAGGGTCAAGTCGATCGTCGGCCGCTTCCTCGAACATAGCCGCATCTACTGCTTCGGCAACGGCCATGGCCTGCCCTCGGACGAGGCGATCGTCTACATCTCCTCGGCCGACCTGATGCCGCGCAATCTCGACCGCCGCGTCGAGACCATGGTGCCGATCACCAATCCAACTGTGCATGAACAGATACTTGGCCAGATCATGCTGGGCAACATCATGGACAACCAGCAAAGTTTCGACGTATTGGCTGACGGAACCTCCCGGCGCGTGGCGCTGGAGGAGGGTGAGGAACCGTTCAACGCGCAGGAATATTTCATGACCAATCCTAGCCTGTCCGGACGGGGCGATGCGCTGAAGTCGCATGCGCCCAAGCGCATCGCGCAGTTCAAACGCCGCAAGAAAAACGCTGCAGCGTCCGGCTGATGATTTCAACTTCCCAGGGCCGGCTGCAGGATCGCCGACCGCTGTCCATCATCGACATCGGCTCGAACTCGATCCGCCTTGTCATCTATGAAGGGCTGGCGCGCTCGCCGACCCTGCTGTTCAACGAAAAGATGCTGGCCGGCCTCGGTCGCGGCATTGTGTCGACCGGCAAGCTCGATCCCGAAGGCGTGACCCGCTCGATGGAAGAGTTTCGCCGCTTCCGCGCGCTGTCCAACCAGGCCGGTGCCGAGCACATGTATGTGCTGGCGACCGCCGCTGCCCGCGAGGCGATCAACGGCCCCGATTTCATCCACCGCGCCGAGGATGTGCTCAAGACCGAGATCCGCGTGCTGACCGGCCGGCAGGAGGCGCATTATTCGGCGCTCGGCGTCATCTCTGGCTTCCACCCGGCCAACGGCATTGCCGGCGACCTTGGCGGCGGCAGCCTGGAGCTCATCGACATCAATGGCGAGGCGATCGGCGACGGCATCACGCTGCCGCTGGGCGGCCTACGGCTGCAGGACATGGCGAAGAATTCGCTCGCCCAGGCGGCCAAGATCACGCGCGAGCAACTGGCGCGGGCCAAGCTTCTGAAGGGCGGGCAGGGCAGGCCCTTCTATACCGTCGGCGGCACCTGGCGAAACCTCGCCCGGTTGCACATGGAAATGAGCAACTATCCGCTCGGCGTCATGCACCACTACGAGATCTCGACCGAAAGTGCTTTGAGTTTCCTCAAGCAGGTGGCGCGGCCCGAGATCGAGAAGGTCCGCGGTATCGAGGGCGTCTCCAAGAATCGCCGCTCGCTGCTGCCCTATGGCGCGGTCGTGCTGCAGGAGATCATGGCGACGATGCAGCCGTCGAAGATCATCGTCTCGGCGCTTGGCGTGCGCGAAGGGTTCCTTTATTCGCTGCTCGACCAGGCCGAGCAGAAGGCCGATCCGCTGGTCTCCGCCTCGGAGGAACTGGCCCGGCTGCGCTCGCGTTCCGTCACCCATGCGCATGAGCTTGTCGAATGGACGGGCAAGACCTTTGCCGCCTTCGGCATCGACGAGACCGAGGATGAGGCGCGCTACCGCCACGCCGCCTGTCTGCTGGCCGATATAGGCTGGCGCGCACACCCGGAATATCGCGGCAAGCAGTCGCTCAACATCATCGCCCACGCCTCCTTCATCGGCGTCGACCATCCCGGCCGTGCCTTCCTGGCGCTGGTCAGCCTGTTCCGCCATGAGGGTGTGTTCAACGATGCCGCGCCGGAAATTCGTGGGCTGGCGACGCCGCGCTATCTCGAGCGCGCCCGCATCCTGGCGGCGGTGCTGCGCGTCGTCTATCTGCTGACGGCGGCGATGCCCGGCGTCATGCCGAGACTGAAATGGGAAAACCGCGGCAATGGTACGCTGGCGCTGGTGCTGCCGGCTTCGCTCTCGGACCTCTACGGCGAGCGCCCGGCCGGCCGTCTGGCGCAGTTAGCGCGGATCACCAACCGCCGGCTGGTGCTGGCGGTCGAAGGCGGACAGAGCGTTTCGGTGAAGTAGTCCAGACGCGCTCAGCCGCGGCCAGCAGCGATCCGCCCATCGATCGACCAGGCGCCTGCACCAGCCATGGCCAGCGCCAGGAAGCCGCCGGCGATGGCAATGTCCTTCATCAGCATCTGCTGGTGCATGAAGGCGAGCATTGGATCGTCGCCACCCTGGCCGTAATGGCCGATGGCGCCCGCGACGATGCAGAAGGCGGCAAGCAACAGGGCCACGACCGGCGTCTGAAAGCCGACCAGGATCAACAGCCCGGCGATCAGTTCGAACAGCCCTGTGCCCCAGGCGGCAAGCGTCGGCAGCGGCATGCCGAGGCCGGCGAAATAGCCTGATGTGCCGGCAATGTCGGCAAGTGCATGGAAACCGGACGGGATGAACAGCGCGGCGAGCAGCAGCCGGGAAAGCAGGAGCAGTGCATCGCGGGGCATGGTCGTCTCCGTTGTCTGTCCGCCGGCTGTTCTGCCACCGATCCTAGCAGGGGTGGGACGCGGGCGCGCGTTTAGACAGATAACGAAAAAGCGGCGCGGAAAATTCCGCGCCGCTTTTTTCAGGCTTGGGAGGGGAAAAGCTCAGCCGCGCTTGGCGTCGATCGAGTAGGCGCCGGGGCCCGAGGAAGCCAGCACAAGGAAACCGCCGGTGATGGCGACGTTCTTCAGGAAATGGATCATCTGATTCTGGTCGGCCCAGCCGGTATGGGCCACAAGAGCCGTCGCGATGGTGAAGATGGCGAGCACCCAGGCGGCGATGCGGGTCTGGAAACCAACGAGGATGGCAATGCCGCCGAGCAATTCGATCAGGCCGACGACAATGGCCGTTACGGTCGGCACCGGCAGACCCATGGCACCGAAGTAGCCGGCGGTGCCGGAAATGGCGGTGAGCTTGCCGAAGCCGGAAAGCAGGAAGATGGCGGCAAGCAGGATGCGGCCGAGCAGGATGGTGGTGGAACTGTTGGACGCGGTGCTGGCGCCGGCAGTGGAAGTGTTGATGGACATGGTGGCTCTCCGAAAAGGGTTGATGCCCCTTCAGATAGACCAAGCCGACTGTTCACCAAAGCCGCCAGACCGGCGACACATTGTTCACAGAGCTTACATTTCCGTGATCGGACGAAGGGCGCAAAATTCGTGTCGGATCAGCCTTTGACGGCAGTAAATTTTCCCGCCGTCAAATTCTCTGATGGCTAGTCGACGCAATTCCCCAGGGAATCGCGACGCGACTGGAACTGCCTATCCCGGATGCGTCATGTCCTCGGGCCGGACCAGCCGGTCATAGTCGGCGGCGCTGACCAGCCCGGTGGCCAGCGCTTCCTCGCGCAAGGTCGTTCCTTTCTTGTGCGCGGTCTTGGCGATCTTGGCGGCATTGTCGTAGCCGATGGTCGGGGCGAGTGCGGTTACCAGCATCAACGAGCGGTCGAGTGCCGCCTTGATGTTGTCTTCGCGCGCTTCAATGCCGACGACGCAATTGTCGGTGAAGGAAATCGAGGCATCGGAGAGCAGCTGCACCGACTGCAGGAAATTGTAGGCCATCAGTGGGTTGTAGACATTGAGCTCGAAATGACCCTGGCTGCCGGCGAAGGTCAACGATGCATTGTTGCCGAACACCTGCACGCAGACCTGCGTCATCGCCTCGCACTGCGTCGGGTTGACCTTGCCCGGCATGATCGAGGAGCCAGGCTCGTTTTCCGGCAGCGACAGTTCGCCGAGGCCCGAGCGCGGGCCGGAACCGAGGAAGCGGATGTCGTTGGCGATCTTGAAGAGTGCCGCGGCGGCTGCGTTGATGGCGCCATGCGAGAACACCATGGAATCGTGCGCGGCAAGGGCCTCGAACTTGTTCGGCGCGGTGACGAAGGCGATGCCGGTGATGGCGGCGATGCGGTCTGCCACCTTTTCGGCGAAGCCGACCGGCGCGTTGAGGCCGGTGCCGACGGCGGTGCCGCCTTGCGCCAGTTCCTGCAGGCCGGGGAGCGTCATCTCGATGCGCTTGATCGAGGAGGCGACCTGCGCGGCATAGCCCGAAAACTCCTGGCCAAGCGTGAGGGGCGTGGCGTCCTGCGTGTGGGTGCGGCCGATCTTGATGATGTGGGCGAAGGCCTTGGTCTTGGCCTCGAGCGCGGCGTGCAGATGCTTCAGCGCCGGCAACAGGTCATGCACGATGCGCTCGGCGCAGGCGATATGCATGGCCGTCGGATAGGTGTCGTTCGACGACTGGCTCATATTGACGTGGTCGTTGGGATGCACCGGCTTCTTGGAGCCCATGACGCCGCCCAAAAGCTCAATCGCCCGGTTGGAGATCACCTCGTTGGCATTCATGTTGGACTGCGTGCCCGAGCCGGTCTGCCAGACCACTAGCGGGAAATGATCGTTGAGCTTGCCGTCGATGACCTCTTGCGCCGCCTCGATGATCGCCTTGCCGACGGCCGGATCGAGCCGCTTCAGCTCCATATTGGCTTCGGCTGCGGCCCGCTTGACGATGCCCAGCGCTCGCACGATCGAGGCCGGCTGCTTTTCCCAGCCGATCTTGAAATTGCCGAGGGAACGCTGCGCCTGCGCGCCCCAATAGCGGTCGGCGGCGACCTCGATGGGGCCGAACGTGTCGGTTTCGGTTCTGGTCTTGGCAGCGGTCACTTGTCTCTCCGACGATCGAATTCGGCAACGGCGTATCGCGTTGCACAAATCGCTTCAAGCGAAGATTGCGAAGGGCGAGGATGCGAATCGGTTGAAGGGCGCTGGCAATCTCCCCCCTCGAGGGGGAGATGTCGCCAAAGGCGACAGAGGGGGTCGGTACGTCCTGATGCGACCTTCTATCATCGACAGAGGAGGCTAGCGCTCCGTGCGCGGCGACCCCCCTGGCCTGCCAGCCAACTCCCCCTCGAGGGGCGGAGATAAGCAGCTCCACTCACCCCGCCGTATATCCCCCATCCACGGCAAATATCCCACCGCTGGTCCACGCCGCCTCATCGCTGGCGAGATAGACCGCAATGCCGGCCAGATCGCTGGTCTGGCCGATGCGGCCGAGTGGATAGCTTCGCTCGACATAGGTCTTGAGTTCGGCTTGCGCTGCCGCCGGCAGGTTTTCGATCGACTTGCGCCGCATGGCGGTGTCAACCGTGCCGGGTGCGATCGCATTGACCCTGATGCCGCGCGGGCCAAGCTCGAAGGCCAGCGACTTGGTCAGTGAGTTCAGCGCGCCCTTGGATAGGGAATACAGGCTCGACGGCCGCTTTGGGATCATCTTGCTGGCGAAGTAGGACGAGATGTTGATCACCGATGCGCCCGCGCCGAACTGCGGCAGTAGCCGCTGGGTAAGGAAGAACGCCGCCGTCACATTGAGCGCGAAGGATTGCTGGAACTGGTCCCCGGTGACGGTCTCGAACGGCACCAGATAGGCGACGCCGGCATTGTTGACGAGGATGTCGAGCGGTTGGCCGGATGCTTTCACCCGGGAAACCACCGCATCGATGCCGGCCTCGGTGGCGAGATCGGCCGACAGCGTCTCGATTGTAGCGCCATCCTTCGCCTCCCTGGCCAGCATGTCGCGTGCCGCCTCCAGCTTGTTGCCGTCGCGGCCGACGATCAGCACGTCGGCGCCTTCGCGCGAAAACGCCCCCGCTATCGCCAGGCCGATCCCGTCCGACCCGCCCGTCACCAGCGCCCGTTTGCCATGAAGTCTCATGGGATGCTCCCGTGATTTTGGTGCAACGAGTGCAGCGCTGACGGGCAAGCGCGGTCAAGCCGAAGGCGTATCGCACAGTATGAACTTCGGCTGGCTCGGGCAGGCTGCGCCTAAGCGCCGGCTGGTACAGGCTCCCGCATGGCCAGTCGCCCCCCGACATAGTTCTTCACTTGGCGGATCGCCTGTTCGCGCGTGACGCTGCCCGGCTGCAGGCCGAGCCTCAGCCACAGCCCGTCGATCAGCGCCGTGACGCCGAGCGCGATCTCGTCGGCCTCTTGCGGCGACGCGAGGCCGCGCAGGCCGGACAAAAGGTTCGAACGCATGCGGGCGTGGATCACCCTTTGGATACGCGCCAGCTTTTCGTCATGCGGCACCTCCGCGCACAGCGAAAGCCAGGCGTGGCAAAGGGGCGGCCGGAACTGATCCGGTTCGAAATTGCCCTCGATCACCGCGTCCAGGCGTTCGAGCGGTGTCCGCGCCCGCTTCAGCCTTGCGATCACGGCGTCGCGCAGGACGGCGTTGCCCTCGCGCATCGCATGCTCGAACAGTTCCCGCTTGTTGCGGAAGTAGTGCAGCACGATGCCCTTGGAGGCGCCGGCCTGGGCCGCGACCTTTTCCAACGTGGCTCCGGCAATGCCTTCGCGCTCAAGCAACGTGAGAGCAGCTTGCCGCAACTCCTTGCGGCGTATGTCGCTGAGACGCGTGAGCTTCAATGGATCGATCCCTGGTGGCGAATCCATGTTGACATCTTCGCCCGCTCAGATCAATGATTGACCAATGGGACAATAAAATGACCTGTTGGTCAATCTAAGAGGAGAACCTGGATGTTGCGCGTGCTTGCAAATGGCGTTTGCCTCGCCACCCTCATACTGGCCCCACCGCTGGCCTGGGCCGCCGAGGCTGAACAGTGCAGGGCGGTGCGGATGGCGGAGCCAGGCTGGAACGACCTGGCGTTTACGACGGGGATTGCTGGCGTGTTGCTGGAAGCTCTCGGCTACGAGACGAAAAGCGATGTGCTCGGCATCAACGTCATTTACGAGGGCATGAAGAACAAGGATTTGGACGCGTTTCTGGGCTATTGGGATCCCGCCGGGGTCACCTATTTCGAACCCTACAAGAAAGACGGTTCGATCGAGAACGTGCGCCTCAATCTTACCGGCGCCAAGTTCACCTTCGCGGTGCCCACCTACGTCTGGGAAGCCGGCGTCAAGGACTTCTCCGACCTGCACAAGTTCGCCGACAAGTTCGGTAAGAAGATGTACGGCATCGAGCCGGGATCCAACAAACTGATGATGGACGCCATCGCCGACCCGTCACTCGGCCTCGACGGCTGGCAGGTGGTCGAGTCCAGCGAGGCAGGCATGCTCTCGGAGGTCGGTTACGAGATCAAGGAAAAGCACTTCATCGTCTTCCTCGGCTGGGCGCCCCATCCGATGAACACGATGTACGACATCAAGTACCTGACCGGCGGCGACAAGTTCTATGGCCCGAATTTCGGCGCCGCGACGGTGACGACCCAGGTGCGCAAGGGCTACCTGCAGGAATGCCCGAACGTCGGCCAGTTCCTGAAGAACCTCACCTTCGACGTGGATCTCGAAAATGTCGGCATAGGCTACCTCATCAATGACGGTATGCAGGCGAAAGAGGCTGCGTTGAAGGCGATCACTCTGAACAAGGGACGCCTCGACGCATGGCTCGCCGGCGTCACCACGTTCGATGGCAAGCCAGGTCTCGCCGCTGTCAAGGAGAAGCTCGGACTATGAGGCCTGCGGTTCCGGGAGCCCCGCCGGAGAACGAGGCGCTCGCGGCTGAGCAGGACGCCTGGGCCGGCCGCAAGAAGGTCATCGATGTCGGTGGGCTCGACCTTGCCTATGTCGAGATTGCCGGCGTGGAGCCGCCGCTGCTCTTGCTGCACGGTTTCACCGACACCAGCCGCAGCTTTTCGCTGCTGGCGCCGCATCTTTCCGGCCGCCGGCTGATCATGCCGGACCTGCCCGGCCACGGCGCCTCGCAGGCAGGCAGGGGGTGCAGCGTCGCAGATTTCGCCGAAGACATTGCGGTGCTGATCCGGCGCCTGCGGCTCGAGCGGCCAGTCGTCGTCGGCCATTCGCTTGGCGCCATGGTGGCCATCGCATTGGCCGCGCGGCATGGTCAGCTTGTCGGTGGGCTGGTTGTCATGGCCAGTACGTTGAAGCCCGAACAACCGCCTGATCATCCGCTGGTCGTCGGCGTGGCGGCGCTCCACGACCCGATTTCGCCCTCCGATCCATTTTTCGAATGGTGGCATGCCTGCGGGCCAGGAGTGCCTCAGGCTTTTCTCTCCAGCTTGGCCAGGGACGCCTCGGCGATGCCTGCTGCGCGTTGGCGGGCGATCCTCGAGGAAGTCCGCCGCACGGATCTGGCCGCCACTGCGCGGACGATCCAAGCCAGGACGCTGATCATAGCTGGCGCCTGCGATCCGCTTTTCGGCGAGGCGCACCAACAGGCTCTGGCCGAGGCGCTGGCCGGGTCACGTCTTATCTGGGCACCGGGCTGTGGCCACAATCCGCACTGGGAGGATCCAGCGCTCGTCGCCGCAGCCATTGCCGGCAAATTAAGGGCAGGGGCCTGATACGAGGGGCTACCTCAGTAGCGATTGCGAGGTCGCCGACAGGCGCAACGTTTCGCTTGGTTTGGCGATGGCCGACTGCGCCGCTTGCAGGAACGCCTGCCACTGCGGCGCGTTCGCCGGGGCTGCTTCGTGGCGACCATGCGCCTCGAGACTGTCGAAACCCGTCACGGCGATGAAGACGTTTTCGCCCAGGCGGACCGGCAGGAGGGGAAAGCTGTTTTCGGCGTGTTCGGTGATGAAGGCGCCGAGCAATCTCCCACCGGCGGCCGCAAGGATCGGAACGGCATCTGTTTCGAAGCGGCCGACGAAATCGGCCTCGGCGCCAGGCCGCAGATGATGAATCTGGATGACAACGATGCCAGTCAAGCTATTGTCTGTGCTCGACTTTCCATGCTCCGGCAAAGCGTCCCGCTGTGCGCCCGACAGGTCGAACCCGGCGCCTGGCCAGGCCGGCTTCAAGAGCAGCACATCGTCGGAATCGATCATCGTCGCATTGGCCGCGTCGCGGTGCGCCGCCCACACCGGCCCGTCATAGAACGCAGTCAGCGCCTCCTTCCGCGCTTCCATGTCGCTAAAACCGCGCAGCCAGACGAACATGTCGGGCCGGTCGAGGTCGCGAAACTGGCCGATGATGGTCATCCCGGCGTCTTCCTGGCCTTCGATGAACTGACCGTCGAAGATATCGATCAGCGTCTCGCGCCGGCCTGGTTTTAGCGTGTATTGCCGCAACTCGACGACCGGCGAGGCAAGCAGACTTGCCGTCGCACGCGCATTGAGGGACAGGGGCATTGCGTTGTCTCCAAAACAGGATGATCATCCGGTTTATAAAACAGACCGGTTGTCCTGTTTTGTCAATCTGCTATCGTTCGCAAATGTCAGCAGAGATTGCTCAGGTCCCAAAAGGGCAGCCGCGAAAACGCACCAACGATCCCGAAGGCCTGCGCAACAAGGTGCTCGATGTCGCTGAAGCGTCGTTCCAGGCGCGCGGCTATCATGGCTCCGCCCTTGGCGAGCTGATGGCTGCCGCCGGTGTCACCGGCGGCGCGCTGCATCACCATTTCCCCACCAAGAAGGCGCTCGCCTTGGCGGTGATCGAGGAGCGGGTGGCTGCCGCCCTGGAGGAGACCTGGATCGGTCCGGTAAGGGCGGCTGATACGGCGCGCGAAGGCGTGCGCGCAGTCTTCGAGGCGGTGGCGGCTGAATTGGAGCAGCAGGGCTTCGTTCGCGGCTGTCCGCTCAACAATCTGGCGCATGAATTGTCGCTCGCCGATTCGGATTTCCGTGCCGCCCTTGCACGAATCTTCGCCGACTGGCGTCAGGCGATCGCCGACAAGATCAGGGCCGATCAGCAGGCGGGGAGGGAGCAAGGCACCGATCCCGAACGCTTTGCGGCCCTCGCCATCGCCGCCTATTCCGGCGCAATGTCGATGGCCAAGACGGCGCAGGATGCTTCCGTATTGCGCGATTGCCTGGCCGAACTTGAGGGCAGCCCAACGCCGCCATTCCCGAGCAGAGCGAAGCGGCGTCGCAGGATTATGCTGCGGCCGGGAAAACCTTGAGGCCAGACCAGCGCTGTTCTAGTTGGGAAGCGGTTTGATCGTCGTGTAACCGTTCACCGCTTCCGCGCTGGTGCCTTCATCGTAGCGCCGGGCGAGTGCCGCTTGCAGATCGGGCGCATAGAGCGCGGTGAATGTGTCGAGCGTCTCGCCGTTGCCGTTCTTGAACGTCTCCTTGACGGCCAGTACGTTGTATTTGCAACCGCCGACGCTGAACGTCTCCTTGCCCTTCACGACCAGGCTCAGCGTCTTGGTGCTCTTCGGCTGCTTGTTGGGCGACAGCTCGACGAATTCTATCGTGCTCTTGGCCCCCGTCTTCAGCGGAAACAGTTTTCGCAGATCGGAAAACGGGATCATGGCCACCCGACCGGTGTCGCTGTCGCGAAACACCTCGACCAGGCCGCAGAACAGGAACTGTGTCTGTGGCGACTGCGATTCATAGGTGTTGGCGACGGAGACCATGCCGCCAGCCACCGGCCGAAACTCGCTACGGATGCCAGGCATTTCCAGCACGAAGCCGGCCTTGGCCGATTTTGCGTCGACGCAATCGGCGGCATGCACCGCACCCGCCGGCAGAAACCCAGCCAGCACCATGCCTATCGAAGCACCTTTCATGAAGTCCTCCTCTGCCCGCGCACTGTGCACCGGCGCGGAAAAAATGCCAGAGCCACAGTGCTGTGTCGACCTGCCATGCGTGGCAACTGGACGGCGGGGCGCCGGTTGTGCTGAAACTCACACCATGAATCGCATCTCGACCCGGCGCAAATTCCTCGCACAGGCAGCCGGCCTTGCCATGGCTGGCATGCTGCCGCGCGCGGCTCTCGGCCAGACCGGAAAGCGTATCCAGCCGATCGACGCCACCTTCTTGTTCATCGCCGATGTCCATGCCTGTCGCATGGCGAGCGGCCTGAGCCCCAATTGCCTGCAGGAAGGCAAGACCGATGCCGCGCTGTTGCGCAATGTCGCGGCCCTCAATGGCTTGGCCGACCGGCAATGGCCGGCGGAGATCGATGGTGTTGCGACCGGCCTGCGTTCGGCCGGCAGCCGCATCGGCACGCCACTCGGCCTCGTCGTCGGCGGCGACATCACCGACGATGGCGGCGGCCAGATCACAGAACCCAGCGAAGGCACGCAGCTCTTGCAGTTCAGCCAGCGCTACAGCCAGGGCATCGGCCCCGACCGTGTGCACATGCCGGTCTATGTCGGGCTGGGCAACCACGATCTCGACCAGAACGGCTCGCCGCCGCATGTCGACTGGTACCGGCGTGAATTGCGCGACTATGTCGAGGTCAACCACCGCCCGGGCGTGTTCTTCAAACCGCCAGTGCCGGCCACCGAATACGATGTCGACACCGACTGCTATTCCTGGGATTGGGGCGGCCTGCATATGGTCCAGACGCATCGATTTGCCGGCGACACCGGCCACGGCGCGGTGAGCAGCCTGCCATGGCTGAAGCAGGATCTGGCAACCTACGCCGCGGACGGCCGTCCCGTCATCCTGTTCCAGCACTATGGCTGGGATACTTTTTCGGTCGAGCGCTGGGACCCGGCCAAGCGCACCTATGACGATGACGGCTCAGGCGCGCCGCACTGGTGGAGCGAGGCCGACCGGCAGGCGTTGCTTGCAGCGCTGAAAGGCTACAACGTCATCGCCATCTTCCATGGCCACCAGCACGAAGTGCCGATGATCTACAACAGCGACGGTCTCGACCTGTTCAAGCCGAAGGCCGCCTATATGGGTGGCTTTGCGCTGGCGAAAGTAACCGGCGAGGCCATGGATGTGGTGCTGGGCGAGGCCACCGGTGACCATGGCGAGGTCAAGTTCACCAATGCCTTCAGCAAGAAACTGACCTTCTGACAGCGCGCACGAAGAAGGCGGCCTAGAGCCGCCTTCTTCATTGCCTGCAAAGATCGGATCAGAACGCCTTCTTGACCTTTTCCTTCACGTCGCCATAGGCCTTCTGCACCTTGCCGGCGATCTTGTCGGCCGTGCCTTCGGCCTCGGTCTGCCTGTTGCCAGTCGCCTTGCCGGCAGCCTGCTTGACGGAGCCTTTGACCTGTTTGACCACGCCGGCAACCTGATCCTTGTTCACCATCTTTGCATCTCCTGGGATTTCATTTGCAGGAGGCAAACGGGCAGGCGTGGCTTAGGTTCCCCGGACAGCAAATCATCGTCGCATTGGTTGCCTATCTGGTCGCCTGGATGCTTGCCGCCATCGTATGAGCGGCTAGTGTGACGAAAATCTTGGGGGAAGACCGTCTTGGCCGAATTCACGCTCATCATCGCCAACAAATGCTTTTCATCCTGGTCGCTGAGGCCATGGGTGGCGATGAAGCATCTGGAGATACCGTTCGAGGAAGGCTTCGTGCGCCTGCGTACGCCCGAGACCTTTGCCAACCTGGCGAAAGTGTCGCCGACCGGCCTCGTGCCGATCCTGAATCACAATGGCAGGATCGTCTGGGAAACCCTTGCCATCCTTGAATATCTGGCCGATCTGTTTCCGGAGAAAAAACTCTGGCCGCAGGATATCGGCGCTCGTGCCTTGGCCCGTTCGGTGGCGACCGAGATGCATTCCGGCTTTCGCGAGGTGCGCTATGGCTGGCCGATGAATTTGCGCCGGCGAAAGGGGCACAAGCCGCTCGACGCCGAAGGCGAACTGCAGCGGGCGCGCATCGAGACGATCTGGCGCCAGTGCCGGAAACAATACGGCAAGGGCGGTCCGTTCCTGTTTGGCCATTTCACCGCGGCCGATGCCATGTACGCGCCGGTCGTCACTCGCTTCGACACCTATGGCGGGGAACTGGCGCCGGACACACGCGCCTATGTCGACGCGGTGCTGGCAACGCCGGCGATGCGGCACTGGTATGCGGAAGCGGCGAACGAGACGTGGCCGGAACCCGGCCCGGACGAATAGGCCGACAGATGGTCGACTGACGACATCCCTGGGGAGGGACCGATGGCCAGCAATGACGGACCGCGCGAAACCAAGGCTCCATCAATCTTCCACTGCCGGCTGATCCCGCCTCGGCCGGACTTCGCCTTCACCATGACGGAGGAGGAGAGGGAACTGATGGGCCGGCACGCCGACTATCTGCGTGGCAAGCTGCGCGAGGGCACCATGATTTTGGCCGGCCCGGTCGCCGACCTGGCCGGCCCTTGGGGTCTGCTGATCCTGCGTGTCGAGAACGAAGCCGAGGCGAGGGCGGTGACCGACGGCGATCCGGTGTCGAGCTCGGGCCGTGGTTTCCACTACGAGATCCTGCCGCTGATCAGCGCGATCCTGTAGGCCGCTAGAGCAATTCCAGGAAAAGTGTGAGCGGTTTTCCGTCCGGAAATTGCGAAAAAACAGAGAGATAGAGTGAGCTAACGCTTCGGCTCCGGCCACAATATGTCCAGCATCTGCGGCAAAAGCTCGTCGAGCAGGTGCTGGGACTTCGCCTCCGGTGTGAGCTTCGAAAACTTGCCGCTGAGCGCCAGATGGGCAAATCCGTGCACGGTTGACCAGGCGGCCAGCATCGTGGCGCTCGTTGGCGCGTCAGCTCGGCATCCTCGGGCAGTCCGCGCAAGGCAAGGATCGTACGGGCGATTGGTACCTTGGCCAGTTCGGACGCCGCCGCCAGCCGCGCATCATCGGGCAGCAGAAGGTCATACCGGAACATCAGCTGGAAGCGGCCGGTGCCGCTGCTTGCGAGCCCCGCCCGGCCGCCGGCGATCACGATGATCCGGGAGAGAGTGTAAGGGCAGTCGGTCGAAGGCAGCCGAAAAAGCCCGGCACATACAAGAACGCCTCTCGCACCGTTTAATGTGCGGGAGGCGTCCTGTTGCCAGCATTCTGAGATTGCTCTCTGTACTGCTGACACCATAAAAATGCGCCGGCTTGGGATTGGTTCCGCGCCCGGCGCATTTTTTTTACGCTTGCCTTACCCTGCGCCGGCTCGCCAGTTGAGGCGTCGCGGCCCGGCATCCCCAGGTTGAATTCTGGCCGCGGGAAAACCAGAAATTGACTCGGCGCCAAAAGAAGTCTACAAGACATATGTCGATATTTGTTTGACTGACTTTTGTTATCCGCGCACGCATGCGCGCCTTTGACGAACTTCCCCATCAAAAATCGAGACAAACGCTGTTGTGCAGTCGCACAATGGTGAACGAATATTTGCCAGGGAAAGGGTTCTTCATGGCCACCGGCACAGTGAAATGGTTCAACGCCACCAAAGGTTTTGGTTTTATTCAGCCTGACGACGGCTCCGCCGACGTTTTCGTCCACATCTCGGCCGTAGAGCGCGCCGGCATGCGTGACATCGTCGAGGGTCAGAAGCTCGGCTACGAGATGACCCGCGACAACAAGTCGGGCAAGATGTCCGCCGACCAGTTGAAGGCGGCCTGATACGAAATTCGGCCTTCCGGTGACCACGGATGTACTGGCACCGGTGAAAGGCTGAAAGGAGTGCCTTGCGCATCCAATTGGGATGCGCGGCGCTTCCATGGAAGGTCAGGCGGTGCCTGGCCTTTTTCATTTTGCGTGTCATGCCGCGAAAAGTGCGCTGCACGCCGGCCGGAACGTGCTAAGGGACGCTCCAGCAATCTGAACCGCCCGTATTGCCCCGATGCCGTACTGCTTTGGTCGTGACCGAAGACCGGTCTCGCTCTATCGGCATCAGGCTCCCGACAGGAGAAAGTTTTGACCACTCAATCGAAGACCGCCGACCAGGCCGGCTCGCTGTTCAGCAAGACGCAAACCCAGTCGATGTCGCTCAACCGCATCCTGTCCGAGCGTGATGCCGTCAGCGAGGCGCGCGAAGCCAAGACCGCGCGCCTGCGCGAACTGCGCAAGGAAAAGGAAGCCGACGAAATGGCAGCGGCCGCCGCCCTTGCGGCGCTGCCGAAGCGGGCAGGCAAACGTTGATGGCCACCAAGCGCGTACCGCCTACACCGATCGATGCCGATTCGACCATTGCGTCCATGGTCGAAGGCCTGGACAAGCCGGTCGAATACGTCCGCCGCGTGCTGGAAAAACTCGAGCGCTGCAAGCGCGCGCATGGCGATGCCCAGGTGCGTGTCGGCGTGCGCGGCCGCGCCGAAGCCCCGAACTACCTGATCGAATATGTCCGCGAGGACAAAAAGACCCTGGAGCGGGTGACCTATCAGGATGCCGCCTACAGCGGCAGCACGCATCGCGAACTGGCGGCGCACCACATCGCCGAGGCGAGGAACTGGTCGCCGGAGGAAATGAACATCACAGCGGTCTCGGCCCTGATCGGCCGCTTGCGCAATCCGCGCGCACCATCATCGCGTTTTTCCGACGAGGACTGACATGGCCATAAAATTCTCTGCCAAGGACCAGCCGGCAGCACCGGCTGCAGCTGCAAAGCCGGCCAAGCCCGCTGCCGCGCCGAAGGCCGCTGAGGCCACGGAGGCCGCGACCGACCTGTTCAAGTCGCCGGCGGACGCGCCGAAGGGCAAGGCAGGCAAGAAGAAATAGCGCCTTGCCGCAAGCTGCCGGTCATCCCGCCATCGCGCCCGCCGACCTGGCTGACGCACCAGACTTTTTGTCTGGCGATGAGGGCGCGGTCGTAATCTTCGACTGTCAGAGCTGCGGCGCCTGCTGTTCCTACTCCGCCGAATGGCCACGCTTCTCGATGGAAGACGATGCGCAGCTCGACCGGATCCCGGAAAAATTCGTGGCGGCTGACCTGTCCGGCATGCGCTGCGAGGGCGTGCGCTGTACGGCGCTGACCGGCGAGGTTGGCAAGCACACGGCCTGCGGCATTTACGAGATCCGCCCTGATGTCTGCCGCGCCTGCATGCCCGGCGGCGACGATTGCCTGATGGCGCGCAAGGCGCACGGAATGCCGACAATCTAGCCAATCGCCCAGCTTGCCCTGTCTTACGTCACCCGATAGCTTCCGATGCGGGCAGGGCGTTGGAGGATCCATGAGCATCGAATTCCTGTTGACGTCGCTGATCGTCGTGGCTTCGCCCGGCACCGGCGTTCTCTACACGCTGAGCGCCGGGCTTTCGCGCGGCGTGCGCGCCTCGATCATTGCCGCGTTTGGCTGCACGCTCGGCATCATCCCGCACATGGCCGCCGCCATCACCGGCCTGGCGGCGCTGCTGCACACGAGCGCTGTCGCCTTCGAGACGCTGAAATATCTCGGCGTCGCCTATCTCCTCTACATGGCCTGGAACACGTTGAAGGAGAAGGGCGGCTTGAGCGTCGATGAAAACGCAGCACCCCGCTCCGCAGCCAAGGTCATCACCTCAGGCATTCTGATCAACATTCTCAACCCGAAACTGTCGATCTTCTTCTTTGCCTTCCTGCCGCAATTCGTCAGTACGACCGAACCAAACGCATTCTCGAAGATGCTGGAACTGAGCAGCGTCTTCATGTTTTTAACCTTCGTCGTGTTTGTCGCTTACGGCATCTTCGCCGCCTCGATCCGCAGCCACGTCGTGTCGCGGCCGAAGGTGCTGACCTGGATGCGCCGCACCTTCGCCGGCGCCTTCGTCATGCTCGGCGCCAAGCTGGCGCTGGCCGATCGGTAGGAAAGACGGGCGCAGCGCTACCCCTTCACATAGCCCATCGCCTCGACGATCTGCCCATCTGCGACGCGCATCAGGTTGACGCCGCGGATGGAGTTGCCGTCGGCCATGAAATAGCGCCAGCGGATCGTTTGCCCGTTCACCGGAGACAAACGTTTCCTCGAGGTCGAAGCGCGTGCCGGGTTGGGTGGCGATTGCCGACCATAGGGCGACGCATGCCTCTTTGCCGGCATGCCGGGCGCCGTCCGGCGCCGGCACCGTGTTTTCGATGACGCAGTCCTCGGCGACCAGTTCGCCGAGCGCCGATGGATCGTGCAACTGGAACACATCGTTGAAGCGCTGCATGATTTCGGCTGTCTGCCTGGACTGGTCGTCCGGATGAATGCTGGTGATGCTCTTCTGGCTCATCTCATATCTCCTGGTTTCATTGTTCCGTGGCAGCGGTGTCGACCAGCTCGGCCTTGAGCGTGATGGTTGCTACGCCAGCCAAAGCGCGAGAGACGAGGCAGGTCGTCTTCGCCGTCTCCGCCATGCGCTGGAATTCGGCAGGCTCGAGGCCCGGGATATCGGCTTGCGTTTCGAGCTCGATGCGGGTGATCGTCGGCCCCGCGGCGGTCGCGCCGAGATGCACCTTGGCGGTGGTGCGAATGCTCCGGGCAACATGGCTGTTCTGGCCGAGGATGAAGGTCAGCGCCATTGAGAAGCAGCCGGCATGGGCTGCCGCGATCAGTTCTTCCGGGTTGGTGCCTGGACCGTTTTCAAAGCGCGACGGAAAGGAATAAGCGCCTTCGAAGACGCCGCTGCCAAGCCGCAGGCGGCCGCCGCCTTCCTTCAGCGTGCCTTGCCATTCTGCGAAAGCTTCACGGATTGTCATGGTCGTTCTCCTTCGTTGGGGTTCAAAATGAAGAGCTGGCAAACGGGTCAGGGCCGTCGATAACAACCTTCCCGAACACGTCGCCCTGCTGGAAATAGCGGTAAGCATCGCCGGCTTCGGGGAACGGGAAGACCTTGTCGATGACGGGCTTCAGGCGATGCTGCGAGACGGCGCGCAGCATTGCTTCGAGGTTCGTCCGGCTGCCGACGAACAGGCGGCTGATGGTGACGAGGCTGCGCTGATAAAGCGCTGCCGGCATCTCGATCGATCTGCCTTTGGCGTCCTGCAGCGTCAGCTGCACGATGTGCCCGTAAAGCGTGCTGGCAATCAGCGACTGCGCGAAGGTGGCCGGACCGCCGGTTTCAACGACAAGGTCGATGCCGCCTGTCTGTTCGCGCACCCAGCCGCCCCATTCCGGCGTGTCGGTGCTGGAGACAACGAGGTCAGCGCCCAGCGCTCGCAGCCTGTCGGCCTTCTCGGCGCGCGATGTGACAGCCACGACGCGGCAACCGGCGAGCTTGGCGAACTGCAGCGCAAACAGCGCGACGCCACCCGAACCGATGACCAGAACCCATTGACCTGGTTTGAGAATTCCGGGACCCGTCACCGCATTCCAGGCCGTTACGCCGGCGCAGGTCAGCGTCGCCGCCTCATGCCAGCTTAGATGGTCGGGCAACCGCACCGCCCATTGCTCATCGAGCACGGCATATTCGGACAGCATGCCGTCCAGCGTGCAGCCGAGCTGGTCGATCAGCCCGGCATTGATGCGCCCGTCAATCCAGCGGGCGAAGTAACTGCCGGTGACGCGATCGCCGACGGCAAAGCGGCTGACCTGATCGCCAATAGCGACGACCTCACCGGCGCCGTCGCTGAGCGGCACGACTCCCTGGCGCGGCGTCAGCGGATAGGTTCCGCCCAGGATCATCGTGTCGCGACGGTTGAGCGAGGTGGCACGAACGCGGATCACAATCTCATGCGGTTTCGGTTCTGGCCGAGCCTCGTCGCGCATCGCCAAGGAATCGGCCCCCCCGGAACCTTCGAGACGGTAGCTGCGCATATCGCTCTCCAAAAGTATGTAGACTGATCTACATATTATGTAGACCGGTTGTCATATTTTGCGCAAGGCCTATAATGGCCGCTCCTGACAGAGGCTGACATGGCAAACGACACCCGCACCCGCATACTCGAGACGACGGCGCTGCTGCTCAGGCAGCGCGGCTATCACGGCACTTCGCTCAACGATATCTTGAGCGCCAGTGCTGCACCGCGCGGTTCGCTCTACTTCCATTTTCCTGGCGGCAAGGACCAGCTGGTCATCGAGGTGACGCGCGACAGCGTCGCGGACGTGACGAAAAGGCTGGGCGAGGCGCTTGCCGCCGAGAGCGACCCGGCGGTGGCCGTCCACCACATCTATCAGTCGGTAGGACGCATGCTGGAGGAAAACGAGTTTTCACTGGGCTGTCCGATCGCGCCGGTGGTGCTGGATTCGCCGACCGACGTGCCGGAACTGGCGGAACTTTGCCGATCGGCTTTCGAGCAATGGATAGGTCTTCTGCAACAGGCCTTTGTCAGGGCAGGGGTGACCGAGCGCCGCGCGCATGCCCTGGCGCTGCTGGTCGAATCCTCGCTGGAAGGGCTGATGGTGATTGCGCGGGCCACCCGCGACCGCTCGGCGCTGGCTGTCGTCGCCGACGAGGTCGCGGCTCTCGTCAAAGGCGCTGTGCTGACTGGAGGAGAGACGCAGCGACGTGCGGATGCCGCCGTCTGAACCTCGGTAGCCAACCTAAACGCAGAAAGGGCGCCTTTCGGCGCCCTTTCCGTGTGCATAAGCCAGGTTGGCTGGATCAGAAATCCATGCCGCCACTCAAGCCCGCTTGCGRGCTTGAGCAACTTTAGYTCATGGGCGTGCTTTATGGACTTCTTAGAAGTCCATGCCGCCACTCAAGCCCGCTTGCGRGCTTGAGCAACTTTAGTTCATGGGCGTGCTTTATGGACTTCTTAGAAGTCCATGCCGCCCATGCCGCCCATGCCGCCGCCGCCCATGCCGCCGGGCATGCCGCCGCCAGCCGACTCCTTCTTCGGAGCCTCCGCGATCATGGCTTCGGTGGTGACGAGCAGGCCGGCGACCGAAGCCGCGTCCTGGAGAGCCGTGCGAACGACCTTGACCGGGTCGACGATGCCCATGGCGATCATGTCGCCATACTCGCCGGTCTGGGCGTTGTAGCCGTAGGTCGCGCCCTTGTTGTCCAGGATCTTGCCGGCAACGATCGAAGCTTCCGCACCGGCGTTCGAGGCGATCTGGCGGGCCGGAGCCTGCAGCGCACGACGAACGATGTTGATGCCGGCAGCCTGGTCGGCATTGGCGCCGGCAGCCTTGATGTTGGCCGAAGCGCGCAGCAGGGCGACGCCACCACCAGCAACGATGCCTTCTTCCACGGCCGCGCGGGTCGCGTTGAGGGCGTCATCGACGCGGTCCTTCTTTTCCTTGACTTCGACTTCCGTCGCGCCGCCGACGCGGATCACCGCAACGCCGCCCGCAAGCTTCGCGAGACGTTCCTGCAGCTTCTCCTTGTCGTAGTCCGACGTGGTCTCTTCGATCTGCTGCTTGATCTGGGCAACGCGGCCCTGGATCTCGGCCTTCTTGCCGGCGCCGTCAACGATGGTGGTGTTCTCCTTGGAGATCGACACCTTCTTGGCGCGGCCGAGCATGTTGAGGCCGACGTTCTCGAGCTTGATGCCGAGGTCTTCCGAGATGACCTGGCCACCGGTGAGGATGGCGATGTCTTCCAGCATGGCCTTGCGGCGATCACCGAAGCCCGGTGCCTTGACGGCGGCGATCTTCAGGCCACCGCGCAGCTTGTTGACGACCAGCGTGGCCAGAGCCTCGCCTTCGACGTCTTCCGAGATGATGAGCAGCGGCTTGGAGGTCTGCACGACGGCTTCGAGAACCGGCAGCATGGCCTGGAGGTTGGAGAGCTTCTTCTCGTGCAGCAGGATGTAGACGTCCTCGAGCTCGGCAACCATCTTGTCGGCGTTGGTGACGAAGTAGGGCGAGAGATAGCCGCGGTCGAACTGCATGCCTTCGACGACTTCCAGCTCGGTCTCGGCGGTCTTGGCTTCTTCAACCGTGATGACGCCTTCGTTGCCGACCTTCTGCATCGCTTCGGCGATCATGGCGCCGACCGACTCGTCGCCATTGGCCGAGATCGTGCCGACCTGGGCAACTTCCTCGGAGGTCTTGATCTTCTTGGCAGCCTTGCCGAGAGCCGCGACGACTTCGGTCACGGCCAGATCGATGCCGCGCTTCAGGTCCATCGGGTTCATGCCGGCGGCAACCGCCTTGTGGCCTTCCTGGACGATCGACTGCGCCAGAACGGTCGCGGTCGTGGTGCCGTCGCCGGCGATGTCGTTGGTCTTCGAAGCAACTTCGCGGACCATCTGCGCGCCCATGTTCTCGAACTTGTCTTCAAGCTCGATTTCCTTGGCAACGGTGACGCCGTCCTTGGTGATGCGCGGTGCGCCGAACGACTTGTCGATGACGACGTTGCGGCCCTTGGGGCCGAGCGTGACCTTCACCGCGTCGGCGAGGATGTTGACGCCGCGCAGCATGCGCTCACGGGCATCGCGGGAGAATTTTACGTCTTTAGCAGCCATGTTTTAGCTCCTGGCAGGGGCTTGCGATCAAGCCCGAAATTCAGTTGACGGTGAGGCCGATAATCAGCCGATGATGCCCATAATGTCGGATTCCTTCATGATCAGAAGGTCTTCGCCATTGAGCTTGACTTCGGTGCCCGACCACTTGCCGAACAGGATGCGGTCGCCAGCCTTGACGTCCAGGGGAACCAACTTGCCAGCTTCGTCACGAGCGCCGGAGCCGACGGCGATGATCTCGCCTTCCTGCGGCTTTTCCTTTGCCGTATCCGGGATGATGATCCCGCCGGCGGTCTTGGATTCGGATTCGACCCGGCGAACGACCACGCGGTCATGAAGCGGGCGGAACTTCGACTTTGCCATTTTTTCTTCCTCGAATGAGAACGGTGAGAACAGTTCCTCCATCCGGCGATGCCGGACATGCGTTAGCACTCACCAAGGGAGAGTGCTAACGTGGCGCTGAAATAGGCGCGTGGCTTTCGAGAGTCAAGGCGAGCGGTGGGCTCAATTTGCTCTAATTTGAGCCCACCGTGGTCTGACGGGAAGCCTAGCGACGCCTCGGCGATCCAAGCACCAGCAGAGGGCATCGTTCCGCCAGCGGATAGGAGCCGCTCGACACGACGCGCACTTCGCCGAACCACGCACTCGCCTCATCGACCAGCACGGCCAGCGTCGCGAAGCTGTAGCTTACGTCGGAGCCGGCATAGACGTCGATCGTGTTTATCGCGGCGATGCTCCATCCCGTCCGCGCGGCAAGGGCCTCGCGGTCGGGGAACAGGCCGTCGAATGTGTCGCGGATCATTCGCACCTGGATCGCGAAATCCGGGCCGCCCGTGGTGCACGCCATGGCGATCCGCCATTTGAGCGCATGGAAATTCTCGATCGCACCGGCCAGCACCTGGGCTTCAATGCTGGCCAGATCCTCGGTCGTTTCCGGAGCCGCGAAAACGCGGATCGCGGCACGCCCGCCGGGTCTCAGGACCCTGGCGATTTCGCCGTGCAGGCGATTGCGCGCCGCCTTCGAGGCGACGGCGGACAGGCATCCGTCGCCAATGACTGCCTCGGTGCTGGCCCCGGCAACCGGCAGATCCAGCCAGTTTCCAGCCATCGCGCTGCGCGAGGCATTGTCGCCAGCCCATACGCCCGAGATCATGGCCGCCGACTGGTCGACCGCCAGCATCGATCTGCCAAGCACGGCAAGTTCCGGCGTTACCCCAAGGAGCAGGACATCGGCATTTGCCAGGCTGACTTCACGCTCGAATATACCAACGGTTTCCGGCGTCGGCCGAAGCGGCGCGTCCAGCAGCCTCCAGTGACGGTGATAATTGTCCCAATGATTTCTCATGCTGCCTTGCAGAGTCCGAGACGTCTGGCTTTTGGTGTTCACAGTCGCCTATTAGAAAATTGCAGGAAATCAAAAGGCTGTCTGTGGCACGAATTGTCGTCGTAACGCATGAGCACGATCGGTTCCAGAGCGGCCGCAACCTCTTACTGCGCAGGTCGAGCCCCTATATGCTTTTCGATGTTCTCGAAGAACTGAAAAGGCGCGGCCATTCGGTCCGGATCCAGCAAGGCCCGGCCATGACGCACAGTGCCGACATCGCAATTCTACATGTCGATGCAACCGTCACACCGGCGGATTATCTCGACTATGCGCGGGGTTTTCCATTCTGCCTCAATCTCGCAACGGCCGACATCTCCAAGCGACGGGTCAGCGGCGCGTTGCTAACGTATGGCGACGCCTGGCAAGGCCCGGTCATCGTCAAAACCAATCTCAACAATCAGGGCATTCCGGAGACGTTCCTCAACCGGCGATCCAGACGCGCGGGCAAGCAGCCACCTTTTCCCGATGTGCAGGGGCTGCAGCCCTACGAGGTCTACGGGTCTGTTGGCGACGTCCCGGACGGCGTCTTCGGCGACGACGATCTGGTCGTGGAAAAGTTCATTGCCGAACGGGAACCCGATGGCTTCGCTATGCGGTTCTGGGTGTTTTGCGGAGAGAGCGAGCGTTGTACCCGCTACGTGTCACCAAACGGCCTCGTCAAGGCATCTGAAACGATCCGACGTGAGCCTGTCCCTGTTCCTGACGAGATCCGCGAGCGGCGACGAGAACTCGGCTTCGACTACGGCAAATTCGATTTCGTCATGCATGAGGGCAGGGCGATCCTGCTCGATGCCAACAAGACGCCGGGCCGTCCCAAAAACCTGGTGAAAATGTTTGCGGCCGGCGCCGCCCATCTGGCCGACGGCTTCGAGGGCCTCATGCACCGGGCGCGATAGGCAGTGCTTCTCGCCTAAAGGAACTGGCGCAGCTGCGTATGGATGATCGACCGGTAGTCCTCGATAGTATGGCGGCTTTCCGTTTCGTCCTGGGTCAGCGCCATGCGCACGACGCCTCCGGCAAGCTGGAAGATCAGGAAGACCATGCGCCCGAACTCTTCGCGCCGTTCGGCCGCGAGAAACGGACCGACATGATCGCAGAACATCGCCGCCTGGCGCCGGGTTTCGGCGATATCGAGATTTTGCAGCGCCTTGTCGGCCTGGATGGCGTTCTGCAGGTCCTGGATGGCCGGGTCACCGGCGACACGTTCATAGTAATCGTCGAGTAGTCGGTCGGCGGCGGCGATGACGTCGCTCAGTCCGCCAATGTCGGCAACGATCACGGCAAGCCGGGCGCGGCTCACTTCCGAGAAACGCTCGTAGAGCATCGCCAGGATCGCCGACTTGTTTGGGAAGTAATGATAGACGGTGGCGATCGGCCCGCCGGCCAGCGCGCCGACTTCCTTCATGGTGACGGCGTCGATGCCCTTTTCGCCGATCAGCCGCATGGTGGTCGACAGGATGGCGTCGATGCGCTCGCGGCTGCGCTCCTGCTTCGGCCTGCGCCTCGGTTCGGTCGCCGTTCTCACTGCTTCGTTCATGCCGCCACCCTCTCGATCGTCAAAACCATTCGATCCCCAGCCTTGCTGATGCCGCGCCTCACCAATGATTGACAAACGAATATGATCGAGTATCAGTTTCTAAATACTGACAGATTGTCAGTTTTTGTGCCGTCAGGCAAGGACGTTTGGGAGACGCCCGTGACTTCTGTTCGTAACGCCGATGCCGGAAACGGCGACTGGCTGGTCGGCAATCCGACCGCCGCGCAACTGGCCTCGGCGCTGTGGATCGGTTCGGTCGGCCTGCTCATCCTCGGCCTGCAGCCGGTGTTACTCGGCGCGCTCTACACCGAGGGCCATGTCAGCGGCGACGAACTCGCGCTGGTCGCCACGGCGGAGATGATCGCCATCGGCATTGGGTCAGCCGTTGTCGCGATGCTGCTGTCCGCCCGCAATATGCGTTGGAAGAGTGCGATCCTGCTGGTCCTGCTGGCGCTGGCGAACTGGGCAACCGCCTATGCGGTCAACCCGAATTCGCTGATTGGCGCCCGCACTGTCGCCGGTCTCGCCGAAGGTGGCCTGGTGGCGGTCGCCACCGAACTGATCGCCCGATCGCGCCGGGCCGAGCGCATCGGCGGCTATTTCGTCACCATCCAGACCCTGGCGCAATGCGCGCTGGCGCTTTTGCTGGCGCTTTACGTCATCCCGGCTGCCGGATCGGCGGGCGGCTTCATCGTTCTTGCCGTCGTCTGCATCGCCTCGCTGGCGGTCGCCTTCATCGTCCCGGACAACTATGCCGACCTGCCGAAGGAGGAGAATTTCGGCAATGTGCTGACTGTGCCTTCGATCACCGCTCTGCTGTGCGTCTTCTGCTACTTCATGTTCTTCGGCTCGGTCTGGGCGTTTCTCGAGCCGCTCGGCGCGCAATACGGCATTGACGGGCGCACCGTCGGCCTGATCGTCTCCGCCAGCCTTGCGATCCAGGTGCTGGGCGCGATGACGGCGACCGTCTTCGAAGCGCGCATCGACTACCGCTTCGCCATAGTGGCGATCGGCGTGGTCGCTGTCGCCTGTTCCGCCGTGCTCGCCGGCAGCCCCAGCCTGGCGATATTCTGGGCCGCCGCGCTGGTCATGGGCTTCATCCTTCTGTTCATCGTGCCCTATCAGATCCGGCTGGCGATCACCGCCGACGAGACGCGCACTGCCGTGCTCCTGGTGCCGGCTGCTCAACTCTTCGGTCTGGCCATCGGGCCGATCGCGGCATCGCTGCTGATCGACGGCAAGGATTTTCGGCCGGTACCGGAATTCGCCGCCGCGAGTGCCGCGGCCAGCGTCGTAATGCTCGGCCTGTTCATACTGGTCGCGCGCCGCCGCCGCGCCATCGCCTGACCGAAACCATTCGTTCCCGAAGACACGATGGCGTGAGCGTTCAGTCACGATACTTGACTAAGTCAAATAAATGATCGATCGTTCTGGGGCAGGAGGCTGACCATGACGATCCATCATCAACCCGGCAAGGAACGCATCGACGCGGTGCGGGCTTTCAACCGCTTCTACACCCGCCAGATTGGTCTGCTCGACGAAGGCCTGCTGAAAAGTGCCTTCTCGTTGACCGAAGCGCGGGTGCTTTACGAACTGGCGCATCGCGACGGCCTGACGGCCACTGATCTCATTCGCGATCTCGGCCTCGACGCCGGCTATGTCAGCCGACTCCTGAAGAAGTTCGAGCACTTGCAGCTGATTTCGCGCACGGCACTGGCGTCGGATGCGCGGCAATCGTCGATCACGCTGACGCCGGCGGGGCGGCAGGCTTTCGCGCCGCTGAACCGGGGTTCGCACGACCAGGTCGCGGCCTTGCTTGAGCGGCTTCCGGCTGCCGAACAGGACCGGCTGGTCAAGGCCATGCAGACGGTGCAGCAGCTCCTGGGCGAGAGCCCGGAGCCCAAAGTCCCCTATATGCTGCGGCCGCTGCAGGTCGGCGACATCGGCTGGATCGTGCGTCGCCAGGGGCAGATCTACGCGCAGGACTATGGCTGGGACGAAACCTATGAGGCGCTGGTCGCCGAAATCCTAGGTGCCTTCGTAAAATCCTTCGATCCAAAATGGGAGCGCAGCTGGATCGCCGAGCGGCAAGGCGAGGTGGTCGGCTCGGTCTTCGTCGTGCGCAAGTCGGACGAGGTGGCAAAACTGCGCCTGCTCTATGTCGAGCCTTCGGCGCGTGGCCTCGGTATCGGCAAGCGGCTGGTCGAAGAGTGCATCGGCTTTGCCCGCGCCAAGGGCTACAAGACGTTGACCCTGTGGACCAACGACATCCTCACCGCCGCCCGTCACATCTATGAAAATGCCGGCTTCAAGCTGGCGGATGAGGAACGTCACCACGCCTTCGGCAAGGATCTGGTCGGCCAGAACTGGAACCTGGAGCTTTAGCGCCTCACGCGCGAACCGGGATCCAGATCTCCAGCCCGCCATTGCCGCTGCGCGGATCGAACTCCGGCCCATAGCGCTCGAATTCGGGGCCGTCCGCTATCTCGTGCCCGGAGGCCGGCAGCCATTTGTTCCAGATCGTGTTGACGGTGCGGCGGATTGTCGAGATGTGCTCGGCATGGGTGAAGACGGCGTATTTCTGTGCCGGCACCCGTACGCGGGAAAGCTCTTTCGGCAGGTCGGAGAAATCCAGCACTTCGATGCCGGCGATATAGTCGAAATTGCCGGCGTCGTCGCCGTTGACGCAGACGCCATAGGCGACATCGCCGGTCTCGCCCGGAATGTTGCCGATATAGGGACCGAAGCGCTGCCACTGCATCGGAATGGCGGCGCTGGATTCGCAGCTGTAGCGCTCGCCGAGGCCGGCGATGAGGAACGGCCGGCCGGCCTCGAAGCGCGGCGGCGGCAGTGAGGCGAGGAAGGATTGGTCCATCAGGATCGGCTCCACGAGGTCGAGATTTTTGAGGCTCCCCTGCGCGCGCACCAGTTCCGGCGTGGTGCCGAACTGGTCGCGGAAGGCACGGGTGAAGGCCTCATGCGAGGCGTAGCCGGCATCGAGCGCGACCGCGAGAATGTCGGGCGCGCCGGAGGCCAGCTTGCGCGCCGCTTCGGTCAGCCGGCGCGCACGCATATAGCCCATCACTGAACGTCCGGTGGCTGCGCAAAAGGCGCGCGTCACATGAAAGCGCGACACCCCGCTGCTTCGCGCGACATCGTCGAGCGAGATCGCTTCCGGCAGATGGCTTTCGACAAACCACAGCGCTTTCTCGGTCGGGTTCATGGCTCTCCTTCTCGCTTTGGCTTGATCATCTTGCCGTCTTCCTTCGCTGCCAGTTTGATCGAAATTGCGCATCCGGCGCAATCAAACCGTGTGGACTGATGCCGGCACGGCTCTGGCGCAATGCAGCGACTTGAATAGTAAGCACGCTTATTATATATACCGCTCATGGTTTCCGACGGCATAGATAGACTGGGCTTTTTGATCCACGACGTGCAGCGCCTGCTGCGCAAGCGCTTCGAGACGCGCGCCAGCGGGCTTGGCCTGTCCTCGGCGCAATGGCGGCTGATGGTCCGCGTCGCCAAGGAAGAGGGCATCAGTCAGGCGCGCCTTGCCGACCTGCTTGAAATCGAGCCGATCAGCGTTTCGCGTCTGGTCGATCGTATGGAAGAGGGCGGCTGGATCGAACGCCGCTCCGATGCCACCGATCGCCGCGTGCGCATGATCTTCCCGACCGCCAAGGCGAGCGCCGCCTATGCCGAGGTCAAGAGCCTGGCTGGCGAGGTCTATGAGGAATCGCTGGTCGGCGTTTCGCCGGACGATCGCCGCGTCCTGATCCGGGCGCTGGACACCATCGTGCAGAACCTTGCGGACGGCGAGACGTCGTCTCTGAAGAGTACAGGAGGGGCAGCGGCATGAACGCGGCAGCCAAGATGGACGAGAATGTGACGAAGCTCGAGGCGCCGGCACAGGCTGAAGCGCCGGCACAGCCGGCCGCCGCTCCTGTCGCGGTGGCGCCGCCAGTGCAGCCCGCGCCGGCCCCGAAAAAGCCGCGCCGCCTCGGCCGCTTGCTTCTAATGGTCGTCCTGCCGGCGGCACTGGCCATTGGCGGCGGCTATGTCTGGGTGACCGGCGGCCGCTATCAGGAGACCGAGAACGCCAATCTGCAGCAGGCCAAGGTGTCGATCGCCTCGGATACGGCCGGGCGCATCGTTCAGGTCGACATTTCAGACAACCAGCTGGTCAAGCAGGGTGATGTGCTGTTTGCCATTGATCCCGAGCCCTACCGGATCGCGTTGGCCCAGGCCGATGCGGCGGTTGCGGTCGCACGCGTGGGCATCGAACAGTTGCGCGCTGCCTACAGCCAGGCGATGGCGCAGGAGAAGTCCGACGCCAGCGAAGTCGACTACGCGCAGTCGCAGTATGACCGCGCGGCCGACCTGGCCCAGAAGGGCATCAACGCCAAATCCTCGCTGGATCAGGCCAAGAACGATCTCGACAAGGCAAGGCAGCAACTGGCGGTGGCCGAGCAGGGCATCATCAGCGCCAAGGCCGCTCTCGCCGGCAATCCCGATATCGAGACCGACAAGCACCCGACGGTGATGGCCGCACTCGCCGCGCGCGACAAGGCCGGCTACGATCTGGCGCAGACCATGGTCAAGGCGCCGGCTGATGGTGTCATCAGCCAGGCCTCGTCTTTCAAGGTCGGTCAGTATGTCGGTTCCGGGACGCCATTGTTTGCGCTGGTCGAGACCGGCGACACCTGGATCGATGCCAATTTCAAGGAAACCCAGCTTACCCACATGAAAACCGGCCAGAAGGCCGAGATCGTGGTCGACACCTATCCGGGCCGCACGTTCGAAGCCACCGTCAAGGCAATCGGCGCCGGCACTGGCGCGGAGTTTTCGCTGTTGCCGGCCCAGAATGCCACCGGCAACTGGGTCAAGGTCACCCAGCGCATTCCCGTGCGCCTGGAACTCACCGATGCCGATGCCAAGATGGCGTTGCGCACCGGCATGAGCGCCTCGGTTACGGTGGACACCGGCGTTGCCCGCGGGTTGCCGGCCATCTTCGGCCACGCCACGGCGGGCGAGGCACAATAGACTGTGAATGGACCGTGATCCTGAAAAGCAGGATCACGGCCGGGCAGGAATGCTCGCTCAGGCGAGATGAGATGACAGGATTGGTCCGATGGTAGGTTGCGCGACGGGTGGGGTTGGACCGGGCCGCATCGCGGCCTGACCAACGCCTGGCCATCTCGACGCCGATCCCTCGGTCCTTGGATTTCCGGGCGGCAAGCGCCTGATGTGTTGAGACGTTCGGTCGATGTAACCCCCACATCGATAGATCGCGTCCCACCGCGATGAGGGTCTCTTCACCCAGAGAAGGCCTCGCCGCCCGGAAACCTAGTGTACACGTTTTTGTTACCTGTCGGAAGTTCCGTATCATGAGCACGCCAGAGCCGTTCAAGGAAGTGCCGCATCGCGGCCTGATCACCGTGGCGTTGATGCTGGCCACGATCATGCAGGCGCTCGACACGACCATCGCCAATGTCGCGCTGCCGACCATGACCGGTGATCTCGGCGCCTCGCCCGACAACATCAACTGGGTGCTGACCTCCTACATCGTTGCCGCCGCCATCATGACGCCGGTCACCGGCTGGCTGGCCGACCGCTTCGGCCGCAAGGAACTGTTCCTGGCGGCGGTGGTCGGCTTCACCGTGTTCTCGATGCTATGCGGCATCGCCTGGAGCCTGGAGAGCATAGTGTTCTTCCGGCTGATGCAGGGCGTGTTCGGCGCTGCCATCGTGCCGCTGTCGCAGACCTTCCTGCTCGATATCAATCCCAGGGAACGCCACGGCCAAGCGATGGCCATCTGGGGCGCCGGCATCATGCTGGGGCCGATCCTGGGCCCGACGCTGGGCGGCTGGCTGACCGAGAATTTCAACTGGCGCTGGGTGTTCTTCATTAACTTGCCGGTCGGCATCATCGCCTTTCTCGGCATGGCCGCCTATCTGCCGGTCGTTGCCCGGCGGGTGCGCAGCTTCGATTTCTTCGGTTTCGCCATGATCTCGCTCGGCGTCGGCGCGCTGCAACTGCTGCTCGACCGCGGCGGCGAGGTCGACTGGTTTTCCTCAGTCGAAATCTGGATCGAGCTTGCTCTTTCGATCACCGGATTCTGGGTGTTCATCATTCACACGGTGACGGCGGAACGTCCTTTCATCGACCCCAAGATTTTCCTCGACCAAAATTTCGTCACCGGGCTGGCGTTCATCTTCGTCATGGGCGTGCTGATCCTGGCTTCGATGTCGCTGTTGCCGCCGATGCTGTCGACCATCTTCGGCTATCCGACCATCACCATCGGTATCGTCTTGGGGCCGCGCGGTGTCGGCACGATGATTTCGATGCTTGTCGTCGGGCGGCTCATGAGCAAGATCGACGCCAGGATTCTCGTCGTCATCGGCTTTCTGCTCACGGCCCAGTCGCTCTACACCATGGCCGGCTTTACACCGCAGATGGACAATTGGCTGATCCTCAGCTCCGGCGTCATCCAGGGGCTGGGCATGGGCATGGTGTTCGTGCCGTTGTCGACGGTGGCCTTCGCCACGCTCGACGTGCGCTTCCGCACCGACGCCACGGCGCTGTTCAGCCTGGTGCGCAATCTGGGTTCCTCGATCGGCGTGTCGGTGGTGACGGTTCTCCTGGTGCGCAACACGCAGGTCAATCACACCGAGCTGTCGGCCTTCATCAACCCGTTCAACCCCAATCTGTGGGCGCTTTCGCCGGCGGCAGCTGGTGGCGACCCGATGGCGCTTTCGCAGATGGATCGCATGGTCAACATCCAGTCGATGATGATCTCCTACGTCAACGACTTCAAAATACTGATGATGATGACGCTGATCGCCATCCCGTTTGTGTTTCTGCTGCGCAAGCCGAAGACGGCCCCGGTTGCTGGCGCGGCGCCGGCAGCACATATGGATTGAGACGCGCGTCGATATTTGTCGATATCAGATGACGTTGTCGCGGACGCGCCCGCGAATGCGCAAGGTCGGGCGAATGCCGAGATGATCGCAAAACTCTCTAGACATTGGAGAATGTCGATTTTGTAGCGCCGATGGCGATTTGAAAATGGCGTTTAAGTTTCAGGTAACCAGAAACCTTCGCGTCTGATTTCGGTTCGGTTTATATGCTGCTAGTACATATCCAACGCGATCAACAGACTGTCGCATGGCACATAAATGATTTTTGCGTTCTTTCAGACCCAGCTGGGAGAAGGTCTGTTTGGTTACGAAATCATCCAGGAAATCCGCCGAAACGACTGAGCCTGCCGGCTTGGCCGCGTTGGCAAAACTGGCCGACGTTTCCTACGGGTCGGTGGAGCACGAGCTGCGGGCGACGATCACGGCACTTGAAGGGCAGGCACTGCGCTTCGAGACGGTGATCGAAAACGTTTCGCAAGGCATCTGCTTTTTCGACCGCGATGAGCGGCTGATCCTGAGCAATCGCCGTTATGCGGAAATCTACCGGCTCGCACCCGAGCAGTTGCGGCCAGGTCTGACGCTGAGCGAGATCGTCGAGCGCCGCGCCGCTGCCGGTACGGCGGCGCTGGCTACCGACGCCTATCTGGCGATGGCGAGGTCGGTCAATTCAGGCAAGGGTCCAAGGACCTGGACCGCCAAACTCCCCGACGGCCGGACCATCCAGATTTATAACCAGTCAATGCCCGACGGCAGCTGGCTAGCCACGCATGAGGACATTACCGATCTCACCGCCAATCGACAGATCGTCGACGAGCGCATCTCGCTGCAGGCACTGATCGACTGGGTGCCCAATTATCTCTGGGTCAAGGATACGCAAAGCCGCTTCATCGTCGTCAACAGCGCACTTGCGACTGACAGCGGCCGCGACAAGACCGCCGACATGATCGGCTTGACCGATTTCGATATCCATCCCCCGGAGGTTGCGCAGAAGTTTCGGCAAGTCGAACAGTCGGTGCTCGAAAGCGGACAACCCTTGATCGACGCGGAGGAGTTCGTCGTCAACGCGTCGGGCGCCGTAAAATGGCTCTCGTCGACCAAAGTGCCGTTGCGCAATGCTCAAAACGAAATTTTTGGTCTGGTCGGCATCGCCCGCGACATCACGGCCCGCAAGCAGGCCGATGTCCTGCGCAGCGGACAGGCAAACATCCTGGAGATGATTGCGACGAGCGCTCCGCTCGAGAACGTGCTCGACAGCCTCATGCGGCTGGTCGAGTCGCAACTGAAGGGGATTTTCGGTTCCGTCCTGCTGCTCGACAAGGATGGCATCCATTTGCGGCACGGTGCGGCGCCGAGCCTGGCCAAAGCCTATATGAGCGCCATCGATGGATCTGCCATCGGCCCCAAGACAGGGTCGTGCGGAACCGCCGCCTACCGGCGCGAACCGGTCATCGTCGCCGATATCCTGCAGGATCCGCTCTGGGAGGATTACCGCGACCTCGCGGCGCTGTATGGCTACCGTTCGTGCTGGTCGACCCCGATCCTGTCACATCAGGGCGTCGTGCTGGGCGTCTTTGCCATGTATTCGATGAGCGTGCGCGAACCGACCGAGGCCGAGACTCGCCTGATCGAATTCACCACCCACATTGCCGGTATCGCGATCGAGCGCAAACGGGCTGAAGACCAGATCCACTTCATGGCCAACCATGACGCGCTGACCGGGCTGCCCAATCGCGCTTTGCTGGAGGATCGGCTTTCCCAGGCGGTCCTCTACGCGCAGCGATACAATCGCTGGGTGGCGGTGGTGTTCATCGATCTCGACAATTTCAAACTGGTGAACGATACGTTGGGCCACAATGCCGGGGACGAACTGCTCAAGACTGTCGCGAGCCGTTTGGTTGGATGCGTGAAGGCGACCGACACCGTCGTGCGGGTAGGCGGCGACGAATTTGTCATCGTCCTGTTCGATCAACCCACCAATGTCGATGTCATTTCGGAAACCCTGCAGACGATCAGGGATGCGATTGCCGAGCCGGTTCCTGTCGCCGAGCACCGCCTGCGATTAACGGCCAGCATCGGCATCGCAAATTACCCGAAGGACGGGACGAGCCCGGACAAGCTGTTGGCCAATGCCGATGCCGCCAAGTCTCGCGCCAAGGAATTCGGCCGCGACAATTTCCAGTTCTATGCGCCCGAGTTCAACTCAAGCGCACACGAAAAATTCCTGCTTCAGGGGGAATTGCGAAACGCGCTCGCCCGTTCGGAATTCGCGCTGCTCTACCAGCCACAGGTCGATCTGCGGTCGGGTCAGATCCTGGCCGTCGAAGCGTTGGTACGCTGGAACCACCCGGCGCGAGGCCTGGTGTCGCCGATGATGTTCATCCCGACCGCCGAGGAGACGGGGCTGATCGTGCCGATCGGCGACTGGATCCTGCACGAAGCCTGCCGGCAAAACGAAGCCTGGCAGCGCGCCGGTCTGCCGCCCGTCACCGTCTGCGTCAACGTGTCGGCGCGGCAGTTCAGGGAGAAGAACCTGATAGACCGCGTCGTCAACGCATTGAAGGAAAGCGGCCTGGAGGCCAGGTATCTCGAGCTCGAGGTGACCGAAAGCCTGATCATGCAGGATTTCGAGCTGGCGGTCGCAACGATGAACGGGCTGCAAGGGCTCGGCGTGCAGATATCGATCGACGATTTCGGAACCGGCTATTCCAGCCTCAGCGCGCTCAAGACCTTTCCTGTGCAGCGGCTGAAGATCGACAAGTCCTTTATCGACGACCTCGCGACCGACGAGAACGATCAGGCGGTTACCAGTGCCGTCATCTCATTGGGTCAAAAGCTGAACCTGAGGGTGCTTGCCGAAGGCGTCGAGACGGATGACCAGGTTGCCTTCCTGCGCAAGAACAATTGCGACGAAATGCAGGGCAATTATTTCAGCAAACCGCTGTCGGCCGGGGATATCGGCAAGCTCATCGCGAAAGGCTGACGGTGGTTTGGCGTCGCTAACCGCAGGCGCTTACCTTCCCAGCACCAGGCTCCAGTAACGGACAGCGCTGTCGCGTCCGTCGCGCACATAGGCAAGGCCGAAGCGGCTGAAATCCGGATCAAGCATGTTGTGGCGGTGGCCAGCCGAATGCATCCAGATGTCGAACAATTTCTGCTGGTCGAACCGGCCCTCCGCGATGTTCTCGGCAGCGGCGCCCCGCACGCCATTGTCCTTCATCCGCGACGCGAAATCCTACCCCAGCCTGTCGTGTGGCTCATGCGTTCGCGGGTGGCCATATAGCCGGCCTGCTGGAGTGCGGCTTGCTCGAGTTGCGCGTCCGGCACCAGCGCCGGCAGCCCGGCCGAGGTGCGGATGCCGGCCAGCGTCGCGGTGGCGGAGGACGAGACACCGGCGCCTTCACCGGTCGGCACCGAAACGGTGCTGCAAGCGGCGAGCCCGGCCATGGCCGCGAGGCCGATCAGCAGCATGCGCCGATTTGGTTTTGGGCTGATCTCGCCGGAACGGGATTGCGAGAGCGCATGATTGGCGGTGTCGATTGATGTCATGCCTGCCTGACTTAGCGGCGATCATGGCTTTTGCCGGGCAGGGCGAGCAAAAACCGGGGTGCTTGGCGAATCCGCCGGTTGCGCTAAGGTTGAGTGAAAGCATGCTCCGGATCGTCCGGACCGCTGAAGGTCCCGCGTGAGCTGCGGCAGAAGGGTTAGTTCAAGGGCAGCTACCACGATTTCCGCATGTTTGGTCGGCTGGCCGACGATCGGCCCCGCGAAAATTCGCGTCTGCCGGCCGAGCGATGAAAATCGCGTGAAGACGAAGGAAATGCCGTCGGCACGGCGACTTTTCCTCAGATATCGGCTATGATGCGGGCGTTCTTGAAGTGGCAGCTGCGGGCGGCCGTCCAGGTGAATGACCGCCCCCCGACACACGGGAGGAAGGTATGGCCGGCTTTCATGTCATGGCGGGCGCGCAAGGACTGCACGTGCAGCCGACGGTGCGCCGTATCACCACCGCAGACCTCTGGGATGCGTTCAAGCTCGGTCTCGACGACTTCTGGGCCAAGCCGTCGCACTACGTGTTCCTCTGCGTGATCTATCCCGTCGTCGGCCTGATCCTGACACGGTGGACCTCCGGCTCCAACGCCATCCAGCTCATCTATCCGCTGATGTCGGGCTTCGCCCTGGTCGGCCCGTTCGCGGCGATCGGCCTCTACGAGATCAGCCGCCGGCGCGAACTCGGCATGAACACCTCTTGGCGGCATGCGCTTGACGTGCGCCGCTCGCCGGCGCTGCCGTCGATCGCGGTCATCGGCTTCATGCTGCTGGTGCTGTTCCTGTTGTGGATGTTCACCGCACAGTCGATCTACACCAGCCTGTTCGGCGATCAGCCGCCGGCTTCGATCGCTGGATTTCTGAGCGAGGTGCTGACGACCAGCAAGGGCTGGACGCTGATCGTGTTCGGCAATGCCGCCGGTTTCATCTTTGCCGTGATCGTGCTGGCGACGACGGTGGTTGCCTTTCCGTTGCTGCTCGACCGCGACGTCGGCGCCGTAGCGGCGATCGAGACCTCGGCGCGCGCGGTGATGGCAAATCCGCTGCAGATGCTGCTGTGGGGGCTGCTCGTCGCAGTGTTGCTGGTGATCGGCTCGATCCCGCTGTTTGCCGGGCTCGCCGTGGTCATGCCGGTGCTTGGCCATGCCACTTGGCACCTCTACCGCAAGGTGGTGGAGCCGGAGCGCGCGCAGCAGACACGGCGGCCGATGTAGCAGTCACCCAGCCATAGCGTGCTTTGATATCCAGATCAGGCCGGCATCACCTGGATGGCAACGCACCCTAGCGTTGTGCGTCGGTTGCCATTTTCAGCGCCAGCGCGGCAAGCACCGTGCCCATCATCCAGCGCTGGATAACCATCCATAGCGGCCGTCCGGCGAGGAAGGTGGCGATTGAACCGGCCGTCACCGCGATGATCGCATTGACGGTCAGGCTGATCGAGATCTGCGTGGCGCCGAGCACCAGAAGCTGCGACAGCACATGGCCCTTGCCCAGCGAGATGAACTGCGGCAGCAGCGACAGATAGAGCACCGCCACCTTGGGGTTGAGGAGATTGGTCATCAGGCCCATGGCGAACAGCTTGCGCGGCCTGTCCTTCGGCAGTTCGCGCACCTGGAACGGCGAGCGCCCACCGGGCCGCACCGCTTGCCAGGCGAGCCATAGCAGATAGAGCGCGCCGGCAATACGCAGCGCGTCATAGGCGAACGGCACGGCAAGCAGCAGTGCGGTGATGCCCAGCGCAGCCGATACGACATAGAACAAAAAGCCGACCGCCACGCCGCCGAGCGAGATCAGCCCGGCCTTCGGGCCCTGCGACAGTGAGCGCGAGATCAGGTAGATCATGTTCGGCCCGGGCGTCAGCACCATGCCAAGGCAGACCAGCGCGAAGGCGAGATGGTTGGCGGTTTCGGGCATGTGTGTCTCCGGGAAGCGGTGACGATACTCACCATGCGCTCTGACTCACCGCAAGAGCATGATGGCGGGAGCCTTTGCGCCAGCGTCGAAAATTGGCGAGGGCGATGAGGCGCTAATCTCCCCCCTTGCGGGGGAGATGCCCGGCAGGGCAGAGGGGGGTGTGAAGGAACGCTACCTTGATGCGATCCATCTCCGACCGGAAATTGAGGTATGCGTGCCGATTGGCTGACAGGCCGGCGGGACAGCACCCCCTTCTGGCCTGCCGGCCATCTCCCCCGCAAGAGGGGAGATTGGCAGTTCGAGCGCCTCAGCTCACCACGCGCAGGTTCGACAGTTCGTTGGCGATTTCCTTGAAATTGTCCGACAGCGTAGCGCCCGTGGCATTCCAGAACAGTTTTGCAGGCTTGCTCGGGTCGGTCGGATCCTTGCGGAAGCGCGAGTCGGACGAACACGTCTTCAGCGCGTCCATCGCGCTCTTGTCGCCGGCGTCGGTCGTCGACATGTCGAGCGCCACCGTCATCACCATGATGTTGGCAGCCTTGGCGTTGTTGCACAACGTCGCCATCTGCTCGTTGAGCGCGGCGGTGTAGTTGCTCGACGAATAGTTGAACTGTCCGATGGCGCTCGACGTGCCGCCGAACAGGCGGGTGAGCGAGGTGCCGTTGTAGCCGACGCCGGTATAGCCATAGCCGGCATAGGTCGACTTGTTGCCGGCCGGGTCGGAGCCCACCGTCGAATAGGTGTTCTCGCCGTCGGTAAGCACGATGACCACCTTGTCGTTGCCGCGCTCGGTTTCCGGCCGTCCTTCGGTGAAGGGCTCGGTGCTGGAGACGGTGCGCCAACCCCAGGCCATGCCTTCCGGCACATTGGTGTTGCCGCTGGGCGCCATCAGGTCGATCGCAGCCTTGATCTTGGCCAGACCGTCGGCGTTGGTGACATCGGTCAGCGGCGTGATCGGTGTCGTGGTGCAGCTGTAGTTCGGCCCGGCGCCTGTCGACAGCACCGGAGCATTGATCGGCCGTGGCTGGAAATACTTGGCCATGTTGGACTGTCTGGTCTTGCCGGTGGTGCTCGACGGATCGTCGTTCCACCAGCTGTTGACCGCGCCATAGGTCACCGGCTTCGGCTCATCCGGATCCTGCGTCAGATACCAGTGGTTGCCTGGCTCGTCCGGCGCAAACATCGGCACGAACATGGTCGCGGGGTCGCCGACGCTGGTGCCGGTGTTGTTTGGACCGCCGGAGGCCGGCGTGTCGTCGACATTGTAAGGGTAGGGTCGCACCTCGACACAGCCTTGCCAGCTGGCGAACGGGCCGTAGGTGTCATTGTAGTCGTATTCGTCGTGGCTGCGCCTGCAGGTGTGGTTGGACCGGTATTCGTCGCACACGACACGCTTGCTGCCGACGATGCGCTCGTGGCTGGTGACCACCTTCATGTCACGGTAGAGCGAGAAGCGGGTCAGCATCTGGCCTTCCTGCTCGCCCCAGCCGGTGCCTTTCTTGTACCAGATGCCACCGATCTTCTGGGCATATTTGTCGGCGGCATTCAGCGTCGACCAGTCGAAGTTCTCATTGTGGATGGGCGACAGCCCATAGGCGTCGATCCATGACGCATTGTCGTTGCTGGCGCCAACATTGACCGATGCGGCGAACGGCACCAGGCTGAACTGGACAGGCTTGTCGATCTGCTTGATCATCGCTGCCTGCGAGGCAAGCGTGTCGACCAACTGCTTGGCCGCCTGTTTGAGAAGGTCGATGCGCTTTTGACCGGAGCCGGTACCGGGTGTCGACATCGAGCCCGAATTGTCGAGCACCATGGCCACTTCCAGCGTGTTCTTCAACCGCACCTGCGAGCACACGGAGTAGTCGATGTCGCCTGACGTCTTGCCGATCAACATCGAAGCTGCCGGCAGGAAATAGGGCTGGTAGACCAGACTTGCGCAAAGCTTGACGATGCCGCCGCCGGCTGTGCTGCTGGGCAGCGTAACGTCGAGCGTCGTGTTGGCGGGATCGACGTCGTTGAGGTTTGCCTTGAAGAAGTCGAGCGCATAGGCGCGCAACTGGTCGTCGGTGGCGCCTTCCACCAGCCGGCGCGCTGTGGCGAAGTTGGCGGCGTCGAGCGCGTTGACCACTCTCTGCTTCTCGCTGACCAGGCCGCTGAAGTCGACCGCCATCGCCACGCCGCCCATCAGCGGCACCATGGCCAGAACGGTCATGAGAGCATAATTGCCGCGCCGGTCGCGCCAGAAGTCACGCCAGAATTTGCGCATGTGATGTAAGCGGCCCCGCCTGCGGATTCTTCAATGCCGCCACACTTTCATAAAACGCTGAAGGACGAGTTTGGGAAACCGCTCGATTGTGCGCTGAGCGCTTCACCAAGCGCTAACCAAATGGGGGGCGGCTGCTTTACGCAAAACGCCCCGATGGAGACGGGGCGCCTTGTTTCCAAAGGATTGCACCGGTCAGCCGACGATGCGCAGATTGGACAATTCGTTGGCGATTTCCTTGAAATCGTCGGCCAGCGTGGCGCCCGTGGCGTTCCAGTAGAGCTTCGCCGCCTTGCCCGTAGCCTCATCCTTGCGGAAGCGCGAATCCGAGGAACATTCCTTCAGCGCGTCCATGGCCTTCTTTTCGTCCGACTTGGTGTCGACGAGGTCGAGCGAGACGGTCATGACCAGGATATTGTTCGCCTTGGCATTGGCGCAAAGCGTCTTCATCTGCTCATCGAGAGCAGCCGTGTAGTTGGTTGAGGTATAGGTGGTGCTAGGCACGCCCGTGTTCATGAACAGGCGGGTGACACTTCCCGATGCGGAATTGACCAGACCGGTGTAGCCATAGGCAGCATAGGTCGACCTGTTGTTGGAGCTGCTGGCATCACTGACAACGCCGTAAGTGTTGGCGCCGTCGGTCAGCACGATCACCACTTTGTCGTTGCCCTTTTCGGAGTTCGGCCGGCCCTCGGTGAAGGGGACGTTGCTCGAGACCGTGCGCCAGCCCCAGGCCAAGCCTTCGGGAACGTTGGTGTTGCCGGTCGGCGCCATGTCGTCGATGGCATCGTCCAGTTCCTGTTTTTCACCTGCGTTGGTCACGTCCTTGAGTGGCGTGATCGGATTGGTCGTGCATGCGGCATTCGGACCGTCGCCTGCTTGCGGCATAGTCGAATTATAGGGTTTGACCAGGAAATACTTCCGCATGTCCGACTGCCGCTGGTTGGCGCCCGAAGCAGTCGGCCAGTCTGCCCACCAGTTGTTGTCGGACTTGGGAATGTTGGCCCAAGCAGTAACATCGTTGGTGTTGTCATGGTTGAAATCGAGCCACAAGGTGCCCGACTCGTCCGGTGCGAACATCGGCACGAACAGCGTGGCCGGGTTGGCAGTATCCGGCGTGGTGTCGTCGTCATTGTAGGGATACGGCCTCGCCTCCACACAGCCTTGCCAGCTCGCATAGCGGCTCGTGGTGTAGACATATGTCGGCGGCGGGTAGAACCAATGGCCTTTGTCACAAGTGCCGTTCTTCTTGTAGGTGTCACAGACATATTGCCTGGGGGTGGTAACCGTTTCGCGGCCGGATTCGACGGTCATGTCGGAATAGAGGCTGAAGCGGGTCAGCGCCTCACCCTCCGTATCGCCCCAACCAGCCCCTTTCTTGTACCAGACGTCGCCCACCTTCAGGGCATACTTGTTGGGGTCGTTGGCCGCAGTCATCTTCGTCCAGTCGAAATTCTCGTGCTGGACCGGGGAGATGCCTTTCTGGTCCATCCAGTCGTCTCTGTCGTGGTCGGGGCCGACATTGACCGACGCCGAAAACGGAACCAGGGAAAACTGCACCGGCTTGGAGATCTGCTTCATCTGTTGCGCCTGAAGCGCCAGCGTGTCGACCAGTTGCTTGGCGGCTTCCTTTAGCAGATCGATGCGCTTCTGGCCGGTGCCAGAACCGAGATAATTCATCGAGCCGGAATTATCGAGCACCAAGGCAACTTCAAGCGTGTTCTTGAGACGAACTTCCGAGGTGGCGGTCATATGGACATCGGTGTCGCTCGACGATTTGCCAAGCATCCAGGCCGCGACTGGCAGAAAGTATGGCTTGAACGTCAGCGTCGCCTGAAGTTTCAGCGTGCCGCCGCCGGCGTTGTTGTTGGGCAATGTCACGGTCAACGCCGTATTGGCCGCTTGGACGTGGCCGAGATTGGCCTCGAAGAAGTCCTTGGCATAGGCCTTGACCGCATCGTCGGTCGCGCCGGAGACGATCTGCTGGGCCGTGGCGATGCCTGCGGCGTCGAGCGCGTTCAGCGTGTCCTGGCGCTGGCGGATCAGTTGGGTGTAGTCGATGGCGAGCGCCAGCGCGCCCATCAAGGGCACCATGGTGATCACCGTCATCAAGGCATAATTGCCGCGTCTGTCGCGTAGAAATCTGCGGATCATGCCTTCAGCACCCCTGCCAGGATCCAAATATCGAATATCGGCGCGAAGATGCCCACAAATCGTTAAATTTCAGGTTGCTGAAATACGTCCAAGATCGGCCCATCATTTCAAGGCTCGTTAACCACTCGGCCCTGGTGATCGGCGAAGCACATTTTTCGATCGACCGAAGCTTGGGGGAGGGGCGCTTGCATCGAGATGCAATCGCCATCAGCCCGTGGCGCGACGGCGTCGAAAACGCCGAAAGCTGGTGACAGGATGAAACGCTTCGGTTAATGCGGTGCCGGTTGCGGCGGACCGTCGGCTGCAGCTCTCGCAACGATCGTTACATCAGGAAAACGGCATGGCGGATTCGCCTGACATCATCGGCTCGCTCGCGGATTTGTCGGGAGCGTACTCGGCCATCCTGTGCGATGTCTGGGGCGTGATCCACAATGGCGAATGGCATTTCCCGGCGGCCGCAGAGGCGCTTGCCGCTGCGCGTTCTGCGAAGGTTCCGGTTGTCCTGATCACCAATTCACCACGCCGCAATGCCGATGTGGTGGCGCAGATGAATGCGATCGGCGTCCCCACCGCTGCCTACGACCGTGTCGTCACATCAGGCGATGTGACCCGCGACCTCATCGCCGAGGGCCCGCGAAAAATCTTCCATATCGGCGCCGACCGCGACTTCACCCTCTATGACGGTCTCGACGTCGATCTCGTCGAGGAGTTCGAGGCCTCCGGCGTCGTCTGCACCGGCCTGTTCGACGACGAGGTGGAAACACCTGAGGATTACGCCGAACTGCTGCGCCGGCTGCGGGCCAGGAACCTGCCTTTCATCTGCGCCAATCCCGACATCGTGGTCGAACGCGGCGAGCGCATGATCTGGTGCGCCGGGGCCTTGGCCCGCGACTATGCCCAGCTCGGCGGACGCACGCTGATCGCCGGAAAACCCTATGCGCCGGTCTATGACGCAGCAATGCGGGAGATCGCCTTGCTTCTTGGCCGTAACGTCGAGCGCTCCGAGGTGCTGGCCATCGGCGACGGCATGATGACCGACGTCAAGGGCGCCGCCGACAATGGCATCGACGTGCTTTACGTGTCGGGCGGCATTCACGCGCGCGACTATGGCGATCCCATTCAGCCGGACCCCGACAGGCTTGCAGCCTTTCTGCAGAAGCACGGCTACCGGCCGGTCGCCGTCATTTCGAGACTGCGGTAGGGTCGCTTCCATGAGCGCAGCCTTCGACCATATTTCCGCGACCGCGCCGCTGCCGGCGCATTTGCGTGGCGGGGTGGTGGCGATCGGCAATTTCGACGGCGTTCACCGCGGCCACCAGGCCGTGCTCGAGCGCGCGCTCGCCGAAGCCGGGCGGCGAGCCGTACCGGCGCTGGTGCTGACCTTCGAGCCGCATCCGCGCAAGGTGTTCAGGCCCGATATGCCGCTGTTCGTGCTGACGCCGCCGCCGATGAAGGCGCGGCTGTTGTCGCATCTGGGCTTTGCAGCACTCGTCGAACAGCCATTCACACGCGCCTTTGCCGGCCTGTCGGCCGAGGCTTTCGTGACCGATGTGCTGGAAAGGAACCTCGGCATCACCCATGCCGTCACCGGTTTCGATTTCCACTTCGGCAAGGACCGGCAAGGCGGCCCGGCCTTTCTGATGGCGGCAGGCGAGCGCCACGGTTTCGGCGTCACTTTGGTCGACGCTTTTCGCGACGAAGGCGCCGAGGTGGTGTCGTCGAGCCGCATCCGCGCATTGTTGTGCGAGGGCGAAGTCGCCGAGGCCGCCGGCCTGCTCGGCTACCGCTTCACCGTCGAAAGCGAAGTCATCGGCGGCCAGCGGCTCGGCCGCACGCTAGGCTTCCCGACAGCCAACATGAGGCTTTCTCCGGAAGCTGAACTGAAGGAAGGGATTTATGCCGTCCGCTTCCGCCGCGCCGACGGCACGCTTTACAACGGTGTGGCCAGCTTCGGCCGCCGCCCGACCGTCGACGACAATGGCGCGCCGCTGCTCGAAACCTTTGTCTTCGACTTTTCCGGCGATCTCTATGGCGAGATCTGCGAAGTCTCGTTCTTCGGCTTCCTCCGCCCCGAGGTGAAGTTCGACGGGCTCGATGCGCTGGTGGCGCAGATCAAGCGCGACGAGGCGGAGGCACGCGCGCTGCTGGCCGGCGTCAGGCCGCTGTCGCAACTGGACAGCGCGATCGCTTTTTGAGCGTCCGGCCGCCTACCTCTTCAAGGCCAGTCCGAGAGCGATGAAGCTCCAGCCCTGGAAGATCAGGTCGATGGCCAGGAACAGCCCGAGCACCCACAGGCTGTTGACGGGCCAGCCCATGGCGATGGTCAGGCCCGCCAGCACGCTGATCAGGCCCGCCGCGACGACCCAGCCCCAGCCATTTTCGGGCCGGTGGCTGTAGCCGACCCAGGCCCTGAGCGCGCCTGAGGCGACCAACGCCACCGCAAGCAGCAAGGTCAGCACCGTCGATGCCAGCAGCGGATTGTCGAAGGCAAAAAAGCCGGCAACCGCATAGAGCAGGCCGCTGAGCAGCCAATAGAAGAAGCGGCTCCAGCTCTTCACCCCGAAGGCATGCACGATCTCGATGATGCCGGCCATCAGCATCAGCCAGCCAACGACATAGACCGAGGCGACGGTGGCGATAAACAGATTGCCGAAGGCAATGCCGCCGAAAATGAGCAACAGCACGCCGAGCGCGACGAACCATCCCCATTTGTCTCGTGTCCGGCCGATCGCGTCTTTCAGGGTGTCACCGTGCAGGGTCATAGCCGCATCTCCTCGGAATTCGACGAGTGTCAAACCGCATTGCGGAGGTTAACGCCAACGATCTTGGCCGTCCAGCGAGTGGCCGACTACCTGACCTTGAGTGTCTCCAGCCATCCGGCGACACGCTCGATGGTCTGGCGTTCTTGCGGAGCCTGCATCGAAAACCCTTCCATCAGGCGCGCTCGAGGGGCGTGGCTGGCCAGAACGGCCTGGCTGTTGCCGAGGCCGAACCCGCCATGCGTGATGAACGGAATGATAGTCTTGCCCGCCAAGTCGTGGACCGTGAGGAAAGTGCGGATCAAGGGCGGCGCGGTTTCACCCCAGATTGGGAAGCCCAGAAACACCGTCGCATAGGATGCGGTGCTCGGAAGCAGCGCTTTGAGCGGCGGCCGGTCGTTTCGATCGCGTTCCTGCCGCGCTTGCTCGACGGTTTGGAAATAGTCGGCCGGGTAAGGTGTCGCTGGCGTGATCTCGAAGAGATCGGCCGGCAGCGCCCGGCTAAGCTGTCCGGCGATGACGCGGGTGTTGCCGCTCCTCGAAAAGAACGCCACCAGCGACTTGCCGTCCGAGCGGGGTGCTGCGGCTTCGGTCTGCGCGGCCGATGCACTCCCGGCCGCGAGCGGCAGCAACAGGGATGACATGAGAATCTTCCGCCTGGTTGGCTTTTGGTCATCGGTCACGGTGCAGATCCCGATCAGAGCCCGGTCATCTTGAGCGCGGCTTCTGGCAGACGTTCGCCCTGGACTTCGATCTTCGCCAGCGCGTCGGCGAGTTCCTGCAGATCTTGCAGGGTCAGCCTCACGTCGACCGCCCCAAGGTTCTCCTCAAGACGGTGACGTTTGGTGGTGCCCGGGATCGGCACGATCCAGGGCTTCTGGGCGAGCAGCCAGGCGAGCGCGACCTGGGCTGGCGATGCGCCTTTGCGCTCGGCCACGCTCCTCACGACATCGACCAGAGCCGTGTTGGCCTTGCGCGCCTCCGGCGAGAAGCGAGGCACATTGTTGCGGAAGTCGGTCGGGTCGAACTTGGTATTCTCGTCGATCTTTCCGGTCAGGAACCCCGCGCCCAATGGGCTGAACGGCACGAAACCGATGCCGAGCTCGTCGCAGACCGGCAACAATTCCGCTTCGACGCCCCGATAGAACAGCGAGTACTCGTTCTGCACCGCGGTGACCGGCTGGACTGCGTGCGCGCGGCGGATGGTCTGGACGCCCGCCTCCGAAAGCCCCCAATGGCTGACCTTACCCTGGGCGATCAGGTCCTTGATGGCGCCGGCGACGTCCTCGATCGGAACGTTCGGATCGACCCTGTGCTGGTAGAACAGGTCGATGCGGTCGGTTTTCAGGCGCTTGAGGCTCGCGTCCGCGACACGCTTGATGTGCTCGGGCCGGCTGTTGGTGCCGCCGCTGCGGGCACCGGTCTCAAGATCGATATCAAAGCCGAATTTGGTGGCTATGACGACCTGATCGCGGATCGGCGCGAGGGCCTCGCCGAGGAGCTCCTCGTTGGCGAAAGGCCCATAGGCCTCGGCGGTGTCGAAGAGCGTCACGCCCAGCTCGTGCGCGAGGCGGATCAGCCCGACCATTTCCGACTTGTTGGCTGGCGGCCCGTAAGCGGAGGTCATGCTCATGCAACCCAGGCCGAGGGCAGAGACCCGAAGGGTGCCAAGTGTTCTGCTTTTCATAACGAACTCCTGTGCGACTGTTGTGTGGAACTACCGGCTCAGCTCTTTTCCGGCGCTTCGACGCCGGAGTAGGCGAGCACGGCGTCGGGCAGGCGCGCGCCCTGCACCTTGATTGTGCCGACCGCGGCATTGAGTTCCGCAAGTTCCTCCGGCGTGAACCGGACTGAATCCGCGCCGATGTTTTCAAGCAGATGCGGCATCTGCGTCGTCCCTGGTATGGGAACGATCCACGGCTTCTGCGCCATCAGCCACGCGAGCGCCATCTGCGCGGGGGTCGCTTGCTTGTGCTTGGCCCAGCTCTTGATCAGCTCGACGAGCGCCAGATTGTGCGGCAGGTTCTCCGCCGAGAACCGGCCCTCGATCTTGCGGATGTCGCCGTCGGCGAACCGCGTTCTGGCGTCGATGGCGCCGGTCAGGAAGCTCACGCCGAGCGGGCTCCACGGGACGAAGCCAATGCCGAGTTCCCCGCAAAGCGGAAGCACTTCGCTTTCAGGCCCGCGCCATAGCATGGAGTATTCACTCTGGACGGCGGTGACCGGCAGCGCGGAGTGAGCGCGGCGGAGGGTGCTCAGTCCCATCTCGGACAGTCCCCAATGCAGAACCTTGCCCTGGTCCATAAGACTCTTCACGGCGCCGGCAACATCCTCGATCGGCACGTCCGGATCGACCCGATGCTGGTAGAGCAGATCAACGCGATCAGTGCGCAGGCGCTTGAGCATGCCCTCGACCGCCAGCTTGATGTGGTCCGGGCGGCTGTTCAGCCCCGGATGCCGCTCGCCTGTCTCCAGGTCGATGTTCCAGCCAAACTTCGAGGTGATCACCACGCGGTCTCGGAACGGCGCGACACCCTCGCCAAGGATCCGCTCGACTTCATGCGGGCCGTAGGCCTCGGCGGCGTCGTAGAACGTGACACCGCGATCGAACGCGGTCCGGATAATGTTGATCATCTCGGGGCGGGTCGGGATTGTCGTCTGATAGGTCCGGCTCATGTTCTGGACGCCAAGGCCGAGGCTGGAGACTTCCAGCGAGGCCAGCTTCCGCCGCCCGCTGAGTGCAGCAGTGCTGTTGACGGCTGTCGGTTGAGCCGTCTCCTGGGCTGGCGCCTGGGAACCGGCAGCCAAAAGAAGCGGCGTCGCTGCGAGACTTCCTGCCGCGCTCAAAAACCCGCGGCGTCCCATCCTGAACATTCGCTCGTTTTCCATGCCTGATCTCCTTCTCCGTTGCTGCTGCCAAGAAGATAGGGTCTGTGGCATCATGCGAAAACCTGCTATAATGCGCATGAGCCTGTTAGTTGGACTAACAAATACATCATGCAGAATTTCAACGACCTTGCCGCATTCGCGATGGTCGCACGGGAACGGAGTTTCACCCGCGCGGCAGCCAAACTAGGGGTATCGCCTTCGGCGCTCAGTCAGACCGTCCGCAACCTTGAGGAGCGGATCGGGCTCAGGCTACTGACGCGGACCACACGGAGTGTGGCACCCACCGAAGCCGGTGGCCGCCTTTTGCGCACGTTGAGCCCAAGGTTCGAGGAGATCGAGGCAGAACTGGCCACCTTGAACGAGCTGCGTGAGAAACCGGCCGGAACGGTCCGCATCACCACTGGTGAGCACCCGGCGATCTCCGTGCTGCAGCCAGCGCTCAAGCGGTTCCTGCCGGACTATCCCGATGTCCAGGTTGAGATCATCATCGACTACGGCCTGACGGACATCGTCGCCGAGGGTTATGACGCCGGCGTCCGCATGGGCGAGCAGGTGGCGAAGGATATGGTGGCTGTCCGTATCGGGCCGGACATCCGCATGGCCGTGGTCGGTTCGCCGAAATATTTTGAGCGCTTTCCGGTCCCGCAAACCCCGCAGGACCTGACCACGCACAAATGCATCAACATGCGGCTGCCGACATATGGCGGGCTGTTTCCGTGGGGGCTCGAGAAGGACGGGCGCGAGGTGAAGGTGCGTGGCGACGGCCAATTGGTCTTTAACAATCTTGGCATGCGGCTGAGTTCAGCACTGGACGGGTTGGGGGTCGCCTATATGCCTGAGGATCAAGTGATTCCGCACATTGCCGAAGGACGGCTTATCCGGGTGCTGGAGGAATGGTGCCCGTACTTTCCAGGTTATCATCTGTACTACCCAAGCAGGCGTCACACTTCGCCGGCTCTTTCCCTGCTGATAGACGTTCTGCGTCAACGGGGCAGTTGAGCAAGCGGGCCGGATGGTGGCTTGTCCGCCTACTGCGATTACCGCACATCGTTCGCTGCATATCAAAGCAGTCCGGTAGCAATGTTACAGATTTTAAGTCAAATTTTACCGAACACGGGCCATGGCTTTTGGCGCTGCCCGGTGTTCTCTCTGTTTTGTTTCGCGTATGGGTGATGATGCGTATTGTCAGGACGATTCCGCTGCTTCTCGTCTCCGGGCTGCTCACCGTGTCCACAGCCAACGCAGGTGAGGGGACCTTCGGTTGGCTGTCGGGCGACTGGTATCTGACGCTTGGTGCCACCGGCATGGTCGCGCCGAAATTCGAGGGCGCCAACAGTCTTCTGCTCAGCGCCACGCCGATCATCTCACTGGGCAAGGTCGGCCCCGCCGCCCGCTTCACCTCGCGCAATGACAACATTTCGCTGGCATTGGTCGACGATGGCGGCGTCCGCGCCGGCCTGACCGGAAAGTTCCTGTTTTCGCGCAGCAGCAAGGATGAGCTGAAAGGGCTCGACCCGGTGCGCTGGGGCGGCGAGGTCGGCGGTTTCTTCGAATTCTACCCGACGGACTGGCTGCGCGCCCGCGCCGAACTGCGCCACGGCATCCGTGCCCATGACGGCTTTGTCGCCGACATCGCCGCCGATGCGTTTTACGATGTGACGCCGACGGTCAGGATTTCGGGCGGCCCGCGCGTGTCGTTCGCCTCGTCGGGCTATTTCGACTCCTATTACGGCGTCAACGCCAAGGAGGCTGCAGCCTCGGGCCTCAGGGAATACCATCCCGGCGGCGGCCTGAAATCGACCGGCCTCGGCGGCGCCATCACTTGGAAGGTGACGGAGCCGATGACCGCCAGCCTGTTCGGCGAATATGCGCGCCTGATGGGCCCGGCCGCCGATTCCAGCCTGGTCAAGGAGCGCGGCCAGCGCGACCAGTTCACGGTCGGCGTCTCGACCACCTACCGTTTCAACTTTTCAATGTAGGCGATTTCCGCGCTTTATTCCTGCCGTGGCTTCGGCTAAAAGCCCAGCCATGACCAGCTTTTCGCGCCTTTTCGCGATCGCGATACGAATTACAGGCCCGGTGTTCCGGGTGGCCTGAGCGCCGCCGGAGCCGCCGGGAGTTTCTGCGCGCCCCCTCGCGCTTTTTCCAGAACATCAACGCATATCGCCCAAAAGTGGGTCCGGTTTTGGGAAAATGATATGCGTCAACCGAAGACTTCACGCCCGAGCTTCGATGCCGCCGGGCAATGCACATGGCAGACCAAATGACCGACACTGTTGAAACGATCGACTATTCCAAGACGCTTTATCTGCCGCAGACGGATTTCCCGATGCGCGCCGGCTTGCCGGAGAAAGAGCCGCTGCTGGTCAAGCGTTGGCAGGACATGGATCTTTATCGCAAGCTGCGCGAGACGGCCGCCGGCCGCGAAAAATACGTGCTGCATGACGGCCCGCCCTACGCCAACGGCAACATCCATATCGGCCATGCGCTGAACAAGATCCTGAAGGACGTCATCACCCGCTCGTTCCAGATGCGCGGCTACGACGCCAATTATGTGCCGGGCTGGGACTGCCATGGCCTGCCGATCGAATGGAAGATCGAGGAACAATACCGCGCCAAGGGCAAGAACAAGGACGAGGTGCCGGTCAACGAATTCCGCAAGGAATGCCGCGACTTCGCCGCGCACTGGATCTCGGTCCAGGGCGGCGAGTTCCAGCGCCTTGGCGTCGTCGGCGACTTCAAGAATCCCTATACGACGATGGCTTTCCACGCGGAGTCGCGCATCGCCGGCGAGCTGTTGAAATTCGCCATGTCGGGCCAGCTCTATCGCGGCTCAAAGCCGGTGATGTGGAGCGTGGTCGAGCGCACCGCTCTGGCCGAGGCCGAGGTCGAATACCAGGACTATGAGAGCGATACGATCTGGGTGAAATTCCCGGTCGCCAGCCTTGCTCGCCCGGTCATCGGCGCCGAGGACGCGCAGGCGGCGGCGCTGTCGGAATCCTCGCTTGACCTGCTCGAGGCCCATGTCGTCATCTGGACAACGACGCCCTGGACGCTGCCCGGCAACCGCGCCGTCAGCTATTCGCCGCGCGTCGCCTATGGCCTCTACACGGTGACGGCGGCCGAGAATGCCTTCGGCCCGCAGCCCGGCGAGAAGCTGATCTTCGCCGATGCGCTGGCCGAGGACGCGGCGGCAAAAGCCAAGGTCACGTTGACTCGGCTTCACAGCGTCTTAAGCGAACAGTTTGGAAGCCTTACGCTTTCGCATCCTTTCAGGGGGCTGGGCGGCGGCTATGAATTCCCCGTGCCAATGATCGCCGGCGACCATGTCACCGACGACGCCGGCACGGGTTTCGTCCACACCGCGCCCAGCCACGGCCGAGAGGACTTCGACGCCTGGACGGATGCGGTGGCCGAGCTGCTCAAGCGCGGTATCGACACCGCGATCCCGTTTCCCGTCGACGATGGCGGCTTCTTCACCAAGGACGCGCCGGGTTTCGGCCCGGACCGCGAGGGCGGCGCCGCGCGCGTCCTCGACGACAACGGCAAGAAGGGCAATGCCAACCAGGCGGTGATCGACGAGCTGATCAAGCGTAACGCGCTGTTCGCGCGAGGCCGGCTCAAGCACTCCTATCCGCATTCCTGGCGTTCGAAGAAGCCGATCATCTTCCGCAACACGCCGCAATGGTTCGTCTACATGGACAAGGACCTCGGCGACGGCACGACGCTGCGCAGCCGGGCGCTGAAGGCCATCGACGACACGCGCTTCGTGCCGGCGGCCGGCCAGAACCGCATCCGCGCCATGATCGAGGAGCGCCCCGACTGGGTGCTGTCGCGCCAGCGCGCCTGGGGCGTGCCCATCGCCGTCTTTGCCGACGAGGATGGCAACGTGCTGAAGGACGAAGCGGTCAACCAGCGCATCATGGACGCCTTCGAACAGGAAGGCGCCGACGCCTGGTTCGCGGCCGGCGCCAAGGAGCGCTTCCTCGGCAATAACGATGCCTCCAAATGGAAGCAGGTGATGGACATCCTCGACGTCTGGTTCGATTCGGGCTCGACGCATGTCTTCACGCTGGAAGACCGTCCGGACCTGAAATGGCCGGCCGACGTCTATCTCGAAGGCTCCGACCAGCATCGCGGCTGGTTCCACTCCTCGCTGCTCGAAAGCTGCGGCACCAGGGGCAGGGCGCCCTACGACACCGTCGTCACCCATGGCTTCACCATGGATGAGGAGGGCCGCAAGATGTCGAAGTCGCTCGGCAACACCGTCGTGCCGCAGGACGTCATCAAACAGTCCGGCGCCGATATCCTGCGGCTGTGGGTGGTGACGACAGACTATTGGGAAGACCAGCGGCTCGGCAAGAACGTGCTGCAGACCAACATCGACGCCTACCGCAAGCTCCGCAACACCATCCGCTGGATGCTGGGCACGCTCGCCCATGACGATGGTGAGGAGGTGCCGCTGGAAAAGATGCCGGAACTGGAGCGGCTGATGCTGCACCGGTTGGCCGAGCTGGATGAGGTCGTGCGCTCGGGCTACGACGCGTTCGAGTTCAAGCGCATCACCCGCACTTTGCTCGACTTCATGGTGGTCGAGCTGTCGGCCTTCTATTTCGACATCAGGAAGGACGCACTCTATTGCGACGGACCTGCCAGCGTGAAGCGCAAGGCCTCGGTGCAGGTGGTGCGCCACCTCTTCGACTGCCTGGTGAAATGGCTGGCGCCGATGCTGCCTTTCACCATGGAAGAAGCCTGGCTCGACCGTCATCCCGATGCCGTTTCGCTGCATCTCGACCAGTTCCCTGAGATTCCGGCCAACTGGAAGAATGAGGCGCTGGCGGAGAAATGGCGCAAGGTGCGGCAGGTCCGCCGTGTCGTCACCGGCGCCCTCGAGATCGCGCGTGCACAGAAGGTTATTGGCGCATCGCTGGAAGCCGTGCCCGTCGTGACCCTCGACGATGCCGCGCTTGAAGCCGCAATCGCCGATGTCGACATGGCCGAAATGGCGATCACCAGCGATCTCATCATCGCCCATGGCAAGGCGCCGGAAGGCGCCTTTGCACTCGACGATGTCAAAGGTGTCGCCGTCGTGGTCGAAAAGGCCGAGGACCGCGGCTTGGTCAAATGCGCGCGCTCGTGGCGCTATACGGCCGATGTCGGGCAGGATGCGGAATTCCCCGACGTTTCGGCCCGCGATGCCGCGGTGCTGCATGAGCTGCAGGCTTTGGGACGTTTGTGAGTCCATAAGCCGGTGCATAGAAGCCACGCCGGGTGGGCGAAAACCGCCCGCGCGTTGCCCTTAACGAGTGGTTGAGGTAAACACGCGAAACTCCGGAAGACAAATTGTCGCCGGATTTCCGTCGCAAGAGCGTGGACGATGGGGACCGGACCTTTGGCCGGTGACGATCGAGAGGCTGTCTAGAGTGGGACTTTTTGGCATGACCGACAGAACTTCCGTGCGCGTTGCGCTGCTGGCGCCGCTTGTCGCGTCCGGCCTCGCTCTGTCCGGCTGCATGAGTTCGCCCACCTACGGCACCGACAAGACGGCTGGCGAGCAGCTTGCTGGCGACCTGTCCGGCGCCTTTTCAATCTCGCCGAAGCGTAAGCAACAGATCGACTACAAGCCCCGTCCGGAGCTGGTGAAGCCCGCGCCAGGGCAAAAGGAAGTGCTGCCGGCGCCGCAGGAAAGCATCGAGACGGCGAGCACTGATTGGCCCGAATCGCCCGAGCAGCGCCGCGCCCGTCTGCGTGCCGACGCCACCGCCCACCAGGATGATCCGTCCTATCAGTCACAGATTGTCGATGATGTGCAGACCGATCCGGCCTCGGTGAAGAAGGCGTTGGCGGATTCGGCCTCGAGCCACCCGCCACGCTGGTCGCCGGCGGATTCGGACAAGGGCCGCGCCGCCGAAATCCAGCGCCGTACGGCAGAAGGCAAGCAGGGCGATCCCACCACCCGCAAATATCTGAGCGAGCCGCCTCTGGCCTATCGCGCCGCCGCCGACACCGCGCCGCAGGGCGAACTCGGCGAGGACGAATACAAGAAGGAACGCCGCCTCAAGAAAGAGGCAGCCGCCAAGAGCAAGAGCGGCGGGCTCTTCGACTGGCTGCCTTCCTGGTAGGGATTCCGCCCGCCATCATTGGCGGGGCCTACGTCTCGCGCCTTTCCCGAAAGAATTCCTTGAGCAGCAAGGCCGCATCGGCTTCGGCCATGCCCGGATAGATATCGGGCATATGGTGGCAGGTCGGTGAGGCGAAGAAGCGCACGCCGTTGACCACCGCGCCGCCCTTCTCGTCGGCCGCGCCGAAATAGAGCCGGCGCAGCCTGGCGAAGGAAATGGCGCCGGCGCACATGGCGCAGGGCTCCAGCGTCACATAGAGGTCGTGGCCTATCAGCCGCTCGCTGGAGAGCTTCTGGCAGGCCGCGCGGATCGCCAGCATTTCGGCATGCGCCGTCGGATCGGCAAGTTCACGGGTACGGTTGCCGGCGGATGCCACCACGGTGTCGCCGCTGACGATGACGGCGCCGACGGGAACTTCGCCGCGCAAGGCGGCGGCTTGCGCCTCTTTCAGCGCCAGCGCCATGAAATCCGGCCGCTTCACGCGGTTTGCATCCTGATTATCTCCTCGCCACTTAGCTGTGATCCTGTTATGGAGCGCGTCAACCCGAACATCGGAACAGATTTTCGGAAATGATCATGCGCCACATCAAAGTGCTATAGCGTTCGTTGCGCGCCCCAAAGGATGCGCCACGCTGTAGCAGCGCAAACGGACAAAGGCCACATGGACGACAACGACAAGAAATCCCCGCGCCACAAAGGCCCGGGCAAAAGCGGTCCGAGAGCCGCGGGGCCGCGCCGTGATGGCGCCGCCAGCAAAGGCGGCAAGCCTTCCTTCGGGGCCAAGAAACCTTATGCGCCACGCGGTGCCCGGCCGGCAGCGGCTGAAGGCGAGCGGCCGAAGCGCGACTTCAAGAGCGGCGACCGGCCATTCAGCAAGGGGCCGCGTCCCGAAGGCAAGCCTTTCGAAAAGCGCGAAGGTCCGCGCAAACCTTACGCACCGCGCGGCGACCGGCCGATGGCGGCCGATGGCGAGCGGCCGAAGCGGGATTTCAAGAGCGGCGACCGGCCGTTCAGCAAGGGTCCGCGCCCGGAAGGCAAGTCGTTCGAAAAGCGCGAAGGGCCGCGCAAGCCCTATGCGCCGCGTGGCGACCGGCCGATGGCGGCCGATGGCGAACGACCGAAGCGGGATTTCAAGAGCGGCGATCGGCCGTTTAGCAAAGGGCCGCGTCCCGAAGGCAAGCCTTATGAAAAGCGCGAAGGTCCGCGCAAGCCCTACGCACCGCGCGGTGATCGGCCTGCGGCCGCCGAAGGCGAAAAGCGTTTCGACCGGCCAAAGCGCGATTTCGGCGATCGTCCGCAGCGCGACGCCGGAGATCGGCCCAAGCGTGACTTCGCGGATCGCCCCAAGCGCGATTTCGGTGGTGACCGGCCGCAAGGCGCATCCGGCAGCGGCTTCAAGCCGAGACCGCGCGCCGTGGAGACGGAAGAAGCCGGCGAGCGTATCGCCAAGCGGCTGGCCCGCGCCGGCCTGGCTTCGCGACGCGATGCCGAGGATCTGATCGCGGCCGGCCGCGTCAAGGTCAACAACCGGGCTTTGACCTCGCCGGCCTTCAACGTCATGCCCGGCGACATCATCCATCTCGACGGCATGGAAATTCCGCCGATCGAGCGCACAAGGCTGTTCCTGTTCCACAAGCCGGCCGGGGTCGTCACCACCAACCGCGACCCCGAGGGCCGCAAGACCGTGTTCGACGTGCTGCCCGCCGAATTGCCGCGGCTGATGACGATCGGCCGGCTCGACATCAACACTGAAGGCCTGCTGCTGCTCACCAATGATGGCGGTCTGTCGCGTGTGCTCGAACTGCCTGCCACCGGCTGGCTGCGCCGTTACCGCGTGCGCGTTCATGGCAAGGTCGAGGAAAGCATGCTCGCGGGCCTGCGTGAAGGCATTGCCGTCGACGGCGTCTTCTATGGCGCCATCGAGGCGACGCTCGACCGTGAGCAAGGCACCAACGCCTGGCTGACGATCGGCCTGCGCGAAGGCAAGAATCGGGAAGTGAAGAACATCCTTGGTTCGCTCGGCCTCGACGTGACGCGGCTGATCCGCATCTCCTACGGGCCGTTCCAGCTCGACGACCTCGCCGAAGGCCATGTGCTGGAGATCAAGGGCCGCGTCTTGCGCGACCAGCTCGGCGAACGCCTGATCGAGGATTCCGGCGCCAATTTCGACGCCGAGATCACCAAGCCGTTCTCCAACCAGCCGGTGAGGCGTGAGCGCGAAGTGGAGCCCGAACGGCCGAAATTCACTCGCGAGGGCGACCGCCGGCCGATCGGCGAGGGCGGTCTGATCAAGAACCGCAAGCGCCGCGAGGGCAGTCGCGACGAGGCGCTGGGCAAGCTGTCGACCAGCCCCGAAAGAGGCGCTGCGCCGGCAAAGAGCTTTGGCGAACGTGGCCCGAGGCCCGAGCGTAGCGAGTTTCGCGACAAGCCACGTGGCGATTTCGGCGACAAACCGCGCAGTGGCTTTGGCGATAAACCCCGTGGCGCCTTTGGCGACAAACCGCGTGGCGGCAAAAAACCCGAGCGCGAGCAGCGGCCGATCGAGCCGCCGGGCCAGCGCAAGGCTAATGTCTGGATGGCGCCGGGCGCGCGTCCGATCGGCAAGGGCAGGGCGGAAGCCGATGCCGCCAAGGCGGCCGACGCCAAGGCGCGCAAGGCTTCGTTCAAGCCATCCTATGGCAAACCGGGCGGCGCAAAACCGTTTGGCAAGCCGCGCGGCGAGCGTCCGGATGGCGGTCGCGGCGGTGAGCGGCCGCGCAATGGTCCCAAGGGTCCCCGGACCAGATGAGAGCCGGACCAGAATGAGACGCGTATTTGAATGAGATCCGGGCTTAAATGAGAATCGTCGGCGGCCAGTTTCGCGGGCGTCCGTTGGCGACGCCGCGCGACCATGCCATCCGCCCGACCACCGACCGCGCCCGCGAGGCCGTGTTCAACGTATTGGCGCACCGCTTCGCCGACAAGCTCAAGGGCGCGCGAGTGCTCGACCTGTTCGCCGGGACGGGCGCGCTCGGCCTCGAAGCGCTGTCGCGCGGCGCCTCCTATGGCGTCTTCATCGAAGAATCGGCGGAAGGGCGCGGCCTGATTCGCACCAATGTCGAAGCCTTTGGCCTCACCGGCCGCACCAAGATCTTTCGCCGCGACGCGACTGCCTTGGGCGAGGCCGGCACGCTTGCCGCCTTTGGCCTGATCTTCGCCGATCCGCCCTATGGCAAAGGTCTCGGCGAACGCGCACTGCGTTCGGCCAAGGCAGGCGGCTGGCTGCTGCCCGGCGCGCTTTGCGTGGTCGAAGAAGCCGCCTCGGCGCCCTTCGAGGTTGGGCCCGAATTCTCGGTGGTTGATGAGCGCAACTACGGCGAGACGGTGATCCGGTTCATCGAGGCTGGGTAATTAGGCTCCCCCTTCTCCCCTTGTGGGAGAAGGTGGCCGAGCGAAGCTCGGTCGGATGAGGGGTGTTGGAAGGATCGCTGCTTTGGAGGTTAAGTGTTGAAAATCGCTTACATTTTCCTTCGTTGAGTTTCTTCCGGCACCCCTCATCCGTCTCGGCGCTACGCGCCGATCCACCTTCTCCCACAAGGGGAGAAGGAAGAAACAGCGCCTTCAAAATGACGCACAATTCACTTTGCCTCGGTGGCTAACCTTGCCTATCGTCGCGCGATAACAAACCGGAGCCATTGATGACACTTCATACTGAATGGCTGCGGAGAGCGTTGCTCGCCACCGCGCTGACCGTGGCCGGCCCGGCGCTGGCCGCGGACGACGGCAAGGTAGCGAACTTCCTGCTCGACAACGGCATGGAGGTGGTGGTCATCCCCGATCATCGTGCCCCGATCGTCACCCATATGGTGTGGTACAAGATCGGCAGCGCTGACGAACCGCCAGGCAAGTCCGGCATCGCGCATTTCTTCGAACACCTGATGTTCAAGGCCACGACCAACCACGCCGCGGGCGAGTTCGACCGCGCCATCTCGGACATAGGCGGCTCCAACAACGCATTCACGTCCTATGACTACACCGCCTTTCACGAGACGGTGACGCCCCCGGCGCTCGAACAGATGATGAGTTTCGAGGCCGACCGCATGCGCAACCTGATCTTGACCGACGAGGTCATCAAGACCGAACGCGACGTGATCCTGGAGGAGCGCCGCTCGCGCATCGACAGCAACCCCGAGGCCGTGCTCGACGAGGAGGTCGACGCGACACTCTGGCAGAACCAGCCCTACCGCATTCCTGTCATCGGCTGGATGCAGGAGATGGAACAGCTGAACCGCACCGATGCGGTTGCCTTCTATGACAAGTATTACCGCCCCAACAATGCCGTGCTGATCGTTGCCGGCGATGTCGAGCCGGATGCGGTGAAGGCGCTGGCCGAAAAGACCTACGGCAAGGTCGCACGCGGCCCGGATCTGCCGCCGCGCATCCGCCCGGTCGAGCCCGAGCAGAACACCAGGCGCACGGTGACGCTCACCGATGCGCGCGTTTCGGTGCCGAGCTTTTCGACGCAATGGGTGGTTCCGTCCTACCACACCGCAAAACCCGGCGAGGCCGAGGCGCTCGACCTGTTGGGAGAGATCCTTGGCGGCGGCAGCCGCAGCCGGCTCTACCAGCAGCTGGTGGTCAAGCAGGGCATCGCATCGGGGACCGGCGCCTTCTTCCAGGGAACCATGCTCGACGCCACCAATTTCACCGTCTATGGCGCGCCGCGCGGCGACGCCAAGCTGAGCGACGTCGAGGCGGCCGTCGACGCCGAGATCGCCCGCATCATCAAGGACGGCGTCACCGCCGACGAGTTGGAGAAGGCCAAGGCCCGCTACATCAGGGCCCTGATCTTCGCCCGCGACAAGCAGGACGAGATGGCCAATCTCTACGGCGCCGAGCTCGCCACCGGCGGTAATGTGAAGGACATCGAGGAATGGCCGGACCGCATTCGCAAGGTCACCGCCGATGATATCAAGGCGGTCGCCGCACGCTATTTGCTGCTCGACCGTTCGACCACCGGCTATCTCTTGCCGCAGCAACAGGCGGGGAATTGATGATGAGCCTGGTTTCGACAAGCATGCGCGAGATTCCTTCTGCCCGCCAGGCTCCCCCTTCTCCCCTTGTGGGAGAAGGTGGCCGAGCGAAGCTCGGTCGGATGAGGGGTGCTCCAGCTTGGCAAAGACGGCGATCCGTCACTCACCCCTCATCCGTCTCGGCGCTGCGCGCCGATCCACCTTCTCCCACAAGGGGAGAAGGTAAGGCCCTCCGCGCCTTCACCACCCTGTTCCTCGCCATCCTCTTCCTCATCCTGCCGGCGCTTGCCGCGCGCGCGATGGACATCCAGCAGATGACCTCGTCAAAGGGCATCAACGCTTGGCTGGTGGAGGATCACTCCATTCCGATCATCGCCATTCGCTTCGTCTTCGATGGTGGCTCGACGCAGGATCCGGCCGGCAAGGAAGGGCTGGTCAATCTGATGACCGGCCTGTTCGACGAGGGCGCCGGCGACCTAGACAGCGAGACCTTTCAGACCAGGCTTGACGATGCCGGCGCCGAAATGGGCTTCGACGCGGCGCGCGACGGCACCTATGGCTCGATGCGCATGCTGGCCGAGCAGAAGGATGCGGCCTTCGACCTGCTCAGGCTGGCGGTTACCAGCCCGCGCTTCGACCAGGCGCCGATCGACCGCATCCGCTCCCAGATCTTGTCCGGCATCATCGCCAGCGAGCGCGACCCCAACACCGTCGCCCAGACCAAATGGCTGCGCGCCATCTATGGCGAACATCCCTACTCCCGGCCGGACCAGGGCACCAAAGACAGCATCGCCACCATCACTGCGGCGGATCTGGCTGCCTTCCACAAGGCCAATTTCGCCCGCAACGGCCTGCATGTTGCGGTGGTCGGCGATATCGACGCCGCGACGCTGAAACGAAAGCTCGACGACGTGTTCGGCGATCTGCCGGAAAAGCAGCTGCTGCGGCCGGTCGCCGATACCGAACTGAAGCTTGGCCAGCAGCTGGAGGTCGATTACGACCTGCCGCAGACCTCGCTGCAGTTCGCCTATCCCGGCGTGAAGCGCGATGCGCCGGATTTCTTCCCGGCGGTACTGATGAACCAGATTCTCGGTGGCGGCACCTTCACCTCGCGCCTCTATGACGAGGTACGCGAAAAGCGTGGCCTTGCCTATAGCGTCGATTCCAACCTGGTCGATCACCAGCATTCCAATGCGTTGATCATCACCACGGCGACGCGTTCGGACCGCGCGGCAGAGACGCTTGGCATCGTCAAGGACGTGGTCAAGAAGATGGCCGAGGAGGGGCCGACAGAGGCCGAACTGGACGCAACCAAGAAATACATGGTCGGCTCCTATGCCATCAGCAATCTGGATTCTTCCAGCGCCATTGCCGCGACCCTGGTGGAATTGCAGCTCGACCATCTCGGCATCGACTACGTGCAGCGCCGTGAGGCGCTCATCAACAGCGTAACGCTCGATCAGGTCAAGGCAGCGGCGAAGAAGCTGCTGACGCCGCCCCCCGCGATCATGAGCATCGGCCCGAAGCTGGAGGCCAAATGACAGGTCCCACTTTCGGCATCGCCTTTGGCGGCGGCGGCGCTCGCGGCCTGGCTCACATCCACATCGTCGAGGCGCTGGACGAGCTCGGCATCAAGCCGGTGGCCATCGCCGGCTCCTCGATCGGCGCCATCATGGGCGCCGGCATGGCCTCTGGCATGAGCGGCAAGGACATCGAGGACTATGCCCGTTCGATCCTGAGCCGTCGTGCCGAGGTCGCAGCGCGCATGTGGCGCTCCCGGCCGGGTACCATCGCCGAGGCCATGCAGGGCGGCATCCGCGTCAGCCAGTTCAACATCGAGCGCATCCTGAAGGCCTTCCTGCCCGAAGCCATTCCCGAAACCTTCGCCGACCTTCAGATCCCGCTCAAGGTGACGGCGACCGACTATTTCGGCCACAAACTGGCCGTCTTCGAAGATGGCGACCTGCATTCGGCACTCGCCGCCTCGGCTGCCATACCCGCGGTGTTCCGCCCGGTGACGCGCGACGACCGCGTGCTGATCGACGGCGGCATCTACAATCCGGTGCCGTTCGACCTGATCGAAAACGCTGCCGACATCATTATCGCCATCGATGTCGTCGGCGCGCCGAGCGAAGCCGAGCGCAAGCATCCGACCACCGTCGACCTGATGTACGGCGCCACGCAGTTGATGATGCAGTCGATCATCGCCCACAAATTGAAGCAGAATCCTCCCGACATACTGATCCGCCCCAACGTGTCGAAGTACCGCGTGCTCGATTTCATGAAGATCGACACGCTGATGGCCGAGACGAAGGAGATCAAGGACGAGCTGAAGCGCGAGGTGGAGAGGGTGGTGGAAGCTAGGGAACGCGCCAGCACCAAGGGGAAGCGGGGAAAGAAGGCTGGGTGAGGCTGCAATCTCCCCCCTTGAGGGGGAGATGGCCGGCAGGCCAGAGGGGGTCGGTTCGACTGGATACGACCTCCTTGCGACAGATGAGGTGGGCGCTTTACGCGCAGCGACCCCCTCTGTCGCCTTCGGCGACATCTCCCCCTCAAGGGGGGAGATCAGCCTTCACGTCCCCGCCGCATATTCCAGCGCCACCACGCCATTGCTGAACGTCATGGCTGAGATCGGCTCCAGCGCCACAGGCATATCGGTCGGAAACAGCTTCTTGCCCTCACCGACAGTGCCGGGGTAGCTCAGCAGCCTGACGCGGTCGACCAGGCCGTGGCGCAGCAATTCCTGCGCGACGCTGAGGCTGCCATGCACATAGATGTTGCCGCCGCTGCCTTGCTTCAGCTTGCTCACCGCTTCCGGCAAGGAACCCGTAAGCAATTCCGCCGGCCCCCAGTCCAGCGCCTTCAGGCTGGTCGAGGCGACAAATTTCGGCAGCCCGTTGAAGCGGTCTGCAAAGTCACCGGTCTCGCTCGGCCAGGAGCCGGCGAAAATCTCATAGGTCGTGCGCCCCAACAGCATGGCGCCGCTGTCGGCAAGCTCGTCCTCCTTGAACCTCTGCATTTCATCGTTCCAGGTCACTTTGGGCAGCTTCTCGACCTCGGCAATGCCGTCGACGCTGATGAATTCGGTGACGATCAATTTTCGCATGGCGTTCTCCTTCTTTGCTCAGAGGACGGATGGCGCTGAGCCGATGCTACACGCTTCGAAAAAAGTTACGCGGCGCGTTGTCGATAACGAATCCGCTGTTCGCCGAACGCGATCATCGCCTAGCCTTTCCCACTTGCCATACCTAAATCCTTCCCCTAATCTCCTTTGAGAAAACCTTTTCCCAAATCGCCCCGCAGCCGCTGACTTCACCCGTCATCACTCTACTGGGCAACAAGAGAAAACCTTTTCTCAGCTAAGGGTCCGCCGCGTACCATGTCTTCTGACGCCCCGCCCGCCAAGACACCGGTCACCCTGCGTGAGGTGGCGTCCGCCGCCGGCGTCAGTGTGGCGACGGCGTCGAAGGCGCTGAACGGGCAGGGGCGCATGACGGCACAGACGCGCGAGCGCATTCGTGAGACGGCGCAGCGGCTCGGGTTCCGGCCGAACAGCCTGGCACAGAGCCTGTTGCGCAAGCGCTCCTTCACCGTCGGGCTGCTCACCAACGATACTTACGGTCGCTTCTCGCTGCCGCTGATGGCCGGCGTCTCCGATGCGCTGGTCGATGCCGGCGTCTCGGTGTTCCTGTGCAATGTCGAGGACGACCAGCGGCTCGGCCAGCTGCATGTCGAGGCCATGCTCGACAAGCGCGTCGACGGCATCATCGCCACCGGCAAGCGCATCGATCGCCACCTGCCGGTCGACCTCGCCAATTTGCGCATCCCGGTGATCTACGCCTTTACCCAGCCCGATCCCGACGCCATCGGCTTCGTCTCCGACGATGCCGGCGGCGCGCGGCTGGCGGTCGAGCAGTTTTGCGCGCTCGGGCGCCGGCGCATCGCCCATGTCAGCGGTCCTGCGAGCTTCGCCGTGGTGCATGAGCGCGCCCGGGCCTACCGCGAGGTGCTGACCGAGCATGGCCTGCCGGTTGCCGAGCCGCTGCTCGGGCATTGGTCGGAGGCCTGGGGGCACGAGGCGGTCGCAAGACTGTTCGACGGCAAGTCGGGCAGGGGGGAGAAACCCGACGCCGTCTTCTGCGGCAACGACCAGATCGCGCGCGGCGTCATCGATGCGCTGCGCGAGCGCGGCATCGGCGTGCCCGGCGATGTCGGCGTCATCGGTTTCGACAATTGGGAGATCGTGGCGGAAGCGACGCGGCCGCCGCTGACCTCGGTCGACATGAACCTTTCAGCGCTTGGCCGCGAGGCCGGGCTTGCGCTGCTTTCGCTCGTCGGCGGCCAACCGGCCGCGCCGGGCATCCGAAAACTGCCGTGCCGGCTGGTGGTGCGTCAGTCATGCGGCAGTCCACCAGGCGGCTAGGAGAACGCGCGGCGCGATCTGGGAGAGCGCCGCAATAGGGAGGAGAACAGAACCATGAGGAGGAGAACCATGAAGACCATGATTGCCGGGCTTGCCCTTGCCGCGAGTATTTTCGCTATGCCCGCCATGGCCGCCGACACGGCCAATATCTGGGTGCGTGCCGACGGCTCGAATTTCATGCCGCGCATCGTCGATGCCTTCAACAAGGCGCATGAGAACCAGATCAAGCTCGACATCATCCCCAATGCCGAGATCATTCCGAAGTATGGCGCCGCGGCCGCCGGCGGCACTGCGCCCGACGCGCTGTCACTCGACCTGATCTACACGCCGGCCTTTTCCGCCGCCGGCCAGCTGGAGGACATCACCGACTGGGCGAAGTCGCTGCCCTATTTCGCCAGCCTGTCGCCGGCGCACGTCAAGACCGGCACCTACAAGGGCCACATCTACGGCCTGCCGTTCTCGGCTGATAGCTCGGTGCTGATCTGGAACAAGAAGCTGTTCAAGCAGGCCGGGCTCGACCCCGAGAAAGGCCCGACCAACTGGGCCGAAATCGAAGCCGACGCCGAGAAGGTCAACGCGCTCGGGGGCGACATCAAGGGCTTCTATTTCTCCGGCAATTGCGGCGGCTGCAACATCTTCACCTTCACACCGCTGGTCTGGGCTTCGGGCGGCGACATCCTCTCCGAGGACGGCTCCAAGGCGACGCTGGACAGTCCGCAATTGCGCGGCGCCATCGACCTCTACCGCTCGATGGTCAAGAAGGATCTGGTGCCGGCCGGCGCGCAGACCGACACTGGCTCCAACTTCTTTGCCGCCTTTGCCGCCGGCAATATCGGCATCTCGCCCTCCGGCGCCTTCGCCATCGGCGCGCTCAACACGCAGTATCCTAATGTCGACTACGGCGTCACCTTCCTGCCGGGCAAGGATGGCGCCTGGTCGTCCTTCGCCGGCGGCGACAATTTCGTCGTCACCAAGGGCACCACAAAGCTCGCCGTGGTGAAGGAGTTTCTCGACTTCGCCTATTCGCTGGAGGGCCAGACCATCCTCGCCAAATACGGCAGCCTGCCGGTGCGCGGCGACATCGCCAAGGAGGCGCTGAAGGATCTCGACCCGCGCTACCAGATCGCCGCCGAAGCCATGGCCAAGGGCCGCACGCCCTATTCGGTGGTGTTCAACGATTTGATCAACTCCGCCAACGGCCCGTGGACGCAGATGGTCAACGAGGTCTTCTTCGGCGACGATGTCGACGGCGCCATAGCAAACGCGCAGGAGACCATGCAGTCGATCATCGACCAGGCGCCGCAGAAATAGCGCCGCCCTCAACCTCCCCCTTGAGGGGAGGTCGGACCCGAAGGGTCCGGGTGGGGTCGCCTGCGAAGTGCTCGGCCTTTCTGTCGGCGCACTGCGCAGAGGACCCCACCCCCGGCCTTCGGCCGGACCCTCCCCTCGAGGGGGGAGGGGGACGCCGCAACTGGAGCATCGCATGACCACCATCGCAGCAACCTCCGCCGCGGCGCGCCCGCGAAAACTGGTCGGCGCCGGGCGCCGGCAGTGGATCGGCTTGCTCTATGTCGCGCCGGCCGTGGCGCTGGTCGTCGTGTTCTTCATCATCCCGCTCGGCATGACGGCGTGGATGTCGTTGCACAACTGGCCGCTGATGGGCGAGCACAGCTACATCGGCCTCGATAATTATTGGGCGATCCTGCGCGACACCAGGTTCTGGAATGCTCTGCGCTTCACCGGCCTCTACACGGTGGTGGTGACGATCGCGATCTTCGCCGTCGCCTTTCCGCTGGCGCTGTTCATCGAGCGTCCCCGGCGGCTCACCGGCTTCTACCGCACGTCCTTCTTCATGCCGGCTGTCATTGGCTTTGCTTCGGCGAGCCTGCTCTGGTCGTGGCTTTTGAATGTCGATTCCGGCCTGTTCAGCCCGGCCGCCTTCGACCTCGGCCTGACCGGGAAGAAATTCAACCTTCTGGCCACCTTCCAGCCGGCCTTCTGGTCGATCATTGCCATGGTCGTGTGGAAGGTGGCGGGCTTCACCATGATCATCCTGATGACTGGCCTGCAGTCGATCCCGACCGATCTGCAGGAAGCCGCGATGATCGATGGGGCAGGGCCGTTCGCGCGCTTTCGCGCCATCACGTTGCCGCTGATGCGCCGCACCCTGGCGCTGGCGCTGATCCTGTCGGTGGCGGGCTCCATCCTCGCCTTCGACCAGTTCTACATCATTCTGCGCGGCGGCCCGCGCAATCAGACGCTGACCGCCGTCTACTGGATATTCAACCAGTCCTTCGTGTCGTTCAAGCTGGGCTATGGCGCAGCTCTGTCGATGATCCTGCTCGCCATCCTGGTCGCGCTCAGCACGTTCCAGCTCTGGCTGCTGCGTAAGCCCGAGGGGGTCGACTGATGGCGCAGGCAAGAAGCCGCAAAAGCCGCTTGCGCCTCGGCATCGCCGAGCACGCGACCGGCGTGATCGCCTCGGTGCTGTTCCTGGCGCCGATCGTCTGGACGGTGCTGTCGGCCTTCAAGCCGTCGCAGGAGGCGCGCCTGCCGCCGCTGCCGCCCTGGCCGACCACCGGTTTTTCGGTCGAAAATTACGGCACGCTCAACACCTTCGGCGACGGGCTGTGGCTGCCGGCGCAAAACAGCCTCTATGTGTCCGTCATGACGGTGGTGTTTTCCGTCATCGTCAGCGTGCTGGCCGGCTACGGCTTCTCGCGCTTCCGCTTTCCGTTCAAGGACCTGCTCTTTGTCGTCATCCTGTCGACGATCATGATCCCGTTCCAGTCGATCCTGACGCCGATCTTCCTGGTGCTGACCAAGGTCGGCCTGCACAACACGCTGACCGGGCTGGTCTTCGTCTATGTCACGCTGCAGCTGCCGTTCTCGATCTTCATGATGCGCAACGCCTTCGACGCGGTGCCGCGCGAGATCGAGGAGGCCGCCCGCATGGACGGCGCCAACAATCTCACCATGCTGCTGAAGGTGATGCTGCCTTTGGTCTGGCCCGGCATCGTCACCATCGCGCTGTTCGCCTTCCTCGGCGCCTGGAACGAGTTCCTGGCCGCCCTGGTGCTGATGACCGACCAGTCAAAATTCACGCTGCCGATCATGATGACAGCACTTCAGTCCGGCCGCTTCGGCGCCATCGACTGGGGCGCCGTGCAGGCCGGCGTCACCGTGATGATGGTGCCTTGCCTGATCCTCTTCCTGTTGCTGCAGCGCTTCTACATACGCGGCCTGATGGCCGGCGCCGTGAAGTGACCCGCAGTGAAATGACAATGACGAAATCGAACGGAGCCAGCCGATGACCGCACACAGATCCGCCGCCCGGAAGTCCGGCAAACTGAGCCTCGCCTTCCGCCCGCTGCCGGTGCCGCAGGTCGACGTACGCGGCTTCTGGGGCGACCGCGTCGATGCGGTGGCGTCGCGCACCGCCGACATCCTCTACGAGCGCTGCGTCGAAGCCCGCATGCTGGAGCAGATCGATCCGGACCGGCCGTCGCCCGGGCTCGTCATCCCCTTCCATTCGCCGTCGCCCGACGAGGCGGCCACGCCTGGCTTCACCGGCTCGACGGTGACAACGCAGATGTTCTGGGATTCCGACTGGGGCAAGACCATCGAGACCGCCGCCTATTCGCTCTACCGCCGCCGCAACGAGCGGCTGGAGAAAAACATCGACGCCGTCATCGACATGTACGAAAAGCTGCAGCAGCCAGACGGCTATCTGTCCTCCTGGTACCAGCGCATCCAGCCCGGCCTGCGGTGGACCAATCTGCGCGACTGCCACGAGCTCTACTGCGCCGGTCATCTGATCGAGGGCGCGGTCGCCTATTTCCAGGCCACCGGCAAGCGCAAGCTGCTCGACATCCTATGCCGCTATGCCGACCATATCGCCGACACGTTCGGGCCAGAGCCGGGCAAGCAGAAAGGTTATTGCGGTCATGAGGAGATAGAGCTGGCGCTGGTCAAGCTGTCGCGGGCGACCGGCGAGCGGAAATACATGGAGCTGGCGAAATATTTCATCGACCAGCGCGGGCAGCAGCCCCATTATTTCGACGAGGAGGCGCGTGCGCGCGGCGCCGACCCGAAAGCCTATCATTTCAAGACCTACGAATACAATCAGTCGCACAGGCCGGTGCGCGAGCAGGACAAGGTCGTCGGTCATGCGGTCAGGGCGATGTACCTCTATTCCGGCATGGCCGACATCGCCACCGAATGTGGCGACGATACGCTGCGGGTAGCACTCGACCGGCTCTGGGACGATCTCGCCACCAAGAGCCTCTACGTCACCGGCGGCCTAGGGCCGTCGGCGCACAATGAAGGCTTCACCAGCGACTACGACCTGCCCAACGAAACCGCCTATGCCGAGACCTGCGCCTCGGTAGGGCTGGTGTTCTGGGCCAGCCGCATGCTCGGCATGGGCCCCAACGCCCGCTACGCCGACATGATGGAGCGGGCGCTCTACAACGGCTCGATCTCCGGCCTGTCGCTCGACGGCTCGCTGTTCTTCTACGAAAACCCGCTGGAAAGCCGGGGCAAGCACAATCGCTGGAAATGGCACCGCTGCCCCTGCTGCCCGCCCAATATCGGCCGCATGGTGGCGTCGATCGGCAGCTATTTCTACAGCCTGGCCGACGATGCGCTGGCTGTCCACCTCTATGGCGACTCGACGGCGCGTTTCGACATCGCGGGCACGCCGGTCAGCCTCGTCCAGACCAGCAACTATCCCTGGGACGGTGCGGTCTCGATCCGGGTCGAACCGGATGCTCCCGTTGAGTTCACGATGCATCTGCGCGTGCCGTCCTGGTGTCGCAAGGCGACGCTGAAGGTCAACGGCGCGTCTGTCGACCTCGATGCCGCGTCGAAGGATGGCTACGCGGCGATCCGGCGCGAGTGGCAAAAGGGCGACCGCATCGAACTCGACCTCGACATGACGATCTCGCGCCTGTTCGCCAACCCGCAGGTGCGGCAGGACATCGGCCGCGTAGCACTTGCGCGCGGGCCGTTGATCTACTGCGTTGAAGAGACCGACAATGCCGGCCAACTGCACCGCATCACCTTGCCCCGCACGGCTGAGATCGAGGCGCATCCCGAGCCGAACCTTCTCGGCGGCGTCGTCACCCTCTCGGCCACCGTCGATCGCGAAGCGGCGGAAAACTGGGACAACGGCCTCTACCGCACCGAGGCGCCAGCCGTCGAGCAGGCGAAGCTCAAGGCTGTGCCTTATTATGCCTGGGACAATCGTGACCCCGGCGAGATGGTGGTGTGGTTGCGGGACGGGTGAGTTACAAGCTCACAAAAGCCGTCAGCGGCAGGTGATCCGACGCCACCCGCGACAGCGGCGTGTCATGGGCTTCCACCGACGAAACCATGCCATGCCGGTTGGCCATGATGCGGTCGAGCGCCAGCACCGGCAGGCCTGAGGGAAAAGTCGGAACCGCCGGCGGCGGGGCAAAGGTGGTGTGCAGCGTGTTCAGCGCTGAGCGGTTGCCCAGACGCCATTCGTTGAGGTCGCCGAGTAACAGGGTCGGCCTTTCATCCTGGCTGCTCATAATGTCGAGCACGACGCGGGCCTGTTCGGAGCGCGAGCGGCGCAGCAGGCCGAGATGGGCGGCAATGACGCGCAGCGTGCGCGTTTCGTCGAGGTCGATCTCGGCCACCAGCGCGCCGCGCGGCTCCAGCCCCGGCAGCTTGATCTGATGCACGTCGCGCACCGTGCCGCGCTTGAACAGAAGCACATTGCCGCGCCAGCCATGGCCCTTGCCGTTTCCCGAAACCGGCACCGGCACCAGCCCGGTTTCATGTTCGATCCGGGCGAGATCGAGCAGCCCGGCGCGGTCGCCGAAGCGGTTGTCGGCCTCCTGCAGCGCGATGACGTCGGGGCCGATCTCGCGGATGACGCGCGCCGTCCGCTCGGGGTCGAACCGGCGGTCGGTGCCAATGCATTTGTGGACATTGTAGGAAGCGACCACCATCTGGGCGCCGTCGACGCGCTTGCGCGGCGTCGCGTTCGCCTTGCGCGCTTTCCTGCCGCGGATCGACAGGAGCACGGTTTCAGGAAGGCTGCGTCCGTTTATGTCCATGGGCCTGCGTTCAATCTGTCCTGATTCCTTGTTTTATGCATATCGTTCTCTCAAAACCGGGACCACTTTTGAGCGATATGCATTAAAGATAGGGCGATCCCAGCCATAGCAACCGGTCAAAGACACGGATGACAAATGACCGCGCTTTCAAGGTTGCGAGTGTGACGGGTTTGGCGGAAGCGATTGCGGCTCCGATGCGTGCTTCGATCTCGGTGGCAAAGCCTGCATCCAGCACCTCCAGGTCGATTTCGAAATTCAGCCGCAGCGACCGGGCGTCGAGGTTGGAGGAGCCGACATAGGCCCATACGCCATCGACCGACAGCAGCTTCGAATGGTCGAACGATCCTTCATGGCGCCAGACACGGCAATAATGCTTCAGCACCTGGTCGTATTGCGCCGTCATGGCGCGGCCGACCAGGAAGAGATTGTTGACCGCCGGCACGACGATATCGATCTCGACGCCGCGCCGGGCCGCCGTGGTCAGCGCGCTGATGAATTCCCGGTCCGGCAGGAAATAGGGCGACATGATGCGGATCGATTTGCGGGCGACGGAAAATGCGCCCATCAGCAATTTGTGGTTGGTTTCGATGCTGGCGTCCGGCCCCGACGCCACGGCCCGCACCAGGATCGGCTGACCGGGCGGCGGCGAGGGTTTTTCGACGTGCCAGACCTCGTCCTTGAGGACCTCGTTGCCGGCAAAGCGCCAGTCCTCGACGGCAACCGCAAACAGGTCGGCCACGACCGGTCCAGTGACCTGGAAATGCGTATCCGCCGAACTGGCGGTTCCCGCGAATTCGGCCGAGAATCCCTTGCGGATGTTCATGCCTCCCGTGAATGCGACCGCACCGTCGACGATCAGGATCTTCCTGTGCGTTCTGAGGTTCGCATAGGGAAGTCTCAGGCCCATGACGATGTTGCCGTTGAAGAGGTCGACGGTGACGCCGGCTTCCCGGAGAGTCGTCAGGATGCTGGGCACGGAGTAGCGCACGCCGACGGCATCGATCAGCACGCGCACCGTGACGCCGCGCCGAACCGCGCCGGCAAGCGAATCGACGAAACGCTGCCCGATCTCGTCATTGTCGAAGATATAGGTCTCGAGCAGGACGCTGCGCTGTGCCTCGTCGATCGCCTTGCGCATGGCCGCGTAAGCATCGTCGCCCGTCCTCAGGATGGTGATTGCGTTTCCCGAAAGCAGCCCGCGTCGCGCCACCCTGTCGCCCAATGTCTTCAGGCCGGCAAAGCGTTGGCCGAATTCGGCTGAGATCAGCGCTTCGAGCGCAATGTCGCGGTCGTGTTTGGCCGTCTCGGCTTCGCCCGCCACGGGCCTCATGGCGCTGATCGTGGCGCGGCGGATGCGGTTGATGCCGGCGATGGCGTAGATGATGGCGCCCAGGAACGGCGACAAAATCATCACGCCCACCCAGCCTGTGGCGGCGCGCACGTCTTCCTTCGTCATGATGGCGTGGACGATGCCGATAGCGGCCATCAGCATCGGAATGATCACGAGGATCAGGGGCCAGTAGGTCACAAAGGTCTGCCACATCGGCAGGACTATCGAGCCAGCCGCCGCAGAAGGCAATGGAAGGGATTGACGAGGACTGGGGCTTGGCGCCTCAGTCCTTCGCCCGCTCCACATAGGAGCCATCGGCCGTCATCACCACCACACGGGTGCCGGCGCTGATGTGCGGCGGCACTGCGGTGCGCACGCCGTTGGACAGCACGGCCGGCTTGTAGGAGGACGAGGCCGTCTGGCCCTTGGTCACCGGCTCGGTCTCGACCACCTCGAAGGTGGCGCGCTGCGGCAGCACGAGGGCAATGGCGATGCCGTTGAACTGCGAGATCTGCACCGCCATGCCTTCGAGCAAATAGGGCGCCATGTCGCCGACGACGCTTTCCGACACCGCGACCTGATCGTAGCTCTCCGGGTTCATGAAATGATAGCCTTCGCTATCGGCGTAGAGGAAGGTGTGCTCGCGGTCCTCGACATAGGCGCGCTCGACCTGCTCGGTGGTGCGGTAGCGCTCCGAAACCTTCACCCCGTCCGAGATGCGGCGCATGTCGAGCTGGGTGACCGGCGTGCCCTTGCCAGGGTGGATGTTTTCGGCAAAGAGGATCACGTAAAGCTTGCCGTCCTTGTCGACGACGTTGCCTTTACGCAGGGAACTGGCGATGACCTTCACCACGGTTTTCAATCCTAGACTTCGTTGGCCTGAAACGATTGTTCGGCGCAAATCGGCTGCGAGAGCCGTCGCCGTAGCGCATCTTGGCGCGAACCGCCAGCCCTGTCAGCAATTCCGTTGCCCGGCAAAGCCATGACCGAGGCCTCGCCCTGGTGGACGCCGGATGTTCACGCCGACCGCCGGCCGCGGCTGATCGCCCGCAACGCCATCGCGGCCGCGATGCGTGACTGGTTTGGCGAGCGCGATTTCATCGAGGTCGAGACGGCGGCCCTGCAAATCTCGCCTGGCAATGAGGCGCATCTTTCGGCTTTCGCCACCGAGGCAATTGCTTCTGACGGCGCACGCCGGCCGCTTTATCTCCACACCTCGCCGGAGTTCGCTTGCAAGAAGCTGCTGGCCGCTGGCGAACAGCGCATTTTCACTCTGGGTGCGGTCTGGCGCAACCGCGAGCGCGGCCCTTTGCACCATCCGGAATTCACCATGCTCGAATGGTACCGGGTCGGCGAGACATATGAGAGCCTGATGGCCGATTGCGCCGAGATGCTCAAGCTGGCGGCTGAGCGGGCCGGCGCTAAAACCTTCCGCTTTCGTGGCCGCGAGGCCGATCCGTTCGCCGAGCCGGAAAGGCTGAGCGTGGCCGAAGCGTTTACGCGTTATGCGGGCATTGACCTTCTTGCCACGGTGGCCGCCGATGGCAGCACCGACCGCGCCGCGCTCCAGGAAGCGTTGATCAGAGCTGGCCTTCGCACCGCTGAGGATGACAATTGGGCCGATTTGTTCAGTCGAGTGATGGTCGAAAAGGTCGAGCCGATACTGGGGCAGGGGCGCGCCACCATCCTATACGGCTATCCGATCTCGGAGGCAGCCCTTGCCCGGCGGAGCGCCGAGGACCCGCGCGTTGCCGAGCGCTTCGAGCTCTATTGCTGTGGCGTCGAGCTCGCCAACGCTTTCGGCGAACTCACCGATGCTGCCGAGCAGCGACGGCGCTTCGCCGCCGAGATGGACGAGAAGGAGCGCGTCTATGGCGAGCGCTATCCGCTGGACGAGGATTTTCTTGCAGCGCTGGCCACCATGCCACAAGCCAGCGGCTCGGCGCTCGGTTTCGACCGGCTGGTGATGCTGGCGACGGGGGCAACCAGGGTCGACGATGTGATTTGGACGCCGGTCGCCTAAGAGGCGGGCGGGGGCGGCTATACGCCTCCGCGGCCGCTTTTGGCTGCCGTGGCGCCAGCAGGTTGGCGACGAAAAGCGGGACTATCGGATCTACACAGTTCGTTCTGAAATGGATGCGATCCGGCCGCGCTGGAATCCGTGCGCAATAAATTAAATCAACTTGATCTCTTAAAGCTGCGTTCTGTGGAAAGGGGTTGCTGTTTCGAGAAAGTTCGGAGCCTTGCCTCCGCGCAGTCGGCTTACCATCACCACCGCCTTGGCCTGGCGCTGCTGATGGGCTTTCGCGGCTCGCTCGGGCGCTATGCCGCAGCGGCGCAATTGCCCATGCGCCATTGCACAAGCCGCAGCGGGACAATAGATGGTGCAGCAGCCGCTACCGCCCGGCGCGGCTTGAAGCCAGGACCATGCGCATGACCGATACATCAGACGCAGCGAAATTGACCGACCGCGTCGCGGCTCTGGTCGAGGCTGCCAAGCGGGCCGGCGCCGACGCCGCAGATGCGGTTGCCGTGCGCGGCCGCTCGACCGGCGTGTCGGTGCGGCTGGGCAAGGTCGAGAGCACCGAGGCCTCCGAGGGCGACGATGTCTCGTTGCGCGTCTTTGTCGGCAACCGGGTGGCGAGCGTATCGGCGACGGCGGCATCGGACCCCAAGGCGTTGGCCGAGCGCGCCGTGGCGATGGCGAAAGTTTCGCCGGAGGACCCCTACCAGGGTCTTGCCGATCCGGCTTTGCTCGTCGGCAAGGTGCGCGACCTCGATTTGTTCGACGCCACCGAGGTTTCGGCCGATCAGTTGAAGGAAGCGGCCCTGGCTGCCGAGGAAGCAGCCCTTGCCGTAAAAGGCGTCACCAATTCGGCCGGCAGCGGCGCCAGCGCCGGGCTGGGCGGGCTGGTGCTCGCGACGTCGAACGGCTTTGTCGGCCACTATGTCGCCTCGCGCTTTTCGCGCTCGGCCAGCGTCATTGCGGGCGAGGGCACCGGCATGGAGCGCGATTATGAATATTCCTCGCACCAGCATTTTTCCGATCTCGATGCGCCCGAACTGATCGGCCGCAAGGCCGGTGAACGCGCCGTGCGCCGCCTCGGTGCCCGCAAGGCGGCGACCGGTCCGGTCAACGTGGTGTTCGATCCGCGCGTCGCGCGCGGCATTGCCGGCCACCTTGCCGGCGCCATCAACGGCGGCTCGGTGGCGCGCAAGACCAGTTTTTTGCGCGAGATGATGGGCAAGCAGGTCGCCTCGGCTGACATCACCGTCACCGATGAGCCGCTGCGGCGCCGCGGCCAGGCCTCGCGTCCATTCGATGGCGAAGGCGTCGAGGGTGAAAAGCTGCTGATGGTCGAAAACGGCGTGCTGAAGCACTGGTTCCTGTCGACGTCCGCCGCGCGGGAATTGGGACTGACCACCAACGGACGCGGTGCGCGCAGCGGCTCCTCGGTGTCGCCGTCATCGACCAATCTCGCTATCGAGCCGGGCGACAGGACGCCGGAAGATCTGATCAAGTCGCTGAAATCAGGCTTTTACGTCACCGAAGTGTTCGGCCAGGGCGTCGACATGGTGACCGGCGAATACAGCCGCGGCGCGTCCGGCTTCTGGATCGACAATGGCGAGCTTGCCTATCCGGTGGCCGAGGTGACTATCGCCTCCAATCTGAAGACGATGTTCCTCAACATGGTGCCGGCGAGCGATCTCGACCGCAATTTCGGCACCGCCGCACCGACGCTGCTGATCGAAGGCATGACCCTTGCCGGCGCGTGACCCGGTCATATCGGCTGCAGAAGACCTTGAGCTTTTGCGCGATGCCGCCCGCGAGGCCGGCGCCATCGCCATGCGCTATTTCGGCAAAAACCCGCAAGTATGGATGAAGGGCGGCACCTCGCCGGTCAGCGAGGCCGACCATGCGGCTGATGCCTATCTGCGCGAGACCCTGCTCGCCGCTCGGCCGGATTATGGCTGGCTGTCGGAGGAAACCACCGATGATCCGGCGCGGCTGCTGACGCGGCGCACCTTTGTCGTCGATCCCATCGACGGCACCCGCGGCTTCCTCGAAGGTCTGCGCTCCTGGTGCGTCAGCGTCGCCGTGGTCGAGGATGGCCGCACGCTCACCGGCGTGCTCGAATGCCCGGCCAAGGACGAAACCTATTGGGCGCTGCCCGGACAGGGCGCATTCCTTAATGGCAAGTCCATTGCCGTGCGTCGCTTGGGCGAGACGGTCGAGATCGGCGGTCTGAAACAGCTGATCGACCGGATGCCGGCCGAATGGCTGCGCCGGGTGCAGCGCGCTGCCCATATTCCCTCGCTCGCCTACCGGCTGGCGATGGTCGCCAACGGCACGCTCGACGCCACCTTCGTCAAGCCCAACGCGCATGACTGGGATATTGCCGCCGCCGATCTCATCTTGCGCGAGGCCGGCGGCGCCGTGCTCGACGGGCAAGGCCGTGCGCCGGTTTATGCCGGCGAGATCATCCGCCACGGGGCGCTGGTCGCCGGCAGCGGCGAGCTGCTGACCGTGCTTGCCGGCGTCATTGCCGGTACGGAAGCGTGATCGAGGTTCCAAAGTCGACGGCTTTGGTCTAGACCTGTCACAAACTCACAATATGTGAAGGACCGAAATGCCCGCGGAAGACGGAAAGAAACAGCTTTTGCACCTGGTGTTTGGCGGCGAGCTGAAGAAGCTGGGTGGCACCGAGTTCCGCGATCTCGACGCGCTCGACATCGTCGGCGTCTATCCGGACTACCAAACCGCGCACAGCGCGTGGAAAGCCAAGGCGCAAGCCAGCGTGGACAATGCCCATATGCGTTATTTCGTCGTTCATCTGCATCGGCTGCTCGACCCTGAAAGCAAGGCCGGCAGTTGACAGCGATGGAGCATGAAGCGGTGAAAGGGCAGCCCACCGGCGCCGCGGTCAGAAGAAGACGCGGCGGCAGCACGAAGACGTTCTGGCGCAAGATCCGCGAGCCATTGGCGCAGTCGCGAATCGTCAAGAGCATCATCGTGAGCCTGCTCGCCTGGTTTGTCCGCCTGGTGCGCCTGACCAACCGCATGGTCGAAGGCTCGGCGCAGTTTTCGGGCGGCGCCTACGCCAAGTTCGAGCCTGGCATCATCGCGCTCTGGCATGGCCAGCATCTGCTCACCCCGGCCTATTATCCCAAGGGACGGCCGCTGGTCGCCATGGTCTCGCGCAGTGCCGATGCCGAACTCAACGCGCTGATGATCGAGAAATTCGGCATCGAGGCGGTGCGCGGCTCCGGCGGCCGCGAAAGCTCGAAGCACCTCGACAAGGGCGGCGCCAAGGCGCTCATTGCCCTGAAAAAGTCACTCGTCGCCGGCAAGAACGTCGCCATGATCGCCGACATTCCCCACGGCACGCCGCGCGACGCGGGGCTTGGCATCGTTCTCCTGGCGCGGCTTTCGGGCCGGCCGATCATGCCTGCCGCCATCGCCACCAGCCGCCGCAAGGTGCTGGAACGGAGCTGGGACAAGACAACCATCAACCTGCCGTTCGGCCGCTCCTCGATCGTCATTGGAACGCCGGTGTTTGTGCCGGCCAATGCCGACGAGGCCGAAATGGAGCGCAAGCGCCAGGAAGTCACGGCCGCGCTCAATGCCGCAACCGCCGAGGCCTATCGCCTCGTGGACGGCAATCCATGAGCGAGCGCTGGGCGCGCGCCTTCCTGACGGCGTATCGCTTCGCCGGCGCGGCCGCCTATCCGCTGATAGGCCCCTATGTCGCCTGGCGGACATCGCAGGGCAAGGAAGATCGTAGTCGCAGTCGCGAGCGCTACGGCGTCGCCGGGCGGCCGCGTCCCGAAGGCCCGGTGATCTGGATCCATGCCGCAAGCGTCGGCGAGACCATTGCCGTCGTGCCGCTGGTGCAAAGCATCCTCGATTACGGCGTCAACATCGTGCTGACGACGGGCACGGTGACTTCGGCGCAGGTCGCCGACGAACGGCTCGGCGACCGCATCATCCATCAATATGTGCCGCTCGACCTCAAGCCGGCGGTAAGCCGCTTCCTCGATCACTGGCGGCCGGACCTGGCGATCATCGCCGAATCCGAGATCTGGCCGATGACCATCCTCGAACTCGGCGCACGTCGCGTGCCGCAGGTGCTGGTCAATGGCCGGCTGTCCGACCGCTCGTTCAAATCCTGGAAGAAGCGCGCCAACATCGCCGAGGCGCTGTTCGAGAACCTCGCCCATGTCGTTGCCCAGTCTGATGTTGATGGCGAACGGTTTCGCGCGCTTGGCGCCCGGCCGGTCACCGTGTCCGGCAACCTCAAGGTCGACACGTTGCCGCCGCCGGTCGACGAAAGGACTCTGGCGACGCTGAAGCGCCAGATCGCCGGCCGCCCGACCTGGGCGGCGATCTCGACCCATGACGGCGAAGAGGTGGTCGCCGCCGAGGTCCACGCCATGCTCTACAAGCGCCACCATGGCCTGCTGACGATCATCGTTCCGCGCCATCCCGACCGCGCCGAAGCGCTTGCCGCGCAGATTTCCGGCATGGGCCTGAAGCTGGCGCGGCGCAGCAAGGGCGACCGGATCACCGCCGACACCGATATCCTGCTTGGCGACACGATCGGCGAGATGGGGCTTTATCTCCGGCTGACGGAAATCGCCTTTGTCGGCCGCTCGCTGACCTCGGAAGGCGGCCAGAACCCGCTGGAGCCGGCCATGCTCGACACCGCGGTGCTTGCCGGCCGCAACGTCCAGAATTTCCGCGAAGCCTATCAGCGTCTGCTCGACAGTGGCGGCGCCAAGCTGGTGCGCGACCGCGACATGCTGGCCGGCGCCGTCAATTTCCTGCTGAGCAATGAAGTAGCCCGCCATGAGATGATGGCGGCCGGTGCCGCCACCGTCGACCAGATGCGCGGTGCGCTGGCGCACACACTGAAGTCGCTCGAGCCTTATATCCAGCCGCTGATCGTCAAGTCGCGCCTGAAGGGCGCCGACGGGCGCTAGGGTGGCGTCCGAAGCGCCACCTTTCTGGTGGGAAGCGCCGGACTGGCGGGTCTTCGCGCTGTCGCCGCTGTCAGCGGTCTACGGCATGGTCGCCGGCCGCCGCATGCGCCGCGCGCCGCGCGAAAAGATCGACGCGCCAGTGCTTTGCGTCGGCAATTTCACCGTCGGCGGCAGCGGCAAGACGCCGGTGGCCATCGCGCTGGCAAAGCAGGCCAGGCGCATGCAGCTCAATCCCGGCTTCCTGTCGCGCGGCCATGGCGGCTCGTTCGCGCAGCCGCATGTCGTCGACATCAATCACGACGCCGCCAAACATGTCGGCGACGAGCCGCTGCTGTTGGCCGAGCATGCGCCGGTTGCGGTGAGCCCCAACCGCGCCGCCGGCGCCAAACTGCTCCTGGAAGCCCATGGCTGCGATTTCCTGATCATGGATGACGGCTTTCAGAGCGCGCGCATCCATATCGATTACGCGCTGGTCGTCGTCGACGCCCGCTACGGCATCGGCAATGGCTGCGTCATTCCGGGTGGGCCGCTGCGCGCCAACATCGTCGATCAACTGGTCTTCACCGACGGGCTGCTGAAGATGGGCGAGGGCACCGCCGCCGACCAGGTGGTGCGCCAGGCCGCGCGCGCCGGCAGGCCGATCTTCGAGGCGCATGCCGAGCCCGGCGGCAAGCAACGCTTCGCCGGTCGGCGTTTCCTCGCCTTTGCCGGGATCGGCCATCCCGAAAAATTCTTCGACACGCTGCGCGACGCAGGCGCGGAGGTGGCGCTGAGCCGGTCGTTTCCGGACCATCATTTCTATGCCCCTGACGAGCTCACTGAGCTGGCGGCAACCGCCCGCCGCGAGGGACTGGGCCTCGTCACCACCGCCAAGGACGCCGCCCGGCTGCGCCATGGTGCAGCCTCGGCCGAATTCCTTGGCCAACTCGACGTGCTGGAGATCGACGCCATGTTCGAGCTCGACAACGTGCCCGAACGCATCATCGACGAGACGCTGGACGCGTGGAGGCAGCGCAAGCTGCGGGGCTGAGTTCGGTCCGGTCCGGCAGGAGTGGCTGGCGTCAGCGCCGGCTGCGCAGTTCCGGATGCGTTTCGATCTCGCGGCGCAGCGAGGCGGCGGCGCTGACATAGGGTTCCTGCCTGGCGACGCTCCAGTATTTCAGCTCGTCCAGCGGGATGCTCTCGCCGGTCACCGCGCAGCGCACGAATGCGCCGGGGCTGGTGACCTGGAAATCGCCGTCGAGATAGCGGATCCGGGCTTCCTTGCCGCCAGGGCCTTCGAAACGGTTCATCATCGGGTGGTGCCAGAGTTCATGCTGATTTCATCGCCATAAATTGCCGGCAAGGTCAAGCTTGACGCAATGCTGAGGCTCTATTGTCGCGCCGCAAACCATTCTCATGGGACCGGCATGGACATTTCATCGGCCCGCCTGACCGCTCTGCTGCGCGAAGCCATGGTATTGGCGGCGGTGCCGTCGGCGAACGCCGACCCGGCGAAAACGGGCCTTGTCAAGGCGCTGGCGCAACCGCCGGCGCCATCCGGTGCTCCATTGCAGCCGGCGGCGGTGCCAGCGCTGCAGGCCCAGTTGTCCGCCACCCCTGCCAAGGCGCAGCAGACAGGATCTGCCGAAATCCTGCAGGCCTATCTGGCAATTGCCGAACCAGGCGCCGGGGCGCCAGATGCTGCGGGGCGGCCGATACGGGCCGTGGCGGCAGCACCGGCAAACGACGACGCACAGCATGGTTTGCCGGCGTTGCCGCCAAGGACCGACGATGGCGCTGCCGCGAAACCCGCAGGCCTGCCATGGCTTGCCTTTCTCGTCCCTGAAGTTTCGCCGCAGTCTCGTGCCTCCGCAACCAATGCAGCGGCGAAACGAGGGCAGGCGACGCCTCGATCGAATGGCGCAGTCCAGCCCGAAAGCCAGCAAGAGATGCGTATCGGGCTGATGGCGGTGGGGACCGGGTTTTTGGCTGTCGCGATTATCGGGTTCGTCCTGCTGGTGCTTCGCTGAGCACCGAACGATCGTCGCTAGCGTTCGGCTTCGAGGAACGCTTCCATCTTTTCCATCGCCAGCCCCGCCTCGACGGCGATGCGGCGTGAAAGTTCGGCGGCAGCAGCACGCGGCCGCCCCAGCGGCCGGTCGAGCCAGTATGACACCGGGTTCAGCGCCGTGCGTTCATCGACAGCGACGATGCGGCCCGCCTCCAGCTGTTGCCCGGTCAATGGCGGCCGCGCCAGCGCGATGCCGAGCCCATAAGCGGCGGCATCGAGCACCAGATTGTAGTCCTCGAAGCGGCGGTCCTGCGGGCGCGGGCGGTAATCCATGCCATGAGCGGCAAACCAGGCGCGCCAGCCCGATGCGTCGGAATCGTTGATCAGCGGAAATTTGAGCAGCCGGGCAGGGTCGCCACGGCCGATCTCGCGGGCAAGGCCAGGTGCGGCGACGGGAAAGACGTATTCCTCGAACAGCTGCACCGAGATCCGGCCCGGAATGCCGCCGCGCCCGCAGCGGATCGACAGGTCGATGCCTTCATCGGCAAGGTCGGCCTGGCGGATGTCGACGTCGAGCACAATACGCAGCTTGCTGGGATTGTTCTCAAGCGCCGCCATGCGCGGCATCAGCCACAGCCCGCTGACCGAGGGGATCGAGGTCAGCCGCACCACGGCGGTGCCGCGCGGCTCGACCCAACGGTCGGAATGGCTGGAGATCAGCGCAAAGGCTTCCGCCGTGCGCAGATGCAGACGGTTGCCCTCGATGGTCAGCGAGACGCCGCGCGCGCCGCGGTCGAACACTTTCAGGCCCAGCCAGTCCTCCAGCTTGGCGATTTGCCGGCTGACGGCGCCATGCGTGATGTTGAGCTTCTCGGCGGCGGCCGAAAAGCTCCCGGTGCGCGCCGCCGCATCGAAGGCGCGCAGAGTCTCGAGCGGCATCATTGTGTCTGAGCTGTGATCCATAGTCACAGGTGATCCTCGATTTGATCGTTTGTCAACGGCGTCGAAAAGGCGCTTTCTGGCTTTCGAGACCCAAGAACACGGAGGACAGTGAGATGAGCGCAACGACCAGCACGTCGAATCCGACACAGCGGATGGACGCCACGGCAGCCATCGCCGTGGCGCTGACGGTGGTCGGCTGGGCGTCCGCCTTTCCCGCGATCCGCGCCGGCCTCGCCGCCTTCGGGCCGCTGGAACTCGGTGCGCTGCGCTTTGCCATCGCCGCGGTACCGGCGGCGATCTTCCTTGCCGTCAAGCGCCCGGCGCTGCCGCGGCTCGACGAAGTGTGGCGGCTCGCCTTTGGCGGCGCGATTTTCGTCGCGCTCTACACGGTCATGCTCAACTACGGCGAACTGACCGTATCGGCAGGTGCGGCCGGCTTCATCATCAATGTCAGCCCAATCTTTACCGCCATCATGGCAATGGCATTGCTGGGCGAACGCTTCTCAGGGTGGGCCTGGTTCGGCACGGCGATTTCTTTCGCCGGTATCGGCATCATCGCCGTGGCCGACGGGAATGGCTTGCACTTCGACACCGGTGCGCTGCTGGTTCTTGGTTCCGCGCTGTGCTCGGCCGTCAACACAATCGTTCAAAAGCCGCTTTTTGCCCGCCATCACCCGCTAACCATCTCGGCCTCGAACATGATCCTTGGCGCACTTTGTTTAGCGCCCTTTCTGCCAAGCGGCTTTGCGCAGGCAGCGGTCGCCAATACAGCCGGGATCGGCGCCGTGATCTTTCTTGGCATCGTGCCCAGCCTGATCGCCTATGGCGCCTGGGCAACCGCTCTGTCGCGTCTGCCGGCCGCCCGCGCTTCAAACTTCCTCTATCTGGTCTCGCCGATGTCGGCCCTGATCGGCTTCTTCTGGCTCGGCGAAGTGCCGACGCTGCTCGGCATCGTCGGCGGTGCGCTGGCGCTTGGCGGTGTCATCGTGGTGAATTTGAAGCGCTAGATCAGAGGGTTGGACGCTTTTCCCGAATCAAAATGAGAGCCGTTCCGGAGTTTCACAGCTCACGAGACGGCCGGCTGTCGCTGCGGTGCAGACATGACCCCACCGGCTGGCTATGGTGAGTTGAAATTCACACGGGGGGGTCGGGATGGTCAGGCAGTTCGTATCGGCCGTTTTTTGCTTGCTGCTGCTCAGCGGCAAGGCCACGGCTGGTTGGTATCACGTGGAAAACTACGAAGGTTCCATCGGTCCCGATCCCGTCCATCTCTCCTTGCAGACCTACAGTTTCGGCAGCGGCATCACTGTCCAGGGCAGCTACTTCTATGACGCGAAGCAAAGTCCGATCGCGCTCTACGGCAAAGCCAGTGGCGCCGGCCTTGCGCTTTGCGCGATTGCGGATGACGAGGAGTTCGAGCGCGTCATCGTCATGGGCAAAAAAACGGGCCTTGATACCGCTGGATGCCCGTTTTCTCTCGAGCTTGGTGACGGTGTCTTGACGGGCAGCTGGAGCAAGGGCGCCGATAAATTCCCCGTCAATCTCAGGAAGGTCGCGGGCCTGGACGACACCGGCGAGGGGAAGGTCGAAGGAACCGTCGAGATTCCCTTCTGGGCGCAGACGGCCACCGACCGGTTTGCCGGGATCTACACGAAAACCGACAACGGGATCTGCATGACGAAAATGCAGGTCATCAACAAGAAGCGGAAGGAGGCCATACAGACCATCAAATTCGGCGGCGACCTTTGCAATGCGGGCATGCTGATGACACCCATCTACTGGAACGTGCAGAAGCAGACAGAACGCGGCAAGGACATCATATCCGTGAATTTCTACGACGGCCGCGCCGGGTATGAGGAGGAGTATGTCTCTGACCGCAAGACCAAGAAGTATCGCCTGAAGAAGTGAACGCCTGTCAACATCATCGCCCACAGGCGGCATCATTATCGTCCGCGAAGGTGTATCGCCACGGAAGCGGAAATCGAATCGCCTGCCGTTAGATTGCACTTGCGCCGGACGTCATCCTTCAACGGCAAAAGATAGCTGCCGTCCTTGGGAAACAGCGATGTGCCGAACGTGACGCCATTGATGGTGGCCTCGACAGGTATCACCCCCCAGCCATAGGTCGCGAACTTCGCCACCTTTTTGATCTCTTCGCCATACTGCTCGGGGATTGGCGCGAAGAAGTATGGCGAAGGGCCCCGCCAGTAGATCACCTCGGCTTCGAACTGGAACCGGAGCGTCGTCTCGCCACTCACGGGCCTATCGCCGCCCGAACAGCCGCTCGATATCGGCGAGCTTGAGCTCGATATAGGTCGGGCGGCCATGGTTGCATGTGCCGGATCCCGGCGTCGCCTCCATCTGGCGCAGCAGCGCGTTCATCTCTTCGGGTTTGAGCAGGCGGCCGGAGCGCACCGAGCCATGGCAGGCCATGGTCGCCGCAATCTTGTCCAGGCGCTCCTTCAGCGTCTCGACCGTGTCATTGTCGACGATCTCGTCGGCGAGGTCGCGCACCAGTTGCTGGACATTGGTTTCGCCCAGCATCGACGGCGTCTCGCGCACCGCCACCGCGCCGGGGCCGAAGCGCTCTATGCCGAGGCCGAAGCGGGCCAGCGTCTCGGAATGCAGGGCCAGGCGCTCGGCGTCCTCTTCCGGCAGGTCGACGATTTCAGGCAAGAGCAGCATTTGCGAGGGCACGGCGCGGGAATGCAGCGCATTCTTCAGTGCTTCGTAGACCAGCCGTTCATGCGCCGCGTGCTGGTCGACGATGACAAGCGAATCCCTGGTTTGCGCGACGATGTAGTTCTCGTGTACCTGCGCGCGGGCCGCACCCAGCGCCGTGCCGAGCAGCGTCTCGGCCGCGTCGGCTGAGCCGGCACGCGCATCGGCGCTGGCAAGCGGCCCGGCATCGAACGCCGCCTGGTCGTTGTCAGCAAAGCCGTTTCGTTGCGCCCTTGCTTCGCCGTGACCCATATCCAGCGGTCGCTGTGGCGAGCGCGATGGGTCGAAGCCGCCGGAGCCAGACGGCCGGTAGGCCGCGTCATAGCTGCGGTGGCCGTTGGCCGGGCCGGCATGGGCATAGGACGCAGCGCCCGGCCGGAACGCCGCCATCATGCCGGCAGCGCCCGATGTGGCGGCGCGGATGCCGGCATTGGCCAGCGCCTCGCGAATGGCGCCGACGATCAGCCCGCGCACCAGGCCGGGATCGCGGAAGCGCACATCGGCCTTGGCCGGATGGACGTTGACATCGACGGTCGCCGGATCGAGCGTCAGGAACAGCACGGTGACCGCGTGCCGGTCGCGCGGCAGCACATCGGCAAAGGCGCCGCGGATGGCGCCGGCGATCAGCTTGTCGCGCACCGGCCGGCCGTTGACATAGGCATATTGCTGCAGCGCGTTGGCGCGGGTGAAGGAGGGGATCGAGACATGGCCGGTCAGATGCACGCCGTCACGGCTGGCATCGATGGCGATGGAATTGTCGGGGAACTCGGCGCCCATCACCTGGGCGACGCGGCGCAGGCTGCCTTCCGCGCTGTCGTCGGTGGCTGGCAATTCCAGCGTCGAGCGGTCGGAGCCGGCGAGCGTGAAGCGCACGGCGGGGAAGGCGATGGCAATGCGCTTGACCACGTCGCTGGTGGCCGAGCTTTCCGCCCTCTCGCCCTTCATGAATTTGAGCCGGGCGGGCGTGGCGAAGAACAGGTCGCGCACCTCGACCGTGGTGCCTCGGTTGGCCGCCGCCGGTTTGACCGCCGAAACCCGGCCGCCTTCGATGCCGATCTCGGCGGCAGCGTCGCCGGTGGCCGTGCGCGAGCGGATCGACAGCCGCGCCACCGAGCCGATCGACGGCAGCGCCTCGCCGCGAAAACCGAGCGAGCGGATGTCGTGGATGTTGTCGGCTAGCTTGGAGGTGCAATGGCGCGCGATCGCCAGCGACAGCTCCGGTTGGGGGATGCCTGAGCCGTCGTCGGTGACGCGGATCAGATTCAGTCCGCCGCCAGCGGTGACGATCTCGACGCGGGAGGCGCCGGCGTCGAGCGCGTTTTCGACCAGTTCCTTCACCACGCTCGCCGGACGCTCGATGACTTCGCCGGCGGCGATCTGGTTGATCATCGTTTCGGAAAGCTGGCGAATGGGCATGGGGCACTATAGGCGGATTCGAGGGGTGTGCGGAAGCATTCAGTGCATGCCGAACATCGGAGACGCCAGCGGGACAGCCCCCCCTCTGGCCTGCCGGCCATTTCCCCCGCAAGGAGGGAGATTGGCAGCTGCACCGCTTCCGCCAGCCTTTCGACGTTGAAAATTGGCGAAGGTCGAGGCGATATCCGATCTCCCCCTTGCGGGGGAGATGTCCGGCAGGACAGAGGGGGTGTGCAGGAACGCCGCCCTCATGTGTGCGCCGAACTCAAGCCTGCGCAGCCAGCCAGTCCCTGACCTTGCGCGCATTCTCGCTCAATTCGCGGTTCTTCGGCCAGACCACATAGAACGCCTTGCCGGTCTTCAGCACGTGATCCGTCACCGGCACCAGCAGGCCTGTTGCCAGCAGCCGTTCGGCCAGATGCCGCCAGCCGAGCGCGATGCCCTGGCCCTCCATGACGCCCTGGATCACCAGGCCGTAATCGTTGATGCGCAGGCCGCGTGCGGTGTCGCCGAGGCTGCCGCCGGCCGACTGGAACCATTCGTCCCAGCTTGCCGCCTCGCGGTAGGGTTCCTCGAGGTGGATCAGCCGGTGCGTGGCCAGTTCCTCGACGGTTTTCGGCATGCCGAACTTCGCGAGATAGCTGGCGCCAACGACCGGGAAGATTTCCTCGTCGGCCAGCGGCAGCGAATGATAATCGGCCCAGTCGCGCGGTTCGCCGCCGCGCACGGCAAGTGGAATGCCCTCTGCGATGATGTCGAGGTCGCGGTCGGCGGTCTGGATTCTGAGATCAATGCCCGGCAGTTCATCGCGGAACTGCTGCAGGCGCGGCATCATCCAGAACGAGCCGAAGGCGGTCGACGCCGCCAGCGTGACGTGACCGCCGGTCACCTGCAGGCGCAGATCCTCCGCCGACTTGCGGATGTGCGATAGCCCCAGCGAGACATCGGCATGGAAACGCCCGCCGGCTTCCGTCAGGATGACCTGGCGGTGACGGCGCTGGAACAGCTGGGCGCCAAGCTGCTCCTCCAGCCCGCGCACCGCATAGGAGACGGCGGCCTGCGTCATACCGAGCTCACGCCCGGCGGCGGTGAAGCTCGACAGCCGGCCCGCCGCCTCGAAGACGATCAGGCTGCCGGCCGAGGGCAGGAGGTGGCGCAGGCTTCGCATAAGCTGAGCTTATACAAGCGATCAGGATTTTCCAGCGTCACATCCATATTTCATCTCGCTAACGTGGCTGGAGAAGACGCAAGGGAGGTTCCATGAACGCACCGGCCGCTGAACTGACCGAGCAAACCCACCGCCGTGGTGGCGGCCGCCTTGGACGCAAGGCGCTGAGGAGCGCCCCCGTCACCTCGTTCCCGACGCTGGTCCGCGAGATCCCCACCTATCAGATGGTCCCGGACGAGGCGGTGGAGCTTATCCACCAGGAGTCGCTCGCCATCCTCGAAGAGGTCGGTTGCGAATTCCGCGACGACGAGGCGATCGCCATGTGGAAGGCGGCCGGCGCCGATGTGTCCGAGACACGTGTCCGCATCGACCGCGGCCTGTTGATGGAACTGGTCTCGAAGGTCCCGCCGGAATTCACCCTCAATGCGCGCAATCCCGAGCGCACCGTGCGCGTCGGCGGCAAGAACTGCATTTTCGTGCCGATGTATGGCGCACCCTACGTGCGCGACCTCGACAACAACAGGCGCTACGGCTCGCTCGCCGACCTCAACAATTTTCACAAGCTAGCCTATATGGCGCCGGCGCTGCACTCGTCGAGCTCGGTCATCTGCGAGCCGATGGAAATTGCGGTCCCGAAGCGTCATCTGCACATCATCCATTCGGCGCTGAAGCATTCCGACAAGCCGTTCATGGGCATCGTCACCTCTAAGGAACGCGCCGAGGACACGATGGCGATGGCGGGCATCGTCTTTGGCGAGGAGTTTGTCCGCGACAATCCCGTGCTGGTGTCGATCACCAACTGCAATTCGCCGCTGGTGTGGGACGCCACCATGCTGGACGCGATGAAGGTTTATGCGCGCAGCAACCAGCCGTTGATCCTGGCGCCCTTTGCGCTGTGCGGCGCCTCGACCTCGGCGTCCGCCGTCGGCGCGGTGGCGCAGGTCAATGCCGAAGCACTGGCCGGCGTCGCCTTCACCCAGCTGCTGCGGCCGGGTTCGCCGCAGATCTACGGCCAGTTCATGGTGACCGTCGACATGAAGACCGGCGCGCCGATGGGCGGCACGCCGGAAGCGGCACAGATGATGTATCTGATGGGCGCGCTGGCGCGGAAATACAAATTGCCCTGGCGCACCTCCGGCTTCCATGTCGGCTCCAAGCTCAACGACGCCCAGGCAGGCTACGAATCCAACATGCTGATGCATGCCGCGATCCTCGCCGGCGCCAATTACATCTGGCATTCCGCCGGCTGGCTCGAGGCGGGGCTCACGTGCGGCTATTCGAAATTCGCCACCGACTGCGAGCAACTTGTCGGCTGGTACAAATATGCCGGCGGCCTGCCGTTCGACGATTTCAAGGAGGCGATGGCTGCGATCCGTGAGGTCGGGCCGCAGGGTCATTTCCTTGGCACCCAACATACGCTCGAGCATTTCGAGTCCGCCTTCTTCATGCCCACCATCATGGACTTCAACTCCTACGAACAGTGGAAGGCCGAAGGCGCGAAGGACCACGACACGCGCGGCCGCGAGAAAGCTCGCAACATGCTCGCCGACTATGAGGAGCCGAAGCTGGATGAGGGCGTCGCCGAGGGCCTCAGGGAATTTATCGCGCAGCGCGAGGAGAGGCTGCCGGACAGCGTCAGCTGACAGGAAACAACGTCAATCGATAACGGGCAAAGACCCGACGGGAACCGCAAGGGAGAAAGACATGGCACTTTTCAGGAGCAACGGCGATCGCGTGCCTGATACCATCGAGACGATGGCGCAAGAGACGCGTGCGGGCCGTGTGGACCGGCGCGAATTCCTGGCGCTGGCAAGTGCGTTCGGCGCCTCGACGGCGCTGGCCTACGGCATGATCGGCCTCGCCGCGCCGGGACAGGCCTTTGCCGAGGAGCCGAAGAAGGGCGGCACGCTGCATATATCGATGTCGGTCAAGGCGCAGAAAGATCCACGCACCTATGACTGGGTGGAGCTCGCCAATATTTCACGCTGCTGGCTGGAGCCGCTGGTCCGCTACACCAGGGAATTCACCTTCGAGCCGGTGCTGCTCGAAAGCTGGGACGTCAATGACGACGCCACCGAATACACGCTGCATGTGCGCAAGGGCATCACCTGGAACAATGGCGATGCCTTCAACGCCGATGACGTGGTCTTCAACGTGACCCGCTGGTGCGAGAAGGCCGTCGCCGGCAATTCCATGGCCGCGCGCGTCGGCGGGCTGATCGATGAAAAGTCGGGCAAGGCGAGGGACGGCGCAATCACCAAGGTCGACGACTTCTCGGTCAAGCTGACGCTCGGAGCGCCCGACATTTCGCTGATCCCCAACCTCACCGACTATCCCGCGCTCGTCGTCCACCGCAATTTCGATGCCGACGGCGCCGATCCGGTCAAGAAGCCGATTGGCACCGGGCCCTTCGAATTGGTGTCTTACGATGTCGGCCAGAAAGCGGTGGTCAAGCGCCGCGAGAACGGCAAATGGTGGGGCGGCGAAGCGCCGCTCGATAGCGTCGAATTCATCGACTACGGCACCGACTTCAACGCTTCCGTGAACGCATTCGAATCCGGCGAGATCGACCTCAACTTCGAATCGCCGGCTGACTTCATCGATATCCTCGACAAGATGGGGCTGCAGAAGTCTGAGGTCGCAACGGCGACCACGCTGGTTGCCCGCACCAACGTCACCCACAAGCCCTATGACGACCAGCGTGTGCGCAACGCGCTGCAGATGGCGGTCGACAACCAGGCGGTGCTGGAACTCGGCTATGCCGGGCGCGGCACCGTCGGTGAGAATCACCATGTCAGCCCGATCCATCCGGAGTATTTTGCGCTGCCCAAGAAGGCGCGCGACGCCGCCGGCGCCAAGAAGCTGATGGCCGATGCCGGCCAAGCCGATTTCGAGCACGAGCTGATCACCGTCGAGGACGATTGGCAGAAGAATACCGGCGACGCGATTGCCGGACAGCTGCGCGACGCCGGCATCAAGGTGAAGCGCACCGTGCTGCCGGGCTCGACCTTCTGGAACGACTGGACGAAATACCCATACTCGATGACCATTTGGTACATGCGCCCGCTCGGCGTCCAGGTGCTGGCGCTTGGCTACCGCACTGGCGAAGCCTGGAATGAATCGGCCTATTCCAACCCGGACTTCGATGCCAAGCTGAAGCAGGCGCTGTCGCTGATCGATGTCGAGAAACGGCGCGAGGTGATGAAGGATGTCGAGCAGATCTTGCAGGATTCCGGTGTGATCATTCAGCCGTTCTGGCAGAAGCTCTACAGCCACATGAACAAGAAGGTGAAGAACTACGGCGTCCACCAGACCTTCGAGATGGACCTGCAAAACGTCTGGCTGGACGGCTGAGACGGCACACACCAGGACTTCATGAGCCGCAAAAAAGCCGATATGCAGGATGTGTGGTATTGCCACCTTGCCGCCAAACATCCGGAGATTCCTGCATGAGACCGATAGTGCTGGCCGCTGCCCTTTGGATGGCCTTGCCCGCCGCAGCCGCGGCCGGGCCGGCTTCGAACGCCGTGAAGTTCTTTTATGTGCCTGAAGTGAAATTCGAAGGGGACGCCAAATACCGCGACCGCTTCACCGAGCCGGTGACGAAACTCTTCGATCTCAACGACCAGGCGCAGAAGAACAAGCCTGATGAGGTCGCCTGCCTCGACTTCGATCCCGGCCTCGACGCCCAGGATTTCGACCAGAAGACGATTGCCAAGACATTGAAGCTGGCCGAGTCCGTCAACGGCGATACAGCCGAGGTGACGGCGACGTTCAGCCTTTTTGCGGAAGGCGATGAGTCCAAACGCGAAATGCTGTGGTCGTTGAAGAAAATCGACGGCAAATGGAAGATCGCCGACATCACTTCGAAGACCAGCAACTGGACGCTGAGCGCGCTCGAATGCATGCCCGACAAAGCGCCGGAGTGATCCAGTGTTCCGCCGTCTCGCCTTGGCGCTGCCTACTCTGTGCCTGCTGGCGGTGGGTATGAGCAGCGCCGCCGCTCAAGGGCTGCTGGGTCCGCCACCCGCAAATGCCCCGGCTGAGACAGTGCCGGGCGGCGCACCGCCTGCAAATCCACCCGGGGTTGCGGTGGAGCCGACAACGCCACCCCTGGCATGGCCGCCATCCGAGCCAGCAGCGCCCGTCCTGCCGGGCTCGCCGACGGCAGTCGTCAAGCCGTTCTACGAACATCTCGGGCTGGAGCTCGATCCGACCGAGCGCAAGAACTTCGTCGATCCGGCCAAGACCGTGCTCGACAAGAGCGATGCGCTGCGGGCATCGGGGCAGGGCGAATGTCTCGACCCCAACATGGCGCTCGACAATGCCGATTACGACAAGCTTGCAATCGACAAGAGCCTGAAGAGTATCGAGGCCGTCAATGGCGATCAGGCCAAGGTGGTGGTCGCCTTCGTCGTCGAAGGCAATCAGCATCGGCTGGAGTGGAAACTGAAGAAGGTCGACGGCGCCTGGAAGATATCCGACCTGCTCTCGGTGACCGGCGAATGGGCGCTCAGCCAGTATCAGTGCGAATGAGCCGGGGTGAGCGGCAATGACGCTTCGCGTTTTGCTCGCGATCGTGCTGGTCGGGCTCGGCGCTGCCGCCTGCGTCGTCTACTGGCACATCGGCACCATGCTGATCGCCCGCGAGCTCCGGCAAGCTCTGGCGGAGCCGGGTGACCTGCCGGTTGCGCGCGTCGTACTCGACCAAGCCGGCGCGCCCGAGCTTGTCGGCTGGGTGGCAGATCGAAAAGGCAGTTGCGGCTCGATCGTCCTGCTGCATGGGCGCGGCGCCAACAGGCTGGCCCTGGTTCAACGAGCGAAACTATTGTTCGATGCCGGCTATTCCATCGTCCTGTTCGACCTGTCGGGGCACGGCGAGAGCGGCGGCGCCATCCAGGGCTTTGGCTACACAGAAGGGCAGGACGCCGCCCGCATCATTGCCTTTGCCAGGCAACGTTTTCCCGGCGAGAGGCTTGGCGCTGTCGGCTCGTCACTGGGCGCCGCTGCCTTTGTCTTCGCAGCACAGCAAGCGCCTGCCGATGCCTATGTGCTGGAGCAGCTCTATGCGAGTTTGCGCGAGACAACGGCATGGCGCATGCCTTTCCACTTCTGGCGCGGGTTCCAGGCCGATGTGCTTTTGGCGCAGATGCCGCTCCGTCTCGGCTTGAGCGCCGACAACGCCAAGCCGGTCGACCGCCTCGGCAAGATCGGTGAACCGCTGATGTTGCTCGCCGGCAGCATCGATCCCTTCATCGATCGCGGGCAGGTGCTGGCGCTGCAGAATGCTGCCGTCGGCTCTGAATTGGTCTGGTTCGAAGGGGCAGGCCATGTCGACCTCTTGCGCTACGACCAGCCGCGCTATCGCGATGTGGTCCTTCCGTTCCTCGCAACGAAGCTGTGCCGGACCGGCGCCGCCAATGGCTGACGCCCGTTCAGCCTCGGCCGCGATAGGGGGCAACACCGGTGTCGGGCAGCCAGGCGCCTTCAGGCGGCGCCCCCGTCTGCCAGAAGACATCGATCGGAATGCCGCCGCGCGGATACCAATAGCCGCCTATGCGCAACCACAGCGGCTTGGTCGCCGCCACAATGCGGCGGCCGATCATCACCGTGCAGTCTTCATGGAAAGCGCCATGGTTGCGAAACGAGGTCATGAACAGTTTGAGCGACTTCGATTCCACCAGGGCGGCATCGGGTGCGTAGTCGATGACGATATGGGCAAAGTCCGGCTGGCCGGTGACCGGGCAGAGCGAGGTGAATTCCGGACAGGTGAAGCGCACGATCGCCGGTGGCCCGTCGCCGCGCTGGAACGGCACGGTTTCGAGGACCGCAGTTTCAGGGCTCTGTGGCGTCTCGACGTGCGCGCCGAGCTGGGTAAGGGTTTTTGTATCGATCATAAGCGGTTGTCCTTGGATTTTCCGCGCTCATTAGCATCGGACCGAAAAATGTGCAGCGGTTTTCGGATAGATCCGATGCTTAAAATAAGAACTGGAGCAGCGCATGCTGCTCCGACACAAAATGAAAATGCAGGAAGACGATGACCTCCAACGATCCGCTTCTCCAGCCCTATCAGCTCAAGCACCTGACGCTGAAGAACCGGGTGATGTCTACCAGCCATGAGCCGGCCTATTCCGAGGACGGCATGCCGAAACAGCGCTATCGGCTCTACCATGCCGAAAAGGCCAAGGGCGGCATGGCGCTGACCATGACCGCCGGCTCGGCCATCGTCTCGCGCGACAGCCCGGCCGCCTTCGGCAATCTGCATGTCTATGACGACCGCATCGTGCCGTGGCTGGCCGAACTGGCGGACGCATGCCACGAGCATGATTGCAAGGTGATGATCCAGATCACCCACCTTGGCCGCCGCACCGGTTGGAACAAGGCCGACTGGCTGCCGGTGCTGTCAGCTTCGCCGGTGCGCGAGCCGGCGCATCGCGCTTTTCCAAAAACCATCGAGGACTGGGACATCGAGCGCATCGTCGCCGACTATGCGTCGGCGGCCCAGCGCTGCCAGGCGGCCGGCCTCGACGGCATCGAGTTCGAATCCTACGGCCATCTGATGGACGGTTTCTGGTCACCGGCCACCAACCACCGCGACGACGAGTTCGGCGGTTCGCTCGACAACCGGCTGCGCTTCACCGACATGGTGCTGGATGCGGTGCGGGCTGCGGTCGGCGAAAAATTCGTCGTCGGCATCCGCATGGTCGCCGACGAGGATTTTGAAAAGGGCCTGTCGAAAGCGGAGGGCATCGAGATCGCCAGGCGGCTCGCTGGCTCCGGCAAGGTCGACTTCCTCAACATCATCCGCGGCTCGATCGAGACCGATGCGGCACTGACCAAGGTCATCCCGGTGACCGGTATGCGGTCTTCGCCGCATCTCGATTTCGCCGGCGAGGTGAGGGCGGCGACGAAATTCCCGACCTTCCACGCGGCGCGCATTTCCGATGTCGCCACCGCGCGCCATGCCATCGCGACGGGAAAACTCGACATGGTAGGCATGACCCGCGCCCACATCGCCGATCCGCACATCATCAGGAAGGTCATGGAAGGCCGCGAGCACGAGATCCGCCCTTGCGTCGGCGCCACCTATTGCCTCGACCGCATCTATGAAGGCGGCGAGGCGCTGTGCGTCCACAATGCCGCGACCGGCCGCGAGGCCGAAATTCCACACATCATCGTCAAGACCGAAGGTCCCAGGCGGAAAGTCGTCGTCGTCGGCGCGGGGGCAGGTGGGCTGGAGGCTGCCCGCGTCATGGCCGAACGCGGCCATGACGTCACGGTGCTCGAAGCCTCCGCTCAGGCCGGCGGGCAGGTTCGGCTGGCGACGCAGAACCCGCGCCGCAAGGAGCTGATCGGCATCATCGACTGGCGGCTGGCCGAACTCGACCGGCTCGGCGTCGAGATCCGCTACGATACATGGGCCGAGCAGGACGATGTGCTGGCGCTGTCGCCCGACGTGGTGGTGATCGCCACCGGCGGCCTGCCGCAAAACCCGCCGCTGACAGCGGGCGACAATCTCGTCACGTCGAGCTGGGACATCATGGCCGGCAGCGTCAAGCCCGCCGAGAACGTGCTGCTCTTTGACGACAATGGCGGCCACCAGGGCATGGGCGCAGCGGAACTGATCGCCAATGCCGGGTCAAAGCTGGAACTGGTTTCGCCGGAGCGGTTCTTCGCCCCGGAAATGGGCGGCATGAACCACGTGCCCTATATGCGCGCCTTCCAGGAAAAGGGCGTCACCATCACCATCAACACCAGGCTGCGCTCGGTGCAGCGCGACGGCAACCAGCTGGTCGCCGAATTGGCCTCCGATTTTGCCGATGGCTGGCGCGGCGAAAGGCGGGTCGACCAGGTCGTGGTCGAGCATGGCACCGCCCCCCTCGACGATCTCTATCTGGCGCTGAAGCCGCTGTCGAAAAACGGTGGCGCGATCGACTACGAGCGGCTCGTCGGCGGCGGCGACATTTTTCCGCAGCGCAACCCGCAGGGCAGCTTCGTGCTGTTGCGCATCGGCGATGCCGTCGCCTCGCGCAACATCCACGCCGCCATCTATGACGGCATCAGGTTCGGCTTGCGGATCTGAGCCCGTTCCCGGCCCGGCTGTTGGCGCGCAGTCGAGCCTCTGTGCGGAGAGCCACCTTGCACATCGGTTCGATCTGCGCGCCGCGCACGTCGCCGGCCTGGAGCCAAGCGACATGCGATGCGGAAAGCTTCAAGCTGACGTGGCGCGGCAGGGCTCAAATCATCCTGGCGGTGGCCATGCACAGGACGGTGAGCACCAGCAGCCACGCGGCGACCCGCTCGCCGCCAGCCATTTTGGCGCGCAGCGCCGTTTCCGTGGCGGCGTCCGCCCCGGAAAGCTGCCGGCTGGTCTTGTGAACCACAGCGCTGAGAACGCCGGCTGCGGCAAAGGCGGCCAGGATGCCCAGCGCCAGCACCATTTCCATCGAGCCGAAATAGGCGCCATGGAAGAAATACCAAAGCAGCGCGCCCGTCAGGAATACCACGCCGGCCGAGCCCATCTGCGGATGAATGAAGCGCTCCGCCTTGATCTCGGGATCGCGGGCCAGCGTGATGGTGGTGCCGGCCCAGAACACGCCGGCCATAACATGAAGGCCGATAATGACGATGTAGACATATTGCACGGTTCCTCCTTGCCCCACCGCCAATGAACGTCGCCAAAACCGGCCCTCGGTCCGGCTCAAGGCGACGCGAATAACGTTAGCAACGACAGGTGATATAGTTAGACATCGAATGATTCGATGTCAATGAATAATGCTGCGTTCCCTCGCTCGGTGCCTTGTTCTACTGTCGGCTCATGACTCCCTTTGACCGCCCGCCCGTCGGCATGAATCTCGCGCGTACCTCCAAGCTGGTAGCGCAAGCTTTTGACGCCGCTTTGGTCGAGGCCGGCGGCACGCTGCCGGTGTGGCTGACCCTGCTTTCGGTCAAGTCGAGCGAGCTTGCCAATCAGCGCGAGCTTGCCGGCATGATCGGCATCCAGGGCGCCACGCTCACCCACCATCTCAATGCCATGGAGGCGCAAGGTCTGCTGACGCGCCGCCGCGATCCCGATAACCGCCGGGTTCATCTGGTCGAGCTGACCGCAGCAGGCGAGGCAATGTTCGTGAAACTGCGCGCGGCGGCTCTCGTTTTCGACAAGCGGCTGCGCACCGGATTACCGGACGACCGGCTGGCGGAGTTCGCCGAGGTGCTGGCGGTGTTGCGGGCCAATGCCGCGCCCGCCAAATGACCGGCACCGGTGTGGCAATAGTCTAGGCTAAATTGCCCTGCAGCACCTTCAGCTTGGCTTTCTTCGGGCTGCGCGCCAGGAGCCATTCGCGTGCCTTGTCCTGCGGCATCGGGAAGGCGATGGAATAGCCCTGCACCTGGTCGCAGCCGATCGCCATCAGCGAATCGAGTTCGGCCTCGGTTTCCGCACCCTCGGCGACGATCGAGATGCCGAGGCCGCGCGCCAGCTCGGTGATGGCGCGCACGATCTTGGTGTTGTCGCCATTCTCGTTGATGTTCTGGACGAAGCGGCGATCGATCTTCAACCGGTCGATCTCGTTCGGGTTGACATGGCTGAGCGAGGCATAGCCGGTGCCGAAATCGTCGAGTTCGAGATGAACGCCGGCGGCTCGGATGTGGCGCAGCTTGGCCGCGATGCCGGTCTTCTCGTCGTCGAGAATGACGGATTCGACGATCTCCAGCGACAGTTTGTCGGGCGACAGCCCAGCCTTCTCCAGCGTCGCGAACAAGAAGCGGTCGAAGTCGGGTTCGCGCAGCTCGGTGCCCGACACGTTGACGGCAAGCCGCCCGAAGGCAATGCCGGCGCGGTCCCATTCGGCTGCCTGCTCGATCGCCTTGGCAAAGACGATGCGGCCGATCTCGGGCATGAAGCCGCATTTTTCGGCGACGGGAATGAACTCGCCTGGCGAGATCATGCCGCGCTCGGCATGTTTCCAGCGCACCAGCGCCTCGATGCCGCTGATGGCGCCATTGGTCAGCGACACCTGCGGCTGGAAATAGACCTGGAAGGCATTCTCAGAGATGGCGATCCTGATGTCGTGCTCGAGCTGCTTGCGGTAATCGAGCTCGCGCCTGAGCTCCTCGGAGAAGAACGAGAAACTGCCGCCGCCAAGCTTCTTGGCGGAATAGAGCGCGAGGTCGGCATGGACGAGCAAATCCGCCGCATTGTCGGCGTCGATGGGATAGACGGCAATGCCGGCGCTGGCGCCCGGAAGGACGGTCGTGCCCTGGAACATGATCGGCTCGTTGATCTGCTCGAGGATGCGCCTGGCCAGCATGTTGATGTCCTCGGTGCCGCCGGCGCCATTGAGGATCATCACGAATTCGTCGCCGCCAAGACGCGCGCACAGATCCGAGGCGCGACAGGAATCGCGCATGCGTTGCGCGGTGACCACCAGCACATAGTCGCCGGCGGCGTGGCCGAGCGTGTCGTTGATCTGCTTGAACCGGTCGAGATCGAGCTGGATCACCGCCAGCCTTTCACGCCGGCGATGCGCGCCCTTGATCAGCGTTTCGAAGTGATCGGTCAGGAAGGTGCGGTTGTGCAGGCCGGTCAGCCCGTCATGCACGGCGATGAAGGCCATCGAATTGCGGGCGTCGATAAGCTCATGCGTCTTGCGCAGGATCGCCTTCGACATTGGCCGGAAGATGAAAAGTGCGACCAGCACGATGACGCCGATAGTGGCGTAGAACAATGTGCGGTGCAGATCGAGCAACTTTTCCGACCGTTCGTCGGCGAAGGCGTTGATGCGCTGGCCAAGGGCGGCATAGCCCGACAGCGTCGCGTTGGCGACGGAGGCGTCGAGATTGACGCGCTCGCCGCCACCCTTGTAGGCGGCCTTGCCGGAGAGCTGGGACTCAAAGGACGAGATCAGCCTTTCGCCATTGGCGATAAGTCCGACCGAGAAATAGTCAAGGTGGAACGGCTTGGCGAACAGCACGTTTTCGATCGATTTTGGGTCGGACCGCGCCGGTGACAGGGGATCGGCCCCGGTCTGCTCGAGCAGTAGGTCGTAATTCGTCTCGAACTCGGTGGTCGCCTGCTTCAGCGCAGAAACCAGGGCCGGCTGCTTGTCGCGCGAGGCGGAGCCGGTTGCACTTGCCAGGAAGACGATGCGCTGCGACAGCGCCTTCTGGGTGCTGACGATATCGAGCAGAGTGTTGTTGTGCTGCTGGGCCGCCATCATCTGCTGCAGCAGGATGAAGGAGGCCATCACCATAGCCGCGATGATCAGCAGCGCCAGCCAGTAGCCGGTCTTGATCAGCAGGATGAGTTTCCCCGAGATGGTTTGCACCGGCTGCTGCGACATATTCTAGGTGACCCCTCGGTCAAACGATTTCCGCCACGGATTCATGGCGAGAAGACCATTGGCTTGAAAGGGTTAACAGGTCTCGAAGCCGGCGGAATTGTTGCTTCAGCAGTGAACGAAAGCTGCCGAAATGGTTATCATGTTCTTTCGCGGCGTGGCCGTATTTGCACGCTTGCTACTCCAACATGCTGGTTTTGCGATCGGATCGCGCCAAGGTTGAGCTTGCCGCGCCACCGAAGCGGTCGCATTTGCGGTGGATTTTTCATTCAGGGGGCGCGACAGTCGCCGCCAATCTCAATAGGACCTGATCATGAGCGCGGCATTCCTCTCCCATATCGACAATGAACTGCAAGGGTTGAAATCGGCCGGGCTCTACAAATCCGAGCGGGTGATCACCTCGACACAGTCGGCTGAGATCGAGGTCGGCGGCGACAAGGTGCTGAACTTCTGCGCCAACAACTATCTCGGCCTCGCCGACAGCGCCGAATTGCGCACGGCGGCCAAAGGCGCGCTCGACCGCTACGGCTACGGCATGGCCTCGGTGCGCTTTATCTGCGGCACGCAGGAAGAGCACAAGCAGCTTGAGGCGACGATTTCTTCCTTCCTCGGCCTGGACGACACCATCCTTTACGGCTCGTGCTTCGACGCCAATGGCGGCCTGTTCGAAACGCTGCTCGGCGAGGAGGATGCGATCATCTCCGATGCGCTGAACCATGCCTCGATCATCGACGGAGTGCGGCTGTCGAAGGCAAAGCGCTTCCGCTACGCCAACAACGACATGGCCGACCTTGAAGCCCGGCTGAAGGAAGCCAAGGATTGCCGCTTCCGGCTGATCGCCACCGACGGCGTGTTTTCCATGGACGGCATCATCGCCAATCTGAAAGGTGTCTGCGATCTAGCGGAAAAGTATGACGCCATGGTGATGGTCGATGACAGCCACGCGGTCGGCTTCGTCGGCAAAAACGGCCGCGGCTCGGCCGAATATTGCGGCGTCGAGGGCAGGGTGGACATCATCACCGGCACGCTCGGCAAGGCGCTGGGCGGTGCCTCCGGTGGCTACACCTCCGGCAAAAGCCAAGTGGTCGACTGGCTGCGCCAGCGTTCGCGGCCCTATCTCTTTTCCAACACGCTGATGCCGGCGATCGCCGGCGCCTCCATCAAGGTGTTCGAGCTGATCCGCAATGGCGACGCCTTGCGCGAGCGCCTATATGCCAATGCGGCGCGGTTCAGGTCCGAAATGGGCAAGCTCGGCTTCACGCTTGCCGGTGCTGATCATCCTATCATCCCGGTGATGCTGGGCGATGCCAGCCTGGCGCAGGAGATGGCACAGCGCATGCTGAAGCGCGGCATCTATGTCATCGGCTTTTCCTTCCCGGTGGTGCCGAAAGGCCAGGCGCGCATCCGCACGCAAATGTCGGCGGCGCATTCCAGCGCTGACATCGACCGCGCCGTGGCGGCATTCGCGGCGGTCGGCCGGGAACTGGGCGTCATCTCCTGAGCCGCCAAAAGCGATTCCGGATCAAAGGATTCAAGGGACAAAAGAATGTCGAACATGATGAAGGCGCTGGTGAAGGCCAAGGCCGAGCCGGGCATCTGGATGGAAGAGGTGCCGGTGCCGGACATCGGCCCCAACGATGTGCTGATCAAGGTTAAGAAGACGGCGATCTGCGGCACTGACGTGCACATCTACAATTGGGACCAGTGGGCACAGAAGACCGTGCCGGTGCCGATGGTGACCGGCCATGAGTTTGTCGGCACGGTTGCCGATTTCGGCGCCGCGGTCACCGAATACAAGATCGGCCAGCGCGTCTCAGGCGAAGGTCACATCGTCTGCGGCCATTGCCGCAACTGCCGCGCTGGGCGAGGGCATCTGTGCCGTAACACGCTCGGCGTCGGCGTCAACCGTCCCGGCGCCTTCGGCGAATATCTGGCGATCCCGCAGCACAATGTCGTGCCGATCCCCGACGATGTGCCCGACGAGATCGCCGCCATCTTCGATCCCCTGGGCAATGCCGTGCATACCGCTCTGTCCTTCGATCTGGTCGGCGAGGACGTGCTTGTCACCGGCGCCGGGCCGATCGGCATCATGGGCGCGCTGGTGGCGCAATGCGTCGGTGCCAGAAAAGTCGTCATCACCGACATCAATCCGGTCCGGCTGGCGCTGGCCAAAAAGCTCGGCGTCCAACATGTCGTCGACGCCTCCAAGGAAAAGCTTAGGGATGTCATGCCCGCGCTCGGCATGACCGAGGGGTTTGACGTCGGTCTCGAAATGTCGGGCGCCGCGCCCGCCTTCCGCGACATGATCGACACCATGAACAATGGCGGCAAGATCGCCATTCTGGGAATTGCGCCGACCGGTTTCGAGATCGACTGGAACAAGGTCATCTTCAAGATGCTGCACCTCAAGGGCATCTACGGCCGCGAGATGTTCGAGACCTGGTACAAGATGATCGCCTTGGTGCAGGGCCCGTTGGACGTGTCGGGCCTGATCACGCACCGCATCGGCATTGATGATTTCCAGACAGGGTTTGACGCGATGAGGAGCGGCAGTTCGGGCAAGGTGGTGATGGATTGGTAGGCGGGCAGAGTCGCGCCTCCTATTGGAGACGATGGAGGGACGGCACCCCCCTCTGGCCTGCCGGCCATCTCCCCCGCAAGGAGGGAGATTAGCAGCTTCGTCGTCTTGTTGATTTCTGCAACGTTCGAGATTGGCGAAAGCCTTCGTGACATCTGATCTCCCCCCTTGCGGGGGAGATGTCCGGCAGGACAGAGGGGGGTGTGAAGGATCGCTACGGAACGGACAACGCCGTCTCCAGCGCCGCCACCCCGTTCACAATCGCCGCTCGTTCCGCCGCGCTGAGCCTAGCCAAAAGCTCGCGTTCAAACGCCTTCGCCAGCGGCACCATTTCGCGATAGGCGGCCAGCCCCGTTTTGGTCAGCGTCAGATGCTCCACGCGTCGATCATTCTCGTCCGGCGTGCGTGTCAGCCAGCGCCTTCGCTCAAGCTCGGCCACCGCTCGCGAAACCTTGGTCTTGTGCATGGCCGATTGTTCGCCGAGCGCTGTCGCCGTCATCGTGCCGCGCTGGCCCAGCCCCGAAAGCGTGCGCCATTCCGGCCGCGTCAGGCCGTGACGGTCGCGGTAGATACTAGAGAATTCGCGGCTGACGGCGTCCGCTAGCCGGTAAAGCCGATAGGGCAGGAAGCGTTCAAGCTCTAAGACTTCAGGTTCCATCTGCGCACCGTGGAAGCGGCGTTTGCCGTTGATAGTTACATTTTCAATGGTTACAAATGAAACCAGTTTGGTCAACATCGCCGGCAAGCAGCGTTTCGCGAGGCCGGGATCAGGGAGGATCGGATGGCCTTTTCCTACATGCCAGGCTTCGGCAATGATTTTGAGACCGAAACCTTGCCCGGCTCGCTGCCGCAAGGGCGCAACTCGCCGCAGCGGCCGGCTTACGGGCTCTACGCCGAGCAGCTGTCGGGATCTCCCTTCACCGCGCCGCGCGGCACCAATGAGCGCTCCTGGCTTTACCGCATCCGGCCGAGCGTCAAGCACACCGGGCGTTTCAAGGCGGCGAGCTATCCCTTGTGGAAGACCGCTCCCAATGTCGGCGACCACGAGTTGGCGCTCGGCCAGTACCGCTGGAACCCGGTGCCGATGCCGAAGGAGCCGACCGATTTCATCGCCGGCATGCGCACCATCACCACCGCCGGCGACGTGCTGGGGCAAAGCGGCATGGCGGCGCATGTCTATGTCGCCAACCGTTCAATGGTCGACGACCATTTCTTCAACGCTGACGGCGAGTTGCTGGTCGTGCCCCAGGTTGGCGCCTTGCGCTTCGTCACCGAGATGGGCGTCATTGAGCTGCGGCCCGGCGAGATCGCCGTGCTACCGCGTGGGCTGGTGTTCAAGGTCGAACTGGTTGACGCCGAAGTGCGCGGCTATGTCTGCGAGAATTATGGCGCCAAGCTGACCATGCCCGACCGCGGCCCGATCGGCGCCAATTGCCTGGCAAATCCGCGCGACTTCAAGACGCCCTGCGCCTGGTTCGAGGAGAAGGAGACGCCGTGCCGGCTGACGGTGAAATGGTGCGGCAATTTCCATGTCACCGAGATCGGCCATTCGCCGCTCGACGTCGTCGCCTGGCACGGCAACTATGCGCCCTATAAATATGATCTGGCGACGTTTTCGCCCGTCGGCGCCATCCTGTTCGACCACCCGGACCCGTCGATCTTCACCGTGCTGACGGCGCCGAGCGGCGAGGAGGGCACCGCCAACATCGACTTCGTCATCTTCCCGCCGCGTTGGCTGGTGGCGGAGGATACGTTCCGGCCGCCCTGGTATCACCGCAACATCATGAGCGAGTTCATGGGCCTGATCCACGGCCAGTACGACGCCAAGGAGGAAGGTTTCGTGCCCGGCGGCATCAGCCTGCACAATTTGATGCTGGCCCACGGCCCCGACGCGCCTGGCTTCGAAAAGGCCTCGCGTGTCGAACTGAAACCGGTCAAGCTCGACAACACCATGGCGTTCATGTTCGAGACCCGATTCCCGCAGATGCTGACCCGTTACGGCGCCGAGCTGGAAACAAGACAGGACAATTACATCGACTGCTGGTCCGATCTGAAGAAGCGTTTCAACGGCACGCCGGAGGGCGACTGGTCTTGAGGCTCGCCCTATGAGCGACCGGCTAGTGCTCCTCGGTTCCAAGGGCGGCCCGGCATTGCGGCCGGGCGGGCCATGGCCGAGCTCATCGCTGCTGGAGCTCGGCGGGCGAACCATCGTCGTCGATTGCGGGCTGGGCGTCACGCGCGGCCTTGTCGATGCCGGCGTCGGCCTGAAAGCGCTCGACCTGATTTTCATCACCCATCTGCATTCCGACCATGTGCTGGAACTCGGGCCACTGCTGCACACCGCCTGGACCGCCGGTCTGGCCAAGCCGGTGACGCTGTTCGGACCGCCCGGCACCGGCCATTACTGGCGCCGTTTCTGCCAGGCGATGGAGTTCGACATCGAAATCCGCATCGTCGATGAAGGCAGGCCGGACATTCGCGAGCTGGTTTCGATCGCCGAGTTCGGTGAAGGCGACATTTTCGAACAGCGCGGCCTGAAGGTCTCGGCGCTGCGCGTCGATCATCCGCCGGTAACCGACTGTTTTGCGCTGCGTTTCGACCATGATGGCAAAAGCGTCGTGTTCTCGGCTGACACCGCCTTCTTCCCGCCGCTCGCCGGTTTTGCCAAAAATGCCGACATCCTCGTCCATGAAGCCATGCTCGAGGAGGGCATCGAGCGGCTGGTCGCCAGGACTGGCAACGGCGTGCGGCTCAGGGAACACCTGCTTGCCAGCCACTCCTTTGCCGAGGAAGCCGGGCGCATCGCCACTGAAGCTGCGGTAAAAAGGCTGGTGCTCAATCACCTCATTCCGGCCGACGATCCCGCGATCGTGGAGATCGATTGGGAGGCCGCTGTCAGGAAATCGTGGGTGGGTGACTTGACGATTGCCCGCGACGGCCTTGTTGTGAACGTAGACGGCGCCAAAGCCGCATCAGGAGAGGAAACCGCATGAAGCTTGCCACATTGAAGGACGGGACGCGCGACGGAAAACTCGTCGTCGTCTCGCGCGACCTGACGCGCTTCACCGACGCCTCGTTCCTGGCGCGAACGCTGCAGGCCGCGCTCGACGACTGGCAGCGGATTTCGCCGCATCTGGCGACCATCGCTGAATCGCTGGAAAACAATGCAGTGCCGTCGGCACGCTTTCATGAGCATGACGCGCATTCACCGCTGCCGCGCGCCTATCAATGGGCCGACGGTTCGGCCTATGTGAACCATGTCGAGCTGGTGCGCAAAGCCCGTGGCGCCGAGATGCCCGCAAGCTTCTGGACCGATCCGCTGATCTATCAGGGCGGCTCGGATTCCTTCATCGCGCCGCGCGAGCCGATCCGCATGGCCGATGAGGCCTTCGGCATCGACATGGAGGCGGAAGTCGCCGTCATCGTCGATGATGTGCCGATGGGCGCCAGTCCCGACCGGGCGCGTGCCGCGATCCGGCTGGTCATGCTGGTCAATGACGTCACGCTGCGCGCGCTGACCGGGCCTGAACTTGCCAAAGGGTTCGGCTTCTTCCAGTCAAAGCCGTCCTCGGCATTTTCGCCGGTCGCGGTAACGCCGGACGAGCTCGGCGACGCCTGGGATGGCGGCAAGGTCAGCCTGCCGCTGCTCGCCGATCTCAACGGCAAGCCGTTCGGCCGCGCCAATGCCGGCGTCGACATGACCTTCGATTTTCCGGCGCTGATCGCTCATGCCGCAAGGACGAGGCCGCTGATAGCCGGCACGATCATCGGTTCCGGCACCGTCTCCAACAAGCTGGATGGCGGGCCGGGCAAGCCGGTGTCGGCCGGCGGCGCCGGCTATTCCTGCATTGCCGAATTGCGCATGATCGAGACCATCGAGTCGGGCGAGCCCAAGACGCCCTTCCTGCGCTTCGGCGACACGGTGCGTATCGAGATGAAGGACAAGACCGGCCATTCGATCTTCGGCGCCATCGAGCAGAAGGTCGAGAAATACCAGGCATAACAGGGGGCAATGCAATGACGGGCGAGGCGTTCTATCTGCTGTGCGGCGTCTGGGCGCTTGGCATATTGGTGGTGTTCATTCAGGCGATCCGGCTGAGCTACCGCATCGAGGCGCGCTCGCCCGATCTGACCAACCGCAGCGGCTACCCGCGCAAGGCGATGATGTTCCACACCATCACCAACACGAATGTGGCGCGCGACGAGGAAACGCAGGCCATGCGCCGGCGCATGAACCGGCTGCTGCTGATCGTTGTCGCCGGTTTCGCGGTCATGGCGGCAGGCATCGGCCTAGTCAGGCGAATGAACTCGTGACCTTGCTCGATCATCTGCGCCGCATGGCCGGCAACAATCTCTGGTCGAACGATCGACTCTACCGCGCCGTGCTTGCGCTGAAGCCCGGCGAATTCGAAGCCGAACGCACCAGCTTCTTCCCGTCGATCAAGGCGACGCTCAACCACATCCTCGCGGTCGACCATCTCTATCTCGATTTCCTGGAAGAGGGCGGCGTCGGCGCTGCCGCCTATGACGACTACGTGCCGTTCGATGAGCCGCAAGCGCTGTTTGCTGCCCAGACCGCGGCCGACCGGCGGCTAATCGCTTTTTGCGGCAAGCTGTCGGAGGCCGATCTCGACCGCCGCGTCATCACCGACCGGCGCGAGGACGGCATGATCCCCGAAAAGATCGGCGATATCCTCGCTCATGTCTTCCTGCACGACATCCACCATCGCGGCCAGGTGCATGCGATGCTCTCGGGTACGTCAGTAGCGCCGCCACAGCTCGACGAGTTTTTGCTCGACTATGATTTGAAGGTGAGGAGGGAAGAGGTCGAGCGTCTGGGATTGTGATCGAACAATTCCCGATGGCGGCGCGGCCCCTCATTGCCCTGCCGGGCATTTCTCCCCGTAAACGGGGAGAAAGAGGCTGGCCGCAACGCCGACGCCATCTTCTGCAACGCCGGTAATTGGCGAAGGCATCGGCGATAGCGTCCCTCGCCCCGTTTACCGGGAGAGGATGCCGGCAGGCAGGTGAGGGGCAGCTCGACGTTAGTAGTTTCGTCGTTACGCCGCCTTGCCGTCCACCTTGATCACCCCGCGCTTGATCTGGTCCTGCTCGATCGACTCGAACAGCGCGCGGAAATTGCCTTCGCCAAAGCCTTCGTCGCCCTTCCTCTGGATGAATTCGAAGAAGATCGGCCCGATCACGGTTTTGGAGAAAATCTGCAGCAGGATCTTGGTCGTGCCGCCATCGACCACGCCTTCGCCATCGATCAGGATGCCGTGTTTCTTCATCCACTCGATCGGCTCGTCATGGCCGTTCACGCGGGCATACGACATGTCGTAATAGGTCTCCGGCGGGCCGGGCATGAATTTCAGCCCATTGTCGGCAAGCTTGTCGGTGGCGGCATAGATATCGTCGGTGCCAACGGCGATGTGCTGGATGCCTTCGCCATTGTACTTCTTGAGATACTCGGCGATCTGGCTGGTCTCGTCCTTGGACTCGTTCAGCGGAATGCGGATCTTGCCGCAGGGCGAGGTAATGGCGCGGCTGACCAGGCCGGTGATCTTGCCATCAATGTCAAAGAAATGGATCTGCTTGAAGCCGAACAGTTCGCGGTAAAAATCCCACCATTTGTCCATCTGGCCGCGATAGACATTGTGGGTGAGGTGGTCGAGGAAATAGAAGCCGACGCCTTGCGGCCGCGGGTCGCGCGCGCCCAGCCACTCGAACTCGGCGTCATAGGCCGAGCCCTTCTTGCCGTAGGCGTCGATGAAATAGAGCAGCGAGCCGCCAATGCCGACAATGGCCGGCACGTCGAGCGCCTTGTCGTCGCCTTCGTAAGGCGTCGCGCCTTTCGACACCGCATGGTCGAAGGCATGTTTTGCGTCGACAACACGCCAGGCCATCGACGCCGCACAGGGGCCATGCTTGTCGACGAACTTCATCGCATGCGAGCCCGGCTCGGCATTGACGACATAGTTGATGTCGCCCTGGCGCCAGACGGTGATGTCTTTCGTACGATGCCTGGCCACCGCGACATAGCCCATGCGGGTGAACAGTTCGGCGAGCTTCTGCGGCTCCGCATGCGCGAACTCGACAAACTCGAATCCGTCCGTGCCGGCGGGGTTTTCCTTGCTGATCTTTGCGGGCGGGGCGTCGTGCGGGAAGGGACCCATGGCATTCCTCCAAACGGATGGTGGCCGCATCGGGCCACGAGATGACGCATCATAGCGCGAAGTGGCCGCACGGTGCTTGCATTCAAACGCTTGAAATGATCATCTCGTGCGTAATTCATGCATGATTGGAGATAAATCCATGGATGATGCGCGCATCGATCAATTCGACCGCAAGATAATGGCTCTTTTGCAGGGCGACGCGCGGCTCACCAACAACGACCTCTCGGAACGCGTGAACCTGTCGGCGTCGCAATGCTCGCGCCGCCGCCAGCGGTTGGAGGAAGACGGCTATATCAAGGGCTATCGCGCCGTGCTCGACCGCGACAAGCTCGGCTTCTCGCTGGTCAACGTCATCTCGGTGACCTTGGCCACCCACAACCGCGACAACGCCAGGCGCTTCGGCGAATTGCTGGCGCGTCTGCCGGAGGTGCAGGAAGCGCACGCGCTGACCGGCGAAATGGATTACATCTTGAAGGTGGTAACGCCCGATCTCAAATCATTGTCGGAGTTCGTCAACGGCGTGCTGCTGCCGCATGAATCGGTGCAGCATGTAAAGACAGCGATCGTGCTGGAGACGCTGAAGGAGACCGGCGCGCTACCGATTTGATTTTCCTGGATCCTATCGGATGAGCCGGCAGGACAGAGGGGGGCGCGAAGGGTTGCCAACTTTGTGGAAGTGGCCTTCGCAATCGCGCTAACCCTTCACCCCTTCGACTGCTGAATAAGCCCATACAAATTCGTGCACCGCGCTCCAGATCGGCAATAGGCAAACACCGGCCCTTCGAGCGCGTCGAGCGCCTCGGCCTGATCCTCGACATTCTCGGCCGTGATCTGGCCGCTGATCACCGGGATGTAGCGGAAGGCCAGCCCGGCGGCTTCGACCGCCGCCTTGACGCTGTCGGCCGAAGGCTGGCCGGGCTGCTCGTCGTCCGGCCGGTTGCAGATCACGCTCTTGAAGCCGGCGGCCTTGATGGCGGCGGCATCTTCGGGCTGGATCTGGCCCGAGACCGAATAGTCCTCGCTGATTTCGCGATATTCCATGGCTCTCATCCTCGCAATCTGGTTTGGCCGGAGTCTTGCCACTCTCGTACGAGATCGGCAATCCGCGCCGGAAAGAAATCCCTCGGCGCAGATAGACATTTGCGGCCTAAGATCCAACCAGGCTCAAGAGGTTTCGCGCTGTTGGCCTTGCCCGGAGCCGGCGCCAACTCTAAACAGGCCCTCCGACAACAGGAAGGAACCTCCCATGAGCATTCGTCGCATCGATGTTGGCCCGCGCATGAGCCAGATCGTCATTCACGGCAACACCGTTTACCTCGCCGGCCAGGTCGGGACGCCTGGCGCCAGCGTCGGCGAACAGACCAAGTCGATCTTGGCCACCATCGACGAATTGCTGGCCAAGGCCGGCACCGACAAGACCAAGATACTGCAAGCGATCATCTGGCTGGCCGACATGGGCACCTTTGCCGAGATGAACAAGGAGTGGGACAAGTGGGTGCCGCAAGGCAACACGCCCGCCCGCGCCACCGGTGAGGCCAAGCTCGCAGGGCCGGAATACACGGTCGAGATTATCATTACGGCTGCGATCTAGGGTTTACTTCCCCCTTGTGGGGAGGTCGGACCGAAAGGTCCTAGTGGGGGTGCGGCGCCGACCCCCACCCCGCTGCTTCGCAGCGACCCTCCCCACAAGGGGGAGGGTAGAAAGCGCTACCCCTGCGAAGGCCTGAACCGCGCCACCAGCGTGTGGCTCTCCGCCGCATAAGTGAACCTCACCTGCGTCACCGGGTGCTCGGCACTCCAGGTCCGGCGCTCGACCACCAGGCATGGCGCGCCGGTTGCGATGTCGAGGGCTTCGGCAATGTGCCTGTCCGCCGCCACCGCGCGGATGCGGTGCTCGGCCTCGCTCCATGGCACGCGACCGATCAGCCAGGGGCCGGGGGCGATGTCGAGAAACTCTTCCTCGCCGGCTCCCGCAACGGCGGCGAGATTGATCAGCCGCTGCTCATGCGCGAATGGCCGCTTGCCGGCAAAATGCCGGCATTCGAGCGCCAGCACGTGTCCGGCAGCGCCGAGTTCCAGCAAGCCACGATCCTCGGCGCTGCTGCGCCTTTTCTGCCGCGTCACGCGCTCGTAGCGATAGGCCAGGCCGAGCGCCTCGACCTCGATCCTTATGTCATGGATTTCCAGCACCGCCGCCTGCGACTGCGGCTGGCGGACAAAACTGCCTGAACGGCGGCGGCGCTCGATCAGCCCGGCCTTGGCCAGTTGCGACAGCGCCTTGTTCACCGTCATGCGCGAACAATTGTATTCGGCCGTCAGTTCGTGCTCGAACGGGATGCGGAAGCCCGGCGCCCAAACGCCGGACAGAATCTTTTCGCTGATGTCGGACAGGATGCGCTGGTGCAGCGAACCGCCGCCTTCCACCGCCGTTGTCTCGATCATGCTCATGCCAAAAGCGCCATCATCACTTGGCGAAAACGCTCGGCGATTGCCTCGCGCCTGGCATGCCGGCCGCCGCTGACCTGCTTTTTACCATGCACCCAGACGCAATCGACCTTGCTGCCATTGGCAAAAATCCAGGCATCGAGAATGGCATCGCCGCTCTTGCCGGCAAGCGAGGGATGGTTCTGGTCGAGCGAGACGAAATCGGCCGGACCGCCGGCGGCGATCCGCGACGGACCGGCGCCCAGCGCCACGCTGCCACCGTCGAGGGCTGCGTCGAACAAAGCGCGCCCGGTCGAGCCGCCAGCCACCGCCAGAACATTGCGGGCGCGATGCGCCAGGCGCTGCGAATATTCGAGCTGGCGCAATTCGTCCGGCAGGCCGATCAGCACGTTGGAATCGGAGCCGACGCCGAAGCGGCCGCCATGTTCGGTGAACAGCGACGCGGCGAAAGTGCCGTCGCCGAGATTGGCCTCGGTGATCGGGCACAGGCCGGCAATGGCGCCGCTTTTCGCCATGCCGATGATCTCAGTCTCGGTCATATGGGTGGCATGGATCAGGCACCAGCTTTTGTCGATCCCGGCATTGGCGAGCAGCCATTCGACCGGCCGCGCGCCCGACCAGGCCAGGCAGTCCTCGACCTCCTTCACCTGCTCGGCGACATGGATGTGGGTCGGCCCGTCCGGCGCCATCGCCGCAACTGCAAGGAGTTCATCCGGTGTCGCGGCGCGCAGGCTGTGCGGGGCAACGCCGACGACAGCCTGATTCAACGCGCGAACGGATTCGCGGCTTTTCTCAAGCAAGCGACCGAAGCGATTCACATCGTTGATGAATCGCCGCTGGCCTTCGTTGGGTGCGGCGCCGCCGAACGAAGAATGCGCATAAAACACCGGCAACAGCGTCAGGCCTATGCCCGTCTCAGCCGATGCGGCGGCAATGCGCTCGGCCATCTCGGCAAGGTTGGCATAGGGTTTTCCGTCGCGGTCGTGATGCAGATAGTGGAATTCGCCGACGCGCGAAAAACCGGCCTCCAGCATCTCGACATAGAGCTGCGCGGCAACCGCCTCGACCTGATCCGGCGTCATCGACAGCGCGAAGCGGTACATGACCTCGCGCCAGCTCCAGAAACTGTCGGCCGAGGGGCCGCGCAGTTCAGCCAGCCCTGCCATGCCGCGCTGGAAGGCGTGGCTGTGCAGGTTCGGCATGCCTGGTACTACAATGGCGTGCCGCTCGTCGCCGGCCTGCGGCGAAGAACCCGGCTCGACCTTCGCGATCTGACCGCCACTCAGCGAGATCCGCACCTTGTCATGCCAGCCATCGGCCAGCAGCGCCTGTTCCGCAAAGATCGTTGTCACGTTTTTCTCCGAATCCGAATTTCCGATGACAATAGCACTTGCAGTGCGTTCCAATATGTATATACATAATCGCCATCCAATCAAACGGAAAAAGATGATGGCGGCACAGAACAAAAGCCGGGCAGGGGACCTTCACCTTTGGCGCAATGCGCGCCTGGCGACCATGGCCGAAGCCGGACTGGGTATCGTCGAGAAGGGCGCGATCGCAGCCCGCGACGGCGTCATCGTCTATGCCGGGCCGGAAGCAGACATGCCGTCAGCCCTGGCTCAGGGCAGCGAGACCACCGACTGCGAAGGCCGCTGGATCACCCCCGGCCTGATCGATTGCCACACCCATCTCGTCCATGCCGGCAACCGCGCCAACGAGTTCGAGATGCGGCTGGCCGGCGCGACCTATGAAGAGGTGGCGAGAGCCGGCGGCGGCATCGTCTCCTCGGTCAAATCCTTGCGCGCTGCCAGCGAAGACGAGCTCGTTACGCAGACGCTGCCGCGCCTCGATGCGCTGATGGCAGAGGGCGTCACGACGGTGGAGGTAAAGTCGGGCTACGGGCTCGATCTCGAAAATGAACAGAAGTCGCTGCGCGCGGCCCGGCGTCTCGACAAGGAGCGGCCGGTGACGGTTCGCACCACCTTCCTCGGCGCGCATGCGTTGCCGCCGGAAGCCAAGGGCGACAAGGACGCGTTTGTCGATCTGGTCGCCAACACGATTCTGCCGGCCATCGCCGCCGAAGGCCTGGCGGACGCCGTCGACGGTTTCTGCGAAGGCATCGCCTTTTCGCCGGAGCAGATCGCCCGCGTCTTCGACAAGGCCGCAGCACTCGGCCTGCCGGTCAAACTCCATGCCGACCAACTGTCCAACCTTCACGGCGCCGAACTCGCCGCCCGCTATGGCGCGCTGTCGGCCGACCATCTCGAATATACAGACGACGCCGGTGCTGCGGCGATGGCCAAGGCCGGCACCGTGGCGACGATCCTGCCCGGCGCCTACTATTTCATTCGCGAAACCAAGAAGCCGCCGATCGGCCTGTTTCGCCAGCACGGCGTCAAGATGGCCGTCGCCACCGACAACAATCCCGGCACCTCGCCGCTGACCTCGCTGCTCTTGACCATGAACATGGCCGCGACATTGTTCGGCCTGACCGTCGAGGAATGCCTGGCCGGCACCACCCGCGAGGCCGCCCGCGCGCTCGGACTGCTCGGCCAGACCGGCACGCTCGAGGCAGGCAAATCCGCCGATCTGGCGATCTGGAACATCGAGCGCCCGGCCGAACTCGTCTACCGCATGGGGTTCAACCCGCTTCATGCCCGCATCTGGAGAGGACAATGACCGAACTCAACCTGAAGCCCGGCAATGCGGCGCTGGCCGACTGGCGCGCGATCTACCGTGGCGCCGTGCCGAAGCTCGACGCTGCCTGTCGCCCGAAGATTAAGGCCAGCGCCGAGGCAGTCGCTCGCATCGTCGCCAAGGGTGAGCCGGTCTATGGCATCAACACCGGCTTCGGCAAACTGGCCAGCGTCCGTATTCCGGCCGCCGACCTCGAAACCCTGCAGCGCAACATCGTTCTGTCGCATGCCGCCGGCGTCGGCGAGCCGATGCCGGTCGCGGTGGTCCGGCTGATGATGGCGCTAAAACTCGCCAGCCTGGCGCAGGGCGCTTCCGGCGTTCGGCCGCAAACCATCGAATTGCTGGAAGCAATGCTAGCCAACGACGTCATCCCCGTCGTTCCGGCGCAAGGCTCGGTCGGCGCCTCCGGCGACCTTGCGCCGCTGTCGCACATGACGGCGGTGATGATCGGCGTCGGCGAATGCTTTACTCCGCATGGCCGCTTTCCGGCCAAGGTTGCTTTCGTCTCGCACGGCCTGGAGCCGGTGACGCTCGGCGCCAAGGAGGGTCTTGCACTGCTCAACGGCACTCAATTCTCGACCGCCTATGCGTTGGCCGCTTTGTTCGAGGCCGAGGTGCTTTACCAGTCGGCGCTGGTCGCCGGTGCGCTGTCGACCGACGCCGCCAAGGGTTCGGACGCACCCTTCGATCCGCGCATCCATCTCCTGAGAAGGCACCCCGGCCAGATCGAGACGGCTGCGGCGCTGCGCAATCTGATGGCCGGCAGCTCCATCCGTGAATCGCACCGCGTTGGCGACGAGCGCGTGCAGGACCCGTACTGCCTGCGCTGCCAGCCGCAGGTGATGGGTGCAGCCCTCAGCGTGCTGCGTCAGGCCGCCGATACGCTCGGCACCGAAGCCAATGGCGTCACCGACAATCCGCTGATCTTCGCCGAGGACGATACGGCGCTCTCCGGCGGCAATTTCCACGCCGAGCCGGTGGCTTTCGCCGCCGACATGATCGCGCTCGCCGTCTGCGAGATCGGCTCGCTGTCGGAACGCCGTATCGCCATGCTGGTTGACCCCGCGCTGTCCGGCATGCCGGCATTCCTGACGCCGAAGCCCGGCCTGAACTCCGGCTTCATGATCCCGCAGGTGACGGCGGCGGCGCTGGTTTCCGAGAACAAGCAGAAGGCCTATCCGGCCAGCGTCGATTCCATCCCGACCTCGGCCAACCAGGAAGACCATGTCTCGATGGCGGCGCACGGCGCCCGCCGGCTGATCGGCATGGTGGAGAATGCCACGGCCGTCATCGGCATCGAACTTTTGGCCGCCGCGCAAGGCTGTGATTTTCATGCGCCGCTGGCGTCGAGCGCGGCCCTTGAAGCCGTGCGCAAGCTGGTCCGCTCCGAGGTGCCGCATCTCGACACGGATCGGCATTTCCACCCGGACATGGAAAAGGCCATCGCCATGGTGCGCAGCGGCGCCACCATCAAGGCTGCCGGCGCGGTAACACTGCCTTCGATCTCGGGAGCCTGACATGACCGACTGGCTGACAGTCACGGAAGGCACCGCACCTCTTCTGGTGTCGATCCCGCACACCGGCATCGATCTCGCCGGCATCGACAACCGGCTGGTCTCGCCCTGGCTCGGCCGCCGCGATTGCGACTGGTGGATCGACAATCTCTATGATTTTGCCGCCGGCCTCGGTGCGACGGTTGTGCATACGTCGATCTCGCGCACCGTCATCGACGTCAACCGCGATCCCTCCGGCGCCTCGCTCTATCCCGGGCAGACGACGACCACGCTTTGCCCCACCGAGACCTTCGACGGCGATCCACTCTATTTGCCCGGCGCGGAACCGACGCCGTCGGAGATAGACCAGCGCCGCATATCCTATTTCGTGCCCTACCATGAAATGCTGGCGGCCCAGGCCGTCAGGCTGCGCGGCCTGCACGAAAAAATCGTCATCTACGATTGCCACTCGATCCGATCGGTGCTGCCGCGCCTGTTCTATGGCACGCTGCCGGTGTTCAACCTCGGCACCAATGACGGCCAGACCGCCGACCCGACGCTGCAGGCGCTAGTCGGCCAGATCATGGCCGAAAGCGGTGAAAGCAATGTCATCAACGGCCGTTTCAAGGGCGGCTGGATCACGCGCTATTTCGGCAACCCGCAAGGCGGCTACCATGCGTTGCAGATGGAACTTGCCGATCGCGGCTATTTGCGCGAGCCCGCGGGCAAGGGTGAACCGGACAATTGGCCGGTGCCCTATGATGCCGAGTTCGCCGCACCGATGCGCGCCACGCTGACGAAAATCCTCCAAACCGCCATTGACTGGGCCGGGCGCTGAGCCGCCGCCTTACTCGAAAGGGACAATGATGAATAATCCTCGCCACAACATCCGCGAAGTGCGTGCGCCGCGCGGCGACAAGCTCAACGCCAAATACTGGACGACCGAAGCGCCGCTGCGCATGCTGATGAACAATCTCGATCCGGACGTCGCCGAAAACCCCAACGAGCTGGTCGTTTATGGCGGTATCGGCCGGGCCGCGCGCACCTGGAACGATTTCGACAGCATCGTCGCGTCGCTGAAGACACTCAATGAGGACGAGACGCTGCTGGTGCAGTCGGGCAAGCCGGTCGGCGTCTTCCGGACGCACACCGACGCGCCGCGCGTGCTCATCGCCAACTCCAACATCGTGCCGCACTGGGCGACCTGGGATAAATTCAACGAGCTCGATAAGAAGGGCCTGATGATGTACGGCCAGATGACGGCCGGCTCCTGGATCTATATCGGCACGCAAGGCATTGTGCAGGGAACTTACGAGACCTTCGTAGAAGCCGGCCGACAGCACTACAACGGCAACCTCAAAGGGAAGTGGATCCTGACCGGCGGCCTCGGCGGCATGGGCGGCGCCCAGCCGCTTGCCGCCGTCATGGCCGGCGCCTGTTGCCTCGCTATCGAATGCAATCCGGACTCGATCGATTTCCGCTTGCGCACTCGCTATGTCGACGAGAAGGCCGAGACGCTGGACGAAGCGATGGAAATGATCGAGCGCTGGACCAAGGCCGGCGAAGCGAAATCCGTCGGCCTGCTCGGCAACGCTGCCGAGATCGTGCCGGAAATGTTCAAGCGCGGCATTCGCCCCGACATGGTCACCGACCAGACCTCGGCGCATGACCCCATCAACGGCTATCTGCCCAAGGGCTGGACGATGGCTGAATGGCGCGAGAAGCGCGTCAGCGACCCCAAGGCTGTCGAGAAGGCGGCGCGCGCGTCGATGCGCGAGCATGTCGAGGCGATGGTCGCCTTCTGGAACGCCGGCGTGCCGACGCTGGACTACGGCAACAACATCCGCCAGGTCGCCAAGGACGAGGGTTTCGAAAACGCCTTTGCGTTCCCGGGCTTCGTGCCGGCCTACATCAGGCCGCTGTTCTGCCGGGGCATCGGCCCGTTCCGCTGGGCGGCACTGTCTGGCGATCCCGAGGATATCTACAAGACCGATGCCAAGGTGCGCGAGCTCACCCCCGGCAACACCCATCTGCACAACTGGCTGGACATGGCGCGCGAGCGCATCTCGTTCCAGGGCCTGCCGGCGCGCATCTGCTGGGTCGGCCTTGGCGACCGCCACCGCCTCGGCCTCGCCTTCAACGAGATGGTCGCCAAGGGCGAACTCAAGGCGCCCGTCGTCATTGGACGCGACCACCTCGATTCCGGCTCGGTCGCTTCGCCGAACCGCGAGACGGAAGCGATGAAGGACGGCTCCGACGCCGTGTCCGACTGGCCGCTGCTCAACGCCCTGCTCAACACCGCGTCGGGCGCCACCTGGGTATCGCTGCACCATGGCGGCGGCGTCGGCATGGGCTTTTCGCAGCATTCCGGCATGGTCATCGTCGCCGACGGCACACCGGACGCCGCAAGGCGCCTGGAGCGCGTGCTGTGGAACGACCCGGCGACCGGCGTCATGCGCCACGCCGATGCCGGCTATGACATCGCCATTGCCTGCGCGAAGGAGCACCAGCTCAATCTGCCCGGCATTCTCGGCTGATTGGCTGAACGATGCGCATCCTTCGTGCCGCCGACTACCGCGTCATGCCGTGGAAGAATGGCGGCGGCACGACGACCGAAATCGCCGTCGTGCCTGACGGTGCCGGGCTTGACGACTTCGACTGGCGCGTCTCGATGGCGCGCGTCGAAGGCGGCGGCCCGTTCTCCGGCTTTGCCGGCGTCGACCGCACGCTTGCCGTGCTGGAAGGCGAGGGCATCATCCTTGACATTGCCGGCCGGCCGCCTGCCGAGGTGACCGGAGCCTCCGCCCCGCTGTCCTTCCCCGCCGATGTGGCGACCACGGCTGCGCTGATCTCCGGCCCGATCACCGACCTCAATGTTATGACCCGCCGCGGGCGGGCGACCCATACGGTCGAGCGCCTCATGGTTTCAGCCCCGACCGATATCCGTCCGACGAACGCAACGACCCTTATCCTGCCCCTCGACGGCGAGGTCGGCGTGACCGACCCGACACCGTCCCGGCTTGGACCTCGTGACACGCTCATGATCGGCCCAGACGTCGCCCAGTTGCACGTGGAACCGGTGCGGCCGACGACCCTGTTCGTGATCCGGATCGCCAGCCTGGGCTAGCTGCACCGCCAGCAACGATTAACGCCTGTTGCCAAACATGATCGCACGCCGGAGAAATCTGGCGTAAGCTGTTGCCTGGATCACGAAAAAGCCTGAATCCTTCCGTCGTTCCAAGGCGGACGGGAGGGCAGGGGTGCTCGTCCTTGAGTTGTCGAAAGCCCCTCCTTGAAATGTCGAAGGGATAACGCCCCTGGCGCGGTGCGAAGCAAAACTTTCGGCCAGTGTAATCATGCAACCAATTGCATTTGAATCGGTTTTAGGGACATTGCCGTGGCGGTGACGCCGCATCGCGTCCCCCATGCGGAATTTTCAATGAATATCCAGACAAATCCTGCCCAGATCGAAAAGACCAGCGCCAGCTTCCCGGCCATCACCGAAGAGCCGATACGCTCCAATTTCCTGCCAGAAGAGCGTCTGCGCGCGCTGGGCGACAGCCTCGCCAAGGGCGACGTCAAGGACCTGTTCGGCCTGACGCCGTTCGATTTCCAGGCCCGCATCCGCGACAGTGCCAAGAAAATCCTCGAAGTCTACCGCTCGACCAATGCCGCCCAGGCCAAGGGCGAAACCATTACGCCTGCCGCACAATGGCTGCTCGACAACAATTATCTGGTCGAGGAGACCATCTTTCAGGTCAAGCGCGACCTGCCGCGCCGTTTCTACCGGCAGTTGCCGACCCTGAAACTGTCCGATGGCGAGGCCGTGCCGCGCGCGCTGGCCTTGGCCTGGAGCTATGTCGCCCATTCCGACAGTTCGGTCTCGGCGACCATGTTCAAGGCCATCGTCGAAGGTTTTCAGTCGGTCGAGCCGCTGAAGATCGGCGAACTCTGGGCGCTGCCGTCGCTGCTGCGCTTCGTGCTGATCGAAAACCTGCGCCGCATCGCCGTGCGCGTCGACCGCACCAGGCAGATGCGCCACATCGCCAACGAGGTCGCCGACCGGGTTCTGGCGACCGACGACAATGCCGACCGGCAGAAGATCCTGTCGAGCTATGGCGCCCATGCCCAGGACACCACCTTTGCCACGCAGTTGCTCTACCGCCTGCGCGACGGCTCGCAAAATGCCGGCAGGGCGCTGGAATGGCTGGAGGTCGAGCTCGAGAAGACCGGCTCCGACGCCGAGGAAATCATCATTTCCGAGCATCGCACGCTGTCCAGCGGCAATGTCACCACCGGCAACATCATCCGCGGCCTGCGGCTTATCAACGACGTCGACTGGACGGTCTGGTTCGAAGGCGTCAGCCGCATCGACACGCTGCTGCGCGAGCGCACCGATTTCGCCGCGCTCGATTTCTTTTCGCGTGACCAGTACCGCACGTCGATCGAGCAACTGGCGCGCCGCTCGGATCTCTCCGAATTCCGCGTCGCCGAAAAGGCGATCGAGCTTGCCGGCCATGTCCCCGGCGTCACCGATGCCTCCGGCGTGCCGGATGCATCAGCCGATCCGACCATGCATACCGATGTCGGCTTCTTTCTGGTCGGCCCGCGCCGGCCGGATCTGGAAAAGGCGATCGGCTACCGGCCGCCTTTCTATGTGACTGTCAAGCGCGCCTTCACCAGCACCGGCTGGCTGGGCATCGTGGTGCCCGTCTTCCTGCTGACGGTGCTGCTGCTGGTTGTCTCAGGCAATGCGCTTGCCCATCTGGGGCTCTCGGTTCCCTCGATCACGTTGATGCTGGCGCTGTTTGCTGTGCCGGCCAGCGAAGGTGCGCTCGCCTTTTTCAACACTGTCGTTTCGCTGTTCCTGAAGCCGACGCGGCTGGTTGGTTATGACTACAAGCACGGCATCCCGGCCGCCTCACGCACGCTGGTCGTTGTTCCGTCGCTGATCGGCTCGCGCGACGATGTCGAGGAAAACATCCGCAACATCGAGGTGCATCACCTCGCCAATACCGCGGACGAAATCCATTTCGCGCTGCTATCCGATTGGCCGGATTCCAAGACCGAGATCGATGCCGCCGACATCGAGATCCTGCAATATGCGCGCGACGAGATCGCCAGGCTCAATGCCCGCTACCCCTCCGAGGGCGCGCCGCGTTTTTATATCCTGCATCGCCGCCGGCTCTACAACCAGGCGCAGGGCGCCTGGATGGGCTGGGAGCGCAAGCGCGGCAAGCTGCACGAGCTGAACCTTCTCTTGCGCGGCGACAGCGACACGACCTTCCTGCCGCTCGACGTGCCGCTGCCGGAAAAGGTCGTCTACGTCATGACGCTGGACGCCGACACGCGCACCACGCGCGACGCCGTGTCGTCTCTGGTCGGCAAGCTCGCCCATCCGCTCAACCGACCGCATTTCGACGCGGCAAAGCGTGTCGTCACCGCCGGCTACACCATCCTCCAGCCGCGCATCACGGCATCGCTCACCAGCGGCGACGACGCCTCTTTCTTCCAGCGCGTTTTTTCGTCCAACAGCGGTCTCGACCCTTACGTCTTTGCAGTGTCGGATCTCTACCAGGACGTCTTCAGCGACGGCTCCTTCACCGGCAAGGGTCTCTATCACGTCGACGCCTTCGAGGCGGCGCTGAAGGGACGCATCGAGGAAAACACTATCCTCAGCCACGACCTGCTCGAAGGTGCGCTGGCGCGCGCGGCGCTCGTCACCGACGTCGAACTGGTCGAGGACTATCCGACCCGCTATTCGGTCGACGCCTCGCGTCATCACCGCTGGGCGCGTGGCGACTGGCAGTTGCTGCGCTTCATCTTCAGCCCGCGTTCCGGGGTGCCGGCGCTGTCGCGCTGGAAGATGATCGACAATCTGCGCCGTTCGCTGACCCCGATCTTCTGGGTGATGGCGGCGATCGCCGGCTGGACGCTGCTGCCCTTCACGCAGGCCGCGCAATGGCAGGCGCTGCTCATCCTCTCGCTGTTCATGGCGCCGACTTTCGATGTCATCAACGCCATCTTGCCCAAGAGCGGGGACCAGACGCCGCGCGGCCATTTCTCGGCGCTGGCGCGCGACACCGTCTTCGGCACGGCGCTGGTGGCGCTGAAAGTGCTTTTGATGGCGCACAATGCCTGGATGATGGGCGACGCCATCGTGCGCACGCTCTACCGCCTGTTCGTCAGCCGCCAGAACCTTTTGGAATGGCGCACGGCGTCGCAGGCGCACAAGGGCGGCGACAACGACCTCGGCTCCTATTACAGCATGATGTATGGCGCCGTGATTATCGGCGTCGTCGGTCTCGCTATCCCCGTGCTGGCCGATTCCACCGGCGCCTTTGTCGCCTTCTTCTTCGCTCTGTTCTGGATCGGCTCGCCGGCCGTTGCCTGCTGGATCAGCCGCTCGGCCGAGACCGAGGACCGTCTGCGCATATCGCAGGCCGATATCCATGCGCTGCGCACCGTGGCGCGCCGCACCTGGCACTATTTCGAAACCTTCGTCACCGCCGAGCACCACAACCTGCCGCCCGACAATTTCCAGGAAAGCCCGGCGCCGGTGGTGGCGCCGCGCACGTCACCGACCAATATCGGCGTCTATCTCCTGTCGGTGGTGTCGGCACGCGATTTCGGCTGGATTGCGCTGTCCGATGCCATTACCCGCATCGACGCGACGATGACGACCATCGAGAGCATGCCGCGCAACCGCGGTCACCTCTTCAACTGGTACGACACCACGACTCTGAAGCCGCTTTATCCGCTCTACATCTCGGCGGTCGACAGCGGCAATCTCGCGGGGCATCTGGTGGCGGTGGCGGCTGCTTGCGCCGAGTGGGCGGAAGCTCCGTCCGTCCACCTGCAGGGCGATTTTGAAGGCGTCCTCGACACGGTGACCATCCTCGACGAGAGCCTCGAGGACCTGCCCGATGACCGCCGTCAGCTCAGGCCGCTGCGCCAGCGACTGGCCGACCGCCTCGACGGCATGCGGCGCGCCGTCATGACCATCAAGGCGCAGCCGGAGATGGCTTCGATCCGGACCATCAATCTGGCCGTGCTGGCCGGCGAGATCCGCAAGCTCGCCACCGCCATCCACACTGAGGCTGGGTCGCAGCGCAGCGACGTCATCGCCGACTGGGCGGCGCGGCTGGAAGCGACCTGCGAGGCGCATGTGCATGACTCGCACAGCGACGAGAACGCCGTCGAGGCCTTGCGCGCCAAGCTCTTGGCGCTGCGCGAGCGCTGCCGCCGCTATGCCTTCGAGATGGATTTCTCCTTCCTGATGCGGCAGGAAAGAAAACTGCTCTCGATCGGCTACCGGGTCGAGGAACACCAGCTCGACGAAAGCTGCTACGACCTGCTGGCGTCCGAGGCGCGGCTGACCAGCCTGTTTGCCATCGCCAAGGGCGATCTGCCGACCGAGCACTGGTTCCGGCTCGGACGACCGATTGTCGAAATAGGCTTCCAGGGCGCGCTGATGTCCTGGTCGGGCTCGATGTTCGAGTATCTGATGCCGCCGCTGGTGATGAAGGAGCCGCAGGGCTCGATCCTCAACCAGACCAGCAAGCTGATCATCAAGCGCCAGATCCAGTATGCGCGCTCGAAGAACGTGCCGTGGGGCATTTCGGAAGCGGCCTACAACGCCCGCGACCGCGAACTGACCTACCAGTACACCAATTTCGGCGTGCCCGGACTTGGCCTCAAGCGCGGCCTTGGTCAGAACACGGTGATCGCGCCCTACGCCACGATCCTTGCAGCGCAGTTCACACCGCGCGAATCCGTCCAGAATCTCGCCAGGCTGCGCTCTATCGGCGCGATGGGCCGGCACGGCTATTATGACGCCGTCGATTTCACGCCGCAGCGCGTGCCGGAAGGCACCGACCACGCCGTCGTGCTGAACTACATGGCCCACCATTCCGGCATGTCGATCGCCGCCGTTGCCGACGCCATCTTCGAAGGCCGGCTGCGTGACCGCTTCCACAGCGATCCGGTGATCGAGTCTGCCGAACTCCTGCTGCAGGAGAGGGCGCCGCGGGACATCCCGACCGCCACCGTCAGGACCGAAGCCGACGAACGCTCGAAGGACGAGACCGAGGTCGAAAGCCCGGACTCGCGCATTATCCTCGATCCGCTGAAGGCGCTGCGCGCCACCAGCGTCATGTCCAACGGCCGTTACTCCGTCATGGTCTCGGCAACCGGCTCCGGCTACAGCCGCTGGGGCGAACTCGCCGTCACCCGCTGGCAGCCCGATCCGACCGAAGACCGGCTCGGTTCCTACATCTTCCTTAGGGATGCCGGCACCGGCGACTGGTGGTCGGCCACCGCCGAGCCGAGGCAGGCGACCGGAGAGAGAGTGCAGACGCTGTTTTCCGACGACAAGGCGAGCTTCGTCAAAACGGTCGGCTCGTTGCGTTCGGAGGTCGAGTGCATCGTCATCTCGGAAGGCAATGGCGAAGGACGGCGCGTCACCCTTTACAATGACGGCGCTACCGACCGGCATATCGAGGTGACCTCCTTTGCCGAACTGGTGCTCGGCAACGAAGCTTCGGACAACGCCCATCCGGCATTCTCGAAAATGTTCATCGAGACCGAGATCGCTGCCAACAACGGCGCCATCTTCGCCACCAGGCGCAAGCGCGACAAGAACGAGCCCGACCTCACCATGGTGCATTTCGTCACCGATCCGTCGGGATCGGCACGCGATGCCGAGGCCGAGACCGACCGCCGCGCCTTTATCGGCCGTGGCCGCACCATCGCCGAGGCTGCCGCTTTCGATCCGGGCGCCAAACTTGGCGGCCATCATGGCTTCACGCTCGATCCGGTCGCGGCGCTGCGCCGCCAGGTGCGGGTGCCGGCCAACAAGAAGATCTCGCTGACCTTCTGGACCGCCGTTGGTGCCAACCGCGCCGAACTCGACGAAGCCATCGCCAGGCTCGACCATCCCGAAAGCTTCGCTCGCCAGGCGATGCTCGCCTGGACGCGTTCGCAGGTGCAGACCCGCCACCTTGGCCTCAGCCTGACCGACGCCGCCAATGTGCAGAAGCTGGCACGCTATCTGATCTATCCCGATCCGTTCCTGCGCCTGCCGGCCGAATCCATTGCTTCGGGGCTGGGCAAGCAGTCCAGCCTGTGGCCGACCAGCATCTCCGGCGATTTCCCGATCTTCCTGGTCCGCATCGGCGACGTCGCCGACCTTGAAATCGTCGCCCAGGCGCTGCGCTTCCAGGAGTATATGCGCGCCCGCGGCATGATGATCGACTTCGTCGTCGTCAATGAGCAGGCCTCGTCCTATGTGCAGGACCTGCAGCGCGCGGTCGAGACGCTGTGCGAAAACAGCCGCTTGCGCGGCAAGGAGCTCGGGCCGCGCCAGCATATCTTCGCGGTGCGCCGCGACCTGATGGACGAAGCGACCTACAAGACGTTGCTGGCCGTCGCCCGCGTCGTGCTGCACACCCGCAATGGCACCATCTTCGACCAGATCGAGCGCGCCGAGGCGGCAGCCTTGCAGGCCCGCGATGCCTTGCAGCCGGCGGGTGCTGCGACCCTTCGCGAAACGGCTCTGCCAGTGCCGGTGGCGCCTGCATACCATGCTGCGTCTGACGCCAGTGCCGACGGCAGCGGCCTCAGCCAATGGAACGGCTTCGGCGGTTTCGAAGGCGATGGCCGCCACTACGTCACCCGCCTTGCCGGCCGGCGCACGACGCCGCAGCCGTGGATCAACGTCGTCTCCAACGCCTCGTTCGGCTTCCATGTCTCGGCTGAGGGGGCCGCCTTCACCTGGAGCCGCAACAGCCGCGACTACCAGCTGACGCCGTGGTCGAACGATCCGGTCACCAACCGACCGGGCGAGGGCGTCTACATCTACGACTATGCAAGCGGCAAGTCGTTCTCGCCGCTTGCCGCTGTAGTGCGCGATCCCTCGATGACTTACGAGACATGGCACGGCCAGGGCTTTTCGACCTTCCGGTCGAAGCGCGGCCCGCTGTCGATGGATCTGACGCATGTGGTCGATCCCACCGATCCGGTGAAGATCACGCGGCTGCGCATCCAGAACTCGGGCTCGGCACCGGCGCGGCTGCGCGTCTATGCCTATGTCGAATGGGTTCTCGGCAGCCATCGTTCGAGCACGGCGGCCACCATCATCCCGTCGAGGGATTCGGCGACCGGCGCACTTCTGGCGCAAAACCCCTACGGGCTCGATTTCGGCGACCGGGTGGCCTTCCTGGCCGCTGCCGGGCCGGTGCATTCGGTGACAGCCGATCGCGGCGAGTTCATCGGCAGACAGGGCACCAGCGCCTTCCCGCACGCCGTGGTCAGCGGCGCCGGCCTGTCGGGCCGCGTCGAGGCAGGCGATGATCCTTGCGCGGCTGTCGCCAGCGACGTCGACATCCCCGCCGGCGGCGACGTCACGCTCGTCTGGCTGCTCGGCGATGCCGCCAATCCGGCCGAAGCGAGCGCGCTGGTGCAGACCCATTCGGGCAAGGATTTTGACCAGCGGCTTGCCGACAATGAACGCGTCTGGCGCGGCTTCCTCGACACCATCCAGGTCGAGACGCCGGACAAGGCGCTCGACGTCATGGTCAACCACTGGCTGCCGTATCAGAGCCTGGCCTGCCGCATCCGCGCCCGCTCGGCCTTCTACCAGGCGAGCGGCGCCTTCGGCTTCCGCGACCAGCTGCAGGACACTCTGGCCCTGCTGGCGCATGATCCGAAGCTGGCGCGCGACCAGATCCTCAACGCGGCGCGCCGGCAGTTCCCCGAAGGCGACGTCCAGCATTGGTGGCTGCCGCGCACCGACGCCGGCGTGCGCACCCTGATCTCGGACGACGTGGTCTGGCTGGCGCACGCCACCAACAGGTATATCGAGGTGACTGGCGATACGGGGATACTCAAGGAGCAGCTGCCCTTCATCGACGGGCAGGTTCTGGGCGAGGGCGAGCATGATGCTTTCTTCACCCCCGAGATCTCCAAGACGCATGCCTCGCTCTACGAGCATTGCGCGCGGGCGCTCGACCTTGCCGTCAAGCGCAGCAGTCCGGCCGGGCTGCCGCTGATCCTCGGCGGCGACTGGAACGACGGAATGAACCGCGTCGGCGAGCAAGGCAAAGGCGAGAGCGTATGGCTTGGCTGGTTCCTGCTGAAGACGCTTGGCGACTTTGCCGCTGTCGCCAAGGGGCAAAGCGACACCAAGCGGGCGCAGGCCTGGACAAAACACGCCGACGTGCTGAAGCGAGCACTGGAAAGCACCGCCTGGGACGGCCAATGGTACCGGCGCGGCAGCTACGATGACGGCACGCCGCTCGGCTCGCACAATTCGGACGAGTGCAAGATCGACTCGATCGCGCAGTCGTGGAGCGTGCTCTCCGGCGAGGGCGACCCGGCGCGCTCGACCACGGCGATGCAGCAGGCGACGAACTTGCTGGTCGACGACAAGCTCAAGATCGTCAAGCTGTTCACCCCGGCCTTCCAGAACACGCAAAAGGACCCCGGCTACATCAAGAGCTACCCGCCTGGCGTGCGCGAGAACGGCGGCCAGTACACCCATGCAGCGACCTGGTTCGTCATCGCGCTCGCCGAAATGGGCCGCACCGACGATGCCTATCGCTGCTTCTCGATGCTGAACCCGGTCAACCATGCGCTCGACGATGCGTCGGCCGAGCACTACCGGGTCGAGCCCTACGTCGTCGCCGCCGACATCTATTCGGGTGAAGGCAAGGGCGGTCGGGGTGGCTGGACCTGGTACACGGGCTCAGCCGGATGGCTCTACCGTGCCGCCGTCGAAGGCATTCTGGGCATCGAGCGGCGCGGCAAGCAGATCACGTTCCGGCCCAAACTGCCCAGCCACTGGGACGGTTACTCGGCAACGCTCAAGATGCTGGGGGCCGAGGTCCAAGTTCGCGTCATCCGCGACAAAAAGGCCAAGACCATCTCGCTCGAAGTCAATGGAACCAAGACAAAGTCTTCCGGCTTTGAGCCGAAAGCCGGTGACAAGACCGAGGTGGTCGTCAAGATACCCGCGTAAAATCAAAGGCTTGAACTAATTTGCGCGCGCCTTTCAGGGCGCGCGTTTCTATTTGGTCATGCGCATGGCGCAAGGCAGCCCTGCTTCTTATGTATTGGCGCTGCCGGGCGTGGGTGATTAAAAATGTGGCAGCCTTGGGCACGTGCCACGATTTTGCCGCAAGACTGACATTTCACCTTTTATCTCAAACCGTTAGGTGATCACGGCAGATTTCGCAGCGTCGTCATCTTTTGTTCGCAGAATGGGAACGGAAGAGGTAGACGGGCATTGTTTTGCGACCCGTTAACCGATACGTGTCAAGAAATGGTGCAGTGCACAATGAATGTTTGGGCGGAGTAGCTGAAGTGTCACTTCTGCAAATCTACTGGAGAGCGCTGGGTTATCTCGCAGCCGACAGGAAACGCGTTGCGTTGATCTGCGGTGCGAATGTCGCGCTTGCCATCATCGCCATCCTCGAGCCGATCATGTTCGGTCGGGTGATCGACGCCATCTCCGATAAGGGTTCGGTGTTTTCGACGCTGGCTCTCTGGGCCGGCCTCGGCGCCTTCAACATCATTGCCTTCGTGCTGGTGGCGCGTGGCGCTGACCGTTTTGCCCACAAGCGCCGCAGCGAGGTGCTGTGCCAGTCGTTCGAGCGCGTGATCACCATGCCGCTTGCCTGGCACCATCAGCGCGGCACCTCCAACGCGCTGCACACGCTGCTGCGCGCTGTCGAGACGTTGTTCAGCCTGTGGCTTGAATTCATGCGCCAGCATCTGTCGACGGCCGTTGCGCTTGCTCTGCTGATCCCCACCGCGATCAGCATGGATCTGCGCATGTCCATGGTGCTGATGGGCCTTGGCGTTCTCTATGTAGGTATCGGCCGCCTGGTGATGAAGCGCACCAAGGCAGGCCAGGCCGCCGTCGAGCGCCACTATCACAAGGTGTTTGCGCATGTGACCGACTCGGTCAGCAACGTCGCCGTGCTGCAGAGCTACAACCGTCTCGGCCATGAGGCCGATACGCTGCGCCGCTACGTCAAGAACCTGCTCGATGCGCAGAACCCCGTGCTCGACTGGTGGGCGATGGCCAATGCGCTGCATCGCCTGTCGTCGACCATTTCGATGATGGTCGTGCTGCTGATCGGCGCTTATCTCGTCACCCATGGCCAGCTCAAGATCGGCGACGTCATCGCCTTCACCGGCTTTGCCACGCTGCTGATCGCTCGTCTCGACCAGATGTCGGCTTTCGCCAACCAGATTTCGGAAGCCCGCGCCAAGCTCGAGGACTTCTACCATCTCGAGGACTCTGCCGCCGACGCCGCCGAGCCGGATGGCCTCCGCGATCTCACCAATGTCACCGGCCATATCCGCTTCGAGAATGTCGGCTTCGAGTTCGGCAATTCGGGGCAGGGCATCGATGACGTCTCGTTCGAGGTCCAGGCTGGCCAGACCGTTGCCATCGTCGGCCCGACCGGCGCCGGCAAGACGACGCTGATCAATCTGTTGCAGCGCGTTTTCTCGCCGTCCCACGGCCGTATCCTGATCGACGGCATCGACACCCGCACGGTGACCCGCAAGTCGCTGCGCCACTCGATCGCCACCGTCTTCCAGGATGCCGGCCTGCTCAACCGTTCGATCGAGGACAACATCCGCGTTGGCCGCGCCGAGGCGACCTATGACGAAGTGCATGCCGCAGCCCATGCTGCCGCGGCGCAGGACTTCATCCTGGCCAAGAGCGCCGGCTACGACACCGTCGTCGGCGAGCGTGGCGGCCAGCTTTCGGGCGGCGAGCGTCAGCGTATCGCGATTGCCCGCGCCGTGCTGAAGGACGCACCGATCCTGGTGCTCGACGAGGCGACCAGCGCGCTCGACGTCGAGACCGAGGACCGCGTCAAGGAAGCGATCGACGAATTGAGGCGCAACCGCACCACCTTCATCATCGCCCACCGCCTGACCACCGTTCGCGACGCCGATCTTGTCGTGTTCATGGACAAGGGCAAGGTGGTCGAGATGGGCGGCTTCGCCGAACTGTCGCTGCGTAACGGCCGTTTCGCCAGCCTGCTGCGCGCCGGCGGCCTGCTCAACGACGAGGAAGTCCGCCGCCTCAGCCGCACGGTGAATATCGAAGCGGCTTAATCTCAAGGTCTTTCCTTCTCCCCTTGTGGGCCTGTTGCGTTATCGGGCTTTGGATGCCTGGAGAGACGGCAGGGGCGCATCGAGGTGCTTTCCGGCGCGGGTTTGCGGCCGGATAGGGTAGGAGTTGGCGTATTCGGTGGGTTTCGGGCGCAGTGCGACCCAGGCTCAGGTGGCCAGCGTTACCCAGCGGCGCATGTTGAAGGCCATGGCCGCGATGAGGACCTGTCCTGCCGCCTTGGCCAGGCCGCGATAGCGGGGATG